>NZ_SBIV01000001.1 GCF_004765795.1 Halorussus marinus
GCGGGCGGTGCGTCTCGCTGATCGCGGAGTACCTCCCGCTCCAGGATGGCGGGTCGACGGTGTTCGACAAGGCGTTCGACGCCGAGGATGTCCTCGTCGAGGACACCGATCCGGGGGAGTTCGACGTTGAACCGTACCGTGAGGTCATCGACGCGGTCGCGAGCCGCGACGACCCGGTGGACGTGCTGGTTGAGTCGGTCGCACCGAGCCATCTCGGCGATCGTCACATCAAGGAGGCGCTGATCTGCCAGCTGGTCGGGGCGAACGCGCCGACGGGCGCCGACGGGAAGGACTACCGCGGGCAGATTCACATGTTCCTGCTGGGTGATCCCGGCGCGGGCAAGACCGACTTCGGGGAGGCGCTGGTGCGGCTGGCGCCGCGTTCGCAGAAGTCGAGCGGGAACGAGGGGACGTCGGCGGCCGGGTTGACGGCGGCGATCACTCGCGACGATTTCTCGGACGCGGAGTTCACGGTGACGGCGGGCGCGATCCCGAAGTGTTCTGGCGGGGCGCTGTTCCTGGACGAACTCGACAGCGCTGGCGACCAGGAGCAGAACGCGCTGTTGGAGGCGATGGAGTCGGGCGTGATCAACATCGAGAAGGCCGGGCAGAAGGCCACACTGGAGGCCGAGACGGCGATCCTCGCGGCGGGCAACCCGTCGGGCGGGCACTTCGATCCGGAGCGGTCGCCCGCGGAGCAGACGAACGTGCTGTCGCCGCTGCTCGACCGGTTCGACCTGATCTTCTGTCCCGAGGAGAAGACCGATCCGGACGCGGTCGAGGCGATCGCGGACCACATCACCGCTGGTCGTGACGCCGCGCAACGCCGGGAGCTCGACAAGAACGTCCCCGAGTCGGCGGACGCGGTCGAGCCGGAGCTGTCGACCGAGGAACTCCGGGCGTACTTGGCGGCGGCGCGGGAGAAACGGCCGGTGTTCGGGAGCGACGAGGTACGCCAGACGCTCCGGGACTGGTACGTTGAGGTGAAAACGCGGATCGTCCGCCAGGAGGACGAGGACGGTCGGGAGTATCCGGTGACCCCGCGCGCGGTTGGGGACATCGCGCGGCTGGCCGAGGCGTCGGCGAAGGCGCGGCTCTCAGACGAGATAGAGATGGTGGATGTCGAGCGGGCGACGCGGTTGAAGGGCCGGTCGTTCGCAGAGTTTGGGCTCGACCCGGGCGTCGAGGTCGTTGCGGACGACGAGGACGGTGACGAGGGTGGGCTCGACCTCGCGGGGTCGACGCCGACCGCGACCATCACCGAGGTCGTCGACGATCTCACGCTTCAGGGCGCGGACTACGGCGCGCCGCGCGAGCAGGTCGTTGCGCGGACAGTCGAGGCTGAGGACGACCTCGATCGAGAGGACGTTCAGGCGTTAGTTGAGGAGATGCTCGCGGCCGAGACGCTCGACGAGGTCGCGGACGATCGCATGATCAGCGTGTGACCCGGTTTCGACGCGACCACATGGGGTTGCACATCTATAGAATCCATTGCCGAAAATTGAACACATCTCTCTGACCTTTGACGACGGACGTGTTCAATTTTCGACCGCGACCAATTGCATAGACCCTCTTTGTCGCGCCGACCAGGGTGGATCACCCACTTCTTTTATAAATAGCGAAGCTTTCAGTTGTTCCAGATTCCCCTGGAATCACGAGGTGTGTTCAAAAATGGCCGACTCATATCGCTGGCGACTGTCTGGAAACCGAGACCTCCTTTTGGAGGACTTGGAGGATGCAACCGGAGAGAACACCAAAGCAAAGGCACTGGAGCGGGCCGTCCTCGGCTACCTCCGGTTGACCGGGCAGAACGCGGTTACCTCTGGCGCAGGCGCGTTTGAGGAACTACTGGCGACCGCCGATGAACGTGGGAGCCTGAATGCAGAGGAAATCGCCGAAATCCTTGCGACTGACGAACTCCCGATCGAGTACGAGCCCGCCACTTGGTCTGTCGGCGAAGAGTAAGAAAACGTTCGGCCACGCGCATTATGCGCGGGATCAGATGAGGCCCTGGTTCATCGCCCACCTACCAATGATCAGAAGGAGAAACAGGACCATGACTACGTCAAATGTGTCGATTTCGTCGGTATCGAGTACGCTGTTCCCGGGTTGAGGAGGATTCTTCGCGGTCCCTGCCACAGTCTGTAGTTCTTGGCTGACCTTGCTTTCGCTGACCTTCTGCTCGTACTTCCGGCGGACTTCGCCGACCCACTCCTCCGAGCAGTCGAGTATCTCGGCGATCTCCTCGTTGGTCATCTCGGGGTTCTCTACCGCGAGCGTGAGAATGTCCTCCTGGAGGTCGGTCAGTTCAATCATCGTGCCGCCCTCCGACGAACGCAAGATTGACGGGACTGGTAGCTCTCGCTTTCAATGCGGGTGGTTCGGCCACCCTCAAACATGTCCTTCCGCATACGACCCACCTAGCAGTATTTTGACTTGAATTTTATCTTAGAGGATGTTCATGCACCACTGGAATTATTAGATGAATCCTGAGTTTGGACTTCCACCTGAATCGTAGGATAAGTTAATATCTGCGCAGGGATTTATAAGTAAGTCGTTAGTACCGGCCCGTATATGATCACGGACGCCCGAGCACTTCGCCAAGATCACGTCCCCCAAGAGCTGCATCATCGGGAAGGGAAAATCGACGAGATCTCGTCTGCCCTCAAGCCCGTATCAAACGACGATCCTGGTGAAGACATCCTGATCCATGGAAAGAGTGGGACTGGCAAAACCACTATCGCGAAGTACGTTCTCGATCATCTCAAGCGCGAAACCCTCGATGTCGAGTGGGGGTACACGAATTGCATCTCGAACGCGTCGAAAACCGATATTCTCTACTCGTTGCTCCGAGACACCGACCGAGGCGCGGATCTCCGAAAGGAGGGTACCTCGGCGTCGACGTTCCTTGATCGTCTCCAAGAGATCGACGGTCAGTTCGTCGCGATCCTCGACGAGGTCGACGTCGTCGACGATATGACTACGCTACTCTCGCTCTACGAGCTGTCGAACGTCACGATGGTCCTGATTTGCGTCGACGAGGATCGACTCTTCCGCGACCTCGACATCCGTGTGGACTCTCGGCTCCGGTCGGCCCAGAAAGTCGAACTCGATCCCTACGACAATGACGAACTCGCCGACATCCTGTGGGGCCGCGCCGAGGCGGGCCTGGAGTTCGGCGCGATCAACGACAAGACCATCAACTACATCGCCGACATTGCCGCGGGCGACGCTCGGCTCGCGATCGCGCTGCTCCGGCAGTCCGCACGGTACGTCGAGGACACGGACATCGAGGACCGGATTACCGTCGGCGTCGTAAACCGCATCGCCGACGATGCGAAGGCGGACATCGCTACACGGTACGTCGAGAAGCTCTCAACACATCAGCGGATTCTCTACGAGATCATCGCGGACGCGGGCGAGATTAGCGGTGGCGACCTGCACTCGAAGTACGAGCACCGAGCGACGGAGCCGAAAGGGAAGTCGATGCGCCGGAAGTATCTCCAGTCGATGAGCCGCGAGGATCTAATCGAGAAAGAGGGCGAGGGCCGTGGGCGACGGTACCGGCTCATCGATCATTGATTTCCGATAATTCGATAATCGACAGAGGGCTGTACTTCCGATAATTTCCGATAATTTCCGACAACGATGATAGAGGCGCTCTTCCCTCCGTGTAGCGGTAAATAGGTCGCTTTCGATTTACTTCCGATAATGACCGCCCCAGCGCTATATAACAGTGGTTTCTCGCTTCGCGTATGCCGGTACAAACGACAGACACGGCGACTGTTCGGCTCCCCAACGATCGGAAGGCGACCGTCGAGAAAAAGAACACGCGGTCGAGCTACTCGGCGCGGGTCAGCGTCTCGCTTGACCGAGAGTGGGTGTTCGGCGTCGACGACGATCGGTACGCCGAGCTGCTCGCGACCTACAACGAGCGCGGCGACCTCGCGACCGTCCCGATCCCCGACTGGATGCCCTACGTTCTGGACGAGATCGGGCTGGAGGGATTCGACGCGTGATTTGCTTAGCTCTCAACCTCAAGCTCGGTAAATACCCGCTCCCCCTTGAGATACGCTTTCCCTCTATCAGTCAAGACGTAGACTCCATTCCCGATGTTCTCCAAAAGGCCGTGGTTTGTGAGCACACGACATCGGTTTCCGACATGTTGAGAACCGTATGGGATTCGTTCATCCGAAGCAATCTTCGAGGGAATCAGTGGGCCTTCCTCAGAAATAAGTTCCAGAATCCTATCGTCAAGAAGAATCATCCATCGCGGAGAGACGCGCATACTATCGAAGTATCGGGCAAGGGTGTTATATGCGGGGTTGAGGATACGATAATAATTTCCCATCCGACTATAGAACCACTTGGGAAAACTATAATACCCCGTAGAATACAATCATATCATCACGGAACCGACACGCGGACCCGTCGCTCGCCGATGGGTCCATCTCGAAAACGAAGCGGTCCCCGATGTTGGTGGCATCGGGTCCGCGTTAGGTCCCGTATCCGTGGTACGGAACCCATGTACGACAATATCTTCCGGGGTCTTGAAAGCCCCGAACGAGACGGCGACGGATCGGAGTTCAACTGTCCTTTCTGTGGCCGCACAGTGTCGGGTCTCAACTCGGAGGGGCCGGACGCGCACAGCTTCGAACCGTGCGGGTGCTCGACGGGCGAGACGACAGCGCGCGAGCTCGGCGACAGCAGGCCGCGCGTGATGACCGACGGCGGTGTGGCGCGCGGTCACTCCGAGCCGACTGCGGCGAAGAACTACCCGAACGGCCGGTGCCGTGGGATCTCGAAGGCGGCAGGGCGACGGTGCCGGAACTCGGCGGGACACGGTCCGACCGGGTCGCTGTGCGCGACGCACGCACTCGAAAGCTCACCGGTGACCATTGACAGCGACCCGGAGACGTTGATCCGGGAGGTGTCGGAGACGTTTCCGGCGCGGTGCCGGGCGATCGAGCACGACGGCGACCGCTGCACGACGGGGTGTGGAGCGACCGACCGGTTCTGCGCGCTCCACGAGACGATCAAGGTGCCTGAGGTGGTCGACCAGCTCGACGCGGGCGAACTCGACGTGGTGCTGATCAAGAACGCGCTGTCGGCGGCGCGGGGGAGCGACGGGCGGCGGGCAATGACCGACGGCGGGGAAGAGACCGCCGACCAACTTACGCGGCTTGACTGTCCCAATTGCGAGGACGCCGTTGATGCACGGTATCTCGGGACTGCCCACACCGACGAACACGACGGCCACATCGTCGGCTGGGAGTGCACCGAGTGCGACACAGAACTTCAGGAACATGTCGACCGCCGCGGTAGTTCCTTCGACCTCGAAGTAGTTGGCGATGAGTCCAGTGCGGAGGCCGAATCTGACGAGACTCGAACCGATGGCGGTCTTGACACGCGGAGGCTTCGCGTCGGCCCGGCGCGGACGGTCGCCTACGGTCCTGCCGGAGCTAATTCTGGCGAGTGGGCGCTCCGGTTCACGTCGGAGGACGGCGAGCGCGTGGTGGTCCGACTCGAGGAGGATTCGATGTACGAGCTCTGGACCGAGGTTCACAACGTGCCGTGGCCGAGCCGTGAGGATTCGCGTCACGACCTTCAGCGGGAGATCGTCGCTCGGGCGGAGCGTGCGGACGAGGAGATGCTCCGGGACGTCCTCGATGTCCTCGGTGGTGAGTCGACGTGAGTTCGACGCGGCCAACGGGCGACCCGCGGATGACGGTCGACCGCGTCGAGGCGTGCGACGACTGCGAAGGCGAGATGCCGCACTCGGTGACGATCGAGATGCGGGCGGAGGGCGCTTCGATATTCTCGCGCGAGCCGTATCGGGTGGCTGAGTGTCTGGAGTGCGGGTGCGAAACGACATGGAGGATGAACAATGCCTGAATCTATCGACCAGGACGACAGCGACGGCGACGATCAGATCATCGAAGGCGAGACGGCGACGATCACGGTCCGGCGGATGGGACCGCTCGCATCCCGCGAGTACGAGATCGAGCTCGACGGTGGGCTACCGCTCGGGACGATCAAGCAGGAAGCCCGTGAGAAGGCTCACGAGGACGGCCTCGACGTGTTCCAAGTCACGCAGGTCAACGAGAAGATGCTGCGCCAGATTGGCGGCGGGTTCTACGACACCCAGCCCGAGGACCAAGGGCCGGGAGGTGAGTCGGCGTGACGCTTGACTGGCCTGCGGGATTCGATCGGACGCCGTCGGTGGAGCGCGAGCGGAACCACAGCTTTCAGGCGACGCTCGGTCAGACGACGGAAGACCTCGCGACCGAGATGGAGCGCCTCGATCCCGACGACTGGCGAGCGGAGATCGGGAACCAGCACACCAAGTCGAACGGGCTCCCGCTGCACAATGCGAACCCGGACGATCCCGGCTTCGTCCTGCGGTGGCGCATGGACGGCGAGGAGTTCGCGGTCGCCTGCGACGAGTCGCCGCGACTGCGAGATAACGTTCGGACGGTCTATCTGTGGGTTCACGAGACGCGGATGCGGAACCAGCGGACAGTTCAGACCGGTGAGGACGAGTTTGCGGCGGCTCGGCTGCCGTCGGGCGATTCCGAGGCCGACGCGGTCGTGGCTCGCGAACCGCTCCACGAGGTCCTCGACGTCGCGCCGGACGCTGACGAGGCGGTCGTCGAGGCTGCGGCGCGCCAGCTGAAGAAGAAGCACCACCCGGATGCGGGTGGGGACGAATCGCGGTTCAAGCAGGTTGTCGACGCGGAGGAGGCGATGCTCGGTGAGTGAAGACCTGGAACCGCTCCCGCCGGCGCAGGCGGTGAACTTGTACCTGAACCACCGCGAGCCGGAACTGTCGGAGAAGTCGGTGGAGAACCAGCGCTACCGGCTGGACGCGTTCATCGCATTCTGCCAAGAGGAGCACATCGAGAACATGAACGAGTTGACCGGCCGCGATCTCCACCGGTACCGTGTCTGGCGTCGGAACGGAGAAGGTGACGGGTACGACGACGATGGCGTTTCGAAGACGACGCTTCGGACGAATCTCGCTACGCTCCGCGTCTTCTTGGAGTTCTGCGCGGGGATTGACGCGGTCGAGCAGGGGATGCGCGAGCGCGTTCTTCTCCCAGAGCTCGACCCCGAGGAGGAAGCGAAGGAGGAGAGAGTGTCCGAGGACCGCGCGGAAGCGATCCTCGAACACGTTAACCGATTCCACTACGCGAGCCGCGACCACGTGATCCTCGCGCTGCTGTGGCACACGGGCATCCGTCTGGGAAGCCTGCGCGCGTTCGACGTGGACGACTTCGACCCGGACTCCCCCTGCCTCGAACTCCGTCATCGTCCGGAGTCGGGAACGCCGTTGAAGAACGGGCAGGCCGCGAACCGGACGATCGCGGTCGGCGAGCACTACGCCGAGGTACTCCAGAATTACATCGCGCATAACCGCCACGATGTGACCGACGAGGACGGCCGCGAGCCACTGATCACGAGCAGTCAGGGCCGACTTACGGAGACCCCGATCCGCCGGACGGTGTACCAGTGGACGCGGCCGTGCATGGTCGCGGACTGTCCGCACGACGAGGACCCGGAGGAGTGTGTGTACATGATCCGCGACCGCGCGAGCCAGTGTCCTTCGTCGCGGTCACCTCACGGTATCCGACGCGGCGCGATCACGAAGCATCTCCGCGACGGCACCCCCGAAGAGATCGTCACGGATCGATGCAACGTGAGCAGTGACGTTCTCGACCAGCACTACGATCAGCGAACGGAACGCGAGAAAATGGAGCTCCGTCGCGAGTTCCTCGAAGACGCATGATTTCGAGCAATTCTCCCACCACGACGAGCGAGACTCGGCATGGAATCAGAACCCGCGCTATCCCCGAGAAGTTCACTACCCGGCGAGTCCACTCCCCTCGTTGCACTCGCTCCGTTTTTTCGCCGACATCACGCTCGCGCGATACCCGTCGTGTCCCTTCATTTCGTCACTCCGTGCTCCGCCCGTCGGACTGTCCGGCGACAGGCCGGCTACGCATAGCGATTCGCGGAGCTTCGAGGCGCATCGCCGGGAGCGACGCCGTCGCACGTCGGACGGCTCAAGGGGCCGTTACCTGACCGACCCGCTACCACTCGCGGCCAATACCCCCGTCGGGAGTGCCCGAAGCGGTGTTGGGAGTCTGATGCGCTCGGCGGCGTAAACGCGAGCGTACGAAATTCGAATCCGTACCGACGCGGCGGAACGCTACGGACGGACTCGGTCGTTCAAAAGGACGGGGACCGAAGCGGTGGGTATGATCGATTCGACCCGCGAGATCCTCGATTACGACCTCGACTCGGGGACCCTCCGGACCACGTACAGCTACCCGTCTCAGCCGCCCTCGATCGCGGTCCCGATCGCGCTCGGCGCGCTCACCCGGACGTCGCCGACCGAACTGACTCCGATGTACGAGGCCGCCGGCGTCGACCCCGACTCGCTCGATGACCTGTTTCGGCCCACGCCCGGCGGCGCCGAGCGGAACGCGACGGTGTCGTTCGACTATCGCGGCCACCGCGTCACGGTCAAAGGCTACGGGCGGGTCGTAATCCGAACCGACGACGCCGACTCCGGGGAGCGTGATCTCGGCTCGTGAGCTCAGGGGAGCGTGACCCCGATCCGTGAGGTCCGGTTCGCGGCGCCGGCCTCAGAACTCCGCCCGGGAGATCCACTCGCGGGCGACCGCCACGAACCACGCCATCCAGACGGCGAAGGCGCCGAGCCACGCCGCGTATCGAACGGGCGGACCGAGGGAGAGACACGACGCCGCGCCGATCAGTCCGGCGCCGACCGCCAGCGCGGCGAGGTCGCGAGAAGAGAGTCGGGAAAATCCGGTCATGGCCGTCGGCTACGAGCCCGAGACACATCGTTCTCACGCCGCGCTCCGCTACGTCTGGACGACCACGCGGCCGCTCGAATGGACGATGACGGTGTAGACGTCGTAGGGGAACGACACCGAAACGTCGTCGCGTAGATCGCCGTACCGCCGGGGCTGAAACAGCAACTGGAGGGCGTCGCAGTCGACGACCGACGCGAGCGGCGTCATGTGGTCTGCGGGCTGGTCGGTGACCTCTGCGAGCGCGAGCGCGATTCCCGTGCACACCTCGCCCGAGAGCATGTAGTCGGTCAGGTCGAGCATGTAGGTCGAGCTCGTGTCGCCGTCGGCGGCCGCCACTTCGATCTGGACCGGATCGATGTTCTCGTTCGGCATGTTCATCTCGTTGGTACGCGTTCTCAGGCTGGACCGTACATAGCCCTTCCGGTGGAAATAATCGGTGCCGGAATCTCAATCTCTCGCCACACCGAACGCGCCACGCGACCGAGGACCCGGCCGTCGCTCCCGGGTCGCGTTCGGATTCGCTTCCGAGCGCGACCCCCCGAAACGAAAGAACTCCTACCATTTACTAGGTGATTTATACTGGTGTAGTTCTTCGCCCACCGTATGTTCGGGCGTGGACCGGCGACCGGAGGCGATCCGCGCGGTCAGTCGGAGATCGTCGGTCTCGCGTTGCTGTTCGGGTTCACGCTGTTGACCGCCGTCGGGGTCGTTCTCGTCGGCGGGACCGCGATGGACGCTCTGGAGGGGTCGGCGTCCCTCCAGCAGGCCGAAAACAGCATGCGCGAGGCCGACGCTCGGCTGAGTCAGGTCGCGTTCAGCACGAACGACGCCCACACGATCGACTTCAGCGGACAGGCGGGCGACGTTCGGGTGACCGACAGCGGGAACGTGACGGTGACGGTCGTCAACGGCTCGGACACCTGCACCGCCCAGATCGGGTTCGGCTCGATAGAGTACCAGAACCGGAACGGCGACCTCGTCACGTACCAGGCGGGCGGCGTCTGGAAGCGGGTCGACGGCGGGAGCGTGATGCTCTCGCCGCCGGACATGCAGTATCGAAACGGGACGTTCAGCTTCCAGTTGGTCAACGTCAGCGGGTCGGTCGAGGGACCGGTCGAGTCGCTCCGAGCCAACAGGAACGCCGAGGCGTCCCGGGATCAGAGCGAACAGCTTCGGCGGACGTTCGGCGACCCGGCGTGCAATCCGCCCGACGAGGTCGTCGTCACCGTCGACAGCAAGTACTACCGCGCGTGGGGCGACTACTTCCGGGAGTACGTCGGCGGCAACGTCTCGACCGACCCCGCCGACGGCACCGCGTCGGTCGAACTGATCAGCGTCGGCTCCTCGGTGTCGATCTCTGGCGAGAACAACACCGTCGAGTCGTCGTCGGACTTCTCGGCGACCGTCGAGGTGCTGGGGACCGAACTGTCGGGGATCAGCGGCGATTCGATCCTGTACGGGCCGACGACCTTCGACGTGACGGTGAACGGGACCGAACTCACTCCCTGGCCGGACGGCGACCCCGACGACGGACTCGCGGCCGACCCCGCCGAGGACGACCTCAACGACCCGACGGCGGGCGAACAGTTCGTCTACGACCTGCGGAACCGCTCGTCGGGGACGACGATCACCGTCGGAGCCACCTCGTGGGAGTGTTCGTCGTGGTACTGGGAGGACACCGGGCAGGACCGCTACGTCGAGGGGTACGGCGACCTCGACCAGTACCGGTGTGGGGCGGTCACCGACGAGCGCATCGCCATCGACTCCGACTCGAACTCCGACAACCTCGTGTTGCTTCAGGACGGCGAGCGGGTGCCGGACTTCGGCGAGGCGGGCCCCGAGCAGCGAAACCTGACCGAGGTCCTCGGCGACCGGATCAACGACACGGGACACGTCCAACTGTCGGCCAACGAGGTCGTCTTCCTCTACGAACTGTCGAAAGCGGACGCAGACCCCGACAACGCCGACGACGCCGACGACCCCGACTACAACGACGCGGTCGTGTTGCTGACCATCGAGGAGGACAACGGCGTCGAGGACCCCGAGAGCTTCGCGGTCCACGTCTCGACCAACCACGTCGAGGTCACGGCCGACTCCGAGAGCTAAACGCGGATCGCCACCGAGAGGACGGTCCGCCGAACGAACGCCCGGGCGGTCGTACACTCGTAGCGGTCGCCCGACCGGACCCACCCGTTGTCGGTGAGATACCGGTCCCACGCGTCGCGGTTCGCCGACGAGGCGACCTCGAACCGGACGACCGTGTCCTCGTCGTCGGTCTGGGCCGTCGCGGTTCGCGGGAACACCGTCGACGCCTCGGCCCGCCGACCGACGACCACGACCGTCCCGTCGCTCGTCACCGACGCGGTGTCGGCGGTCGGGCGGACCGAGACGGTCGAGACGAGCGCCCGGTCGTCCGAACACTCGAACGCGGGCCGTCTGACGAGTACGCTCCCGCCGTCGGCCTGCCGGAACACCGCGCCCGCCTCGTACCGGATCGCGGTGTCGTCGTACCGGTAGACGAGCGCGCCGACCCCGACGTCCTCGGTGACGACGTCGCCGTCGTGAGCGACCGTCACCCGGAACCCGGTCGTCTCGTTGATGCTCAGCGTGCCGCCGTTGAGTCGGACCTCGCCCGCACGACCGGGCGCGCGACCGCGGTGGACCGCCTCGAAGTTCTGGGCGAGCGCCGCGACGGCTCGCTCGGCGTTGTTGACCTGTTCGGCGTCCCGAACCCCTTCGAGCGACCCGATCCCCGACCCGTAGAGGGCGCCGATCGAGACCACCACCACGGCGAACACGAGCACGAACCCGACGACGTTGCTGACGCCGCGGCTCACGCCGTCCCCTCCAGCGCGAGCGTTCCGTTCTCTGGCTCGTACGCCACGACGACGTCTCCGCCCGACACCGCGGTCGACCGGACCGGGGTCGCGTTCGCGAGCGTAATCGTCACGCTCGTCTCGGGGTTCGACGCGTTCAGCGCGAGACAGGGCGAGCGGTCGCACGGTCCCGATGGACCCGCCACTAGCGCGACCGTGTATCGGGCGCCGGCGAGTCGGGCGGGATGGGTCGTCCGGAGCCGAAGCTCCGCTTCGCGGTCGGCCACCAGTCGGTCGGCGCCTTCGAGTTCCGCCGCGAGTCGTTCGCCGACGACGCCGAGTTCGTTTCGCACCGCTCGCTCGCGCTGATCGGAGACGGCGCTCCCGGCGGCGATGACCAGCCCGCTCACCAGCACCGTCGTGACGGCGATGGCCATGGTGTACGTGACGGTGGTCGTGACGGCGCGTTCGTCGGTCATGGGTTCTCGATCGTGAGGTTGGTCGTGGTTCTGTAGCGCAGTTCGGGGGTCGCGTACGTGACGTTCACCGCGAGCGCGTCGACGGCGTAACTGCGGTACGGCGACGCCCACGGTGCGGCCGTCTCGACCGCGCCCAGCGAGGCGTCGGTCCCGTCGAGGACGAGTCGGTACCGGCCGGTCGCGTTGGTCGCGTTCGCGTAGCCGAGTTCGTATGGCTCGCTCACGCCCGCGCCGAACTCGAACTCACAGCCCTCGGCGGCGGTTCCGTTGACGAAGTCGACGTCGACGGCGCCGTCGGCGGGCGACACCGTGCAGGTCGACACCGAGCCGTCGGGCGCGACTCGGTCGAGGGCCACGTCGCTCCCGTCGGCGTGAATCCGCATCGTCCACTCGTCGCCGCCCGACGCGACCCGGACCCGGAACGCCTCCTCGTCGCTCGTCGCCAGCGACCCGGCGTCGACGCGCATCCGATAGCGCTGGACGGTCGCCGGGTCGGCGACGGTCCACTCGGCGTCGCCGTCCCGGTCGGTGAACGGCCTGCCGTCGTCGTCGTGACCGACGACGAGTCCGACCGACTCGCGTCCGGCGACCCGCGTGCCGATCGACGCCGGCCGTCGGCGGGTGACCGACGTGCCGACCAGCGCGCCGTACCGAGCGACGGTCTCGTTGATCGCGTCCCTGACCGCGCCGGCGCTCGCATAGGTGGCGTTCCGGTTGGCCCGCCCGACGAGCCCGGGGATCTCGGCGACGACGGAGGCTTCGAGCGCCGCGGCGTCGGCGGTCGCGTCGAGCGCCTCGCGGTTCGTGACGTTCTGCGTGTACAGCACCGTATTGAGGACGACGACCAGCCCGACGACGGCGATCGCCAGCACGACCGCACCGATCAAAAGGAGCTGTCCGCGGTCGTCGCTCACCATACGACGAGTCGCACCTCCACGACGTTGAACACGGGACCGGGGTCGGCGTCGGCCGCGTAGAAGTGGCGCTCGTCGTCGGCGTCGAGCTCCGCGAGCGTCCGCCCGT
The DNA here is from genome assembly GCF_004765795.1 of Halorussus marinus. GTDB lineage: Archaea > Halobacteriota > Halobacteria > Halobacteriales > Haladaptataceae > Halorussus > Halorussus marinus. Next base: position 13,162 of record NZ_SBIV01000001.1, read on the forward strand.
CGGCGTCCTCCGGGGCGGTGAGTCCCATGTCGTCGTAGAGGACGACGGTGTGGGTCGCGATCACCGCGTTGTCCGACGGGACGCCCCGGTAGACGACGCGCTCGGTCTCGGTCCGGCGGGGCGCCGAGGCGTTCCGGTAGTCGACGTAGAGGTTGTAGACGTACCCCTCCGAGGCGAACGTCTCGTTCGGCAGTTCGCCGAGACCGTCACACACCTCGGCTCGCCCCGGCGGGCCGCGGGTGCAGGGCGGGTCCGAGCCGTACCCGCGGTCCCGACTGTAGGCGTAGGCGAAGGTTCTGGAGGAGTTGTTCCAGTACCGAGCGAGCGGGCGGAGCTGGCGCTTCTCGGCCGCGACCGCGAGCGCGTCCTCGGCCTCTACGCGGAGCTGGGCCTTCACGTCCTGGTCGACCGTGCCCGCGGTCGTCGGCGTGAGGACGACCGCCTGTAGCGCGAACAGCACCGCGGTCAGCACCACGATGCTTGCGACGATCCCCTCGAGCGCGAACGCCTGCCCGCGATCGTCGCCTACCATAGGTACACCGTGAATCGGTAGGTCTCGTCGCGTATCGTGACGATTCTGGACGAGGCGGCGGCGGGCCGGTCGCCGAGCGCGCCACCGCCCCGGAGCGACTCCCCGTCGACGGTCGCCACCGACTCCGTCTCGGGATCGGTGACGGTGACGTTGATCCGGGTCGTCGCCGACAGCCCGTACGACGACCGGAGCGCGGTCTCGGTCCCGTTGGTCGCGTCGAATCGGTTCGCGGCCCGATCGGGGTCAAGCGCGTTGCCCCCGGTCGAGAGGTCCGCCAGCGCGGTCGCCGCGGTCCGGTCGGCCCGCGTCGTCAGCCCGTCGTCGATGGGCGCGTTGAACGGGGCGAAAAGCGACGGGATCAGCCCGAACGCGAACGCGACCGTGAGCACGAAGACGCTGACTCCGAGCGCGAAGTCGATGGTTGTCTGTCCTCTCATGGTCAGATGAAGCTGAAGACGACGAGCGCGACCGTCGGGAGCGCGACCGCGAACTTCACGCCCGACAAGAGCGAGGCGTCGCGGATGTACCCCGCGATGAACCCCGAGAGGATCGCCTGAAGGGTGACGGCGTGGAAAAACAGCATCGACAGCAGGGTGCTGTCGACGCCCCCACCGAAGTCCATCCCGCCCGATCCGACGGCTTCCCCGCCGCTCGTGGCGGCCTGCCCGGAAAGACCGGTCATCACGTCGAGGAACTTCACTTTCAGGATCGCCATCACCGCGAGCAGGGTGAGGTAGGTCATCACGATGATGACGACCTGCATCCGGGCGCGCGACCGGCGCTCGCGGTCGATGTCGTCTTGGTTCTCGCTGGCCTGGGCCGCGGTCGACAGCACCGCCGAGATCTGGCTCGAGGCCTCTTGGGACTTCGAGACGAGCTTGACCGTCCGGGCGAGCCGCGGGACGTGATACCGGTTGTTGAACTCGATGAGCGCGGGCCTGAGCCCCATGCCGTACTCGACTTTGGCGTGGAGCACGTCGAACTCCTCGGCGAGCTTCCCCGAGGAGGTGTCGGCGACCGTCCGGATCGATTCGAGCAGGGTCAGCCCGGTGTCGTTCGCGCTCGATAGCTTCCGGAGGCTGTCCGAGAGCTTCGTGACGATCGCGCGTCGCGACCGGAGGTTCCACGAGTGGAACACCGCAAGCGGGAGGAAAATCACGTATATCGGGACGTACACGTAGACGAACGTCCCCCACACCGGGTTCTCTATCATCCCGTCGACGGTCCGGGGCGCCGCCCCCGACCAGACCGCGTTGCCCACGAGCACCAGCGCGGCCGGCACCGTGAGCCCCAGCGTGAAAAGCGGTCGGTCCCGAAAGAAGACGTGGGGTCGCTTGAGCAGCGACACCGTCTCGTGGGTTCCCTCCCGGCTCTTGATGCGGTCGAACACCGAAAACTCCCCGACGTAGCGCTCGATCAGCCCGAGGTGGAGCAGGCCGGCGCCGGTCCGGGCCGCGAGTCGGTCGCCGCCCGCCTCGGGGTCGAGGTAGCCGTCGCCGGGGTCGTCCTGCTTGACCGTCGAGACCAACACGAGGAAGCCGACGCCGGTCAGCGGGATCAGCCCGTAGACGGTCGCGTACAGCAGTCGCTCCTGGGCCTGCCCGAGCATCGACATGATCACGAGGATGATGATGAGCAACAGCGGGAACAGCGAGAGGGTCATGTACATCTCCCCGAACAGTTCGAGGGTCTCGAGGGTCATCTCCTGTTCCTGCTTGGCGGTCCGCATGTGCTTGTCCTTCTTGTCGTCCAGGAACGCGCTCATGTCGCCGCCGGAGTTGACGATCGAGAGCATGTCGGTCAGAAACTGCCCGAACTCGTCGCTCGGAGTCTCCAGCGAGCGCTTGCGGATGGCGGTCCGGTAGTCGGTGTCGAAGTACTCGGTCTCCTGGACGATCGACTGGAACTCCCGGGCGACCTCGCCGTAGGTGTCGTCGGCTTTGGCCATCGCCTCCAGTATTTCGAGTTGATTCAGTCCGCCGACCGACAGCGCGTACATGAACGAGACCGCGTCGGGCAGCAGCATGTTGATCTCGCGCTCGCGCTCGCCGGCCCGGTAGTAGGGGATCGCGGCGATCGTCCCGAACCCGGCTCCCATCCCGATCGCGCCGAAGACCAGCCCGCTTCCCGCGACCAGCGCCGGCACCTTCAGAGTCTCGACGAGCGCGAGCGCCGCGTCGTTCGGCACCGGCACGCCGATGAGGACGTCGACGCCGACGACGCCCGTGGCGAACAGCGCGTAGCCGACCAGCGTGCCGAGCACCCAGAGGACGCCCCCGAGGATCGCGCCGATCGCGAGCCCCCGCGAGAGGTACAGTTCGACGGTGTCGGCCATCCGGGCCTCCGCGAGCTTTCGCTCGACGTCGGCCACGAAGTCGCCCTCGGCGTCGAACAGGTAGTCGAACACCGGGTAGAAGGCGTCGGCCAGCGCGTCGCCCGACCGGCGGGTCCCGGTCGCGGTGCCGTGGCTCATTCTCGGTCCTCCCGGTCGCCGTCGGTGTCGTCGTCACTCGCCTCGCGCTCGGCCTCTTCGTCCTCCCCGTCGAAGGCGGCCTCGAAGCCGCCGAACGAGTCGTCGTCGGCTTCGTCGTAGGCCTCGGGGAAGCTCCCCAGTTCGCCGCCCTCGTGGGTCTCCCGGACGCTGTCTTCGGGACCGACCGACTCGGTGTCGCGGACTCGTTCGCCCTCCGGCGGACCGGTATCGGGGCGGTCGCCCGCCGCGTCCGGATACGACTCGGCCGGGGTATCGGCGGGTTCGGCGCTCTCGGCGAGCGCGACCGCGAGTCCCTCGACGTCGGCGTCGGCGCCGCGGTAGTCGTCGAGGATGCGCTCGTCGGCTTCCGCGAGGATACCCTGTGCGAGCTCGTAAGTCTCCTCGTCGGGGTCGGGCCGGGGCACCATCTCCTCTTTTTTTGGGTCGATGTCGATGTGGACGCTCTCCATCTCCCGGAGGTCCGCCAGACTCGCTTCGAGTTCGCCGTTGGCGATCAGCGTGAGGATGGTGTCGGGGTCGTTGATGAACGCCTGGGCGGTGGCCGCGACCTGCGTGTACTCGTTGAGCCCGTTGGTGATGAGGTATGCGAGGATGACCCGGCGCTTGAGAATCTCGTCTTCCAGTCGCTCGCGGGACCACCCCCGGTCGAACATGATATCTTCCATCGTCGACGACCCCGACAGCCGCATGAACTCGTCGTCCTCGGCGCGCCACTGGAAGATGTCCTGAACGTTTATCTCGTCGTTCTCGGCGCTGTACTCGTTGATCTCGGTGAGCGACTTGTTCCGACGCACCTTGCTCCCCTGGACCCGGGTCTGGGTCTGGATCGACACCAGATCGAGCGCGGTGAACAGGGTCTTCGAGACGTTGATGGGCTCGGTCGTGAACCGCTTGAGCACCTCGCCGACCGTGTCGGCGTGGAAGGTGGTGTAGGTGGTGTGGCCCGTCGACATGACCTGAAAGAGCGTCCGGCCCTCCTCGCCGCGGATCTCGCCCATCACGATGTAGTCGGGGCGCTGGCGGAGCGCCGCCTCCAGCAGGTCGAACTCGTCGACGTCGCCCTTGTCGTCGTCCGAGAACGAGGGTCGGGTCACGCTCGCGATCCAGTTGCGCTGGGGGAGTTCGACCTCCCGGGTGTCCTCGATGGAGACGATCTTGGTGTTGCTCGGGATGAAAAGTGAGACGGCGTTCAGGCTGGTGGTCTTGCCCGAGGCGGTCCCGCCCGCGAAGATCAGCGACTTGTGGTTCTCGATGGCGAGCCACATGAACGCCATCTCCTCCAGCGAGAACGTGTTCCAGTTCACCAGATCGATCGGGGTGAACGGCACGTCCTTGAACTGTCGAATGGTGTAGTTGGTGCCGTGGTCGCTGACCTCCCGGCCGAGCGTGAGCTGGGCGCGCGAGCCGTCGGGCAGGGTGGCGTCGACCTGGGGCTGGCGCTTGCTGATGCCCTTGCCCGAGCGCTGGGCGAGCTTCACCACGAAGTCGTCGAGTTCGGACTCGCCGTGGTGGACGTTGGTGATGATCTGCTCGTAGTCGGTGTGGTAGACGAAGATCGGGGCGTTGTAGCCGTCGCAGGAGATGTCTTCGACGTTGATGTCGTGTTTGATGCCGTCGATGCGCTCGTAGCCGATGAAGTCCCGTTCGAGAAAGTACAGGAGCTTCTCGGTCTGGTACTCAGAGAGGCTGTCGTCGTCCTCTTCGAGCAGGGCGGGCTCGGGGCGGGCCGCGATGCCGTCGAGACCGCCCGACTCGTCGGGTTCGAGCGCCTCGATCTCGGCCTCGATCGCGGCCCGGACCTGCTCGCGGAGGCTCCCCGAGGCGTCGAACTCCAGATCGAGGTGCTCGTCGAGTCGGACCAGCGGCTCGTCGTCCGAATCGGAATCTGGGTGGGTCTCGCCCGGCGGGTCGTCCTCGCCCGCGAGTTCGGGATCGGCCGGCGACTCCGGGCCGCCGGGCGAGTCGGTCGCGGTCGTGTCCTCGCCCACCGCGCCGCCGTCCGCGACCGCCTTCTCGGCGTCCCCGTCGGGGCTCGGTTCGTCGTCGTCCTCGCGCTCGTCGCTCTTGTCGTCGTCCCGGTCGCCGGCGTCCGCTTCCGAGTCGGCGGCGCCCGCTTCACTCGGGTAAGACCGCCCCTCCGCGAGCGCTTCCCGGAGGGGTTCGATCGCCGCGTCGGCGCCCTCCCGAGCGCGCGCGAGATACTCCGAAACGACGTCTCTGGTCTCGTCGTAGCGGTCGAGCAGTTCCCGGAGCTGTTCGGCGCGCTCGCCGTCGTTCTCGGCGTAGAGGTCGTAACGCGCCAGCAGGTCGAGGGTCTCGCGCTCGATGACCGCCGCCCGATCCTCGGCTTCGGCGTCGACCACCACGTCGTCGCTGGAGTACTTGATCGCGGCCCGGAGCTTTCCCGTCAGGAACTCGGTCAGGTCGGCCTCGATCGGCGTTCGGTACGGCTCCACGAGGTAGTACTTGGTCTCGTTTTCCTTCGTGGAGTGAAAGAGCACGACGAACGCGTAGGGTTTGTTGACCCAGTAGCGATCGACCTCCCGGAAGTGTTGTTTCTTCGGGAGCGAGACGGCCTTCTCGAGGTCGTACCTGTTGACCAGCGTCGTGTGGCCCTCGACCGTCGAGAAGAACGCGTCCTCGTCGAGTTCCGGGGGCACGTCGAGGGTGCGCTCGTCTTCGACCGCCAGCATGTGCTCGGCGTCGGCCGCCCCCTGCGCGAGTCGGGCTTCGAGGTCCTCTTCGGGGAAGCCGAGCCACTCCGCCTCGTCGAAGCGCTCGATCTCGCCGTCCTCGTCGCGCGGGCGCTCGGGCGCGGTGGTGTCTGTGTCCTGATAGTAGTACTCGTACTTGAAGTGCTCCCAGTAGTACTCGCCCTTCCGTACGGGCGTGGTCGCGGGGTCGAGCCACGACTCGAAGTCCGCGCTCAGGTCGGTGACGGCGACGCCGGCCTCGAAGACGCTCGCGCCCACGTCGTCGTGGCCGGTCCACTCGCTGGGATCGAACGCGACGACCTCGCCGTCTTCGTCTCGCGGGCGCGCGAGCGCCTCGCCGGTCTCCTCGTAGTAGTGTTCGTACTTGAAGTGCTCCCAGCGGTACTCGCCGAGCGCGACCGGCGTCTGCTCGGGGTCGAGAAACGCCTCGAAGGACGCGCTCAGTCGTGCCGCGCGCTCGGCCGCGGTCTCGACCCGCGCGGGCGTCTCCTCGGGCGTGTGACCGAGGTACGCCTCGCGGTCGAACTGCCGGGCCTTCCCCCGCCAGTTCGTCGGCGGGTCCCCGTCCTCGTAGAAGTACTCGTCTTTGAACGCCTCCCAGTCGTACTCGCCGACCGTCACGCGGTCCGACGCGAGCGTCTCGTCCGGGACGTCGAGTTCGTCCACCCCCGAAGACCCTCCGGTCGCCTCGCCCCCGTCGCGCTCGTCGTCGCCTCCCTCGACCGGGGCGTCTTCCTCACTCATCGCTCATCCCCTCGCGGGATCGCCGAAGAAACGACAGAAGATATAAAATACGTTTCTTCATAACGTACGTTACATCGTAAATGAGAAGGTAATGAATGTTTCGGCCAAAGATTTCTAAACTGACACGATAGAAGCGCCGACTCCGCGTCCGACGCCGACGACCCGCGACCGATCAGGCGGTCTGGGTAGCGCCGAGCGCTTCGAGCAGCGCGTCCGCGCCGGCGTGAGACGACTCGGGGCCACGCGCGGTGAGGAGGTCGCCATCGACGGTGACGCTGGTGTCCGAATCGAGCTCGGCGTCCCAGTCGCCGCCCGCCGCGATCACTTCGTCCTCGGTCCAGTAGGGGAGCTTGCGCCCGTCGGGCATGCGGTCTTTCTCGTCGACGATGTCTTGTTCCCACTCGTTGGGGAACCCGGTCACCTCGCGGTCCTCGACGAGGAAGCCGCCGTCGCTACGCCGCGCGAATCCGAGGATTCCGACCGCGTGACAGACGACCAGCGCCTTCCCGCCGTCCTCGCGCTCGACGACCTCCCGGAGGAGCGCGCGGGCGTGCTTGTCCTGGTTGACGTCCCACGCGGTGCCGTGGCCGCCCGGAATCACGAGGGCGTCGTACGCGTCGGCGTCGGCGTCCGCGACCGCCATCGGATTCTGGAGTCGCTCGTCGTTCTCGTGGGCCTTCCTCACCCGTTCGGCGGTCTCCTCGCCGACGTTCTCGGGGTCGATCGACCGTTCGTCGACGACCGGCACGTCCCCGCTCGGGGTCGCCACGTCGACGTCGACGCCGGCGTCCGAAAGCGCCTCCAGCGGATCGACACATTCCTCTGCCCAGTAGCCCTCCTCGCTGACGACGAACAGTGCTGATGTCATCACCAGTGGTAGGCCCCGTAGTTCAATAAGCGGCGTGGCCTCTCACCGGCTTGCCGCTTCCGGAAGATGTCGCCGTCGTGGAGCCCCGCGTCGAGTAGGTCGCACAAAACAGCGGGAGGTAGATTCGAACGACGGCCGCTCCGGGACGCTCCACTCTCGTTCGAATCTACTTCGCGCGAGAGTGCCGAACTCGACGGGGACGCTCGGCGACGAAGCGTCTCGCGGAACTGAGTTCGGCAAAAGTATAGCGGGAGGTAGATTTGAACTACCGATCTGCGGGTTATGAGCCCGCCGGAATCTCCTGGCTATCCCATCCCGCTACTATCTCGTAACCCCGTTTGACGGATAAGGATTGTGATTCGGTCGCCCTGTGTGGGTTTGTGGCGGTGAACCACCCCGGCTCGACCCCGACGGTCCCGGGGTCTCGGGGCCGCTACGTCCGTCGAGACTCCCAGAAACCCCAAGAGGTTTATCGGTTCGCGGCCCGCCTATTGTCGATGGAGTACGCGCTCGTCGTGCTGTGGCTCGCCGCGTTTCAGGCGCTGGCGTTCGCCGCGCTGCCGATCGCCGCCCGGCTGTTCGTCCGGTTTCCCGACCGGGGCGCGAGCTTCGCGGTCCCGGTCGGGCTGGCGGTCACGACCACCGCGGTCTTTCTGGTCGGACACGTCGGGTTCGGTCGGTGGACCGCCTTCCTCGGGGTGGCGGTGCTCGCGGGGCTGTCGCTGGTCGTCCTCCGGCGCGAGACGGACTCGCGGGTGATCCGCCCCCGCGGGTACGCCGAGGCCGCGCTCGTCTTCACCGTCGCTTTCCTGTTGCTGGTGGCGGTCCGTGCGGTCGATCCCGCGATCGTCCCCGGGGGCGGCGAGAAGTTCCTCGACTACGGCATCTACCGGTCGTTACTCCGGGCCGACGCCCTGCCGCCGGCCGACATGTGGTGGGCCGGCGACCACGTCCGCTACTACTACGGCGGCCACCTGATGGCGGCGGTCCTCACCCACCTCACCGGCACCGCGCCCGAGTACGGCTACAACCTCGCGCTCTCGGGGTTCTACGCCTCGCTCGTCACCGCGGCCTACGGGCTGGCCGCGGCGCTCGGCGATGCTCGCGGCGCCTCGCGGACGACCGCGGGCGCTCTCGGGGCCTTCTTCGTGGGGGTGGCGAGCAACCTCGTCGTTCCCGTGACCGGGCTGGTCTGGCTGGTTCCGGACCCGATCGCGTCGGGGATCGCCGACCGCCTCTCGGGAGCGATCGACGGGAGCTCGGCGAGCGACCTCGTCGCCTCGGGACTCTCGGAGTTTGGCTACTGGGCGCCGAGCCGCGTGATCCCCGGCACGATCAACGAGTTCCCGCTGTTCGCGTTCCTCAACGGCGACCTGCACGGCCACATGCTCAGCACCCAGTTCCTGTTGGTGATCGCCGCGCTGGGGTTCGCCTACTACCGGACCGACCCCGGGAACCGCCGACGGCGTCGGGTCCTCGCGCTCGTCGCGCTCCCGCCGGTGGTCGCTCTCCTCACGCTCGTCAACGTCTGGAGCCTCCCGACCGGGCTCGGGGTGGCGTGGCTCGCGTTCGCGTTCGGTCCCGCCGATCCCCTCACCCTCCTGCCGGGCGTCGCGACCGGGGCCCGGAGCGCCTCGGTTCCGGACGGCGGGACGGCCTCGCCCGGGGCCGCTGTCGCCGCCGAAGCCCGCCGGATCGGCGCGGCGTTCGTCGGGGCGGCCGCGGTCGGCGCGCTCGCGGTCGTCTGGCTCTCGCCGTTCGTCGTGGGCGTGTTGCTCCAGTCGGCGAGCAACCGGAGCCTCGGCGTCCTGCCGACCCCGACCACCGCGACCGGCCTCCTGCTCGTCCACGGCGCCTTTTTGCTCGCGTTCGCGCTGTTCCTCTGGCCGCGGGCCCGCGAGTCGCTGTCGGTCGACCCCGGCCGGTTCGGCGTCCTCGCGGCCGCGCTGGTCGCGGTCGGGTGGTGGCTCGGGTACCCGGTCGTCGTCCTCGTGGTCCCGCTGGTGGTCGCGGGGTGGCTCGTCCTCCGGGCCGACGGCGACGTCGGCTACGAGACCGTGTTGGTAATCGCGGGCGCGGGGCTGGTCACGCTCGTGGAGTTCGTCTACGTCGAAGACAGCGCAATCTCCGGTCGGTTCAACACCGTGTTCAAGGTGTACATGCAGGTGTGGGTGCTCTGGGGCCCGGCCGCCGGGGCCGCGCTGGCGACTCTGATGAGCCAGCGAGCCGACTTTGAGTGGTCGGTGCCGGGCTTCGACGTCTCGCGGGGCGACGTCGCGACCGGCGTCGCCGTCGCGCTCGTGCTCTCGACCGGCATGTACGGCGGGCTCGCGCTGGAGAACCACTTCGAGTCGACCGGCGCCGACGGGGCGACCCTCGACGGCCTCGCCTATCTCGACGACCGCCACGCCGACGAGGGCGAGGCGATCCGGTGGCTCGACCGCAAGTCGGGCCAGCCCCACGTCGTCACCGCGCCGGGTCGGAGCCCCTACTCGTGGTCGAGCCCGGTCCCGTCGCTGACCGGTCTGCCCGCGGTCGTCGGCTGGGTGTACCAGGAGGGCGTCTACCGCGGGTCGACCGTCGCCGAACGCCGGGCCGAGGACGTCGATCTCATCTATCGGGGCCAGTGGAGCGACCGCGCCGAACTGCTGAAGCGCTACGATGTCGAGTACGTCTACGTCGGCCCGCTCGAACGCGAGGCCTACGCCGACGAGAACCTCGACTTCGGGCGGTATCCCGGCATCGAACCGGCGTTCCGGAACGACGGGGTGGTCGTCTACGAGGTGAATCAGTCGGCGGTGTAGTCGGAGTTCCGGTCGCGCTCGCGGACCCACGCGCTCCGGCAGTCCTCACAGCAGAAGTCGTGTATCTGTATCCGGCCGTCCTCGTCGCGTCGGGTCGCGACCGGATGCCAGTCGTCGGTGTCTATCGGGTCGCCACAGCAGTGACACCCGATCGATGCGCTGTCGTTCCCGCGTTCGCGAGACTCCCTCGACGTGTGATCGAACCGGTCGGTCATCGCTATCGGCTCGCCGTCGCTCGACGTCGTTTCCGTCTCACTGTTCGAGGTCGGACCTACGTCCGGTCGCGGTCGGTATCGACGCCGCCGTCGGTCGCCGAGTCGAGGCGCTCGACCTCGATTTCGCCGTCGCCCCGGACGACGACGTCACAGCCGCCGAAGGTGAACGTGACGTGGCCGGCCCTGACGGCGCCCCGGTTGGTCGGCGCGAACAGTCGGTCGAGCGCGTCGGGATCGACGACGTGGTAGAGCGGGCCGACGTCGGTCGGATCGCTGTCGGTGGCGTCGGCGACGGCCTCGATGACTCGCTCGCTGGTCGCGGCTTCGAACGTGGTCGGAGTTGCTGTCTGGCTCATTCTCTGTCCCATCGGAGGTACCGTACGTAAAAATCGGTTCCCGGTAGGTGTATACGCGAGTCGATCCCGGTGGGGTTATATGTATAAATTGTCTCCGGACGGGTCCGAACCGATCTCGTGTGTGATATAGTGACACAGTAGATCGCGTCGGGGTTTCCGGCGGGTCGGCGTTCGATGGGGCTCACTCCGCGTCCTCGAAGTACAGCGAGAACAGCGCGCGCTCGCCCGCTCGGACGTGTCGGCTCACGGTCGGCTGGGACACTCCGAGCATCTCGGCGATGTCCTCGGCGGTGGCGTCCCGGGGCCACTCGAAGAAGCCGCCGAAGTAGGCGACTTCGAGCACCTCGCGCTGTCGCTCGGTCAGCCGGCCCTCCAGTTTCGAGGCGAATGCCTGCTCGGACAGCACGGGCTCGTCGCGCTCGCGGCGCGCGACCAGTTCGACTTCCTCGAACGCCGACTCGAACAGCTCCACGAACGTCCGGACGTTCGCGCTCTCGGGGATTCGGACCACGACTCGGCCCTCACCGTCGCTCGCGGTCAGCGACTGGGGGACCGCGCCGCGATTCACAAGCGACGCCAGGAACGACGACGCGACCAGCTCTCCCTCGTAGCGGTACTCGCCGTCGCGTTCGGCGACGAGCCGGGTGTTCTCGATCTCGGTCAGCGCCTCGGCGAACGTCAGCGTCTCCGTCGGCTCGGCCCCTCGCACGGTGAAAAACAGGTGGAGACTGCCGTCGCCGCGCTGGACCACGCTCTCGAACTCGAACTCCCCGTCGGTCTCGGTGACGAACGTCAGTATCGGGTACTCGGACCCTCGGACCCGGAAGTCGAGATCGATCGACCGGTCGCTCACGAGCGCCTGCTTGCGTTCGAGGGCGTTGAGCGCGTAGCCGGTGATGTCGCCGAGTTCGGCGAGCACGATTCGTTCGGTCTCGTCGAAGACGTCGGGCTCGCCCGCGTAGATGTTGAGCACGCCGTAGCGGTTCTCGTCGTAGACGACCGGGATCGCCGCGCTCGACCGATAGCCGCGCTTGAGCGCCTGTTCGCGCCACGGCTCGAACGGCGGGTCGCCGAAGATGTCGTTTTGGACCTGTGGCTCGCCGGTCCGGATCGCCCGACCCGACGGTCCCTGACTCTCAGGATCGTCCGACTTGGCCCGGACGGTCACGCTCTCCAGATACCCCTCCTCGACGCCGGCCGTCGCGGCCGGGACGACCTCCCCGGTCGCCCGATCGTACTCGCCGAACCACGCGAACCGGTAAGGGCCGCTCTCGGTCAGGCGCTCGCACACCGACCGCAACAGTTCGTCGCGGGTCGCGGCCTCGATCAGCGCCCGGGTCAGCTTCCGAATCACCTCGTTCAGCCTGTTCGCGCGCTCGAGCTCGCGGTTTTTGGCTTCGAGTTCGTCCCGGCGGCGTCTGAGCGTCTCCTCGCGTTCGGCCCGGTCGAGCGCCGCGGTGACGGTCGCACAGAGTAGTTCCGCGAGCGAGCGGTCGGTCTCGTCGAACGCGCCGGGCTCGGGGTCGCCCGCGAGAAACGCGCCGTGGCGCCCGAGCGGGACTGCCAGCACGCTCGCCATCGCCGCCTCGTCGCCCCGCTCGACCCGGAGGTCGTCGACGCTCCGGCTCTCGCTCGCCGCGAACGCCTCCCACGCGACGCCGTCGCCGCGCCGCCCCACGAGCGCGTCGTCGATCTCACCTCCGGCCCACTCGCGGGCCGCCGGGACCAGCGCGCCCGACTCGTAGCTGACGATCGCCACGTTCTCGAACCCGAGCGTCCCCACGCCGGCGTCGACGGCGGTGTCGTACACCTCGGCGTCCGTCTCCGCGTCCGCCAGCGACTGCACCAGATCGTGGAGCGAGGTGAGCTTCGCCTCCCGTCGCTTGCGGGCCGAGATGTCCCGAACGATCCCGACCCGCCCCGTCTCGCCGCCCTCGAGCGGGCACCGGGACAGCCGGATCTCGACGGGGCGCGACTCGCCGTCGGCGCTCGGTACTGTCGTCTCTATCGTCGCGGGGCCGCCCGACCCGTCGGCGATCTCCCGGAGGCGATCCGGGCTCCCGGCGAGCGACTCTCCGAAGACGCTCGCGGCGCGCTCGCCGAGCAGTTCGGTTCGGTCGATCCCCGTCAGTCGACAGTAGGCGTCGTTGACCGCGATGAACCGCGAGTCGGCGTCGAGCGCGTAGATGCCGTCGTCGACCGCTTCGACCATCGCCTCGTACGGTTCGAGCCGGCGCTCGCGCTCGGTCACGTCTCGGATCACGCCCGCGAACCGGCGTTCCCCGCCGCGGGTGAACTCGCTGAACGAGACGCCGAGCGCGAGCTCGCGGCCGTCGCGGTGACGACCGGGGAACTCGACGTACTCCCGGTCGAGGGTCCGATCGCCCTCCCGGAGGGAGCGTGCCATCGCCCCGCGGTGGCGCTCGGGGACGAGCCGCGCCAGCGGTTCGCCGATCAGCTCCGCCGGCTCGTACCCGAACACGCCCTCGACCGCGTCGTTCGCGAAGCGGACGACGCCGTCGGCGTCGACGACGAGCACGGCGTCGGACGCCGCCCGCGCGACCGCGCCGAACTCGGGTTCGGGTGACATCGGTCGATCGCCGTTCGCGGTCGCCGCGCGGGCGATCCGGTCGGCGAGCGCGCGCGCCGCGACGTCGGTTGACGCCTCCGGGGGCGCGGCCAGCGTCTCGACCGGCAGATCGGGGTCGGCCGCCCGGAGCGTTGCGGCCGCGTCCGCGACGTGTTCGTCGACGACCGCCCGGTCGATATCCCGGTCGTCGATCGCGGCGAGCGCCTCGGCGGCGGTCGTCGCGACCGAGACGTCGACCCCCGAGGGGCCGGCCGCGAGGTACGACTCGACGGCGTCCCCCCGCTCGGGGGTCGGTGCGACGTAGAGTACGCGGGCGAGGTCAGTCATCCGTTAGGTGGGGATCGTTTCGGTGGCGCACTGCCGGCGTCTCGTACCGGAACCAATGACTGGGACGGTAAAATAACACCGGCTACCGGGCTCCGGCCTCGCGACGGCTCAGACGTTCGATCCGAACCACGTCCCGAGCGTGAGCCCGTACACGACGTGGCTGAGGTGGAAGACGAGTCGCTCGTCGGGGTCGAGGTCCACGCCGAGCGCGCGGCCGAGTAGGACCCGGACGCCGAACGCCGACAGCGCCAGCCCGTAGGCGACCCCCAGCGCGGTCGCGCGCGCCTCGCGGCCCGCCTCCGAACCGCAGTCGCCGTCCGGAGTCGTCGCGCCGAGCGCTCGCGCGGCGAGTCCGCCGAAGACGCCGCCGGCGGCCGTCCCGTAGCCGAGGTGAAGCGCGAGCGCCTCCCAGCCGTAGTCGCCGGGCTCGCCCCCGAGATACTTCGCCAGAAACGGTCCGGTGGGCGGGAGCGACCTGCTGATCGGCATCCGGAACGCGGTCATCGCGACCGTCGCGACGGCGCCGCCGATCGCTCCCAGTCCGAGCTCGCGGCGGTTCGTCGGGCGGGCGTCGGTCGGTTCGTACGCGTCGTCGAGCGCGTCCCGGCGTTGCTGGCTCATCGGTTCGCGTCTCGACGCCGGGCGCGAAAGCTCTGGTGGCGGTCGGGCGTGCGTTCTCGGTGGTCGGCGTCGGCGACACTCGAATCCACCCGACAATTCTCGGGTCGCGGTAACGTCCCACTACTGCTTTCCGTCTCAGTGTCCAAGTCTCGTACGGGGGAAAACCAATGCCAATCGAAGACCTCGCACGCGACGACGTCGTCAGCGCCGGCGCCGAAACGACAGTTTCGGACCTCGCGACGACGATGCGAGACGAACGAGTGGGGAGTATCGTTATCACCGACGGCGCGACGCCGGTCGGCATCGTCACGGACAGGGACCTCGCGATGCGCGTGCTGGCCGACGGCGACGCGGCGGCCGACTCGACGGCCGAGGCGGTGATGTCAGAAGACCTCGTCACGATCGAGCGCGATCACGGCTTCTACGAGGCCGCGGACCTGATGAGCGACAACGGCGTCCGACGCTTGCCGGTCTGTGACGCCGACGGCGAGCTGACGGGCATCATCACCGCCGACGACCTCTCGGAACTCATCGCCGACGAACAACAGCACCTCGCGGACGTCATCCGGGCACAGCGGCCGCCGTACTGAGTCGCGGGCTCAGTTCGGACGGACCCCGGCGGCGACCGGGAGTCGGCCCGGCCGGCACGCTCCCGGTCGCGTCGCGAAGGGGAGGGCCGGTCGGGAGTCGACGCTCTCTATTCTCGTTTGCGTCCTTCGAAGAATGCGCCGACCGGGATTTGAACCACGGTCGTTCCCGTTCGCTCGCTCCGCTCTCTCACCTCCCATTCGCTGATTCAAATCCTCGTAGCGATTTTCGCCTCGCTTCACTCGCCAGAAAGTGCGCCGACCGGGATTTGAACCCGGGCCATGAGCTTGGAAGGCTCAGGTCCTACCACTAGACCATCGGCGCTCACTCTCGTTAGTCGCTCGCGCCGCGCATCGACGGACTTCGTCCGTCTCACCATCGGCGCTCGCACTCCTAAATTCCCCAGCCGACGTTAAGGGCCTTACTGTTTCGCGCCGCGGACGGTGGCGTAGCAGTTGCCCGACGACACCTTGAACTCGATCGGATCGAGGTCGCTGTCGGCCACGTCGGCCTCGAACTCGGCGGGAGCGTAGATGTGGTAGAACCGCGGGACGGTCTCGCCGCCGGGGAGCGTCCAGTCGACCTCGGTGTCGAAGCCCGCCTCCTCGTCGAACCGGTCGTGGGCCGTCGACCACGCGCTCACCAGCGCCCGGCCGTCTTGGGTCAGGACGCGGGCGAGTTCGTTCAGGCTCGCGACTCTGGCGTCCCGGCTCGGCAGGTGGTGGAGGGTCGCGACGTACACCGCCCGGCCGACGGCGTCGTCGCCGAGCGGAACCCCGGCGGCGTCACACTGCAGGAGGTCGGCGTCGAACCCCCGATCCGCGGCGCGGTCGCGGGCCTCGCGCAGGAGCCGGCCGCTCGCGTCGGCGCCGACCACGCGGTCGGCCGACTCCGCCAGTAGCTCGGCGTGGCGGCCGTTACCGCACCCGAGGTCGAGCGCGACCCCGACTCGCGGCGCGTCCGCCAGAAACGCCTCGATCTCGGGCCAGGCGTGTTCGCGGGTCTTCGAGAAGTGGGCCGCGATGCGGTCGTAGGTCGCTCGCACCTCGCGGCGCTCGTCCGCTCCGTCCATACCCGACGGTGGGCGTCCCGGCGGGAAAACCGCTCCGGGTTCCGTGCGCCGGCTCGGGGCCGGTCACGGCAACAGCAGGAACACCGCGTACGCGATCGCCAGCATGACCGCGGCGTGTTTCGCGCCGTTCTTCACGCTGGTCTCGCCCATCTGGCCGGCGACCAGCCCGGAGAAAAGCGCCTGTACCAGCGCGGTGTGGAAAAACAGGAGGGTGTAGGCTTCGACGTCGACCTCCGAGATGCCCGCGAGCGGGCCGCCGCTGATCGCGCCCCCGGTGTCCGGTGCGGCCGCGCCGGTCGGGAGGCTCGGGATGAGGATGCTGTTGAGCGAGCCGATGATGACCAGAAAGACCACGAACGCGAGGTAGATGATCACGACGTAGGTCACCATCTCCTGGCGGCGCTTGCGCTTGAGCCGGCGGGTGTCCTGCGCTTCGTCGGCCGCGATCCGGAGCACGCGCGCGAGGTCGCTACTTGCGTGCATCGCGTTACCGAGTAGCGTGGTGACCCGCGTGATCACCGGCGCGTCGATCCGGTCTTCGAGCCGGTAGAGCGCGGTCCGGGCCTCGACGCCCCACGCCATGTCGGTCCGGAGACGCTCGACCTCGGCGTCGAGGGCCCCGAGTTCGGTGTCGGCGACTCGTTCGAGGCTCTCGACGATCGACATGCCCGCCTCGTTGACGCTGGCGAGCCGATCGAGGAAGTCGGGCACCGCGGCCTCGATCGCGTCGATCCGCCGGCGGTGGAGCTCCTGGACGACCGCGAACGAGCCGACCACGACGAGCGCGGCCTGCACCACGAAGTCGTCGAGCGTCTCGACGGTGAGCGTCCCGGCCACGAGGTGGGGCCACGCCCGGAGCACCACCGAGAGCACCCCGAGCGGGACGGTCGCGTACAGCACGTACACGGGGTTTTCCCGGAGCGTGCGGGCCGGGTTCGACAGCAGGTCCCGGAGCCACCGGACCCGTTCGAAGGCCGCGAGACGCTCGAAGGCGAGCCCGGCCGACGAGTCGGCAGCGGGGCGCTCGCCCCCGTCGCTCCGGACCGCCGACCCCTCGACCGCCGGGCGCTCGGTCCCGGTCCGGTCGGCGTCGGGGTCGTCGGTCCGCCGGACCCCCGCCAACAGCCCGGGCGCGGCGTCGATCTCGCGGGCCTCTCGGGTCGCCCGGAGCGACTCGGTGATGCTGTCGAGGTAGATGATGAAGCCGACGTTCGCCAGCGGGACGGCGAAGTACGCGATGACCCGGAGCAACGGCAGGGTCCGGCCGATCGCCATCAGCCCCATGATGACGAGGATCGTGATGAAAAGGAGCGGCGCGACCACGAACACCGACACGTACGCCTCCGCGAGCGTGGCGAGCAGTTCGAGGAACGCCTCCTGTTCGGCTTCGGCGTCCTCGCGGTAGCGCTCGTACTGGTCGTCGAGGTACGCCGGGATCGACTGGCCGCTCTGGAGGACGCTGGCGAGGTTGTCGGTGAACTCCCGGAACTTCTGGCTCGGCGTGCGGTCGGCGAGGCGTTCGATCGCCGACAGCATGTCGAGGCCGGCGTAGTCCATCGACTTGACCGCGACCGCGACCTCCTCGGCGGTCTCGCCGTAGACGCTGCGGTTGCGCGCGAGGCTCCGCATGATCTCGGGAAACGCCATTCCGCTCCGGGACAGCGCGTAGAAGAACGCCACCGTCCGGGCGATGCTCTCGTCGATCTGGCGGGCGCGGGCGTTCGCCCGGTACGAGAGGTTCTCCCACCGGATCCAGTACGTGATCGCCCCGCCCGCCACCCCGAGGGTCGCGCTGCTGAACGCCAGCAGGGTGAACAGTTCCCCGAGCGAGAGATCCGGGAACACGAGCAGGTCCGCGAGAAACCAGAGCTGTTGGGGGAGCGTCGCCCGCACTGTTTCGGGCGAGATCTTGAACAGCGCGAGCACGCCCGCCGCCAGATACACCCCGACGACGCTCCCGGCGAGCGCGACCAGCCCCGCGTACAGCAGGGTCTTCGAGGCGTACATCCGGTAGGTGTCTTCGAGGTGGACCTCGTAGAGTAGTTCGCGGCGCTCGCGCTGGCGCCGCCCGCGGTCGGCGACCCACCCGTCGAACAGCGCCAGCGCGAGCCGGGTGAGCGCCCGATCGCCCCGGCGGGTCAGCGCCGCGAGCGCGAGCGGGACGCCGACGATCGCGACCACCGCGAGCGGGAGGTATTCGAGCATCATTCGAACCCGGCGTCGATCTCGGTGTCGAGGTCGATGGCGTCGAGCACGCGCTCGGGGTGGGCGTAGTACTCGTTTATCATCGCGGTGAACCGGCGGTAGTCGGTGACCCCCCGATCGCGGAGATACTCCAGGACTCGCTTGCGATTCCGGATCTCTTTGAGGAGTTCGCTACGCGACCAGCCCCGCTCGTCTTGGATCTCGTCGAGGACGGAGCTGTCGTTGCGCCGGAACGTGTCCTCGCCGGCGTTCCACGAGAAGGTCGTCGAGTAGTCGAGGTCGCCGGTGCGCTGGTCGATCCCCTCGATCTCGGCGAGCACCTTGTTCCGGCGGACTCGCTCGTCGCCGACGTACGTCAGCGTCTGGACCGACAGGATGTCCAGACTCTGGATCATCGCCCGGGGGACGTTGATGGGGTCGTTCTCGAGTCGATTGATGACCGTCTGGACCGAGTCGGCGTGCATCGTCGAGTAGGTGGTGTGGCCGGTGTTCATCGCCTGAAACAGCGTCATCGCCTCCTCGCCACGGACCTCCCCGACCACGATGTACTCGGGGCGGTGGCGAAGCGCCGACCGAAGCAGGTCGTACATCGTGATGTCGGCGGCCGACCCCCGGCGCTCGCGGGTGACCGACGACAGCCAGTTGTCGTGGTACAGCGCCAGCTCGCGGGTGTCTTCGATTGTGAGCACCTTCGAGCGCGGCGGGATGAACATCGAGATCGCGTTCATCGACGTGGTCTTGCCCGAGGCGGTCCCGCCCGCGAAGATCAGCGACTTGTTGGACTCGATGGCCAGCCAGAGGTACGCCATCTGGTCGAGGCTGAACGTACCGTACTCGATGAGGTCGACCGGCGTGAACGGCTCGTCGGCGTACTTCCGGATGGTGAACGCCGACCCGCGGGGCGTGACCTCCTCGCCGAGGGCGAGTTCGGCGCGCGAGCCGTCGGGTAGCGTGGTCTCGACGACGGGGTCGCCGATGCTGACGTGCTTGCCCGACCGCTGGGCCAGCCGCATCACGAGGTTGTCGAGTTCGCGCTGGCCGTACGCGATGTTGGTCTCGATGTCGGTGTAGTCGTCGTGGTAGACGAAGATCGGGAGGTCGTAGCCGTCACAGGAGATGTCCTCGATGCGGGGGTCGGCCAACAGCGGATCGAGCTTCCCGAACCCCCGAAACGACCGGTGGAGGTAGTAGAAGAGCCGATAGAAGCTCGCGGGCTCGACCTCGACGCCGTACACCGACAGCAGTTCGCGGAGCTCCTCTTTCAGCGCGGTCTCGGCCACGCGCTCGGCGGTCGCCTCGGCGTCGGGGTCGCCCTCGTCGGCGGTCTCCCCGCGGTGGATGAGCGAGTCGCGGATGTCGTCGATCAGCCGGTCGAGCAGTTCGGTTTCGAGGTCGTCGAGGTCGGGCTCGACCACCTGATACAGGTGTTCGTTCTCGACGTCGTCGTAGTTGACCGAGACGAACGCGAACGGGGCGTCGACCCAGTAGCGGTCGACCTCCTCGTAGCCGTCGAGCCCCGAGAACGAGACCAGCGGTCCGTGGTCGTCGGGATCGTAGCCGTCGACCTCGACCGACGAGCCCCGGAGCACCTCGGCGGTCCGGCGGAGCCTGCGCTCGAACTCCCGGATTCGGATCCGAACGTCGTCGGCGGTAAGCTCGGGCATGGATAGGCGAGTGACGGCGAGCGCGCCCGCCGTCGGGTTCACCCGGCAAATCGAATCGGGGGTACTTAAATCACGGGTCGACTCTCCCGCGGCGAGGGCTCGCCACATCGACGGTCCGGCGGCGTTACGTTCATGACGCGTCGGACCGTACGTCGAAGTACGGAATGAGGCGCGATTACTTCACGCTGGACGTTCGGAACGTCGACTGGGTCGAGGAGGGCGACGACGCTCGGAAGCCGACGGTACTCATCGATTTCGAGGGACCGTCCTCGACGCTCCGAGAGCGCCTCAGCGGGACCGACGGCGACCTGCTCGACGCGGGTGAGACCGACGTCGCGTTCCGGCTGCAGGGGCCGGTCGACGGCGAGGACACCACGGGGGTGGTGAGCGTCACCAACCGCATCACCGGAGACTTCGTGCTCGAACTCAATCAGGACGCCGACGACGTGCTGAAGTTCATCCGGGCCGCCCGCGAGTACGGCAAGGCCACCGGCGACCCCGACGGCCGGTACCACGTCGAGATCAGCATCAACGGCGAGGACCTCGTCGAGTACGACAAGGAGACGTTCCTCGTCTACAACCGCGACGGGAACCTCCTCCGCCAGCACAGCCTGATCCCGAGCGGCGTCGAGCTCTGAGCCCTCGGCCCGGTCGATCAGTACGTTCCGAACGCCAACAGCGCGATCCCGATGAGCGCCGACAGCGCCACGATTCCCCACAGTAGATAGTCGAACAGTCCCTCCGGCGTGGTCGGACTCGGTAGTTCCATGTGCTCCCGTACGCAAGTCGACGGTTTAGGTTTCACGGGTCACCGATTCGGCCCGCTCCGGCTCAGGCCGGCCCGGCCGGTCGCCGGCCGATCTGTCAGCGCCCGGAGGGTCGCGCCCCGAACCGCGGAAAGCTAAGTGGTCCCGGACGCGAGATAGGCCACATGGATCTGTTCGGAACCGCGGGTATCCGCGGCAGCGCAGTCGAGACCGTGACCCCGGAGCTCGCGCTCGCGGTCGGCCGCGCGGCCGGCCGCGAGGCGGTCGAGCGCGCCGGGACCGACGCCGACCGGACGGCGTTCGTCGTCGCCCGCGACGGTCGCCAGACCGGCCCCGCGCTGGCGGCCGCGATGGAAGCGGGACTGGAGAGTGCGGGCGCGGACGTGCGCCGGGCCGGCCAGCTCCCGACCCCCGCGCTCGCGTTCGCCTCGCGCGGCCGGCGGGGCGCGATGCTCACCGCGAGCCACAACCCCCCGACCGACAACGGCATCAAGCTGTTCGTCGACGGACAGGAGTACGACCGCGACGCCGAGCTGACGGTGAACGACCGGGTCGAGGCCGACGAGCCGCCGGTCGCGTGGGACGAGTGGGGCGGCGGCGAGCGCACCGACGTGCTCGACGCCTACCGGGACGCGGTCACCGACTACGCGATCGGTCACGGCGCGCCTCTCGACGGGCTCCGGATCGCGGTCGACTGTGGCAACGGGATGGCGGCGGTCGCCACCCCGCAGGTGCTTCGGGCGCTCGGGGCCGACGTGGTCGCGCTCAACGCCAACGTCGACGGCCACTTCCCCGGCCGGGAGAGCAAGCCGACGCCCGAGACGCTCGCGGACCTCCGGGAGTTCGTCGCGGCCGACGAGGCGGCGTTCGGGATCGGTCACGACGGCGACGCCGACCGCATCGTCGTCGTCGACGGCGACGGCGAGGTCGTCCACGAAGACACCGTGGTCGCGATTCTGGCGTCCCACTACACCGCGGCCAGCGACGCCGACGACCCCGTGGTCGTGACGACGCCGAACGCCTCGGGCCGCATCGACGAGCAGGTCGAGGCCGCGGGCGGGCGGGTCGAGCGGGTCCGACTCGGCGCGCTCCACGAGGGGATCGGGGCGGCCCGGGCGGCGGGCGCCGAGGGGACCGAGGTCGCGTTCGCGGCCGAGCCGTGGAAGCACGTCCACACCAGGTTCGGCGGGTGGATCGACGGCGTCGCGAGCGCGGCGGTGATCGCCCGACTGGTCGCGGCCGCCGGCGGGCTCGGGCCCCTCCGTGACCCCGTGACCGAGCGCCCGTACCGCAAGCAGAGCGTCGCCTGTCCCGACGACGCCAAGACCGCGGCGATGGGGCGACTGGAGACGGCGATCCCCGAACGATACCCCGAGGCGTCGGTCGAGACCGAGTACGGCGTCCGGGCGACCCTGCCCGACGGGTCGTGGGTGCTGGTCCGCCCCAGCGGCACCGAACCGTACGTGCGAGTGTACGCAGAGAGCGACGACGTCGACGAACTGGTGGGGTCGGCGGTCGCGGCGGTCGAGGCGGCGATCGACGCCGCGAAGTAGTCGCTTCGCTGAATTCTCAAACCGCTGAGTATTCGGGTTTCAGCCCCGAAGCGACGGGTTTATGCGTAGGTGACGGAACCGATACCGTAAGATGACGAAGATCGACGACCGGAGACGGCAGATCGTGAAAGTCGGCGGTGCGAGCGCGCTCGGACTCGGCCTCGCCGGCTGTCTCGGCGGCGGCGACGGGAACGAGGAGACCACCGCGGCCGACGACGCCGACGGAAACGGAGAGACCACCGAGAGCGGCGGAGTCACCGACGTCGGGATGGTGTACGCGACCGGCGGGCTCGGCGACAACTCGTTCAACGACATGGCCCACCAGGGCGTCCAGGACGCCGCCGACGAGTACGACGTGGAGTTCACGAACGCCGAACCCGGGAGTCCGAGCGAGGTCGCGAACCTCCAACAACGGTTCGCCCAGTCGACCGACCCCGACTACGATCTCATCCCCTGCATCGGATTCGTCCAGCAGGACTCCCTCTCGCAGAACGCCGCGAACTTCCCCGATCAGAACTTCATGGTCGTCGACACCACCGTCGACGCCGACAACGTCGCCAACTACGTGTTCAAAGAACAAGAGGGGTCGTTCCAGGCCGGCCACATGGCGGGGCTACTCACCCAGATGGACTTCAGCGCGGGCGCGGGCGAGACCACCGACGACGCGGTCGTCGGCTTCGTCGGCGGGAAAGAGACCCCGCTGATCAAGAAGTTCGAGGCGGGATACCGCGCGGGCGTCGCCCACGCCGACGGGGACGTCGAGGTCCGGACCGCCTACGCCGGGTCGTGGAGCGACTCCGCGCAGGGCCAGGAGATCGCGCTGTCGATGTACGACAAGGGTGCAGACTTCGTCTACCACGCCGCGGGCGGGACGGGCAACGGCGTCTTCAAGGCCGCCCAGGAGGCGGGCCGGTTCGCGATCGGCGTCGACGCCGACCAGTCCAAGAGCCTCGCGAAGTACGACGACGTGATCCTCGCGAGCATGGTAAAGCGGGTCGACGAGGCGGTGTACCGGTCGATCGAGAACGTGGTCAACGGCGAGTTCGAGGGCGGGAGCACCGAGACGCTCGGCCTCGAACAGGACGGCGTCTCGGTCGTCTACGGCAACAACATCGGCTCGGAGGTCCCCGAAGACGTACGGTCGGCGCTCGAAGAGTCCGAGACCGCCATCGTCGAGGGCGACATCGAGGTGCCGACCGACCCCAGCGACCTGTAACGGTCTTTCGTCGGGGCGGCCGGTCGAGCAACAAAGCGTCGATTTCATCACGGACGATGGTGATGGTACCGGTATGCGGGGGAGACACACGAGACGACGCTTCTTGGGGGGAATCGCCGGTGTCGCGGCGCTCGGCACCGCCGGATTCGTACAGGACGACGTGACGAACGTCGGGATGGTGTACGCGACCGGCGGGCTCGGGGACAACTCGTTCAACGACATGGCCCATCAGGGCGTCCAGAACGCCGCCGACGAGTACGACGTGGCGTTCACGAACGCCGAGCCCGGGAGTCCGAGCGAGGTCGCGAACCTCCAGCAACGGTTCGCCCAGTCGAGCAGTCCCGACTACGACCTGCTCTGTTGTATCGGGTTCGTCCAGCAGGAACCGCTCCGGCGCAACGCCGAGCGGTTCCCCGACCAGCGGTTCATGGTCGTCGACACCACCGTCGACGCCGACAACGTCGCCAGTTACACGTTCCGCGAGCAGGAGGGGTCGTTTCAGGTCGGCCACATGGCGGGGCTACTCACCCAGATGGAGTTCAGCGCGGGCGCCGGCGAGACGAACGACGACGCGGTCGTCGGGTTCGTCGGCGGCCGGGAGGTGCCGTTGATCGAGAAGTTCGAGGCGGGGTACAAGGCGGGCGTCGCCCACGCCGACGAGGACATCGAAGTCCGGACCGCGTACGCGGGCGCGTGGAACGACCCGGCACAGGGCCAAGAGATCGCGCTGTCGATGTACAACGAGGGTGCAGACGTCGTCTACCACGCCGCGGGCGGCACCGGGAGCGGGGTGTTTCAGGCGGCCCAGGAGGTGGGCCGATTCGCGATCGGTGTCGACGCCGACCAGTCCGAGAGCCTGCCCGAGTACGCCGACGTGATCCTCGCGAGCATGGTAAAGCGTGTCGATCGGGCCGTGTTCCGGTCGATCGAGAGCGTCGTCGACGACGAGTTCGATGGCGCGACCAACGTCCTGGGGCTCGAACGCGACGGTGTCGCGGCGGTGTACGGCGCCGAACTCGGCGACGCCATCCCCGAGTCGGTCACCGAGAGCCTCGCGGCGTCCCGGGAGGCGATCGTCGCGGGCGAGATCGAAGTGCCGACCGAGATCAGCGAGCTGTAACCGTCGTGTCGGCCGTCCGAGACTCCGGAAAATAATTCCGGGTTCCTTAAGCACGCCGGCCCGGAACACCGAGACAGATGAGCGCAGCCGTCTATCTCGAGGGGATAACAAAGCGGTTCCCCGGCGTGGTCGCCAACGACGAGGTCGACCTCGAAGTCGAGGAGGGCTCGATCCACGCCCTGCTCGGTGAGAACGGCGCGGGAAAGACGACGCTGATGAACGTCCTCTACGGACTGTATCAGCCGGACGGCGGGACCGTCCACCTCGACGGGGAACCCCGGGAGTTCGAAACGCCGCGGGACGCCATCGACGCGGGGGTCGGGATGATTCACCAGCACTTCATGCTCGTGGACACGCTCACCACCGCCGAGAACATCGTCCTCGGTCACGAGCCCCGCAAGTGGGGCGGGCTCGCGATAGATCGCGTCCGGGCCGATCGGGAGGTCCGGGAGCTGAGTCGGCGCTACGGGTTCGACGTCGACCCGGAGGCCCGGGTCGAGAACGTGAGCGTCGGGGTCCAACAGCGCGTCGAGATTCTAAAGGCGCTGTACGGCGGCGCCGACGTGCTGATCCTCGACGAGCCGACCGCGGTGTTGACCCCACAGGAGGTCGCGGACCTCTTCGAGGTGTTCGACGAACTGGCGGCCGAGGACAAGACGATCATCTTCATCACTCACAAGCTCGGGGAGGCGATGGAGGCCGCCGACGACATCACCGTCCTCCGGAACGGGAAGAACGTCGGCACCGTCGACGCCGACGCCACCACCCGCGAGGAGCTCGCGGAGCTGATGGTCGGCCGGGAGGTGTTGCTCGAAGCCGACAAGGAGCCCGCCGACCCCGGCGCGGTGGGGCTCGCGGTCTCGGACCTCCGAGTCACAGACGACCGCGGGGTCGAGCAGGTCCGCGGCGTCGACATCGACGCCAGAGAGGGCGAGGTGTTCGGGATCGCGGGCGTGGACGGCAACGGCCAGTCCGAACTCGTCGAGGCCGTCACCGGGCTCAGGACGCCCGAGTCGGGGCGGGTCGAGATCGGCGGCGAGGACGTGACCGACCGGTCTCGGCGCGAGCGCATCGACGCCGGGATGGCCTACATCCCCGAGGACCGCCAGGAGCGCGGGCTCGTGATGGAGTTCGACCTCGTGGAGAACGGACTGCTCGGGAGCCAGCACACGAGCGAGTTCGCCGCCGGCGGCCGCATCGACTGGGAGCACACCCGCGAGCACGCCGAGGAGATCATCGCGGAGTACGACGTGCGCCCGCCGAACGCCGACGCCGAGTCGGCGTCGCTGTCGGGGGGAAACCAGCAGAAGTTCATCGTGGGCCGGGAGTTCGCCCGCGACCCGGACGTGATCGTGGCCTCTCACCCGACCCGCGGGGTCGACGTGGGCTCGATCGAGTTCATCCACGACCGCCTGCTCGACCTCCGGCGGGCGGGCAAGACGGTGTTGCTCGTCTCCTCGAAGCTCGACGAGGTCCAGCAGCTCTCGGACAGGCTCGGCGTCATGCACGAGGGCGAACTCGTCGACGTGGTCGATCCCGATCGGGTGACCGAGGAGGAGCTCGGCCTGCTGATGGCGGGCGAGACCCCCGAGGACGCCCCGAGCATCGCCGACCCCCCGGGTGGTGACCGATGAGCGGCGACGACTCGACGATCGGTCGCGCGCTCGGCGGGCTGGTCGACGCCTCGGCGATCGAGCGCATCCTGATCAGCCTCGCCGCGCTCGGGCTGTCGGTCGTGGTCGGGGCGGTGGTCGTGCTGATCTCCGGGTGGGTGTTGTCGCCGTGTCCGTCCGCGCCGTTCGCCACGCTCGGCGGCCTCGGTGAGTTCTGTTACAACCCGATCGAGGTGTACTGGGTCCTCCTGAAGGGAGCGTTCGGCTCGACGTTCAACCTCGCGACCACGCTCCAGGAGACGACGCTGTTGCTGTTCACCGGGCTGTCGGTCGCGGTCGCATTTCGGGCGGGCATGTTCAACATCGGGACGCAGGGCCAGCTCGTGCTGGGCGCGCTCGGCACCGGCCTGTCGGTGCTGTGGGTCGCGCCGGTCGTGCCGGCCGGCCTGGTCGGCGGGGTCGTCCTCGTCGCGGTCGGCCTGCTGGTCGGGGCGGCGGTCGGCGGCTTCTGGGGGGCGATTCCCGGGGCGCTGAAGGCGTACGCCGACGCCAACGAGGTCATCACCACGATCATGCTCAACTTCGTCGCGACGGGCATCGCGTTCACCCTCGTCTCGGAGGTGTTCAAAGACCCCGGGAGCCAGACGGTCCAGACCCGGTTCGTCCCCGAGTACGCCCAGCTCCCGGCGTTGGTCCTCGGGATCGACGGGTTCTCGATGCTGGCGCTCGTCGGCGGGCTGGCGCTCGCCGGACTCGTCTACTGGGTGCTTCGGGGGACCAGCTTCGGCTACGATCTCCGGACCAGCGGGGTCCAGCCCGACGCCGCCGAGTACGGCGGCGTCGACGCCAAGAAGACGATGGTCTCCAGCATGGCGCTGTCGGGCGCGCTCGGCGGCGTCGGCGGCGCGGTGTACGTGCTGATGGTCGCCGGCCAGTGGCAGAGCGGCATCCCGTCGCTCGGGTTCGACGGCATCACCGTCTCCATTCTGGCGGGCAACAACCCGATCGGCGTGGTCCCGGCCGCGCTCCTGTTCGGTGCGCTGAAGGGCGGGAGCCTCGTCATCGAGTTCGACCTCGCGGTCCCCCAACAGCTCGTGGGGGTGCTCCGCGGGCTGGTCATCCTGTTCGTCGCCATGCCGGAGTTCTTCCGGATGGCGGGAATCCGCTACGGCTACGGCGACGACGAGCCGGCGGTCGCGACCGACGGCGGGACGCCTCGGGAGGGCGGCGCCGACGACGGAGGTGACTCCGAATGAGCTACGCCGACACCTCGCGCAAACGGCGGTGGCTCCTCGGCGCGGTCGGACTGGTGGTCGCGGCGCTGATCGCGATCGAGGTGCTGTTCCCTGCCAACCCGTTCACCGGGCTCGCGGTCGTGTTGCTCACGCTGGTCACCGACCCCAACTACGTCGGCTCGGTGCTCCGGCTGACCGTTCCGATCGCGTTCGCGGCGCTCGGCGGGATCTTCGCCGAGAAGTCCGGAGTCATCAACATCGGGCTCGAAGGCCTGCTCATCATCTCGGCGTTCACCTCGATCGCGGTTGCGGCGACGCTGGGCGGGGGCACCCCGAGTCAGTTCGACCTCTGGGTCGCGTTCGGCGTCGCGGTGCTGGCGAGCGTCCTGTTCGCGCTGCTGTTCGCGGTGGTCTGCATCGAGTACAAGGCCGACCAGATCATCGCGGGGCTGGCGGTGTGGCTGATCGCGCTCGGGCTCGCGCCGTTCGCCAGCAAGGTCATCTGGGGGCAGGTCAACAGCCCGCCGATCGCGACGCTCAACGACTGGACCGTGCCCGTCCTCTCGGAGATCCCGTTCTTCGGGCCGGTGCTTTTCGACGCCAACCCCACCGTCTACATGCTGCTGGTCGCGGTCGCGGCGTCGTGGTACACGCTCAACCGCACCGCGTTCGGCCGGTGGATCGAGGCCAGCGGCGAGAACCCTAAGGCGCTCGACACCGTCGGCGTCGACGTCCGGAAGGTCAGGTACGCCGGCGTCCTGCTCTCGGGACTGTTCTCGGGGATCGGTGGCGCCGGGCTCGCGCTCGGTCGCGTCGGCCAGTTCATCGGCGGCGGCACCACGATGATCAACGGCCGCGGGTGGATCGGCATCACCGCCTACCTGTTCGGCAACTACAACCCGCTCGGGGCGTTCGGCGCGTCGTTCCTCTTCGCGAGCCTCGACGCGCTCCAGATCCGACTCCAGCAGTTGGGGTACAGTATTCCGAGCGAACTCATCGGGATCATCCCGTACGTGACCGTCGTCGTCGTGCTCGCGTTCGTCGGCCGGACCCAGATTCCGGACGCCGCGGGCGAGCACTACGACTCGGGCGAGGACTAAGCGCGACCGTTTGCTGCGGGCGGCGCATACGCGCGCCACCCTTGCAAAAGCCCGATCAAAAACCTGCGCTCGTCCCTTCGGTCCTCGCTTGGTCCGCTCGCTCGGGCTTCGCCCTCGCTCGCGGGGACAACGTCCCTTGATGCTTGATTGGGGTAGCTCAATCCTCCCGTGTTCGGCCGGGCGAGTTCGATCCTCCACCGACCGACAGCGGGAGATATATGCCGGCCGCCCGCCAACGTCCGCCACCATGGACGACCTCGTCGAAGCCGCCCGCGACGTACAGATCAAGGCCCACGTCCCGTACTCGGACTACCCGGTCGGGGCCGCGATCCGGACGGCCGACGGCACCGTCTACGTCGGGTGCAACATCGAGAACGCCAACTACAGCAACAGCCTCCACGCCGAGGAGGTCGCGATCGCGGAGGCGGTCAAGGAGGGCCACCGGGAGTTCGACGCGCTGGCGGTGAGCTCCGCGGCCCGGGACGGGGTGACCCCCTGCGGGATGTGTCGCCAGACGCTCGCGGAGTTCTGCGACGACGACCTGCGGGTGTACTGCGACGAGGGCGAGAGCCGAGAGCCCTCGGCGTACGCCCTCGGCGAACTGTTGCCCGACACCATCAGCGAGGACATGCTGGAGTGACTACCCGTCCACGTCGGCGAAGCAGTTGAACTCGATCGTCAGCGAGTCGACCGTCCGGTCGCCGGCGACCGCTTCGATGCGGTATCGGCCGTGGAGCGGACGCTCGCCGAGATACTGCTCGTAGTAGAGCTGACCGTCGCCGGCCCGGCCCTTGTTCGCCATCACGTCGGCGTCGCCCGGCGACACCGGGACGAAGTGGGCTAACCGACCGTCCGCGTCGGACAGTTCGAGCGCGTCGACGTCGTGTGTTCGCACGTCCTCGACCGCGAGCGCGACTCCGAGCCGGACGTCCTCGCCGTCGACGAACGCCTGCGCGCCGGCGTCGAGGAGGTCGCCGTCGCCGTGGTCGACCGCGCCCGTCTGGCAGTCTCTGGTGGCCGATCCGCCCGACCCGGAGCCGCCACAGCCGGCGAGGCCGACCGCCGTCGCGCTCCCGACCGCGGCGAGTAGCTGTCGTCTGGAGGGCATCGTCCGGAGTTCTCCGAGCGGTCCGATAAGCGTTGGCTCTCGGACGCCGGCGCGACGAACCCTTTATACCCGCCGACCGAGTCAGCCATCGGCATGACCGGCGACAGCGAAGACCCGAACGACGAGGTCCAGTATCACGTCGAGGTCGGCGAGGGCGACGTGGCCGACGCGGTGCTCCTGCCCGGGAACCCCGAGCGGATCGAGAAGATCACCCGGTTCTGGAACGACGCCGAGGAGGTCGCGCGCCACCGCGAGTACCGCACCGTCACCGGCGACTACGAGGGGACGCCGATCAGCGTCACTTCGACCGGGATCGGGAGTCCCTCGGCCGCCATCGCGGTCGAGGAGCTCGCGCGGGTCGGCGTCGACACCTTCCTCCGGGTCGGCTCCTGTGGCGCGATCCAGCCCGAGATGGACGTCGGCGATCTGGTCATCACGACCGGCGGCGTCCGCCAGGAGGGGACCAGCGACGAG
Source organism: Halorussus marinus (assembly GCF_004765795.1). Lineage (GTDB taxonomy): Archaea > Halobacteriota > Halobacteria > Halobacteriales > Haladaptataceae > Halorussus > Halorussus marinus. The sequence continues at coordinate 43,142 of NZ_SBIV01000001.1, forward strand.
TACGTCCGGGAAGACTACCCTGCGGTCGCCGACTACGAGGTGGTGTCGGCGCTGGTCGCGGCCGCCGAGCGGCTCGACTACGACTACCACACCGGGCTCACGATGAGCGCCGACAGCTTCTACGCCGGGCAGGGCCGGCCCGGCTTCGAGGGGTTCGAGGCCGCGGGGAGCGACGACCTCGTCGACGAACTCAAGCGGGCCAACGTCAAGAACATCGAGATGGAGGCCAGCGCCATCCTCACGCTCGCGAACGTCTACGGTCTGCGGGCGGGCGCGGTGTGTTCGGTCTACGCTAACCGCGAGACCGGGGAGTTCCGCACCGAGGGCGAGAACCGAGCGGCCGAGACCGCGAGCCTCGCGGTGAAACTGCTGGCCGAGATGGACGAACGGAAGGCCGAGGCAGGCGTCGATCGGTGGCACCCCGGTCTCCAGTTGGAGTAAGCGCCGTCAGTCGTCGGCGTCCGGAACGGCGTCGACTCCGCCTCGAACGTGCTCGCCGACGTTCTCTCGGAGGTCGGCTTCGATCGCCTCCAGCGACCGCCCCTTCGTCTCGGGGACGAAGTAGTAGGTGAACGCCAGCGCGGCGGCGCTGAACCCGCCGAACAGCCAGAACGTCACGGAGGTGCCGACGTTCGCCGTCAGAATCGGGAAGGTCAGCGACACCGCGAGGTTCGCCCCCCAGTTGGCGACCGTCACCAGCCCCATGGCGGTCCCGCGGGCTTCGAGCGGGTAGATCTCGGAGATGAGTAGCCAGAACACCGGCCCGAGCCCGATCGCGAAGAAGGCGACGTACAGCATCAGGCTCCCGGTGGCGAACCAGCCGAGCGCGCCCGAGAACCCCGGCAGGTAGAACACGCCCCCGAGGATCGCGAGCGTGACGACCATCCCCGAGACGCCGACCAGCAGGAGCGCGCGGCGCCCGACCCGGTCGATGACCGCGATGGCGACCACGGTCATGAGGACGTTGATGAGCCCGATGCCGACCGTCGCGAGGATCGAGGTCGTGCTCCCGAAGCCGGTCGATTCGAGCACGGTCGGCGCGTAGTACATCACCGCGTTGATGCCGGTGACCTGCTGGAACACCGCCAGCCCGAGTCCCACGATCAGCGCGGGCCGGAGCCACGGCGCGAGCAGGTCCCCGAGCCCGGCGGCCGACTGCTCGGCGACCGTCTCCTCGATCCCGGTGAGCTCCTCGTCGACGCCGCCCTGCCGGGTGCGTTCGAGGACCTCGCGGGCCTCCTCGCGGCGGCCCCGCTCGAACAGCCACCGCGGGCTCTCGGGCATCTTGAGCATGCCGATCGCGAGAACGACCGCCGGCACCGTCCCCGCGCCGAGCATGAGCCGCCACGCGCCCGCGTCCGCGAACGCGTAGTTCACGAAGTACGAGACGAGGATGCCCACCGTCACCATGAGCTGATTGAGCGAGGTGAGCGCCCCGCGGATCTTCGGCGGCGCGATCTCGGAGATGTACAGCGGCCCGACGATCGAGGCGAACCCGATCGCCACGCCGTCGATCAGCCGCCCGGCGACCAGCACGGGGACGTTCGGGGCGACCGCCATCGTGAACGACCCGACGAAAAAGACCCCCGCGCCGAGCAGGATGAGCCGCCGCCGGCCGATCTCGTCGGCCAGCTTCCCGCCGAGCGCCGCCCCCGCCGCGGCGCCCGCCATCGCCCCGCTGACGACGATCCCCCGGACGAGCGGCGACATCTCGAACGTCTGTTTGATGTAGAGGAACGCTCCCGAGATGATTCCGGTGTCGAACCCGAACAACAGCCCGTTGAGGGCGGCGAGCGCGGCCGTCACGTACACGAACCGATCGCGACCGCGGATGCTACCCCCAGTATCGATTGTGGACATAACGCTCTAATCCGGTCGGTTTCCCGCGGTCGGTAAGGAACCTTTTGCATTCTTACTACGATGGTAGTAAATAGTTAATCGTTATGAAATCCCGGCGGCGATCGCGCGACGTCGGGACGGGCGGGACGGAGTTCGGGCGTCGAAAACAGCGTGGGCCGAACTTACAGCAGGTCGGCGTCGACGAGTCGGTCGACGGCCTCGCCGATGCGTTCTTTGCTGTTGGCGTACGAGATGCGTGCGTAGCCGGGCGCTCCGAACGCGCTCCCCGGAACGGTGGCGACGTGGGCGTCTTCCAGAGCCGACTCACACCACTGCTGGTCGTCCTCGTCGACAGGGATCATGAGGTAGAACGCGCCGTCTGGCTCGGGGGCCCCGACCCCTTCCTCGTCGAGGCGGTCGAGCAGGAACGTCCGGCGCTCGGCGAACGCCTCGACCATCTCGTCGACGGCGTCGTCGGTGTTTTCGAGGGCCTCGACGCCCGCCCGCTGGACGAAGTTGGTCGCACAGGACACCGAGTGCGAGTGGAGCTTGCCGGCCTCCGAGACGAGCTCCTCGGGGCCCGCGACGTAGCCGAGCCGCCAGCCGGTCATCGAGTAGGCCTTCGAGAAGCCGTTGACCGTGACGGTCCGGTCGGCCATCCCGTCGAACGTGCCGAGGCTGGTCGGCTCCTCGCCGTAGGTGATCTCGGCGTAGATCTCGTCGCTGAGGACGGTCACGTCGTTGTCGACCGCGAGGTCGGCGACCCCTTCGAGGGCGGCGTCGGAGTAAACCGCGCCCGTGGGGTTGTTCGGGGAGTTGACCACGAGCAGTTCGGTGTCCTCGGAGATCGCGCCCGCCAGCTCGTCCAGCGCGGGCTCGAGCTGGAAGTCGTGGGGCGCGAGGTCGACCCGGTTCAGCTCTCCGCCCGCGAGCTTCACCATCGCCTCGTAGGAGACCCACGCCGGGTCGAGCAGGACGACCTCGTCGCCGTCGTCGACGAGCGTCTGCATCGTCTCGTAGAGCGCCTGCTTCGCGCCGGGGGTGACGATGACGTTCTCGGGGCCGTGATCGAGGCCGTCCTCCCGGAGCTTCGCCGCGATCGCCTCCCGAAGCTCGGGGATGCCGTTCGAGGAGGTGTAGCCCGTGTGGCCCGCGTCCATCGCCGCCTTCCCGGCGTCGACGACGTTCTCGGGCGTCGGGAAGTCGGGCTCGCCCACGCTCAGGTCGACGACGTCCGCGCCGTCGGCCTCCAGCTCGGCCGCGAGGTTGCTGATCGCGAGCGTCGCGCTCGGTTCGACCCGCCGGATGCGTTCGCTGAAGTTCATAGCGCTTGTACCATCTCGACCGCGGCGTTTACCGCTTCCGCTCCCTTGTCGACGCGCTCGCGGGCCTCCGCGCCCGACATCCCGGGACCGCTGACGCCGAAGGCGACCGGGGTGTCCCGATCGAGGCTCACGTCGGTCAGCCCCTGGGCGGCGGCGTCGGCGATGACCCGATCGTGGTCGGTGTCTCCGGTCACGATCGTGCCCACGACCGCCACGGCGTCGATCTCTTCTTGGCGGGCGAGTCGGTCGGCGGCCAGCGGCGAGTCGTACGCGCCGGGCACGCGGAGGGTCTCGACGATCTCCGCACCCCGGTCGGCGGCCGCCTCGCGGGCGCGCTCCTCCATCTGCTCGGTCACCTCGCGGTTGAACCGCGAGACGACGAGGCCGAGTGCAGTCATACCGCAAGGGTGGCTTGGGCGAGTGAAAGAACTACCGCTCTCCGGAAAACTTGTGTGCGCCCGGATAGTTCCCGGGAACGATGGGAACCGACGAGCCGACGGCGGACGCGGGTCGGGTCGCCGACGACCGCCTGTCGGGGCTCTTTCGCGACGCCCGGACGCGGACGGCGGCCGCGATTCTCGCGGTGGTGGTGCTGGCGCTCTCGATCAGGCTGTTCGGGCTCGGAGCGCGGGTGTTCCACTGGGACGAGGGGCGGGTCGGCTACTGGATCCTGCGGTACGCCGAGACCGGCGTCTGGGAGTACCGCGCGGTCATCCACGGCCCCTTCTTCTACCACGTCAACAAGTACCTCTTCGGGCTGTTCGGCGCGAGCGACTTTCTGGCGCGAGTCCCGGTCGCGGTCGTCTCGGGGCTCCTCCCGGCGTCGGCGTGGCTGTTCCGCGAGCGACTGAACCGCGTCGAGGTGGTCGCGCTCGGAGTGCTGTTCGCGCTCGATCCGATCGTGCTCTACTACTCGCGGTTCATGCGCAACGACGTGTTGCTGGCGGCGTTCATGCTCCACGCGCTGGCGTTCTACGTCCGACTGTTCGACACCCGACGGCCGCGATACCTCTATCTCGGGACGCTGTTGGTCGCGCTGGCGTTCACCACCAAAGAGAACGTGCTGGTGTACGCGGTGACGTGGCTCGGCGCGGCGGCGCTGTTGGTCGATCACCGGCTGGTCCTCGCGGCGGACGCCGACGACCGAAAGGAGTACGTCGTGTCGTCGCTCCGGTCGCTCCGATCGGGCGGCTGGCTCGTCCACGCCGGCCTCGCGATCGGCCTCTTTTTCGCGGTCGTGATCTTCTTTTACGCGCCGCGGGCGCGCACAACCCCGGACCCCGGCCTCTGGAAAGCGTTCGCGAATCCCGGCATGTTCCCGGCGGTGATCGAGGAGGCGACCGTCGGCTCGTGGGAGAAGTTCCTCGGCAAGTGGGGCGAGGGCAACCAGACGGCGTACCTCGACACCTTCGAGGCGCTCGGGCGGGTCCTCTGGGAAGGCGGGGCGCTCACGCTCGCGCTCGCGGCCGCCGGCTTCCTGTTCGATCGGTACCGGCGCGACCGACCCCGCGACCTCGTCGCGTTCACGTTCTACTGGGGGGCCGTGACGGTGGTCGGCTACCCCGTCATCGTGGAGAACCCGTTCCCGTGGGAGGTCGTCCACGCCGTCGTGCCGCTGGCGGTCCCCGCCGCGGTCGCGCTTGGCGCGCTGGTGACGCTGGCGGCGAACGCGAGTGCGGACGGCGACGGACTCAGCGCCGCCCTCGCGGTCTTGCTGGTCCTCGTCGTCGTGGGCCAGACCGCGACAACGGCGGTCGCCGCGTCGTTCGTCCACCCGCAGGACCGGTATCTGGACGACGCCGAGACGCCCAACCGACTCGTCCAGTACGGTCAGCCCGCGGAGGGACTCCGACCCACCCTGGAGACGATAGAACGCGTGATCGCCGCGAACGACGGCACCGACGTGCTCTGGTACGGGTCGGACTTCTACGTGGCCGACGAGTCCGAAAACGACGACTGGGCCGCGGGCGGCGGGTGGTACGACCGGTTGCCGATCCCGTGGTACACCGAACTCTACGGCGCAGACGTCGACAGCACCGTCGAGCGCGAGGCGGTGGGCGCGGACCCGCCGCCGATCGTGATCGCGCGCGCCGCCGATCGGGAACAAGTCGGCGAGGCGCTCGACGGCTATCGCGCGTTCGAACACGAACTGACGATCTACGGGAGCGAGACCGTCTTCTTCGTCGATGCGTCGTCGCTCGACGACGGAGCGTCGGCGGCCGGCTCGCGCGGTAGCCCCGACACGGACGCGCGGATGTAACCACGTTCGTGTATATCGAGCACCGCGGTTGGGAAATTTTATGCAGGTGCGCCCATAACCTCGGCGTAGATGAACGACACGGAGACGCTCGGCGTCGTCGGGGGCGGTCAGCTCGGGCGGATGCTCGCGGAGGCGGCCGCGCCGCTCGGCATCGAGGTGGTCGTCCTCGACCCGACGCCGGACTGCCCGGCATCGCCGGTCGCCCGCGATCAGATCGTCGGCGACTTCGACGACGAGGACGGCGTCCGCGAACTCGCCTCGCGGGCGGACTACCTCACGTTCGAGATCGAACTGGCGGATCCCGACCTGCTCGAAGCCGCCGCCTCGGAGTTCGACGTGCCGGTCCATCCGGACCCGGCGACGCTCCGGACGATTCAGGACAAACTGGTCCAGAAAGAGCGCCTGCGCGAGGCCGGGGTTCCGGTCCCGGAGTTCCGGCGCGTCGACGACCGGGCGGACCTCGAAGCCGCGGCCGCGGAGTTCGGCTACCCCCTGATGCTCAAGGCCCGCGAGGGCGGCTACGACGGCCGGGGCAACGTCCCGGTCGAGAGCGAGGCCGACCTCGACGCGCTCGACGAACTGGCCGGACCGGCGATGGCCGAGCGGTTCGTCGACTTCGAGCGAGAGGTCTCGGTCATCGGGGTCAAAGGCGAGACGGCGACCGCGACGTTCCCGCTCGGCGAGAACTTCCACCGCGAGGAGATCCTGCGCGAGACCGTCGTGCCCGCCCGGACCGACCCGGCAGTGGCCGACCGCGCCCGCGAAGTGGCCGACGACGTGCTCGACCTGCTCTCGGGCCGGGGCGCCTACGGGATCGAACTCTTCGAGACCGCCGACGGCGAGATCCTGCTCAACGAGATCGCGCCCCGCCCGCACAACTCCGGCCACTACACGATCGAAGGCGCGCTCTGTTCGCAGTTCGAGCAACACGCCCGCGCGGTCACGGGTCGGCCGCTCGGCTCGACCGAACTCCGGAGTCCGATCGCGATGGCGAACCTGCTCGGCGACGGCGACGAGCGCCGGCCCGCCGAGCCCGCGGGCGAGGAGGCGGCGTTGGCCCACCCCGACGCGAGCCTCCACTGGTACGGCAAGCGCGAGGTGTACCCGCTCCGGAAGATGGGCCATCTCACCGTCGCGGGCGACGGCGACAGCGACGAGACCGACTTCGACCGCCTGCTCGATGACGCCCGGGAACTGCGGGCGGAGGTGACCTTCGAATGACCGAGTTACAGGCACTCATCGACGATCTCCGAGCCGAGGCACAGCGCGACCGCGACCCCGAGGACACTCCCGAAGTCGGCATCGTCATGGGGAGCGACTCGGACCTCGACATGATGGCGGGCGCCTACGAGGCGCTCGAAGAACTCGGGTTCGCGGAGCTGACCGACTACGACGACCCGCCCGAGGCGCGGTTCACGTTCGAGAGCTACGTGGTGTCGGCCCACCGCACGCCCGGTCTGATGTACGCCTACGCTGAGACCGCGGAGGCCCGCGGCCTCGACGTGATCATCGCCGGCGCGGGCGGGAAGTCTGCGGACCTGCCGAACATGACCGCGTCGCTGGCCTACCCCCTGCCGGTGGTCGGCGTCCCGGTCCAGGAGAAGTCGGTGCCCTCGGTCATCGGGATGCCGACCGGCGCGCCCATCGTGGCGGTCGACGCGGGCAAGTCGTTCAACGCCGGGCTGTCGGCGGTCCAAATCCTCGCGCGCGAGCACGACCGGCTCCGGGACGCGCTCGTCGACTACCACGACGACCTGCAGGCCGGCGTCGCGGACGTCTCCCGGCGGCTCCACGAGCGGGGCATCGATCGGTTCCGCGACGGCGCCAGCGAGTAGCGCGGCCGATTCGACACGTTTCTGCGAATAAGTCCGACTTACCGGCCCGCACGCCCGCGCCCGGAGGGGGTTCCGCGGCGATCGGTGCGTGCGACTCCGTCACTATTCACCGAACCGAAACGTCCCGTTTCCCGACAGCAACCGTCAGAGCGATTACGCGTGCTTGAGCCGCCGAAACACGCGAGAACAACAAGAATCAACGTTTATAGGGGTGCGCTCGTAACTCCCGGATGGTAGGAGAATATCGGCATGAATCCATGGATAGCTATTGGCGCGTTGGCGCTGGTGGGGCTGTTGATACCGCTCGGGATGATGTCGGTGTCCAGCCTGCTCCGGCCCACCGTGCCCGAGAAAGGCAAAACCACCGTGTACGAGAGCGGTGAGATCCCGACGGGTGGCACGCGCGTCCGCTTTAACATTCAGTACTACATGGTCGCGCTGCTGTTCCTCGTCTTCGACATCGAGACCCTCCTCATCTTCCCTTGGACGGTCATCTACCGAGAGGCGGTCTCGATGGACGGCGTCGGGCTCTCAGGTGCGCTGTACCCGATGCTCGCGTTCGTCGGCATCCTCGTCGTCGGCCTCGCGTGGGCGTGGCGGCAGGGCGCCATCGAATGGGTCCGCAACCCCACCGACTCACAACGGAGCGTGGAGAGATAATGAGCAACGAACCACGGGACGCAATCAGCGGTAGCACAGACCCACAAACGAAGACCCGCGAGGCCCGAATCGGTCCGGACCTCGACAACCGGTTCAACTCGAAGCTCCGGGAGGCGTTCGGCTCCTCGCCGTTCATCCTCACGAAGTTCGACAAGTTCATGAACTGGGTTCGGGGGTCGTCGATGTTCATGCTGCAGTTCGGGATCGCCTGCTGCAGCATCGAGATGATGCACACCTACGCGGTCAAACACGACCTCGACCGTTTCGGGTCGGGCGTGCCGCGGGCCTCGCCCCGGCAGGCAGACGTGATGATCGTGCCCGGCACGATCGTCTCGAAGTTCGCGCCGCGGATGAAGCGCGTCTACGACCAGATGCCCGAGCCCAAGTTCGTCGTGAACATGGGTTCGTGTGCCATCTCCGGCGGGCCGTTCCAGGAGGGGTACAACGTCATCAAGGGCGCCGAGGAGGTCATCCCGGTGGACATCCACGTCCCCGGCTGTCCGCCTCGCCCCGAGGCGCTCGTCTACGGCGTCGTCAAGCTACAAGAGCGGATCGCCAACGGCGAGAGCAGTCCGGTGACGGTAAAGCCCTACGAGCTCGAGCAGTTCGGCGACCTCGAACAGGACGAGCTCGTCGACAAGCTCGCGGCGGAGATCGACGAAGAGGACCTCGTGATGCGGTACAACTGGGCTGATTCGCCATGAGTCTCCAAGAACGCCAGCCCGTCGGCGTGACCGAAGACGGGCTCGATTACGACGCGCTCGCCGACCTGCTCGGCGATCGAGTCATCGGCCGAGAGCACCACCTCAACGCCGAGGGGTTCGTCGTCCGGCCGACGGACGTCGAGGAGACGCTCGAACTCCTCCGCGACGAGGCGGGGTTCGACCACCTCTCGTGTCTCACGGCCCAGGAGTACGAGGACCGCTACGAGAGCATCTATCACCTCACGAAGTACGACGACCGGACCCAGGAGCTCAGCGTCGTCGTTCCGGCCGATCCGGAGGACCCGGTGAGCGAGTCGGCCGCCGGCGTCTACGAGACGGCCAACTGGCACGAGCGTGAGGCCTACGACCTCGTCGGCGTCGATTACGACGACCACCCGGACCTCCGTCGGATCCTGCTCCCCGAGACGTGGCAGGGCCACCCCCTGGCGAACGACTACCACCAGGACCGGCCCCAGCTCGTCCCGTTCCAAGAGCACAAGAACCCCCTCGAGGACGACCACCACGACGCCGAGTCGGACACGATGTTCCTCAACATCGGTCCCCACCACCCGGCGACTCACGGCGTGCTCCACCTCAAGACCACCCTCGACGGCGAGCAGGTGGCCGACGTCGACCCCGACATCGGCTACCTCCACCGGTGTGAGGAGCAGATGGCCCAACAGGGCACCTACCGCCACCAGATCATGCCCTACCCCGACCGGTGGGACTACGCGTCGGCCGGCCTGCTCAACGAGTGGGCGTACGCGCGCGTGGCGGAGGACCTCAACGACATCGAGGTGCCCGAGTACGCCCAAGTCATCCGGACGATGGGCGCCGAGCTCTGCCGGATCGCGGCCCACATGCTGGCGGTCGGGACGTTCGCGCTCGACATCTACGGCGACTTCACCGCCATCTTCATGTACGCGATGCGCGACCGCGAGAAGGTCCAGAACATCCTCGAAGACCTCACGGGCCAGCGGATGATGTTCAACTACTTCCGGCTCGGCGGGGTCGTCTGGGACCTCCCGGAGCCCCGCGAGGAGTTCTTCGAGCAGACTCGGGACTTCCTCGACGACCTGCCCGAGACCCTCGAGGAGTACCACGACCTCATCACGAACAACGAGATCTTCCAGAAGCGAGTCATCGACACGGGCGTACTCGACCCCGAGGACGCCAAGTCCTACGGCTGTACCGGGCCGGTCGCCCGGGCGTCGGGCATCGACTACGACCTCCGCCGGGACGACCCCTACGGCTACTACGACGAGCTCGACTGGGACGTCATCACCGAGAACGGCGGGGACAACTACTCGCGGTTCCTCGTCCGGATGCAGGAGGTCGAACAGTCCGCCCGGATCATCGAGCAGTGTGTCGACCTGCTCGAAGACTGGCCGGAAGACGAGCGGACGATCCAGTCGAACGTCCCCCGGACGCTGAAACCAGAGCCCGACACGGAGACCTACCGGGCGGTCGAGGGCGCGAAGGGCGAACTCGGCATCTACGTCCGGTCGGACGGCACCGACAAGCCCGGCCGGTTCAAGATCCGGAGCCCGTGTTTCTCGAACCTCTCGGCGCTCGAATCGATGTCGGAGGGCGAGTACGTCCCCGACCTCGTGGCGACGCTGGGTAGCCTCGACGTGATCCTCGGGGAGGTGGACCGCTGATGTTCGCGCCGTTGCAGGCCGAGCCCACCCTGCTCCCGGAGACGATCGGGCGATTCCTCTTCGGCTCCGAGATGGCGATCTGGCAGGAGATGATCGCCGCGTTCCTCGCGGCGTTCGTCGTCGCGAACGTCATGCTGGCGCAGGCCGGCGTGGCGGGTCCGTGGGCCAAGCGGAAGATCACCGCGGCGTTCACCGACCGGATCGCGGTCAACCGCCACGGCCCCGCGGGGCTGCTCATCATCCCCGCCGCCGCCGTCCAGCTGATGGCCAAAGAGCTCATCATCCCCGACGGCGTCGATCGGCCGGCCTACGACCTCGCTCCCATTCTGCTCGCGTTCTCGGCGCTCATCGGTTTCGCGGTGATCCCGATGGGTTCGATCTTCGGCATCAACCTCCAGATCGCCGACCCCGAGAGCGGAGTCGCGTACGTCTTCGCGGCCGCGTCGATCGCGACGCTCGCGCTCACGATGGCGGGCTACGCGTCGAACAACAAGTACTCGCTGATGGGCGGACTCCGCGCGATCGCCCAGAACATCGCCTACGAGATCCCGCTCATCGTCACGGGCGCGTCGGTCATCATCTTCACCGGTACGCTCCAGACCAGCGAGATCGTCGCCCAGCAGGCCGAGCCGCTGGTGACGATCGCGGGCGTCTCGATCCCGTCGTGGTTCGCGTTCGTCAACCCGTTCGCGTTCGTGCTGTTCATGGTGGCGAACCTCGCGGAGGTCGGCCGGAACCCGTTCGACATCCCCGAGGCCCCGACCGAGATCGTCGCGGGGTACATGACCGAGTACTCCAGCATCTACTTCGTCCTGTTCTACATGGGCGAGTTCATCCACATCTTCCTCGGCGGCGCCATCGTCACGACGCTGTTCCTCGGCGGTCCGTCGGGTCCGGTGTTGCCCGGGTTCGTCTGGTTCGTGATCAAGATCTGGGCGATCTTCCTGTTCACCCAGTGGGCGCGGTCGGCCGTGCCGCGCGTCCGCATCGACCAGTTGATCGAGATCGGCTGGAAGGGCATGCTCGTCCTTTCGTTCGCCAATCTCATCCTCACGGCCGTCATCGTCGGGGTGATGCTCTAATGATCGGAGTCCTCAAATCAATGGCGACGACGCTGAAGCACGCACTGGACGGGTCCACGTTCACGGTCGAGTATCCGGACGTGGCGCCCGAAGTAAGTCCGCGGTTCCGCGGGGTCCACAAGTTCAGCCAGGAGCGGTGTATCTGGTGTCGCCAGTGCGAGAACGTCTGTCCGAACGACACGATCCAGATCGTGCAGGACGACCAGCGCAACGGCGAGCAGTACAACCTCCACATCGGACAGTGTATCTACTGTCGGCTGTGCGAGGAGGTCTGTCCGGTGGACGCCATCCTGCTCACCCAGAACTTCGAGTTCACGGGCGACACCAAAGACGATCTGGTGTACAACAAAGAGCAGTTGAAAAACGTCCCGTGGTACAAGGACATCGACCCGCTCGAATCCCGCGAGCCCGATCGGGGCGCGTGGATCGGCGAGGGCGAAGGAGAGTTGGACTACCAGTGACGAGACGCCCATCTCGAAACGTTAAAAGGGCGATTCCGAGAATTTCAAGGTGACTCAAATGGTGTACGAAATGCTCGCGTTCGGACTGTTCGCGCTCGTGACGGTAGCGAGCAGTCTGGGCGTCGTCCTGGTGCGGGACGTGTGGCACTCGGCGTTACTGCTGGGTGTCGCGCTCCTCTCCGTCGCCGTCCACTACGTGATGCTGGAGGCGGAGTTCCTCGCGGCGATGCAGGTCCTCGTCTACGTCGGCGGGGTCCTCATCCTCATCACGTTCGCGGTGATGCTGACGCGCCAGGCAACGACCGAGGAGGTGGCAGAGGTATGACAAACAACACTGACGACCGAAGCAGTTTGGTACCGGGGCTGGCGGCCGTCGCGCTGTTCGGCGTGCTCGCCGTCGTGTTCGTCCGGGCGTCGTTCGGCGACGCCGCGGGCTTCACGGGCGGAGAGGGCGTGGTCGCGAGCATCGGCTACGCGCTGTTGAACATCCAGCACCCCGACGCGATCCCCAGCGAGGGCTTTCTGGTCGCGTTGCTCCTGATCGCGGTAGTGCTCGACGCCGCGCTCGACGGCGCGGTGCTGCTCGCGCGCCGCGACGAGAACGGCGAGATCACGACCGCCCTGCGGTCGAACGCGGCCGACGACGAGGCGACCAGCGAACCCGTCGCCGCCGCTGACGGCGGCGTCGTCGCGTCCGACGACTCCGAGGAGGTGACCGGCTGATGGTGCCTGTCCAGTACTACCTCCTGGTGTCGGCCGCCGTGTTCTGTATCGGCGTGTTCGGCATCCTGACCCGCCGGAACGCCCTGGTGTTCCTGATGAGCGTCGAGCTGATGCTCAACGCGGCGAACATCAACCTCGTGGCGTTCTCGCGGTTCCACGGGAACCTGACGGGACAGATGTTCAGCCTGTTCACGCTCGCGGTCGCGGCGGCGGAGGTGGCCATCGGCATCGGCATCATCCTCGTGCTGTACCGCAACTTCGCGGACGTGGACGTGACCAACGCGACGACTATGAGGTGGTGAAACGATGGCAGCACTCTCCTTCGAACTGGCTCCGGTCATCGCGGCCCTGCCGTTCGTCTCGTTTTTGATCGCACTGCTCGCCGGCGCGTTCGCCCCGCGGCTCCTGCCGAAGGGCGGCGCGATCCCCGGCATCGCCGCCACCGCCGGCTCGCTGTTGCTGTCTGCGTGGGCGGCCCTGGCGGTCTGGAACAGCTCCGAGGGCGTCTACCACGAGTCGATAACGTGGGTCGCGGGCGTGGGCGACGCGGCCTTCGACCTGCACTTTGGCATCCTGCTGGACCCCCTCTCGACGATGATGCTCGTCATCGTCTCGCTGGTCGCCGTGCTGGTCCACGTCTTCAGCCTCGGCTACATGAACGACGAGGGCGAGACCGGCCTGCCGCGGTACTACGCCGGCCTCGGCCTGTTCACCGCGAGCATGCTCTCGTTCGTGTTCGCGTCGAACCTGCTGATGGCGTTCATGTTCTTCGAGCTGGTCGGGCTCTGCTCGTGGCTCCTGATCGGGTTCCACTTCCGCGAGCCCGGTCCGCCGAGCGCGGCAAAGAAGGCGTTCCTCGTCACGCGGTTCGGGGACTACTTCTTCCTCGTCGGCGTCGTCGGCGTCTTCGCGACGTTCGGGACGACGGCGTTCGCGGGCAGCGAGTCGTTCCCGCACCTCGCCGAGCAGGTGCTCGCCGGTGAGGCGAGCGCGACCACGTTCCTCGGCCTCGACCCCCAGGCGTGGTTCGCCGTTCTCGGATTGCTCGTGCTGGGCGGGGTCGTCGGCAAGTCCGCCCAGTACCCGCTTCACACCTGGCTTCCCGACGCGATGGAGGGTCCGACTCCGGTCTCGGCGCTGATCCACGCGGCCACGATGGTCGCGGCCGGCGTCTACCTCGTCGCGCGGATGTACGGCTTCTACGCCCTGCTTCCGCAGGTGCTCGCGTTCATCGCGTTCGTCGGCGGCTTCACCGCGCTGTTTGCCGCCTCGATGGGCGTCGTCAAGAAGGAGCTCAAGCAGGTGCTCGCGTACTCGACCATCTCCCAGTACGGGTACATGATGCTCGGGCTGGGCGCTGGCGGCTACGTCGCCGCGACCTTCCACCTGATGACCCACGCGTTCTTCAAGGCGCTGCTGTTCCTCGGCGCCGGCTCGGTCATCATCGCCATGCACCACAACGAGAACATGTGGGACATGGGCGGGCTCAAAGAGAAGATGCCCGTGACCTACTACGCGTTCCTCTCGGGATCGCTCGCGCTCGCGGGCATCGTGCCGTTCTCGGGCTTCTGGTCGAAAGACGAGGTCCTCTACGAGGCGCTCGTCCACGGCCTCGACAGCCCGCTGTTGCTCGGCGCGTACGCCATGGGGCTCCTCGCGGTGTTTTTCACCGGGTTCTACACCTTCCGGATGGTCGCGCTGACCTTCCACGGTGACCCCCGGACCGACACCGCCCGGGACCCCCACGGCGTCGGCTGGAACGTGAAGCTCCCGCTCGTCGTGCTGGGGACCCTCGCCGCGGTCGCCGGGCTGGTCAACATGGTGCCGGTCGCCGAACTGACCGGCGCTCATCTGGAGTTCCTCCACGACTGGCTTGACGCCGGTCCGGAGGCGCTGACCGCCCACCACTACGGCGACCTGCTTCCCTACTCGTCGGGGACGATCGGGACCGAGCTGACGACCGTGCTCCTCAGCGCGGGCGTCTCGCTCGGACTGGCGCTCGCGGGCGCCGGCCTCGCGTGGAAGCTCTACGCGGTGGCCGACCCCGACGAGCACACCGACAAGCTCGGGAGCGCCAAGACGGTGCTGTTCAACAACTACTATCAGGACGAGTATCAGGTCTGGATCGCGACCGGCCTCACTCTGCCGCTCGCGCGGGCCGCCGACAAGTTCGACCAGGGCGTCATCGACGGCGTGGTCAACGGCGTCTCCAGCGTGAGCCTGCTGAGCGGGAGCCGGGTCAAGCGGATCCAGAGCGGCGTGGTCACGAACTACGCCTTCCTGCTGACGGCGAGTCTCGTCGTCTTGCTCGTCGCGATCGGACTCATCGGAGGTTGGTTCTGAATGTGGATCGAAGCACTCATCGCGGTGACGCTGGCCAGCGCGGGCGCGGTCTTCCTCTCGCCCAACAAGGTCGCGGGGAAGATCGCGTTCGTGCTCAGCCTGCTCCCGGTCGGCGGGAGCCTCTGGATGTACAGCACGTACGAGGCCAGCGGGAACGCGCTCCTTGAAGGGAGCACCCTGGCCTTCGAGACGAACGCCGATTGGATCGTCGCCGGCCCGTACAGCCTGAACTGGCACGTCGGGCTCGACGGCATCAGCATGCCGCTGATCGCGCTCACCACGGTGCTCACGTCGCTGGCGCTGCTGGCGTCGTGGACGCCGATCGACGAGCGCCAGAGCCAGTTCTACGGCCTGATGCTGTTCCTGGAAGCGAGCCTGCTCGGCGTCTTCTCGGCGCTCGACTTTTTCGTCTGGTTCGTCTTCTGGGAGATGGTGCTCGTCCCGATGTACGTCCTCATCGGCGTCTGGGGCGGCCCCCGTCGGAAGTACGCGGCCATCAAGATGTTCGTGTACACGAACATCGCGAGCCTCGCGCTGTTCATCGGCTTCACGGCGCTGGTGTTCGGCTTGGGCGATGCGGTCAACACCTTCGACATGGCCGCGGTCGCACAAGCGCTCCGGGCCGGCGAGCTCGGTGCGCTCGGTCCGATCGGCGCCGGGACCCTGAAGCTGGTGGCGTTTGTCGCCATGTTCGTCGGCTTCGCGGTCAAGGTGCCGGTCGTCCCGTTCCATACGTGGCTCCCGGACGCCCACGTCGAAGCCCCGACCCCGGTTTCGATCATGCTGGCCGGCGTCCTGCTGAAGATGGGCACCTACGCGTTGCTCCGGTTCAACTTCACGATGCTGCCGGACATCGCCCAGCAGAACGCTCAGCTCATCGCGCTGTTCGCGGTGATCAGCGTGATCTACGGCGCGATGCTCGCGCTGGCCCAGACCGACCTCAAGCGCATCGTGGCGTACTCTTCGGTCTCCTCGATGGGGTACGTCATCCTCGGACTGGTCGCCTACACCGTCTACGGGATGGGCGGTGCGACCTTCCAGATGGTCGCACACGGCCTCATCTCGGGGCTGATGTTCATGGCGGTCGGCGTCATCTACAACACGACTCACACCCGGATGGTCTCGGACATGTCCGGGCTCGCGAGCAAGATGCCCATCACCGTCGCGGTGTTCGTCGCGGGCGCGTTCGGTTACATGGGCCTGCCGCTGATGGCCGGGTTCGCGGCCGAACTGTTCATCTTCCTCGGCGCGTTCGGCGCGTTCGAGGGGTCGGTACTGTTCACCGCGGCCGCGATGTTCGGCATCGTCATCGTCGCGGGCTACCTGCTGTTGGCGATGCAGCGCACCCTGTTCGGACCGTTCGAGATCGAGACCGACTACGAGGTCAGCCCGGCGGCGTTCCACGACGTGGCGCCGCTCGTGGTGCTCATCCTGCTAGTTGTCTTGCTCGGCGTCGATCCGAACATCTTCTTCGAGATGATCCAGAACGCGGTCGATCCGCTCGCCCCGGCCGCGGGAGGTGGTGTATAGATGGTGTACCAGCTCCCGCCGTGGGCGGCGCTCGCACCGACGCTACTGTTCGTGGCGGTGGCGCTCGTGCTGTTCGTGATCGACAGCATCAACCCCGACACCGAGAACCGCCTCCTGCTCGCGGCCACCGCGACCGCCGGGTCGCTGGCGGCCGCCGGCGTCTCGGTGTGGTACCTGCTCGCCGGCACGGGCGAGGCACCGATCCGGCTGTTCCAGAACACGCTCGTCGTCGACACGATGAGCCTGTTCTTCGCGTTCGTGTTCGCCAGCGTCACCGCGCTCGTGGTCGTGGCGAGCTACGACTACATGCGCGATCACTCCTATCAGGCCGAGTACTACGCGCTCGTCGCGCTGGCCGCCTCGGGGATGACCCTGATGCCCGCCGCCAACAGCCTCGCGGTGGTGTTCATCAGCCTCGAACTCTCCAGCCTGCCGTCCTACGCGCTCGTCGCGATCCTCAAGCGTAACCGCGGGAGCGTCGAGGCGGGGCTGAAGTACTTCCTGATCGGCGCGCTGTCGTCGTCGATCCTGGCGTACGGCATCAGCCTCGTCTACGCGGTCAGCGGTTCGCTGTTGCTCCCGCAGGTCGCCGAGGCCGCGAGCGTCGAGGGGCTGACCGGCGTGCTCGGCATCGGCGTGTTGATGGTGCTTGGCGGGTTCGCGTTCAAGACCGCGAGCGTCCCGTTCCACTTCTGGGCGCCCGAGGCCTACGAGGGCGCGCCCGCGCCCGTCTCGGCGTTCCTCTCCTCGGCGTCGAAGGCCGCCGGCTTCGCGGTCGCGTTCCGCGTGTTCACGGTGGCGTTCCCCGTCGAGACGTACGTCCAGACCGCGGCCGCGAGCATCGACTGGGTGCTGGCGGTCCAGATTCTGGCGGTCGTCACCATGACGCTTGGCAACTTCGCCGCCGCGACCCAGGACACGGTAAAGCGGATGCTCGCGTACTCGTCGGTCGGCCACGCCGGCTACGCCCTCATCGGGCTGGCCGCGCTGACCGGCGGTAACGACCAGTTCGTGCTGGGTGCGAGCATGGCCCACCTGCTGGTCTACGGCTTCATGAACACCGGCGCGTTCCTGTTCATCGCGCTGGCGGAGTACTGGTCGGTCGGTCGCACGTTCGAGGACTACAACGGTCTCGCCACCCGGGCGCCGTTCGCGTGCGCCGCGATGACCGTGTTCATGTTCAGCCTCGCCGGCCTCCCGCCGTTCGGCGGGTTCGCGAGCAAGTACCTGCTGTTCGCCGGCGCGGTCGGCGCGGGCTTCTGGTGGCTCGCGGCGGTCGGCGCGATCAACAGCGCGCTGTCGCTGTACTACTACTCGCGGGTCGTCAAGGCGATGTGGATCGAGGAGCCGTCCTCGGAGTTCGCCATCGAGTCGAAGCCGGTCGGACTCTACGCCGCCATCGCGGCGGCCGCGGTCGCGACCGTCCTGCTCCTGCCGGGCTTCGCCCCGGTCTGGGAGTACGCCCAGAGCGCCGCCGCGGCGCTCGTGGCGTGACGACGACCGCCGCGTAACACGCGATCCGGTCGGTCTTTCCATTTTCTCGTTCGTCGAGGCGGAGTCCCCGATTCGGTCGGGCGCCGGATACCGTTAGACGGAAAACACTTACCGCGGCCGCCGGTAGGTTCGGCGGCATGGTACACTGCCCGGAATGCGACGGAGAGATAGCGGAGGAATCGGACGTCGAATTTCTCGACCTCGACGCGAAGATGGCCGGCCTCTTCCGGTCGTCCAAGCGCTTCTACGTCGTCGCGTGCAACGACTGTGGCGCCGCGATCGGTAGCGGCGTCGCCGGCGGCGGCGGGTAGTCCTGACAACGGGCCCGACCGCGAGTCACACGGCCGGCGGGCGGGTCGTCGCGTAGACGGTAGACTTTAGGCCGAGCAAGCGAAATCGCGGGCTACAATGGTCTCCCGGCTCGTCCTGGGCTGTGGCACCGTCGGCCAGACCCTCGTCGACGCGTTAGCCGGCATGTCGGGCGAGCTGTTGGTCGTCGACGACAGCGAGAACAGGGTCGAGACCCTCCGCGACGACAAGGTGTCTGCGAACTGCGAGGACCCCACCGACTCGGCGGCGGTCCTCGAGGCGGTCGACGCCCCCGAGATGGTGGTGATCGCCGACGAGGATCCGGTCGCCAACCGCGAGGCCGCCTCGCTCGCGGCCAACTACTTCCCCGACGCCTACCTCGTGGTGTACGTCGGCCGGGACGCCGCCGAGCGCGACCGAGCGGCGATGGCGGCGGTCGCGGATCGGCTCGTCGATCCGACCGACGCGCTGGCAGCGCGGGTGCTGTCGGTGTCGCTGGGCGAGAGCGCCGACCGCACCGCGAACCTCCAGCGGACCCTCCGGGGCATCGACGGGACGCTCGGAGTGTTCATGCACGACAACCCCGACCCGGACGCCATCGCCAGCGCGGTCGCGCTCGGGCGGATCGCGGCGGCGCTCGGCGTCGACGCGGAGCTCTGTTATTTCGGAGAGATCTCCCACCAGGAGAACCGGGCGTTCGTCAATCTCCTCGAGATCGACCTCCGGCACCTCGACCCCGAGGACTTCGACCGCTCGGAGTTCGGGGGGATCGCGCTGGTCGACCACTCCAGACCGGGGGTCAACGATCAGCTTCCGGCCGACACCCCCGTCGACATCGTCGTCGACCACCACCCGCCGAAAGAGCCGGTCGAGGCGACGTTCGTCGACCTGCGGCGCAACGTGGGCGCGACCTCGACCCTGCTCGCCGAGCACGTCCAGCGGTTGGGGATCGAACTCACCGAGGACGTCGCGACGGGACTGCTGTACGGTATCCGAGTCGACACCAAGGACTTCGCCCGCGAGGTCTCGATCGCGGACTTCGAGGCCGCCTCCTTCCTGTTGCCCCACGCCGACACCGGCGTCCTCGACCGCGTCGAGAGCCCCTCGGTCAGCGCCGACACCTTCGAGACGATCGCCCGAGCCATTCGAAATCGACGCATCGAGGGCACCGTGCTCGCGAGTTGCGTCGGGTCGCTCTCCGATCGGGACGCGCTGGCCCAAGCCGCCGACCGACTGCTCGACATGGAACAGGTGACGACCACCCTCGTCTACGGCTTTATGGACGGGACGGTGTTCGTCTCCGCGCGCTCGCGGGGGACCGACATCGATCTCGGCGAGACGGTGCGGGCGGCGTTCGGCCAGATCGGGAGCGCCGGTGGTCACGCCGACATGGCGGGCGCCCAGATCCCGCTGGGACTGCTCGGGGAAGTCGAAGACGAAGAAGAGTCGTCGCTGACCGAGGTGGTCAGCGAGGTGATCACCGACCGCTTTTTCGAGACGGTGCGTTCGATCCCCGAAGATGACGGGGAGTACGCCCGCGAGGGCGAGATGCGGTTCGACACCCCGGTCGCCGAACCCGAGGACTGAGCCGGCCCGGCGCCCGAGCGATCAGTCGCCGACCTTCGTCTGGATGTCCTCGACGACGTCGGGGTTGCGTAGCGTCGAGGTGTTGCCGAGTTCCTCGCCGTTCGCGATGTCTTCGAGCAGTCGGCGCATGATCTTGCCCGATCGAGTCTTCGGCAGTTCGGGCGTGAACACGACCTGTTCGGGGCGGGCGATCGGACCGATCGCGTCCTCGACGCCCTCGACGATCCGCGAGCGCATCTCCTCGTCGCCCTCGTAGCCGTCCTCGGTGATCACGTACGCGTAGACGGCCTCGCCTTTGATCTCGTGGTCGCCCCCGACGACCGCGGCCTCGGCGACGCCCTCGACGCCGACGATCGCCGACTCGATCTCCATCGTCCCCAGCCGGTGGCCCGAGACGTTGAGCACGTCGTCGACCCGGCCCAGTACCGTGATGTAGCCGTCGTCGTCGATCTTCGCGCCGTCCTCCGGGAAGTACACCCAGTCGTCGGGGTCCTCGGAGTCGGTGTCCGAGTACTCCGCCCAGTACTCGTCGACGTAGCGCTCGTCGTTGTCGTAGAGGGTGCGGAGCATGCCGGGCCAGGGCTTGTTGACGGTGAGATAACCCGCGCGGCCCGCCTCGACCTCCTCGCCCTCGGTGTCGACGATCCGGACGTCGACGCCCGGGAGCGGCGGGCCCGCGCTTCCGGGCTTCATCGTTTTGACGCCGGGCAGCGTGGTCACCATCATGCCGCCGGTCTCGGTCTGCCACCATGTATCGACGATGGGACACGACTCGTCGCCGATGTGCTTGTAGTACCACTTCCACGCCCGCGGGTTGATGGGTTCGCCCACCGTCCCGAGCAAGCGCAACGACGAGAGATCGTGGTCGTCGGGGTACTCGGTGCCCCACTTCATGAACGCCCGGATGGCGGTGGGCGCGGTGTACAGCTGGGTCGCCTCGTACTCCTCGACGATCTCCCAGAGGCGGTCGCGCTCGGGGTAGTCCGGGGTGCCCTCGTACATCATCGTCGTCGTCCCCAGCGCGAGCGGGCCGTAGACGATGTACGAGTGGCCGGTGATCCAGCCGATGTCCGCCGAGCAAAAGTACGTGTCCTCGGGCTTGATGTCCAGTACGGCCTGGGAGGTCCAGGCGGCCCAGGACAGGTAGCCGCCGGTCGTGTGCTTGACGCCCTTTGGCTTGCCGGTCGTGCCCGAGGTGTACATCAAGAACAGCATGTCTTCGGCGTCGCGGGCGACCGGCTCGACCGTCGCGCCCTCGTGGTCGGCGACGAGGTCCCGATAGTAACGTTCGCCGTCAGCCAGCTCGTGGCCGTGGTCGTCCTCGCCCAGTCGGTCGACCACCACGATGTCCGACACCTCGTGGCCGACGTCGGCGAGCCCCTCGCGGGTCTTCTCGTAGTGGTCGAGGGGGTCGCCCCGCCGGTAGTAGCCGTTTGCGGTGACCAGATACTCCGAGTCGGCGCTCTCCATCCGGGTCGCGAGCGCTTCGGCGGAGAACCCCGCGAACACGACGCTGTGGGGCGCGCCGATGCGAGCGCACGCCAGCATCGCGATCGGGAGCTCGGGGATCATCGGCATGTACATCGTCACGACGTCGTCCTCGCCGACCCCGAGGTCGCGAAGCGCGGCCGCGAACTCGTTGACCTCCCGGTGAAGCTCCTCGTAGGTGTAGGTGCGGTCGTCCTCGTCGGTGGGCTCGCCGACCCACTCGATCGCGGGCTCGTCGCCGCGCTCCTCGAGGTGCCGGTCCAGACAGTTCGCGGAGGCGTTCAGCTCCCCGCCGGTGAACCACTCGTAGAACGGCGGGTTCGAGTCGTCGAGTACCGTATCGTACTCCTCGTCCCAGTCGAGGAGGTCGGCGGCCCGCTCCCAGCACTCGGGCCAGTTCTGTTCGAACTCCTCGTAGATCGACTCGTCGGCGACGTTCGCCTGCTCGACGAACTCGGCCGGCGGCTCGAACGCGTCCTGTTCTGCCAGTCGCGCTTCGAGTTCCACGGTATCGTCAGACATAGGGTCGTCCTAAACCTCTCTAAGGAGAGTAATAAAGCTTGCCGAGAAGTGCCACACTGTCGGAGGGGGCCGGCTTCGAGCCGCCGGTCGCGGGAAACGGGCGGTTGCGCGTCGCTCAGTTGAGCGCGTCCACTTCCTCGGTGAGGTCTTCGGGGCCGTCGACCGGCCCCCTGACGAACAGCCCGTGCCCGATCAGCGCCGCGGCGAGCAGGCCTGCGAGGGTGATCGCGGTCGGCAGCGCCAGCGCGGTCAGGTAGCCGACCGCGGCGCCGCCGGCCATCGTCGCGATGATGGCGACGAGCACGAGATCGTAGTACTGGACGGTGTAGCTCACACCGAGACTGTGATCGCCGCCTCGGAAAACCGTTTGGACTGTCAGGCCACGTTGACGGTCTCCTGATAGCTCCCGTACTCGGCCTCGAACACCTGCATGATCTCGCCCATCGTGGCGTAGGCCTTCACGGCGTCGACGATCGACGGCATCACGTTGCGATCGTCGTCGATCGCGTCCTGCAGGTCGGCCAGCGCCGCCTCGACCGCCTCGTCGTCGCGTTCGTCTTTGACCGCGGCCAGCCGTTCGCGCTGGCGCTGTTGGACCGTCTCGTCGACCTTGAGGATGTCCGGCCGGGTGTCCTCGTCGATCTCGTACTTGTTGACCCCGACGACCGTCTCCTCGCCGTCCTCGACGCGTTCTTGGTACTCGTAGGAGGCGTCCTGTATCTCGCGGTGGAAGTACCCCTGCTCGATGCCCGCGAGCACGCCGTCCCGGACCGACCCGTCGCCCATCTCTTTGATCTCCTCGATGTACGCCATCGCCTTCTCCTCGACCTCGTCGGTCAGGCTCTCGACCGCGAACGACCCGCCGAGCGGGTCGACCATGTCGGCGGCGCCCGACTCCTCGGCGATTATCTGCTGGGTCCGGAGCGCGACCCGGACCGCCTTCTCGGACGGGAGCGCCAGCGCCTCGTCGAAGCTGTTGGTGTGGAGGCTCTGGGTGCCGCCCAGCACCCCGGCGAGCGCCTGAATCGTCACTCGCACGACGTTGTTGAGCGGCTGTTGGGCGGTCAGGCTCTGGCCGGCGGTCTGGGTGTGGAACTTGAGTTGTTTGCTCGCCTCGGCCTCGGCGCCGTACCACTCGCCCATCACGGTCGCGTAGATCCGCCGGGCGGCCCGGAACTTCGCGACCTCCTCGAAGATGGCGTTGTGGGAGTTGAAGAAAAAGGACAGTTGGGGCGCGAACTCGTCGACGTCGAGCCCGCGGTCCAGACAGTCCTCGACGTACGCGAACCCGTCGGCGAGCGTGAACGCGAGCTCCTGGACCGCGGTCGAGCCCGCCTCCCGGATGTGATAGCCCGAGATGGAGATCGGCTTGATATTGGGAGTCTCCTCGACCGCGAACTCGACGGTGTCGGTCACGATGTCAAGCGAGGGCTCGGGGGGAATCACCCACTCTTTCTGGGCGATGAACTCCTTGAGCATGTCGTTTTGCATGGTGCCCCGGAGCTCCTCGCGGGGGATCCCCTGCTGGTCGGCAAGCGCGATGTACATCGCGTAGATCACGGGCGCCGAGGGGTTGATCGTAAAGGAGGTCGAGACCTCCGAGAGGTCGATGCCGTCGAACAGAATCTCCATGTCCCGGAGGGTGTCGACCGCGACGCCCTCCTTGCCGACCTCCCCGTCCGAGAGGGGGTCGTCGGAGTCTTTGCCCATCAGGCTCGGCATGTCGAACGCCGTCGAGAGGCCGGTCTGGCCCTCGTCGATCAGGTAGTGGAACCGCTCGTTGGTCTCCTCGGCGGTGCCGAACCCCGCGAACTGTCGCATCGTCCACGTCCGGCCCCGATACATCGTCGGGTACGGCCCCCGGGTGTAGGGCTCCTCGCCGGGAAAGCCCAGATCCTCTTCGTAGTCGAGGTCGGCGACGTCGTCGGGCGTGTACAGCCGGTCGACTTCGAGGTTCGAGACGGTCGCGAACCGGTCTTTGCGCTCGCCGTACGCGTCGAGGACCGGACCGAGGGTCTCGTCTTCCCACTCGTCCTTCGCGTCGCGTATCTCCGCGAGGTCGTCCTCGTCGTACATACGTCAACATTTGCCCGAGGGCTAATTAATATGAGTGGGTCGTTGCGGTCCGTCGGCGTCGCGGAACACAGCCGGTGGCCGGCCGCTACTGGAGGCGCTTGGTCGTCTCGACCAGCGGGTGGCGGGCGTAGTCGACCACCTTCACGTCGTCGATCGTTTCGAGACCCTCCTTCTCGGCGGTCTTCTCCATCCCGAGCTCGACCACCTCGTCGACCACGATCACGTACGCGTCCATCTCCTCGATGTCGAGGCGGTCGGCCGCCAGCGCCCGGTGGTGGCCGTCGGCCAACAGGAAATCGGTTCCCTCGCGCGTCGCGTGTTCGATGACGACCAGCGGCTCGGCGAGCCCGCGTTCGAGCTCGTAGGACCGACCTTCGAGCTCGTCGGCGTACACCTTCCCCTGCGTGGGAGTGAGTTCGTCGAGCGGGATCTCGCGGCGGGTCTGTTCGACCTCGGTGTCGTGGATCGATTCGAGGGTCCGCATCAGCTTTCCGACCTTCTCGGGGGTCGCGCGCTCGATCTGCGAGCGGATCACGTCGGTGTTCGAGATGATCCCGACGAGGTTGCCCGCGTCGTCGACCACCGGGAGCTTCTGGATGCCCGACCGGAGGATCACTCTGGCGGCGTCGTTGACGTCCATGTCGGGGTGGGCGACGATGAGCTCCTGGCTCATCACCTTGAAGATCGGCTCCTGCGGGTCGGCCAGCAGCATGTCGCGGGCGGTGATGAACCCCTCGACGCGCCGTCCGTCACACACCGGAAAGCCGTTGTGCTCGTTGCTCTCGGCGATGCGACGGGATACCTCCTCGACGCTGTCGTCGGGCGTGACCGTCGCCACGTCGCGGGTCATGTAGTCTTTGACCTTCGGTTTGCTCCCGGAGAGGCCGCCGTCTGCCACTGCCGACACGTCCATACCGCAACGTTGTGCCGGCCGGTGAAAAGGTTATCCCGAGCGGTTCGCCGGCCGGGGCGGGCCTCTCAGCTCTGTTCGCCGGCCCGTTCGGCGTCGACCCGTCGCGAGACGTACGCGACCAGCCCCAGCAGGACTCCGAGTATCAGACCGATGGTGGTCGCGCCGTAGACCGCCAGCCCGAGCGGCGTGGGCTGGATGTCGACCAGTCCGAACAGCGCGACCGGGGTGAGGTCGTCGGGTCCGAACGCGCCGAGTATCGCGCCGACGACGCCGGTGATCCCGACGATGACGGCGTAGAGCGCGACCACGATCGACCGCCCGCGGAGCGTCCCAGTCACGGCCGAACGTCGGGCGGGCGGAAGGATTAGCCTTTTCATCCGGTCGGCGCGTAGCACGAACGTGACCGAAAAAGACCTCCTCGCCCTGCTGTTGGGGGGACTCGCGATCCTCATGTTCGCCATGGGGATCATCCTCGCGGTGACGTGAGCCTCCCGGTCGCCGGTGGAGACCAGCGGCGAGACGAGACGAACTGAAACGACGGAAAAACGCGGCCGCGTTACTCTTCTTCGCTACGCCGACCGGAGCGAGAGCCGGTCTCCTCGCCGCTCGGCTCGCCGCCGTCGGTGCGGACGTCCTGCTCGTTCGGTTCGCCGCCGTCGGTGGCGATGGCGGTCTCGCGCTTGCGCTCGAACCACGTCCACTCCTTGGTCTTGAGCCCGTCGTCTTCGAGGTCCCACGGGTCGCCCGAGCCGACGCGGGGGCCTTCGAGCCACGACGTCACGAGGTTCCAGACGAAGACCAGCTGGCCGAACGCCATGATGAAGGCGCCGACGGTCGCGACGAGGTGCCAGTCGGTGAACTGCGGGAGGTAGGTGGCGTACCGCCGGGGCATCCCGCCGTACCCCAGGAACAGCATCGCGAAGAACGTCAGGTTCGAACCGATCATGGTGGTCCAGAAGTGCACCTTCGCGAGGGTCTTCTGGTACATCCGGCCGGTGAAAAGCGGGAACCAGTAGTAGATACCCGCGAACCCGGCGACAGCGATCGCGCCCATCACGATGAAGTGGAAGTGCCCGACCACGTAGTAGGTGTCGTGGAGCACGAGGTCGACGGGGACCGACGCGAGGAAGACGCCGGTCACCCCGCCGATGATGAAGTTCTGGACGAATCCGATGCAAAACAGCATCGGGGCGGTCAGCCGGAGCCGGCCGTTCCACATGGTGGTGATCCAGTTGAAGGTCTTGACCGCCGACGGCACCGCGATCGCCAACGACACCGCCATGAACGACGCCCGGATCCGGGGGTCCATCCCGGTCGAGAACATGTGGTGGGCCCACACCCCGAACGAGAGGACGCCGATCGCCAGCGTCGAGTAGACCACGAACTTGAATCCGAACAGCTTCCGGCCCGCAAATCTGGGCAAGATCAGGCTCACCAGTCCCATCGGCGGTAACACGAGGATGTACACCTCGGGGTGGCCGAAGAACCAGAACAGGTGTTGCCACAGCATCGGGCCGCCGCCCTCGACCGCGAAGAACATCGTCCCGAAGTTCCGGTCGAGGAGCAACATCACCAGCGCGCTCCCCAGCAGCGGGAACGAGAACAGGATGAGCCCCGACTGGGTCAGCATCGTCCACGAGAAGATGTCGAGGCGCTCCCAGCCGACCTCATCGCCGCGCTCGGTGAAGATGGTCGCGATGAAGTTGATCGCACCCATCGTCGCCGACACTCCAGAGAGGTGGAGTCCGAGCAACATCAGGTCGACCCCGGGGTTGGCCTGCTCGACCGACAGCGGCGTGTACATCGTCCAGCTGGTCTCGGCGGGCGCGATGCCGATGTCGGTCGCCGCCAGCGGGAAGCCGATCCAGATGAGGATGGCGGCCGGCGGGAGCAACCAGAACGCGATGGCGTTGATCCGGGGAAACGCCATGTCGTCGGCTCCGATCAAAAGCGGGATGAAGTAGTTGCCGAACGCCGCGATGATCGGCGTTCCGAACAGGAACAGCATCGTGATCCCGTGGGTCGTCAGCAGGGCGTTGTAGAAGTTCGCACCGATGATGGCCTCGGTCGGCGTGGCCAGTTCGGTCCGCATCAGCAGGACCGCGATGCCGCCCCACGCGAACGCGGTGAGGCCGTAGAGCCCGTAGAGAATGCCGATGTCCTTGTGGTCGACCGTGGTCAGCCAACGGCTGATCCCGGATGGCTTCTCTTGGTGTGCTTGCCCAGTCTGTTCGCCGACGTAGCCGCCACCGCTCGCGATGGGGGCGTACGACCGCCAGTCCTCGAAGCGCGTGAGGAACGCGGCGACCGCGAGGAGGAACACCCCCATGACGACGGTAAGTGCTATTTGCCCGGCTTCTACCATACCGCAGAGTCAGGACTACAACGTAAAGAAAGGTTAGGTTCCGTCGCCGCCAGTGCGGCGGGCGATTACGAGATGAAAGAGCACGGACGGTATCCGATCGAGTAGATCGCTCGCTCGTCCGTCAGGTCGTAGACTCGCGAACCTAGAGCGGTCGCGTCGACGCGGCGATCAGGCCTCGGCGCCCTCGATGAGCGAGGCCGCGATGTAAGTGAGATACGCCAGCAACAGGAAGGGGACGATCAGCAGGCCGTAGCCGATGACGGAGGTCAGCCCCTCAATCTCCCAGGGCGTGGCGACCGTAAACAGCGCGATGAAGAACCCGATGATGAGAAGCGGGATGATGTTGACCGAGATGTCGAGCCACGTCTCGCGTTCGAACAGCGGTGTTGCCATGCTCGGGTGTTACGAGCGGGGTCTCAAATAAATTGCCGATTCGTCCGGGTCAGGCGGCGGCCGGCTCCCAGAACGAGCCGAACACGCCCGCGAGCAACACTAACAGCCCGCCGACCAGCACGGCAATCCCCCGGAGACGGACGGCGTTCGTCGTGGTCAACGCGACCGCGCCGCCGACCGCGAGACAGATCACCGACGCCGTGACCAGCCCCTTCCACGGGTCCGCGACGTACCCGGATTCGCGCAGGATGCCCACGACGCTCCCGACGAACAGCAAGAGACCGCCGACCGCGACTGGGAACAGCGCCATGACGATGCCCACTTCGAAGATTGCGAGTCCGAACGCCACGAACACCGGCCACGGGCTGGCCTTGCGATACTCGTCGCTCAGTCCCGGTTGCTCGTCCATACCAGTAGTTGCGGACGGCGCCGACTAAAGCGCTCCGACTATCGGCCCGCGAGCGGTCGCGACCATCCCGGCGCTGATGGGGTCGGTCGTCACGTACGAGTAGACGAATAGGAACGCGAAGTAAAGCACCACCAGCAGGCCCAAGAGCTTGAGCCGGAAGCTCCGAAGGCTCTCGCTTTCGGCCGCGTAGGTCTCGCGGAACCGCTCGCGCTCGTCGTCGTCGAGTCGCTCCCAGTGGTCGAGGCCCTTGTGGAGCGTGAGCAACTCGGCGCTCTCCAGCGGGCGCTGACAGTACGGGCACTCCGCGGGCGATTCGTCCGGCGGGACGCGGGTCTCGTGGGTGGCTGTCTCTGAGCTCATACGAACGGGGGTGTGACGTCGGGCGCGGACACGATCCAGAGGCTACTCATGGTGTAGAGGACCATCACGACGACGAACGGGTACTGGCTCCGGACCGCCTGCAGGCGGCCGGGAAACACCTCGTAGGCGGTCGCGTGGGCGACCCAGACCGCCACGAGGTGGCCGACGAGCACGAACGCCACCGCGAGCCCGCCGAACCAGCCGGGGAGCACGATCAACACCGGATTGAGCGGCGGCGACAGCGGGCTGGTCACCGCGGCGGTCAGCGCGGGCGATAGCGAGAGGAAGTATCCGAGGAAGTGCGCGAGGTGGTAGCCGGCCGCGATCGGGAGCAGCGAGGGTGCGAACCGGCGTGCGATCGCGTCGGGGGTGAGGTAGGTCTCGGCGGTCTCGCGCGCGGACCGCGAGGCGAGGCGGTAGGCGCCGAGGAACGCGGCGAACCCGATCAACAGCCCCGCGGGGTAGACCGCGACCGCGGGCACCCCGAGTCCGACGGCGCCGCGGGCGAGGTCGGCCCAGACGGGCGTCCCGACGAAGCCGTCGTAGGTGGTCACCCACAGGAGCGCGACGACGAACGCGATCTCGTCGCGGCCGTCGACGAGACGGGGCTCGGTCAGCGCCGCGCCGGGCGGCCGGAGTTCGAGGCGGTCGTCGGTGCGCTGGAGCGGGGCGACCCGGCCGTAGTACCGGAACACCCGCGAGACGGGGTCGACGCGGTCGAACCACGCGTCCGAGCCGTAGACGGCGGCGCCGGCGAGCGTCGCGACCGAGTAGCCGACGACGACGCCCGCGAGCAGTCGCGGCTCGTCGGCCAGCGGGCTCACGACTTCGAGCCAGATGAGCGCGAGCAGTCCGACCACGCTTGGCCACGCGCCGAACCGCTCGGGGTACGCGCGGTCGAGCGACGGGAGCCATTCGGCGAGCGCCCGCCAGGGGTTGAGCGCGGGCCAACTGTTGCCCAGTAGGTAGACGGTCGCGACGTAGCCCGCCCACCAGCCGACCCACACTACCAGTATCGCGGCGTTGCGGAGCGGGTCGGTCGGGCCGAGGAAGCCGACGGCCACGACGCCGAACAGCGCGACCACCGACACCGCTCTGGTCGCGCGCCGGGCGACCGCCAGCGGGGCGTCCGCGACCCGGCGCCACTCGTGGACCGCCCGGATGAACGCCCGGTCGGTCACGAAGCTGGCGAGCAGGAACGACGCGCCCACCACCCCGCCGCCGGTCAGCAAGAACAGCCACGTCGGGATCGAGAGCGACCCCGTGGCCGCCCGCAAGCTCCCGCCGTGGGCGAGCGCCCGCCCGACGAACCCGACCGTCGTCGCGAGCGCGACGCCGAGGCCGCGCCGGAGCCACCGCGTTCTCATGACCGACGCTTGGGCCGAGGCGAACTTGGAGCTTCCGACTCCCAGACGGCACCGGGGCGCCGGCAAGGTTTTACCGGACGGGGTGGTACGAGGCGTGGGGGTTATCGTGGAACGTCAAGGCACACCGACAGGACCAGACGAGCGAGGCCAGCACGATCCGACCGAGCCGGCCCAGCCCGAGGACATCGCGGAGATGGACATCACCGAGCCCACAGTGACGTGGCTCGAACTGTCCCATCCCCAACAGCCGATCCCGATCGGCGAGAAAGACCGCGTGCTGGACAGCCACTTCAACGAGCAGTACGACGTGTGGGAAGTGCTGTTAGTCGCGCTTCCCGAGGAAGAGGACGACGAGTAGCTACAGCATCTCCTTGTCTTTCAGGCCCTGAATCAGGTCCTCGACCAGCGTGTCGACGTCGTCGTAGGGGAAGTCCTGCGCGTCGGACATCTTCGTGGACAGCTCCATCGCGGTGAAGCTCACGTCGCCGGCCTCGAACTTCGTGCCCGGCCCGTCGGGGAGCGCGGGCACCAGATCCATCGGATTGGTGACCGGGTAGTCTGCGCCCTCGAAGGCGTCTGTGAACTGCGACCGGAGCTCGGCTTCGGTTTCGTCTGCCATACCCGTCCAATGTGTCGTTCCGGGCAAAAACGTTCCGGAACAACCGAAAACTCATTGTGTGTTTATTCGTCGACGGGCCGCCTGCCCCGTGTGGGTTCGCGGCCAGTGGACACTTCTCGGTCTGGCCGGTAGGTGTCGGCGGGTGGGACCGTGACACCGCTACCTGCACTCATCGACATCCGCGACGACCTCGCACGAGCGATCGAGGAGACCGACGGGGACGACGACCTGCGATCGGAGCTTCGGACGGTGAGCGACCGGCTCGACGCCTTCGAGGAGCGCGACCGCGCCGACCGCGGCGGCATCGTCGACGAAGTCGACAATCAACTGCTCCGGGTCGAAGAACGACTCGACGACGAGGCGGCCGCCCGCGCGGTGCAGTCGGCGCGCAATCGGCTCCACATCTACCGCGAGAGCCGCCAGCAGACCGACGCGAACCTCGCGGTCGTCGATTCGACCGTCCGGGATTCTGGCGGTCCCGGTGCCGACGAGGTGGTCCCGGTCGGGGAGGTAACGGTGGCCGTCACCGTCGCCAACACGGGCGCGGACACCGAAATCGTCCCGATCGTCACGTTCTACGACGATCGGGCCGCCGAGGTGGAGTCGGTCCGGGGGCCGGAGTTCGCCCTTGCGGGCGGCGAGCAAGCACAGTTCGAGTTCGACGCGGACGCGCCCGCGGACGCGACCACACATGCGATCTCGATTTCGGACACCGGGGAGGTGCGAACGTAGCAGGTCGCCGGCGCCGGCGCTCGTTTCGAGGGACGACGCGGTCGGGCGCCGAAAGGTCGGATCGAAAGTATAGAGTACCCGCCACCGCTACCATCACGCATGACGAACACGGAATCGAGCGAGTCGGTCACTCGCCGCGGCTTCATGCGGACCGCCACGGGCGCAGCGGCGGCCGCGGGGGCGGCCGGAACCGCAGCGGCGCAAGACGAGGGCGGCGAGGAATCGGGCGGCGGCGGCGGTGGCGGGGCCACGAAGGAAGTGACCGTCGGCCCCGGCGGCGACCTCGTGTTCGAACCCGCCGAGATCGAGATCCAGCCCGGGACGACCGTCAAGTGGGTCTGGGACTCGGACAACCACAACGTGGTCGCCGACTCGACGCCCGAGGGCGCGGACTGGGAGGGGACCGAAGGCGGCGACAGCGAGACGTACAACACCGGCCACGAGTACAGCCACACTTTCGAGATCGAAGGCGACTACGAGTATTACTGTACGCCCCACCGGAGCGCGGGCATGGTCGGGACGATCACGGTGTCGCCCGACGCGGGCGGGGGCGGCGAGGCGGCCGGGCCGGCCATCCCGTCGACAGCCAAGACCCTCGGCGTCGCGACGACCGCCGCGATGGTGTTCACGCTCGGACTCGCGTACTTCTTCCTCAAGTACGGCGGCGATTACGGCGACGCCGGCGAGTAATCACACGGCGTCGGGGGCCTCGTGAAGCGTCAGCTCGACCGCTCGGGGCTCGCCTTCGAGGTCCGCGACGATGCGCTCGACCACCCGCTCTGCTTCCTGTAACACGATCGGTTTCACCTTCTCGACGACCCAACTCAGCGAGACGAGCCGCGGCAGATCGAGCATGTCGGAACTCGCCGAGTCGGCGTCGAACCGGATGACGAGCCGGACCCGCGAGGCCGACCCGCGGTCGGGCGGCGCCTCGTCGGGCGCGGGTTCGACGACCCAGCGCCCGTGGGCGTTCAGGTCCTTGACGAGCCGCCAATCGATGGTGTTCGGGCGGTCGAGTTCGGTCACCGCCGACCGGACGGTGTATTCGAGTTTCCACCACGAGAGGCGGATGTCGTACTCGGTTCCCGGACCGCCGTCGCCGTGCCGATCGACGCCGTCGAGGTGGTTCGAGTAATCGGCGTACCCCTCGAAGTCCGCGAGAAAATCGTAGGCCTCCTCGGGCGGCACGTAGACGACGGTGCTGATTTCGACGCTGTCCACGCTGGGGCCTTCGGGTGAGCGGAGCCTAAAAGTTCCGGCGAGCGGCGGGGATCGGCGGCGGGGGACCGCGACTCAGGCGTTCAGCTCCGAGGCCCGTCGCCCCGAGGTCCGACCGGCGTCGGAGTCCGAGATCGACGCCAGATACGGTTCGAGGTCGCTGACCCCGTCGGTGAGTTCGACCGTGCCGCGCTCGGAGTCGTACTCGACGACGCCCGCGTCCGCGAGCTTTGGCAGGTGGGTGTGGCGCAGGGATAACGCGACGGTCGAGGCGTCGGGGTCGCCCAGCCAGGTCGCGATGCGTTCGGCCAGCGCTTCGACGGACGTCTCCGTCCCCCGGTCGGCCGCGTAGAGGACGCCCCGGCGGCGGGCGCTCGACAGCAGTTCGAAAGCCGCGCTTACGTCGTCGGCACGTTCGTCGGCGAGGGCGTATTCGGGCATACAGTGTGACGGTGACGCCGAGGGTATATCAACTGGGTCCACGTTCCCGGTGCGTTCGGTGCGTTCTGCCGGACCGTTGCAACCGTTTCAAGGATTCCTTTCAGTTTATTATCTCTCTGTTTCCGCGGCGTAGCGCCCCGATTCGGGAGTCGCCGACCCGAACCCCCTCCCATTTAACGTGGGCCGGCCCCAAGATCCGCCATGCTCGCGGGAGTCAACGTCGCGGTGGGCGTGACCGGCAGTATCGCGGCGGTGAAGGTAGTCGAGTTGGCCCACGAACTCCGGAGGCGGGGCGCCGCTGTCCGGGCGGTGATGACCGACAGCGCCGCCGGAATCGTCCACCCGTGGGCGGTCGAGTTCGCGACCGACGCGCCCGTCGTCACCGAGATCACCGGCGGCGTCGAGCACGTCGACCTCTGCGGACGCGACGGGTGGGCAGACGTGTTCCTGATCGCGCCAGCGACCGCCAACACCGTCGGCAAGGTGGCGGCCGCGATCGACGATACGCCGGTCACGACGACCGCGACCACCGCGCTCGGCGCGGATCTGCCGGTCGTCGTCGCGCCCGCGATGCACGAACCGATGTACGACCATCCGGGCGTGCTCGACGCGATCGAGCGCGTCGAGTCGTGGGGCGTCGAGTTCGTCGCCCCTCGGATCGAGGAGGGAAAGGCCAAGATCGCGACTGCCGACGCGATCGCGCTGGCGGTCGCACGCGCGGCCGCCCCGGACGCCCTCTCGGGCGCGCACGTAACGATCACTACCGGGGCGACCGCCGAACCGATCGACCCCGTGCGCGTGCTGACCAACCGATCGTCGGGCAAGACCGGCCGGGCGGTCGCCCGCGCCTGCTACGCGCTCGGTGCGGACGTGACGCTGGTCCATGGCCCGGTCGGCCCCCACCCGGTCGACCGCGAGACGATCGGCGGCCCGATCCCGTACGCCGATCTCGTCTCGGTCGAATCCGCCGCGGAGATGCTCGGGGCGGTCCGGGAGTCGGTCGCCGAGGGCACGGACGCGCTCGTCTCGGCGGCCGCGATCGCCGACTACACCGTCGACCCCGCCGACGAGAAGCTCCGCTCGGGTCGAGAGCGATCGCTCGATCTCGCGCCCACGCCGAAGCTCATCGACGAGATCCGGGCCGACAGCGACCTCCCGATCGTCGGCTTCAAGGCCGAGACCGCCGGCGACGACGCCGCGATGGTCGAGCGCGCCCGCGAGACGCTCCGGCGCGCGGACCTCTCGTTCGTGGTCGCGAACGACGCCAGCGTGATGGGCGGCGACGAGACCCGAGCGCTTTTCGTCCGCGAGCACAGCGTCCGGACCTACGAGGGCTCGAAGGCCCAACTGGGTCGGGCGGTCGCCGACGGGATCGCCGCCGAACTCGACTGACCTGCCGGCGGCCCGGTCCGGTCGCGCGATTCGCGATCCGGCCGTGCCACCGGGTCTCGGGAAACCGAAGCAATCTTTATACACTGGCTACCCTTTTCAGATAGGACTCTCACGATGGTCGGCCACCTACCGGTGTATCGTCGTTCCGGACGAATCAGTTCGAGCGGCCCACTCCGATGACGGGGACCCAGATTCTGGTCCCGGTTCGGGATTCGGTCACGCTCCGCAACACGGTGGCGTACGCCGCCGAGAGCGCCGTCGACGCCGAGCCGGGCGCGGCCCCGACGCTTCACTTCGTCTATCCGGTCTCCGAGCGGGTCACGGTCGGTGACCCGCCCGAGGACGCGACCGAGCTGCTCGATCGGGTCCGCGCGTGGGTCGCCGAGGACCTCGGCGACAACGCGGCGTCGATCGGCGTCGAGACCGCGCTGGTCGGCCCCGACGAGTACCTGTTCAACCCCGGCGACTACGCCGACGTGTTGGGCCGGTACGCCGCCGAAAACGACGTCGAAACCGTGGTGCTCGACCCCGAATTCAACCCCTCGGGGATGACGCCGCTGTTGCCGCCCCTGGAGACCGAACTCGAACGCGCGGGCCTCGCGGTCGAGATCGCGCCGGTCGAGCGACCGACCCGGCGGTTCCCGCTCGCCCGCCGCGCGGGGCTCGGCCAGTTCGCGGTGCTGTTCGGGTGGGCGTACGGCTTCTATCTGCTCGTCGGGGGAACGCTGTCGACCTTCGATCTGGCGACCGGCGCGATAAGCGGCCTCGTAGTCGCCGGGCTCCTCTGGCGGATCTCGCTCAGCGGGTTCGTCGACGTGTCGCGGCTCGCGGGGCGGCTCGGACGTCTGGTGGTGTACGCGCCGTTCCTGCTGTGGGAGATCGCGAAGGCCAACTTCCAGATCGCGTACGTCGTCCTTCACCCGGACCTCCCGATCGACCCCGAGGTCGTCGAGTTCGACGCCGCGGTGTGGTCGGAGCTCCCGGTGACGACGCTGGCGAACAGCATCACCCTCACCCCGGGGACGCTCACGATCGACGTCTCCCGGCGCCACTTCACGGTACACGCGCTCACCGACGGCGCGCGCGAGGACCTGCTCGGCGGGACCCTAGAGCGGGCGGTCCGGTTCGTCTTCTACGGCCGGTCGGCAGCTCGCATCCCGAGCCCCGCCGAGCGCGACGCCGACTCGGACGACGCCGAGCGACCGACGGAAGGTGAGAACGCGTGACGTTCATCAGTACCGCGCTGTTGACGGCCGCCGGTGCGTTCGTCCTCGTCTCGCTGGCGGTCGTCTACCGGCTGGTCCGGGGGCCGACGATGCAGGACCGCGTCATCGCGGTCAACGTCATCGGCACGAACACCGTCATCGTGATCGCGCTCGTCGCGGCCGCCCTCGGCGAGTCGTCGGCGCTCGACATCGCGATCGTCTACGCGCTGTTGAACTTCCTGATGAGCATCGCCATCTCGAAGTTCACGGTCGAGCGGGGTGGTGTGCTGTGACGCCCCGAGAGATCGCGATCGCCCTGCTCGCGGCCGGCGGGGTGTTCTTCGCGTTCGTGGCCGCCGTCGGCATCCTCCGACTGCCCGACCTCTACACCCGCTCGCACAGCGCCTCGAAGAGCGATACCCTCGCGGCCGGCCTCTCGCTGGCCGCGGTGGCGCTGACGTTCGGCTCCGACCTCTCGACGATCAAGGCACTGCTGTTGTTGTTGTTCATGTTCATCACGAACCCGACCGCCGCCCACGCCATCGCGCGGGCGGCCGCCGAAGAAGGTATCGAGCCGTGGACCCGCGAGGAGGAGGTGGACGAATGATCGGCCTGGAGTTTGCGCTGCTCGGATTCGTCTTCGCCTGCGCGCTCGCGACCGCGGTGTTGCGGGACGTGCTCGGCTCCATCATCGCGTTTGCGGCGTACAGCCTCGGGATCGCGATCATCTGGGTCGTGTTGCAGGCCCCCGACGTCGGGCTCACCGAGGCCGCGGTCGGTGCGGGCGTGACCACGGTCCTGTTCTTGCTGACGATCACCAAGACCGTGCGGCCGTCGGGCGAGCGCACGCTCGAACGTCTCGACCTGCCCGCGCTTGGCGTCTCCGTCGTGCTGGTTGGCGTGCTCGCGACCACGCTCGGGGCGCTCCCACCGATCGGCGGCGCCGAGACCCCGGTCGCCACCTCCGAAGTGACCGGCTACTACCTCGAACACGCCTACAAGGAGGCCGGCGTGAAAAACGCCGTCACCGCGGTGCTTGCGGCTTATCGAGGGTTCGACACCCTCGGCGAGGCGGTCGTGGTCTACTCGGCGGGGGTCGGAATCCTGGTCGTGCTCCAGCGGGAGGTGTTCGCATGAGCGACGCCCACCCGACCGAGGCCGACGCCGAGGCGGAGCCGACCGAACGGGGGGCCTACGTCGAGAGTCCGATCATCATGGCGACGGTGCGAGTCGTCGCGCCGTTCGTGTTCACGTTCGGGCTGTTCATCATGTTCCACGGCGCCGACTCGTCGGGCGGGGGCTTCCAGGGCGGGGTCATCGTCGGCACCGTCATCCTGATGCTCGGCATCGCGTTCGGCATCGAGCCGACCCGCGAGTGGGTCGACCCCTCGACGCTGGTGGCGATCGTCGGGGTCGGGACGCTCGGGTTCGTCTCGATCGGCGTCGCGACGGTCGCGCTGGGCGGGGCCTTCCTCGACTACCCGGCGTTCGGCATCCATCACGCGAGCAAGTACGGCATCGAACTCGTGGAACTGCTCATCGGCGTCATCGTCGCCGGCATCATCACCGGGCTGTTTTTCGCCATCGCCGGCGGGATGGAGGGAGGTGAGTCGGCGTGATCGACGTGATCGCCACCCGGTACTACTATCTGGCGACGTTCCTGCTGTTGGGCGTCGGTACGTACATGATGATCGGCAACCGCAACATCGTCAAGAAGGTGATCGGCGTGAACATCTTCCAGACCGGCATCTTCCTGTTCTTCATCGCGTCGGCGTACCTCGAGGGCGCGAACCCGCCGGTGCTGACGACCGAGGCGCCCCACGTCAGCCCGTTGCCCCACGTCCTCATCCTGACCGCCATCGTCGTCGGGGTGAGCCTCACCGCGGTCGCGCTGGGGCTGGTCGTGCGCATCTACGACGAGTACGGCACCCTCGACGCCGACACCCTCTGGGAGGTGCGAGCCGATGAGTGACCTCGTTCCGTTCGCGGTCGCCGTACCGATCGTCGGATCGGTGCTCGCGTTGCTCGCCGGACTCGTCCGATCGAAAAGCGGGTGGCCCGTCGCGGTCGTCGCCTCGGCCGTCCACGTCGGCGTCGCGGCCGAACTCGCCCGGCGCGCGCTCTTCGAGGGGACGGTCAGATACGTCGTCGGCGGCTTCGAAGTCCCCTACGGCATCGAACTCGTCGTCGACGGGCTGTCGGCGACGGTGCTCGGACTGGTGGCGGTGGTCTCGCTGGGCGTACTCGCCTACGCCCGCGTCGCGGGGCCTCGCTCGAACCCCTTCTACGCGGCCTACCTGCTGTTGGTCGCGGGGCTGACCGGGCTGACGATCACCGGCGACCTGTTCAACATGTACGTCTTCCTCGAGATCACGGGGCTGGCGGCGTACGTGGTCGTCGCCAGCGGCGACGGCGGCCGGTCGGCGGTCGCGGCGCTCCGGTACCTGCTGATCGGCACCGTCGGGGCGTCGCTGTTCTTGCTGGGGCTCGGCTACGCCTACATCGCCACCGGGACGCTCAACATGGGCGACCTCGCGACCCTGCTGGCCGAGTACGGCCACACCACGACGCTCGTCCAGACGGCGTTCGCGTTCGTCGTGGTCGGCCTGCTCATCAAGATCGCGGTGTTCCCGCTCCACACCTGGCAGCCCGAAGCGTACGCCGCCTCGCCGGACTCGGTCAGCGGCCTGATCTCGGCGCTGGTGTCGACGGTGTCGGCCTACGCGCTGATCCGGGTGGTCTACACCGTCTTCACCCCGGAGTTCCTCGCGGCCAACCCGCTCGCGCGGGACCTGCTCGGGGTCGCCGCGGCGGTCAGCATCGTCGCCGGGAGCGTGCTCGCGGTCGCCCAGACCGAGGTCAAGCGGATGTTGGCCTACTCGTCGGTCGCCCAGTACGGGCTCGTGATCGCGGGCGTCTCGCTCGTCAACGAGACCGCGATGATCGGGGCGCTCGTCCACCTCGTCGGCCACGCGATCATGAAAGGCGGGCTCTTTCTGACCGCGGGGCTGGTCGCGACCGCGACCGGCGCGCGCACGGTCGACGACTACGAGGGGCTGGCCGAGCGGCTCCCGGCGGGCGCGACCGCGTTCGGCGTGCTCGCGCTCGCGATGGTCGGAATCCCGCCCGCGGTCGGCTTCGTCGGCAAGTGGTACATCGCGCTCGGCGCGGTCGAAACCGAGTCGTGGGTGCTGACCGCGGTCATCGTCGGGAGCACGCTGTTGACGCTGGCGTACTTCGCCCGACTTGTCGAGCGGATGTTCTTCCGCGAGACCCCGGTCGCCGCCGGCGACGCGGAGGCGGCCCGCGACGACGCAGACGTCGGCGCCGACGTGACCGCCGCCGACGGCGGCGACCGACTGCCCGCTCCGGGGACCGTCTCGCTCGGGATGTACGCGGTCGTCGTCGCGGCGGCCGCGCTGGCGGTCGCGCTCGGCGCGGCCGTCTTCGAGTACGCAGCGCTCGTCGAACCGACCGTGACCAGTCTCCTCTCCTGAACAATGACAGAGATACACTCTCTCCGACCGGTCGCAGCGGTGTTGATTTCGCTCCTCGCAACCGTCCCCATCCTCGCGTCCCGCGGGCGCCCGAACGTCCGGGAGACCTGGACCATGCTGGCGGCACTGGGGACGTTCGGGGTCGTGGCGAGCATGGTCCCCGGCGTGCTCGCCGGCGACACGTACGTCACCGACTTCGGGACGTTCGTCCCCGAGGTGTCGTTCGCGCTCCGGGCCGACCCGCTCGGTATCCTGTTCGCGCTGCTCGCGAGCACGCTGTGGGTGGTGACCAGCCTCTACAGCATCGGGTACATGCGCGGGCTCGACGAACACGACCAGACGCGGTACTTCGCGGCGTTCGCGGGGAGCGTGGCGTCTGCGGTCGGCGTCGCGTTCGCGCACAACCTCATCGTGCTGTACGTCTTCTACGAGCTGTTGACCGTGGCGACCTATCCGCTGGTCGCCCACGACGAGACCGACGAGGCCCGCGCGGCCGGCCGGAAGTACCTCGCGTACACCTTCGGCGGCGGCGTCGCGGTGCTGGCGGGCATCCTGCTGGTGTTCGTTCTCACCGGGACTACCGACTTCACCGCGGGCGGCATCGCCGGACTCGCGGGCGCCGACCCCGCCCTCGCGCGGGCGGCGTTCGGACTGCTGGTCGCGGGCTTCGGCGTGAAGGCGGCGCTGATGCCGATGCACTCGTGGCTCCCCGACGCGATGGTCGCGCCCACCCCTGTCTCGGGGCTACTCCACGCAGTCGCGGTCGTCAAGTCCGGCGTGTTCGGCATCGCCCGCGTGGTGCTCGACGTGTTCGGCCCCGACCTCGTGGGCGACCTCGGGATGGGGCTCCCGCTCGCGGTCGTCGCGGCGCTCACGCTCGTGATCGCCAGCGTCATCGCGCTCCGCCAGGACAACCTCAAGCGCCGGCTCGCGTTCTCGACCGTGAGCCAGCTGTCGTACATCGTGCTCGGGCTGGCGGTGCTCCACCCGATGTCGCTGACCGGGGGACTGCTCCACATCCCCGCCCACGCGTTCATGAAGCTCACGCTGTTTTTCTGTGCGGGCGCGATCCACGTCGAGACCCACACCGACGACATCTCGAACATGGCGGGCATCGGCAAGCGGATGCCCCTGACGATGACCGCGTTCGGGATCGCGGCGCTCGGCATGGCCGGCATCCCGCTGGTCGCGGGGTTCGTCAGCAAGTACTTCCTGCTGATCGGCACCGTCTCGGCGGGCCAGATGGTGTTCACGGCCGCTCTGCTGGTCTCGGGCGTGCTCAACATCGCGTACTTCTGGCCGGTCGTCTACGCGGCGTTCTTCGAGACCCCCGACCGGAGCGACGAGAAGCCGGTGATCGGGGCCGCGCTCGGCGGCTGGGTGGCCCGCGACGGCGCCGACCAGTGGCTCGCGTCCGACGGCGGCGCCGGCGGGCGTGACGGCGATCCCACCGACGACCACGGCTACGCCGACGACCACGAGGGGCAGGGCCCGGTCGACAGCGCGGCGGCGGCCGAACACATCGACCGGGAGCACGGCCCCGACTACCGTCCCGAGTGGGAGCACCGCGGCTGGACCGGCGAGGAGTCGACGTGGTTCATGCTCGGACCGATCCTGTTCGCGGCCGCCGGATCGCTCACGCTCGGCGTCGTTCCCGACGCCGCGGTGTTCCTCCGGATCGTGCGTCTCGTCGTCGCGGGCGCGACGGGGGTGAGCGTCTGATGGTCGACCCCGTCGTTCCCCCGTTCGTCCCCGTGCTGTTAGCGGCGCTGGTGCTCCCGTTCGTCGGCCGGCGGCTCGGCCACGCGCTCGGCGTGCTGGCGACCGCGGTCGTGGTCCCGTACGTCTGGCTCGTCCCCGAAGGCACCCATCTGGCGACGCGGCTGTTCGGCTTCGACGCCGTGCTGTTCAACCTCGATCCGTTCTCCCAGCTGATGGGGCTCATCTTCGGCTTCATCGGCGCGGTCGGGGTGGTGTACTCGTGGGCGAGCGACGCCGACAGCCTCCAGACCGCGTTCGCGCTCTCGTACGTCGGGACCAGCCTCGGCGCCGTCTTCGGCGGCGACTGGCTCACCCTCATCTTCTTCTGGGAGCTGATGGCGGTCACCAGCACCCTGCTGGTGTGGTACTACGGCGGGCGCGCGATCCGGGCCGGCTACCGGTACGCCCTGCTCCACGGCGTCGGCGGCACGCTCCTGCTCGGCGCGGTGGTCTGGCACTACGTCGCGGCCGGCACCTTCCTGTTCACCGGCGACGGGATGGCCGGGCCGGTCGCGCCGGTGCTCGCGGGCATCGGCATCGGCGTCAACGTCGGGTTCGTCGGGCTCCACGCGTGGCTCCCCGACACCTACCCGCGCCCGCATATCGCCGCGAGCGTCTTCCTCTGTGTCTACACCACCAAGACCGGTGTCTACGGCATGTACCGGGCGTTCCCCGACGGCAACGTCGCCATCGCCTATATGGGGGGCATCATGGCGGTGTTCGGCGCGACGTACGCGCTGTTCCAGAACGACATGCGCCGGTTGCTGTCTTACCACATTCAGTCGCAGGTCGGCTACATGATCGCCGGCGTCGGCATCGGGACGGCGCTGGGTCAGGCCGGCGCGATGGCCCACGTCTTCAACCACATTCTCTACAAGGGCCTGCTGTTCATGACCGCCGGCGTCGTGGTCTACCGGACCGGCAAGGAGAGCCTGAAGAAGTTGGGCGGACTCGGCCGGGAGATGCCGGTCACGGCCGTCGCGTTCACGGTCGCCGCACTCTCGATCGCCGGGTTCCCGCTGTTCAACGGCTTCGTCAGCAAGGGCATCGTCATCTCGGCCAGCCACTACGACTTCCCGGCCGGACCCGTCGCAGTCGGCGACTTCCACACTCTCGAACTCCTCCTCCTCGTCGGGGGCGTCGGCACGTTCCTCTCGTTTATCAAGTTCGGCTACTACGCCTTCCTCCACGGCGAGTACGACGGCAGCGTCGCCGACGCCAACCGCGGCCAGACCGTCGCGATGGTCGCCGTCGCCGCGCTCTGTGTCTTCTACGGCATCTTCGACGGCGCGCTGTTCGCGATCCTGCCGTTCGACGTGACCAGCGAGGCGGTCGTCTCGCACGTCTACCACACCTACACCGTTCCCCACGTCGTCGAAGGGGTGGCGCTGGCGGTCATCGGCCTCGTCGGGTTCGTCCTCATCAAGAAGCCCCTCGAACGGTACGGCGGGGACGTCCCCGACGTCGACGCCATCTACAACCCCGCGGCGTTCTACGGCACCCGCGGTCTTGTCGTCGGGGTCACCGAACTGTACGCCGCGGTCGATCGGCTCGCGGTCGGACTCGCGACCGGGTCGGCGAGCGCGGTCCAGCGGCTCGGCGGCGGCGTCGTCGCGGTGGTCGGGGGCCGTCCGGTCGAGGCCCGGACCGACATCCGAAACGGCGTGCTCCTCATCATCGTGGCACTGGTCGCCACGCTGGTCGTCGTGCTCTGAGCCGGCCGGCATTTTTTCGAGGTCCGAACGCGCCGCCGAGCGCCCCGCCTCGCGAACGCCGAGTCACGCCCGGGCTACGTGAACGGCTCCCGTGAAACCCTCGACCACGGCCGGCCCCAGACCGTCACCTTTTATTCGCAGGTCGAGTACCTCCGACATGGATAAGCTGAGGCGATCGCTGCTCGACGCGCCGATCATCGAGAAGGACGGCTACCACTACTTCGTCCACCCCATCAGCGACGGCATCCCGATGCTCGAACCGGGGCTCCTCCGCGAGATCGTCATCAAGATCATCCGGAAGGCCGAACTGGAGGACGTGGACAAGATCGTCACGCCCGCGGCGATGGGGATCCACATCTCGACCGCGGTGTCGCTGATGACCGACATTCCGCTGGTCGTCATCCGGAAACGCGAGTACGGTCTCGACGGCGAAGTCGCCCTCTCCCAGCAGACGGGCTACTCCGAGAACGAGATGTACGTCAACAACGTCGAGGACGGCGATCGCGTGCTGTTGCTCGACGACGTTCTCAGCACGGGCGGGACGATGAAGGCAATCACGGAGGCGCTCGAACACATCGGCGCGGACGTGGCCGACGTCGTCGCGGTCATCAAAAAACAGGGTCCGAACGAGCTCGACGACACCGATTACGACGTCAAGACGCTGATCAACGTCGACGTCCGGGACGGCGAGGTCGTCATCGTCGACGAGAACGGCGACGGGTAAGTCACTGATCTCTCGCGGCCCCCCGCCGGCCGCGGTCAGCGCCGACGGGAGGCTCGTTCCGAGCGGGATGCGGGCGGTCCGGTCGGTCAGCGTCGGCGCGAGCACGACGATCGAAAAGGCGCTTCCGGCCAGAAAGACGAGGTCTTGCCAGATCGTCGTCCCATCGCCGTCGTATCGAGAGAGTTCGTCGTCATCGCTTCTTCGTAGGCACGGTGGTTGCGTAACGCTGGTCGCTATACGTATTCGGGTGTCGTTCACCCCCCCTTCGATAGTTGCTGTTGTCAACGACTTCCGTGGCGACTTCTGAAGTGACTGGGAAATACGGCGGTGTTCTGGAACCCGAACCCAACCCAATGCGGTAGCTGTGCAGTGGCGGTAGTGCGGTGGCTGTGCAGTGGCGGTAGTGCGGTGGCTGTGCGGTGGCGGGGCGGTTGCGCACGAGACATTGTACCGCGAGCGAACGCAGTGAGCGGAGCGAACGGTGCGAGGAGCGCGGGTTTCATCGACGTTTTACAAGCGAGCGCCGCTCGGGGCGCGAGCGCACTAAAAGGTCGACGGGCGTGACGGGATTCGGAACCGGAGCAAGACGGTCCGGGCGTGCGGCCCTGCGGGCCGTTCCGGGCTGTGGCTTGTGGGGTTCGAACCCGCACGCTTCGTTCTCGGTCTCGCGTTGCTCGACACGAGAACGGGCGTGACGGGATTCGAACCCGCGGTCGGGAGGTTAGGAACCTCCCGCCCTCTCCACTAGGCCACACGCCCCGCGAAAAATCGGTTATTCGGTGGTCCGCTCGGCGTCGGTCTCGCTCGTCGTCGTCTCGGCGTCGACGCCGCCTTCCTGCATCTCCTTGAGCTCCTCCTCGACTTCCTGGCGCCCCTTCTTGAACTCGCCCATCGCCTCGCCGGTCGAGCGGGCGAGCTTCGGAATCTTGTTCGCGCCGAACAGCAGGACGGCGATGAGGAGGATCACCATCATCTCCATCCCGCCGGGAATCGGGCCGAACAGTGGAATCATCTGTACCATCTCTGTTCGGAGATAGCCGATTCTGGACTATATGCTTTTTGCTCGGTGTAGCGCCTCGGGAACCGACCCCGCGGCGTCGACTCCGGAACTGTCTTGTCTCCGACACCGAGACGTCTACACACGATGGTAGACGTAGGCGATCACGCACCCGACTTCACCGCACCGCTCGCCGACGGCGACGTCTCGGAGTTCACCCTCTCGGACCACCTCGACGAAGCGCCGCTCGTGCTGGCGTTCTTCCCCGGCGCGTTCACCAGCGTCTGCACGGCGGAGCTCTGTACGTTCGAGTCCGAGCTCGCCGCCTACGAGGACGTCGGCGCGACGGTGTACGGCATCAGCGTCGACTCGCCGTTCGCGCTGAACGAGTTCCGCGATCGGGAGGGACTCAGCTTCGGGTTGGTCAGCGACTCCAACAAGGGGATCGTCGACGACTACGACGTCGTGATGGATTTCGCCGACCTCGGCTACTACGGGGTCGCCAAGCGCGCCGTCTTCGTCGT
Organism: Halorussus marinus; assembly: GCF_004765795.1. Lineage (GTDB taxonomy): Archaea > Halobacteriota > Halobacteria > Halobacteriales > Haladaptataceae > Halorussus > Halorussus marinus. The sequence goes on from NZ_SBIV01000001.1 coordinate 87,673, forward strand.
CGACGGGGACCGAACGGTCACCTACCGGTGGGTCAGCGACGACCCGGGCGTCGAACCCGACTACGACGCGGTCGAGGCGGCCGCCGCCGACGCCGCGGAGTAGCCGCCCCGACCGGTCGCCGGCCGCGGGCCGAGAGCTTTTATCCGCTGGCGACCGAGATGCACCGTATGAGCGAAATCGACGAGACCGACGACCGGCGGCGGGTGTACGACCCCGAGGACGACCACCCGTTCCCGGACGAGCGACTCAACGAGGTGTTGGCGTTCATCGACGACGACCCCGAGATTCAGACCTACCTCCGCGCCCAGAACGTCAATCCGGTCGATCGGAAGGGGTACAACGACCACGGGAGCAAGCACATCGAGATCGTTCGCGACCGGGCGCTTGCTCTCTACGAACTCCTCAAGGACGGCGGCGTGGAGTTCAACGGCGCGGCCGATCAGGGCCTGACCGAGGCCGACGAGAGCGTGATCATCGCACTGGCGGCGACGATCCACGACATCGGCCACGTCGTCCACCGCGACGACCACGCCTACTGGTCGATCCCGCTCGCCGCGGACCTGCTCGATCGCGTGTTGCCCGAACTCGGCTTCTACGACACCGAGGAGACCGTCCGCGTGAAAGGCGAGATCCTCCACGCGATCCTGTGTCACCACACCGAGGAAGACCCCCTGACGACCGAGGCCGGCGTGCTCCGGGTCGCAGACGCCCTCGACATGGAGATGGGCCGCTCGCGGATCCCCTACGAACAGGGCGGCCGGGGGATCAACACCGTCTCGAGCCAGGCCATCCAGCGGGTGTCGCTGATGGAGGGCGGGTCGGTCCCGGTGCTCGTCGAGATCGAGATGCTGAACGCCGCGGGCGTCTTCCAGGTCGACAACCTCCTGAAGGCGAAGTTGCAGGACTCCGGGCTCGAAGAACTGATCCGGATCGTCGCGGTCAACATCCGCGAGGACGGCAACCAACTGGTCGAGCGCGTCGAACTCTAGCGGACCGACTCGTAGACGCTCCGGAGCCGTTCGACCGCTCGCTCGACGCTGGTCGCCTCGCGTCGGTCGAGACACGTCTCTCGGAGCTCCTCGCGGGCCCCCAGTGTCCGACGGATCGCCGCCCGGAACCCCTCGATGTCGCCGCTCTCGTAGTGGAATCCGGTTTCGCCCTCCCGGATCGTGTCGGCGAGCGCGCCCGCGTTCGCGCCGACGACCGGCGTGCCACACGCGTTGGCTTCGAGCGCCACCAGCCCCTGCGTCTCGACCGGGCTCGGGAACGCGAAGGCATCGAGCGCCGAGTAGAACGCGGGGAGGTCCTCGCGGTCCAGAAAGCCGAGGAACCGGGCGTCGGCACCCAGCCTCTCGGCCTGTGCTTCGAGGTCGTCGCGGGCCGGCCCGTCGCCGCCGAACACGACGGTCACGTCCATGTCGGCCGCCGCCATCACGAGCTCCGAGAGGCGCTTCTCGTAGCCGTGGCGCCCGGTGTAGCCGATCAGCGGGCGGTCGTCGTCGCCCGGGAGGTCGTAGCTGTCGAGGAAGTCATCGGTCTCGACGGGGCGGAACCGCTCGGTGTCGACGCCGTTCGGGACCACCTCGACGGGGGTGTCGACGCCGACCTCCTCGCGCAGGTGGTCGCGGGTCGACCCGGAGGGCGCAAGCACCGCGTCGGCGCGGCCGAAGAACCACCGCTCGTACACCTCCGAGAGCCGACCGACCAGCGACGCCACGGTCTCGGTCGGGGCGACGTACTCGGCGTACTCGCTGGTCGGCGTGTGGTACGAGGCCACCAGCGGGACGTCCCGGTCGCGCGCGAGCCGGAGCCCGCCCAGCCCGATGCTGAACGGCGTGTGAGCGTGGACGACCTCGGCGTCCCTGACCGCCTCGGGAATCGTGGGCGTGCCGAGTCGGAACCCCTCGTAGAACGGGAACGGGAGGCTCCCGACGGGGTGTTCGCCGTCGGTCGGTCGGTGGCCGTCGGCGCTCGGGTAAACCACGTCCATCCGCCCGCCTGCCCGCTCCCAGCGGTCGCGCCACGACGCGATCGTGTAGGTCACGCCGTTGACGGTCGGGAGATAGGTGTCGGTGAACGCGGCGACCTGTTCCATTGTCGGCCTCTTTGGGAACCGATAGTTAAGACCTTATGAAGTCTGGCCGGCGCCGGAGTCGCCAGCGAGGTCGCGGTACAGTTCGACGAGGTCGTCGCCGACCGCTTCGATGGTGAACGCCTCGCTTTTGGCCGCGGCGTTGGCCCCGATGCGTTCGCGCAGGTCCGGATCGCGCATGGCGTCGAGTTCGGCCTCGAAGTCCCCGGTCGCCTTCAGGCAGTGAGTCCCGTCTTCGAGCCAGTCGTAGGTGGGGATGTCCCGGATCACGAGCGGCTTGCCACAGCCCATCGCTTCGAGGAGCGCGATGCCCTCGTTCTCGTTTTTCGACGGCCAGAAGAAGACGTCGCCCGCGGCGAACCCGCCCCGGACGTCCTCGATGTAGCCGGTGAACGTGCAGTTGTCGGGCGCGCTCTCGACCAGCCGCTTGGTGTCGCGGCTCTTGAGGACCCGATCGAGTTCGCCGCCCGCGGGGTTGAGATAGCCGAACCACACGAAGTCGAGGTCGGGCATCGCCCGCGCGGTCTCGACGAACGCCTCCAGTCCCTTGCGCTTGATGACGTGGCCGACGTTGAACACCACCGGCGGATCGAGGTCGTAGCGGTCGAGATACTCCTCGCGGAGGTCCTCGAACCCCGCGAGCGCGTCGGGGTCGAACCCGTTGCTGATGACCGTCTTCGGGGCGTCCGCGTACCCCGCGACGACCTCGCGGTTGTGGTCGGAGGGACACACGAGGTGGTCGGCCAGCGAGTAGGCGTACTCCAGATACGGCCCCATGGGCTTTGCGAGGAGATTCGAGAACGCGAAGCTCTCCCGGAAGTCCTCGGCGGTCTGGTGGGCGTGGACGAGGACGGGGACGCCGCGCTGTCGGGCCTTCCGCGCGTAGTAGATCGACTTCGGGCCCATGTTGTTGAGGTGGAGCAGGTCGGCGTCGAGCGTCGGCTCGGTGGTGTACGCGACGCCCCGGCGGTCCATGATCTCGCGCTGGTTCGCGACCGACTGGGCGTGGCCGCCGGTGATGTACGCCTCCCACTCGAAGTAGTGGCTCACCTTCATAGTCGTTCGCGGCCGGCGAACCGGCCGTCGGTGTGGGGGCGAAGACGCGGCCCGGCCAAAATCCTACCGGAACGCACCCGCCCGACCCGGAAGAAATCGAAAACTATTTACGTTGTTCGTAGGATGACCCCCATGGGGCAACTCAGGATACCTTCTATCCTTGTCCTGGTTCGCCCCGGAAACCCCCACCCCCCATTCCCACATGTCCATAGCCGAAGAACGCATCGAGCGCCTCGCCGGCCTCGCTCGCGACGCCGCCGCCGAGTGTCGCGACGACCGCGCCCGGGAGTACGTCCGACTCGCCCGCCGACTCGCCGAGCGCAATCGCCTCTCGCTCCCCCGCGATTTCCAGCGGTTCGCCTGCGACGCCTGCGACGCCTACCTCCGCCCCGGGAAAAACGCCCGGGTCCGCCTCCAGGACGGCCACGTCGTCCTCACCTGCGACTGCGGGTCCCACGCCCGATACCCCTACGACTCCTGAGTTCGCGCCGTCGCGTCGCGGTCGTCACCCGTTCCATGCCCTTTAAGCCGCTTCGTTTCCCAGAACGGGGTATGACCGACGAGGACCTCCGTAAACAGGCCCACGACCTCGACGTGACCGTCTGGGTCGGCAAGGCCGGCATCGACTCGGTGACAGACGAACTCGCCGACCAACTCCAGGACCGCGAGCTCGTGAAAGTCAAGTTCCTCCGGGCGGCTCGGGGCGGCACGACGACCGACGACCTCGCCGAGGAGCTCGCGGACGCGGTGAACGCCGACCTGATCGAGACGCGCGGGAACACCGCGACGCTCCACTGATGGTCGAAGCCCTCCCGTTCCTCGAATCCGCGCTCGGAAGCTACGCGCTCGCGGTGACCCAAGCCCTCTACTTCGTCGTCTCGTTCGCCGCGATCTATCTGGCCGGCCGGCTGACGGTCGTGCCGCTGGTCGGGCGCTTTCTCGATCGGCGCGACCTCGACAGGCACGCACGGCGACCGCTGGTGAAGCTGACGAAGTTCGCCGTGGTGTTCGTCGCGGTCTCGGTGGCCTTCGGGTTCGCCGACTACGGCAACTTCCTCACCTCGCTGGCGACGATCGCGGCCGCGGCCACCCTCGCCATCGGCTTCGCGATGCAGGACGTCATCGCCAACTTCGTCGCGGGCGTGTTCATCTACACCGACGGGCCGTTCAAGATCGGCGACTGGATCGAGTGGGACAACGGCAGTTACTCGGGGGTCGTCGAGGACATCGGCCTCCGGGTCACCCGGGTCCGGACCTTCGACAACGAACTGCTGACGGTGCCAAACTCCCAGCTCACAGACGGCGTGATCAAGAACCCGGTCGACGGCGAGCGCCTCCGGCTGAAGTTCCTGTTCGGGATCGGGTACGACGACGACATCGATCGTGCGACCGAGATCATCGTCGAGGAGGCACGATCTCACCCCGACATCTTGGACGACCCCGCGCCGTCGGTCCGACTGACCGAACTCGGCGACTCGTCGGTCGGCCTCCAGTCGCGCATCTGGATCGACGATCCGAGCCGGGCCGACTACGTCAAGACTCGCGGCGAGTACGTCACGAGCGTCAAAGAGCGGTTCGACGAGGAGGGAATCGACATTCCGTACCCGAACCGCACACTCGAGGGCGGACTGGAGCTGACGAACGTCGAGGGACAGATCGAGCCCACCGACGACTAACACAACCTTTTGCAGCGGTCGGCGCGTGAACGCGCCTCCCTTGGAAAACGTTGATGAAAAACCTGCGTCACCCTTTCAGTCGCTTCGCTCCTTCGGGGGTTCCTCGGTCCGCTCGCTCGGGCTTCGCCTTCGCTCGCGGCGGATGACCGTGTACGACGGAGAAGGGACGAGCCAAGCGAGAGTAGGATGCGTCTCGGCTGGTGTCGCGTTCCGTTGCGGTAGAGTACGAGTCGCTGTACCGCGAGCGAACGCAGTGAGCGAGCGGACAAAGCGACGACCGGAGCGAAGCGGAGGGAGGAGCGCCGTGTTTTTCATCAACGTTTTCCAAGCGAGGGAGTGACGAGCCGACGGCTCGCCCTCCCGAGCGCAGTAAAAGGTTGTATGAATAGGTGGACGGCCGGCGTTGCCCGGCGTTCCGCGTCGGGGAGTCCCGGTCGCGTCCTCCACCCCGCAACCCTGCGAGCGATAGCTGTCCAGTGGTCCGGTGCTCACTTCCGTGCCTGACGGATTGCCACCGGCTAACCTCGACTGCGACGCTCCTGCGAGCGTCCGCCGAGGACCGCTATCCCCGCAGGACGAGGCTTCGAAGTCGGCTTCCGGGGCCCGGCGCGGTCTGACCGGACGCCTCCGGGGTTCGGCCCCCGCTAAAGACCATAGTGCGGGTGGAGAGCAGGGCCTAACTGCCCGACCTAGTCCATCTCGGAGTAGTCGCCCCGGACTTAAGGACCTTTCGCAAATCAGACGAGGGCGACGCCACCGACGACCGCAATGAACCCCGCGACCCCGACGAGCGCGTCCGGAAGGGCGCCCGCTCGGCGGTGGCGTCCCGAACAGGTCCCGGTTGTCGCCACCACGAGGACAGCGGCGACCCCCACCTTCGCGGCGAGCAGGCCTCGGAGCCCGACCGCCGCGATGGCGGGCGGGAGGAACGCGAGCGCGTCCCGTCCGCTCGCGGTCGCGGCGAGGATCGCGGTCACGTCGGCGACCAGCAGACCGACGAGCGCCCCGACCGCGAGCGCCGATAGCGACGAGAGCCACGGCCACCCGTCGTCGCGGACGACGTACTCGCGGTCCGCCTCCGAGAGGAACTCCTCGTCGCGGAGCACCCAGGGCTCGCCGGACGCCGTCTCGCGGTCGCCGAGCGCGTCCGGGCCGGGGGCGTCGGCGGGGTCGGTCGCGTCGTTTCGTCTCACGCCGCCATCTCCGGCCGCCCGGGGCTTTGTTATGGGGCGGCTGTCGTCGGCGTAACCGTCGGTTACACCACTTGGCCGGCGTACCAGCCGGCGCTTCCCGCGACCGCGAGCGCGGCGCCGAACAGGGCCCACCGGTGGTAGTCAAAGGCGGCGTCGGTCGGGAAGCTTCCGACCACGTCGCCGGCGGCGATCGCCCACCACAGCGAGAGGACGGCCATGAAGCCCCCGAGCACGACCGCCACACCCGCGGCGGTCTGCGGGTCCGTGCGGTCGTTCCGGCCGGCGGCGAAGACGATGACCGCCACGGCGGCGAACAGTCCGACGACGAGGTGGATCGGCACCGGGACCGGGACGCCGTAGTAGACGCTCGCCTCGGACGGCGAGATGAGGAAGTACGGTGCGACCACGGCCGCGAGGACCGCAAGCGCGGCGAGGACGCCCGCGGTCGGCGCGGCCGTCTCGGGGGAGCGTTCGCTCGACATACCCGGGAGTTCCGGCCGGCTCTTAAAAAGGCCGGCGGTCGAGTCGGAAAAGTCACGTATCGCCGAACGCACTGTAGGGTATGGGATTCGGAAGCACGGCCAAGAAGGTCCAGAAGCTCGCCGACACCGCAGAGAAGCTGTACAGCAAGCTCAACGAGCTCCGCGAGCAGGTCGTCGAGATGCGCGAGTCGGTCGACGCCACGACCGAGCGCGTCGAGACCCTCGAACGCGAGATGGCCGAACAGCGCGCGCTCCTCGATGCCATCGCCCGACAGCAGGGCGTCGACGTCGACGACGTCGACGTCGAGTATCCGGCCGACACGACCGAAACGGACACAACTGGGGCCGGCGGAGCCGACGAGTCGGACGCGGCCGACGCCGCCGACGCATAAAAAGCGTTAACAGCGACAGCAACTTTTGGCCAGACGATGACGGACTACCGCACGCCGCTGGACTCCGTGCTGGAGACGGTCGGCGAGACGCCGCTGGTTCGCGTGCAGGCCGCACCGCCGGAGGTGCCGGTGTACGCCAAGCTCGAATCGTTCAACCCGGGCGCGAGCATCAAAGACCGCATCGGCAAGTACATGGTCGAAACGATGCTCGACCGCGGCGAGTTAGAGCCCGGCGGGACGGTCATCGAGCCGACCGCGGGCAACACCGGCATCGGGTTCGCCGTCGCGGCGGGCCAGCTCGACGTGGACGCGGTGTTCGTCGTTCCCGAGCGGTTCAGCGTCGAGAAACAGCAGTTGATGGCGGCGCTCGGCGCCGAAGTCATCAACACGCCCACCGACGAGGGGATGGGCGGGGCGATCGAGCGCGCTCACGAACTCGCCGCCGAGTTGGACGATGCGGTGGTCCCCCAGCAGTTCTCGAACCCCCTGAACGTCGAGGCCCACTACGAGACCACCGGCCCGGAGATCTTCGAGGCGCTGGACGGCGAGGTCGGCGCGGTGGTCGCGGGGTGTGGAACCGCGGGCACCCTGATGGGGATCGCCGAATACGCCCTCGAACAGGACCCGGACGTCCACGTCACCGCGGTCGAGCCCGAGGGGTCGCTGTACGCCGAGACGAAGGGCGAGGACCCCGAGGAGGCCGACTACAAGATCGAGGGCATCGGGACCCACGATCCCGCGACCAACGAGCTGTTCGATCCCGACCTCGTCGACGAGGTGGTTCAGGTCCCCGACCGGCGGGCCCACGAGGAACTGCGCCGGCTCGCCCGCGAGGAGGGCCAACTGGTCGCCTCCAGCGCGGGGGCGGCCAGCGCCGCGGCGCTCCACGTCGCCGAGCGGATCAGAGACGGCGAGATCGACGCGCCCCACGACAGCGTCGCGACGGTGTTCGCCGACTCCAGCGAGCGCTACCTCTCGAAGGGCATCTACCGGTCGTTCGAGGAGTGGGACGGGTAGGGGCGGCGACCCCGGTCGATCGCCGGGGCGACGCGGCCGGCGCGCCATTTTTCGGTCCCGAGCGGCTACGCTCGCGTATGTCGCTGTCGACCTACCGGTGTCCCTGCGGGGCGACCCTCCGGTTCAGACAGGACCTCGCCAAAGAGCAGGCGACGACCCGCCCGCGGTGGAAGTGCGGGGACTGCGGGACGCCGGTGCCCGGACAGACCGCCGAGAAGCTCCGCCATCAGCACCCGAGCTGAGCCGTCACGTCCACGGCGGCGTCCGGAGTTCGCCCATCGAGTTGATGGTGTGTTCGGAGGTGACCGCGACGGGTTCGTCGGCCGTCGAGAGCCACACCGCCTCGACGCCCGCGGCCTGAGCGCCGGCCACGTCCGAGCGCAGGGAGTTGCCGACGTGGACCGCCTCGGACGCCGAGACCCCCATCGTCGCCAGCGTCCGGTCGAACGGGTCGGGGTCGGGCTTGACCGGGCGGCCGGGCTCGGCGAACGTGGTCGCCTCGAAGCGGTCGGCGATCCCGAGCGCCGCCAGCTTCGCGGTCTGGGTCTCGCGGCCGCCGTTTGTCACCAGCGCGAGGTCGTAGTTCGCCCCGAGCGCGCCGAGGGCCGCCTCGGCGCCCGGGAGGAATCCGACGGCCTCGGGATCGGGGTCCTCGTAGGCGCGGGCCACCGCGAGCGCGTCCGCCCGGTCGCGACCCAGTTCGTCGGCGATCCCTCCGAAGCACCGCTCGCGGAGTTCGAGTTCCGTCTCGGCGGTCACCCGCGCGAGCCACGGGCGGACGTCAGCGACGTCGAAAAACGGCTCGACGCCGGCCCGCCCGAAGGCGTCGGCGAGTCGGGCCTCGGGCGACCCGGGATGCGCACAGATGGTGTCGTCGAGATCGAGGAGGACCGTAGAGACGCTCATCGAGTTCCCTACGCGCCCGACGGCTAAAAGCGCCCGGTCACCCGACCAGTCGGCCGTGTTCGACCTTGAGACACCGGTCCTGTACGACGCGCTTGCCGGCGGCCTCCGCGCGCTCGGCCGCCTCGTCGTCGGCGATGCCGAGCTGGGTCCAGATCACCCTCACGTCGTCGCGTTCGAGCGCCTCGTCGACGATGTCCGCGACCTCCTCGCTCGGCCGGAACACGTCCACGATGTCCACCCGCTCGTCGACGTCCGACAGCGAGTCGTAGGCCTCCCGCCCGAAGATCTCGTCGGCGTGGGGGTTGATCGGGATCACCTTGTAGCCGTGCTCGCGCAGGTACTTCGGGATCTCGTGGGCGTCTTTGCCCGGCGTGGACGAACAGCCGACGACCGCGATCGTCTCCAGCCCGAGAATTTCGCGGAGTTCGGGGTCGCTCTCGACTGGCATGCGACCGCAACGACGGAGCGTGCGGCCAAAAGCGTGTGGGTCGCCGAGAACGCCGCCGCGGTCGGCGACGCGCCCGGCCCCGCCAAGCTATTACTACCCGCGTTTCCTCGGTAGTGACTGTGTCACACGAGATCGTCATCAGCGACGACAAGACGCTCGACGAACCCACCAAAGACGAGGTGCTCGCCGACGTCGACGCCTCGCTGTCGGTGCTCGACGAGAAGACCGTCGATGGGGTGATCGCGGCCGTCGCCGACGCCGACGGGCTGATCGCGGACGCGGCGACCCCGGTCCCCGGGGACGTGTTCGCCGAGAGCGACCTGACCGTGGTCGGGCGCGCCGGCATCGGCGTCGACAACATCGACGTCGAGGCCGCGGCCGACCACGGGGTCACGGCGATCCACGTCCCGGACTACTGCGTCGACGAGGTCTCGACCCACGCGCTGGCGCTGTTGCTCGGGGTGGCCCGAAACGTCCAGACCTACGACCGAGACACCCGCGACGGCGGCTGGGACTGGCAGGCGGGCCGGCCGATCCACCGCCTTCGGGGCCGGACCCTCGGGCTGGTCGGCTTCGGCAAGATCCCCCGGCGACTCGCTCGGAAAGTCGACGGGTTCGGCCTCGACGTGATCGCCACAGACCCCAACGTCACCGAGACCCAGATGGCCCACTTCGGGGTCGAACGCGTCCGGTTCGACGAACTGCTCGACCGATCCCACTTCGTCTCGGTCCACGCCCCGCTGTACGAGGCGACCCGGGGGTTGTTCGACCGGGCGGCGTTCGACGCGATGCGCGAGGACGCCCTACTTGTCAACACCGCCCGCGGCGCGGTCGTCGACGAGGCGGCGCTGGCCGACGCGGTCGCCGACGGCGACATCGCGGGCGCGGCCCTCGACGTGATGGCCGAGGAGCCGCCGGGCGACTCGCGGCTGTTCGATCTCGATCGGGTCGTCGTGACTCCACACACCGCGTGGTACTCCGAGGAGTCCAGACACGAACTGAGCCGTCGGGTCGCCGAGGACGTCGCGCGCGTGCTGGAAGGCGAGCCGCCCCGTTCGCCGGTCGATCCCGGCCTCGAGTGGGTGTGAGCGCCCGGCGACCCCGCGACCCTACTCCGGGACGGGTCGCCAGTCGGTCTCGCGGCCGATGCCAGACAGTTTGAGCTCCGACTCGCCGTCGTCGTCGGTCCGGACGGTTATCTTGCCGTCGAACAGTTGCTGGAGCGTGCTCATCGTCTGCTGGTCGTGGGCGGTCGAGTCGATGACGAACACGCCGAGCGCGTCGGCGCTCTGGACCCGTCCGGTGAACACATGGAGAAATCGAAACACGGTCTGGAGGTTCGAGTACATCAGGAGGGTCGACAGCGAGTGGAGCATGATTCGGTTTCGCTTGACCCCTCGCTCGGAGTAAAACGACTGGAGGAACTCCGAGAGCTGGATCCCGATCCCGGTCATGTCGACCGGCGAGGAGGTGTAGGCGATCTCCTCGGACGGGGTCGGGTTCGTCCCCTGCTGTTTGGAGACGCAGTCGACGATCCCGATCGGTCCACCCTCCTCGCGGCCGAGTAACTCGCGGAGGGACGCGCGTATGTCCTCGCCGTCGTCTTTCGTGGTGACGACGATCGACCCGTCGCCCCGACGGCTACCGTATGCGAGAACCTCCAGAGCGAGCCGTCGTTTACCCGTCATCGGGGGGCCGGCGACCAGGAGATTCGTCCCCGGATCGACCTCGACCTCCGGACAGGCGTCACCCAGTTCGTACATGGCGGTTTCTCGTGGCCGAAACGCCGGGAGCGCCGCGGCGGCGTCCCCGATAGTGCCTGCCAATAAGATACTGTGTTCCGCTTATATTCTTTTTGATTAGTTGGCCGGGTCGCCGGGTCGCGTCGACAGCGACCCGATCCGGTCGAGCGACTGCTGGCGGATGTACTCGATCGCGATCCGGGTCAGGTGGTCGTCGGGGTCGGCGCAGGCATCGGCCCTGTCGAGGTATGCCTCGACGATCGCCCGGACCCGCTCGACCCCCGACTCGGCGTCGTCGGCGAGGTTGAGTTCGGCAGTCACGGGCGTGAGCTGGGTCCCCCTGTCCTCGGGGTAGTCGTCGGTGTCGTCGAGGCCGATCTGGGCGCCGATCACCATCAACACGACGGCGCGCTTGAACCCCTCGCCCAGCGCCGTCCCGAGGTCGGCCTCGTACATGTTGAGCATGTCCTCGTAGAGGATGCCCACCCGCGCGTACTGGGTCGCGAAGTACGGCAGGTCGGCGTCGGCCTCGAACAGATCGCCGTCCGCCAGTTCGGCGTCGCGGTAACGCTCCCGGATAGCGTCGCCGGCCGCCGCCCGGGCGTCGGGACCGTCGGCCGACAGATAGTCGTCGAGCAGCGAACGGAAGGCGTCGTCCTCGTCCTGGTGGCGTTCGGAGAGTTCGACGGCGTGGTCGTAAGACGACCGGACCGCCTCGGGGGTGTCCGAACGGTCCAGCCACCGTTCGACGCCGGCTTCGAGGTGCCGTTGGGCGACCTCGGCGACCGTCTCGGTCGGCCGGAGGTTCGACTCGAAGTCCTCGTACTCGTCGTCGTTGATCGCATCGCGCATGTCGCCGTCGAGCAGGGCCCGGACCACGTTTCGCGTCGTCTCGCGGCCGCGCGCGACGAAGTCGCGGTCCACGTCCCTGACGAGTCGCGCGACCGGGAGGTCGCCGGCGGCGGTGTGGATTCGCCCGAGGGTGAGGAGTGCGGGCAGGACCAGTCTGGTGTCGTAGTCGAACCGGGCGGACTCGCCCGCCGCGCCGGGGACGGGCTCGAGTTCGCCCGCCTCGCGCGCCCGATCGAGCGCGCGCTCGACGCCCAGAAACAGTTCCTCGGTCATCGACTCGATCTCCGACTCGACCTCGCTGCGGAGCAACACGACCGAGGCCACCCGCGGGTCGGGCGACTCCGCGAGGTGGTTCGCCAGCGCCCGCGCCACCGCCGGGACCCGTCGCCCGACGGTCTCGACCAAACCCTGTGTCACGTCCGTGAGTCGCTCGCGCCGTCACATGAGTATTGTGGAACGCCGGTCGCGAGCCCAGCGTCACGCGGAGCCGATCGGGGAGCGAGCGACTTATGTGGGTCAAGCGACCCCTCGGAGGTATGACGACCCGCGACGAGGTCGCCGGGTTGCTCGGCCGTCTCGGCCGGGCCGCCTCGCTGGGCGCGCGCACGGTGTTGCCTCTCGACACGAACCCCGTGCCCGCCGAGTGGACCCACGTAACCAAGGTCGACCCGGAGCGCGAAAAGCGGCTCCCGGTGTTGTTCCCGTGCTACCTCCAGCACACGAGCGCGGTGTCGGTCGGCGGCTCGGCCGACGTGACCGCCGCGAACACGGAGGCGACGTTCGACGCGCTGGCGCCCGCCTCGGTGCCGACCTTCCACGAACCCAGCGACCCCCGCCACGTCACCCCGAAGACTCGCGAGCGGGCCGACCTGCTCGCGATCCCCGAAGTGCTGAACGGCGACTCGGCGTCGCTGATCGGCCGGCTCGGGGCCGGCACCGAGTACATCCGCGAGGAACTGCTCCCCGAGATGGTGGCCGACAGGCTCCCGCTCGCTCCCGAGTCGGTCGCCGACGCCGTCGCAGACTTCGCGACGTCGTGGCTCCTCGCCGAGGCGGTGTTCGAGGCGTACATCATCCAGAACCCCGACAGTGCCGCCGCCCGGGAGGCGAACGTCGGCGAGGACGATCTGCTGGCGGCTCGGGCGGCCAAACGCCGGGCGATGGCGGCCGAGCGCCACCTCGGGAGCGAACTCGTCTACCTCGAATACTCGGGGACGTACGGCGGCGAGACCGCCGCCGAGGCCCTGTCGGCCATCGACGACGGACTGACGTGGTCGCGGCTCTGGTACGGCGGCGGCCTCGACTCTCGGGAGCACGCCGCGGCGATGCTCGAAGCCGGCGCCGACGCGGTGGTCGTCGGCGACGTCTTCCACCGGATCGCCGACGAGGAGGCGGACCTGTGCGCGGCGGCGACCGACCTCGACGCCGAAGCCACCGCGTCGGCGGCCACCGAGTGGGTCCGAGACCGCCTGGACGTCGGGGAGTCGGCCGCCGCGTCGTACCTCGCGACGATCCCGTCGGTCGAAGACCCCGAACGGCTCGCCACGCGCTATCTCGGCGCGACAGTGCGGGTCTCTCTCGGGGTCCGAGCGCTCGCCGACGACCTGCGGGGCGACGTTTCGACGCCGGGGACGATCCGTCGCCGCCTCGCGGACCGCGACGCGCCGTGGCTCGACGACGCGATCGCCCTCGCGCCCGACGACGACGCGCTCGTCCGCCGAGCGGTCGTCTCGCTGCTCGCCGACGCCACTGGGGTTCCTGCTCCCGACGGCGTCTCGCCGGCCCAGTTTGCGGTCGCGACGGCACCCGACTCGTCGTCGGGGGCGGACCCGCGACCGTGACGGTAACGCGTATCGGCGGGATGGCCTCCGTCGTTCCCGTCTCGGTAGGGATGGCTTGCCGTCCCACTGGGACGGTGCCGTCGCCGAGTGACGATCGCCACCGGGTCACACGTCGGACTCGAATCGCGGCGTTTAAAACCAGCGAGGCAGTACGATATCTCGCGGGCGCTTAGCTCAGTCTGGACAGAGTACTTGGCTTCGGACCAAGCTGTCGCGGGTTCAAATCCTGCAGCGCCCATCACGCCGCATACCGAACAGAGATCAGTAGCTTTCGACGAAGGTGTTTTACGTGGCTCTCCACTCGATAACGCCTGATGAGTATCCCGATACCGCTCGGACGGAACTGACCTGAACCGACAGTCGTCCTCTCGTCGATCGCAGTTCGTTCGCCGACTCTGTCCAGCCACGTCCATCTGGGCCGTCGCGGGAGGTACTCACCGAACGACGATCACCGGCACCGGAGACTGTCGGAACACTTTCTGGGCGACGTTACCGACGAACAGTCGGTCGGCGACCGATCCGCCGTGGCTCCCGATCACGACCGCGTCGAAGTCGTCGGCGCGGTTCAGAATCGCCCGAGCCGGCTGTCCCAGTCGAACGTCGGTGGTGATCTCGACGTCGCGGTCGGCGGCGAGATCCCTCGCGCGGTCGAAGACCTCCTTCGCGCGCTCCTCGGCGGCTTCTTCGAGGTCGTCTTCGACGGCGAGCGCCGTGGCCGTTCCCCCCATCGGTGACGGTTCGCCAACGACGTGCATGACGGTGATCTCGGCGTCGGGGTGGTTTTCGAGGGCGTATTCGAGCGCTCTCTCGGCCATCTCCGAGTCGTCCATCGGAACGAGGATTCGTGAGATCATGTGATGCCTACGGTCAGCGGCCGGATAAAACGGGAGGCCGCCCGCTTCGAGTCGCGGTAGACTCCGTTTTGTCATCCACCGCATCCGGCCCCGACAACTATCGGAATTTGAATACTTTTGGCGATCGCCCGTCTGAGTCGTACGTGAGTCCTCGGAGTGGTTGGGTCTGCTCTGTCGACGCCCTCGAACGCGCCACGTTCTGGCGCGGCGGTCGGGACAGGCGAGTCACCGGCACGTACATTCGACACGAACGAGAGTCTCGTCGTATGAGCGACGAGCAAGATAATCCGGGGACGCTGAACGGGTGGCGGAAGCGATCGACGAAATCGGCGTCGAGCGGCTATCGGACATCCTCACGGACGTCTTTTCTGAAGCGCTGAAAGCGGAGCGAGCGGACGACCCAGAGTGAACGGGACACCTCGTCCGTAGTGGCCGTCGTGGCGGTCGCGACCTGCTGGCAGTTGGGTTCGAGCCGACCAGTCGACATTTTATTCCAGTTGGGCGTCGTACACCCGGCTATGGCGCCCTCCGACGGACTCACCGAGGAGCGGGTTCGCGAGATCGTCCGCGACGAGGTGATCGACACGGGCCGGAGTCTGGTCGCGACCGCACTCTGGACGGGGCTGTCGGTCGTCGCGCTTCTCGTCGGCCTCCAGTTGTTCCAGCTCGCGCTCTACGCGCTGTCGCCGCTCGCGATCGCGGGCTACGTTCTCGGCGGCGCGCTCGTCACCGGATCGAGCCTCTATCTCCTCTACGTTCTCTACCGGACGTAGCGAATCGGTCAGATAGGTGGAGGAGTCGGAGAGATGTAGAGTGCTAAAAATATACCCACGTTGTACATTTCTACTCGCTATGGAGTTCGACGGTCCCCTCCGGAACGGTTCGGCTCGTCGTGATGCTACTCGTCGGGGTCGCCACGATCGGGTACGGGGCGTACAGCTACACCACCCAGTCCTCGGCGCTGGCCTCCGCGGTCTAGGTGGACGCGACTATCGCTTCGACCGCGGTGACAGAACAGAAAGCGAGCAAGGGGAGTAGATACAGGCCTCGTGTGACGTTCGACTACACCTACGAGGGAGGGTCGTACACCTCCACGAACGTCTACCCCGGCGAACTTCCGAGGGAGTTCGGAAACGAAGACGAGGCCAGAGCCCAACTGGCCGACGACGGGCCGGGCGACACCGTCACGGCGTACGTCCCACCGGACTCGCCCGGCGAGGCGTTTCTCAAGCACACGACCACCGGCAAGCCGTTTCTCGCGATCGGGGCGGCGTCCTGATTCTCCCGGGCGGGCTCTACTCGACGCGCACCGACTAACGTCGCGGAGGGCCATCCACCGGCTCCTGAAACTCATCGTCCGCCCGATCGGCGATAGCCGTCACTACCGCAATCTGCGGACGACACTGGGCCGCCGGACCGCGACGCCAGATTGTCGACTCCCCGGACGAGTCGTGAGTCCGGCGACGTCGGAGATCGAGTCGGCTCCTGTGGTGTCGGTCCGGTTTCGCGAATCGGGCGGGTCGAGCCGATACACGACGACCAGTCCGTCCTCGTCGAACGATCGCACCGAGTAGTTGCCGAACTGCGCCGGGAACGTGTCGGGTCCCGCCTCCTTGAACCGGACGAACCAGACCGTCGTATCGGTCCGCGTGATCACGTCGAGCTGTTCGGTGTGGCGCTGTTCGAGACTGCCGCTCGGCGCGATCGGCACGACCCGGACCGACGGGCCGTCGTAGTAGTAGTCGACGAGGTTTCGAGATTCGATCCAGTTTGGCTGGACCACGATCACGTCGTCCGACGAGACTCGCTTTTCCATCGCATCGATGTCGCCCCGCCAGTCTTCGGTCGTTTCGCCGCTGTAGTGAACCGCCTCGGGGTCAAGCCCCGAGGCACTCGCCTTGCTCATCTGTAGACCAACTCCCGAACGCTCGCGCTTCCGAGAGCGGGGACGGTAATTTGAACTATCGAAAGTGACTCGATTGGCCGGACCACTTAGACGCCCTTATTAATAGATCCCATATAAAATTGTCGAGTAGTACACCCCGTCACGTCGAGACCACTCGATCGTCGCTCGGCGTCACTCGCGCTGACGCCGCGAACCGCCGGTGGGCGCGTACAGCCGGGTGCCGAAAGAGTCACTCGTTGGTCCGACGGCGCCGAGTGACGCCACCCGAACGAGGAACCTACCGGACGACTACGCTTCGACCGCCCAGTCGAACGCCTCGTCGGGGTCGCTGAACGATCGAACGTCGGCCTGGTTCGCGTCGAGGTTCGCGTTGATCGCTCTGGACTTGATTCCCGGTGCGACGAGCGCGAGGCGGTCCACGCCGACGTCGTCGGCCGCCTGTGCCCACACTTCGGCGAAGTGCTCTTTGCTCTCGTCGTCGAGCAGGATTCCGTCGCCGAACTTCGTCACGGCCCCGTGGATATGGGACTGTCCCGCGAGGTCGATCCACTCGGCCTCGAACTCCTCGGACTCGTCCGGATCGCCGTCCCAGTCGGTGATGTCCTGAATCAGCACGCCGTTTCGCTCCTCGTGGCTGTAATCTACGTCTCCCATCACACGGGTGTCGTGCGCAACTTCAAATAAAAACTCGGGTCCGATTATACCAGGTGATACTTGCACCCAATTCTTATGCGACGCGTTTGCTTCCTACTAAACAGAATGTCAGAGGCAACAAGCGGTGAGCGTGCGACCTACTTTTTGGACGTGGCGGATCGTGGGGACTCAGACGGGGAAAAGAGCCGCGACCAGTTACGCCGCGAGCGCGACGAGTGGCGTCACCTCTTCTCGCAACTGCTCGAACAGTTGCCCGAACCGGTGTGCAGCGTCGACACGGACGGCGTGGTTCGCCAGTCCAACGACGCCGCCGACACGACGTTTCAGCACGCCACCGAGGACGGTGACGTTCAGACACTGGTCGACGCCACGACTCGCCCAGACGGCGGCCCCGACGAAGGCGACGACAGCGAGACGCTCGTCGAGACTGCTCTGGACACCGGGGCGGCGGCGAGGTGCGACGCGGCCCGGAAGGTCTCGGACCCGACGGGCGACCGCTGGGTGCGGCCGGTGGCGGTCCCGCTGGAGACCCTCGACGGGGAGTCGGTCGGCGCGGTCCAGATCGCCCCGGAGGTCACCGAGCTCGTCGAGAACCGAGACAGGGCCGCCGACGCGGTGGAACTGATGGTCGACGAGATCCCGTTCCTGGTCGAGCGATTGGAGGAGGACTTCGAGGAGGTCGTCGACCACCTCGAATCGACGGCCGCCACGACCGACGAACAGAACGACAAGATGGGCCAGATCAGCGACGAGATCTCGACGCTCAGCGCGAGCGTCGAGGAGGTGGCCGCCACGACCGATCAGGTGGCCTCGACGAGCCAGGAGACCCGCGACCTCGCCGTCGAGAGCCGGGAGGAGGCAGACGAGGTGATCGACGTCCTGAACACGGTCCGGAACTCGGGCGGGGAGATGGTCGAGGACGTCGAACGTCTGAACGAGACGGTCGACGAGATCGACTCGGTGCTCGAAGTGATCAACGACATCGCCGACCGAACGAACGTCCTCGCGCTCAACGCCTCGATCGAGGCCGCGCGTGCGGGGGAGGCCGGCGAGGGCTTTGCGGTCGTCGCCGAGGAGGTGAAGTCGCTCGCCGAGCAGTCCCAGGAACAGGCCGCCGAGATCGAAGAGTTGATCGCCGACGTCGAAACGAAGGCCGCGAACACGATCGAGGGCGTTACCGAGACCTACAGCGAACTCGAAGAGGGGATCGAAAGCACCGAGACCGTGATGGATCGGCTCACGGACATCGTCGACGCGACCGAGAAGACCGCCGACGGCGTCACGGAAGTCTCGAAGGTGACCGAGGATCAGGCTACCTCGATCGAGCAGGTCGCGGCGGTGGTCGACGAGCTATCGGAGACGACCGCCAGCCTCGCCTCGGACTCGACGATGATCTACGAGGCGAGCCAGTACCAGCACGAGGTCATCGACGACATCCAGGCCGAACTGACGAACGCCGCCGAACTGGTCGACGAGACCGACGAGTAACCGGTCGAGTTCGCCGTCGATCGGATCTCGCTGGCGGACGCCCCGTATCTGGGATCCCGAGCGACGTGCCGGACGACTTCTCGTTGCCTCGCGTCGGATTCGCCGCGACGCCTCGGAGTCGCCGACTGCCGCCACCGAAAGGAATATGTCCGAATGCCTGCCTGTTTCACGAACGATTGAGGATGAGTACCACATGCCGCGACTGACCGGCGGAGAGGCGGTCGTCGCACAGCTCGAGCGGGAGGGCGTCGACGTCGCGTTCGGGATCCCGGGTGTGCACACGCTCGACGTCTACGACCCGCTCCTCGACAGCGACATCGACCACGTCACGACCCGCCACGAACAGGGCGCCGGCTTCATGGCCGACGGGTACGCCCGAACGACCGGACGGATCGGGGTCGCGCTGGTCATCACCGGCCCCGGGCTGACGAACGCCGCGACGCCGATCGGGCAGGCCTACTCGGACTCCTCGCCGTTGCTCGTCGTCTCCAGCCAGAACGAGACCAACGAGGACGGGCGGGGGAAAGGCTACCTCCACGAGCTCAAAGACCAGCAGGGCGCGATGGAAAGCATCGCGGCTTACAGCGAGCAGGTGACGCGGGTCGCCGACGTCCCCGAGGCGATCTCGGACGCTGTCGAGTACCTCCGGACCCGTCGGCCCCGTCCCGTCCACGTCCAGATCCCGACCGACGTGCTGGCCCGCGAAGAACGGGTCGAACTCGCGGCGCCTGTCGGCGAGCCGTCTCCCGACCCGGTCGACGAGACCCGGCTCGCGGCGGCGGTCGACCGGCTCGCGGAGGCCGACCGGCCGCTACTCGTGGTCGGCGGCGGCGCGTCCGGTGCGGCCGACGCGGTCCGCCGGCTCGTCGACGCCGCCGGCGTCCCGGTCGTCTCGACGGTCGCGGGCAAGGGCGTCGTCCCGGCCGACCACCCGCTCGCGCTCGGGGCGACCACCGGTCGCGAGCCGGTCGCCGAGTTCGTCGAGTCCCGGGACCTCGCGATCGCGATCGGCACCGAACTCAGTCCCCGGGAGTTCGAGTCGGTCGACCTGCCCGAAACCCTCGTCCAGATCGACATCGACTACCGAACCCTCGGCAAGACCTACCCGACCGAGGTCGGCATCGTCGCCGACGCGGCGGCGGCGGTCCCCGAGCTCGCCGACCGCGTCGAATCGAGGGGCGTCGAGTTCGGCGACGACCAGCGCGAGGCGGTCGCCGACCTCCGGGCGCGTATCGAGTTGGGGCCCGACGACCGCGACGGCCGCCACCGGATCCTCGCGGCGCTCCGGGCGGCGCTCGACGACGACGCGGTGGTCGTCAACGACATGACGAAGGTGTCGTACGCGGCGTCGAGCGAGTTCCCCGTCCGCGAGCCCGACACCTTTCTGTTCCCCCGGGGGTTCGGGACGCTCGGGTTCGGGCCGCCCGCGGCGTTCGGCGCGGCGGTCGGCTCGCCCGACACGCAGGTCGTCGGGCTGGTCGGCGACGGCGGGTTCCTGTTCACGGTACAGGCGCTCGCGACCGCAGTCAAGCACGACCTCGCGGTGCCGATCGTGGTCGTCAACGACGACTGCTACGGCGTCCTCGAAGAGATCCAGGCGCGAGACTACGACGGCCGGATCGTCGGGACCGACATCGAGAACCCCGAGTTCGTCCCGCTGGCCCGGGCGTTCGGCGCCGCCGCCGAGCGGGTCGACGCCGACGCGGTCGAGACGGAGTTGCCCGCCGCGCTGGAGGCGGCGTTCGCGCGCGACCGACCGACGGTCGTCGAGATACCGGTCGACTTCTGAACTACACACATGCAAGACAACGAGCGGACGGGTGCGTTCGATCACCTGTTCACCGAGACTGTACGAGACGGACTGAACGAAGAGGGGTACGGAAGCTGGCGGTCGATAAAGGCCCCCGGTGCGGTGTCGCTGAGCTTCGGCTTTCCATTCCCCGAATCGTTCCCCGAGGACCAGCTCGTCGCGGCCGCCGAGGCCGTGTTCGAACAAGAGGGCGAGCGCGCGCTCCAGTACGGCGGCGGCGAGTACGTCGACCGTCTCACCGAAACGGTCGTCGAGCGCGAGCGCGAGCGAGGCATCGACTGCGACGAGGAGAACGTCCTGTTGACGAACGGCTCGACCCACGCGATCGACGTGGTCTGTCACACGTTCCTCGAACGCGGCGACGAGGTGTTCGTGGAGGCGCCGACGTTCATGGGCGCGCTCAAGTTGTTCGCGAACTACGGCGTCGACGTGACCGGCTTCGAGGCCGACGCCGACGGCCTCGACGTCGACGCGCTCGCGGCGGAGCTAGACGCCCGGCGGGCCGACGGCCGGCCCCTCCCGAAACTGCTGTACACCATCCCGACCTTCCAGAACCCCGGCGGGACCACCATGTCGCGCCCGCGCCGCGAGCGCCTCCTGGAGCTGGCCGAGGAGTACGACTTCGTCGTGCTCGAAGACGACGCCTACGACGACCTGCGGTACCGCGGCGAGCCCGTGGCGCCGCTCGCGGCGCTCGACGACTCCGGCCGGGTGGTCCGGGTCAACACGTTCTCGAAGACCATCGCGCCCGGGGTCCGGACGGGATGGGTGCTCGCCGACGCGGAACCGCTTGCCGAGATCACCCGGATGCGGGCCGGCGGGACCAACACGTTCACCCAGAGCGTGCTCGGGCGCTACTGCGCCGAGGGTCGCTTCGAGGCCGACGTCGAGGAGCTCCGGGCGGCCTACGAGCGCCGGTGTGATCACATGCTCGACCTGCTCGACGAACACATGCCGCCGGGCGCCGAATGGACCGAGCCAAACGGCGGCTTTTTCGTCTGGGTCGAACTCCCCGAGGGGATCGACGCCGAGGCGCTGCTCCCGACCGCCGCCGACGAGGGGGTCACCTACCTCCCGGGCGAGCAGTTCTTCCCGGACGACGGCGGCGAGAACTGCCTCCGGCTCTCGTTCAGCCACGTCTCGCTCGACGAGATGGAGCGGGGAATCCGGGCGCTGGCCCGAGCGACCGAGTCGACGCTGGCGGACCACTGAGTCGGCGACGGTCCGGGAAAACCGGACGCCTACCGGGGCGACGCATAGATTTATGCCATCCTACGGACACGTACGCCCATCGTGACACACCACTCCGCAACGGCCGAGTACGACGCGCTGAACGCGGTCCGGGTCCACACGCCCGGCCCCGAACTGCTGACCGGGAGCCTCGACCCCGAGCGATCGCTGTTCTTCGAGCCGGTGGCGCCCGAACGTGCCCGCCGGGAACACCGACGCCTGATCGAGACCTTCGAGCGTGCGGGCGTCGAGGTCCACCAGCTCGCCGACGACCTCGCCGCGGCCGGAGCGCTCGACGAGCTGGTCCGAGAGGTCGCGGCCGCGACCGAGTCGACGCCGGGGGACGTCCGCCCGATTCCGGACGTCGACGCCGTCCTCGATGCGTTCGACGCCCGCGAGAAGCTCGGGCTGGTGTTGAGCCGCCCGCGATTGCTCGACCGCGACGCCGGGGCGGGCGAGGCCAACTGGTGGGGCCGGTCGGCCGAGTCGACGGTCGCCGACGTCCGCTTCGAGCGCCCGATCTCGAACATGTACTTCCAGCGCGACCACAACCTGCTCGGCGACGAGGGGCCGATCGTCGCCAACATGTACGACGCGGTCCGCCAGCCCGAGATCCCGCTGGTCCGGACCGCGTGGGAGGGCGTCGGGGCCGACGTCGCCCATCAGGTGACCGACGAACCAATCGAGGGCGGGGACTTCGTACCGGCCGGCGACTTCGCGCTGGTAGGCACCTCGGCGGTGGTCGACGGCGAGGAGGAGATCCTCCGGACCAGCTACGCCGCCGGCGAACAGTTGCTCGACGCCGGGGCGATCGGGTTCGAGGAGGTCGGACTGGTGCGTGCGCCCCTCGAAGCCGGCCGGGCGATGGCCGAGGAGTACGGCACCGGCTCGCGGGTCCTCCACCTCGACGGGTGGCTCAACGTCGCGGCTGAGGGGCTGGCGGTCACCCGCGAGCGCCTCGCGGCCGCCGCCGAGGTCGACGTCTACGAGCGCCGCGGCGACGAGTACCGCCGGCGCGAAACCACGACGGTGCTGTCGTACCTCGACGAGAAGGGCTACGACACGATCAATCCCGACTGGCTCGAACGCTGGCCGACGAACTTCCTGACCGTCGACGACGGGACGGTGGTCGCGATCTACCGCGACGACGCCGAGGGGACCGGCGAGTACCGCCCCGAGCGCAACCACACCATCGAGGCGCTGAAAGAACGAGGCGTCGAGGTGTTGCCCGACGGTACCGGCCTCCTGCCGAGCGCGCTCACCGCCGGCGGCGGCGGGGTCCACTGCATGACGACGCCGCTGTCGCGGGGGTAGCCGCGTCGCCGACGCATCGATTTGTTTCGTGACTCATTCGCCGATCCCCCGAGTCGCGACCAGCCGCCGGAGCGCGGCGTAGCCGGCGAGCCCACAGACCACGTAGGCGGCCACCATCGCGCGGGTGAGCGGCTGTGGACTGCCGATGGCGAGTTTCGCCACGGTGTTCGCGGGCGGTTCGGGCAGGAGGTAGGTGGCGCTGAACACGACCAGAATCCCCATCGAGAAGAGGAACTGGGCCTGTTTGCGGTCGCGGAACCGGAGCGCGGCGAACGCCCCCATCGCGACCACGCCGACCGAGAAGCCGGTTACGACCAGCAGAATCTCAGCGACGTTCGAGATGTCGGTCCCGTTGAGCGACAGCAGGGCCAGCCACGCGCCCGCCTGGAGCGGCGCGAGCGCGCCCATCGCCGCCAGCTTCCCGTCGACGATGTCGGTGGCGGTCAGCGGCGTCACCCGGAGGAGTTCGAGCGTCCCGCGGTCGTACTCCTCGGCGATGGCGTCGACCGCGACGCTCCCGCTGAGAAACACCGGCAGGAACATCAACAGCGGGAGCAACACGGTGTAAGTGAACCCGAAGTACGGGCTCGACTCGCCGTCGCGGGGCAGATCGATCGGCGTCCGTTCGAGTTGGGCCCGGAGGCGCTTCCGCTCGGCGCGCTCGAAGGCGTCGAGGGCGTCTCGGACCTGCGTCACGACCAGCGTGGTCCGGATGTTGCCGTCGGGGACGACCGCCTCCACGTCGGCCTGTCCGCTCGGGAGCCGGTCGACGTAGAGGACGGCGTGAACCTCACCACCGCGGAACGCGTCCATCGCCGAGCCGTAACTGCCGTACTCGACGGCCCGCCAGCCGCCCTCGCGCTCGATGACGGGCGCGATATCGTCGCCGGCCTCACCGGTCACCGCGAACTCGACGACGAACCCCTCCGAGACCGACCCGGGGTCGTACAGCGAGACGAGCCCGACCGCGAGGAACGACGAGAACGCCGCGATGAAAAGCTGGATCAGGATCGCGAGCACGATGGTCTTCTCGCTCCGGAGCGACGCCAGCTCCCGGCGCGCGACCGTCAGGCGCTTACCCAAGGTAGCTCACCACCGTTAGGTTGTAGCCGGCATGAACCAGCGTCGCGACAGCGAGGGTCCCGAAGTACCACCGCCGATCCCTGCTCGCGCCGGCGGCGGTGATCGTCGCGGTGACCGCGTGGAGCGCCAGCGGCGCGAAAAACAGCCCTACCAGCACCAGCGGCGACGACTGGATCCCGAGCCCCGTGACGGTGCCAAACGCCGCCCGGCCGAGTTCGAGGTTCGGGAGCCCGACCAGCTGGGCGACCGCGGTCGCCTTCTCGCCGACGAAAAAGCCAAGCCCCGAGAGGAACCCGAGCCACCCGATCGACCGGGCCGACCGGCCGAACCGCTCGTGGGCGAACCCGGCGTAGATCCCGACGCTCTTGGCGACCTCCTCGACGAGCGCGATCGCGACCAACAGCGCGGGGATCGACACCGAGACCGGGAGCGCAAAGAGGAGCGCGACCGCCAGCAGTTCGGCGACGAAGACGAACGGGATCGAGAGGGCGCTCAGCTTCGCGAGGCTCCGGGGGCTCGACAGTTGGCTGTCGAGCGCGTCGAGGAACTTGAGCGGCACCGACCGCTGGGTGAACATGTCCTCCTCGCGGTAGACGCCCGCGCCCAGCGCGAACAGCGTCCCGGCGGTCAGCAACAGCGGGAGCGTCGAGAACGCGTAGTCGGCGAGCGGGACCGCCCCGCCCCCGAGCGCCCGGACCACCAGCGTCAGCGGCGAGATGGCCGCGATGGGGTGGACGTCGGTGAAGATCGCGGGGATGAACGCGTAGGAGGTCAGAAGCACCGAGAGGGTGACGGTGACGAAGGTGAGCTCCTTGAAAGACCGGGCGAACATCCCGCCGACGAACGCGCAGGCCAGAAACAGCAACGCGATGGGCGCGACCGCCGCGACCGACACCGCCGCGGTCGACACGATTTCGAGCGGCGCGTCGCCGCCGGCCGGGGTCAGCCCCGCGATCCCGAGCGCGGTGAGGGTCGCGATGGCGATCATCCCGACGAGGTACGGGAGGGTCTTGCCCGCGACGATGTCGCCCCGCGAGACCGGCGAGACGAGCAGGAGCTCGCCGCGGTCGTTGATCCGCTCGTTCAGGATGCTCGACGCGTACGCCTGGATCACGAAGTTCATCGGGAGCACGAACGCGAACGCGAGCACCAGCGACTCGAAGGGGAACGGCGGCGCGATGTCGGCGGGCGTGCCGCCTCGGGTCTGGTCGGTGAACAGCGACGAGCCGCTCCCGACCGACGGCGCGCCGGCCGGCCCGTCGCCGACAGCGCCGCCGTCGTCGCCTCCGGCATCCCTATCGGTGGCGCCGACGGTGTCGCCCCCGCCAGACTCGCCGCCGGCTCCATCGCTGTTGGACTCGCCACTATCGATCTCGTCTCCATTGTCGGTCGGTCGGCTGGTCGCCTGAAGATCCGCGTCGTCAGTCTCGCCACCGGTGTCGCCCCCGCCGGATTCGCCGCCGCCGAGTCCGACCTCGTCCTCGTCGGTCGGCCGGGTGGTCGCCGGAGGCTCCGAGTCGTCGGTCCCGGCGCCGGTCGTCGAGACGTTCTGGGCGACGTACCGGAGCGAGACGTTCACCGGGAACGCGGCGGTCCGGTTTCGCTCGAAGCCCATCAGGTCGTCGTTGTACGCCTGCACCGTCGCGCGCAGTTCGGAGATCGCCGCCTGCCCCTTCTGGGTCGGGGCCGGGACCGGCGGTCGGCCGGGCAGGATCAGCACGTCGATCTCGCCGTTGCGGAACGCGCGGGCGTCGGGCTCGACCGCGACGAACGTCGAGTCGTTCGCGACGGGGCCGCGGTACGGGCTGTCGTCGGCGACGCCGACCTGATAGATACCGTCGTCGAGCGCGATGCCCTTGCTGGCGACCAGCGGCGTGAGCGCGGCCACCAACACGAGCACGACCCCGATCGCCGCCAGCGTCCGGCGGTCGAGCTGGCCCGCGTTCTTCGAGACCTCCCATCGGGCGATTCGGAGGGTCTTGTCGGCCTTCACGGCCGGCCCTCCACGTCGGGCGACTCCTCGGCGAGATCGAGGAAGATGTCCTCCAGGCTCGGGGTGTGAGTCTGGATGTCGGTCACTTCGCCGCCGGACGCGGCCGCCAGCTCGCGGGTCTCCTCGACGCCGTCCATGCTCTCGACGATCCGGCGGTACGCGCCGTTCTCCGCGACCGCGCCCTCGATGTCGACGGTGGTGTAGACGTGGTACTCCGTCCGGCCGTGTTCGGCGCGGATCTCCTCGACGGCGCCCCGCGCGACGATCCGACCGTCGTTCATCACGACCACCCGGTCGCAGATGCTCTCGACGTGAAAGAGGTTGTGCGCGCTGAACACCACCGTCTTGCCCGACTCGGCGAGCTCGCGCGTGAACTCGATGATGTAGTTGGTGGTGAGCGGATCGAGCCCGCTTGCCGGTTCGTCGTAGATCAGGACCTCGGGGTCGTTGACCAGCGACCGCGCGATGGCGACCTTTCGGCCCATCCCCTTCGACATGTCGCCGAGCTTGCGGTCGCGGTGGTCGAGATCGAGCCGATCGAGGGTGTCGTGGATGCGCTCGCGGGCGGTCGCCCGGGGCACGTCGTAGAGATCCCCGAAGAACTCGAGGTACGAGACCGGCGTCATGTCCTCGTAGAGGGGCGACTCCTCGGGGAGAAAGCCGAGGTAGTTGCGCATCTCGGCGTCCTGGGCGTCGTAGCCGGCGACGGTCGCGGACCCGCTCGTGGGCTCGATGAGCCCCGCGAGCATCTTCAGGGTCGTCGTCTTGCCCGCGCCGTTCGGGCCGATGATGCCGAACACCTCGCCGTCGGGGACCGAGAAGGTGCTTCCCTCGACAGCGGTAAAGCCGCCGTACTCTTTCCGCAGGCTGTCGACGTCTATCATTCGAGCTGTCCGACAGTCGATACCCCGGTGACTTGATTTTATGGGTTACGGGCGCCCGAGACAACCGGGTACGACCGTCCCGATTCGGCCGGGGCGATCGGGGTTCGGACCCTCACGCCTCCTCGACCGTGTCGAGGACGCGCTGGGAGAGTTCGACGTCCGAGATGTCGCCGTCGTCGTGGGCCGCCAGCCACTCGGCGTCGGCCCGCCAGCTCCCGCGGACGCCCGCGGCGGGGTCGGGCTCCCCGTCGGCCGACGGCTCCGGGTCGTCGATGTCGTGGACCGTCGCCCGCACGTCGACGGGCTCCCACTCGCCGTCGGCGAGCGCGTCGAGCAGGAGGTTGAGCACCCGCCCGATCTCGCGGTCCGGAACCGCCTCGCCGGGCGTCGCGGTCTCGTAGTCGAGGGCGAGGCCGGCGTCGGTTCGCTCCAGGGAGGTCACGTAGACGCCGTGGCTCATCAGTCGCGCTTCGAGTCGTTCGCGGAGATCCTCGGGGTCCATGGGTCCCCGTTCGGGGTCGAGGCGGTAGTGGCTACCGGAAGTCCTGTGAGTCTCGCGGGGTGACACAGCCGCAGGTCACCGCCGGATCGAGCACGTCGTCGACCGGCATCGACTCGCCACATTCGGTACAGACGACGCTCGCGGACGGCGTCGTTCGGTAGCGTCGAAGCGCGCCGAGCCCGATCGCGGCGCCGGCGGCGACGCCGACCACCCCCGCCAACGTCTTGTCGAACAGCGCAGTATCGCGTGCCATGCGCTCGGGAGGTTCGGCCAGAACCTTAAAGCCACTGACGCGCACGACCCGACAGAATTCGATCCGGCGGGGGTGAAACTTTTTGGCGATCGTCGACTTACCCGGGTGCATGGTCGACTCGCTGTCGAGCACCGGCGTCGAATCCGACGAGAGCGGCGACAACACCGCGACCCAGGTCGCGTCGCTGCTCGTGGTCGGACTCGGCCTGCTCGGGCTGTTCGCCGGGATCGAGGGGTTCTGGCTGGTGTTCGTCATCGGGTTCGCCGTGGTCGTCCCGCTCGTCGACACGCTGTTGGGCGACGACGAGGCGTCGGCCGATCCCGACGCGTCGGTCGAGGCCCCGGAGTCAAAGCAGGAGGCGCTCGACACCTTGCGGGACCGCTACGCCCGAGGGGACCTGAGCGACGCGGAGTTCGAGCGGAAGGTCGAGCGACTGCTCGAAACCGAGACGCCCGAGAGCGCTCGCGACCACGTCGCCCGCGAGCGCGGGGGCGAACGCGTCCGCGAGCGCGAGTGAGTTCGGGGCCGGTTTCGAGCGGCTGACAGACGCCACATATAAAAACCGGTCGAGACAGTTACTACCCATGGTAGAGTTCCTGAGTTACCTCGTGGGGTTCGTCGTGAGCCTCCTCATCGGCGCGTTCGGTATCTACGTCGGTGCGAGAGTCATCGCTGACCGTGACGACTACGAATACGCAGTGCTCACCGCTATCGTCGGCGCGCTGGTCTGGTGGGTCGTCGCCGGACTGTTCGGACTTATTCCGTTCGTCGGGTCGTTCATCGGCGCGGTTCTCGGCCTCCTCGCGTGGGTCTGGGTGATCAATGCGCGCTACCCCGGCGGGTGGGGGACGGCCATCGGCATCGGACTCGTTGCGTGGCTGTCGGTCTGGGTCGTGCTCGTGTTGCTCGAAGGGATCGGATTCGTCGAGGCGGGTGCGCTCGGGGTCCCGTTCCTCTGATCAGTCGGCTAATTCTTTGTTGACGAGTTCGGCGGCGTTGCGGATCGCACCCACCGACGAGAGGTAGCCGGCGCCGACGGTCGCCTTGAGCGTCTTCGCGGCCGCCCCGGTGACGACGGTCGGGCCGACCTGCGCGACCGCGCCGTCGCCGATCGACACCAGCCATCCCGGCGAGTCGAACGCGAACGGTTCGAGCCGGGGCTCGAAGATGTCGCCGCCGTCGCGATCGGCGTCGACGAGCCGGCCGATGTTTTCGGCGACCGTCCGGGCCTCCCGGATCGCCGACTGGGCGCTCGCCGGGACGGGCTCGCCGTCGGCGTCCACCACGCGGGCGGCGTCGCCGACGACGAACGTCGAGTCCGAGACCCGGAGGTTGTTCTGGACCTCGGGGCGCTCGCCGTCGAGGGCGGCCGGCCCCCGGATGCCGCCGGTCCAGACGAACTGGTCGTACGCCAGCGACGCGCCCGACTCGAGGTCGATCGCGTCGTCGGTCGCCTCCGCGACCGCGGTTCCGGTCCGGATCTCGACCCCGCGGGCTTCGAGGGCCTCCCGGACCGCCCGCTGGAAGTTCTCGGGGAAGGCCGGGGCGACGGTGTCGTACTGTTCGAGCAGGGTGACGGTCACGTCGTCGCCGGCGCCCTCCTCGTCGGCGAACGCCGCGAGTTCGCCGGCGACCTGCACGCCCGACAGCCCGGCGCCGCCGACCACGACCCGGCCGCCGGCCTCGAGCGCGGCGAGGAACTCCGCGCGGATGGCCTCGGCGTCGGGAATCGACTTCAGCGGGGTGGCGTGGTCCTCGACGCCCGGCAGGTCGTAGAAGGCCGTCTCGGCGCCGAGACACACCGCGGCGTAGTCGTAGGCCAGTTCGTCGCCGTCGGCGAACGTGACGACGCCGGCCTCGGGGTCCACGTCGGCGACCTCCGCCTTCCGGAGTCGGGCGCGGTCGAGCACCGCCTCCAGCGGGACCTCGATGTCGTCGGCCAGCGAGGGCCGGCGGATCACGCGGTGGATCTCGTGTTGGACGAGGTGGCTCCCCGTCCGCTCGACCACCACGAGTTCGACGTCGTCGGGAACGGTGCGCTCTAGCTTTCGGGCGAGGCTCAGTCCGGCGTACCCCGCGCCGAGGATGGCGATTCGCATTCGTCCGGACCTAAGAACCCGGAGGGCTTAGTAGTGGGTGGGAGGGTTCGGGCGATCGAACGACCGCCGAGTACGAACGCTTAAAAAGTGTTAGGTATGTAACTACAACATGGATCGCGAGCGACTCGTCGGCCTGCTGGCCCACTGGCGGACGTGGTGGGACCTCGCGACGGTCGTCTTCGGCGTCTGGCTACTAGCGGTCCTCTTCGGGACGTCCCATCCGGCGATTCCGGCGGTCGCCTTCCGGCTCGGACTGCCCGCGTCCGTCGGCCTGTTTTTCGTCGGGTTCGGGTGTCTCGCGTGGCGCCAGCGCGGCGACCGAGAGTGAGGGCGCCACTCTCCTCGGGTGCGACGGGCTACGCCTCGTTCTCCGCGTCGGACGTGTAGGCGAGTTCGAGTCGGAGCCGCGCGGTACACGAGACGTTCGAGACGTCGAAGTCCAGCCCCTCGACCTGCTCGTCGAGGTAGCCGTTGCACCGGCCGTGCTGGACGAGGTTCTCGACGGTCGCGGGCGAGCCACACTCCGGGCAATCGAAGTAGTAGCCGCTCTCGCTCTCGTGGAGCGCGTCGGGCTCCAGATCCATGCGCACGGCCGCTTCCCAGTCGGTGTCGGGCGCGTCGGTGTCTGCCATGCCACAGACGACGGGCCATCGACGGGTAACAGCTACGGCCGTCTCCCGTCGCCGCGCCGGTCCGGCGTTCCGAAACCCACAAGCGCGGCTCGCGCGAACGTCCCGTCGATGGAGCCACTGGAGCGCTACGAACCGATCGTCGACGACTTCGACGCCTTCCGGGCGGCCTGCGAGCGGCCGCTCCCGACGGCGGTCCGGGTCAACACCATCGAGGCGACCGTCGAGCGCGCCAAGCGCGCGCTCGAAGCCGACGGCGTCGAGTGGACCGACCGCGAGTGGTCCGACGAGGTGCTTTCGGTCGACACCGACAGCCCCGGGAGTACGTGGGCCTCCTTCCACGGCTGGATCCACGGCCAAGAGGAGGTCTCGGCCATCCCGGCGACGGTGCTCGCGCCCGAACCCGGCGAGCGCGTCTGGGACGCCTGCGCCGCGCCCGGGAGCAAGACCACCCAGCTCGCGGCGCTGATGGACGACGAGGGGCTGGTCGTCGCCAACGACAACAACCTCGGGCGGCTCTCGGCGCTCCGGTTCAACACCGAACGCCTCGGCGTGACCAACACGGTGGTCGTCAACAGCGACGCCCGGCACTTCTCGTTGAAGCCGTTCGACGCCGACGAGCGAAACGCATCGGGCTCCGAGGCGCGGTCCCAGAACTTCGACGCCTTCGATAAGGCGCTGGTCGACGTCCCCTGTTCGTGCGAGGGGACCATCCGGAAGAACCCGACTGTGCTCGACGAGTGGACCATGGACCACGTCCGGAGCGTCGCGGGCGTCCAGAAGGGGATCCTCCGGCGGGCGGTTCAGGCGACCCGCGAGGGCGGAACGGTTGTCTACTCGACCTGCACGTTCGCTCCCGAGGAGAACGAGGCGGTGCTCGACCACGTCCTCGACGCCGAGGACTGTCACCTCGTCGAGTTCGACGTCGACCTCGATTCGCGGCCCGGCGTCACCGAGTGGGACGGCGAGCGCTACGACGACAGCGTTCGGAAGGCCCGGCGGTTCTACCCACACCACAACGACACCGGCGGGTTCTTCTGCGCGAAGTTGGAGGTGGACGCATGACCGACGGCTCGGCCACCAACGACGGCCAGCGCTTCGACCGCCTGCCCGCGACGCCCGCCGACCGCGAGGTCGAGGGCCGGGCGAGCCGTCGGGAGGTCCTCGACTGGTGGGACGAGCGGTTCGGCGTCCCGCCCGAGACGTTCGAGGACTTTTCGCTCTGGGAGAAGGGCAAGGGCAAGATCTGGCTCCTCCGCGGGGACCTCGCGTCCCCGGTCGACGTCGAGGCGCTGGGCATGACGTTCCTGCGGACCCGCCAGAAACACTGGAAGCCGACGATGAACGCGGTCCAGCGGTTCGGCGCCGAAGCCACCCGGAACGTCGTCGAACTCACGCGCGAGCAGGCCCGCCGGTTCGCCCGCGGCGACGATCAGGAACTCGACTGGGACGGCGACTGGGGGTATCTCGTGGTGACTCACGACCTCGCCGGGGGTGAGGCGCCGCTCGGGGTCGGTCTCTACGTCCACGGCGAACTCCGGAGCCCGGTGCCGAAGGGCCGCCAGCGCGACCTCTAGGCCTTCGGCCGGACGGTCCCGCCGGTCAGCCCCTCCCACTCGACGGCGTACCCCAGTTCCGACAGCACCGCGCTCGCGTCGTCGATCCCGCGCTCGGCGAGCCGCTCTTCGGCCGCCGCGAACGCCATCCCGGCCTCGATCTCGCTCCGGAGGTCCTCGAGCACCCCCGGCCGGACGAGGGTCCGTCCGACCCGGTCGTGGTCCGGGAACGACTTGCCCTCGATCGCGTCTGTGCTGACGCCGTACTCGGCCGCGAGCGCATCGAGGCCGACGGCGTCGGCGTCCGGGACGAGTTCGTCGGGGAGTCGGCTGGCGCTCTCGGCCGCGAGGTCGTCCTCGTAGCCCCGGAGCGCGTCCCGGACGTCCTTGAGCCGGACGGTCCCGGAGTAGGGGATCGCGCGGTGGTCGCGGGCCGCGATCTCCTCGCCGACGCCGAGGCTCTCGTCGACCGCCACGAGGAGCTCTACGTCCTCGACGGTCTCCAGTTGCGAGAGCTTCTTCTCGACGTACTCGGGCGTCCAGAACCCCATGATCTCGAAAAACACCCGGAAGTCGGCGTGGCCGCCCCCGGCGTCCCCAGCGGTCTCGCCTGTCGAGTTCGCGGGGCGGTACTCGAACGCGAAGTCCGGGATCATCACCCGCGCGCCGGTTTCGAGCGGTTCGGGCTCGCGGACGAGCTCCCAGTCGAGATCGAGCGCCCCGAACCGGCCGGCGAAGTCGGCCTCGACGCCGCTGTCGAAGCTCACCGACGCGACCGGCTCGGTGCCCGGCACCGCCACCGGGTCGTCGTCGGACAGCGAGAGGGTCCGGTCGGTGCCGTAGTCGTCGATCGTCGCCGAGAGGGTCCACGCCTCGGCGCTCGCCACGGTCCGGAGCAGTCGCGCGAACCGGGTGCCGTACCGCCGGGTCGACCGGAAGAGCGCGTCGGGGCCGGTCACCACGACCTCGCGGTCCGAGACGCCCTCGGGGCCGCCCTCGACCGTCCGGATCTCGTACATCAGTCGGAGGCGCTTGACCGCAGAGACCAGCGCCTTCGGGTCGGCGGTCCGGACCCGAAGCTCGGTCGCGTCGAACAGCGCCGTCTGAGCCAGCGAGAGATTGTACTGGGCCAGCAGTTCGTCGGGGTCCCACCGGGCGTCGAACGACGCGAGGACCTGGCGCTCGTCGAGGTCGGCGTACAGCGCGTCGGCGAGCGCGTCGGACTCGACACCGAGGCGCTCGCCCGCCTCGCCGAGCGCCGCCTCGCGGTCGGCCTCGGCGACGACGCCCACCCGCTCGGCGGCCTCGAAGGCGGCCCGTCTGGCGCGCTCGGGGTCGACCGGCGCTCGGGTCTCGAAGGCGGCCTCGCGTTCGAGGAGCTTGGCGAACCCCCTGACCAGCTTGAAGTGGTCGGCGTCGGCTTCGAGGTCTCCGAGCGCCGCGTCGAGCGCCGACCGGGGCTCGCCGACGTGGCCCTGAAACGTGCCCAGGACCCGCGCGGCCAGCGGGCGGTGGCTCCGGTCGGCGAATGCCGGCCGATAGCCCCCGCCGGCCCGGGAGACCCGAAGCAGGTCCTTGGTCAGCATACCAGTGGCTCCGGGCCGGACCGACAAAAGCGGTCGGAAGGCAGAAGACTCATACCGTCCGGCCGACCACCGGCTGGTATGCGACGCCGTGACGTTCTCCGAACCTGCGGCGCGGCTGGGTCGGTCGCGGGCCTCGCGGCCCTCGCGGGGTGTTCGAGCGGCGACGACGCCGAATCCGACGCGGGGTCGGTCGCCCTCGAACTCGCGGAGTTCGACCACGCCGAGAGCGACTCGGGCGACCTCCTCGTCACCGCGACCGTCGAGAACGCCGGCGACGCCGAGGGATCCGGAACTCTCTACGTCACCGTCGAGGCGGGCGAGGACGTCACCCGCGAGTCCCGGGCGGTGACCGTCGCGGCCGGCGAATCGACGACGGTCGAGATCGAGGTCGGGTTCGCCTACGAGCGGTTCCGGAGCGGCGGGAGCCTCTCGTTCGACCTCCGAACCGACTGAACTCGCCCGACTCGGTCACTTGCGGCGTCGAGCGACGCTCTCCTCGGCGGTCTCGGCGCTCACGACCTCGTACAGCAGCGCCGGCCGGCCGTCGTCGTTCGGCCGGAGGATTCGGCCGAGCCGCTGGGTGAACTCCCGCTCGCTCGCGCTGCCCGAGAGCACGACCGCGACGTTCGCGTCGGGGACGTCGACGCCCTCGTCGAGGACGTTCGAGGTGACGACCCGCGAGTACTCGCCCTCCCGGAACCGTTCGAGGATCTCGCGGCGTTCTGGTGCCCCGGTCTGGTGGGTCACTGCCGGGAGCAGGAACCGCTCGGAGAGCCGGTAGACGAGGTCGTTGTGGGCGGTGAACACGATGATCCGATCGCCGCGGTGGTCGTCCAGGATCCGGGCCAAGGCCTCGACCTTCGCGTCGCTGTTCATCATCACCTCGCGGGCGCGCTGTTTGGCTAACAGCGCCTCGCGGGCCCGCGGGTCCGACCCCGAGCGCTTGACCAACTCCTGATAGTCGCTCCCGCTTTGCATCCGGATGTCCGACCGCGCGAGGTAGTCGGTGAACACTTGGTTTGCGGCCTCGTAGCGCTCGCGCTCCGCGGGGGTAAGCTCGACCTCGACGCGCTTTATGTCGTAGGGCGCGAGGTGTTCGCCCGCCAGCGCCTCGGGGTCGATGGCGAAGACCTTCTCGCCGACGAGGTCGGCGACGACCTCGTGGGCGCCGTCCGGGCGCTCGAAGGTCGCGGTCAGCCCCATCCGGGCGGGCGCGGCCAGCAGTCGGGCGATCTCTCGGTACCCCTCGCCGCCGAGGTGGTGGACCTCGTCGAAGATCACGAGCCCGAATCGGTCGCCCAGCTCGTCGGCTCGGAGGTACGCCGAGTCGTAGGTCGAGACCGTGAGCGGTTCGACGGTCTGCTCGCCGCCGCCCAACTGCCCCACCGGAACCGCGAACTCCGATTCGAGCTCGCGGCGCCACTGCTCGAGCAGGTCGATGGTGGGGACGACCACGAGCGTCGCGGTCCCGAGCGACTCGATAGCCTTCAGCCCGATGACGGTCTTGCCGCTCCCGGTCGGAAGCTCCAGCACGCCCCGTCGGCCGGCCTCGTCCCACGCGTCGAGGGCCTCGCGCTGGTACTCTCGAAGCTCGTAAGTCGAGGCGAGCTCGGGCACCTCCGGGGCGTCGAGGACCGCGTCCTCGTAGCCGATCGCCTGCTCGTCGAGGTACGCCCGGACGGCGGCGTACCGGAACGCGGGCGCTCGCCGGGTCTTCGACCGGGCGTCGGCGTCGGTGTACGGGAGCTGGCGGTCGGTCTCGACCCGCAGCGTCCCCTCCTCGAAGGCGAGAGACACGTCTGGCACTGTCGATCGTTCGGGGCTCGCGGAATATAAGCGCTACCGGTTGGGCTCCCACTCCTCGCAGGCGTCCATGTCCTCCATCGTCCGGCCGTAGTAGCCACAGCGGGGCACCATCCCGTCGTTGGTCCGGACGTACTCGAAGTGCCGGCAGTTGCCACAGTAGGTGTCGGTGGTCCGGTCGGGCCGGTCGGTCGGCGCGCCGTCGAGCGGCGACCGGATGTCGTTGGCGGCGGTCCCGCCGTCGGACTGGGGGTCCGACGACGCCCCCAGACCGAGCGTCTGCTCGCCGCCGCGGCCCGCCGTCCCGCCCCGGTTCGTCTGGGTGGGCGTCTCGCCGTCGGGCGCGTCGCCGAAGAAGCCGACGCCGCCGAGTCCGGTCTCGGCGGGCCGGTCGTCGGCACCGTCCGCACGGTCGGCCCCGGCGAGCTGGGTCCGAACCGCGCTGAGGTCGTCGAGGTCGTCGAACTCTTCGAGGTCCTCGCGGTCGACCTCGACGGTCCGGACCTCCCCTTCCCGCGAGATTTCGAGGGTGACCGTCCCGCCGGGGTCGTTGCGCGTCTTGAAGTTGGCGACCGCGACGAACAGACACCAGCACGTCACCAGGACGCCGAAAAAGTACGTCGCGGCGACCTGCGCGGTGAGGTCGGCGCCGTTGCCCGCGCCCGCCCACATGTAGGGGTAGGCGTGGGCGAACAGCGCGACCCCGAGCACCGCCACGCCCGCGCCGATGGCGGCCGCGGCCCGGACGCGCTGGCTCGCGGGCAGGACGGTGAACACGCCGACGAACACCGACGGGACGCCCAGTCCCGCGAGGACGCCCGCGACCTCCCGGCCCTGCCACCACTCCAGTCCGAGCGCGGCGTGGACGCCGGTCGTCGAGACGACGATGCCGACGACGACCAGCAGGGCGCCCACGACGAACAGCCCGACGCCGAGATAGAGTCGCCGGAGGCTCCCCACCTCGCCGACGTTCTCCTCGTAGGCCTCCGCGAGACTCGTCATGTGCGGGCCATCGCACGCCATCAAGTAAACGTTGCGTCAGACGCTCGCAATCCGTCGAACGCGACGGTGGCCCGGCCCCGACTCCGGTCGGCGTCCGCGCCGGTGCGGTATCCATACGCCTTTCAGCCGGGACTCCGTACTCACGGCCACTCACATGAAGGACGACGAAGACGCGCCCATGGACGCCGCGGACGTACAGCGACTCATCGAATCGAACCTCGACGGCGCCGAGGCCACCGTCACGCGCCCGCGGGGCGTCGACGACGACGACCACCTCGCGGCCACCGTCGTCTCGCCCGCCTTCGAGGGCGAGTCGCTGGTCGACCAACACGAGATGGTCTACGACGCGCTGGGCCAGCACATGACCACCGACATCCACGCGGTAGAGCTGAAGACCTACACGCCCGAGGAGTACGAGGCCAGAGACGACTGATCGGCGCGCCGTTCACCGGGCCCGACGGACGAGTCGCCGGAGGTCGAGGTGGCCCGCGCCGTGATAGCGCTCGCCGCCGTGAGAAGCGTTTGCCTGCTACAATCTGTCATCCGACCGCACGTTGCTATCTTACCGGTATAAAATCTTTGATTAAATGCTGACTGTGCGTAGATTAGTGGCGTAGAAGGTTGCTTCATACCTCGCGAGCGGCCGGACTCATTTCGCCGACCGGCGGAGAAAGACTGCTCGCCGGGCGCTCAGACGTTCGGCTCGGTGACCTCGGCCCGATCGAGCGTGCGGTTGTGGAGCGCCCGTCCGGTTTCTCGGTCGAAGACGTGGATCGCCTCCTCGGGGATCCGCGCCGCGACCTGCTGGCCGGCGTCGACCTTCCGCATGCCCGAGACGGTGACCACGACGGTCTGGGCCGACGCGTCGTCGTCGAAGGTGAGATAGACGTTGTTCTCGTTGCCCATCGGTTCGACCACGTCGACGGTCGTGGGGTAGCTGTGGGACGCGTCGGCCGCGCCGTCGAGTTCGATGTCCTCGGGTCGGATTCCGACCACGAGACTGTCGTGGCCCTCCAGATCCGCGAGCGTCTCCTCGGAGAGGGGGTACTCGAAGGCGTCGCCGACCAGGCTCCCGCCGGCGAGTTCGACGTCGAGGAAGTTCATCGACGGCTCGCCGATGAACCCGGCGACGAACTGGTTCGCCGGCTCGTGGTAACACTCCAGCGGGGTGCCGACCTGCTGGAGCCGGCCGTCGTCGAGAATCGCGATCCGGTCGCCCATCGTCATCGCCTCGGTCTGGTCGTGGGTGACGTACATCGTCGTCACGTCGAGGTCCTCCTGGATGCGCTGGAGCTCGGTGCGCATCTGGGCCCGGAGCTTCGCGTCGAGGTTCGAGAGGGGCTCGTCCATCAGGAACACTTCCGGGTCCCGGACGATGGCCCGTCCGAGCGCGACCCGCTGTTGCTGGCCGCCCGACAGCTCGCGAGGTTTGCGGTCAAGCAGGTCGGCGATGCCCATCATCTCGGCGGTCTCGGCGACCCGCGAGCGGATCTCGTCGTCGGGCATGTCGGTCGACTCTTCGAGCCCGAAGCTCATGTTCTCCCGGACGGTCATGTGGGGGTACAGCGCGTAGCTCTGGAACACCATCGCGATGTCCCGGGTCGTCGGGGGCTCGTCGGTGATCGAGTGGTCGCCGAGCCGGATGTCGCCCTGCGAGACGGTTTCGAGCCCGGCGACCATCCGGAGCGTGGTCGATTTCCCGCAGCCGGACGGTCCCACGAGGACGAGAAACTCCCCGTCTTCGATCTCGACGTCGGCGTCGTCGACCGCGACGATGCGGTCGCCGCCGTCGTCGAACCACTTCGTGACTCCGTCGAGGGTCAGTTCGGCCATCGGCTGTTCCTCCGTGATCGGGGTGGGTAATGGTTCCTCATGGTTAGGAAGCGACTCCTTTCGCGAACTGTTCGCCGAACAGCACGTAGACGATGAGCGTCGGGAGCGCCGCGACGAACGCGCCCGCCATCTGGGTGTTGAACGACTGGACGATGCCGCCAGACAGGGCGTTGAGCGCGACGGTCACCGGCGCGGCGGCGCCGCCGCCCGACGGCAGGATGACCAGCGCGAACAGCAGGTCGTTCCAGATCTGGGTGAACTGATAGATGAGCGTGACCGCAAACATCGGCTTCGACAGCGGGAGCACGATGTTGCGGTAGATGCTGAACACGCTCGCGCCGTCGAGTTTCGCGGCCTCGATCATCTCGTTCGAGAACGACTGGTAGTACGCCCGGAACAACAGGAACGTGATCGGGATGCCGTACGCGACGTGAGTCACGATGAGGTTGAGGATCGACGCGTAGTGTTCCTCCATCAGCGGCAGACCCCACAGCACCGACAGCAGCGACTGGGTGTCCACGATGGCGAACAGCCGCGAGAGGGGCACCAACACCGCCTGATACGGGATGAAGATCCCAGCCACGAACAGCGCGACGATCGGCATCTGGTACTTCCAGTCGATCGTCGTCAGGCCGTAGGCCGCGATGCTCCCGAGCCCAGCCGACAGCACCGTCGCCGGCACCGCCAACAGCAGGCTGTTTATCAGGCCGTTCCACAGCTCTCGGAACGCGACCCGCCACGGTTCGAGGGTGAACCCCTCCGCTATCGGCGGGAGGAACGGCACGCTCCGGTTGAACGCGTCGGTCGTCTTGAACGCGGTCATCAGCCCCGCTTCGAGCGGCGCAAGGTAGAAGCCGACGAGCGCCCCTAGCACCGCGTACAGCGCGATCCGCGTTCGGTCGGCGTTTCGCGCGGCGCGGGCGAGTCGCTCGCGTCGCGTGTTCGATTCGGGCGTCGGACCGGCCGGTGGACTGCTCATAGTTCACCTCGTCTGTACTCGGCGTAGAGGTACGGCGCGACGACCGCGAGCGCCATCGCGAACAGCACGATGGCGATGGCCGACCCGTACGCCCACTGGTTCGACCCGAACGCCTCCCGGAACATCATCGTCGCGAGGATGTCGGCGGCCGGGCCGGGGTTGTTGCCGAACATCACGTAGAGGAAGTCGAACGCCTTCAGCGCGAACACCATCAGCACCACCGCGGCGCTCATGGTCGAGGCTCTGAGCTGGGGGAGGATCACCCGCCAGTACATCTTGAGCGTGCTCGCGCCGTCGACCCGCGCGGCCTCGTAGTGGTCGTCCGGGATCGCTCGCAGGCCCGCGAGGTACACGACCATCGCGTACCCCGAGAACTGCCAGATGAGCGCGAAGATGACCGCCGCCAGCTTGGTGTCGGGGTTCGAGATCCACTGGAGCGTCAGAACGTCCAGCCCCAGCTGGCTGAGCGTGACGTTGATCATCCCGATCTCCGGGTTGTACATCCACGCCCAGAACTTCGCGGTCACCACGAACGAGAGGCTCATCGGGAGCAGGTAGATCGTCCGGAACGTGTTCTCGAACCGGATCCCCTGATCGACGAGGATGGCGAGGAGCAACCCGAACACCAGACACAGCGCGGTGAACACCACCAGCAGGACCAGCGTGTTCTGGGCCGCGGTCCAGAACGTGGGGTCGTTCAACGCCTGCCGATACATGTCGAGGTCGAAGTTCGAAACGTCGTACTCCGGTAGGACGAGCCCGCTGAAGTCGGTCAGCGAGATCACGAAGTTCCAGCCGATGGCGCCGTAGACGAAAAACCCCATCAGCAAGAACGGCGGCAGCCAGAAGGGGATCGACTGGACGAAG
Source organism: Halorussus marinus (assembly GCF_004765795.1). GTDB lineage: Archaea > Halobacteriota > Halobacteria > Halobacteriales > Haladaptataceae > Halorussus > Halorussus marinus. The sequence goes on from NZ_SBIV01000001.1 coordinate 127,696, forward strand.
TCGCTCGAAAGAAGCGACCGTCGGCCCCCCGTCTCCTCGGCCGCGGCGACCCCGCCGTCCGCGCGGAGGCGCTCGTCGCCGGCGTCCGATCCGTCGCCGGACGCCGTCTGTCCGGGTTCGCCTTCGCCGCCGGCTCCCGAACCGCGTACGGACCCGCCCGCGCCGGGGCGGAGTCGTCGGAGTACGTCTGTGAGTCGTTGCATGTGAAAACGAAAGGTGGGGCCGCGTCAGTTGAACGCCTGTTCGAGCTGGCCGTAGGTCTTGTCGACGTTCCAGTTCGAGATGAACCCCGCCATCGCGTCGCTGATGTTGCTCTTGGGGTTCGGCGGGACCGCGAGCCCGTGCTCGATCGACTGGACCTGCGAGTCGGAGTTCTGGAAGTCGTCCATCTGTCGGGTGAGGAACGGCCCGAACTCGTCGCTCGGCACGTCGGTCCGGGGCGGGATCGACCCCTTCAGGGGGTTGAACCGCTCTTGGGCGTCGACCGAGCCGACGTACTGCAGGAACTTCGCGGTCGCCTCGGGCGAGGGGTTGTTCGTCGGGAACGGGAACGAGTCCATGTTGAGCGCGTAGACGCCCTCGGTCCCGGGGAACGGAACGTGGTCCCAGTCGTCCTCGAACTCGAAGCCGTCCTGGTTGCGGTACATCCCGGCCGCCCAGTCGCCCTGGTGGAAGAACGCGGCCTCGTCGTTGAGGATCTTCTGGTTGGCCTCGGTCCAGCTCACCGAGCCGGCGTCCTCGTTGAGGTAGTCGGTGTAGTCGACGACCGTCTGAAGCGAGCTGGTGACCGCCTCTTCGTTGGCGGCGACCTCGCCCTCCGCGAACGCGTTGTACGTCTCGACGTCGGTCTCGCCGAGCAGTACGGTCGCCCACAGTTGGGTGGTCGACCACGCAGACGACGTCTGGTGGGCCATCCCGACCGCGTCGGTCTCGGACTCGACGGTCTCCATCGCGTCGACGAGGTCGCCCGGCGTCTCGATCGAGGCGGGGTCGACGCCAGCCTCCTCGACGACCGAGACGTTGTAGAACAGGTTGTTGATCCGGTGGATGTTCAGCGGAACGGTCACGAAGGTGCCGTCGGGGCGAGCCGCCTCTTTCGGGCCCTCGAGGTAGTTTTCCTTCATCCCGTTCTGGCCCCACACCGACTCGCCGATGTCTTCGAGCTTGTCGGCCTCGATGTACGGCTGGAGGTTCGCGCCGGGCCACGCCTGCCACGAGCTCGGCGGGTTGTCGTTGAGCACGCGCTTTTTGATGACCGTCTCGAGGTTCTGGCCCGCGCCCCCAGAGACCGGGTTCTGCTTGACCTCGATGTCGGGATACGCTTCGGCGAAGCCTTCGAACAGCGCCTTGATCGCGGGTTCGCCGTCGCCGCCGGTCCACCAGTGCTGGACTTCGAGCGTGTTGTAGTCCGTCGAGGAGTCGCCCCCGGTCGTCGTCTCCTCGGTCGCGTCGCTCTCGGTCGTCTCCTCGCCCGCCGTGGTCGTTTCGTCCTGACCGCTGTCGCCGCCCATACAGCCGGCCAGTCCGGTGACTCCGAGGGTCCCCGCTCCGGCCGCCTTCAGGTAGTGTCGTCGCGAAACGTCGGTGTCATCGTTGGTGCCTGTCATACTATCTGTGACCTAACACTGAGAAGAGGCTACCAGCCACTTAAACGTTGTTGAAATTAATGCAGAATCGAGTAAAGTGTCACTCGCTCCTACAGCTCCCGCCGGGGTCGCCGGTCGCTCCGGCGGCGTTCCGGTGGCTTTTACGCCCGGCCCCTCCTTGAGCCGAACGTATGACCGACGAGGAGAGCTACCGGACCGAATCGGACAGCCTCGGAGAGATGCAGGTGCCCGCGGACGCCTACTGGGGCGCCCAGACACAGCGCGCGCTGGAGAACTTCCCCGTCTCGGGCATCACGTTCGGGCGGCGATTCGTCCGCGCGCTCGGCGTCGTCAAGAAAGCGGCCGCGCAGGCGAACCGCGACCTCGAACAGATCCCCGACGACAAGGCCGACGCCATCGTCGAGGCCGCCGACGAGGTCATCGCGGGCGACCACGACGACCAGTTCCCGGTCGACGTGTTCCAGACCGGCTCGGGGACCTCCTCGAACATGAACGCCAACGAGGTCATCGCCAACCGCGCGACCGAGATCTACGGCGGCGACCTGGGCACCCGAGAGATCCACCCCAACGACCACGTCAACTACGGCCAGTCGAGCAACGACGTGATCCCGACCGCGATGCACGTCGCGTCGCTGGAGGCCGTCGAGAAAGATCTCCTGCCCGCGCTCGACTCGCTGCGCGAGGCCCTCGAAGCCAAAGAGGCCGAGTTCGACGGCGTCGTCAAGACCGGCCGGACCCACCTCCAGGACGCGACGCCGATCCGGCTCGGCCAGGAGTTCTCGGGCTACCGCACGCAGGTCGAGAAGGGACTCGGCCGACTCGACCGCATCCGCGAGCACCTCTCGGAGCTCGCGCTGGGCGGGACCGCGGTCGGCACTGGGCTGAACACCCATCCGGAGTTCCCCGAGACGGCCGCCGAGTACATCTCCGAGGAGACCGGCGTCGAGTTCCGCGAGGCCGACAACCACTTCGAGGCCCAGGCCGCCCACGACGCGATGAGCGAGGCCCACGGCGCGCTCCGGACGGTCGCGGGCTCGCTCAACAAGATCGCCAACGACCTCCGGCTGCTCGCCTCCGGCCCGCGCAACGGGCTCGGCGAACTCGAACAGCCCGAGAACCAGCCCGGGAGCTCGATCATGCCCGGCAAGATCAACCCCGTGGTCGCCGAGGCGGTCAATCAGGTCCACAAGCAGGTCGTGGGCAACGACGCCGCGGTGAGCGCGGGCGCCGCCGAGGGCCAGATCGACCTCAACCTCTACAAGCCGGTGCTCGCGCACAACTTCCTCCAGTCGGCCGAACTCCTCGCCAACTCCGCGGAGGTGTTCGGCGAGAAGTTCGTCCGCAAGCTGGAGGCAAACGAGGCCCACTGCGAGGACCAGGTCGAACAGAGCATGGCGCTCGCGACCGCGCTCAACCCCCACATCGGCTACGACAAGGCCAGCGAGGCCGCCAAGGCCGCGCTCAAGGAGGGCAAGACGGTCCGAGAGGTCGTCGTCGAGAAGGGGTATCTCAGCGAGGACGAGGCCGCCGAGGTCATCGACCCCGAAGCGATGACCCACCGCGGGATCCTCGGCGACGACTGATCGGCGCTCGGCCCACCGGCCGATCGGTCCGCCCGTCAACCGTTTCACTGCCGGGCCCGTCTGTCGTTGGCATGGCCGAGAACACCGACACGGTTACGGTCGATCTGACGCGGGGCGAGGCCCGGGTGGTCGTCGCCGCGCTGGCCGACGAGGAGATGACCGCCTCCGACGACCGGGGCCGCCGGCTTCAGGAGGTTCAAGACCGGCTCGCGGCCGCGTTCGAGTTCGATCAGTACCGCACCGGCGATGGGGGCGAGACGGCCGACGACGAGTGGTCCCCCGGCGAGTGGCTCGACGAGGATGGGCCACTCGACCCCGACGACACGGCCGAGGTCACCCTCTCGCGGGCGGGCGCCGACGCCGCGAGAGACGCCCTCGCCGCCTTCGAACTGGACGAGCGCGACGAGGACGCCGGGACCGCCGAGGCCGTCCGCCGGCGAATCGCCGACGCCGTCGGCGGATGATGGCCTGCTCGCCCGCCGGATGAGTGAACTTATCGGGCAGGAGGTAGTTCCACGCGACATGGAAACGCTGAACCCGCGCATCCGACTGGTCTGGGGCGTCGGCGTGCTCGTGACCGCCGCGGTCCTCGGGGTCGGCGTCGGCGTCGCCGACCGGTTCGCGCTCGGCGTCGGCGCGTGGATCGCGGTCGTCGCCGCGGTCGCCGTCCTCGGCGTCGGCGTCGGCTACGTCCTGGTCAAGTACCGGGTCTGGGCCTTCGAGGTGCGCGACGACGACCTCTACCTCGAACGGGGCGTTCTCACCCGCGTCCACACGGTGGTCCCGTTCGTTCGGGTCCAGCACGTCGACACCCAGCGGGGCCCCATCGAACGGGCGGCCGGGCTGTCGAGCGTGGTCGTCTACACCGCGGGCTCGCGGGGCGCGGACGTGACGATTCCGGGGCTGACCCCCGACCGGGCCGACGCCCTCCAGGAGCGACTCCGCCGCCTCGCCATCGAGAGCGAAGGCGACTTCGACGCGGTATGAAACTCCACCCGCTCTCGGTCCCGTACCGTGCGATCTCGCGGGGGATCAGCGTCGGCACCTCGGTGGTGTTCCTCGGGATCACGCTGTCGGGCACCGGCGCGATCCCCGATCTGATCGGCCCCGCGCTGGTCGGGCTCGCAATCTTGGGCGTGCTCGTCACCGCGGGCTGGGAGGTCGCCTACTACCGGCGGTTCGACTACGAACTCACCGACGACGGGCTCGACCTCGCCTCCGGGGTCGTCTCGCGACGCCACCGCGAGATTCCGCTCCGTCGGGTCCAGAACGTCGACATCTCGCGAAACGTGATCCAGCGCGCGCTCGGGCTCGCGGCGCTCGATCTCGAAACCGCCGGCGGCGGCGAGACCGAGGCGAGCCTGCGGTACGTCGGCTACGACGAGGCAAAGCGCCTCCAGCGCGAGATCCAGCGGCTGAAACGCGGCGGGGCCGCGACCGACGCCGGTGAGTCGGTCGGCCGCCCCGACGACCCCGAGGAGACGCTGTTCGAGCTCTCGATGCCCGAACTCGTCGCGCTGAGTCTCCTTTCGTTCGACCTGCGGTACGTCTCGGTGCTGGCGTTCGGGCCGGTCGCGTTCCCGTTCGTCCCCGGCATCGCCGACCTCGCTTTTCTCGGGGGCATCGTGATCGTCGGCCTGCTCGCGGTCGGGCTCTGGGCGATCAGTGCGGTGTTCACCTTCGCGCGCTACTACGGCTTCCGGCTCTCGCAGGTGGGCGAGGAGCTCCGGTACGAGCGGGGGCTGGTCCAGCGCTACGACGGCTCGATCCCGCTGGAGAAGGTCCAGACGGTGACCGTGCGCGAGAACGTCCTGATGCGGCGGTTCGGGTACGCCGCGCTCGCGGTCGAGACCGCGGGGTACGCGCCGGGCCAGACGCCGTCTGGCGGGTCGGAGGCCGCGGTGCCGCTCGCGACCCGCGAGCGCGTCCTCGATCTGGCGCGGGAGGTCGAGCCGTTCGATCCGCCCGAATTCGAGCGCCCGCCCAAGCGCGCCCGGACGCGCTACGTCGCCCGGTACACGCTCGCGCTGGCGGGCGTCGCGGGACTCCTCTTGGGCGCCCGGGCGCTGGCCGGCCGCCCCGACCTCTGGTACGCGCCGCTCGCGCTCGTCGTTCTCACCCCCGTCGCGGCCCAGCTGAAGTGGGCGAATCGCGGGTACGCCCGGGCCGACCGCCACGTCGTGACCCGCAACGGCTTCTGGCAGCGCACCACGAAGATCGTGGCCTACGATCGGGTCCAGACCGTGATCGAGACCCGGACCATCTTCCAGCGCCGCCGCCGGCTCGCGACGGTCGTGATCGACACCGCGAGTTCGGCCGGGTTCGGCGGCCGGGAGGCCAGCGCGGTCGACCTCGACCGGACCGACGCCCGGCGGCTCCGAGAGCTGGTCGGGCGGCGACTCCACGAGCGGCTCGGCGAGCGCTGGACCGAGCGGACCGGACGGCGCTGATCAGGCGTTCCGGCTGGCTTCGAGGTAGAGGTGGCCGACCGCGAGTCCGAACAGCGCGAGCAGTGCCGACGAGACGCCCGTACTGAGCGCGAGGGCGGCCGGTCCCGACACCGCCCCGATCGTCCTCGAGACGACCACGGACACCGAGGTGAGCGCGACGGAGACCAGCGAGACGCCGACGATCTTCCAGACGCCCCCGCCGGCGACCGCCCAGCTCGATCTGAGGCTCGCGAGCGGCCCCCGCCCGTCGATCACGCAGGCCGGATACGCCAGCACGAGCCGGTGGACGAGATACAGCCCCGGGAGCACGAACAGCGCGAAGCCGATCGAGACCAGCGGCCACAACAGCAGGGAGGCCCCGATTACCGCGGGCACTCGCTTCGTGGCCCCGACGAGTCGCTCGGCGAGCGGGCTCGTTCGCTCGGCGACCGCGTCCGCCGCGGTCAGATAGCAGACGCCCCAGACGACGACCAGCCCGACCGCGAAGGCGAGGGACGCCGGCCACGCCCAGTCGGCGACCGTCGGCGGGTCGGTCGGCGACTCGTAGGTCACCCCGAGCGACGCGCCGAGCCCAACGAGCTGGACGGCGAACGCGACCGCCGCGAGTTCGAGGTGGTCGCCGAGCGCGTACCACGACCACCGGAGCGTGTCGACCACGTCGAGCCGACGGACGTGGACCCCCTCGTTCGGGTCGGGTCCGTCGCGCTCGGATGCCATGCCCGGAAGTTAACGCACGGCTGATATAAACCTCGCGGACGCCCGAGTCGCCGACGCGACCCCGCCGGCCGAGACTGAACGGTTTTTTACTCCTCGCGCTCGGAGTGGCGTGTAATGACCGAGTACGACTACGAGGATCTCGGCCTCGTCGCGGGGCTGGAGATACACCAGCAACTCGACACCGAGACGAAGCTGTTCTGTAACTGTCCGACCGCGCTCCGCGAGCCCGAGGAGTCCGAGCGTCAGTTCAGCCGGTACCTCCACCCGACCAAGAGCGAACTGGGCGAACTCGACGAGGCCGCCCTAGAGGAGAGCCAGGTCGACCGCGAGTTCGAGTACCTCGCGTACGACACCACTTGCCTCGTCGAGGAGGACGACGAGCCGCCCCACCGGCTCGACGGGGAGGCCCAGGAGGTCGTCCTCGAAATCGCCCAACTGCTCGACATGGACCCGGTCGATCAGGCCCACGTCATGCGCAAGATCGTGGTCGACGGCTCGAACACCTCGGGGTTCCAGCGCTCGACCCTGATGGCGACCGACGGCGAGATCGAGACCGACGACGGCCCGGTGGGGATCGAGGACCTGATGCTCGAAGAGGAGAGCGCCCAGCGCGTCGAGGAGACCGACGACGGGGTGCGGTACTCGCTCGACCGGCTCGGCATCCCGCTGGTCGAGATCGGCACCAAGCCCGACATCCGTTCGCCCGAGCAGGCCCGCGAGGCCGCCGAGACCATCGGCATGCTCCTGCGCTCGACCGGGAAGGTAAAGCGCGGGCTCGGCACCATCCGACAGGACGTCAACATCTCCATCGCGGAGGGCGCACGGGTCGAGGTCAAGGGCGTCCAGAGCCTCGACGACATCGACGACCTCGTCGAAAACGAGGTCCACCGGCAGGTCCGACTGCTCGAAGTCCGCGACGAACTCCGCGAGCGCGACGCCGAAGTGGGCGACGTCGCCGACGTGACCGACGTGTTCGAGGACACGGACTCGGGAGTCATCGACGGCGCGCTCAGTTCGGGCGGCACGGTTACCGCGGTAGCGCTGTACGGCTTCGACGGCCTCGTCGGGGCGGAACTCCAGCCCGACCGCCGGCTCGGCACCGAACTGTCGGACCACGCCAAGCGCCACGGCGCCGGCGGCATCTTCCACACCGACGAACTGCCCGCCTACGGCGTCACCGAGGCGGAGGTCGAGTCGCTCCGCGAGGCGGTCGGCGCCGGCGAGACGGACGCGGTCGCCATCGTCGCGGCCGACCCCGAGACCGCCGAGGCCGCGATCGAGGCGGCGGCCGACCGGGCCGAGACCGCGCTGGAGGGCGTCCCCGAGGAGACCCGGGGCGCCAACGAGGACGGCACCACTCGCTACCTCCGGCCCCTGCCGGGTGCGGCCCGGATGTACCCCGAGACCGACGTGCCGCCGGTCGACCCCGACCCCAGTGAGGTCGAACCCCCGGAGCTTCTGACCGAGAAGGTCGAGCGCTATCGGGACGAGTACGGTCTCGACGCCGGACTCGCCGAGCAGGTGGCGTACGGCGAGCGAATGGCGCTGTTCGAGACCGCGGTCGAGGCGGGGGTCGACCCCACGCTCGCGGCCGGCACCCTCGAGAGCACGGTCACCGAACTCCGCCGGGACGGCGTTGCGGTCGAGAACCTCACCGACGACCACCTGCTGGAGACGCTCGAACTGGTCGCCGACGGCGAGACCGCGAAGGGCAACGTCGGCGCGGTGCTGACCGCGCTCGCCGAGCGTCCCGAGCGCAGTGCCGCCGAGGCCGTCGAGGCGGAGGGACTCGGGAGCGCGGGCGAAGATGAGGTCCGGGGCGCCGTCGTCGAGGTCGTCGAGCGAAACGAGGGGCAGGTCGAACAAGAGGGGATGCAGGCGTTCTCCGGGCTGATGGGCGAAGCGATGGGCGCGCTCGGCGGGAAGGCCGACGGCGACCTCGTGAGCGAGGTGCTCCGCGAGGAGATCCAGAAGCGAGCCTGAGCGCCCACCCCGGTGGGAGTCGGTGCCGGGCGCCCGCGATCAGGGGTTCGACGCGACGCCGGACGCGATGTTCGGCGTCACCCCGCGACCGCGCGTCGTTGCTGGACCAACTCGAACACCAACAGCGCGGCGAACGTGCTCGCGGCCAGCAACACCATGACCGCGACGCCCGTCCGGACGGAGGGCGCCGCGAGGCTCAACGTCCCGAGCGCCACGCCCGAGACCGCCGCGAGCGCCGACCGCCAGACGTCAGACAGCGCCACACAGCGCTTGGCGAGGGTGGGATCGAGCCCGACGATCCGGGTCCAGACGACGTAGAGCGCCGTCACGAACAGAAAAGACAGCAGACCCACGCCGAGCAGGAGGGCGAACTTCGGGGCGTTCATGGCTCTCTGTTTCGAACGGTCGCCGAGCCGATAATAAGTGTATCGGTGGACGGTCGGAACGACCGCGCCGGCCGTCGGCCGAGCGCGTCTCCGCATCGTTTTATGTCGGTCGCGTCCCCAGATCCGAGTATGCAACTCGCGGACAGGTCGGTCGCGATCGTCGGTGGCGGCTTCGGCGGCCTCTCGACGGCGTGTTATCTCGCCGACGCCGGCGCCGACGTGACAGTCGTGGAGCGAAACGACCAGTTGGGCGGCCGCGCGAGCGTTCTGGAGCGCGACGGCTTCCGGTTCGACATGGGGCCGTCGTGGTACCTGATGCCCGACGTGTTCGAGCGGTTCTTCGGCCACTTCGGCCGCGAGCCCGAGGACTACTACGGGCTGGAGCATCTCGACCCCCACTACAAGATCTTCTTCAAGGACGGCGACGAGGTGACGGTCTCGGCCGACCGGGAGGAGACCAAAGCGATCTTCGAGGAGTACGAGGACGGCGCCGGGGCGGCCCTCGACGCCTACCTCGCGGAGGCCGAGGAGACCTACGAGATCGGGATGGAGCACTTCGTCTACACCGACCGGCCCCGGTTCCGGGACTACGTCGACTGGGACGTGGTCCGCCACGCCCGCGGTCTGACGTTCCTCGGGTCGATGCAGGACCACGTCGCCGACTACTTCGACCACCCGAAGCTCCGCCAGATCATGCAGTACACGCTCGTGTTCCTCGGCGGGTCGCCGAGCAACACGCCCGCGCTCTACAACCTGATGAGCCACGTCGACTTCAACCTCGGCGTCCACTACCCCGAGGACGGACTGGGCGGCGTGGTCGACGGCATCGTCGACCTCGGCTCGGAGCTTGGCGTCGAGTACCGGACCGGGAGTCCGGTCGAGGCGATCGAGGGGTCGGCGGGCGACTTCGAAGTCGAGACCGACGAGGGGTTCCTCCGGGCGGACTTCGTGGTGAGCGACGCCGACTACGCCCACACCGAACAGGAGCTTCTGGCCCCCGAGCGCCGCCAGTACGACGAGGACTACTGGGACTCCCGGACGTACGCGCCCTCCGCGTTCCTGCTGTATCTCGGCGTCGAGGGATCGGTCGACTCCCTCGAACACCACACCCTCGTGCTCCCGACCGACTGGCACGAGCACTTCGAGCAGATCTTCGACGAGCCGGCGTGGCCCGACGACCCGGCCTACTACCTCTGCGTGCCCAGCGAGACCGACGAGACCGTCGCCCCGGAGGGCCACAGCAACCTGTTCGCGCTGGTACCGATCGCGCCCGGGCTCGACGACGACGCCGAGACCCGCGAGCGCTACCGCGACCTCGTGCTCGAGGACATCGCCGAGAACACGGGCGTCGACCTCCGGGATCGCATCGTGGTCGAAGAGCGCTTCTCCGTCTCCGAGTTCACCGACCGGTACAACAGCCGGGCGGGCACCGCGCTCGGGCTCGCTCACACCCTCCGCCAGACCGGCCCGCTCCGGCCGAGTCGCCGCTCGTCGGAGGTCGACGGGCTCTACTTCACCGGGTCGTACACCACGCCCGGCATCGGGGTGCCGATGTGTCTGATCGGCGGCCAGCACACCGCCGACGCGGTGCTGGAGGACCGCGGCGAGTAGCATGCTCCGGTACCTGCTGGTGCTCTCGCGGCCCCGCTTTTGGTTCTATCTGGCGGGACCGGTGGTCGTCGGGGTCGCGTTCGGCGCGTCGACGACCGCCGACCTGTTCGCGCCGGAGGCGGTCGCGCTGTTCGCGTACTTCCTCGTCCCCGCAAACGTCTACCTCTACGGGGTCAACGACGCCTTCGACGCCGAGATCGACGAGACAAATCCCAAAAAAGAGAACCGCGAAGCCCGGTATCGCGGCGGGCTCGCGGTCGGCGCGGTCGTCGCGGTCTGCGGGGTCGCGGGCGCGGCGCTGGTCGCCGTCCTCCCGCTCGGGGCCTCGGTCTGGGTCGCCGGGTTCCTCGCGCTCGGGTTCGCGTACAGCGCCCCGCCGCTCCGATTCAAGACGACGCCGCTGTTGGACTCGGTCTCGAACGGGCTGTACGTCCTGCCGGGCGCGGCGGCGTTCGCCGCGGTCGCGGGCCGCCAGCCCCCGGTGCTCGCGCTGGCCGGCGGCTGGCTCTGGGCGATGGCGATGCACACCTTCTCGGCGGTGCCCGACATCGAGCCCGACCGTCGGGCCGGTATCCGGACGACCGCGACGCTGCTGGGCGAGCGAGCCACGCTGGCGTACTGTGCGGGGTGCTGGCTCCTCGCGGCCGGCGCCTTCGGCGCGATTGACCTCTGGGCGGGGGCGTTGCTCGCGGTGTATCCCGCGCTCGCGGTCGGCGTCGCCGAGACCGACGTCGACGTCGCCCGGGCGTACTGGTGGTTCCCGGCGATCAACGGCCTCGTCGGGATGGTGCTGACCCTCGGGGGCCTCTGGGGGGTCGTGCGTGCGTAGAGACGCCGTCGAGGCGACGCTCGCCGAGGTCGTGCTGGACAACCGCTTCACGATCGCGGTGGTGTTCCCGGTCGTCGGCGCCGCGCTGTTCGTCACGAGCCACGAGGGACTGCTCCCGGACTGGCTCGCGATGAACCCGCTGGCGGTGCTTTTCGGGACGCTCGTGATGCGGCTCCCGCTGGCGGCCGCGCTCGCCCCGCTGGTCGACCGGCGGGCGGCCGCCGGCCTGGTCGCGGTGACCGCCTACAGCTACCTCATCGAGTTCGTCGGCGTGACGACCGGCTGGCCCTACGGCGAGTTCCACTACCAGACCGAACTGGGACCGATGATCGCGGGCGTGCCGGTGGGACTGCCGGTCTTTTTCCTCCCGCTGGTGCTCAACAGCTACCTGCTGGTGGGACTGCTGGCCCCGCGGCTGTCGACCGTCGGCCGGATCGGCGCGTCGCTGGCGGTCGTGCTGGTCGTCGACCTCGTGCTCGACCCCGCGGCGGTCGCGATCGGCTTCTGGACCTACGGCGGCGGCCCGTACTACGGGGTCCCGGTCTCGAACTACGTCGGGTGGGTGCTGAGCGGATTCGTGGCCGTCACCGCGATCGAGTACGCCTTCGACGCCGACGCGCTGGCCGCCCGACTCGCCGACTGCGAGTTCGCGCTCGACGACTTCGTGAGCTTCGTGGTCCTGTGGGGCGCGACCAACGCCTACTTCGGCAACTGGGTCGCGGTCGGGCTGGCGGCCGCGCTGGCCGCCGGGCTGATTCGGGCCGACCGCTTCGACTTCGCGGTGTTCGGCCGGGGCAGTCCCGGGTAGTTCGAACGTGTGGGCGCCGCTCCACGGATCGCTATAGTGGGGGACACACCGGAAGAGCGGATCGACAGCGGTGCGACGACTCCCTACTCGAACTGGGGCGTTCCGCCGGGAACGTCGGCGCCGCCGGGCGAGCCGTCGCCGTCGGGGACGGCGCTGACTCGGCGGAACACCGTCTCGGGGTCGTCGGACCACTGCCAGTGCCACCGGGTCTTCGCCCAGAGCCACGCCGCGCGCGGCGCGCTCAGCTCCGGGGGCGAGGTCAGCACGTCGAACTCCCGCGCCCGGATGAGCCGGTGGTACTCGGCGTACAGTACCGCGGCGAAAAGCACCGCGAACTGACAGTCTTCGGGAAGGTACTCGATGCCCGCCACGCCCTCCCGGTACTTGCGCTCGGCGCGTCGGAGCTCCTCGGCCATGGTGGCTCGGAAGCCGTCGTCCGGGTCGCAACGCCGGAGCTGGGCCTCCGTGACGCCGTGGCGCTCGCGGGTCGTCCCGGGGAGATAGACGCGGTCGTGGTCGCGGATGTCCTCGCGCACGTCGCGCAGGAAGTTCGTCAGCTGGAACGCCTCGCCCAGCGCGACCGCGTGGGGCCGCGCCCGGTCGGGCTCCTCGACGCCCATGACCGCCTGCATCATCACCCCGACGGCGGCCGCCGAGCCGCGAACGTACGACTCCAGTTCCTCGTAGTTCGCGTACCGACTCTTGTCGATGTCGGTCGCCATCGCGTCGATGAACTCCTCGATCTCGTCGCCGGGGATGTCGTACTCTTCGCGCATCTCCTGAAACGCGGCGAGCACGGGGTCGTCGGTCTCACGACGGCCCTGCGCCTCGGCGCGCAGTTGCTCCAGTCGCTCGCGTTCCTCCTCCGGTGACAGGTCGGTCGCGCCGTCCACGACCTCGTCGGCCACGCGGAAGAACGCGTAGAGGACGTAGGTCGGGTTGCGCACCCGTTCGGGGAGGAGTCGCGTGGCGAAGTGGAAGGTTCTGCCAGTTCGCTGCTGTATCGTCTTGCTGCGTCGGAGTTGTCGGTCTGTGACCATTCAGTGTCTCCTGTGTGAGAGTCCGGCCGTGCAACGGCGCCGCGGTACCCGCACTTAGGGCGCGTCCGAGTTAATTGTTGGCTTCGGTGAAATCGTCTCCAGCGGACATAGCGCCCTCGTGTCATTTCGGCGCCGAACCGCCGTCACGGCTCCGTGGAGGTCTGCCGTCGGGGAGCGACGAGCCGTCTCGGGACGCCAGCGTCACGAGCACGACCGGGCGGTCATCGAGGTTGACGAGCCGGAGCACCAGCCGGTGGGTGCCCGCTCGGAGGAGCAGTGGGTCGGCGGTCGCGTCCCCGTCGGCGACCGACTCGGCCGGCCGGAGTTCGACCCCGATCCGACGGACCCGCCGCCGGCCGCCCGCGACCGTGGCGGCCACCACACCGTTGGCGTCGGTCTCGGCGTTCGAAGGCGGTTCGGCCGCGGCGCCGTCGAGCCGACTCCCGAGCGCGACCGACGCGACGGGGACGGCGGTCGCCGACCCAGACGGGAACGAGACGGTCAGCGCGCGCCGCGGCCCTTGCGCGCCGGGTGGTGCGGGACTCTCCTCGCGAACGAGGCGTTCGGCGGCCGCCTCGATGCGGTCGAGTTCGCCGTCGACGAGCCGCTCGGTTCTGGCGGTGCGAGCGTCGTCGACCGCGGGGGCGGCCGCGGCCGCCAGCGTCGCCGCCAGCGTCACCGAGAGCATCGTCCGTATCACCCGAGCGCCTCCGCGAGCCGGGCGAGAAGTCCCGCGTCGTCGCCACTGCGATCGGGGTCGGGTCGCTCGCTGTCGGCGCACTCGCCGGCGCGTCGGGGCTCGCAGTCACAGACGGGGCGCTCGACCGTCGGCGGTTCGCGTTCGAGCGCCTCGGCCTTCGCCAGCGCCGCGTCGGCCCGGCGCTCGACCGTCTCGTTGACGGTCCGTGCGTTGCCGACGTAGCCTCTGAGCGCCTGCGTGGCGGCGTCGAGCTCGTCGAGTCGGTTCTCGGCCTCGTCGAGGCGATCGGCGAGCGCGTCGGTCTCGGCGGCGAGTTCGGCGCCGGTCCGGAGGTCGGTCAGGTCGCGGTCCTCGCCGGTGAGCGCTCGCTCGACCGCGCGGAGTCGCTCGTCGAGCGTTTCGAGGTCGGACATGGCTCGGGGTGGTCCCGCTCCGATACTTAAATGTTCGTCCGACGACCGCCTCGATCCCGGCGCGGACGCCGCCGCGCGCCGGAAAGTTGATTGTCCTCCAATTCGAGTCCCCGTGCATGAAAGTCGTCCTGATTGGTGTCGGGCAGGCCGGGGGCAAACTCACCCAGCGGCTCGCCGAGTACGACCGGAAGATGGGGTTCGGCGCGGTCAAGGGCGCCCTCGCGGTCAACTCCGCGAAGGCGGACCTCCGCGAACTCGATCTGGATACGGTGCTCATCGGACAGGATCGGGTGAAAGGCCACGGGGTCGGCGGCGACAACGAACTCGGCGCGGAGGTGATGCAGAGCGACGCGACCGAAGTGATGGATGCGCTCGACGGACGCATCACCGCCGAGGCCGAGGCGATATTCGTCGTCGCGGGCCTCGGCGGCGGCACCGGATCGGGCGGCGCGCCGGTGCTCGCCCGCGAACTCAACCGCGTCTACCAGATCCCGGTCTACGGCCTCGGCGTGTTGCCGGGCCGCGACGAGGGCGCGATGTATCAGGCCAACGCCGGCCGGTCGCTGATGACGCTGGTCCGGGAGGCCGATGCGACCCTCCTCATCGACAACGACGCGTGGCACACCTCGGGCGAGAGCGTCGGCGAGGCGTTCGACAAGATCAACGAGAACATCGCCCAGCGGGTCGGCCTGCTGTTCGCCTCGGGCGAGGCGGTCGAGGGCGTCGGCGAGAGCGTCGTCGACTCCAGCGAGGTCATCAACACTCTCCGGTCGGGCGGCATCGCCACGCTCGGGTTCGCCAGCGCCGAGGCGGGCGAGGACGCCGAGGCCAACATCAACACCGTCACCTCCACGACCCGGCGGGCGCTCCTCAGCAACCTCAGCCTGCCCAACGCCGTCGAGGCCGACTCGGGACTGCTGGTGGTCGCCGGCCAGCCGGACGCGATCCCGCGGAAGGGCGTCGAGCGCGCCCGCAAGTGGATGGAAGACGAGACCGGGAGCCTGCAGGTCCGGGGCGGGGACTTCCCGCTCGACAGCGGCCGACTGGCGTCGCTCATCCTGCTGGGCGGGGTCGAGCGCTCGGATCGGATCGAGGCGTTCCTCGACCGCGCGAAAGAGGCGAGCAAGCGGGCCGAGGAACCGAAACAGGACCCGGCCGAGCAGTTCCGCACCGACGAGCTGGACGATTTGATCTAGCGGCCGGCGTCTTCGGTCGCGCGTTTCGACGGCGTCGAACTCACAGAGCCGACGGCTGAGCCTCGCCTCGGTCAGACCAGGCTCGCGCCGTCGAACTCGGCGGCGTCGTACTCGACCTCGAGCAGGTCGAGGATCGTCGGGGTGATGTCGAAGAGATCGACGTCACGAACCGTCGCTTCGGGGTCGTCGACGAACAGCGACGCGTTGTCGAAGCTGTGCATCCCGTTGCGCGGGCCCTGACCGAACACGTCCTCGTGGCCCTTGAACCCGGCCTTGAGGTCGAAGCCGTAGTTCGGGATTGCGACGAGGTCGGGCGCGATGTCGTCGTGGTCGCCGTGGAAGGCGTCTTCTTTCTCGACCACGCGCTCGACGACTTTCCGACCGTCGGGACCCTCTACGGCTTCGAGCGCCTCTTTGAGCTGGTCGCGCTTGGTCTCGTACTCGCTCTCGGGGACGCTCCCGCGGGGCTCGCGGCCTTCGAGGTTGATGTAGAACCGGCCCGGGATCAGCGAGTAGGCCTCGGTGTCGTCGGTGATGTCGCCGAGCTCCTCGTGGTCGTCGTCCTCGTAGGAGAGCCACCCCTCCTGTTCGAGCCAGGTGTTCGCGTAGAACTCGTAGTCGAGGGAGGTGAACCCGTGGTCGGAGGCGACCAGCATCGTCACGTCGTCGGGGAGGTTCTGGCGGATCTCGCCGACGTATCGGTCGAGCTTCCGGTAGAAGTCGAGGAACTCCTCTCTGTACTCGCCGTCCTCCTCGTAGTGTTTGAACAGGAAGTGGTTGACCCGGTCGGTCGTCATGAACACGCCGAAAAAGAGGTCCCAGTCGTCCTGCTGGAGGTAGTGTTTGAACGCCTCGTAGCGGGCGTCGAGGGTCTCGTGGGCGTTCTCGATGAAGTCGCCTTTGTCCTCGTCGTGGCCGAGCTTGGCGTTGGCGTCGATCTTGTAGTCGATCGAGTCGAGGTACGAGCCGAGTTCGTCGGGGTAGGCCGCCTTGTCGATGCCCGGCGAGAGAAAGCCCGAGACCATCCGCTGGACGTTGCGCTGGGGCGGGAAGGTGACGGGGACGTTCATCACGGTCGCGTCCCGGCCGGCGTTCTGGACGCGATCCCACACTCGGGTCGCCTGGACGTCCCGACCCATCGGGACGTAGGTGTCGTACGAGCCGGTTTCGCGGTCTTGGAAGCCGTAGACGCCGGTCTGTCCGGGGTTGACGCCGGTGGTGAGGGAGGGCCAACACGCCGACGACTCGGGCGGGACGATGCTGTCTATCGGCCCGGCCGACCCCTCGTCGGCGAGCGCGGCGAGGTTCTCGAACTCGTCGAAGTGATCCTCGAGGAAACTGTACGGCACGCCGTCGATACCGAAGAACGCGACGCGGGGCTTGTCGTCGCCGCGGAGCTTATCGAAGAGTCCCATGCTTCCGGCTACGAGGACCGCATACAAGAAATTTCTTTTCGTAAGCGCCGCCTTCGACCCGAACGATGATGAAAGACCTCGCGACCGAGAAGATCAGGAGCTCTCGAACGCCTCGAACAGCGCCTTCCGGGTGCTCGCGTCGATGAGCATGTCGAGGGTCTCTTCCTGATCGTCGTCGACCTGCGAGAACAGTCCGAGGGGGACCCGGGCCGTCGCGGCGTCGGTGTTGCCGCCGGTGGTCTCGCTGGTCTCGAACGCGGAGTCGAGGATGTCGAACGCGTTGGTCCGGACGTCCTCGGCGCGACACGACACCACGATGGTCTCCTCGTGTATCCCGAACACCGCCGCGGTCGAGACGCCTTCGAGCCGGAGCATGGCGTCGGCGGCCTCTTCGAGCGCCGAGACCGCCGGGATCGACCCGACGTTCGTCACCGCGAAGCTCGCCCGGCGCTCGCGGTTGGCGATCGCGTCGCCGATCACGTCGAAGGTGTCGCCGCTCATGCCGGGCGATCGGAGGTCCTCGATGCGCCCGAGGTCGGCGTAGGTGTGGAGGTAGCCGGCGGCCTCGTAGTCCTGCTGGCCGTTCGCCCGGCGGAACTCCCGCGTGCCGGCCCGGATGCCGTGAAGGAGCGCGGTCGCGATCCGCTGGTCGGGGACCACGTTCTCGGTCTGGAGGAATCGCGCGACCGTGGTCGAGGTCGAGCCGTCTTCGGTGGGCGTCACCGTCAGGATGTTCTCCGCGGCGGTCGGCCGGTGGCGGACCACCGCGACCACCGGCGGGTTGTTCGAGAGCCGGGGGACCGCCCCGCCCCCGCCGACCGCGATCGCGGCGTCGAACTCGGTCAGCTCCTCGCTCCCGTCGCCGATGACCGCGAACTCGAGGTCGAAGATGTTCGAGAACGCCTTGGTGTCCTCGCCGGTGATCTCTCCCTCCGCGAACAGTCGGGCGGTGACGCCCCACTCCTTGCAGAGTGCCCGGAGCCCGACCGCCGCCGCGAGCGCGTCGATGCTCGGGCCGTCGGGCACCACCAGCGCGACCCGGTTCTGGCCGGCGACCGTGTTCTTGAGCGCGTCGACCGGTGCGGGCTCGCGATCGCGTCGCCAGCCGGTGACCGACCGGGCGGCGTAGAGGACGACTCCACCGGCGACCACCACCGTGGCTGCCATCGCGGCTAACTCCGCGTTCCCGAATCCGGTCCCGAGCGCCATCGCTTCGGGGTCCCGATTCCAGCGATAAATATTTTCGGGAGGCCGTCCGGAACGTGAAAATACTCTGCAGACCGAGGGCGGCCGATCGACTACGCGAACGTCTCGTCGTAGAGGTCCATCGCGTGCTCGATCGCGTCTTTGGCCGCCTGCTTGTCCTCCCAGCCCAGCGTCTCGACTTCCTTGCCCTCCTCGAGGTTCTTGTAGGTCGCGAAGAACTCGTCGATCTCGTCGAGGGTCTGTTGGGGGATGTCGTCGAGGTCCTCGACGTGGTCGTAGCGGGGGTCTTCGGTCGGCACCGCGATGACCTTGTCGTCCTGCTCGCCGTCGTCGTCCATCTTCATCAGCGCGACCGGGCGGGCCTCGACGATACAGCCCGGGAACGTCTGGTCCTCGACGAGGACGAGCACGTCGAAGGGGTCCTCGTCGTCGTAGTACGACTGGGGGATGAACCCGTAGTCGCTGGGGTAGTGGACGTTGCTGTGGAGGACGCGATCGAGCACGACGCCGGGGACGTCCTTGTCGTACTCGTACTTGTTGCGTTCGCCTTTGAGACACTCGACGACGGCGTAGATCTCCTCGGGCGGGTTCGGTCCGGCTTCCAGGTCTTCCCAGAGGTTCGTCATGTGCAGTTCGTGAGTCGGTCCGAAGTCGGCAAAGTCCTTTCGGCATCTATCGGGGTCTCCCGAATCGTCACGACGCGTGACAGCTCCCGATAATCCACGAACTGGTATTTAAACTGCGTAACGTCTGGTACTACAACTCGGGGGTAAATTTCAGAAACTCGGCCCGAGTTGGGAAGGATTAAATACGAGCGTGACAAATTATCGACTGTCAGAGTCTATGTCAGAGGCACAGACACTCACAGAGACGAGTACCGCTCGCAACCTCACCGCGTTCCAGCAGAACATCCTGACCATCCTCTCCGAGGAGCCGATGTACGGCCTCGCCATCAAGCGCGAACTCGAAGAGTTCTACGGCGAAGAGGTCAATCACGGACGTCTGTACCCCAACCTCGACACGCTCGTCGAGAAGGGCTACGTCGAGAAGAGCGAGCTCGACAAGCGGACCAACCAGTACGAGCTGACCGACGAGGGCCTCGCGGTCGTCGTCGACGCGCTCCAGTGGACCCTCTCGAAGTTCGTCACCGACGACGAACGCGCCGAGCAGGTTCGGGAGCTCGTCGCCGACACCGAGTAGTCACTCCTCGGCCGCCTCGAGCGCGAGCTCGACGGACTCCCCCACGACCGCTCGCTGTTTCTCCGACGGCCAGGCGTTCCGCGGAAAGTACTCCGTTAGAAACTCGTTCGCTTCGTCCGGGGTCGCCGATTCGATCGGCCGCGCGTAGTGGTTGCTCATGAAGTCGGCGAACGCCGCCGCGTTGTCGCCGTGGACCTCGCCGTGGGCCGCACGGACCCGAGCCGCCACTTCGCGGTTGCGTTCGGCGACCGCGTCCCAGTCGTCGGGGTCGCCGGCGCCGGCGAGTCGGATTTCGACCGCCCGGTCGGTGTCGTCGATCCGATCGGTGCGGATCGTTCCCTCGTCGGTCCACTCGTCGGGGTGGAGGACCAGCGTCTCGGCGTCGTCGTCCTCGCGGACCCGCGAGGTGAACCCGTGCTCGGC
The DNA here is from genome assembly GCF_004765795.1 of Halorussus marinus. Taxonomy (GTDB): domain Archaea; phylum Halobacteriota; class Halobacteria; order Halobacteriales; family Haladaptataceae; genus Halorussus; species Halorussus marinus. The sequence continues at coordinate 147,263 of NZ_SBIV01000001.1, forward strand.
GAGCAGGTCGGTCCGTTCCTCGCGGTAGGCCTCGGCTTCGGCGTCGTCGACCGCCTCGCGGGCGAGTCGCGTGAGTCGTTCGGCTCGGTCCGCGGTCTCGTCTGGGAGTTGATCCTCAGCCATCGTCGAGCGCCTCGTTCGCGAGGTTGTCGGCGCGTTCGTTTATCTCTCTCGGGACGTGGCTGAGCTCCCAGTCGTCGAACGCCGCGAGGAGTTCGCGCACCGTCACCCTGTGTTCGCGGAGTTCGGGGTCGTTGGCGTTCCACGCGCCGGTGACCTGCCTGACGATGAGTTCGGAGTCGCCTTTCACCTCGACCGTGTCGAACCCGTAGTCGCGGGCCGCCCGGAGCGCGCGGATCAGCGCCTCGTACTCGGCCTGATTGTTCGTCGCGCGCCCGATGCGCTCGCCGCCCTCGGCCGCGATGCCGTCGCTCGTGACCAGCACCCACCCGACCGCCGCGGGCCCGGGATTTCCCCGGCTCGCGCCGTCGAAGTAGACGTAGGCGTGACCGCCCTCCTCGCGGAGGAGCGCCTCGATGTCCTGCGGATTAGACCCCTGTACGACCACCTTCCCGTCGTAGGCGACCGCCACCGCGTCGCCGTACTCGGCGCGCCAGCGTTCGTGGTCGGAGTCGCCCGACGAGAGCCGAGCGCCCGCGTCGGCGAGCGTCTCGCGGGCGTCGTCGACGTCGCACTCGATGACGGGCATGGGGTCACGTCCACGATACCGGCATTTACGCTTTCCGATACCCGTCTCGTCGGGCGATTCGCGCGGAAGGCTCGATTTCGTCGGGCTGGCGTCGCGGGGCGTATTCTGTCGGACCTGATCGGTCGGAAGTTTCGGCCGAGGGTTTAAGTGCGTTGGAAGTACTACTATAAAAGTGCGATGACACGGTCCACTCGCCAGCGGGAGCGCCAAGCCGAGGCGGAGCAACAGGAGGAGGAAGAGGGTGTACGGGAGTGTCCGGAGTGTAACTCCGACAACCTGGTCAAGAGTTCCGACAGGGCGGAACTCGTGTGCGAAGACTGCGGTCTGGTCGTCGAGGAAGAGCAGATCGACCCGGGTCCTGAGTGGCGGGCGTTCAACCACCAGGAGCGCCAGGAGAAGTCACGGGTCGGCGCCCCGACGACCCAGACGATGCACGACAAGGGACTGACGACCACTATCGACTGGAAGGACAAGGACGCCTACGGGCGGTCGATCTCCTCGAAAAAGCGGAGTCAGATGCACCGACTCCGAAAGTGGCAAGAGCGCATCCGCACCAAAGACGCCGGCGAGCGCAATCTCCAGTTCGCCCTGAGCGAAATCGACCGGATGGCCTCGGCACTCGGCGTCCCGCGGTCGGTGCGGGAGGTCGCGTCGGTGATCTACCGGCGCGCGCTCAAGGAGGACCTGATCCGAGGGCGCTCGATCGAAGGGGTCGCCACCTCCGCGCTGTACGCCGCCTGTCGAAAGGAAGGCATCCCGCGAAGCCTCGAAGAGATTTCGGAGGTATCGCGGGTCGAGCGAAAGGAGATCGGCCGCACCTATCGGTACATCTCTCAGGAACTCGGACTCGAGATGAAACCGGTCGACCCCAAAAAGTACGTCCCGCGGTTCTGTTCTGAACTCGAACTCAGCGAAGAAGTCCAGACGAAAGCTAACGAGATCATCGAGACGACCGCCGAGGAGGGCCTGCTCTCTGGCAAGTCCCCGACCGGCTACGCCGCCGCCGCCATCTACGCCGCCTCGCTTTTGTGCAACGAGAAAAAGACCCAGCGGGAGGTCGCCGACGTCGCGCAGGTGACCGAGGTCACCATCCGCAATCGCTATCAGGAACAGATCGAAGCGATGGGCATCCACAGCTAGGTGGCCTCGCGCCGGAGCGAGCCGGACCGTCCGGTCGCCCCGAAGCGAGTAAGCTTCAAACCCGTCCGGTCCCAAGGGGAGTCGAATGCGGCTCGACGAGTACATCGAGGACCTCGAACCCGACGCCGACCAGCGCCGCCGACGCCTCGCCGAAGAAAAATCCTACGAGATCCTCGACTACGTCGACGAGGTCAAAGACCGCTTCGCCGACGTGGCGCAGGGCGACTCGCTGGTCGGTAGCACCTCCCCGTCGGTGTTCGTGGGCCGATCGAACTACCCCAACGTCTCGACCGGCATCCTCTCGCCGGTCGGCGAAGAAGAGCGGGCCGCCGAGTTCGCCACCAGCAGCGAGTGGTACGAGCGCGGACTCGACATCGACAACGTGCTCCAGTATCGGACCGGGCTCCTGAACTCGAACCACTCGGCCGACGTCGAGAACGTCGCCGAGGCGTGGGACGGGTTCGTCGGCACCCAGCGGGAGGTCGCGATCGCCGACCGACCGGTCGACGTCGAGATCGGGCTCTCGGACTCGCTGGACCTCGATCTGGACGTCGACGACATCACGACCCCGACGGGCCCGTCGGCGCGGGCGACCTCCGCGGACCTCACCGAGAACCCCCACGTCCCGCGCCCGGTCAAAAAGACCCTCGAAGACGACGACTGGCAGGCCCAGGGCGCGATGACCTACCTCTACCGCCGGGGCTTCGACGTCTACGAGATCAACGACATCCTCTCGGCCGGCGCGCTCGGGCGCGGCCAGAACCGGCGGCTGGTCCCTACCCGGTGGTCGATCACCGCGGTCGACGACACCATCGGGCAGTTCCTCCGGGGCCAGATCACCACGAACCCCGGCGTCGACGAGACGCAGGTCTGGGTGAACGAGTACGTCGGCAACCGCTACTGGGTGATCCTCACGCCCGGTCAGTGGGAGTTCGAACTCGTCGAGATGAAAGCGCCGGGTAGCATCTGGAATCAGGACCCGACCGGCGAGACGTGGATGGCCAGCGCCTCGGAGGGGTTCGACGGTCGGACCGGCTACGTCGACGAGACCGCCGGCGCCTACTACGCCTCCCGGCTGGCAGTGCTCGAACACCTCGAATCCATCGGACGGCAGGCCAAGTGTCTGGTCCTCCGGGAGGTCTCGGACGACTACTGGGCGCCGGTCGGCGTCTGGCAGATCCGCGAGAGCGTCCGGAACGCCTTCGAGGGAGAGTACGGCGCGGCCGAGACCTTCCACGGCGCGGTTCGCGAACTGGCCCCACAGCTCCCGGTGGCGCTGGGGGACCTCCGGCGCAAGTCAGACATGCTCTCGGGCCTGCAGGCTAACCTCGCGGACTTCTCGTGACAAGACTTATTCTGACGCTCCGGCGACGTCCGGTATGATCCCCCTGTTCGGGGCGGTCCCCGGCGGAATGGAACTGGCCGTTATCCTCCTTATCGCGCTCGTGGTGTTCGGGCTCCCGCTGGTGTTGCTCGGCGGGAGCGTCTACCTCTTCGGTCGGTCGAACGCCGACGGCTCGGAGACCGAAGAGCTCGCGGCGCTCCGCCGGGAAGTCGAGCGACTGCGCGAGGAGGTCGAGCGGCTGGACGACGAATCGTAACCCCGCCGCGTCGAGGTTCGACTACGCCGTGTCGAGGTTCGACCACGCCTCGTCGACGTACTCGCCGGTATCGGCGACGATATCGTCCCATTCCTCGTCGTCGGGTGCGAGCCCGAGCAGGCGAGCCCCACGCATGATGCTGACGTGGTAGACTTTCTGTCGCCCCGGTTGCTCCTCCCAGACGACCACGTTACACGGGAACAGCGCGCCGATGCGACCGTCGCTGGCGTCGAGCGCGCGATCGGCCACCTCGGGGTTGCACGCGCCGAGCACGTAGTAGGGATCGCGGTCGGCGTCGACCTTCTCGTTGAGCATCTCGGCGGGCGAGAACTCGACCGGGACGCCGAATCCCGCGTCGACGAACGCCTCCCGGACGTGTTCGATCGCGGTCTCGTGGTCCATCTCCAGGGTCGCTTCCATCTCGCCGACGTCGTCGCCGTCGAGTGCCGTGGGGTCAATTGGAAGACTCATGCAAGACTCCCTTCGTGCCCGACCCTAAAAAGGTGCGCGCCCGGTCGGGGCGGGACGGCGGCGGTCGCGGGACGAGCGGTCTCAGAGCGACACCGGGAGCCACGACAGCCACCGCAGGACGCGCTCGGTCGCGATGATCGGCGGGTGCAACACCAGCCAGTCCAGCAGGGCCAACCCCAGTCCGTGGGCGACCACCGACGGGAGGATCGAGTCGCTCTGGTAGTCGACCGCGCCGAACAGCACGTCGGTCGGTCCCGACAGCGCCAGTTCGATCGGCGGCTTGTAGAGGTGGTGAAACGCGTAGACGACCGGGCTGATGAAGACGCTCTTGAACCCGAGTTCGCGGACGCCGACACAGAGCAGTCCCCGGTAATAAGTCTCTGCGGCCGCCGCGATGACGAACTGCTTGAGCGCGTGGGGCAGAAACTCCCCGAGCGCGGCGCCGGTCTCCCACATGGGGTAGTAGCTCCGGATCGTCGGGAGCGACGAGCCGACGACGTAGAACGGGACCACGAAAAGCGAGAGCAACAGCGTGTTCCGGACCGCGCGCCGGTCGACGCGAAAGCCGAGGTGTCGGCCGTGGGTGATCGCGAGGACGGCGGGCGCGAGGATGTAGACGGTGACGTCGCGGACGAGGCGCTCGTGCAGTCCGGCCACGTCCCACGACATCCACGCGACGGTGAGGACGCCGCCAGCGACCAGCGCGCGCTGGACCCACCCCAGACCGGCGAGCCGTCGGCGGACCGTCCGCGCGACCGACACGTTACTCGTCGGCGGTCGGTACCGCGCCGGTGGCGGTGACCGCCCGGATCTCGCCGAGGAAATCCCGCTGGCTCTCGAAGTAGGTCTCCTCGACGTCGGTCAGCAGGTCGCCCAACTCGCGGGGGCCCTCGGGGGTCCGGACGGTCTCGTCGCCAACTCTCCGAGCGACTTCGCTCTTCTGGATCGGCCAGTGCAGTCGGGAGGCGAGGCGCGCGACCGGCGCGCCGTCGACCGGTTCGCCCTCGCCGAGTTCGACGGCTGGCTCGTCGTCTTCGTTTTCGTCGGCCATGGCCGCCGATTCGGAGTCCTCCCGATTAGAGCTTTCGGAACGGCCTCTCACCGCGAGCGCGTCGGCCGGCGTTCCGCGCCGGCGGGGCCCGCCCGGACCGCCCGCGATCCGCCGTCGGGTCCCGTCCCGCGAGCCGACACGCGCCGCGAGCGAGCCTCAGTCGTGGACCACGACCTGACCGTCGCTGTAGACGGTTACCTCGTATTCGAGGAGCGTAAACGCCACATGGCCGGTCCCGCGGGGCTGTCCGTTGTGCCTGTCGCTGAACAGGTTGTCGAGGGCGTCGGGGTCGATCTGGTCGTAGAGCGACGCCCCGAGCTCGGCGGGTTCGACGCCGGCCGCGTCGGCGACCGCGTCTATCACCGCGGTGCTGAGCGGCTCGTCCCGACGCTGGGACGCGTTCGATGGTTTCCCGGTAGTGGCGACTGTCTCGTTTGGATTTTCGGTCAGGTTCTCGGTCATTCGTTGTCCTCCTCCGCAAGCGGGAGTGTTTAGCGTTGGCGGTGCAAAGAATAAAAACTCTCCGCATAACATTGAATATATTAGGCCGATCACATTACGGTCTGCGCTCGGCGATCTCGCGGACGGCACCCGCGAGCACGTCGATCCCGATCGGGATCGACTCCTCGTCGACGTCGAAGGTCGCGGTGTGATGGCCGCCGGGGTGGTCGGTCCCGACCCCGACGTACGCGGCCCGGCCGCCGTTCTGCTGGACCGTCCGCATCAGGTACGTCGCGTCCTCGCTTCCGCCGAGTTCGTCGCGGTCGACGACGGTGTCGACGCCGTCGGTCGTCCCGGCCACGTCGCCGACCACGTCGACGAGCTCCTGATCGCTCTCGGCGCTCGGGGCCTCGCCGTTGGTCGAGCGCTCGACGGTACAGCCGTGCATCTCGGCGGCCGATTCGAGCGCGCGCTCGGCCCGGGCTTTCATGTAGTCTTTGAGCTCGGTCGTCTCGCCGCGCACCTCCCCCTCGACGTGGGCGCTCTCGGCGATGATGTTCGTCGCGGTGCCGCCGCCGATCTTCCCGGCGTTGACCCGGGTCGCACCGTCCTCGTGGCGCGGGATCGCGTAGAGGTTCTGGATCGCGGTCGCGACCGCCTGAATGGCGTTCTCGCCGTCGTTGGGCTGGCCGCCGGCGTGGGCCGGTTCGCCCTCGAACTCCGCGCGGAAGTGGCTGACCGCGAGAAAGCCGTCCAGCCCCGCGACGACCTCGCCGGTCGGGTGGTCGAGCCCGACGTGGGCCGCGAGCAGGTACTCGACGTCGTCGATGTGGTCGCTCTCGGCCATCGCCTTCCCGCCAGCGATCATCTCCTCGCCGGGCTGGAAGAACACCTTGAGGGTGCCCTCGAAGTCGCTGTCGGCGATCGCCTCGATCACGCCGACGCCGAAGGTCGCGTGGGCGTCGTGACCGCAGGCGTGCATCGCGCCGTCGTGTTCGGACCGGAACCCCTCGGCGACGGGGGCGTGATCGTCGTCGGTCGACTCCGCACGGAGGAGCCCGTCGATGTCGACTCTGAGTCCGACCGTCGGCCCGTCGCCGGCCTCGACGACCGCGACCGCGCCGGTGTAGCCGCCCTCAAGCCGTTCGAGTATCTCCTCGTCGGCGCCCGCGTCGCGGGCCTGCTCGTACCACGTCTCGAGTTCGTCGTCGCCGGGAACCGCCATCCGCTCGTCCTCGGCGACGGCGTCGCGTCCGACGTGGAGTTCGTCGACGCCGATCCGTTCGAGTTCCTCGACGATGCGGGCGGTGGTGTAGAACTCCCGCCACGCCGGCTCGGGGTGTCGGTGGAGGTCTCGTCGGAGTTCGATGAGTCGGTCGCGTTCGGCCTGCTGGCTCATATCCGCCCCGTGGCGCGCCCGGACCTTAAGTGCTTGAGGCCCGGCAAGGTGCGCTCCCGAGATTGAACGGTTACTTAAGGGTCCCACGGATACTCTCGACCGAGGCCTACTATGGTCGACGACGAGCCACCTGACGAAGCTGTCGAAGAGGAACTGGCGGAGGCCCGCCGCGCCCGCGGCGGCTCCCGGATCGAGTTCTACGGCGGCCCCGCCGCCAGCACCATCCCCATCGCGTTGTTCATCGTGTGGGCGATCGTCCAGAGCGGACTGTTCCGCATCGGGGACACGACCGGCCTCGTCGCGGGGATGTTGCTCGCGCTCATCGTCGGGATGTTCTTCGCCAAGGGCGACTGGAAGACCTACGCCAACACCATCTTCGACGGGATGACCCAGCGCGTGGCCGCGACCGCGATCGTGGCGTGGCTCTGGGCCGGCATGTTCGCCGACACGATCCAGGCGGGCCAGTTCGTGAGCGGCCTCGTGTGGGCCGCCGACGCGCTGTCGGTCAGCGGGACGCTGTTCCCCGCGATCACCTTCGTGCTGGCCGCACTACTCGCGACCGGCATCGGCACCGGCTACGGGACCACCATCGCGTTCACCGGACTGTTCTTCCCGGCGGGACTGCTCGTCGGCGCGAACCCCGTCCTGCTGTTCGGCGCCATCCTCTCGGGCGCGGTGTTCGGGGACAACCTCGCGCCGGTCAGCGACACCACCATCGTGAGCGCGGTCACCCAGAACTCCGACATCGGCGGCGTGGTCGCCTCGCGGTTCAAGTACGCGATCGTGGCGGCGGTGCTCGCGTTCGTCGGCTACCTCGTCGCGGGCTCGGTGATGCCCGGCGCCGACATCGCGGCCAGCGGCGCGGTGCTCGGCGACGAGGCCGAACCGCTCGGGCTGATCCACCTCGCCTCGATCGGCGTGGTCATCTTCACCGCGGTGCGGGGCCGCCACATCGTCGAGGCGGTCTCGTGGGGCATCATCGTCGCGGCGATCGCGAACGTCGCGTTCGGGCTCGCGGCGGTCTCGGACATGATCCTGTTTCGCGCGCCCGACTCCGTCGCGCTCGCCGACTCGCTGTCGTGGCTCCCGTTCCTGACGACGGTGCCGGCCGGCTCCGATCAGGTCGGGGTCGCCGGGAGCATCTACACGGGCGCGGCGGGCTTTTTCCCGCTGATCGTACTCACCTTGCTCATCGTAGCCGGCGCCCGGATCATGATCCGGGGCGGGGGCTTCGAGGCGATTCAGGACTTCCTGCTCGAACGGGTCGCGACCAACGTCCGGCGGGCCGAGACCACGATGGTGCTTGGCACCGCGTCGGTCAACGCGATGATCACGATCAACACCGCCGCCGAGATCGCGATCGCGCCGTACATCGCGCGAATCGGCGAGCGGTTCAACATCAACGGCTACCGCCGGGCGAACATCCTCGACGCCAACACCTCGGCGCTGGGCTACATCTTCCCGTGGGCGGGCGGCGTCCTCGTGGGCTACACCGAGATGCAGGGTCTCGTCGGCTCCGAGGAGTTCGGGTGGTTCACTCGCGAACTCCTCGTCAATCCCGCCGAGGTCTGGCCGTTCGTCTTCCACGGGTGGCTGCTGTTCGGCGTGTTCCTCGTCTCGGCGCTGACCGGGTTCGGGCTCGAATACGTCTCTGACCGCGAGTCCGAGGAGGTGGCTCGCGTATGAGCCTCCTCGAGAAGTACCTCGCCGGAATCGGCTTCCGCACCAACACGCCCGCGTTCGAGTCGGGCCAAGAGATTTCGGCGTTCGTCACGGGCTACGACGGCGACACGCCGATCGCGCGTATCGGCGACACCGTGCTCCGTGTCGAGGACGCGCCGGCCGACGCGGTCGACGCCCGGGCGCTCCTCCGGGTCGAGTCGTTCGACGACGCCGACCACACCGGCACCGCGACGTATCTGGAGCGGACCGGCGAGTCGGCGTTTTAGCGGCCGGCGAGCGCGGTCGGTCGCCGCCGTCGGACCCGCGCGCAGAACGCGCTCTTTTTGACCCCGCGACGACTACGCCCGATTATATGGGCAAGGTCAGCATCGGCCTCCGGGGCTGGCGCTTCGACGAGGACGAGGTGTTCACCGACGAGGGGGAGTTCCGGCCGCTGGACGAGATCCCCCAAGACCCCCGCGACCGCCTGCTCCGGCTTCAGGCGCTGGTGGGGTCGCCGTGCGACGCCTGCTGGCTGATTCACGGCGACGAGAACATCGAGGAGTGCAACGTCACCGAGGTCGTCTACGGCGAACCGCTCGCGGAGGTCGTGCTCTGCTCGGAGCACGAGGCCGACTTCCGCTACTGGTTCGCCGAGGCCGGCGGGAGCCGGTACAAGGGAAGCGACGAACTCGAAGACGCGTTCCACGAGTGGTTTCTCGACGGCGGGCGCGCGCCCGAGGGGTACGGCGGCATCGAGCACGTCGAGACCGACCCCGACGACATCCCCGAGCCGCCGGACCCCGACCCCGAGGACCTCGAAGTCGAGGTCCCCGGCGCGGAGCGAGAGCGCATCGACCTCCGGAACATGGAGGTCACCACCGTCGAGGAGGGCCGGGACGACGACGAGACCGACGACCGCGAGGACGTGACTATCGACGAGGACGACCTCGATCTGAATCAGGACTACCCCAAATGAAGCCCGCCGTCGCGATCGTCGAGCCGAAGACGCCGGGCAACATCGGCACCATCGCTCGGGCGATGAAGAACTTCGGGATGGACGACCTGAAGCTGGTCGACCCCCCGGCGTTCGGCCGCGACAGCGAGGCGTACGGCTACGCGGGCCAGGCCCGCGAGGACGTGCTCCCGAACTACGACGAGGTCAGCTTCGACCATCTCGTCGAGAACTACCACACCGTCGGGCTGACCGCCACGACCAACGAGGACGCCCGCAAGCACCGGCGGTTCCCGTTCAAGACCACCGACGAACTCGCCGACAGCCTGCGCGACGTGGCGGCCCCGACCGTCCTCGTCTTCGGCCGGGAGGACAACGGCCTGACCAACGAGGAGGTCGCGCGCCTCGACGAGGTGTGTTCGATCCCGGCCAGCGCCGACTACCCGTCGCTGAACCTCGGGCAGGCCGCCACCGTCACCCTCTACGAGCTCCGGGAGCTGACCGTCCCCGAGACCCAGCTCCCCGACGTCGAGCGCGAGCGGGCCGACGAGGCCGAGATCGAGGGGTTCTACGACCACTTCGGCTCGTTCCTCGACGCGATCGACCACCCCGAGGAGAAACGCGAGAAGACCCTGCGGCTCGCCCGGCGACTGCTCGGTCGAGCCCACCCGACCGGCCGAGAGCTCCGGACGCTTCGGGGCGTGCTCCGGCGCGCGATGTACCACGCCGACGACGAGTAGCTCGCCCAGATAGTCAAATACTTTACCGAAGCGCGGCGTAACACCCACGAATATGTCTCCCGCAGCACAGCTGGCCGCCCGGTTCGGCTCGCTCCCGCTGGGCACCCAGTTTACCCTCCTCGTCGCGGTCCCGAGCGTCGCGGTCATGCTCGTCGGCAAGCGACTCTTCTTGCCGGACGTGGGGTTCCGGCGTCTCGTCGGCGACTTCGTCCGGACAGACTGGAAGTACCTCGGGGTCGCGTGGGTGGTCACGCAGGGCGTGAACACGCTGGCGATGCACTTTCACGCCCCGCGGACGTTCACGGGGATGGTGTACGCCGTCGAGGGCGCGACCGTCGCCATGTTTCAGGCGATCGCCGTCACCCCCCTCACCGTCGTCGCGACCGGGATCTACCTCGTGGGGTTCCCGTTCGTGGTCCTGTTCACGTACTTCAAAGTGAAGGCCCACGACGAGGAGCAGGCCCACCGGTACGCGCTGGCCTACACGGTGCTGGTCGTCACCGCGGTCCCGTTTTTCCTCCTCTTCCCGGTGAAGGTGTCGTCGCTGTACCTCTCGACGGTCGATCCGCTGATGTACGAACTCAGCCCCGCGATCCAGTACGGTATCTTCTCGACCGACACGCTGGTGAAGGCGTTCCCGAGCCTCCACACCGGCCTGTCGGTGCTGGCGGCGCTGTACGCCCGGAAGGTAGACGGCCGGTACGCCAACACCGTGACCGCCCTGACGGTCGGCATCGTCTTCTCGACGCTGTATCTGGGCATCCACTGGGTCATCGACGCCGTGTTCGCGGTGCTTTTGGTCTGGGTGGCCTACCGGTTCTCCCAGTCGGTCAGCGACCCCAAGTGGTCGACGGTCTCCCGGGAGGTCCTCGCGGGCGTTCGGCGGTACGCGCCGCTGTGAGGGCTCTGAGTCCCTCAGCGTCCCGAGGCGGCGACCCCGGCTCCGGGGAAAAGGTTTTGTCGCCCATGCCCATTACGTAGCCCGGATGACAGAACTCTCAGGCTCCGATCCGCTCGAAGCGCTGGCTCGCCTGCCGGAGATGGCCCACCCGACCGTCTCGCCCGACGGCGAGTCCGTCGCCTTCTACTACAACGGGACGGGGCGAAACGAACTCCACGTCCTCGACGTCGAGACCGGCGAGTGCGAGCGCTGGAGCGACGGTGAGGTCCCCCGGAACAACCGGTGGCCGGTGGCGTGGGCCGCCGACGGCGAGCGCGTCTTCTTCCATCGCGACGAGGACGGCGACGAGCAAAACGACGTCTACGCCATCGACGCGACCGGCGCGACCGAACCGGTGTTCGAGTCGGCGGGACAGGCCAGCCTCCAGGACGTCGGCGAGGACGGCGAGACCCTGCTTGTCGGCTCGAACGAAGACGGCCAGATGAACCTCTACCGCCGGGACCTGTCGGCCGGGGAGACGACGAAGCTCACCGACTACGACCGGGCGGTGCGGGCGGGCCACCTCTCGCCCGACTGCGAGCGCGTCGCGTACGCCACCAACGAGGCCGACGACCTCACAAACGAGGACGTCTACGTCGCCGACGCCGACGGGTCGAACCCGCGGAACCTCGACGTGGGCGCGACCGGCGCGGAGGTCCTGCCGGTCGACTGGGGGCCGGAGGGCGACCGACTCCTGATCGCCGACAACACCGAAGATCTCGGTCGGTGTGGGATCTACGACCTCGACGCCGACGCGGTGGAGTGGTACGGCGACCTCGAACGCGAGGAGTCCCCCCGGTGTTTCCTGCCCGACGGCGAGCGGTTCGTGGCGACCCGGATGCGCGAGGCGACCACCGTCCCTGTCGTCTACGACGCCGCGACCGGCGAGTGTCGGGAGTTCGACCTCCCCGACGGGGTGGCCTCGTTCGGGTGGACCAGCGAGCGCGTCATCGACGAGGACCGCGTGCTCGTGAGCTACACCACGCCCACCCGCCGAACCGAACTCCTCGACTACGATCTGGCGACCGACGAGTACGAGCGTTGCTTCGACCGCGAGTACGGTCCCTTCTCGCGCGAGGACTTCGCCGACGCCGAGTACTTCACCTTCGAGTCCGACGGGGTCCCGGAGACGCCCGCGCGAGCGGTCGACCTCGACCCCTACGAGACCCTCGACATCGGCGCGCTGTTGTACGACTCGGGCGAGCGTCCCTCGCCGCTGGTCGTCAACCCCCACGGCGGGCCCCGGGCGGCCGACCGGAAGTCGTTCGACTACCGCACGCAGTTTCTCGTCCACCGGGGCTTTTCGGTCCTGCAGGTGAACTACCGGGGCTCGACCGGTCGGGGCCGGGCGTTCGTCGAGTCCATCTACGACGACTGGGGCGGCGCCGAGCAGGGCGACATCGCGACCGCGGTCGAGCACGTCCTCGACGACCGCGAGTGGCTCGACGGCGACCGCGTGGTCGTCTACGGCGGGTCGTACGGCGGCTACTCCGCCTACTGGCAGGCGGTCCAGTACCCCGACCTCTACGCCGGCGCGGCCGCCTCGGTGGGGCTCACCGATCTCGAAGACATGTACGAGAACACCATGCCTCACTTCCGGACCGCGCTACTTGAGACCAACCTCGGGACGCCCGAAACGAACCCCGACCTCTACCGCGAGCGCAGTCCGGTCGAGCACGCCCAGAACCTCTCGGCGCCGCTGTTGATGACCCACGGCGTCAACGACCGGCGCGTCCCGGTCTCGCAGGCGCGCATCTTCCGCGAGACGCTACTGGACCTCGGCTACGAGGAGGGCGAGGACGGCGACTTCGAGTACCACGAACTCGGCGAGGAGGGCCACGGCTCGTCGGACATCGATCAGAAGATCCGGTCGCTCGAACTCCTCGACGGCTTCCTCGACCGACGGATCGACCCGCCGGCGGCCCAAGCCGACGACGACTGAGTCACTCGGCGTCGACGCGGCCGACCGGGTCGGAGCGCTCGACGGCGGCGGCGACGGCCGAGAGGAGTTCGTCGGGACCGACCACCCGGCCGCGCTCGGACAGCGACTCGTACAGCGCGGCGGCCTCGCTCCCGGCGAAGTTGCGCTCGGCGAACGGGCGCTCCTCGACCACGACCACCTCGTCGGCCTCCCGGGCGGCCCGGAGGTTGGCGAGGTTGCCCGCCCCGACCTCCACGTCGGCGAGCACGGTCGCGTCGGCCGCCCGGATCCGGTCTTCGACCTCGCGTCTGGCCGCCTCGCCGACCGGGGCGAACGGCTCTTCGGTCACCGCCTCGACCCCGAGCGACCGGGCGGTCTCGAGGTCCGAGTCGCCCTCGTTGAGCGCGCCGACCGACACCTCGTAGCCCGCGGCCGAGAGCACGTACAACAGCCGCGAGACCGTCCCGCCGCCGCCCACGACGTGGACGCGGCCCGCGGGGCGGTCGGGACGCTCGGGCAGGGCGGTGACGTACGTCGAGCCGGTCACCGGGTGGCGAGAGACCACCGCCCGCGTGTCGAACGCGGCTTCGAGGTGCCTCTCCGAGAGCACCGTCGCGGGGTCGCCGCTCGCCCTGATTCCGCCGTCGGCGAGCAACAGTAGTTCGTCGCAGTAGTGGGCCGCGAGGTTGAGGTCGTGGATCGCCGCGATCACGGTCTTGCCGTCGTCGTCGACCAGTTCGCGGACCAACTCCAAGGTCCGGACCTGGTGGTTGATGTCGAGGCTGGCGGTCGGCTCGTCGAGCAACAGCGCGGGCGCGTCCTGAGCCAGCGCCCGCGCGAGCAGGACGCGCTGGCGCTCGCCGCCCGACACGGCGGTGATCGGCCTGTCGGCGAACCGAGCCACCTCGGTGCGTTCCATCGCGGCCTCGACGTGTTCGCGACCGGCGTCGCTGGGCCCGGAGAACCGCGACTTGTAGGGGTTGCGCCCCATCGCGACCACTTCCTCGACCGGGAAGTCGAAGGCGAGGCCGGTGTCCTGGGGAACCACCGCGATCCGGCGGCTCGCCTCCTTCGAGGAGAGGTCGGCGATCGGATCGCCCGCCACGCGGACCTCGCCGGCGTCGGGGCCGACGGCTCCGTGGATCGCCCGGAGTAGCGTGGTCTTGCCCGCGCCGTTCGGGCCGACCAGCCCGACGAACCGCCCCTCCGGGACGCTCGCGCTCACCGAATCGAGGACGCGGTTGCCCCCGAGTTCGACCGTCACGCCGTCGATCTCGATCGCGGATCGGCGGTCGTCGCCGCTCGCCCCGTCGCTCACAGCGCGTGCACCTCCCGCGTCCGGAGCAGATAGAGGAAGAACGGCGCCCCGAGGAAGGCGGTGACGATGCCGACCGGGATCTCGGCGGCGCCCGAGCGGGCCACCGTGTCGGTCGCCACGAGGAACGTCGCGCCCGCAAGCGCGGAGGTCGGCAGGAGGACGCGGTGGTCCGGCCCCACGAGCAGTCGCATTACGTGCGGGACCACGAGGCCGACGAAGCCGATGATGCCCGACACCGCGACCGCCGCGCCCGTCACCACGCTGGCGACCGCCAGCAGGAGGCGCTTGGTGCGCTCGACCTCGACGCCGAGCGCGTGGGCGTCCTCCTCGCCCAGCAGTAGGACGTTGAGGTCCCGTGCGTACGCGAACAGCACCGCGAACCCGATCACCGCGACCGGGAGCGTGAGCGTCACGTCGTCCCACGACGCCAGGTGGAGGTGGCCCATCAGCCAGTAGACGGCCCGTTCGAGGCTCTCGCCGGCGTGGAGTAGCAGGAACGAGACGATCGCCCCGAGAAACGTCTGGACGGCCACGCCCGCGAGCAACAGCGTCGCGACCGGCGTCCGGCCGTCCTCGGTGCCGAGCAGGTAGACCCCGAACGCCGCGACGACCGCGCCGAGGAACGCGGCCGTCGGCAGTCCGAAGGGGACCGCGAACGGGAGCGCGATCGTGGCGACCGCCCCGACCGCCGCCCCAGAGGAGACGCCGATGATCGAGGGGTCGGCCATCGGGTTCCGAAAGAACCCCTGCATCACGACGCCGGCGGTGGCGAGCGCGAACCCGACCGTCGCCCCGAGCGCGATCCGGGGCAGTCGGAGGGTCATCACGATCGTTCGGGCGGTCTCGGGCACCGCGAAGTCGAAGGCCGACCGGAACTCCACGGCGGGCACGGGAATCGAGAGCGCCGCCCCGGCGAGCCGGAGGGTGTGTTCGTCGAGCGCCACGCCCGCGGGAACCGCGAGCGCGTTCACTAACACCTTTCCGACGACGACGTAGTCGAGGCTCACCGGCCCGACCGCCGCGCTGACCACGACGACCCCGATCAGCGCGGCGACCAGTCCGGCCGACCACCACGCCGCGCGAGCGCCCCATCGCATCGTATGAAAGCCTCTTTGCTTTAGGTAAATACTTATTGGATACTGTCCGAGGTGGTGACGCATGAAGGCGAAACTCACGAGCGCACTGCTCGCACTACTGGTCGTCGCGGCGGTCCCGACGGGAGTCGGAGCCGCCGGGACGGCCCAGGCGGAGTGTTCGTTCCCGGTAACCGCGACCGACGCGACGGGAACTGAAGTGACTGTCGACGAGCGCCCCGAGCGGGTCACCACCCTCTCGCCGAGCGCGGCCCAGACGATGTGGGAGATCGGCGGCGAGTCTCAGGTCGTCGGGCTGTCCGAACACGCGCTGTATCTCGACGGTGCGGCCGAGCGCACGAACGTCTCGGCCGCCGGAGAGGGCCGGATCAGCGTCGAGAAAGTGGTCTCGACCCAGCCCAACCTCGTCCTCGCGCCGAACGTCATCTCGAACGACACCGTCACCAAGCTCCGCGAGGCTGGACTCACCGTCTACAAGTTCGGGTTCGCCGCGTCGATCGACGACATCTACGCGAAGACCGAGGTGACCGGCGAACTCACCGGTAACTGCGAAGCCGCCGACGAGACCGTCACCTCGATGCGCGACCGCATCGCGACGGTTCAGGAGGCGGTCGAGAACTCCGAGCGGCCCGGCGTGTTCGTCTCGGTCGGGGGCGGCTACACCGCCGGCGACGGGACCTTCATCAACAGCATGGTGGAGCTCGCGGGCGGGACCAACGTCGCGGTCGAGGCCAACGTCTCGGGCTACCAGACGATCAGCGAAGAGATCATCGTCCAGCAGGACCCCGAGTGGATCGTCGAACTCGGCGCGTTCGGCGCGTACCCGAAGACCGACGCCTACAACGGGACCCACGCGGTCCAGAACGGGCAGGTCATGACCGTCAGCAACCAGAACATCAGCCAGCCCGCGCCGCGGGTCGTCAACGCGATCGTCCGGATGGCCGACGCGTTCCACCCCGAGGCGTACGCCGAGGCGAACGCGACCGAAACGACTGCGACCGAAACGACTGCGACCGAAACGACTGCGATAGAGACGACCGAAACCGCCGAGACCGCCACTACCGCGCTCACGACCGACGAGAGCGCGATGGCCGACGCGACCACGGAGACGACCACGGAATCCGGCGGCGCGTCGGGCGGCGTGCCCGGATTCGGCGTGCCCGCGGCGCTCGCGGCCCTCGCCGGGGCGGCGCTTCTCGCCGGCCGGCGCTGAAGTTCCGAACGGGAAAGGTGTTTAACCGACGGGTCCGACCGACCACGTATGGTCGAGAAAGTCCTCTGGCCCGCGTACTTCGACGCGGACAAGAGCCGGAACGAGGGGCGACGGGTCGCCGCCGAGATGGCGATCGCCGAGCCGACCGTCGACGAGATCGCCAAGGCGGTCCAGCAGGTGGGGTACGACGCGGTCATCGAGCGCGACAAGGCCTACTCCCGGGAGAACTGGGACGAGCGGGGCCGGGTGCTGGTGAAAGACGCCGACGACTCGACGAAAAACGACCTGATACAGGCGGTCGCCGCGTACGCGGCGGCGCTCCGGGACTGATGGAGCGTCTCGGCGAGGTCGTCAGGACCGCACAGGGGCTGGCGATCGTCCGGTGCGGCGACGAGCGCCACCCCGACGTGGGGACCGAGGCGGTCGACGAACAGCTGACCGCGGTCGGGCGGGTCGTCGACGTGTTCGGGCCGGTCTCGCGCCCGTACGTCGCGGTCTCGCCCGACGACGGGGTCGCGCTCCCGACGCTGTTGGGCGAGAAGCTCTACGCCCGCTGACCGTCCCAATCCACAACCCCAAAGGCCGAGGCCTGCGAGCGTCCCGACATGGAAGACAGAACGCGTCTGCTCGGGGCGGTCGGGCTCACCGTCGCGATGTTTCTGCTGGTCCAACTCGGCGCGCTGGCGCTGGTCGAGCCGTTCCAGCGCGCCGGCTACCAGCAGGTCGAGAACCCCTCGGACCCGACCAACAGCCTCCTGTACGTCGGCGCGGTGCTGGTCCTGACCGCGGCGATGCTCGCGATCATCAAACTCGACGTGCAGTGGCTCCTCCGGGGCGGGATCATCCTCACCAGCGGCCTGCTGTCGTGGTACGTCTTCTCGGTGGTGATGCCCGCCGGCCTCGCCGTGACCGTCGACGGCGCGGCCGTGAACGTCCTCGCGATCGGCGCCGCGCTGGCGGTGTCGGTCGCCCTGCTGGTCCACCCCGAGTGGTACGTCATCGACGCCACCGGGGTCATCATCGGCGCGGGGGCGGCCGGCCTCTTTGGCATCAGTTTCGGGCTGTTGCCCGCCATCCTCCTGTTGGGCGTGCTCGCGATCTACGACGCGATCAGCGTCTACGGCACCGAGCACATGCTGACGCTCGCCTCGGGCGTGATGGATCTCAAGATTCCGGTGGTGTTCGTGGTGCCGATGACCCTCTCGTACTCGTATCTCGACGCCGGCGACGACTCCGACGGCGACGACGACGGCCCGGCGGACACGGAGTCGTCGGTCGGCGACGCCGAGGACGCGGCCGCGAATCCCGACGGCGCTGACGCCGACCACCCCGAGGCCGAGCGCCCCGACATCACCGACCGCGACGCGCTGTTCATCGGCCTCGGCGACGCCGTGATGCCGACGGTGATGGTCGCCAGCGCGGCCTTCTTCGCCGACGCCGAGCCGCTGGTATCGGGCATCGCGCTGAACCTCCCTGCACTGACCTCCCTGCTCGGGACGATGGCCGGCCTGCTGGTCCTGCTCTGGATGGTGCTGAAAGGCCGGGCCCACGCCGGGCTTCCCCTGCTGAACGGCGGCGCCATCGGCGGCTACCTGATCGGCGCGCTGGCGAGCGGGCTGACGCTGACCCAGGCGCTCGGACTGTAAGGTGCGGTGTGTCACCGCGACTGGCTCGGGAGCCGTTCTCGGGGCGCCACCGGAACGACATACTCAAACCCGAGTAAACATTTAAACCGCCTATGAACTGGACGCACCCCCGAAACATGTCGAACGCCGAGCGCAAGCAACACGAGACCAGAGCGGGCACCGACTCGAACTTCGTCGCCGCGATAGTACTCGCGGCCTGAACGCCTCTCGGATTACTTCCCGGTGAGCGCCTCGCTCGCGGGCGCGAACGAGATCTCCGACCCCAGTCCCTCCTCGCGGGCCTTCTCGTAGAGCATGTGGGCCGCCGCTACCGTCTCGATGGCGGTGCCCCCGGAGTCGAAGACGGTGATCTCCTCGTCGGTCTCCCGACCGGGCGCCGCTCCGGCGACGACCTCGCCGAGTTCGGCGTGGACGTGGTCCTCCGAGACGACGCCCGCCTCGACCGCCGCGATGAACGACCCCGCGTCCTGGGAGACGCGCTCGCGGAGGTCCGGGACGTAGGTCGACCGCTCGATCGTCGTCGCGTCGAGTTCCCGCTTTTCGGGGTGGTACTGGCCCATCGCGGTGACGTGGGCCCCGTCGGCGAGCATGTCGCCGTCGAAGACGGGGTCGCTGGCGGTGGTCGCGGTCACCACGATACCCGCGTCGTCGATCGCGGCCGCGCTGGAGGCGACCGCCGCCACCGAGGCGTCGAGCTGTTCGTTCATCTCGGCGGCGAACGACTCGCGGGACGCCTTGGTCGGGGAGTACACCCGGACGGTGTCGAGATCCCGGACGGCCGCGATCGCGCGCAGTTGCCCGCGGGCCTGCGAGCCGCTACCGACGATCCCGAGGGTGTCGGCGTCCTCGTGGGCGAGGGCGTCGGTGCCGACCGCCCCGGTCGCGCCGGTCTTGAACGGGTTCATGCTCGCGCCGTCGAGCAACGCGATCGGCTCGCCCGACTCGGCGTCGAACACCGGCGTCACGAACCACGCGTCCTTGGCGCCGAACCCGGAGGCGTACATGTACCCGCCCATCGCGCCCGTCTCGGGCAGGATCGCCGAGTAGCCGGTCAGCATCCCCGGCGGTTCGGCGTTGGGGAGCTTCGTGCGGGGTTCGGCGGGCGCGCCCTCGCCGCGCTGGCGGTAACCCTCTCGGACCGCCTCGACGTACTCCTCGGGGCTCGCGAGTCCGGACACATCCTCGCTCGTCAGAAACAGCGTGTCGCTCATGGCCCAACCAACACAGGCCAGCCTGAAAACCGTTGAGGCGCCGGAGAAAAACGGGGATAGCGTCGTCGGGAGACGGTTCAGTCGGCGGCCTCGAAGCCGTTCGACTCCGACGCGGACTGGGTGGTCGCGACGGACGTCCGGTCGACGGGGCCGTTGACGAACAGCGCGTGAGCGATGAGCGCGACCGGGACGGTCGCCGCGACCGGGACGGCGGCGGTCACCGAGACGCCGATGGCGCTCATGGCGGCGGTGATACCGATCAGCGAGAGCGGGATGAGTCCGAGAATGATGTCGTAGTACCCAGTCATAATCTATTACATTCTATGCGGCGTGGGTATATAATTCTTTCCCGTACCTCTGGTGGGCATTTCTGGTGGGTTCGAAATACTCTCCCTGTAATGTCCTCATAAGTTATGAGTTGGTTACGAGGGTGTTTCGAGCGTCTCCTGATCCGAAACCGTCGATACCGGGAAGCTCACGATTGCCGCTATATTTTCACGAGTTATCCGACCGACGCGCAGTCGACGCGCGACCGCGGCCGGATCTGACCCTCGCGATCGGCCACACATTTACCTTCGACCACGGAGAACTCCCGGCTATGGACACCCGACAGAGCTACGCGGTCGGCCTCGCGCTCGTGGCGGTCGGAGTCGTGGCGAGCGCGCTGGCGTCCCCCGAGATGCCCGCGCGGATGGCGACCCACTGGAACGCCGCGGGCGTGGCCGACGGCCGGACTCCGAAGGTCATCGCGCTCGCGACCATCCCCGCGGTGTCGGCGGGACTGCTCGCGCTGTTCGCGGTCCTCCCCCGGCTCGACCCCCTCGGGGAGAACGTCGCGGCGTTTCGCGAGCAGTACGACGCGTTCGTCGTGTTGGTCGTCGGGATGCTGACGTACCTCCACCTCCTGGTGCTCGCCTGGAACGCCGGCTTCGAGTTCGGGATGATCCAGGCGCTCGCGCCCGCGATGGGGGTCGTCTTCTACTACGCCGGCGTCGTGTTAGAACGCGCCGAGCAGAACTGGTTCGTCGGCATCCGGACCCCCTGGACCCTCTCGGACGAGGAGGTGTGGCGCCGGACCCACGACCGCGCGGCCCCGCTGTTCAAACTCGCGGGCGTCGTGGCGGCGCTCGGGGCGGTCGTCCCCTCCGCCGCGATTCTCCTCATCGTCGTGCCGGTCGTCGCCGTCGGGGCGTACGCGACCGCCTACTCCTATCTGGTCCACCGCCGCGTCGCGGGCTAACGAAGCCCCACCGCGGCCGCCCGCCAGACCGCGAACGAGACCGCGCCCACGGTCGTCACGACGAGCGCGAACGTCCACGGCGCGCTCCCGTGGAAGTACGCGGTCGACCGGATCGCGAGGCCGATCGGCGCGGCGACGATCCACGCGCCGACCGCGCGGACCACGGCGGTGCGGACCCGTCGGGTCGTTCCGGGGGCGTACGCGCCGATCGCCAGCGCCCCGACGACCCACCCGGCGAGGAACGGCGCGATCGTGCCCGCGACTCGCCCGGGCATCGCGACCGGGTCGACGCCGTGGTTGATCGATCCGAGCGTGAGAAAGCTCGCGAGCACGAGCAGATCCCCGACCGCGAGGCCGACCGTCCCGGTCGAGCGCTCGACTCGCGACCCGAACAGTCCGTCGACGGCGTTGCTCATGGCCGGCGGTTGGGGCCGACGCGTTATGATTCCCGCGGTGCGCGCCGACCGGTGCCGGAGCGAAGGACAGTTGCCGGAGGCCCCCCAACCCGAAGCCATGGAGTACGCGCTGGTCGGCTGGCCCGAGGACGACCCCAAGCTCCGGCTCGACCACCGGGAGTTCAGCTACGCGGGGAAGTTCGTGATGTCCAACACCGGGAAGGCGGTCGCCCGCGAGGACGGGGCCGACGGCGACCGCCTCGGGGCGATCGCGTTCAACGAGGACCGCACCGACCCGGCCGCCGCGTGGCTCCGGTACGTCACGGTGCGGGCCGACCGCCGCGGGGAGGGGATCGGCGCGCGGCTCGCGGCGTTCGCGGCCGACCGGCTCGACGCGCGGGGGTACGACCGGGTGAAGATCGCGGTCAACAACCCCTTCGCCTACCACGCCCTCTACAAGGCCGGGTTCGGGTACGCCGGCGAGGAGACCGGGCTCGCCGAACTGGTGTTGGTGCGGCCCGGCGACCGCTCGCCGGCGACCTATCGGGCGGGCCTCGACGCCTACCGGGGACGGGAGGACCTCGCGGCCGAGGAACGGGACTTTCTGGACGCGAAGTCGGCGGCGGGCCCGCCCGAGACGATCCCCGCGCCCGAGTGAGACCCCGCCGGCCGGTGGGGATAAGGCCGCCCCGATCGAATCACGCCCACATTCTGGGGGGTTCGGGCATGCACGAACGAGAGCTACCGGGACGACACGAATCGCTGTGGACGAGCACGACGCCGCGGACCGACTTCCCACCGCTCGACGGCGACCGCCGGGTCGACACCGCGGTCGTCGGCGGCGGGATCGTCGGGGTGACCGCGGCGCTTGAGTGTGCGGAGGCGGGCCGGGAGGTGGCGCTGCTCGAAGCCGATCGCGTGGTCGAGGGCGTCACGGGCAAGACGACCGCGAAGGTCACCGCCCTACACGGGCTCGTCTACGACGACCTGCTCCGGACCCACGGGCGCGAACGCGCTCGGGGGTACGCCGACGCCAACGCGGCGGCGATCGAGGCGATCGCCGACCGGGTCGACGAGCGCGACATCGACTGCGACTTCCGGCGCGTCCCCGCCTACACCTACGCCGCCGACGAGGACCAGCGTGGGGCCGTCGAGCGCGAGGCGGCCGCCGCCGAGCGTCTGGGGCTCCCGGCGTCGTACGTGCCCGACCCGGCGTTTCCCGGGGCGACACACGGCGCCGTGAAGTTCGCCGAGCAGGCCCAGTTTCACCCCCGAAAGTACCTGCTCGACCTCGCGGAGGCGATCCCGGAGGCGGGCTCGCACGTCCTCGAGGAGACGGCGGTGACCGGGATCGACGACGGCTCGCCCTGCGAGGTCGAGACCGAGCGCGGGACCGTCACCGCCGAGAACGTGATCGTGGCGACCCACTTCCCGATCGAGGACCCGGGCTTTTACTTCGCGCGCCAGTACCCCAAGCGGTCGTACGTGCTGGCGGTTCGGCTCGCCGACGACCCGCCGGACGGGCTGTTCTACCGGGACGCCGAGCCGTACTTCTCTGTGCGTCCGCACCCGACCGACGACGGCACGCTGGCGCTGGTCGGCGGCCAGAACCACAAGACCGGACAGGGCGGGTCGACGGCGGCGCGCTACCGGCGGCTCCTCGAACAGGCCCGCGAGCACTTCGACGTCGAGTCGGTCGAGTACCGGTGGTCGACCCAGGACTTCGTCTCGGTCGACGACGTGCCGTTCGTCGGGCGACTCGGTCCGACGTCCGAGCGCGTCTACGGCGCGACCGGGTTCGGCGGCTGGGGGATGACCAACGGCACCGCGGCCGGGATGTTACTCGCGGCTCTCGCGCAGGGGGAGTCGCGGCCGTGGGCCGGAACGTTCGACCCCCAGCGGTTCGACCCCGCGGCGTCGGGCCGGGACCTCCTCGCCGAGAACGTCGACGTCGGCGCGCAGTTCGCCCGGGACTGGACCGCGGCCGCCCTCGCGAGCGCGGACGGCGCGGACCTCGCGCCCGGGGAGGGGACGGTCCTCAGGCGGGGGGACACGCCGCTGGCGGTCTCTCGGGACGAGGACGGCGACATCCGGGCGGTGTCGGCGGTCTGTACGCATCTGGACTGTCTGGTCCGGTGGAACGACGCCGAGGGTTCGTGGGACTGTCCGTGTCACGGCTCGCGGTTCTCACCGGAGGGCGAGGTGCTGAACGGCCCCGCGGTCGAGGACCTCCCGAAGCGCGGGGAGTGACCCCGAGGGCGCGGCCGGCCGCGTTCAGAGGATTCAAACGCCGCCGCCACCCATACCGACCCATGAAGGCCTTCGCCCCCGGAAGCGTCACCGCCGTCTTCGCGCCCGCTGAGTCGGGCGACGAGTCGATGGGCGCGAGCTTCGCGATCGAGGACGGCGTGGTCGCGGACGTCCGTCCCGCCGACGAACCCGCGGTCGCGGTCGACGGCGAGCCGACCGACTTCGAACCCGTCGAGTTGGCGCTCGACGCCCTCGACGTCGCGGCGGCGGTCGACCTCGCCTCGTCGGTCCCGATCGGGTGCGGGTTCGGCGCGAGCGGGGCCGCCACGCTCGCGACCGCCCTCGCGGCGAACGAGGCGTTCGATCTCGGGCGGACGCGCGAGGAGCTGGTCGCGGTCGCCCACCGCGCGGAGGTGGCGGCCGGCACCGGGCTCGGCGACGTGTTCGTCCAAGAGATGGGCGGGCTGGTGGTCGGCGACGGGCGCGACCGGTGGCGGGTCGGGACCGACGCGCCGATCGAGTACGACTCGTTCGGCGGGATCGCCACCGAGGAGATGCTGGGCGACGACGAACTGATGGCTCGGATCGAGCGGGCGGGGACCCGAACGCTCGACGCGCTCCCGGCCGACCCGTCGTTCTCGGAGCTGACCCGTGCGGCGTGGTCGTTCGCCGAGGCGACGGGTCTCCCGACGCCGGCGGTCCGGGAGGCGGTCGCGTCGGTCGAGAACGCCGGCGGGCTCGCGAGCATGGCGATGGTCGGCGAGACCGTCTTCGCGGTCGGCGTCGAGGGCACACTGCCCGACCGGACCCGAATCTGTCCGGACGGCGCGTCCCTGCGATGACCGCGGTCTGTGCTCCTCGCGTGCTGTTCGTCTACGACCGCCGAATTAGCGTACGGAGCCGATAGCACGGCGGGACGGAGAAGCCGGGCGTCACTCGCCGATAGCTCGCTGGTCGACGTACTCGCGGGTCGCTCCCTGCAACACGTAGTCGGTCTCTCGAAGCGCTCGGACCGACCCCGACCCGGTGACGAACATCGCCGTTTCCAGCTCGGCACGCAGGTCCTCGATCCGCTCGACGACGGCGTCCGGGCCGTCCGTGGCGGGTTTCAGGAACGGTTTCGCCAACCCGCCGGCCCGCGCGCCAAGCGCGATCGCCTTGGCCACGTCCAGGCCCGTGCGCACGCCGCCGCTCGCGATCACGCAGTCGTGTTCGGCCCCGCACTCGATCGTGCTCGCCGCGGTCGGGATCCCCCACTCCCGGAACAGGGTCCCGATGCGCTCCTGTCGGGGCGCGTTCGCGGTGGCCGCGCGGTAGGCTTCGATCCCCGACCACGTCGTGCCGCCCTTTCCGGCGACGTCGATCGCATCGACCCCTGCGGCGGTCAGCTTCCGGGCGGTCTCCCCGGAAATCCCGTTGCCCGTCTCCTTGACGATGAGCGGCACCGAGAGATCCGCGGCGACTCGTTCGATCGCGCTCAAGCAGTTTCGCCCGTCGACGTCGCCCTCGGGCTGGACGGCCTCTTGGAGGAAGTTCAGGTGGACCGCGAGCGCGTCGGCCTCGACCATCTCGACCGCGCGCTCGACCGTCTCGATGTCGTACTCTCGAAGCTGGGCGGCGCCGAGGTTCCCGTAGATGAACGCGTCTGGCGCGGCATCACGCACGACCGTGTACGACTCGAGGACGCCCTCGTCGTCGAGTTCGAGGCCGGCTCGCTGACTTCCGAGCCCCATCGCGATCCCGGTCTCGCCGGCGGCCCGGGCCAGCGCTCGGTTGATCTCGGTGGTGTTTTGGTGGCCGCCGGTCATGCTCTCGATGAAGATCGGGGCCGACAGCTCGTGGCCCAGAAACTCGACGGACGTGTCGATCGCGTCGCGGTCGAGTTCCGGAAGCGCTTCGTGGACGAGTCGGACGTCCTCGAAGCCGGTTCCACTGGTCTCGACGTCTCGTTCCTGCACGATCTGAATGTGGTCGTCTTTCCGGTCCTCGGTCTCCGACGAGCGCCGTTCGGTCATTAGGCTATCTTGGGAAAGCGGCGGGGAAAACAGTACTGCTGTCTCGACGCGACGACTCGCCTACTCGGCGGCGATCACGTCGTCGATGCGCGCGATCATCGTCGCGGCCTCGGTCGCGGACTCGAACGCCTCGCGCTTGACCGCGACCGGGTCGAGGACGCCCGCCTCGACGGGGTCGCCCACCTCGCCGTGCTGGCCGGTGGCGATGACGCCCGCCCGGCCGTCGCGGCTCTCGTTTTCGGCCCGGAGGTCGACCAGTGCGTCGATCGGGTCCATCCCGGTGTTCTCGGCCAGCGTGCGCGCGAGCACGTCGACCGCGTCGGCGAACGCCTCGACCGCGAGTTGCCTGCGGCCCTCGACGCCGGCGGCCGCCTCCCGAACCCGGTCGGCGACGACGATCTCGGTCGCGCCCGCGCCCGGGACGACCCCGCCCGCGTCGAGCGCGGCCGCCACGACGTCGAGCGCGTCCGAGAGGGCGCGTTCGAGTTCGTCGACGACGTGCTCGGTGCCGCCCCGGATCAGGACGGTGACCGACTCGGCCGCCGCGCCGCCCTCGACGAACACGAGGTCCTCGTCGCCGAACGTCCGGACGCGGACGGTCTCGGCCCGACCGAGATCCGCGTCCTCCACGTCCTCGACCTTGCCGGATCGGCTCGCGCCGGTCGCGGAGGCGATCGCCCGGGCCTCGTCGTCGTCGACGCTCTCGAACGCGAGGATGCCGGCGTCGGCGAGCGCGGCCGCCGCGCCGTCGGCGATCGAGTCGGTCGCCAGCACCACGTCGACGCCGGCCGCCGACAGCGACTCGGCGTACGACTCCAGTTCGCGCCGCTCGGCGTCGACCGCCGCGGTGAGCTGTTCGACGCTCTCGACGCTGTACTCGGCGTCGATCTCGGCCTCGCGGACCCCGAGCTCTTCGTCGACGACCGCGATGGTCGCGTCGGAGACCTCGCGGGGCATGTTGGCGTGGGCGGGCTCCTCGTCGGTGACGACTCCGGGGACGAGCTCCGTCGCCGACGAGGAGGCCCCCGTCTGGGTGTGGACTCGGACGTCGTCGCGGGCCACGCCGTCCTCGCCGTCGACGTGGCGGATCGCCTCGACCACGACCTCGGCGAGCCGCTCGGTCGTCACGTCGCCGGTCCCCTTGCCGGTCATGCTCGACTCGGCGACCTGCCCGAGCAACTCGTCGTCGGTCTCGGCGTCGAGCACCTGCTCCTCGACGGCTTCGATCGCGATGTCGCGGGCGCGGGCGTACCCCTCGACGATCGTCGTCGGGTGGACGTCGTCCTCGAGCAGGTCCTCGGCCTTCGCGAGGAGTTCGCCCGCGAGCACCGCGGCCGTCGTGGTGCCGTCGCCGACCTCGGCCTCCTGGGACTCGGCGACCTCCACGATCATCTGGGCCGCGGGGTGGTCGATGTCCATCGTGTTCAGGATGGTCGCCCCGTCGTTCGTGATCGTCACGTCGCCGGTGTCGCTCACCAGCATCTTGTCCATCCCTCGCGGTCCGAGCGTGGTGCGTACGGCCTCGCTGACCGCCTTGCCCGCGTCGATGTTCGACGTCTGTGCATCGCGTCCGTGGGTGCGCTCGGTGTCCTCCGCGAGGACGAACATCGGTCGACCGCCCATGCGCTGCTGTCCGAATCCTGACTCCGACATCTGTATCCCCGTTCGAAAAATGATTGAACTTCTATATAAAAGTTTCCCCGATCGCCGACTCTCTCGCTCTCGGCCCCGGCGACCTCAGTCCCGCAACCGCCGCCACGCGCCCGCCCCGACCAGCCCCGCGAGGGCGGCCGGCACGCCGAAGCCGGGGACGCCCGAGGAGGCGCCGTCGTCGGTCGTGGCGTCGTCGGCGAGCGCGGCCTGTTCGGTTCCTGTCGCGGTCGTGGTCTCGGTATCGCCCCCCGCGGTCGTCGTCAGCGACGGCGGATTCCTCTGCTCGCCGGCGTGGTTGCCGAAGGTGTACAGCGCGCCTCGACTCCCCTCCAGTTGGCCCGCACTGCTGGCGACGAAAAACCGGTCGGTGACCGGTCTCGCCGTCCAGAACGCCGCCTCGTCGGGCTTGCGCCACCACGCCAACAGCTCGGGGTTCGCGGGGTCGGAGATGTCGTGGATCTTGACCCCGCCCTGATACCACGAGGAGAACAGCCGGTCGCCGACGATGTCGAAGTTGTGGGAGGTGGTCCACGTACCGCTGAGGCTTGGGTCGGGGGTCGGCGGCGGGTCGATGGTCGACAGCCGGGTCGGGTCCTCGAGGTCCGAGACGTCCCAGAGTTCGAGCTCGCCGGGGGTCCCGCGGCCGTCGACGGCCCACGCCTCCTTGTTGATCCCGAGTAGCGAGCCGTCGTCGTTGGGCATCGAGAAGTGGTGGTTGCCGGGCTTGCGGAGTATCTGGGCCCGGACCGACTCGTCGGAAACGGCCGCGAGTTCCTCGCGGGACCGACCCCCGACCCGGCCGGCGAACGACGGGGCCGCGGGGTCGCTCACGTCGACGATCCACGTCCCGGCGTCCCACTGGGCGAGGTAGGCCCGTCCGTCGCCGACCCACACGTCGTGGACCGTCCGGAGGTTCGAGGGGGTCTCGGTCCACGCCGACTCGTGGCCGGGGATCGACCACCGTCCGATCTCGGTCGGGTCGTCGCCGCTCACGTCGACCATCACGAGGGGGTTGTCGGCGTTGTCGTTGCCGGTCAGGTAGGCGACCCCGTCCCGGAGAAAGCAGTTGTGGATCGGGTAGTCGGTCTCGAAGAAGGCGACTCGCTCGGGGTCGGTCGGCTCGCTCACGTCGTAGATCAGCACGCCCCGAAGCACGTCGCCGGGGATCGGATCGGCGGGCCCGGCGACGATCAGCCGGTCGCCCTCGACCTTCGCGTCTTGGAGCCCCCGGAGCGGGCCGGTCTCGCGGTCGGCGAGCAGTTCCCGGCGCTCCGCGACGACCTGCGGGTCGTCCGGGCGCGCCACGTCTACGACCGCGAACCCGTCCATCGCGGCGACGTAGACGTACTCGTCGTCCGGACCCGGGACCGCTTCGGCCGCGTTCGCTACCGAGACGCTCCCGTACGGCCGGTACGGGCCGGGGTGGCCCGAGGCGGTGCCGACCGCCGACAGACCGAGCGTCCCGACGATGCCCCCCAGAAATTCGCGCCGTCGCATGCGTCTACCGATGCGACACAGCGGGATAAAAGGGGCGGACCCCGGCCCGGCCGTCCTCACGCGACCCGCGAGCGGTCGCCCGTCCCGCCGGTCAGCGCGCTGGCGATGGCGCCTTTCAACACCACGTCGTCGCCGAGGTTCGTCAGTTGGACGTCCGGGACGTTGTTGAACACCGTCTCCCGGAGGCGCTCGCGGAGCGGGTCCACGACGAGTTCCTCGTTGTTGAGCGCGACCGCGCCCCCGACGTAGACGACCAGCGGAGCGTACGCCTGCACGATGTTCGTCACCCCGAGGGTGTTCCAGTGGGCGACCTGCTCGACGACGTGGTCGGCGAACGCGTCCTGACCCGCGTACTCGAACACGTCCGCCGCCGAGAAGTCGGCGGCGTCGATCGGGAGGGCGGTGTCCAGTCCCGGGTCGTCCTCGGCCAGCATCGTCGCGTACTCGGGGATGTTGTTGCCCGAGCAGTACGCCTCCCAGTGGCCGTCGTGGCCGCACCCGCAGGTCCGCCGTCCCCGGGGGTCGACGACCATGTGGCCGACCTCGCCCGCGTTGCCGTCCCACCCCGACAGCACCTCGCCGTCGACACAGACCCCGGCGCCGATGCCCGACGAGATGGTGAGATACACCATGTCGTCAGGATTGCGGTCGCTGTAGAAGCGCTCGCCGATGACCCCCGCCACGGTGTCGTTGTGGAGGTACACCCGGTCGGAGTCGACGAGCTGGCCGATCGGTCCGGAAAGCGGGATCCGGCCGACGGCGTCGGGGAGGTTCGCGGGGCCGTCGACGATCCCCTCCGCGAGGTCGAGCGGCCCGATGCTACCGATCCCGACGGCCTCGATCTCGTCGGGGTCGACGCCGACGGCCCCGCAGGCCTCCCGGAGACACGACAGCACCGCCTCGGTGACCGCGATGCCGGTCGGCCCCCTCGGCGTGTCCGCGCGGTGAACGCTCACCACCGCCCCGTCCCCGTCGGCGACTGCCGCCCTGACGTTCGTCGCACCGAGGTCAACGCCCGCGTAGTACGCCATTCACGCCGGGAAGACGTGACGGCCGCACTTAACAACAATCATTTACTCGGCATCGAGTATGCGGTTTCCTCACACCGTCGGGTCGCCGGACGGGCGATTCGAGCAGACGCCAGACCTATGGCCTCGCGCATGTTAGTAAGTGTCATGGATCGCGACCCCGACAGACCCGGCGGCGACCTCTCGGAGTCGGAGATCGAGGCGCTCCACGAGGTCGAACTCGGCCTCGAGTGGCTCCACCGCGCCCACGGCAGTCTCGTCGAATTCCACCACGCGACGGGCCACGCGATGGACCACCTCGCCGACGCGGAGGCGACGTTGCGCGCGAGCGGCTACGACAAACTGGCCGACCGGCTCCGCGAGGAGTTGCTCCCGACCGGCGTGTTCGATCAGACGTGGTCGTACGACGTGGTCGAGACGTTTCAGGACGGCTGTCTCGCGGACGTGACCGCGTTCGAGTCCGACGTCCGCGAGACGGTCTCGGACGGCCGGCGCCACGTCGCCGAGCGCCGCCAGGAGCGCGAGTGGAAGGGCCGACGCGACTAATCCGACCGGACGAAGGTGACCGGACACGGCGAGGACAGCATCACGGTCTGGGCGACCGAGCCGAAGACGGCCTTCCCCGTCGGCGATCTGGTGCGACCGCCCACGACCACGCGGTCGGCGTCGACCTCGCTGGCGAGGTCCGCGATGGTCTCGCCGTGAGAGCCGACCGCGCCCCGAACCCGATACGTGATGCCGGCGTCGGCGAGCCGGTCGGTTAGCTCGCGGATCGTGGCGTGGCGCGCGGCCACCTCGTCCGGGTTGATCTCGCCCATCGGATCGTAGTCGAGTCGCGCGACGACCTCGTCGTACTCCTCGTCGGTGAACACATGAGCAAGGATCACCGTCGCGCCCGTCGGTTCGGCCACCTCGGCGACGGCGTCCGCCAGCGTCTCGGTGCGGTCGGCGTCGCCGGGTCCGACCGCGAGCAGTATCGTTTCCAGCGTCATACGCCCTCCTCCGCGGCCCGACCAATTAAGCGTGTGGGACGGTTTACTCGCCGGCGAGTAGTACAGTCGGTCCTCGACCCCGAGCCGGTTCCCGCACACCGATATGGATCGAGCCCCAACCGACGGCCATGCTACGACCTGACCTGTCGGGACGGACCGCGCTGGTGACCGGGAGCGCGACGGGCGTCGGCCGCGAACTGGTGTTCGCGCTCGCCGACCGGGGCGCCTCGACCGCGGTCCACTATCGGACGAGCGACGAGGCCGCGGCGGCGACCGCCGAGACGGCCCGCGAGCGGGGCGCGCCCGACGCGACCACCGTGCAGGCCGACGTGGCCGATCCCGACGACGTCGAGGCGATGTTCGAGGCGGTCGAGGCGGACCTCGGGACGGTCGACGTGCTCGTCAACAACGTCGGCCCGTTCGCGCCCGACCACTGGGAGGACCTTTCCTACGAGGAGTGGAACACCGTCCTGCAGGCGAACGTCAACGGCACGTATCTGTGCTGTAAACGCGCGCTCCCCGGGATGCGCGACCAGTCGTGGGGCCGGATCGTGAACGTCGGCTACGCGAGCGCCGAGAAGGGGCTGATGTCGCCGAAGAACGCGCCGTACTTCATCGCCAAGCAGGGCGTGTTGATGTTCACCCGGATGCTGGCGGCCGACACCCGGGACGACGGGATCACCGCGAACGCGGTGTCGCCGTACGTCGTCGAGAACTCCGACGAGTTCCCCGACGACCTCCCCCGCGGGCGACCCGCGAGCTTCGAGGACATCGCGCAGGCCGTCCTCTTTTTCCTCGACGAGGACAGCGGCTACATCAGCGGCGAGAACGTCGAGGTCGACGGCGGGTGGCTACCGGAATCGGTGTGAGTCGCGGTCGCTCGGGGCCGCTACCGGTCCGGCGTCCATCCCGATCGGCCCTGCTCCAGTCGGATCGCCTCGTCGATGAGCGTCTCCTGCTCGCGGACCACGTCGGTCATCGTGAGGATGCCGACCACGTCGAGACCTTCGACCGCCGGGAGCTTCTTCACGTCCTCGGCCCGCATCCGCCTGACCGCCGTCCGGACGGTCGCGTCCGGCGAGATCGTGACGACGCCGTCGCTCCCGGCCTTCGTCACCGGGATCTCGCCGAACGGCCGCTCGAAGCGATAGCCCGCCTTGAGCGCGTCGGTCTCGGTCACGATTCCGGCGGGATCGCCGTCCCGGGTGACGACGGCGCTCCCCACGCCCTCCCGAAGCATCACGCCCACCGCGCGCCGGAGCGGCGCGTCGGCCGGGACCGTCACCACGTCGGTCGTCATCGCGTCGCGAACGAGCATACTCCCCCGTGTCGGGGGCGCCGGATGTACGTTTGGGTCGCGGCGTGGGTCCGGACAGAGAGCCGGCGCCGCCGGACGCTTCCCGAACAACTAAGCCCCCGCGAGGACCCTCACCCGACAACGGATGAGCCACACGACGGACGAACTCGCCGGGGTGGTCGACCTCTTCGGCGCGCTGACTGCCGACGAACTCCGGGAGGCGCTCTCGGAACTCGCGTTCAAGCGGGGCGAGTCGGTCGACGACGAGGCGCTGACCGCCGAGATCGAGCGTGCGCTCGCCGACTACCACCTCGTCGAGATCGACCGCGACGGCGACCGCCTGCTGGTCGCCGGCCCGGCCGCCTTCCCCGCGGTGCCAGAACACGGTCCGGACCTGCCCCACATCATGGACGTGCCCGACCGCGACCTCGACCGCGAGGCGGTCGGCGAGGCGGTCGCCGACCGCCTCCGCGAGGAGAGCCGGACGGTCGCCGCGGCGGGCGAGACCGACCGCGCCGAGCGACTCCTCGACGTGAGCTACGACCTCGAAGCGTGGGCGCCGGTCGGGGTCGCCGACGTGCGCGAGACGCTGGATCGGGCCTTCGAGTCGCCCGGCACCGACTGCGCCGAACGCACGAATTAAGGCCGGCGAGTCCGAGGTTCCGGATATGGAACTGGGCCGCGTGACCGAGTACGTCCCGCGAGCGGTCACCGACGAGGAGCGCAACGCGGCGGTGTTAGCGCCGGTCGCGGTCCGCGACGGCGAGCCCCACCTCGTGTTCACCAAGCGCGCGGACCACCTCGGCGAACACGCCGGCCAGATGAGCTTCCCCGGCGGCGGTCGCGAGCCCAGCGACGAGGATCTGCTGGCGACCGCGCTCCGGGAGGCCGACGAGGAGATCGGACTCGGGCCCGACGAGGCCGACGTCGTGGGGCGACTCGACGACATCCGGACGACCACCCGGTACGCGGTCTCGCCGTTCGTCGCGCGGGTGCCCGACCGACAGTACACCCCCGACGAGCGCGAGGTCGCCGAGATCGCGGTCCTGCCGGTCTCGGGGCTGGTCGATCCCGACAACTACGAGAACGAGCGCCGCGAGCACCCCCAGTACGGCGAGGCGATCGTCCACTTCTTCCGGGTCGATGGCTACACCGTCTGGGGCGCGACCGCCCGGATCCTCGTCCAGTTGCTGGAGCTTGCGACCGACTGGCGCGCGCCCGAGACGATCGACCGAGTGCTCGACCCCGACGCCGACGTCGGGCGGCGCTGACACCGCCGGGCCGGTAAGAACCGACAGTGCCGACACGCTTTTGAGTCCTCCCGGGGTACGGTGGGGTACATGGTCGCACAGACGATGGATCGCGTTCCGCACGGGTCGTAGAGTTCTCACTGTTACTGGCGGTGGTCGCGCGTGCTGACTACTGGCGAGTCCGTCGCGACGACCGGGCTCGACGCCGTCGCGCTCAAGCCCGCCGAGTGCGACGTCTCGCGCGCGCTCGACCTCCCGTTCGAGAGAGTGACGATAGATTACGAGGGCCGCGAGCACCGCCCGAGCGAGGAGACGCTCGCGGCCCTCGCCAGCGAAAAGACGGTCCGGCTCACCACGCCGGTCCGGGCCGCGGGGTACGATCCCCTCGGCGACGACGCCCTCTACGGAGCCATCCCCGAGGGCGTCAAACGGGTCGCGGTCGCGGGTCACGCCGCCTACCTCACCGACGAGGAGCGATCGAAGGCGGTCGCGCCCCGGCTCGGGGCGGCTGTCGAGCGCGCACCCGACGCGTGGGTCGGCACCGAGGGCGTCGAGCGCGTGGCGCTCGCGACCGGGGCGACGCAGTTCGAGCTCCTGTCGCGGTCGACCGAGCGCGACCTCCGGGCGCTCCGGGCAGGGGGCTTCGACGGCGAGGTCGCGGTGTACGCCCCGACGGTCCTCACCGACGACGACGATGCGGTGCTCGACGCCGTCGGCGCGTACGCGGCCCGGCGCGGGCCGGTCGCGAGCGCGCTTCCCGAGGGCGCCGCGACCGACCACACGGCGTCGGGACGGGCCCGCGAGGTCCTCACGGCGGCGACCCGCGACTACGCGCTGGTCGGCACCCCGACGGCGGTCGGCGAGCAGGTCGCCGCGCTGAAGGAGGCCGGCGCCGACCTCGTGGTCGGCTACCCCGCCCGCGGCGTCGAGGCGTTGGTCTCCTGACGCTGGCGGGGGTTTCCGAACACGGATGGGGCCCGAGCCCGTACCCCGCCCTATGCCCACCTTCGTCGCGGAGATCCAGTCGGTCGGCGACCCCGCCGACTTCCGACGGCGCATCGCCGAACGCATCGAGACGGTCGGCGACGCGGTCGCGGTCCTCGAAGACTGGACCGAGTCCAGCCGCGAGACCAGGACCGAACTCGCCTCGAAGTACGACACCGCCAAGTCGCTCGCCAGAGACGAAGTCGCCGAGGACGGCGACGGGGAAGACGACGCCGCCGACCTCCCGGCCGAGGACCTTCTCACCCACCCCGCGGTCTCGGACGGAACCAAGCGGCGCCTCCGGGAGTACAGCACGAAGCTCTACGTGTTCCTCGACGAGGAGCGCTCTTACGAGGGTGCTCGCGAGGAGCTTTTGACCGCCCTCGACGCCGAGCTCGGCCTCTATCGGCGCCTGCTGGAAGCGGTCGGCGCGGACGAGACGGTCCGGGACGGCCAGGCGGCGATCGCCCGGTTCGCCCGCGAGACGGCGCCGGGCTCGCCGACCCAGACCGCGACCGAACTCCTGCTCGAATCGGCGGTCGACGATCGGCCCGACTAGGGCCGAGCGCCGGCGCGGGTCGGTACCCCTTTGGCGGTCGGTTTCGAACGCGGTCGTATGCGACTCGCACGACTGCTGACGCCGGACGGACCGGTGAGTGGGACCTACGACGACGGCGTCGTCCGCGCCGACGACGGCACCTACGAGGTCGGAACCGACGGCCGGCTCCTGCCGCCCTGCGAGCCCTCTGCGGTGTACTGCGTCGGGCGAAACTACGCCGAGACGCTCGATCAGATGGAGTACGAGCGCCCCGAGGAGCCCGACTTCTTCGTGAAGCCGCCCGCCTCGCTGGTCGGGCACGGCAGACCGATCCCGTACCCCGAGTTCACCGACGAGCTGACCTACGCCGGCGAGCTCGCGGCGGTCATCGGCGAGCGGTGTCGGGCGGTCGCCCCCGAGTCGGTGCCCGAGGTGGTTCGAGGGTACACCGTGATGAACGACGTCGACGCCCTCGACCAGCAGGGCCGGACCGCCCGGAAGGCCTTCGACGCCTCGGGGCCGCTCGGCCCGTGGATCGAGACGGACATCGACCCGACGGACGTCGACATGCGGACCGACGTGGGCGGCGAGCGCCGACAGGAGGCCAACACAGAGCTGATGCTGTTCGACCCCTACGAGATCGTCTCGTACCTCTCACGGCGGTTCACCTTCCGGCCCGGCGACGTGGTCGCGTTCGGGAGCCCGGCCAACCCCGGGCTGGTCAAGCCCGGCGAGACCGTCGAGATCACCTACGAGGGCGTCGGGACGCTCCGGAACCGCGTGGTCGCCCCGGAGTGAGACCGGCCCCACTCACACTGACCGACGCCGTCCGCTCGGGCGTTCGGCCTCGAGAGCCGATTTTCCGGCGGGCGTACGCCTAAGTGCCCGCACTTCGTCGGCTCGACCATGCGCCGAGTCCGAGACACAGACCGAGCACCGAGCGCGACCGCCGTCTCGCCCCGGAGGCGACCATGAGAGTCGCAGTCGTCGGCGGCGGCGCCGTCGGCACGACCGCCGCCTACGACCTCGCCGACCGCGGCGCGTCCGTGGTCCTCTACGAGAAGGGAGAGATCGGCGGCGCGTCGACCGGCCGGGCCGCGGGCGTCCTCTACGACGCGTTCGCCGCGCCCGAGGACGCCCGCGTCGGCGACCGCGCGATCGAGCGCTTTCGGGCGTTCTCCGGCGAGGGCGAGTTCGAGTTCCGCGAGACGCCGTACGTCTTGCTCGCCCGCGAGGGCGACCGGAAGCGCGCCGATGCGATCCGCGAGCAGGTGCCCCGGATGCGCGAGGCCGACCGCGAGGTGGCGTTCGCCGACCCCGACGAGCTCCGCGACCGGTTCCCGGCGGTCGAGTGGGACGACGTGGGCGTCGCGGCCGTCGCGGAGAACGCCGGCTGTACCCTGCCGGGAGCGTACGCCGACCTGCTGGCCGAGAAGGCCCGCGAGGCGGGCGCGGAGATCCGGACACACACCGCCGCCCGGCTCGACCCCGACGGCCCGAGCGTCGAGACCGACGCGGGGTCGGCGTCGTTCGACGCGGTGGTGGTCGCGGCGGGCGCCCACACCAAGCGACTGCTCGCGGCGGCCGGGATTTCGGTCCCGCTCAAGCCCTACCGGGTGCAGGCGCTCACCGCGGGCTTCGACGACGAAAAGGGCTCGCTCCCCATGGTCTACGACGCCACCGAGGGGTACTACCTCCGGCCCCATCCCGACGGACTGCTCTCCGGGGACGGCACCGAGGAGGTCGAGAGCGACCCCGACGAGTGGAAGCGAGACGCCGACGAGGCGTTCGTGGACGCGACCCGCGAGCGACTCGACCACCGCGTCGGCGACTTCGGGCCGGTCGAAGACGCGTGGGCCGGCCTCTGCGTGGCGACGCCCGACCGCGACCCGCTCGTCGGCGAACTCCGCGACGGGGTGTTCGTCGCGGCCGGCTGGCAGGGCCACGGGTTCATGCGAGCCCCGGCGCTCGGGGAGGCGGCCGCCGAGGCTGTCCTCGGCGACAGCCCGGTCCCGGAGTTCGATCCGACGCGGTTCGACGGCGACGAAGCGTTCGAGATCGTCGAGGGGATGGCGGTCGACTGACCCGCCCGGTCAGGCTTCGACCGACTCGGTGGGCGAATCGTCGGACGACGCCTCGCGCTTCGGGACTTGGACCTTGAGCGTCCCGCTCTCGGCCAGCGTCGCGGTCGCGGCCTCGGCGTCGACGACGGCGTCTGCGGGGAGTTCGGCCTCGCCGTCGAGCGAGAGCCCGCGACCCGGGAACACCATCTCGAACCCCTCGTGGAACTCCCGGAAGCGGTCGATGCGCACGAGGACCGAGCCGTCGGCGTACCGGACCTGCACGTCGCTACCGGTCGCGCCCGGCGCGTCGAACACGACGAGGTAGGCGTCGTCGCTCTCGAGCAGGTCGACCGGGAGGGGTTTGGACTCGTGGATCTTGCTCGCGCCGCGGCCGACCCGGCGGAGGACGGCGCCGCCGACCGACCGACCGAGTTCCCGGACGTTCATAGCTCGATTTCGTCGAGCGAGTCGGTCTGGGCGCAGTACGGACACTGGAAGTCGGAGACGCCGGTCTCCTCGGGCATGTCGTAGGTGTAGTGCAGTTCGAACATGTCGAGTTCGCAGTCCTCGTTCGTGCACTTCACTTCGAGGGTGGCAGGCATACGCTGAACCTAACGCCTGCGCGACTATAAACACGCGGGCTTCGGCGAGTCCACGCTGCTCTCGGCCGGCTCCGGCCCCGGGGCCGGTCCGCGGTCGGGACGCCCGTCGGGCCCGGCGCCCCGAGCGTGTAGTCACTGTTTTACCCGTCGGCGGGCAATGTGACTACATGACCGACCTCGCGGACCTCGACGTGACGCTCGTGGACGGGTACGTCGACGAACCCGCCCACTTCGGCGTCCCGCCGTACATCTCGACGTACCCCCGATACACCGCCGGGGCGATCGTGGACGCCGGCGTCCCCGAGGCCAACGTCACCTATCACACCATCGACGAACTCCGCGACGACAGCGCGCGGTGGCGCGACGTGGAGGACGCCGACCTGTTCGTCTACCTCGGGGGCATGACCGTCCCCGGCAAGTACGTCGGGGGCACGCCCGCCGAACCCGACGAGGTGCGAAAGCTGGCGTGGACCGCCGACGGGACCAGCCTGATGGGCGGTCCCGTCAAGTTCGGCGTCGGCGACGAGAACGCCGGCGGCACCGAGACCGAGCGCGACGACCTCGACTTCGACTTCGTGGCGAAAGGCGACGTGGAGGCCGCCGCCTACGACTTGCTCGACAGCGGGTTCGAGGGGTTCAACAACCGGATGCGCGACAACGAGGAGATCGACCGGTGGGCCGCGAAGGGGGCGTTCGTGATCGAACACCACCCCAACCACCCCGACTACCTCATCGCCGAGATGGAGACCTCCCGGGGGTGTCCCTACCGGTGTTCGTTCTGCACCGAACCCCTGTACGGCAACCCCTCGTTCCGGCGGCCCGAGTCGGTCGTCGCGGAGGTCGAGACCCTCTACGACCGCGGGGCGCGCCACTTCCGGCTCGGCCGGCAGGCCGACATCCTCGCGTACGGCGGCGACGGCGAGAAGCCCAACCCCGACGCCCTCCGCGAGCTCTACGGCGGCATCCGGTCGGTCGCCCCCGACCTCGAAACCCTCCACCTCGACAACATGAACCCCATCACCGTGGTGGAGTGGCCCGAACTGGCCCGGGAGGGCATCAGGGTGATCGCCGAGCACAACACGCCGGGCGACACCGCGGCGTTCGGCCTCGAATCGGCCGACCCCCTCGTTCAGGAGGAGAACAACCTCAACGTCACCGCCGAGGAGTGTTTCCGGGCAGTGGAGATCGTCAACGAGGAAGCGGGGTGGCGGCCTGGAGAGGACCCCGAGAACGCTCCGACGCACGGCGAGGACGCCGCGAACCGCCTCCCGAAGCTCCTGCCCGGCATCAACCTCCTCCACGGGCTGAAAGGCGAGCGCCGCGAGACGTTCGAGCACAACAAGGCGTTTCTCGAACGGGTGTACGACGCCGGCCTGATGCTCCGGCGTGTCAACATCCGGCAG
Organism: Halorussus marinus; assembly: GCF_004765795.1. Lineage (GTDB taxonomy): Archaea > Halobacteriota > Halobacteria > Halobacteriales > Haladaptataceae > Halorussus > Halorussus marinus. Next base: position 185,982 of record NZ_SBIV01000001.1, read on the forward strand.
GTGATGGCGTTCGACGGCACCGAGATGAGCGACGTGGGCGCGGACATCGCCAAGGACCACAAGAAGCTGTTCAAGCAGTACAAGACCGAGGTCCGCGAGGAGATCGACAACCCGATGCTCCGTCGGCTCGCGCCGGCGGGGACCGTCCTGCCCGACGTCCACCTCGAATACCACCGCGACGGCCGGACGTTCGGTCGACAGCTCGGCACCTACCCCCTGCTCGTGGGCATCCCGGGCGAGCGCGAACTCGGCCGGACGATCGACGTGGCGGTCGTCGACCACGGCTACCGGTCGGTGACGGGCGTGCCGTATCCGCTCGATCTCAACAGCGCGACGATGGACGAACTCACCGCGATCCCCGGACTCGGCACTCAGCGGGCGGGCAACGTCATCGTGAACCGGCCGTACGAGTCGCCGACCGAGCTCTCGGCGGACGTGAGCGTGAATCTCGACTCGTTCGCGACCGCGGAGAACCCGGAAGGCGCGGACTGACTACCCGACTCGCGCGACGATCTTTCTGGCGACGATCCCGGTCGAGACCGAACAGCCGACGTACCACGCGAGCCACACCTGGAGCGGGCCGACGATCGTCGCGGTCCACGCGACGTGTCCCACGACGGGGAGCGCGAGCGCGGCGGGCGCGACGGCGGCGCTCGGCGCCAGAAACACCCACCGCAGGTAGAGGAACGCCGGCACCGAGACGAGCATGCTCCAGACCATCGGCCGGAACTGGGTCTTCATCTGGGCCAGCCAGTCGCCCATCAACTCTTGCTGTTCGGCGCGCAGTTCCTCGACGGCGTCGTCGTCACCGCGGTCCCGGGCGTTCTCGACGCGGTCGCGGATCTCGGTCATCCGATCGCGAAGCTCCGCCATCCGCTCTTGGTTCCGGAGCTTCGCGTTGAGTAGCGCCGACGACAGCCCCGCGGTGCCCGCCAGCAGGAAGACGAGCACCGAGAAGGGGACGAACGACGCCGCCGGCGCGAGCGCCGCCTGCATCCCGGCGCCGACGGCGGTCCCGATCGGATCCACGAAGTACCCCGACAGCATGACGAGCGCGCCGACCCCGGCGAGCTTGTCGCGTGCGGTCCACCCCGCCGATTCGGTTGCCATACCAACAGGTTCCGGGCGAAGCGTTATCAATGCTTTCCCGCCACGGGGCGTCGGCCCGTCGGGACCAGATCGGCCGCGACGGCGTCCCACGCGTCGTTTCGGTGTCGGCGACGAGTCCGACCGGGCCGACCGCGAGCGAAGGTCGGCGGTGGCTCTCCGACGGGCGTCCCAAAGAGAACCCCGGGACGCGCTCGCGGCTCCGATCGCGAGCGAGCCCTAGAACTCTTCTTCGATGATCTCGCCGACCGCGAAGTTCGACTTGACTTCGGTGATCTCGACTTTCACGCGCTCGCCGATCTCGGCGTCGGGGACGATGATGACGTACCCGCGCTCGACGCGGGCGATGCCGTCGCCCTGCTTGCCGATGTCTTCGACCTCGACGTAGCGAATTTCGCCCTCCTCGACGGGGGGTTGCGGTTCCGACGACGTGGAAGTGCCGGAGCTTTCGCTCTTCGAACTCGACTCGGCGCTCGACGACTCGGAGTCGTCCGCGATGAGTGCGACCCGATAGGTCTCGCCCGGCTCGACCGAGCCGGTTTCGATCTCGCGACGCGGCACCTCTACGACGTACTTGTCGTCCTCGATAGTGACATCAGCACTGAACAGACACAGGAGTTTGTCAGAGATCTCCAAGGTTATATGCCTCCGTTCGGACGCAAGGGAGTAGGCCATAAAGAACTTTACCACCGACCTTTCAAATCCCCGAGAGTATCTGGCCGAACGAGCGCCGCCGGGCGGCCCAGCCGCGGCCAGCGAGCGCCTGTCGGCAGTTCCGCGACCCGGCGAGACTCGCGGCCGGACTGTCAGATGCCGGAGTTGAACGGCGATCGGCGATCGCTCTCAGCCGTCGTAGGTCGAGCCGTCCGGTCGTTTGGCGCCCTCCGAGTCGTGGACGACCACGCCCCCGTCGGGGTCGATCGGCTCGTAGGCGTCCCGGACGCCGATCGCCTCCCGTAGCTCCCGGACCGCTCGGGCCTTGAGCGCCGCCGCGAGCTCCTCGGCGTCCTCGCGGGAGATCTCCCGGCCCAGCCCCTCACACTCGTGGGCCCGTACCGCTCCGGCCTCGTCGTCCCCGGTCGCGTCCGTCCGGTCGCCCAGCGCGACGCTGTCGACCGGTTCGCCCATCGGTTGGCTCGTCCCCCCGAGCGCGACCGAGAAGGGGTAGGTCTCGCAGATGAGCGGGCGGTCGGCGTGGACCGAACACGCCCCGGTGCCGTCCTCGCTCTCCTCGTAGAACGTGCAGTCGCCGCAGGCGTCGGTCTGGAGCGCCCACTCGAACGTCTCGCCCGCGCCGTCCTCGACGCCGTACGGCATGGGACGGGCGACGTCTCGCCACTCGCGGGGAGCGTCCGGGAGATCGTTCGAGCCGTCGGGGTCCCGACTCGGGGCGTCCTGAAGCGCCCGCACCTCGTCGGGGAAGACGGTCGCGGTGTGGGGATCGTCGGCCTCGGACTTACAGCACGCGCCACACCGCGTACACTCGAACCCGATCGTCTCGATGGCGTCGGCCAGTTCGGCGACCTCGAGCCCGCGGGCGCGTTCGAGTTCGGCTTCGAGACTCTCCACGCCTCACACTTGGGCCCCGCGACCAAAAGCCGTGCTATCGCGGCGCCGCCCGCCGCCCGTCCCAGCGGACCGCTCGCTCGACGGCGAGCTTTTCGAGGTGGGCCGCGACGGTCCGGCGGGCGGCCTCCCGGACGTCCGAGACGTCTTTCTCGTAGGCGGCGTCGGTGACCGCATCGAGCGTGCACGCGCCGCCTCTGACCGCGGCCAGCACCTTCGACTCGCGGTCGAGCCGGTGGGCGAGCAGTCGCTCGATCCTCGCCCGCGGGTCGTCGATCGCGGGACCGTGGCCCGGGTGGAGTCGGCCGGGGTCCCGGGCGTAGAGTCGGCGGAGCGACGCGAGGTACGCCCGGAGGTCGCCCTCGTCGGCGCCGACCAGCACGCTCCCCTCGGCGACGACGAGGTCGCCGGCGAGGACGGCCTCGCCCGCGACGAGCGCGACGTGGTCGGGCGCGTGGCCCGGCGTCTCCATCACCGTCGCGGGGCCGACCCCGGTCCCCTCACGGAACGTCCGGTCGGGCGCGACGCCCGTCGCACGCTCGAAGCGCGACTCGCGGCCCGCCCGCGCCCAGACGGTCGCCTCGCAGGCGTCGGCGTAGTGGGCGACCCCGTCGACGTGGTCGGGATGGGCGTGGGTGACGAGGACGTGGTCGACCTCCCGCGCGTCGACCGCGCGGTCGAGGGCGTCGGTCCTGCCGGCGGGGTCGACCAGCACCGCCGGCTCGCGGCCGACGAGGTAGGCGTTGGTGACACCGTATGGCGACAGCGTCTCGGTCGGAACCGGAACGCGCTCGACGTTCACGTCCCGAGCGAGGGGCCGCACAGAGAAAAGCGTGGGCGTTACCGATCGAGGAAGTACACCTGCTTGCGCGCGTCCTGGAAGCTGTACCGCGAGTCGACGAGACTCTCTTCTTCGAGCCGATTCAGCGCGTACCGGACCGTCCGGTCGGGCAACAGCGATTCCTCGGCGAGCTGGCCCTGCGAGAGCGGCGAGTCCGTTTCGAGGACCTTCGCTACCAGTTTCGCGCTCGGGGGGAGGTCGCGGAGGCGCTCGCGGTACTCGTCTGCGGACTGTTCTGCGACCGGGGGCTCGTCCGTGGTCGTGCTCATACAGACACGACTCCGTGAACCCCTAGTAAATGTTGTCTATATGGCCGACTGTATTGTTTAAACACCTAATACACGAATCGGCGTCCGCGACGTTCGTTCCGGCGCTATCGGCGCCACCAAAAACTACGTGGCCGGAACCCCGAGAGCCGATATGGAGGAAATCCCCGACGCGTTCTCGGACCTGTTCGAGCGCGAGACGTTCGCGAGCTTCGCCACGCTGATGCCGGACGGGACGCCGCAGGTGACGCCGGTCTGGATCGACGAGGACGACGGCCACCTGCTCGTCAACACCGCGCGCGGCCGCCGGAAAGAGCGCAACGTCGAGCGCGACCCCGAGGTGGGCGTCTGCGTGCTGGACCCCGACGACCCGTATCGGTACGTCTCGGTCCGTGGCGAAGTCGTCGCGGTGACCGAGGACGGCGCAGGCGACCACATCGACGCCCTCGCCCGACGGTACATGGACGTCGAAGAGTACCCCCACCACGGCGAGGAGTCGGGGCCGCGAGTGATCGTCCGGATTCGCCCCGACCGCGTCGTCACGAGCGGGGAGTAATCGCCGACGGCCGCCGCGAGCGCCCCGTTCGGGACGTCTCCGATCGGGCCCCGGTGTCGGCGTCGGGAGTGGTCGGCGTCGAGACGTATCCCTACCGTTTTAGTCCCCCGGTGGACTACGGGAAGACGAGAAGCGTGAAAGGAGAGGAGTGGTACCAGGCCGACGAGGTCGCCGAGGAGTACGAGGAGAAGCGATTCTCTCGGGGTGGGCGACTCATCGACCGCCGTGAGAAGCAGGCCGTTCTGGACGCGATCGGGCCGGTCGACGACCAGAACGTCCTCGAGATCGCGTGCGGCACCGGACGATTTACCGTCATGCTCGCCGAGCGGGGCGCCGACATCGTCGGACTCGATATCTCGGCGGCGATGCTCCAGCAGGGCCGCCAGAAGGCCCGCGACGCCGGTGTCGCCGACCACCTCGAGTTCATGCGCGGGGACGCCGCGCGCCTCCCGTTCCCCGACGACCACTTCGATACGGTGTTCGCGATGCGGTTTTTCCACCTCGCGGACACCCCCGCCGCCTTCCTCTCGGAGATGTGCCGGGTCGCCGCCGACAGGGTGGTCTTCGACACGTTCAACGGGACGAGCACCCGAAGCATCTACAACTGGTTGCTCCCGATGGGGTCGCGGCTCTACGCCCGCTCGGAGGTCGAGAAGCTCCTCGAGGGCGCGAACCTCGAACTGGTGAACGCCGAGCACGACTGGATCCTCCCCTACGGATTCTACCGGAAGATTCCGGGGTCGATCGCCGACCCCATCCGCGACGCCGACACGACGATCGGCGACCTCCCGTTCGCGGACCGGTTCGCGTCGGTCTCCTACTGGACCGCTCGGGTTCGGTGACCCGCGATCCCGCGGTCCCGCGGTCGGTGTGCCATTCTCTGGCCGGACGCGGTTCGGTCGGGACGACCCCGCGACGAAGGCCGAACCGTTTTTAAACTTCCGTCGGGACGTTGCGTGGTATGAAGCTATCCGTGGTGGTTCCGACGCTCAACGGGCGCGAGCGCCTCGCGGTGTGCCTCGACGCGCTGGCGCTCCACGCCCCCGACGCCGAGGTCATCGTCGCCAACGGGCCCTCGGCCGACGGAACCACCGGGATGGTCCGGGAGCGCGAGGACGTCGACGTGCTCGTGGAGGTCGCAGACAGGAAGCTGAACGTCGCTCGGAACGCGGGCATCGCGGAGGCGACCGGCGACGCGATCGCGGTGATCGGGCAGGACACGATCGTCGAGGCGACGTGGGCCGACGCGGTCCGGGAGGCGCTGGCCGACGCGGCGGTCGTCACCGGCCCGGTCCACCGCGCGGTGCGGGCGGGGATGACGACCGAGTCCGTCGAGCGCCGCACGATCCGGGGCCGGGAGGTCACCTACTTCGACGGGGGCAACGTCGCGTTCACCCGGGAGGCGATCGAGGCCGTCGACGGGTTCGACGAGTATCTGGCGACCGGCGGCGCCCGCGACTGCGCCCACCGGCTGGCGGGCGCCGACTACGAGGTCGTCTGGTCGCCGACCGCCTGCGTGACCCGCGAGGACGAGGAAGACGACCGAGACGACCGCGACTGGGGCTGGAAGTACCGCGCGCTCGCCTACCGCCTGGTCAAGAACTACGGCCCCCGTCCCGGAATCTTCGGGCGGACCGGCCGCGACGCGGCCGCCGACGCGATCGAGAGCGCCGCCGACGTGGTCCGGGGCGACGGTGCGCCGTCGACGTGGTTCGGCAACGGCAAGCGCGTGCTCGTCAACGCGGCCATCGGCTCGAAGGACGGGTTCGTCGCCCGACTCCGGGACCGCACCGAGACCCACAACCCCTACGGGTTCTCCTCGCGGGCCGATCGGGCGGTCGAGCGCTACGACTGGCGCGAGTCGGATCGATCGGACGCCTCGACGGTCGCGTCCGACGCGTCCGGGCGGTGACGCGGTCGGGACCGACCCGACCGCGCAGTCGGCCTTTTGAGTGACGGTTCGGGCGGTCGAGACGCTCTCGGACGGCCTCGAACGCCGGTATTCGGCCCACACCCCGGCGGCGTTTCGGGGTCTCTCGAAGCGACTGCGCGGGGTGAAACGGTCGAAACGAACCGAAGATTTAAGTGACGAAACGAATGGGAACGAACCGCGAAGTTAAGTCCGCACTCGGGGAAAATACGATCGAATGGCGCTCGCAAATATAGATGCACACGAGCGAATCGACCGGTCCTATCGGCTTCTCGCCGACGTCCGCCGGCGACGCGTCCTCTACGCGCTGGAGGCGAACGACGAGATCACCGTCGACCGCCTCGCGGAGCGACTCGCCCGGTCGGGGGTCGCCGAGAGCACCGAACGGGCGGCCGCGTCGCTCGTCCACACTCACCTCCCGAAACTCGCCGACGCCGGCGTGATCGAGTACGAACGCGAGGCGGGCCTCGTCGCGGCCGACGACGGCGTCGCCGTGCTCGAACCGTTTCTGGACCGACCCCGCGAGATCGAACCCGACGTAGAACAGTGGTCGGTCGCCGACCACGCCTCCAGAGAAGTCTCGTAGTCACTCGCTCTCGGGCGAGAGGCCGTCGATGACTCGCGAGGGGTTCTTGTCGAACACTTTCCGCATCGCGTCTTCGGGCACGTCGAGGGTGAGTATCTCCATCACCGCCACGTTGGGGTGGGCCGACGGCGCACCGCTCCCGAACAGGACCCGATCGGGGTGTTCCATCACCGCCCGCTCCAGCAGGTCCCGGTAGCGGACGTAGCTGGTGTCGAGATACCACTCGTCGTGGTGTTCGAGCATGTCGATGGCCTCGGTCATGAGTTCGCGGTTCAGCGGGTGGCCGCCGAAGTGTGCGAGCACGAGCGGGAACGACCGCGAGAGGAGCGTGTCCGCGACCGCACCGGGCGTGAACCCCTCGCCGGCGTGGACGAGGACCGGAAGGTCGACCGCCTCGAGCCGGTCGAGGGTCTCCTCGTCCGGGAGGCCGTCGGCGACGGGGTCGAGCTTGAACCCGTGAAACCTGTCGTCGTAGGCGTACTGCTCGACGTCCTCCGGCGAGGTGTGGTGTTCTTTTCGGCGCGCGGTCAGGTTTCGAAGCCGCGAGGAGGCCGTCTCACCGGGGTCTCGCGGTCCGTTGATCCGGGCGAAGGTGAGAAACGGTCGCTCGACGCTCCGGCGAGCCACCGCGTTGTTCGCGCTCACGTACCCGCCGTCGGGGCGCTCGCCCGGGAACACGACCGACCGCACCACGCCGGCCTGGTGCATCTCTCGTTCGAGTCGGTCGGGGCTGATGGCCCGTCCGAGCGTCTGCACGCCGCCCGCGTCCGCGTTCAGGCGGGCGTGAACGTCCACCACCCGAAACCGGTGCTCCAGCTCCAGCATCGAGTGAGAGTTGGGAGCTACGCTATTTTTCAGTGTCGGTTGCGCCCGATACGGAGAGAACGGATCGGCGATCCGGACCCGGCGGGGGCCTCGTAGCCGAGGACGGAAAAATCGAGTCGTCGCCGTCCCGGGTGTCGCCCGGATCGGCGGTTACTCGAGGTCGAAGCGGTCGAGGTGCATCACTTTGCTCCACGCGTCGACGAAGTCGCGGACGAACTTCTCCTCGCCGTCCTCGCTGCCGTAGACCTGCGAGATGGCTCGGAGCCGGGAGTTCGACCCGAAGATGAGGTCGACGCGACTGCCCTTCCACTTGAGCTCGCCCGTCTCGCGGTCGTAGCCCTCGTAGACCTCCTTGGAGTCCGAGACCTGTTCCCACTCGGTGCTCATGTCGAGCAGGTTCTCGAAGAAGTCGTTGGTCAGCGTGCCCGGCCGGTCGGTGAAGACGCCGAGTTCGGACTGCTGGTAGTTCGCGTTCAGCGCGCGCATGCCGCCGACCAGCACCGTCATCTCGGTCGCCGTCAGGTCGAGGAGGTCGGCCTTGTCGACCAGCAGGTCCTCGGCGGGGCCGTCGTACTGGCCGCCGAAGTAGTTACGGAACCCGTCGACTTTCGGCTTGAGCGCCTCGAACGATTCGACGTCCGTCTGGTCCTCGGTGGCGTCGACGCGACCGGGCTCGAACGGGACCTCGACGTCGTAGCCGGCCTCGGCGGCCGCCTGCTCGACGGCCGCACAGCCGCCCAGCACGATGAGGTCGGCGAGCGAGACCCGCGTGTCGTCGGCTCGCGAGTCGTTGAACGCCGCCTGAATCTCTTCGAGCGTCTCCAGTACGGTCGCGAGCTGTTCGGGCTCGTTGACTTCCCAACTCTTCTGCGGTTCGAGCCGGATGCGCGCGCCGTTGGCGCCGCCGCGCTTGTCGCTCTCGCGGTACGTCGACGCCGCCGCCCACGCGGTCTTGACCAGCTGGGGGACCGACAGCTCGGAGTCGAGGAGGTCGGCTTTGAGCTCGTCGATCTCCTCGTCGCCGATCACGTCGTAGTCGGCGTCGGGGAGCGGGTCCTGCCACAGCATCTCCTCGTCGGGCACCTCGGGACCGAGGAACCGCTCGGGCGGGCCCATGTCGCGGTGGGTGAGCTTGTACCAGGCCTTCGCGAAGTTGATGCCGAACTCCATCGGGTTGTCCTGGAAGCGCTCGATGATCTCCCGGTAGTCCGGGTCGCGCTTCAGCGCGATGTCCGTCGTGAGCATCATCGGCGTCACCGTCTCGCCGTCCTCGTGGGCCGCGGGCACCGAGTCCTGAATCTCCTCGTCGACCGGCACCCACTGCCAGGCGCCGCCCGGCCCCTTTTGGGCCGCCCACTCGTAGTCGATTAGGTTGTCGAGGTAGCCCGTGTCCCACTGGGTGGGCGCCTGCGTCCAGGGGCCCTCGATGCCGCTGGTGATGGTGTCTTGGCCCTTACCCGAGCCGTAGTCGCTCTCCCAGCCGAGGCCCTGGGCCTCGATCGGGGCGGCCTCGGGCTCCGGGCCGACGTGCTCGTCGGGGTCGGCGGCGCCGTGGACCTTTCCGAACGTGTGGCCGCCCGCGATGAGTGCGACCGTCTCCTCGTCGTTCATCGCCATCCGGCTGAACGACTCCCGGATGTTCTCCGCCGACGCCTCCGGGTCGGGGTTACCGTCCGGCCCCTCGGGGTTCACGTAGATGAGGCCCATCACGGTCGCGCCCAGCCCCTCGTGGAGCTTGCCCTCCTCGTCGAAGCGCTCGGAGGCCTCCCACTCGTCTTCGGGCCCCCAGTCGACCGCCTGATCGGACTTGAACGCGTCCTCGCGGCCGCCGGCGAAGCCGACCGTCCGGGCGCCCATCGACTCGATGGCGACGTTCCCGGCCAGAATGATCAGGTCGGCCCACGAGAGCTCGCGGCCGTACTTCTGTTTGACCGGCTCGAGGAGTCGCCGCGCCTTGTCGAGGTTCGCGTTGTCGGGCCAGCTGTTGAGCGGGGCGAGCCGCTGGGCGCCCTCGGAGGCGCCGCCGCGACCGTCGGAGGTCCGGTACGTACCGGCGCTGTGCCACGCCATCCGGATGAAAAGCGGTCCGTAGTGGCCGTAGTCGGCGGGCCACCAGTCCTGGGACGTCGTCATCACGTCCTCGATGTCCGCCTTCACCTCTTCGAGGTCGAGGTTCTGGAACGCCTCGGCGTAGTCGAAGTCCTCGTCGTGGGGGCCCAGATCGCGGTCGTTCTGGTCGAGGATGTCGAGGTCCAGCCGGTCTGGCCACCAGTCTTTGTTCCGCACCATTACAGATCGCCCTCCGCAGTCTCGTCGGTCGCCGTCAGGTCGTCCGAACGAGCCTCGTCGCGCTCGCGGTTCGCATTATCTGCTGACATTTGTAGGTTTCACTCGTTCCAAAAAGAGAACCGCGACTACAAAAAAGTAGGTGATTTCGGGTAGTCTCGGTTGCCTTAAGGAAAAATTTCTTTTGGATATCTGAAATGCGGGGCGACCGGCGGCGGTCCTCGGCCTCGGGGACGGCGACCGAAACGGGCCCTCCGAGCGATCGTGTCGGCGTGTCACACACTGGTCCGTCGGATTATCGGTCACAGTGTACCCGCCGGTCCGACAGCGGCGTCGCTGGTGGCGCTTGATCCGCTCGCCGAAGAAGACCGCCGGTCGGGCGCTACGCCACGCGCTCGAACCGGTGGAGGACGACCTCGCTGTCGTCGTCCCACTCGAAGTTGTCGTGGGCGCGATCGAGTATCTCGCGGTACTGATCCAGATCCCGCATTCCCTCGGCGCGGGCGTCCTCGTCGGTCAGGTCGCCGAGCCGGCGCTCGCGGACCGCGACGACTTCGAACGCCTCGCCGTCGATTTCGAACCGATCGCCCTCGTCGGCGTACTGGTCACCCCGGTGGATCTGGGTCACCTCGCCGTCCAGCGCGCCCTGTCGCATCCGCTCGTTCGGCAGGATCGTGTCCGGATCTACCATACCGGGTTCGAGGGACGCCACCGGCAAAGCTGTTGGGTCGGACTACTTCGTCGCGATCCAGCCGCCGACTGCGCCGGCGAGCGCGCTCTCGACGCCCATCACGACCGCGACGAACAGCGCGAACAGGAAGACGCTCCCGCCGAGTATCGGCCCGAGCGGGCCGAGCCCCACCGCGCCGACCGCGCTGACGAGCGCGCCGAGGATCACCGCGAGGACGATTCCGCCGATCGAGCCGGCGAGCAGGCCGTGCCACGCGCCCCTCGCCCAGCCGCCGCCCGCGAGCACGCCCGCGACGAGGCCGCCGAACAGTCCCGCCGCGAGCTGGCCGACGCCCGGGAACAGCGCGCCGATCCCGCCGACTACCAGTTCGACGAGGAAACCGACCGCGACCGCGTACCAGTTTGTCATCTCGACCGTCGGTAGGTCCCGAAGCGAGATAAGGCTACTTGGGCTACTCGAAGGTCACGCCCACGTCGTGCATCCCCTCGTTCTCCATCGCGATGTTGATCAGAAGCGGCGTCAGGCTCTCGACCTCGGCGGCGTTGGCCGCCGGCCCGGCCGACAGCGCTCGGAGTCCTTCGATCTGGTCGGCGAGGGTCCCGACCGTCTCGACGGCGTCCTCGTCGTCGCCCACCACGAGCGTGTCCAGATCGAGTTCGACGTCGAGGTTCGCGAGCCGGTCGGCCGAGAGATTGTGGAACGCCCCCACCACGGGCACGCCTTCGGGCGCGGTCTCGGCGACCAGTTCGGTGACCGAGCCGACTCCGGGCGGCTTGTAGTGAAAGCCCGACTCGTCGCGGTCCATCCCGACCGCGGGGCTCACCAGCGCGTCGGCGTCCCCGATCCGGTCGGCGACCGCCTCGACCGTGTCCCGGACGTGATAGGCCGGCACCGCAAGCACCACCACGTCGGCGCGGTCGGCCGCCATCTCGTTGGCGAACCCCTTCACCTCGCGGTCGACGCCGCGGCTGTCGAGTTCCGTCACGTACTCGTCGGCCTTCTGGCGGGCCCGACCCGCGTCCCGAGACCCGATCAGGATCTCGTGGTCGGTGTCCTGAGCCCACCGCAACGCGAGGGCCTGTCCGATGTCGCCGGTCCCGCCGAGGAGTGCGATTCGCATACCGGCTGTTCGGGCCGGGGACGGATTAAGTATTCCTCACCGCGGCGAGCGTTCCGACGCCCGCTCGGTCGGTCCGCGGGGACGGATACCACCTGTGTTCTCCGGGAACGACTCGTCGGCGGGCGATCGCTATTCGAACAGGTCGGGCAGGTCGTTGACCGAATCGACGACCGCCTCGGCGCCCGCCTCCTCGTACTTCCGGCGGCCCGCCTCGCCGGTGAGGCCGCCGGTCAGCACGCCCACGCCGTAGTAGTCCCGGTCGGGGTCGGCCTCGGCGGCGTTGCGCGCCGTCTTCACGTCGTCGAGGGTGTCGCCGACGAACACGACCGTCTCGACGCCGCCGGACTCTCCCCGGTCGCTCGAAGCGCTCGCGGCGTCGGCCTCGAAGCGCTCGGCCAGCGTCACGAGGGCGTGCGGGTGGGGTTTGCCCCGCTCCCAGTCGTCCATGGTGAACCGTCGGTCGTCGGGCACGTCGAGGTTCGCCCGGCGCTGGGCGATGTCGGCCTCGTCGGCGGGTCGGCCCGTGACGATCCCGAGCGGGTAGTCGGCCAGCGCGTCGAGGGTCGCCCGTTCGAGGATCACCGGCTCGTCGTGGATGAATCCCGGCGCGTCGATGTCGGGCTCCTCGCCCTCGATGTCGGCGTACAGCTCAGCGCCGAGGTAGAGCTGTTGGAACACCGCCCGGAGCGCGTCGGTGTCCCAGTCGGCGCGAGCGCGCTCGCGGGCCGCCGACGGGAGGGCGTCGTCGACGACCGCCTCGGCGGCCGCGAGTCCGCCGCCGCGCGCTTCGATCCGGTCGGTGTACGCCTCGACGTCCATCGCCAGCCCCTCCCGGCCCGCGAGGACGTAGAGGGCCGCGGCGTAGGTGAGTTCCCAGTCGTTGTTGAACCCGCCCGCGTCCTTGAACGCCTGCACGTCGGCCTTCTCGACGGTGTCGCCGTGGACGCGCTCGATCGACTCCACGATCGCTCGCCGGTAGGAGTCGGCCACGTCTACGACCACGCCGTCGATGTCCAGTACGACCGCGTCTACCTGCATGCGTGGCGGTTGTGAGCCGTCGGTCAAGGTTCTTCCGACGCCGGACGGCGGTCGCGGCGCTCACTCGCCGGACTCGCGGGCGCCTTTCACCTGCGCGACGTGGCTAAACGTGACCAGTCCGAGCCCGCCGACGAGGTTCCCCGCCGTGACGACCGCGGTCGTCGCCGCCAGCGCCCCGAGTCCCACCTCCGCGCCCAGAAAGACGCCGAACAGGACGTGGAGCACGGTCACGATGACGTGGTCGAAGGGGCCGAGGGTCAACAGCACCCCGACGACGTACGCGAGCGCCATCCGACTCCCGACGGTGTCGACCGCCGAGAGCAGAAACGAGAGCAGGGCGACGAGCATCCCGCCGGTGAGCGCCTTCACGAACTCGGCGGCGGCCGTCCGGTGGACGATCTCGGCGCCCGTCGTTCGCAGGACCGCCGGCGCGCCCGACGGGAGCGCGCCCTCGACCGAGAGGAGATAGACGAACGGCGCGCCGCCGACGAGGTTGAACACGAAGGTGAGCGTCCACAGTCGGACGAGCGGGCCGGCCTGCCACGAGTCGGCCCGGTCGGCCACGTACGCGGTCGGGTCGAAGAAGTTCTCGCTGAACAGCTCGGTCCGGCCGACGACCAGAAACACGACGCCGACGCCGAACGCCAGCGCCCCCGCGACCTTCGCGGCCTCGCCGATCGCGGGCTCGACCGCGGCCTCGACGATCCCGAGCGCGACCATCCCGAACACGACGGTGAACCCCGCGATGAAGCTCGTCGAGATCAGTTCGAGCGCCGACTGGTCGAGTCGGCGCTCGCCCTCTTCGACCGCCCGGTCGAAAATCTCCGACGGGTCTGGTGGGACGGACACGACAGTACGGGCGTCGGACGGGCTGAAAAGCGTTGTAGCCGGGAGCGCCGCCACCGGCGTCGGCGACTACCCGAAGTAGTCGGCCAGCCGGTCGGCGGCCTCCTCGACGCGCGGGCTCACCAGCGCGAACCGGAGCCAGTCGGCCCGCGACTCGCCGAACGCCTCGCCGGGCATCCCGGCGACGCCGGCGCCGTCGATGAGCGCCTCGACGTTCTCGATCGTGCCGGGGAACTCGGGGAACCGCGCCATCACGTAGAACGCGCCGTCGGGACTGGAGTAGTCGGCGCCGGCCGCGTCGAGCGCGTCGGTGAACGTCTCGACGCGCTCTTCGAGGAGCTTGCGGTTGGCCTCGTAGTAGGCCGGGTCGGTGTTCCGGAGCGCCGCCAGGACCGCGTACTGGCCCGGCCGTGTCGTGGCGACGTTGGTCAGCATGTGACGGGTCTTGGCAACGTCGACGAGCGACTCGGGGAAGACGGCGTATCCGACCCGAAAGCCCGTGATGGCGAACGTCTTCGAGTAGGAGTTGGTGACCACGCGGTGGTCCGAATCGAACGCCAGCGCCGAGGTGAACTCCCCGGAGAAGTCGAAGTGGTCGTACACCTCGTCGCTGATCAGCAACGCGTCGTTGGCCTCGGCGATCGCCACCAGTTCGGCCATCGTGTCCTCGTCGTACACCGCGCCGGTCGGGTTGTTCGGCGTGTTGACGACGATGGCGGCCGTCTCCTCGCTGGCGGCCTCGCGCACGGCCGCGGGGTTGAGGGTGCCGTCCTCGGCGACCGGAACGTACCGGGCGCTCGCGCCCAGCATCGTCGTCTTGCCGGGGTAGTAGGGGTAGACGGGGTCGGTGAGCAGGAACTCCGAGCCCCGCTCGCGCTCCAGGGCGCGGGCCATCGCGAGGTAGTTGGCCTCGCCGCCGCCGTTGGTCACGACGATCTGGGACTGGTCGACGTTCCGGCGCTGGGCGATCTCCTCTCGAAGCTCGAACAGCCCCTCGCTCGGCGGGTACTGGAAGTCGGCGCCTCCGAGGTCGGCGTACTCGCGGAGGCCCTCGCTTATCGCGTCGGGCGACCCCCAGTCGGGGTTGCCGCTCACCATGTCCACGACGTCGCGATCGGCCTCGGCCGCGTACTGCATCACGCGGAAGAACAGCGGCGTGTCGTACTCCATACAGGCTCCTCGGACGCCGAGCAAGTCTTTCTTTCGCTCGGTCCGGCTTGCCACTTCCGTAAGCGACTCCCCGCCGCCGTCCGATCTCCCGGTATGGCAACTGCCGACCCGCAAGTCGTTCGGGACTACTACGACCACGTAGACGAGGAAGACTACGAGGCGGTGTTCGCGCTGTTCGCCGACGACGTGACCTACGAGCGGCCCGGTCAGGCGTCGCTCGACGGGATCGAGGCGTTCCGGGAGTTCTACCTCGAAGACCGGCCCCTCGACGACGGGAGCCACGAGGTCCACGACCTCGCGGTCGACGGCGACACGGTCGCCGTCCGGGGCAGTTTCACCGGCGAACAGGACGGCGAGGCGGTGTCGTTCGGGTTCGCGGACTTCCACCGGTTCGACGGGGAGGGCCGGATCGCCGAGCGGTGGACCTACACCGACCGTGACGCGGTTTGAACCGCGACGTTTTTGACGGGGTTCGAGCGCGCGAAGCGAGCGAGGACCCCGCCAAAACGTCGACGAAAAAGCCGACGGCGAGGCCGCAGGCCGAGCCGTCGGGGAACCGCCTCGCTACGCTCGGCGGAGACGGCCGGCCCGATCCAGCCGCCGGCGCCGGCGACTGCCCCTTCGCGGGGACTTACGTACCCGGCCCTCTCAGCACGACTATGGTCGGCAAACTCGACCCCGACGACCTGGCGGCCTTCGTCCTCTCGCGGACGGGCGCGCCCGACGACGACGTGGAGATGGGCCCGGCGTACGGCGAGGACGCCGCCGCGATCCGGTTCGGCGACCGACTGCTGGTCGCCAGCTCCGACCCCCTCTCGCTGGCCCGCGAGCGCCTCGGAACGCTGGCGGTCAACGTCGCGTGCAACGACGTGGCCGCCTGCGGCGCGGACCCCCGGTGGCTCACGAACGTCGTCTTCCTCCCCGACGACGACCCCGAGACTCTCGACGTGCTCACCGACCAGATCGACGCCGAAGCCCGGGAGCTCGGCGTCTCGATCGTCGGCGGCCACTCGGAGTACGTCCCCGCGCTCGACCGGCCGATGGTGTCGATGACCGCGCTCGGGGCCGCCGACGCGTACGTCCCGACCGGCGGCGTCGACCCGGGCGATCGCGTCCTGCTGACCAAGGGCGCGGGGATCGAGGGGACCGCGATCCTCGCGACCGACTTCCGCGAGGCGACCGGCGCCGACGCGGCGACGCTCCGGCGGGCCGAGGGCTTCTTCGAGGAGATCAGCGTCGTCCCCGAGGCCGCCGCCCTCCGGGGGACCGCCACCGCGATGCACGACCCGACCGAAGGCGGCCTGCTCGCCGGGGCCGTCGAGATGGCGACCGCCTCGGGCGTCCGGATCGACGTCGACCGCGACGCGGTGCCGGTCCGCGAGGAGACCGCCGCGCTCTGCGCGACGATGGACGTCGATCCCCTCCGGATTTTCGGCTCCGGGGCGCTGTTGGCCGCGGTCCCCGAGGAAGCGGTTGACGACGCGCTCGCGGCGCTCGACGACGCGGGCGTCGCGGCCAGCGAGATCGGCGTCGCGCGCGAAACTGACGCTCCGGGCGTCGACCTCGACGGCGAACGCGTCGGGAGCGTCCGCGACGACCTCTACGACCTCTGGGAGTAGCCGAACGGCGAACGTTTACTCGTAATAGAATAAATCTTTTACCGGCCGGGTTCCAACTGCTATCCATGCACGCTGTCGTCATCCGCCGCGGCGAAAGCGCCCCCGCGGTCGTCGAGAAGCCCCGTCCGAGCCCCTCGGCGGGCGAGGCGCTCGTCCGGACCCTGCGGGTGGGCGTCGACGGGACCGACCACGAGGTCATCGAGGGCCGCCACGGCGGGGTCCCCGAGGGCGAGGACCACCTCGTCCTCGGCCACGAGGCGGTCGGCGTCGTCGCCGAGCCGAACGACACCGACTTCGAGGAGGGCGATGTCGTCGTCCCGACGGTCCGACGGCCCCCGCCCGAGGGGTCGAACGAGTACTTCGAGCGCGGCGAGCCCGACATGGCCCCGCCCGAGGCCTGCGTCGAGCGCGGCATCGACGGCGCTCACGGCTTCATGGCCGAGTACTTCGCGAGCCCGGCCGAGTACCTCGTCCCGATGCCCGACTCGTACGCCGAGTGGGGCTTTCTGATCGAGCCCATCAGCATCTCCGAGAAGGCGATCGCACACGCCGCGGCCTCGCGGTCGGCGTTCGACTGGACCCCCGAGTCGGGACTGGTGCTCGGCAACGGGAGCCTCGGACTGCTCACCCTCGCCATGCTCGACCAGCGCGGGTACGACCGCATCTACTGTCTCGGCCGGCGCGACCGCCCCGACCCGACGATCGACGTCATCGAAGCGCTCGGCGGGACGTACGTCGACTCCCGGGAGACGCCGGTCTCGGAGATCTCGGCGGCCCACGAGCCGATGGACTTCGTCTACGAGGCGACGGGGTACGCGAAACACGCCTTCGAGTGCGTCCAAGCGCTCGCGTCCGGCGGGGTCGCGGCCCTGCTCGGGGTCCCCGAGCCGTGGCGCTTCGAGGTCGACGGCGGGCGCCTCCACAAGGAGCTTGTGATGCACAACAAGGCGGTCGTCGGGAGCGTCAACTCCAACCGCGAGCAGTTCGCCGCCGCGGTCGAAACGCTCGCGGAGTTGCCCGAGTGGTTCCTCGAAGACCTCGTTACCGGCGTCTACGACCTCGACGAGTACGAGACCGCGTTCGAGGACCACGACGAAACGACAATAAAGACCGCCGTCCAATTCGATCAGATATGAAGAACATCGACGACCTCATCGAGAGCGCGGCGGAGCTGGCCCAGCAGGGGCTGTCGAAGGGCGAGATCGCCGACGAGCTCAACGTCTCGCGAGAGACCGCGAGCTGGCTGGTCGAGCGAAGCGGGGGCGCGGACGGCGCCCGATCGGTGTCCGAGCCCGGCCCCGCCGCGGGCGGCGGCCCGCACGACATCCACGTCGACTGGTCGGCGCTGGGTCGGGACAGCGCCCGGCTCCACCACGCCGCGGCCGCGATGGCCGATCTGCTCGCCAAGCAGGGCGAGGAGATCGATCTCACCATCGGCGTCGAGAAGGCGGGCGCGCCGCTCGCCACGTCGGTCGCGCGCGAACTCGACACGGACCTCGGGACCTACGCGCCCCGCAAACACCAGTGGGAGGAGGGCGACATAGACGACCTCGGGGGCACCTTCTCCCGGAACTTCGCCCAGATCCGCGATCGGGAGTGTTACGTGGTCGACGACACCATCACCAGCGGCACGACGATGACCGAGACCGTCGAGGCGATCCGCCAGGAGGGCGGCGAGCCGGTGGCGTGCTGTGTCCTCGTCGACAAGCAGGGCGTCGACGAGATCGAGGGCGTGCCGGTCCACTCGCTCATCAACGTCGTCCGGGTGGGCAACGACGACTGACGTCGCAACTTCTTTCCACGCCGGGCACCTATCGGAGCGCATGACGTTCCAACCCGAGAGCGACCTGACCGACGAAGAGGTCCGCGAGCGCGTCGACTCGGCGATCGCCGACAACGACGTGGTGCTGTTCATGAAGGGCAACGAGCTGATGCCCCAGTGTGGCTACTCCCAGAAGGCCCTGGAGCTCATCTCGGCCCACCGCGACGACTACGAGACCGTCGACGTGCTCGAGGCGCTCGACGCCTATCGGGCGGCCCTCGAAGACCACAGTGGGTGGGAGACGATCCCCCAGACGTTCGTCGACGGGGAGTTCGTCGGCGGGAGCGACGTGCTGGCCGAACTCGACGAGCGCGGCGAACTCGCGGCGGAGCTGTCGGCGTAAGTGTTTTTACGTGATCCAGAAACGGGACCAAAAGAGTAGCTCATATATGTTCGGACCACCTACATACCCGCGTACCGCGTTGTCAGCCGGGAACCTTCAGTACTACAAATGACGGGGCAAGTATATCGACTTCACTCGACGCTCGAACTGCCGCTAGAAACCGTATACGACTACTTCGAGGAGGACCCGGACCTCCCGCCCGAGATCGCGAGCGTCGACATCACGCGGCGCAAGAACACGCTGATCATCAGCGCCGTCGCGGACGACGAGACCATCAGCAAGTACACGCCGACCGCACAGCTCAAGGCCAGCATCTCCGAGACCCGCGTCTACACCGAGGAAGAACAGGAGCTTCGAAACGGGCCCCGATGGAACGACGACCTCGACGAAGACGAGGAAGATCAGGAACCGCTCGGCGAACTCATCGAGGTCGCGGCGTTCAAGGGCGACCGCGAGACCGTCCTCCAGAACACCGCGGTCCAGTACCCGATGTTCCTCGTGCTCTGTGACCTCGCGCGCCAGGCCGAGAAGGGCACCCTCACCGCGATCACCGAGGTCGACGGCGAACTTCAGGCGACCCGGATCGTCGACGGCGAGGACCGTCCGGCCTCCATCGAGGTCGTCGAAGGCCCCAACGCGAACTCCTCGGGCGACAGCGGCGTCAACTGGCGGGACAACGAGTTCATCTAAGACGACCTTTTATTGGGGGCGGCGCATGAACGCGCCGCCCTTGCAAAAGCTCGATCAAAAACCGGCGCTTCTCTCGCCGTTCGCTCGCGGTAGAGCGGCTTCCGACAACTGCACCGCTCAGTACTACGACCGCATTTGCAGTATCGCGACCGCACCATCAGCGCCGCGACTGCACCAACAGCGCCGCGACCGCACCATCAGCGCCGCGACCACACCATCAGCGCCGCGACCGCACGCGACTACCGCCGCGTTCTCGGGTGCGAACGGCGCCGAAAGCGTGTTCCGACATCCCAACAGAGAGACCCTGAGATGCGAGTACACGGGGCCTGACGGGGTGGAGGCTCGGCCTGTCGTCGCGGAGAGCCGAAAAGCACTTTAGGCGCGTAATTAGATGTAATTACGAACGATGCCCGAAGACTTCCCCGACTACGTCGACGTAGACTACACCGACGGCGAAGGCGAGAACCCCGAGGACTACGCCTCGATGGAGCACAAGATCGAGAAGGCGATCGAAGTCACCCGCCAGGGGCTCGAACAGTACGAGAACCCCGCGGTGATGTGGACCGGCGGGAAAGACTCGACGCTGACGCTGTACTTCATCAAGGAAGTCGCCGAGAAGTACGGCTACGACACCCCGACCGCGGTGTTCATCGACCACTACCAGCACTTCGACGAGATCCACGACTTCGTCGAGAAGTGGGGCGACCGGTGGGACCTCGACGTCGTCTACGCCCGCAACGAGGACGTCGGCGAGTACGTCGAGGCCAACGACCTGACGCCGGGCGACGACATCCCGATCGACGCGCTCAACGAGCACAACCAACACCACGTCCGGGAGATCCTCGAGTACGAGGAAGACACCTTCCCGTTCCTGCTCGACACCTACGTGGGCAACCACCTGCTGAAGACCGTCGCGCTCAACGATGCCATCGAGGCCGAGGACATCGACGGCATCATCTCGGGCGTCCGGTGGGACGAACAGGAGGCCCGCGCCGACGAGACGTTCTTCAGCCCGCGCCACGACCCCGACATCTACCCGCCCCACGACCGCGTCCAGCCGATCCTCCAGTTCGACGAGCGGGCGGTCTGGGACACCTTCTGGCACTACGTCGTGCCGGACACCGTCGAGGAGTTCCCCGACGAAGGCTACGTCCCGCAGACCGACGACGACCTCCCCAACGGACTCACTCAGGACGACATCCCGGTCAGTCCGAAGTACTTCGCCGGCTTCCGGTCGCTGGGGAGCGAAGTCAGCACCGAGAAATCCGACGAGGAGCCCGCGTGGCTTCAGGACCTCGAAGACACGACCGAGCGGGCGGGCCGCGCCCAGGACAAAGAAGACCTGATGGAGCGCCTGCGCGATCTGGGCTACATGTAGAACCTTTTGCAGTGGTCGGCGCACAAACGCGCCTCCCTTGCAAAACGTTCATGAAAAACGCGTCGTCGCCCCCTCAATCACGCGCCAAGGCGCGTGATTTTGAGGGCTCCTCGGTCCGCTCGCTCGGGCTACGCCCTCGCTCGCGGCGGTTGTGAGACCGCGTCGAACGTCCAGAGCGGCTCCGATTTCTTCGTCCCGATACACGACGCCCTCCTTCTCGAAATTCGCTCCCGAGGGACCGGCCGAATCCGGCCAGCGTCGGGCGCGGCCACAGAAGCTGAGCTCGGGTCCGCTCGTCAGTGGGTCGCCCGGTACTCGCCGTGCTTGACCCCGACGAACAGCGCCACGAGGCCGAACGCCAGCATCGAGGGGGTCACCATCATCAACACGGTGCTCGTCGCCATGAATCCCATCCCGATGAGCGCCGCGGTCCCGACGGCGACGATCGCGAGCAGTACCCCGACGGTCGCGCCAAGCGTGAACTCCATACCCGGACGTGGGGACGACACCGCCAAAAACGTTGCTCTACGCCGACTTCGGCCGGACCACGTCGGCCAGAGTCACCAGCAGGCCGACCAGCCACCCGACCGGCACCGAGATGCCGAACCACATCGCGACGTAGTTGGCGCCTTCGAGCGTGAACTGCTCGCGCAGGAGGGTGTTGAGCCCCCAGAGGTCGAGCGGGTTGTCGAGGATCCAGATCGCCAGCGTGTAGCTGTTGTCGAGCACGACCGACGAGAGAGTCGGCGAGTACAGCGCCGCCACCACCGGCGGCAGGAACAGCGCGCTCATCGCGAACGGGTATGCGAGCAGGACGGTGCTCGCCCGGCCGCCTCGGGTGCCGGTGAGGTACGCCAGCGCGGCCGCGACGGTCGCGATCCCGCCGGCGGCCCCGACCGCCAGAAAGCCGGTCGTCGAGAACCGGAGTCGGGCCAGCGCGGTCAGCCCGCCCCAGACCAGGATCGAGACCAGAATCACGCCGAGCGCGCCGAGCCGGGTCGCGGTGCCGTCGATCCGCCGGGTGTAGTACCGGACGGCGAACCCGACGAGAGCGAGGGGGTAGAGCGCCGCGACCACCGGCGCGCCGAGCGCGCTCCACGCCCGATACGCGATCTTGCCCGAGGTCGACGAGGGCTCCCACTTGCCGAGGACGCCGGTCTCGGTCCCTCGCTGGCGCGGGAAGAAAAGCGCCATCCAGCTCTCGTGCAGTCGCTTCAGGTCGTACCGTATCGCCCCCGCGAAGCCCGTGGTGGTTCCGCCGTGCATCTCCACCATTTCATACGAGATGGCCGATATGAAGTTTCGGGATTGGAGGCGGCGCGGGCGGGTCGTGAACGCCGCGGCGGACGGTCGACGGTGCCGATGCGCGGGAGCCACACCGGCCGGCGAACCACGAGGTCGGACGCGAACGCCGACGGTTCCAGTAGTCGCGGGGCGCAGTCGACGAGGTCTCGCTGTTTGCTGAGCCTGCGCGGGCGGGTCGCTAACAGAACCCCACGTCCCTGTCGAAATTATCTTCTTCAGATGCGTTCTCGTCCGAAACAGCTGGTCGCTGAAACGTACGAACTTATCCGAGTTCACCGATAAGACGTGCCGATAGACTACGATCCTGCATCGACCGCAACCGGATCAGAATATGTCACTGCTCAATATTTTAACGGTCCCGGAAATACGGAACAACAATGGAGTTTACAGAGGGGTTCGATGCTACAGAACCGACACATAGACTCGTCACTCGGAATCTATCCGGTGTTACGGACTGGGACGATCTCGGCAGTGTGACAGTCGAGAACCGGGCGATTAGCGTTCTGATGGACTACGGAACCGTCGTCCATCTGGGGCTTGATCCAAACCACGCTCAATTTGAGACGGTACAACGGGAGCTCATGCAGGTCCCCGACTCGAAACGTATCTTTGTCGGTTCGGGGCACGAATTTCGAGCGTCGCTTCCCGAGGACCGACCGTTGATCGAGTCATTACTCGAAATCCCGGACGGTGATACTGATGGGTGGACGGACCGTCTGTTCTCCGTCGTCGAACTTGCAGTTCTGACCAACCACTCGTGGCTGTATCGCTCAGTGCCCCACGAGGCCCATATCCGAGAAATCAACGCGGGGGGCCAGGAGGAAGTGATTGAGAAACTGAACGAGACACTTGCTCAGGTGCAAGGTTCGGCTGTTGTTCCGTTCGGTGGGGTCGCCTCTTGGACTGCTGGCGGTACCACGTACGATCTGAAATGGGACTCGCTCTATTGCTCCGATACCGAGAAGAGCGCGTCGTACGATTTAGAACGATTGAAGCAGGTGATTGGACTGTTTTCTGCGGGTGTCCTCCGTCTCGATTGGAAGCCGGTATCCGAGGGGTCGTTACTCGGTCGAATGGTTTGGCGAGTCGTAGATTCAGAGAGCGCTACTCCACCAGCACGAGTCGAGATACCTACTGGTGAAGCCGGAGAACGGATACTGGATGCGTTCCGTCAGCTCCGTGCGGAACTCGGATATGAATACGCTGTCGAGACGGCTTCGGATCAGCATCCCTGATCAGCGTAGAGTCGCTAATTGGTTCGTCTGTACCGACCGATCGAGGATACAAACCGATCACCTACTAAGCGGTCCAACAGAGCCAGACGCACCTATTCGAGATACGAATGGTGATACGAAGCCCCGTAGACGATAACGAACAGGACGAACCCGAGACCCCCGAAGAAGATCCGGCCCGAGACGTTTGTTGGCGTGATCAGGTGTCGCAGACGCACGTCGAAAAGGAGGCCGGCGACGACGGATAACACGACGGACGCGACGAGGAGGCCTTTCCAGACTCGCCACGCCAGATCCCACAATCGGGAAAGAGAGTACGACCGGCGGGTGTAGAGCAGACCGACGAGCACGCTATACCCGAGAGCGATCGCAAGCCACCACCGCGGCCTCAGTACTGCGATGGCGCCGAGAAAGTACCAGAACAGTGGAACGGACACGACGAAAAAAGCCGCGAGCGAAGAGAGGAATCGATAGTTCTGGCGGTCGTCTGTCATTTCACTACACCATCCTCGGTGGAATCACGTCAGTTTGTCGTACGATCTACGAGCAGGCGAGATTCGGACAGAAAGGGCGGCGACTGCGCTACCCCCGGCGATGAATTCCCAAAACGTCCACAAACGGCGTTGATTTACTGAATCCGCGGAAACGCAACGCGGCGTGCGAAAGCCGTCACCGGTCCGACCCTCCGGCTCAGTTCCAGGGGCCGAAGTCGGGGTCGACCTGTCGCTCACGGGTGTCGATCGACTCGATCTTTGCGACGTCTTCGTCGTCGAGGTCGAGGTCGCGGGCGCCCCAGTTGTCGAGGATGTGCTCCTCGCTGGTCGCCTTCGGGATCGCGGCGACGCCGTCGCGCTGGAGGAGCCACGCGAGGCTGACCTGCGCGGGCGAGGCGTCGTGCTTCTCGGCGACGTCCTGAATCTCGGGCACGTCGAACACTTCGCCGCGGGCCAGCGGCGAGTACGCCACGAGGTTGATGTCGTGTTCGCGGCCGTACTCGACCAGTTCGTCCTGCGGGAGCAGGGGGTGCATCTCGACCTGATTCGCGAATACGGGCGCGTCGAGGATCTCGCGGGCCTCGTCGAGGTGGCGCGGCTCGAAGTTCGAGACCCCGACGTTCTCGATCAGTCCCTCCTCGTAGAGCTGATCGAACGCCGAGAGGGTGCCCTCGGGGTCGTACTCGTTGGCGGGCCAGTGGACGTACAGCAGGTCGACGTAGTCGACCCCGAGCTTGTCGAGGCTCTCCTCGGCCGTCGAGAGCACGTCGTCGTGGGCGAGGTTGCTCGTCCAGATTTTGGTGGCGAGGAACACGTCCTCGCGGTCGACGTCGGCGGCGGCGATCCCCTCGCCGACCGACTCCTCGTTGTCGTAGGCCTGCGCCGTGTCGATGTGTCGGTACCCCGCTTCGAGCGCGGTCCGGACGCTCTCTGCACACTGGTCGCCCTCGGTGTTCTGCCACGTTCCGAGACCGAGTCGCGGCATCTCGTCTAACATCTCGTCGTCGGTGAGTTCAGTCGAAGCCATAGCGTCCCGGTCTTGGATCAGCCGGGGGAAAGTGGTTTCGACAACGGAAATCCGCGCCGTGAGCCGTCGGCGCCCGCTCGCAGTACCTGCCGGAACCGAAGGAAATATTTTTAACCCGGCTACCGTATGTGGCTCAATAGCAAGGTCAGAGCGATGATAGACACCACGCTGGACATCGAGCAGTACGACTGTCCCTTCATCGCCACCACCGACGAGCACGGCGTCGGCTTCTCGGCCATCCAGTGGGACTTCGACCGGGTCGAAGACCGACTCGAGACTCGGATGGTCGTCGAGGCCGACGACCGCGAGGCGCTCACGGTCGGACTCTCGGCGCTCCGGGACCGGGAGAACGTCCGCGAGTACGGGCTGTTGACCCGCCGGGGGAACGTCGCGCACATCCGCACCGTCATCGGCGAGACCGACGCGATGGCCGCGATCAGGGACAACGGCGGCTACATCACGGGGCCGTTCTACATCGAGGACGGTAGCGAGATCTGGCACGTCGGCTTCGACGACGTCGAGGCCGCCGACACCACCCTCTCGGAGCTCGAACGCGACAACGAGTTCGACGTGCTCGACCGCGAGAACACCGAGCTCCCCGAGATGCAGGACTTCGTCCAGAACGCGGGCGCGGCGATGACGCTCATCGAGGGGTGTCGGGACCTCTCGGACGTCGAGCGCCAGACCCTCGAGACCGCGGTCTCGGACGGCTACTTCGAGAGCCCCCGCGGGGCGACGCTGGGCCACCTCGCCGACGAGTTCGACGTCTCGAAGCCCGCGGTCTCGAAGAACCTCCGGCGGGGCCAACAGAAGATGATCCAGCGAGTCATCGAGGCGATGGACGAACTGGAGTGAGCCTACTCGTAGGTCAGCGTCATCCCGCCGTCGAAGCGCAGGTCCCCGCCGTTGAGGTGACTCGCGTGCCGGGAGAAGCCGAACGCGAACAGGTTCGCGACCTCCGCGGGCGCCATCATCTCGTCGGTCCGCGACTGGCCGAGCATCACGTCCTCGACGACCTCCCGAACCGAGACGCCCCGCTGGTCGGCGGTCTCCGGTATCTGGTCGGTCACGAGCGGCGTCTTGACGTAGCCCGTACTGACCGAGAACGACCGCACGTCGCCGTCGCCCTCGGCCGCGATCGACTGGGTGAGCCCCCGAAGTCCGAACTTCGCGACGTTGTACGCGACCTTGTCGGCGGTCGTGTAGTGGCCGTGGACCGACGCCATGTTGCCGACACAGCCGAACCCGCGCTCGCGCATCCGGGGCAGGCAGTGCTTGGCGAGTTCGACCGGCGCGCGCACCATCACGTCCTGCATCGCGTCGTAGACGTCCATCGGAAACTCCTCGATGGGATCGACGTGTTGCATCCCGGCGACGTTCGCGAGGAAGGCGACGGTTCCGTGGTCGGCGGCCGCCTCGACGATCTCGGGAACGTCTTCCCGGAGGTCGCCCGCGACCGTCTCGACCCGGCCCTCGACGCCGAGTTCCGCGGCCGTCTCGACGGTTCCGTCGAGCCCGGCCTCGTCGATGTCCGTGGCCACGACGGTGAGCCCGTTCGCGGCCATCGCGAGCGCGGTCGCCCGCCCGATGCCGGAGGCCGCGCCCGTCACCAGACAGACGTTCTCCGGGGTGAATCGGTCGTCCTCGAGCACGAGAAAGTCCTCGAGCGAGAGTTCCGGCACGTCGATGTGGTCGGCGTCGGACATACCTCCCTACGCGAACCGAATCAGTGAATAACCGCGGGTTAATTGATGAATGCGAGACAGTGCTTCACATGTTAACCCCGCAAACTTTGCCGGATAGAACGCCTCTGTTCGACTCGTCATGGTGGACGACAGCGTTTCACGGCGGCGATGGCTCACTGCACTCGGCGGGGCCGGTGTGGCCGGACTCGCCGGCTGTACGGGCGGCGAGGGCGAACAGGAGACGACGACCGACGGGACGACTACGGAAGGCGACTCAGGCATGACGGAAACGACGGCGACGACGACCGAACAGGCGACCGCGTCGGGCGCGGTCAAGATCGGGGTGCTCCAGCCGACCTCCAGCGACCTCCAGTACTACGGGAAACAGGCGCTGTGGGGATTCTACTCCGGGCTGGCGTACAAGGGCGACACCGACCCGATCGACAGCGCGAGCACGGGGACCTACACCACGTCGGTCGGCGACGTCGACTACGAACTCGTGGTACGGGACACCCAGTTCGCGGCCGATCGGGCCCAGTCGCTCGCGACCGATCTCGTCCAGAGCGAGGACGTAGACATGCTGTTCGGCTGTGCGTCGTCGGGGGCGGCCAACCGCGTCATCAACACGGTCGCGAAGCAGGCCCAGGTGCCGTACATGGTCGGGCCCGCGGCGTCGGCCGACGTGACCGCGAGCGGCGAGACCTGCGGCGACCTCGTCTTCCGCGCGAGCGAGAACACCGCGATGGACGCCCGGTCGGGCGGCAAGTACGTCGCCGAGGAGACCGACGTGAGCTCGGTGTACCTGTTCGGCGCCGACTACTCGTTCGGCCGGGCGGTCGTGAACAACTACGAGCAGGTCCTCCGCGAGGAGGGCGTCGAGATCCTCGACAAGAAGTTCGTCCCGCAGGGGTACTCCGAGTGGGAGGGACTGCTCGACAACGCCCAGGACGCCGGGGCGGAGGGCATCGTCGGCGGGTTCACCGTCGCGACGCTCCCGAAACTGTTCACCGCGTTTCTCAACGGCGACTACGACTACCGGGTGTTCGGCGGCCTCGCGACCCGGATCACCAATCAGGTCGTGGGCCAGACCCTCCAGAAGGCGCTCGGGGACCTGACCGCCGAGAAGATCGCCGACGCCAAACTCGGCCCGTTCACGACGCGGTACCACTGGAACCAGTACGAGAACGACATCAACGCCGAGTTCGTCGAGACCTACACCGACACCTACGGCGTGGTGCCGGACCTGTTCACGTCGGGGTGTTTCACCGCGGCGTCGGCCATCTCGCAGGCGGTCACCGAGAGCGGCTCGACCGAGGGCGCCGACATCGCTCAGGCCCTGCGCGGGATGACCGTCCGAGACACCCCGAAGGGCGAGGGCGGCTACACGTTCCAGGAGTACAACAATCAGGCCCGGTCGGCGATGACCGTGGCCGATCTCGTGCCGACGAGCGACGAGTGGGCCGACAACTGGGACGCGGCCGTGATGCCGAGCGAGCCCCTCTCGACTATCGGGAAGGACAAGACCACGATCCCCGCCGAGGGGAACCAAATGGGCTGTTCGCTGTAGGCATGCTGCGGACTGCCGGACTGACGAAGGAGTTCGGCGGCCTCACGGCCGTCGACGACGTCGATTTCGAACTCGAAGACGGCGAACTCTGCTCGCTCATCGGGCCGAACGGCGCGGGCAAGACGACGTTCTTCGACCTGCTGACGGGCGTACTGACCCCCACGCGGGGAACCATCGAGATCCGAGCCGACGAGGGGTGGCGCGACGTGACCGACGCGACGCCCTACGAGGCCGCGAACCTCGGACTCCACCGGTCGTACCAGATCACCAACGTCTTCCCGACGAGCACGGTGCTGGAGAACGTCCGGATCGCGGCTCAGGCCGCCAGCGCCGACGGCGCGAAGCTCTGGCGCAACGCCGGGGCGTTCGACGCCCACATCGAGGAGGCCCGCGCCATCCTCGACCGGGTCGGGCTCGCCGACGAGGCCGAGGCGACCGCCGACAGCCTGAGCCACGGCGCGAAACGCCAGCTCGAAGTCGCCATCGCGCTCGCGGGCGACCCCGACGTGCTCTTGCTCGATGAACCGAACGCCGGCGTCTCCTCCGAGAGCGTCGACCGCATCATCGAGCTCATCGAGGACGTCGCGACCGACCACGCGGTCCTGCTGGTCGAGCACAACATGGACATCGTGATGAACGTCTCGGACCGCATCGTGGTCCTGAATCAGGGCGCGGTCATCGCCGACGGTCCTCCGGAAGACGTGCGGGGCGATCCCGCGGTCCAAGAGGCGTACCTCGGCGGCTACGAGGCCGGGAGTCTGCGCCGCGAGGCCGAAAGCGAAACCGCCGGGACCGACCCGGAGGAGGGGACGGCGTGAGCGCAGACGGACCCACCGACTGCTCGAAGGAGCTGATCGAATGACACTGCTCGAAGTCGAAGACGCCCACACCTACTACGGCGAGAGCCACATCCTCGAAGGCGTCTCGCTCGAAGTCGAGGAGGGCGAGGTCGTCGCGCTCGTCGGCCGGAACGGGGTGGGCAAGACCACGACGCTCCGAACCGTCCTCCAGCTCACCCCGCCCCGGCGCGGGACCGTCCGGCTCCGCGGCGAGGACGTGACCGGCCGGGAGACCCACGAGATCGCCGACCGCGGCGTCGGCTGGATCCCCGAGGAGCGACGCATCTTCGCACAGCTGTCGGTCGAGGAGAACGTCCGGGTCGCGGTCCCCGACGGGCGGGCGGTCGGCGCGGCGCTCGACCGCGCGTTCGAGACGTTCCCCGACCTCCGGGACCACCGGAGCCGGGACGCCGGCACCCTCTCGGGGGGCCAACAGCAGATGCTCGCGCTGGCCCGCGGGCTGGTCGGAGACAACGACCTGCTTCTGGTCGACGAGCCAAGCGAGGGGCTCGCGCCGCTGATCGTCGAGCGCGTCGCCGAGGCGCTGGCCGACGCGGCCGAGGACACCACCCTCCTGCTGGTCGAGCAGAACCTCCCGCTGGCGCTCGATCTGGCCGACCGCTTTTACGTGATCGACAACGGCTCGGTCGTCGACGAGGGGGACGCCGCCGAGACGTCCGCCGACGACGAGCGGCTCAGGAGGTATCTCTCGGCATGACGGGGGTCGCCGTCGGCGCGGTCGGGCTCGACTCGGCGCTCGCCGACCCCGTCGTGCTCGCGGGCTTCGTCGACGCGCTCGCGGAGTTCCTCCGGCCGCGCAACCTCGCGTCGGTGTTCGTCGACGGCCTCGCGAAGGCCGCGCTGTACGTGATGATCGCCGGCGGGCTCACTCTCATCTTCGGCCTGATGGGCGTCCTGAACTTCGCCCACGGCTCGATGACGATGATCGGGGCGTATCTGGGCGGCCTGCTGATGGTGTTGGCGGTCGGGCAGGCCACCGGCGACGCGGCGCGGCTCGCGCTGTTTTTCGTCGCGCTCGCGGTCACGTTCGCGGCCCTCGCCGGGCTCGGGGGCGCGATCGAGATCGGGCTTGTCAGGCGGCTCTACGACCGGCCGCCGGTGTACCAGATCCTCCTGACCTTTGGGGTCACGCTCGTGCTCGACGAACTCGTCCGCATCGTGGTGCTGTTCTACGGGATGCAGCCCACCAGCGACTGGCAGGCCGCGCTCGCGACCAAGCCCGGCGTCCTCGACTCGTCGGTCGATCTCGGACTCGTCTCGGTGCCGGGCCTCGACCTGTTCGAGATCGCGATCGGCGCGCTCACGGTCGCGGGACTGTGGGCGTTCCTCACGAAGACCCGGTACGGGCTGATGATCCGGGCCGGTAGCGAGGACGCCGAGATGACCGAGGCGCTCGGGATCGACGTCCGCCGGGTGTTCACGGTGGTGTTCGCGCTCGGCGCGGGCGTCGCCGGCGTCGCCGGCACCCTGCTGATGTGGGACGGCTCGTGGGCCGCCAGCGTCCCGCTCGCGGCCGACACGCTCCTGCCGGCGTTCGTCGTGGTCATCATCGGTGGGCTCGGCACCTTCCGGGGCACCGTGGTCGCCGCCCTCATCGTCGGGATGGCCGACGCCGTCACGACGTGGTGGTTCGTCAACGAGATCGAGTTCTCGGGACTGCCCGAGATCACCATCTTCCTCATCCTCGTGGTGATGTTGATCCTCCGGCCCCAGGGGCTGTTCGGCGTCGAGGAGGTGGGCGGCCATTAGCGCCGAAACCGCGGACGCCCCGCCCGAGACCGACTCGGAGACGGCGGCGTCGTGGCCCGTCCGGTACCTCCGCGAGCACCTCGCGCACCTCGCGGTGATCGCCGTCTTCGCGGCGTATCCGGGGCTCTACTCGGTGCTGGTGAACTCCCCGGTCGGCGCGGAGATGGAGACGGTCCTGCCGCAGGTCGAGACCATGGTCGCGGTGCTTTACTTCGGCCTGTTCGCGATGTCGTTCGACTTCATCAGCGGCTACACGGGGTATCTCTCGTTCGGGCACGCCGCCTTCTACGGCACCGGGGCGTACTTCGTCGTGCTCGCGGCCAACGGCAAGATACCCCTGCTCGGGCCGGACACGTCGTTTGTCGCCTTGCTCGTGATCGGCGGGCTGATCGCGGTCGGGCTCGCGGTCCTCATCGGCGCGGTGTCGTTCCGGCTCACCGGCGTCTACTTCGCGATGATCACGCTCGGGTTCTCGCAGGTGCTGTACGTGCTGGTCCGCGACTGGGGGTATCTGGCGTCGAACCCCCGGGACGGCCCCGCGGTGCTCGGACGCACCGAGCCGTTCTCGATCGGCGTGCCGGGCGTCGACTCGCTGGACCTCGCGATCGGCCAACTCGCCGGCGAGAGCGTCGAGGGGCTGTTGGGCGTGCTCGAGTTCACCGCGACCGAGGTGTCGTACTACATGATCGGGCTCGTCGTGCTGGCGTCGTACTTCGCGATGCAACGAATCATCCACTCGCCGTTCGGCAAGGTGCTGATCGCGATCCGGGAAAACGAGGAGCGCGCCGAGGCCATCGGCTACAACACCTTCTGGTACAAGCTCGGTGCGTTCGCGGTCAGCGCCTTCTTCGCCGCGGTGGCGGGCGGCCTGCTCGCGGGGTTCCGGCGGTCGGTCTCGCCCGACGGCACCTTCTACTTCCTGGTGACCGGCGACGCGCTGTTGGCCTCCATCATCGGCGGGTTCGGCACGCTCGCCGGCCCGCTGTACGGCTGGCTGTTCGACGAGGGGGTCACCGAGTTCCTCTCGAAGCGCGGGGAGGGCGGCGGCCTGCTCCCTTACCTCCGGGACAACCTCGGGGAGGGACTGCTCTCGACCGAGGTGTTCGACGGCCTCACGGTCGGGGAGGCGATCAACACCTTCCTCAACGGCCACGCCGAACTGTACATCGGCGTGCTGTTCGTGCTGTTCGTCCTCTTCGTGCCGAGCGGACTCCTCGGCACCGTCCGCGACCGGGTCGGCGGTCCGGTCGGCGAAGCGATCGCCAGCCGGCTACGGGGTGAGCGATGACCGACCCCGCGCCGACGGTCGGGCTCACCGGCTACGGTACCTACGTCCCGGACGGCGTCGTCACCGGCGAGGAGATCGCCGCCGAGAGCGGCGTCCCCGAGGACGTGGTGGTCGAGAAGATGGGCGTCCGCGAGAAGCGGGTCTGTCCGCCCGACGCCGACCACGCGACCGACATGTGCGTCTCGGCCGCCGAGGCGGCGCTCGCGGACGCCGGCCTCGCGCCCGCGGACGTCGATGTGGTGCTGTATCACGGGAGCGAGTACAAGGACTTCTACGTCTGGAGCGCCGCCGCCGACGTCGCCGAGCGACTCGGCGCCGACGAGGCGTTCGCGGTCGAGAGCTACGCGCTGTGTGCGGGCGCGCCGCTCGCGCTCCGACAGGCGAGGGCCCAACTGCGCGCCGACGCCCCCGAGACGGCGTTACTCGTGGCCGCGAGCCGCGAGGAGGACCTCGTCGACTACGCCAACGAGGACGCCTCGTTCATGTTCAACTTCGGGAGCGGGGCGTGCGCGATGGTGCTGGAGTCCGAGCCGGGCGAGCGCGCTCGCGCTACGCTCGGGGAGAGCGCCGCGATCACGGACGGCAGTTTCTCCGAGGACGTGGTAATGCCCGCGGGCGGCTCGCGGAACCCGCCGAGCACGGCGACGGTCGAGCAGGGACTGCACACGCTCGACGTGCCCGATCCCGACGGGATGAAAGAGCGCCTCGGGGCGGTGAGCCTCCCGAACTTCCTTCGGGTGGCCGACGACGCCCTCTCGCGGTCGGGCTACGACCGCTCGGACCTGGACTTCGTGGCGCTCACCCACATGAAGCGGTCGTTCCACGAGTTGCTGGTCGAGGAACTCGACGCGGCTGACTACTACCTCGACGAGTACGGCCACGTCCAGAGCGTCGATCAGGTGCTCGCGCTCGACGCGGCGCTCGACCGCGGCCTCGTCGAATCCGGGGACCTCGTCTGCTTTCTCGCGGCCGGGACCGGCTATACGTGGGCCGCGACGATTCTGGAGTGGCGCGGCGACGGTGCGTGATCGCGTCGATCGCCGCGACCGCTCGAAGCTCGTGATCGCGTCGATCGCCGCGACCGCCGGGCGACCGCTTCCGAAACTGCTTTTCGACCGGCACGCACCCTACCGGTGTGAACGAGGAGAAGTTTCAGTTCTACGCGCTGTATCTCACGCGGTTCGCCAGCGGCTTCGGGTTCATCACGCTGGTGACCCTGCTCCCGACGTACGTGAACCTCTTCGACGCCTCGAACCTCGTCGTCGGGCTGTTCACGACGGCGTTCACGCTCGCCCAGACCGCGGCTGTCGTCCCGCTGGCGTGGGCGGGCGACCGCGGGGACAAGCGGCTGGTGCTGGCGGGCTGTCTCGGGCTCGCGGCCGTGACATACGTCGCGTTCGCGCTCGTCGGGTCGAGCCTCCAGTTCGTGGCCGCCCGGGCGCTTCAGGGCGTCGCGGTCACCGGCACCGGGCTGATGTCGCTCGCGCTGATCGGCGAACTCGCGCCCGCCGACGCCCGGGCGACCCACATCGGACGGGCAAACGCCGCCCGGTTCGGCGCGAGCATCCTCGGCAGTCTCGGGGCGGGGAGCCTCCACGGGCTGTACGGCTTCGAGGCGGTGTACGCCGTCCTCGTCGGCCTGCTCTTGCCCGCGCTGGTCGGGGTCTGGTGGTTCGTCGACAGCGACGGGACGACGATCGCCGGCAACCCCTTCGCCGGCCTCGCGTTCAACCGACGACTGCTCACTCTCACGAGCTTTCGTGCCCAGTACGCGGTCGCGGTCACGCTGGTCCGGACGTGGGTCCCCCTCTACGCCGGGCTGGAGGTCGCCCGCGGCGGGCTCGGGTACACGGAGACGGCGCTCGCGGTGAGCCTGCTCATCACCGCCGAGAAGGCCACCAACATGCTGTGTCAGCCCTACACGGGCCGGCTCTCCGATCGGGCGGGCCGGTCGCTGTTCGTGTTCGTCGGCGGCGGCCTCTACGGGCTGGTCGCGCTCGCGGTGCCGTTCACCCCCGCGATCGGCTCGTTCGTCGGCGCGCCCGAGACGTTCCCGGTCGTCGGAACGCTGTCGGCGGCGTTCCTGCCGCTTTTGACCTGTAACGCCCTGCTCGGTGTGGCCGACAGCCTCCGCGAGCCCGCGAGCATGGCGCTGTTCGCCGACGAGGGCACCGAGGACGGCTCGGTCGCCTCCAGCTTCGGCATCCGGGAGCTGGTCTGGCGGCCCGGGAGCGTGCTCGCGCCGATGCTCGGCGGCGCGCTCATGGGCGTCGGGATGCAGTGGGTGTTCTTCGTCGGCGCGGGGGCGGCCTTTAGCGGGATCCTCACGTTCTTCGGCATCCTCGCGCGCGACCACGGCGCTCGGGCGCTCACGCAGTGGTAAAGGCCGACCAAACAGTATTATTGGCCTTATGTGGCATTAATACGTCCTTAGTCATTCAGGGGTAGGCTCTTGTACGGCGTCCCGAATAGCACGCCCATGACCCACGAGCACTCTACGCACACAGACGACCGCCGAGGCCTCGGTTCGCCCGACGACGCGCGCGCGAACTGCGGGGTCGGCGTCGTCGCGGACCTCCGCGGACGCGACCCGGGCGACGGCGACCACGAGGTCCTCGCCGACGGCCTCGCGCTCCTCGAACGCCTCGAACACCGCGGAACCACCGGCGCCGAGGAGAACACCGGCGACGGCGCCGGCGTGATGCTGGAGACGCCCCACGACTTCTTCGCCGAGGTGGTCCCGGACCTCCCCGCCCGCGGCGAGTACGCCGTCGGTTCGCTGTTCTTACCGACCGACGACGCGGCTCGGCGCGATCTTCGGGAGCGCATCGAGTCGGTGCTCGCCGACGACGGCCTCGACGTGTTCCACTGGCGGGCGGTTCCGACCGACGGCGCCGACCTCGGGGCAACCGCGCTCGACGCCGAGCCCGCGATCTGGCAGTGTTTCGTCCGGCCCGAGGTCGATCTCTCGGCCGACGCGTTCGACCGGCGACTCTACGTCGCCCGCAGGGCCCTGGAGAAGGCCGTCGAGACGCCCGAGGACCTCTACGTCTGCTCGCTCGACCGCGAGACGGTCGTCTACAAGGGACTGCTGAAAGGCGACCAGTTGGCGGGCTACTTCCCGGACCTGACCGACGACCGCGTCGGGACGCGGTTCGTACTGGTCCACGCCAGATTCTCGACCAACACGCTCGGGGCGTGGCACCTCGCCCATCCGTACCGGAACGTCGTCCACAACGGGGAGTTCAACACGATCCGGGGGAACGTCAACTGGATGCGGGCCCGCGAGACCGACCTCGACACCGACCGGTTCGACCCCGACCGCGTGACGCCCGTCGTCACCGACCCCGAGGGAAGCGACACGTCGATGGTCGACGACACCCTCGAACTCCTGTTGCAGGCGGGCCGAGACCTCCCGCACGCGCTCAGACTGCTGGTCCCCGAGGCGTGGCGCAAGGACGACCGGATGGCCGACGACCGCCGGGCGTTCTACGACTACCACGCCTCGCTGGTCGAGCCGTGGGACGGCCCCGCGCTCGTGGCCGGGGCCGACGGCGGCCGGATCGGCGCGGTGCTCGACCGCAACGGGCTCCGGCCCTGCCGGTACGACGTGACCGCCGACGACCGGCTCGTGATGGCGAGCGAGGCCGGCGCGCTCGACCTGCCCGAGTCCGAGATCGTCGAGCGCGGCCGGCTCGAACCCGGCCAGCTGTTTCTGGCCGACGTGACCGCGGGCCGGATCGTCCCCGACGAGGAGGTGTTCGACGACCTCACCGAGCAACCGTACGGCGAGTGGGTCGACCGCGAGCAAGTCGAACTCGACGCGCCCGCCGATCCGACGCCCCGCGCCGGAGGGTCGGCGGGCGACGATCCGGCGGCGGCCGACGTCTCGCTCCGGGCCGCGCAGGCGGCCTTCGGCTACACGCGCGACGAGCTCGATCAGTTGCTCGAACCGATGGCGACCACCGGGAAAGACCCCGTCGGGTCGATGGGCGACGACACGTCGCTGTCGGTGCTCTCGGCGTTCGATCGCCCGCTGTTCTCGTACTTCAAACAGCTGTTCGCGCAGGTGTCGAACCCGCCGATCGACTACCTCCGGGAGGACTGTGTCACCAGCCTCGAAACCCGGCTCGGCCGCCAGCGAAACCTCCTCGGGGAGACGCCGGCCCACGCCCGCCAGCTCCGGCTCGACTCGCCGGTGTTGACCGACGCCGAGACGGCCGGCCTGCGCGAGTGTGACCTCCCGAGCGAGACCGTCGACATCACCTACGCGCCCGACGTCGACCTCGAAGCCGCGGTCGAGCGCGTCCGGACCGACGCCCGCGAGGCGATCGAGTCGGGCGCCGAACTCGTGGTGCTGTCGGACCGCCGGGTCGGCGAGGACCGACTCGCGGTGCCGAGCCTCCTCGCGACGGGGGCAGTCCACCACCACCTCGTCCGGAACGGCCTGCGCAACCACGCCGGCCTCGTCGTGGAGTCGGGCGACCCCCGGACGGTCCACCACCTCGCCTGCCTCGTCGGCTACGGCGCTGGCGCGGTCAACCCCTACCTCGCCTACCGGTCGATCGGCGACGTGGTGGCCGGCCCCGAGGGGGCCGACGAGGCCGACGCGGTCGACGCCTACGTCGGGGCCTTAGAGGACGGCCTCCAGAAGACGATGGCGAAGATGGGCATCTCGACGGTCGAGAGCTACCGCGGCGCCCAGATATTCGAGGCGGTCGGGCTCGATTCGGGCTTCGTCGCCGAGTACTTCGAAGGGACCGAGAACCGGACCGAGGGGATCGGGGTCCCGGAGATCGAGGCCGACCTCCGCGAGCGCCACGAGGTCGCGTTCGGCGACGATCCCGACGTCGAGCGCCAGGGCGAGTTCGAGCACCGCTCGGGCGGGCGCCACCACCAGTGGAACCCCGAGACGGTCGGGACCCTCCAGCGGGCGGTCCGAGAGGGCGACTACGACACCTACCGGGAGTTCGCGGCCCAGACCAACGACCGGAGCGAGCGACTCCAGACGCTCCGGGGACTGCTCGAGTTCGACGCGTCGGATCGGGAGTCGATCCCGATCGAGGACGTCGAACCGGTCGAAGACATCGTCGAGCGCTTTTCGACCGCCGCGATGAGCCTCGGGTCGCTCTCGCCGGAGGCCCACGAGAACAACGCCGTCGCGATGAACCGGCTCGGCGGAAAGGCAAACACCGGCGAGGGCGGCGAGCCCCCCGAGCGGTTCGGCACCGAGCGAGAGTGTTCGGTCAAGCAGGTCGCGTCGGGCCGGTTCGGCGTGACCAGCGCGTACCTGGAGAGCGCCGACGAGCTCCAGATCAAGATGGCTCAGGGCTCGAAGCCCGGCGAAGGCGGTCACCTGCCGGGCGGCAAGGTCGACGAGACGATCGCCGGCGTCCGGTACGCCACGCCCGGCGTCGGGCTCATCTCGCCGCCGCCCCAGCACGACATCTACTCGATCGAGGACCTGAAACAGCTCGTCCACGACCTGAAGGTCGCGAACGAGGACGCCGACATCAACGTCAAGCTGGTCTCTGAGGCCGGTATCGGCACCATCGCGGCCGGCGTCGCGAAGGCCAACGCCGACGTGGTCCACATCTCGGGCCACTCGGGCGGCACCGGCGCGAGCCCCCGCACCTCGATCAAGCACGCCGGCCTGCCGTGGGAACTCGGGCTCGCGGAGGCGAACCAACTGCTCCGGGAGACCGGCCTGCGCTCGCGCATCCGGGTGAGCGTCGACGGCGGGCTCAAGACCGGCCGGGACGTGGCGGTCGCGGCGCTTCTGGGCGCCGAGGAGTACGTCTTCGGCACCGC
Source organism: Halorussus marinus (assembly GCF_004765795.1). Lineage (GTDB taxonomy): Archaea > Halobacteriota > Halobacteria > Halobacteriales > Haladaptataceae > Halorussus > Halorussus marinus. The sequence goes on from NZ_SBIV01000001.1 coordinate 223,680, forward strand.
GAGCCTCGTCACGTCGGGGTGCGTGATGGCCCGCCAGTGCCACGAGAACACCTGTCCGGTCGGGGTGGCGACCCAGCGCGAGGACCTCCGGGCGCGGTTCCCCGGCGAGCCCGACCACGTCATCAACTACATGACGTTCATCGCCCGGGAGCTCAGGGCGGTCATGGCCGACCTCGGCTTCGAGACCGTCGAGGAGATGGTCGGCCGGGTCGACTGTCTCGACCAGCGGACGGTCGACCACCCGAAGGCCCGCGGCCTCGACCTCTCGGCGGTGCTCGCCGAGCCGGCCGACCCCGGGCCGACCGACCCTCGACGCACCAAGACCCGCCCGCAGACCCACGAAATCGACGACCACCTCGACCGGGACCTGCTCGCGGCCGCCGGGAACGCGATCGAGCGGGGCGACCCGGTCGAGGTCGAGGCCTCGATCACCAACGAGGACCGAGCGGTCGGCGCGATGCTGTCGGGTCGGGTCTCCGAGCGCCACGGCGAGGGCGGGCTCCCGGACGGCACGATCGCGTGCTCGCTCCGGGGGACCGCCGGCCAGAGCTTCGGCGCGTTCCTCCAGTCCGGGGTCGATCTCAGCCTCGTCGGCGCGGCCAACGACTACCTCGGCAAGGGGCTGTCGGGCGGTCGGATCGCGGTCACCACGCCCGCCGACGCCGGCTACGACCCCGCCGAGAACGTCGTCGTCGGCAACGTCGCTCTCTACGGCGCGACCGGCGGCGAGGTGTACGTCAACGGCGTCGCCGGCGAGCGGTTCGGCGTGCGCAACTCCGGCGCGAAGGCGGTCGTCGAGGGCGTCGGCGACCACGGCTGTGAGTACATGACCGGCGGCGTCGTCGCGGTGCTCGGCGAGACCGGCAAGAACTTCGCGGCGGGGATGAGCGGCGGGGTCGCCTACGTGTACGACGACGACGGCGCGTTCGCCGAGAGGGCCAACACGGGGATGGTCTCGCTCGACGAGTCGCTGTCGGCCCGCGACGAGGCGGTGTTGGGCCGCCTCCTCGAAAACCACGTCGCCTACACGGACAGCGATCGGGCGGCGGCGGTGCTCGCCGACTGGGACCGGGCGGTCTCGCGGTTCGTGAAAGTGATGCCCGAAGCCTACGAGCGGGCCGTCTCCGAGGAGGGCCGCGAGGACGTTCGGAACGCGCTCCCGCCCCGAGCCGACGACCGGGAGGGCGCGAGCCTCGTCGCCGGCGGGGCGGACTGAGAGTCGCCGCAAGCGGCCCGTCCGGACGACCGCCCGGGAAACTGCACCGCGCCGTTCGAAGTCGGCGAGAAAGAGCGACCTACAGGTAGGCGGCGTCCCACCGCGCGGGCTTTTTCTGGTTGCCACAGTCGTTGCACTTCAGCCGCTCCATCGAGTCCATCGCGTTGTCGAAACTCTCGCAGTTCGAGCAGAACCACCCGAACAGGTCCTGGGCGTCCTCGTCGCTGTACGCCGCGTAGAAGGGAGCCTTCGACCCCCGGTCGCTCTCGGCCCAGTTGACGTAGAGGGTCCGCCCGTCGTACTCCCGGGACTCGAACTTGGCCCGGCCCTCGTGGCCGTAGACGTTCTCGACGTAGGTCTCGCCGCCGATCTCGGTCTCGCGGCTGTTCACCGTCTCGAAGCCGTTTGCCTCGTAGAACGAACACCCCTGCTCGTTGTCCGCGAGGACGGCCGCGGAGATCTGCTCGGCGCCCCGCTCGGAGAGGGCGGCCTGCGTCTGTTTCAACAGAGTGGTCCCGACGCCCTTGTCGCGGTTACCGGGGTCGACGTGGAGCCAGAGGATGGTCGCGGTCCCGTCCTCGGGCAACACGAGGCTCTGGGAGAAGCCGACCACCTCGTCGCCGGCGACCGCGAGGAGGTAACACATCCCCTCCTCGTCGAGTTCGGCCCCCAGCGCGTCGTCGTCGTACCACCGTTCGACCGCCTGTTCGACCGTCTCCTCGCCGAGTACGTCGTCGTAGGAGGCGTGAAGCGACTGCAACGCGACCTCGCGGATGCCCGCGACGTCGCTCGACTCCGCCTCGCGGATCTCGATGCCGTCCGAGTCGGCCTCTCTCTGTCCCATACCACCAACGTACGACGGTGTTCACAATAAGTGTTGTACCCGTCCGAAACAAACGCATAATCGTTCGCGGACGCGACTCCGATCGGCGAAAAACTGCACGAACGTCATCGGCGCTCCCGGTCGTCCGGGGCGTCCGCGACGACGGCCGTTCGACGCGTCCGGTAGGATTTTTGGGCGGGCGGGTCATCGTGGCGTATGGACACCGCACTCGTCATCGGCGGCACGCGGTTCGTCGGCCGCCATCTGGTCGAGCAACTGCGCGAGCACGACTACGACGTGACCATCTTCAACCGCGGAAACCACGACAACCCCTTCGCCGACGCGGCCGACGTCGACCGCGTCGAGGGCGACCGGACCAACGACTCCGCGCTCGAACTCGCGGCCGAGCGGGTCGACCCCGACGCCGTCTTCGACTGCGTCGCCTACAAGCCCCGCGAGGTCCGGGCCGCGACCGAGATATTCGCCGACGTCGACGCTTACGTCTACGTCTCCAGCGGCGACGCCTACGCCAGCGAGGAGCTCCCCAAGCGCGAGGGCGAGACGGCGCTCCGGCCCTGCACGGCCGAGCAGGCGACCGACGACTCGGGCGACACCTACGGCAACCGGAAGGCCGAGGGCGACCGCGCGATCGCGGCCGCCGCCGACCGCGGGGTGAACGCTTACAGCGTCCGGCCCTGCATCGTCTACGGCCCCTACGACTACACCGAGCGCCTCGACTACTGGATCGATCGGGTGGCGAACTACGACCGCGTGGTGGTGCCCGGCGACGGCGACAACGTCTGGCATCGTGCGTACGCCCCGGACGTGGCGAGCGCGCTCCGGATCGTCGCCGAGGAGGGGACGCCCGGCGAGGCGTACAACGTCGGCGATCGGCGCGCCGTGACGATCGACGAGATGGTCGAACTGATCGCCGACGCGCTCTCCACCGACGTGGAGGTCGTCCACGCCGGCGACCGCGAACTGGCGGCCGCCGATCTCTCGGCCGAGGACTTCGTGCTCTATCGGGAGTACCCCCACCTCCTCGACACCGCCAAGCTCGCCGATCTCGGGTGGGAGTCGACGCCGCTCGACGAGGCGATGGCTCGAACGGTCGAAGAACACCTCGACAGCGACCGCGACGGCGCCGAGTGGGATCCGGGCCGGGAGGCCGAACGGCGAGTCCTCGGCGTGCTCGATACGCTCTGAGCGATCGAGAAGACGTTAACCCCGCCGTTCGACCGTTCGAAGGCCCGTACTACCCGTTTCAGGTGGCTGATAACAATCACCCCCGAGAGCGACTGGTAGCTCATGGCACGCACGCGTCGCAACCGAGCCGGGTCCGGGGGTCGGCGATGATCCGCCACGCGCTCCGGGCGACGGTCCGGGCGTTCGGCGTCGTCGCCACGACCGCCGTCGAGGTCACCGCGCTGTCGGTGTGGCTCGGGCTCGTCGCCGACGCGTCCCCGCTGTCGATTCCGGCGGCCGTCGGCGTCGCCGCGCTCGGCGCCGGCCTGCTCGTGGCGGGGCTGGGCGCCCACGTCACCGTCAAGGGGTGGCGCCGCGAGGTACCGGCCCCGCCCGTGGTGGCGCTCGCGCTCGCCGAGACGGCCCTGTGGGTCGGGTGGTTCGGCGCCGTCCGGCGAGTCGGCGACCCCGTCGGGGTCGCGTTGGTCGGGGTCGCGCTCGCGGTCGGACTTGCGCCGCGTCACGCGATCGCGGACAACCTCCTCCGGAGTCGCCGGCCGCTCTCGACGCTGGTCGGGCGGGTGCCGGCGGGCCTCGCGCTGGTCGAGGCCGCGGGCGCGACCGTCTGGGTGCTCGTCGTCACCGGGTGGGTCGTCGTCCCGGAGTGGGTCGTCACCGTCCCGACGGCGGGGTTCTCGGCCGGCGCCGTCGTGGGCGGGGGCGTGCTCGCCGGCGCGCTGTTCGTCCGGCACGCGCTCGCGGTGCGGTACGCGCTCCGGGCGAACCGCGACGTCGGGACCGCGGGCTGGCAGTCGTCGTGGGGGACGCCGCCGGAGTGACTCGATCGGCGAGCCGACCGCGCCTCCGCGGGCGCCGGACCGACCCCGCCGGAGAGGGCAAACTGTTTCACCCGCCGCGAGAGAACCGTAGGTATGTTCGACAAGTCGACGTGGATTCGGCTCCCGCGCAACGTGGTAGTCGGCCACGGCGTGCTCGACCAGACGGTCGAGGCGGTCTCGGAGCTCCACCTCCGGGGCCGGCCGCTGGTCGTCACCAGCCCGACGCCCCGCCGGGTCGCGGCCGACCGGGTCGCCGAGGAGTTCGCGGCGGCCGGCGACGACCCCGAGACCGTCGTGGTCGAGGACGCCAGCTTCGACGCGGTCCAGCGAGTGATCGAGGTCGCTCGCGAGGCCGACGTCGGCTACCTCGTCGGCGTCGGCGGCGGCAAGGCCATCGACATCGCCAAGATGGCGAGCCACGACCTCGAAACCGGCTTCGTCTCGGTGCCGACCGCCGCGAGCCACGACGGCATCGTCTCGGGCCGGGGTTCGGTTCCGGAGGGCGACACCCGCCACAGCGTCGCGGCCGCGCCGCCGCTGGCGGTCGTGGCCGACACCGAGATCCTGGCCGACGCGCCGTGGCGGCTCACCACCGCCGGCTGTGCCGACATCATCAGCAACTACACCGCGGTCAAAGACTGGCGACTCGCCAACCGGCTCCAGGGCGTCGAGTACTCTCATTACGCCGCCGCGCTCGCCGAGATGACCGCCGAGATGCTGGTGGGCAACGCCGACACCATCAAGGAGGGCTTAGAGGAGTCGGCGTGGGCCGTCGTGAAGGCGCTCGTCTCCTCGGGGGTCGCGATGTCGATCGCCGACTCCTCGCGGCCCGCCAGCGGCGCCGAGCACCTCTTTTCCCACCAGCTCGATCGCATGGTGCCCGACGCCGCGCTCCACGGCCATCAGGTCGGGGTCGGCACCATCGTCGCCGAGTACCTCCACGGCGGCGACTGGCGCGGGGTCCGCGAGGCGCTCGCGACCATCGGCGCGCCCACCACCGCCGCGGAGTTGGGCATCGACGACGCGACCGTGGTGGCGGCGCTCACCTCGGCCCACGAGATCCGGGACCGCTACACCATCCTCGGCAACGGGATGAGCGAGGCCGCCGCGGTCGAGGCCGCCGAGACCACGGGCGTCATCTAACGCTCGTCGTCGGCGATCCCGAGGAACGCCAGCGCGCCGCCAAGCAACGCGAGGTTCTTGACGAAGTGGGCCTGCTGTTGGTCGCGCTCTGCCTCGTCGTCGATCGTCCAGAAGTCGTGCATCAGCGGCGTGGTCGCCGCGAGGAACGTCGCGACCGCGCCGGCCGCCAGCCGCGGGAGCTTCCAGACCGCGAGCCCGGCGCCGCCGAACACCAGCGCGCCGCTGATCGCGGGCACCGCGGCCTCGGGCCGGGGCGCCCCCTCGCTGTCGGCGTACGCGATCATCCCGTCGAGGTCCCGGAAGTTGTCGAGCGCGGTGAGCGCGAGCGCCCCGCCGAACAGCAGGCGGGCCAGCCTGAACGCCGTCGATTTCGTCGGTCGTTCGGTCGCCGCGTCGTCGCTGTCTCGCTCGGTGGTTTTCAGTGACATCGGCGACGATACGCCGGTGGTCGACTTACGTCTGTTCGCCGCCTTTCGGCGCCGACGGGGCCGGGTCGGGTCGGCGGTTCGGGGTGGCGGTCGCTTCCGGAGCGATCAGTCGGCCCGCCCTCGGTCGGTTAGCCGAAGCATATCTCCGAGCCACCGGCGTGGCGTTTCGGATCTCCGGACGTAGGTGCCGCCTACCTCCTCTCGCGAAGGCGATGATTTCGCGTCTCGGATAATTGTAAGATCGAGAACATATATTACGATTGCCACGAGTGCTACGTGTGCGACCGGCCCCGCCTCGCCCGCCCTCCGTGACCACGATGAACACGGAACTCCTCGAACGAACCCAGTCTCAGGACGCGACCGACGAAGACAGCGATCGCGACCGCGACCGCGAGCTCTCCCGGGAGGTGGTCTTCGAGATGCTGAGCAACCAACGCCGCAGGTACGTCGTCGATTATCTCCTCGCACGCGAGGGCCTCGCGGAGTTGCGCGACCTCTCCCGGACGGTGGCGGCGCGGGAGAACGACAAGCGACCCGAGGCGGTGACCGCCGAGGAGCGCCGGCGGGCCTACAACGCGCTCCAGCAGGTCCACCTCCCGAAGATGGACGACGCCGGACTCGTCGAGTACGACGCCGACCGGAGCACGCTCGCCGCGACCGACGACCTCGAAGAGCTACAGGTGTATCTCGAAGTCGTTCCCGGCAACGAGATCCCGTGGAGCCAGTACTACGTTCTGCTGGGACTGCTCTGTGGATCCGTGACGGTCGCGGCGTGGGCCGGGACCCCGCCGTTCGGGAGCCTGCCCGGCCTCGCCATCGCGGCCGGGGCGTCGCTGCTGGTGACGGTGTCGGGAGTCGCCCACGTCTATCACAACCGCGAGATGCGCCTCGGCGGGGGCGATCGGCCCCCGAGCGCGTGACCGGCGCGACCGGGCGGTGTCGCTCGCCTCTCAGACGTGCTCGTCGAGGAACTCCGCGACGGTGGTGTAGGCCTCGATCCGGTTCTGGAGTTTCGTAAAGCCGTGGCCCTCGTCGTCGAAGATCAGCTTCTCGACCGGGACGCCCTGATCGGCGGCCTCGGCCGCGATCTGTTCGGCCTCCTCGACCGGGACCCGGGGGTCGTTCGCGCCGTGGAGGACAAGCAGGGGCGCCTCGATGCGTTCGATGTTGTTGATCGGGCTGATCGACTCCAGCAGGTCGCGGTCCTCGTCGAGCGAGCCGTACTCGGCCTCCCGGTGTTCGCGGCGCCAGTCGCCGGTGTTCTCGAGGAAGGTGACGAAGTTCGCGATGCCGACGATGTCGACGCCCGCGGCCCACAGCTCCGGATACTCCGTGAGCGCCGCCAGCACCATGAAGCCGCCGTACGACCCGCCCATGGCGACGATCCGATCGGCGTCGATCTCCGGGCGGTCCCGGAGCCACTCGACGCCGGCCTCGACGTCCGCCACCGAGTCCATCCGCTTTTCGACGTCGTCGAGGTGGGTGTAGGTCGCGCCGTAGCCCGACGACCCCCGGACGTTGGGCTCGAAGTACGCGTACCCGCGGTTCAGGAAGTACTGCTTGACGGGGTGGAAGCTCGGGCGGCGCTGGCTCTCGGGGCCGCCGTGGATGTCGACGACGACCGGGATCTCGCCCGCCTCGGCGTCGCGGTCCGCACCGTCGGGCACCGAGAAGAACGCCGGGATCTCCCTGTCGTCGAACGTCTCGTAGCGCACGAGTCGGGGGTCGACGAACGACTCTTTCGGGAGTCCCGCCGCGGCGGCGTCGGTCCAGCGTTCGGTGTCGCCGGTCTCGACGTCGACGACGTGGACGTTCGCGTTCTCGGCGCTCCCCGTGACGGCGACCGCGAACCGGTCGGCGTCGCCGTCGAACGCCACGCCGTAGTGGATTCCGCCGGGGAGGTCTGGCGCGGGGAACTCTCGGAACGACGTCTCGGCGGTGAGTTCGCCGACGGTCAGGTCGGTGTAGCCGTCGACGTTGCGGCCGTAGACGAACCGGCCGGTGTCGTCGTCGAGCCCGAACCGCTCGACGTTCCAGTCCCCGCCGTCCGCGACGAGGTCGAGGGCGCCGGTCTCGACGTCGAGGCGCGCGAGGTAGGTCGTGTCGGCGTCCCGGTCGGTCACCAGATAGAGCGCGTCCCCGTCGGGGCCCCACTCGACCTGCTGGTACCGGACGTCGCCGTCGTGGGGCGTGAGGTGATCGAGGTCGCCGGTGTCCAGATCGAGGACGTACACGTCGTAGTCGAAACTTGAGTGCATCTCGACCACCGCGAGCGCGTCGTCGTCGGGACTCCACCCCGCGACCGAGAGCCAGCCGTCGCCCTCGTGGACGCGCTCGGCGTCGTCGCCGACCTCGTCGCGGCCCTGAACGTAGATGTCGAACGCCGACTCGTCGCGGCGGTTCGACGCGAACGCGAACTCCGAGCCGTCGGCGTTCCACCCGCCCCAGTAGTGGATCGCCTCGGGGGTGTCGGTCAGCGGCGTCACCGTCTCCCCGTCGCCGTCGAGCCGGAACAGCTGGGTGCGTTCGTCGCCGCCCTCGTCCATCCCGAAGACCAGTTCGTCGCGCTCGGGCGACCACGACGCGAAGCTGACCCGCTCGTCCTCGAAGGTGAGCTGGCGGGGCCACCCGGTCGGCTCGTCGAGTCCCCACACCTGCGGGACGCCCGTGGTGTCCATCAGCACAGAGAGGCGCTCGCCGTCGGGCCCGAAGGAGGGGCCCGATGCGGTCCGCACGTTGAGATACCGCTCGAAATCGTAGGTCGGCATGAGACACCGTATCGAGCCGACGGACAAAGCGCTTTGGACTCCGGCATCGGCGCGTCCGTCCGGGCGGTCCCCCCGAGTAGACTCGGCTTATACTCGCCGCGAACGGGTAACTACGGATGGAACTCGGGTAAGCCGAGATTCCGGCCCGTGACACCCTTACGCACGCTCCCGGCACGGGTCGACCCGGTCCGGCCTCGACCGACGCGACGCCGACCGGAAACCGGTGGAGAACGCCGAGTTTCTACCGACGCGAGCCGACGCAATTTGATGTTACGTTTTTGAACAGTCTCGGGGAGTCCTAAACGGTCGAATCGGTTTATGAGGTCTTCTAACTTCCGTTTCTGCCGAGATTCGTATGGACTCTGGAACTACGCGCCGCGCTCGAAGCGACGCTCGTCTGTCCGGCACGGACGCCGACGGGGCCTCTCCCTCCCGGGACGAGGTGTTCGACGCCGTCAAGAACCTCCGGCGGCGATACGTCGTCTACTACCTCCAGCGATACGGGAGCCCGGTCGAACTCGGCGAACTGGCCGAACAGGTCGCGGCGTGGGAGAACGACACCACCGTCGGCGACGTGTCGCCAAGCGAGCGCAAGTCGGTGTACAGCGCGCTCCACCAGACCCACCTCCCGAAGCTTCAGGCGGCCGGCGTGGTCCACTACGACGCCGACCGGAGTCTCGTGACCACCCCCGACCACGCGGCCCGCCTCGACCTCCAGCTCGCGAGCGACCCGCACACGTCGGTGCCGTGGCACCGGGTCTATCTCTCGCTCGCGGTACTGAGCCTGCTGGTGTTGGCCTCCGTCTGGCAGGGGGTGGCGCCGTTCGCGATGGTGTCGGCCGTCGAGGTCGCGCTGTTCGTCACCGCCGGGTTCGGTGCGATCGCCATCGGCCACACCTACGACCTGCGGCGCTGGCGCCGACGCGCCGACGGCGCCGCGCCGGACTTCATCCTCGAACTCGACGACTGACTGTCCCGAAGGGTTGGGTTTTTAATCGGGCGCTTCGTGGCGCTTCGTATGCGCGTCGCGTTCGTCTCGGAGACGACGGCCCACCACCGGGAGACCGGGGCGACTCGGCGGACCCGACGCACCGCCGAGGCGCTGGTCGAGCGCGGCCACGACGCGGTCGTCTGCTGTGCGAAGTGGTGGGACGGCGACCACGAGACCTTCGAACAGCGCGGCGTGACCTACCGCGCTGTCACCGACCGCCCCGCCCGCGACGCCCGACGATTCGCCGTCTCGCTCCCGGCCGCGCTCCGGGCGGCCGACCCCGACGTGATTCAGGTGTCGCCCGCCAGCCCCGGCCACGTCCTCGCGGCGAAGGCCGCGGGCGTCGCCGTCCGCGCGCCAGTGGTGGTCGACTGGTACGACTCGCCCGACCCCGGCGACAGCGAGGACCCGCTGTGGCGGCTCGCGGCCCGGCTCCCCGAACTCGTGTTGGCGCCGTCCGAGACGGTCCGGACGCGGATCCGCGAGTTGGGCGCCGACGGCGAGGCCGTCCGGGTGGTTCCGAACGCGATCGACCTCGACGAGATCCGGGCGGCCGAGCCCCGCGAAGTCGCCGACGTGGTCTACTCCCGACGGCTCGACGAGGACGCCAACCTGGAGAGCCTCCTGCTCGCGCTCGCGGAGCTCCGGGACCGCGACTGGTCGGCGGTCGTGATCGGCGACGGGCCCGAACGGGACGTCTACGAGCGACAGGTCCGGGACCTCCGGATCGAAGACCGGGTGTCGTTCGCGGGCGACCAGCCGCTCGAAAACCGGCTCGCGACGTTCAAGGGCGCCCACGTCTACGCACAGACCGCCCGCCGGGAGTCGTTCCCGACCGACCTGCTCCGGGCGCTGGCTTGCGGCTGTGCGGGCGTCGTCGAGTACCACGTCGATTCGAGCGCCCACGAGCTCGTCGAGCAGGAAGACCGGGCGTTCCGGACGACCAGCGAGCAAGAGCTCACCGACGCGCTGGTCGCGGCCGCCGAGATGGAGCCGATGACCTACAACGAGAACTTCACCGAGTTCGACGAGAGCGCGGTCCTCGACAAGTACCTCGCCGCCTACGACGAGGCCGGCGAGCGGCTGAGCTGGGTCGAGCCGGCCGCGGTGGCCGGCGGCGTGCTGGTGGTCCTCGCGCTGGTCGCGCTCCTGATCGTCGCGCTGTGAGCCGACTGTCGGCCCGTCAGCTTCGGATTCGCTCCCAGCCCCGAAACGTCAACAGGAGTCCCGCCAGTCGCGAGCCGAGCGTCACCGTCGAGTCGGTCCGTCGCTTCCAGTCGGCGTCGCTACAGAAATCGCCGCCCGACGCGACGCAGTGGGTTCTCTCGCCGCCGTACTCCTTGTGGCCCGTTCGGTGCACGAAGTAGTACCCGCCGTCGAACTGGAGTAACTGATTCGTCCGGGCCAACAGCCGATAGGTCACGATCCGTCCCGACTCGACGGCCCTCCGTTCGCGGGGCCGGAGATCGCTCGTCGCCACCATTCGAAGCGGATCGGAGTCGGTCACCGGTTCGAGCGCCAACTGCGCCTCGCCGGCGCGGTCGACGGTCGTCGGGCGGAAGAATCGGTCGCCGAGGGCGACGAGCCTGAACTCCGCGTGGAAGTCGACGCCCGCGCTGGCGCCTCCGGGGACGGGTCCGTTCCGCTGGACGGCGCCAAACACCCCGCACGTCCACCGATTCCAGTGGGCCTCGCAGGCGATTTCGTCGTCCACCGGGAGCGGTTCCTTTTCGGCGCCGTCGTCCACGCCGCGGAGTTCCAGCCCCGTTCCGCTCTCGTACTCGACCGAGACCGCGCTGTACTCGTACACCGCATCCGATCCGAGGTGGACGCCGGGGACCAGCGGATTGAGGAGGAGCGCGAGTCCGGCGGCGAGGACGGCCACCGACACCCATTCGGACTCCATGCGTCTCCGTCAGGAGACCACGACTACCCTCAAGAAAGTGTGGGACCGTTTACTCCTCGAACCGTTCGGGGTCGTCGGCCGCCGCGACCGCCCGCACCGCCGCGACGTTCTCCTCGACGTCGTGGACCCGGACGATGTCGGCGCCGCGCTCGGCCGCGATCGCGGTCCCGGCCACCGTCGCCGCGGTCTTGTCCTCGCCCGCGTCGACGAGGTCGAACATCGACTTGTGCGAGTGGCCGATCAACACCGGACACTCCAAGGCGTGAAACTCGTCGGTCCGCCCGAGGAGTTCGAAACTCTCGGCGGCGGCCTTCCCGAAGCCCAGTCCGGGGTCGACGACGATCTGCTCGCGGTCGAGCCCCGCCTTCTCGGCGAGCAGGACGCGCTCTTCGAGTTCGTCGATCACGTCTTCGACCACGTCGTCGTAGTCGACGTCACGGCCGGGAACCACCGGCGCGTCGATGCTGTGCATCACGATCAGCGCCGCGTCGTGGTCCGCCGCAACGAACCGCATCTCGGGGTCTTCGAGCCCGGAGACGTCGTTCAGGATGTCGGCGCCGGCCTCGATCGCGGCCTCGGCGACCGCCGCCTTCCGGGTGTCGATCGAGATCGCGGCGTCGAGGTCGGCGATGCGCTCGATCACGGGCACCACGCGGTCGATCTCGGTCTCGACCGGGACCTCGTCGGCGCCCGGTCGAGTCGACTCTCCGCCCACGTCGACGATGTCGACGCCCGCCGCGACCATCTCCTCGGCGCGGGCGACCGCGTCCTCGACCCGGTCGTACTCGCCGCCGTCGTGGAAGCTGTCGGGCGTGACGTTCAGGACGCCCATCACGGCGGTGCCGTCCGCCCACGGGTAGTCCGGATCGTCGGACTCGGTCTGGATGTCGAGCGCCGCCCGGAGGTCGTCGGCGAACACCGACAGGCCGTACGGCTGGCCGTCGAGCTTCCCGGCGAGTCGCTTGAACTGCGCGAGCGTCCCCATCAACACGACGTCGACGTTCTGGTCGCTCTGTTCGTTGAGCCCCGAGATGGCACACTCCCCGCCGAGGCTCAGCATCTCCTCTTTGAGGTAGCGGGCCTGTCGCTCCTGCACCCGGGTCTTGAGCACGCGGTGGACCGCTTTCCCGCGCATCCGCCAGACGCCGGGGTCGGTGACGTGGGCGTCTTCGAGGGTCTCGCGGGCGTCGTCGATGTCCCGGACGTGCTTGGGGATCTCGGCGCGGGTCCACCGCGAGCGGGCCTCCGCGACCGCGAACAGCGAGCCGGCGACCAGCACCATGTCGTCGTCGCCGGCCGCCGACAGCGCGTTCTCCAGCGCGCCCTCGACCGCGCTCCGGGTCAGGACCTCGCCGGCGCCCGCCGCCTCGAACACCCGACCGACGACCGCCTCCTCTTCGGCCCGGTCGAGGTTGGGCCGGCACGCGACCGCCCGGTCGGGCGTCGGGAGCGCCTCGGCCATCGCCCGGAGGTCCTTGTCGTGCATCGCGCCGAACACGAGGTGCAGATCGTCGTACTCGCCGTCGAACTCCGCGACGGTGTCGGCCAGCGCCTCGCAGGCCCCGGGGTTGTGCGCGCCGTCGAGCACCACGATCGGGTCCCGACCCATCACCTCGAACCGGCCGGGCCAGTCGGCCTTCCGGAGCCCGCGGGCCAGCTCGGTCTCGGTCACGTCTCCGACCTGTCTGGCGAGCGCGGCGGCGACGCCCGCGTTCCGGGCCTGATACTCGCCCAACAGCGGGATCGGGGTCTCGACCGACCAGTCCGGGCCGGCGAGCGCGACCTCCGCCTCGGTGTGGTTGGTCCGGCCCTCGTAGCTTGCCCGCACGTCGGCCTCGGCGTCGGGCCCGACCCGGACCACGTCGCCGGCCTGCATCCGGACCGCGTCGAAGGCCTCGCCGTCGGTGGCGGTCACCAGCGGCGCGTCGGCGGGCGCGACGTGGGCCTTGTCGTGGGCGATCTCCTCGATCGTCTCGCCGATGATGCCCGTGTGTTCGAGGGTGACGCTCGTGACCGCGCTCGCGACGGGGTCGACGACGCTGGTGGCGTCGTATTTCCCGCCGATCCCGACCTCCAGCACCGCGACGTCGACGTCCTCGCGTCCGAAGTGCCACAGCGCCAGCCCGGTCAGCACCTCGAAGAACGTCGGCGCGTCGCCGTCGGCCGCCCGGTCCTCGACGTACTCTCTGATCGACTCGACGTACGTCTCGACCGCCGCCTTCCGGACCTTTCGGCCGTTCACCTGGACGCGCTCGCGCACGTCGTCGAAGTGCGGGGAGGTGTACAACCCCACGTCGAGGCCCGCCTCCCGGAGGACGCGCTCGGTCATCCGGGCGGTCGAGCCCTTCCCGTTCGACCCCGCGACCTGCACGTAGTCGACGCCCTCGTGGGGGTCCCCGAGGTGCGAGAGGAGGTCGGCCGTCGACTCCGTCCCCGGCTTGGGACGGAAGCGACGCACGTCGAACAGGAAGTTCGCCGCCTCGTGGTAGTTCATACCTGCGTGGACTCACGCCGTTCGCTTAGGCGTGTCGGAACTCGACCTACGACCGTTTCCAGCGGGCGGCCCGCGAGCGCGCCGCCCGTGCAAAACGTCGATGAAAACCACCGGGAGAGCGAAGCTCTCCGGAGCCTGCGTTCGCTCCGCTCACGCAGACGCGGCGCTCGCTCCGACGTTCGCTTCGCTCACTCCGGTCGTCGCTTGGTCCGCTCGCTCCTCGTGGTCCGAGACAGCGACGCTCTCTTCTCATCGCGAAGGGCGATGGCGTTCGACGACTTCGCTCGTCGCTCGCGGGACGACGACTCGATGCGAACCCGGAACGGCGCTCGGGCTACCGCTCGAACTCCCGTTCGAGTTCGCGGAGCTCGCGGTCGATTCGATCCTCGCTCGTCGTCTCGTCTTCCAGCAGTTCCCGGAGCCGGCGCTCGTATTCGAGTTCGGTGATCTCGCCGTCGACATACTCGCGTTTGAGCGCCTCGATCCGGTCCTCGGTGGTGGGCTCGAACCGGTCGGCGAGCCCGTACTCGCGGGCGTCCCCGGAGACGCGCTCGACCCCGCGGGCCACCCGGGCGAGTCGCTCGTCACGGGGGAGCGACGCCCGTCGGACGGCCGCGACCGAAGTCCCGATCAACAACAGGAACGAGAGCACGCCGACGAACCCGGCCGCGAGGAGGTACGGCGCGGCGGCGTCGAGCGCGACGAACACCAGCGGCGCGGTGCCGGTCGCTCCCGCGAGCGCCGAGGCGACCGCCAGCAGGCCGAACGCCGCGAGGCCGGCGATCGCGAACAGCGAGAGGGCGAAGGCCCCGAGGAGGAGCGAGACCCGTCGATCCATAGCCATCACCGTCGTTTGGGGCGGCGCGTACTTGAGTCCGTTCGTGCGATCGCCGCCCGCCGCCCGGAAGCCGTCGAGACTCCGTCGGCCGCGAGTCGATCGATCCCGTTCGCGAGGCGTCGAGCGCCCCGACCGGGACCGTCGCGTGACCGGTCACAGCGGGGCGGTTCAGTCGTGTCTGAAACACCGCGTCCCGGTGAACACCATCGCCATGTCGCGTTCGTTCGCGGTCTCGATCACGTCGTCGTCGTTGACCGACCCGCCCGGCTGGATCACGGCCTCGATGCCCGCCTCGGCGGCGGCCTCGATGGCGTCCGGGAACGGGAAGAAGGCGTCGCTCGCCATCACCGCGCCCTCGGCGGACTTGCCCTCGGCGTCGCTGTCGGCCTTCATCTTCGCGATCTCGACGGCGTCGACGCGGCTGACCTGTCCCGCGCCCACGCCGACCGTCTCGGTGCCGTCGGCGAACACGATCGCGTTGGACTTGACGTGCTTGATGGTCTGCCACGCGAACAGCAGGCTCTCGTACTGGTCGTCGGTCGGCTCGCGGTCGGTGACGACGTCGAGGTCGTCCCGGGTCGGCGCCTGCAGGTCGCGCTCCTGGACGAGTCGACCCCCGACGAGGTCCTTCTCGGTGGTCGGCTCGGTGACGTCGCCCAGTTCGCCGTCGGTCCCGCCCGCGCCGCTCGCGGAGACGTCGAGCACTCGGAGGTTGTCCTTCTCGAAGAGCACCGCTCGGGCGTCGTCGTCGTACCCGGGCGCGACCACGACCTCCTTGAACGAGTCGACGACCAGCTCGGCGGTGGCCCGATCGCAGGTGCGGTTCAGCGCGACGATGCCGCCGAACGCGCTCTTGGGGTCGGTCGCGAGCGCGCGGTCGTAGGCGTCGGCGAGCGTCTCGGCGGTGGCACACCCCGCGGGGTTGGTGTGTTTGATGACCGCGGCGGCCGGCCGGTCGAACTCCTTGACGAGGTTCAGGGCGGCGTCGGCGTCGTTGTAGTTGTTGTACCCCATTCCCTTGGCGCCCTCGTTGCGTTGGGGGGCGTCGACGACGCTGGCCTCCTCGCAGGTCGCGTCGGCGTACAGCGCGGCGTCCTGATGGGGATTCTCGCCGTATCGCAACTCGGCCGCGCGGTCGGCGGTTTCGACTCGCCGGGCGGGGAACTGCCCGCCGGCGTCGCCCTCGACTCGGACCTCGCCCGCCGCCTCGTCGACGGTCGCGCGGCCCTCGGCGAACCACTTCACGGCGCGCGGGTAGGCCTTGAACTCGCCCTCGGAGAGGACCCGGTCTTTGAGCGACTCGCGGTCGTCGCCGTCGTAGATCGGAACCGGCTCCTGGGTCACGATCGGACCGGCGTCGACCTCGGACTCGACGACGTCCCCCTCGTCGTCGGTCGCGTCGGTGACGACGTGGACGGTACACCCCGTCACGGAGACCCCGGCGTCGAGCGCGTCGCCCCACGCGTCGGTCCCGGGGAACGACGGGAGCAGCGAGGGGTGGACGTTCAGCGTCGTCGGCGCCGCATCGAGGAAGGTGTCCGAGAGGATGCGCATGTAGCCGTCGAGACAGATCAGGTCCGCGCCGTGGCCGTCGAGCGCGTCGAGGACGCGGCGCTCGTGGTCCCGGCGCGACTCGTCGTCGCGGGGTTCCACGACCTCGGTCGGGATGTCGCGCTCGTCGGCGTCGGCCAGCACGGGCGCGTCCGCGTCGGTGGTTACCACGACGCCGATCTCGGCCCCGCCGGGCGCGAGGTCGTCGAGTCGGAGGAGGTTGCGACCGCGATTCCCGGCCAGTCCCGCGATTCGTGTCATACCCGAACGAGCGCCCGCCGCGGCAAAAGAATTTGCGGTTGCGAACCGACTAATACCCACCAACGTGTATATCAATGACCCATTTGTCGCCTCCCATCCCGGCTACTGTGCACGAGCGTGCGTTCTGCGACCGATACGCTTTTTGCCCGCGCACGGACACTCACTGTCATGAACTCCCTGTACGCGGTTTCGCCGCTCGACGGCCGGTACGCCGGTCGAACCGAACCCCTCCGCGAGTACGCCAGCGAGGCCGCGCTGATGCGGGCCCGCGTCCGGGTCGAGGTCGAGTACCTCCTCGCGCTGGCGGACCTCGACGCGACCCCGCTCGAACTCGACGCCGCGGACCGATCGGACCTCCGGGCCCTCTACGAGGGGTTCGACGAGGCCGACGCCGGGCTGATCAAGCGGATCGAGACCGAGGGGTACGGCGACTACGCCGCGACCAACCACGACGTGAAGGCCGTCGAGTACTTTGTGCGCGAGCACCTCCCCGAGGGGTCCGAGGCCGCCTCGTGGATCCACTTCGGGCTCACGAGCGAGGACGTGAACAACCTCGCTCACCGCCTGCTCGTCCGGGGCGCGGTCGACGACGTGCTCGTGCCACAACTCCACGCGGTCCGGGACGCGCTCGCGGACTTCGCCCGCGAGCACCGCGACGTGCCGATGCTCGCCCGGACCCACGGCCAGCCCGCTACGCCGACGACGTTCGGCAAGGAGATGGCGGTGTTCGCCTCGCGGCTCGGGCGAGCGATCGGCCGCGTGAAGGCCGCCACCGAGGAGCTAGAGGGCAAGCTCGCGGGCGCGTCGGGCACCTACGCCGCCCACGTCGCCGCCTACCCCGACGTCGATTGGCCCGGCTTCGCCCGGGAGTTCGTCGCCGAACTGGGCTTCGAGCAGGCGCCGCTGACCACGCAGGTCAACCCCTGCGACGATCTGGCGGCGCTGTTCGACGCCCTTCGGGGCGCGAACAACGTCCTGCTCGACCTCGATCGGGACGCGTGGCGCTACGTCAGCGACCGCTACCTCGGCCAGGAGGCCGCCGCGGGCGAGACCGGCTCGTCGACGATGCCCCACAAGGTCAACCCGATCGACTTCGAGAACAGCGAAGGCAACCTCTCGAAGGCCAACTCGGATCTGGTCTTTCTGGGCGACTACGTGACCGAGTCGCGCCTCCAGCGGGACCTCTCGGACTCGACGGTCAAGCGGAACGTCGGCGCGGCGTTCGCCTACTGCCTGCTGGGGTATCTCAAGCTCCGGGACGGCCTCTCGAAGGTGGTCCCCAACGAGCAGGTGATGGCCGAGGAGCTCGAAGCCACCCCCGAGGTCATCGGCGAGGCCGTCCAGACCATCCTCCGGCGCGAGGGCCACGACGACGCCTACGAGCGCGTCAAAGCGCTGACCCGCGGCCGGCGCGTGACGCTGGAGGACTTCCGCGAGCTGTTCGAGGAGTTAGCCGTCGACGAGGACACCCGCGAGGAACTGCTCGCGCTGACGCCTGCCGGTTACACGGGCGTCGCGAGCGACATGGTCGACGCGCTCGACGCCGCCGACCGGTAGCTCACCCGAGCCAGCGGTCGAGCGCGAACAGCGACCCGATGAGCACGGAGACCCCGAGCAGGTACGGGCCGACCGTCGCCAGCGTCCCGGTGGTCGCGGCGCCGGCGACCGCCACCCCGACGAGTAGCGCCGCGGCGCCGAACCCCTTCGAGAGCGTCGTCGAGTCGGCCGCCATGTCCGGATGGGAGTGTCGACGGCTAATAAGTCCCGCCGGTCCTCAGCCGACCAGCGACGAGAGCGCCGTCTCGACCGCCTCGGCCGCTCGCTCGACCTCGCTCGCGCGGACGTACTCGCGGGGCGCGTGGGCGACCGCGCCCTCGTCGTCGGCCAGCGCGCCCGGTCCGAACACCACGGTCGGCGCCCGGTCGGCGAAGTAGGCGGCCTCGGTCGCCGCGCCGAACGGCCGGACCGCCCCGCCGCTGGCCGCGGCGAGCGCGCGTACGATCTCGGCGTCGGCGGGCGTCTCGAACGCCTCCAGAAACGGCATCTTCCACTCCGGGAGCGACACGTCGACGCCCGCGCCGTCGGGCGCGCGCTCGCGGAGGTGTGCCTCCAGCGCCGCCCGGAACCCCTCGGGGGTCTCGGGCGGGACGCTCCGGCGGTCGACCACGACCGAACACGTCGCCGGGACCTGATTCGCGGCCGAGCCCCCCTCGACGGTCGTCGGCGTCAGCGTGGGCGCCCCGAGCAGTTCGGTGGGATCGGGCGTCCCCTCGCGGTCGCCGAAGTCGTCGAACGACGAGAGCAGGTCGCCGGCCACCCGCACGGCGTTGACCCCCGATTCGGGCTCGGCGGCGTGGGCGCTCGCGCCCGCGACCTCGACGGTCGCCTGAAATCGGCCCTTCGCGGCGGTGCAGACGTCGAGTTCGGTCGGTTCGCCGACCACGAACGCGTCCGGGTCGGGATCGAACGAGAGCGCGCGGGCGCCCGCGGTCTCGGTCTCCTCGTCTGGCGTGACCGCGAGGGTCACCCGACCGCGCTCGGGGTCGGTCCGGAGGAAGGCCGCGAGCAGGGCGGCAAGCGGGCCCTTCGCGTCGCAGGCGCCCCGGCCCCGGATCACGTCGCCCGAGTCCCGGGCGTACTCGACGTGGGGCGGGACGGTGTCGATGTGGGTGTTGAGGACGACGTGCGGGCCGGACTCGCCCGACTCGCGGACCGCGAGGGTGTTGCCCGCCTGGTCGACCCGGGGGACGACCCCGCCGGCTTCGAGGGTCTCGACCAGCAGGTCGCGCATCTCGGTCACGTCGTCGTGTGAGGGCGTCCGGACGGCGTCTTCGAGGAACGCGACGGGGTCGAAGCTCACGCCTCGCCCACCCGGCGCGGCTCCGGGGTCGTGGTGACCTCGCCGTCGAACTCCCGCTCGGTCGGGCCGGTGAGGGTCGCCCGGCCGTCCCGGAAGGTCACGTCGAGGCGGCCGCCCGGCGGGTGGACCGCGACCGAGGGGTCGGTCGTCCGGCCGAGGCGTCGGGCCGCCACCGCGATGGCGACCGCGCCCGTCCCGCACGAGCGGGTCTCGCCCTCGACGCCGCGCTCGAAGGTCCGTTGGTCGAACCCGCCGTCGGGCCGGGGCGCGGCGAGGTTGACGTTCGCGCCCTCCGGGAAGACGTCGGCGTGTCGGACCGCGGGCGCGACCGCGTCGAGGTCGACCGCGTCCACGTCGTCGACGAACGCCACGGCGTGGGGGACCCCGGTGTTGACCGCGGTGAGTTCGAGGCCTTCGATCTCCTCGGCGACGAGCGGGTCGTCCCGGGCGGCCGGGACCGCCGCGGGGTCGAAGGTGGGCTCGCCCATCTCGATGGTGACCGCGCCGTCGCTGATCTCGGCCCGGCGAGTCCCGGCCTGCGTGTCGAGCATGATCCGGTCGGCACCGGTCCGCTCGGCCGCCCACTTGGCGGCACACCGCGCCCCGTTGCCACACATCGCGGCGGTCGAGCCGTCGGGCTGGACCAGCGTCATCACCGCCCGGGGCGGCGAGAACTGGGGTTCCAGCGCCAGAAAGAGGACGCCGTCGGCCCCGACGCCCTCCGTCGACGCGGGGTCACAGACCGCCCGCGCGAACGCCGCCCTGTCGGGGACGTACTCGTCTGCGTCTACAATTACGAAATCGTTGCCGGTGCCGTGGTACTTCTGGTACGCGATGCTCATCTGTTGGTCTCCATCCTCGTCACGTCCGCCATCGTTTCGCGTCGCCGCGCCACCCGGGCCGAGCCGCCGTCGAGGACGACCGAGGCGGGGCGGGGACGGGAGTTGTACTGGCTCGCCATCTCGTAGCCGTAGGCGCCGGCGTTACCGATCGCGAGCAGGTCGCCGCGCTCGGGGGCCGCGAGGTCGTGGTCGCCGAAGGTGTCGGCGCTCTCACAGACCGGGCCGGCGACCGTGACCGCCCGGTCGGGGCGGTCGGCGCCCGCGGCCGAGAGGTTCCGTATCGCGTGGTGAGCGTCGTAGATCGCGGGCCGGGCGAGGGTCGTCATCCCCGCGCCGACGCCGACGACCGTCGCGGTCGGCGCCTCCTTGACCGTGTTGACCGCGGTGAGCAACACCCCGGCGTCGGCGACGAGATACCGGCCGGGCTCGACCGCGAGGGTCGCCTCGACCGCACCGAGCGCCTCGCGGGTCGCCGCCGCGACCGAGTCGAGGTCGAGCGGTTGCTCGTCGGGGCGGTAGGGCACGCCGAAGCCCCCGCCGACGTCCACGAACTCCAGTCCGCCGACCTCGCGGGCGAGGTCGCCCATCCGGGCCACCAGTTCGCGGTGGGCCGAGAGGTCCTCGCCCGAGATGCCGCTCCCGGCGTGGGCGTGGAGCCCCACGACGTCGAAATCCGCGCGCGCCGACGCGACGAGTTCGGGGACGTCGTCGTAGGGCACGCCGAACTTGGCGTCGGCGCCGGTCGCCACCTTCTCGTGGTGGCCCGCCCCGACGCCCGGGTTCACCCGAACGCAGAGCCGGCCGTCGTAGCCGCGCTCGGCGAGCCGTTCGACGGTGTCGGGCGCGCCCGCCGTGATCGTGACGCCCGGATTCTCGGCGGCGAGGTCGACCGCCCGGTCGAGGTCCGCGTCCGGGGGGTTCACCGCGGTGTACTGGACGCGCTCGCCCGGCACGCCGGCGTCGAGCGCGCGCCGGAGTTCGCCGGGCGAGGCGCACTCGACGCCCGCGCCCTCCTCGGCGAGCGCCCGGAGCGCCGGCCGGACGGTGTTGGCCTTCGCGGCGTAGTGGACCTCGGCGTCGGGGAACGCGGCCGCCATCCGGCGATAGTTCCGCCGGACGCGGTCCAGATCGAGCACGTAGAGCGGGGTCCCGTGCTCGTCGGCCAGTTCCGCGAGCCGGTCGGCCGACCAGTCGGCGAGCCGTCGTACCGGTGGATCGTCACGTTCCATGGTCACTCCCTGAGCGCCTCCTCGCGCTCGACGCCGTCGAGCGTGGTCTCCTGTACGTCCGTTGCGACGACCGCCGGCTTGAAAGCTCCGCCGTCGAACAGGTCGTGGTCCCCGACCGACGACTCCACGAACCGGGTGAACGCCCGGCGCTCGGGCGGGAGTCGGCCGTACAGAACCTCCTCCTCGACGAGGTCGTACACCGGGATTCGGGGGGTCAGTAAGGTGTTCTCCCCGACGACCGAGTCCTCGCCGACGACGAACCCGGAGGTGACCCGACAGCCCGCGCCGAGCGAGACGCCGTCCTCGATCACGACCGGCGCGCTCTCGACCGGTTCGAGCACGCCGCCGATCAGCGTGTTCGCGCCGAGTTTCACGTCCGCGCCGATCTGGGCGCAGGACCCGACCGTGTCACAGGAGTCGATCAGCGTACCGTCGCCGACGGACGCCCCGATGTTGACGAAACTCGGGCTCATCATGATGCAGTCGGCGCCCAGGTAGGCGCCCCGCCGGATCACGGTGCCGTCGGGGGTGTTGCGGGTCCCCCGGTCGGCGAGATCGTCGGTCGCCCGGAGGGGCAACACGTCGTGGTGGGTCACGCCGCCGTACTCGCGGCCCTCGGTCTCTCGGAGCCCGAAGTTCAGCAGGATGCCACGCTTGACCCACTCGTTTGCCTCCCAGTCGCCGCCGCACTTCTCTGCGGCCCGGACCTCGCCGGTTTCGAGCGCGGTCAGAAACGCGTCGAGGGTCTCGCGCTCGCTCCGGCCCGCGCTCGCGGCCGAGAGGTCGCCCGCGTCGTAGCGCTCCCAGAGGTCGCCGATCTCGGCATCGAGGCTCATCGGTCCCCCTCCACGACCTCGGCGAAGTCGTACCGGCCGGGCTCGCGGCCCGCGACCCACGCCGCGGCGTCGAGCGCGCCCTCGGCGAACACGCCCCGGTCTCCAGCGCGGTGGGTCAGCCGAAGTTCCTCGCCGTCGCCCGCGAGCAGGACCTCGTGCTCGCCGTCGACCGACCCCGCACGCCGGGCGTGGACCCCGATCTCGCCGTCCTCGCGGGGGGCCTCGCCCTCCCGGCCGTGGACGCGCTCGGCGGGGGCGGCCGACTCGCGGGCGTCGTCGATGGCGTCCACGATCGCGTTCGCGGTCCCGCTCGGGGCGTCGCGCTTGGCGTTGTGGTGGGTCTCGGTCACTTCGGCGTCGTAGCCCGGCAGGCCGGCGACCGCCGCCTCGACCGCCGACAGTAGCGCCTGCACGCCCCGCCCGAAGTTCGACGCTCGCAAGACCGGGGCACGATCGGCCGCGGCCCGGAGCGCTCGCTCGCCCTCGGCGTCGAAGCCGGTGGTTCCGACCACGCTCGCGACGCCGGCGTCGGCGGCCGCATCGACGTACTCCAGACTGCTCGCGGGGACCGTGAAATCGACGAGCGCGTCGGGCGAGCGATCGGCGAGCAACTCGCGGAGATCGTCGGCGGGGTCGAGCGCGGTCCCGGCGATCGGGCCGTCGCCGGGATCGCGGGAGACGGCGAACGCGACTGACACGTCCTCGCGGGCGCTCGCGGCGTCGAGCACCGCCCGGCCCATCCGGCCGGTCGCGCCCGTGACTGCGACATCGACACTCATGGGTGTACCTCACTCGGTTCGCCCTCTAATTCCCCGAGGATACCCGCAAGTTCTGCCCGATTACGATCCGAGAGGCGGGTCAACGGCGACCGCACCGCGGCCGGGCCGTACCCCCGAATCTCCATCGCCTCCTTCACCGGGATGGGGTTGGTCTCGGCGAACAGCGCGCGGAACAGCGGCGCGAGCGCCTCGTGGTGGTGGCGCGCCCGCTCGAACTCGTCGTCGCGGGCGGCCGCGACCATCGCCGAGACCCGTTCGGGCTCGACGTTGGCGGCGACGCTGATGGTCCCGGTCGCACCGAGCGACAGCGTCGGGAGCGTGAGGAAGTCGTCGCCAGACAGGACCGAGAACGCCCGATCTCGGGTGCGCTCGATCACCTCGCCGATCCGCCCGAGGTCGCCGCTCGCGGCCTTGTAGCCCGCGACGTTCTCGTGGTCGGCCAGCGACTCGACGGTCTCGATCGGGACGGGTCGGCCGGTCCGGGACGGGACGTTGTAGACGATCTGGGGGACGTCGAGCTCGTCGGCGATCGTTCGGTAGTGGCGCTCGATCCCCGCCGGCTCGGGCTTGTTGTAGTACGGCGAGATGAGCAACAGCGCGTCGGCGCCGGCGTCGACCGACCGCCGGGCGAGCTCGAGCGCCTCGCGGGTGGCGTTGCTCCCCGCACCCGCGACGACGGGCACGTCGACGGCGTCGGCGACCGTCGCCACCACCTCGACGTGCTCGTCGTGGGTGAGGGTCGCGCTCTCGCCGGTCGAGCCGACCGGGACGAAGCCGTCGACGCCGGCGGATTCGAGGCGTCGAGCGTCGGCTCGGAGCTGTTCGAAGTCGATGCTGTCGTCGGGGCCGAAGGGCGTCGTCATCGCGGGGTACACCCCGCTGAACGGATCTGTGGGTCGTGTCATCGTGGTGAGTCGGGCCGGTGTGCGCGCGGTGCGAGAACGAGAGTGGCCCGGGACGGGTCGCCACGCCGCCGCGGACCTGCTAGTACCGGCGTTTTGTGCCTGTCAGCCCGACGAACTCGACCGCCCCACCGGCGGCTGGCGAGCCGAACGTGCCAGCCGCGGCGGCGACGGATTCCATATCCGGCACGGCGGTCGCGCCGAACTTAACTCTTTTGACCCGCGAACCGACGGCTCCGGAGAGTCGGGGTTTTATCAACTCTCCGGACCAACGAAACGTGATGCTCGTTCTCGGAGACGCTCACGCCGACGACCCCGACAATCGGCGCGGGCTCTTTGCGGCCTACCGGGCGGCCGACGCGGACGTCGCCCTCCAGCTCGGCGACCTGCTCTACTACGACCTGCCGATTCCGACCTACTTCATCGCCGGCAACAACGAGGACTTCGACGTCATCGACGCGCTCCGGAACGGCCGGGTCGACAGCGAACGGGTCACCAACGCCACCCTGCTCGCGGGCTCGACCGCGGACGTCGGGGGAGTGACGGTCGGCGGGCTCTCGGGCAACTACGCCCCGACCCAGTACGAACGCCCGCGGCCGAACCTCCTCGGCGAGCGCCGGCGCCACTTCGTGAGCGACGACGTCGAACAGGCAAAACAACTCGGCGACGTGGACGTGCTCTTGCTCCACGAGGCACCCCACGGCCTGCCGGTCACCGAAGACTACGAGGTCGGCTGTGACCACATCGACGAACTGGTCGACGAACTCGACCCCGACCTCTGTCTCGTCGGCCACCACCACGAGCACGCCGAGGGGACCCGCGGAGACACCCGCCTCGTCAGCCTCGCGCCCGCGTGGGAGAGCTACTACACCCTCGATCCCGACACGCTCGAACTGACCCGCCACGAGACCCCCTCGGCGTGATCGGCCGCGACGGGCGACTCGCGGGGACACTCGCTTCGTCAGCCTCGCGCCAGCGTGGGAGAGCTACTACACCCTCGATCCCGACACGCTCGAACTGACTCGGTACGATACTGCGAGCGAAGCGACCGAGAGAGTGAGGCAGGTTTTTGATCGAGCCGTTGCAAGGGCGGCGCTCTCGTGGGCCGCCCCACCCCGGTCGAGGGCTTACCCTTTTTATTACGGGGCGTTCCAACTGTGTCTATGACCGAGATCCATCCGAATCAACGGGTCGCCGTCCTCGCGGACGCACAGAACCTCTATCACACGGCCCAGAGCGTCTACAGTCGGAATATCGACTACTCCGCGCTGCTCGAAAAGTCCGTGCAGGGCCGCGAGCTCACCCGGGCGATCGCCTACGTGATTCAGGCCGACAGTCCGGACGAAGAGCGGTTCTTCGAGGCGCTCGAGGACATCGGGTTCGAGACCAAGATCAAGGAGCTCAAGACGTTCGGCGACGGGTCGAAGAAGGCCGACTGGGACGTGGGGATGAGCCTCGACGCGGTGACGCTGGCCAACCACGTCGATTCGGTGATCCTCTGTACGGGCGACGGCGACTTCTCGCGGCTCTGCTCGCACCTCCGCCACGAGGGCGTCCGGACCGAAGTCACCAGCTTCGCCGAGTCGACGTCCGAAGAACTGCTTTCGGCCGCCGACGCATTCATCGACATGTCCGAGCGGCCCGAGACGTTCCTGCTCTAAACCGGGCGGCCGTCCTCGTCGGCGGTGCCCGAGAGGAGCGCGCCGCCCGCCATCAGGAGGACGGCGACCGACGAGAGCAGGTACGTCGTGGTGGTCTGTGTGGTCGAGATCGCGAAGACGATCGCGCCGGCCGCGAGGACGAGCGCCAGGCCGAGGTTCGCTTTCATTGTAGCCGCGAGTAATCGCTCCACGATTATAAATCTCGCCGTAACCGCCGGGAGAGAGCGTGATTAATCATTATATTGGTCTGGCATGTCTCGGTGTGTGATAGCAAACAACACACAATCGGGTCGGCCGAGAGCCAAGGCTTTTCGCGGCCCGCCCCGAACTCGCGGCCAATGAGTTCGACCGAGGATCTCCCCTCGCTCCGGACGACCGCGGACTACCAGTTCGGGGCGGGCGCAGGCGCCGCGCTGTTTCCCGCCGAGGCCGACCTCGAAGTGCGACGCTCCTCGTCGGGGCGGCCCCAGCAGGTCGTCGCGACCGACGGCCGGATCGTCACCTACGGCACCGACGGCCGATTCACGCTGGGTCTCGCCGGCGGCCGACGGCTCCTCGACGCCCTTGAGGCGCCCGCGGGTCGGGTCGTCGTCGGCGACGAGAGCGAACCGTTCGTCCGCGAGGGCAAGAACGTCTTCGCGAAGTTCGTCTCGGCGGTCGACCCCGACGTCCGGCCCGGCGACGAGGTCGCGATCGTCCACGAGGCCGACGGCGACCTCCTCGGCGTGGGCCGGGCGGAGCTGTCGGCCGACGCGATGGCCGACTTCGACACCGGGATGGCCGTGATGGTCCGCGAGGGCGCGGTCGACGCCGAGTGAACCCGGCATTCCGGTCGCCCGACGCCGGCGCGGTCCAACACGCTTATCCTCCCGGCTTCCGACGGTTCGAGTATGTTCGGAGGAGGCGGCGGTGGGCTCGACCCCCGCAAGATGCAGCAGATGATGAAGCAGATGGGCATCGACGTGGACGAACTGGACGCCGAGGAGGTAATCATCCGCAAGTCCGACGGCGAGGAGCTGGTGTTCGAGAACCCGGACATCACCGTGATGGACGCCCGCGGACAGGAGACCTACCAGGTCGTCGGCGAGCCCGAGTCCCGCGAGGCGAGCGCCGGCGCAGTCGAGTCCGGCGACGCCGAGGAGACGGACGCCGCGTCGGGCGACATTCCTGACTCGGACGTCGAGCTCGTCGCCCAACGGACGGGCGCGAGCCAGGACGACGCCCGCGAGGCGCTCGAGGCGACCGACGGCGACCTCGCGGCCGCGGTCGAGCGCCTAGAGTGACCGTCCTGCTCGTCCACGGCGACCGGGAGTACCTCCGGGACCCGGGCGAGGAGCTCCAGACCGACCTCGGGGTCCTCGACGTGCCCGAAGACGTCGAGTCGGGCGACACGCTCGAGACCCATCTCGGCGAACCCTTCGAGGTGCGCGAGCTCCGCGGCCCGGACCTGTTCAACCACTTCGAGCGCACCGGCGCGCCGATGATGCCCCGCGACGTGGGGCTTGTCGTCGGCCACACGGGCGTCGCACACGGGGACCGCGTGCTCGACGCCGGCACCGGGACCGGCGTGCTGTCGGCGTTCCTCGCCCGGGCGGGCGCCGACGTGACGACGTTCGAGCGCGACCCGGAGTTCGCCGAGGTCGCGCGCGAGAACATGGTGCTTGCGGACGTCGCCGACTCGGTCGAC
The DNA here is from genome assembly GCF_004765795.1 of Halorussus marinus. Lineage (GTDB taxonomy): Archaea > Halobacteriota > Halobacteria > Halobacteriales > Haladaptataceae > Halorussus > Halorussus marinus. The sequence continues at coordinate 250,919 of NZ_SBIV01000001.1, forward strand.
GTGCGTGCGGGCGACGTTCTCGACCGGCTCGACGACCTCGGGGGGTTCGACGTGCTCACCCTCGACACCGCCGACGCCGACGAGGTCGTGGCCCGGGCGCCCGACCTGCTCGTCCGTGGCGGCTTCGTCGCGGTGTACTCGCCGTTCGTCGAGCAGACCCGCGAGGTCGTCGAGGCCGCCCGCGAGGCGGGGCTCGGCGAGATCCGGACCTTCGAGACGATCCAGCGCGAGATGGACTTCGACGACCGGGGCTCGCGACCCTCGACCGCCGGCGTCGGCCACACCGGCTACCTGACGTTCGCGCGCCGATAGCCCACGGGCGTAGGCCGGGCGAACGCGCGGTAGGCCGCCTATAACAAAGTCCGTCGCGGCCCTCGTTTTCGACACCTATCGCTTTCATGACGGGCACACAGCTACGGGTCGGCCTGTTGGTTCGAGGCTTCGACGTTCCGGCGTGGCAGGCGCGCGCGATCGAGGCGATGCTCGCCCGGACGGACGCGACAGTCACGCACCTGATCGTCCAGCGCGACTCGACCGGCGCCGGCGAGCGCGGACTCGCCGACGCGCTCCGGCGGGTCCGCGAGAACCCGACGTGGGCGCCGGTCAGCATCGCGCTCAGGCTCGGGAGGCTCCCCGAGCACTTCCGGCCGCGCTCGCTCTCCTCGATCGCGGGGCTGGGCGATCCCGAGGTCGTCGAGTGCGACCCCGAGCCGGCGTCGGACTTCGGCAACGTGTTGCCGCCGGCCGGCGTCGACGCGCTCGATGCCACCGACGTGGCGGTCCGGTTCGCGTTTGGCATCCTCAAAGGCGACGCGCTCGACGCGCCCGACCGGGGCGTGTTGAGCTTCCACCACGGCGATCTCAGGGAATATCGCGGCCAACCCTGCGGGTTCTGGGAGTTCCTCAACGGCGAGGACGCGGCGGGCGTCACGCTCCAGCGGCTCACCGAGACCCTCGACGGGGGCGAGATGGTGGCCTACGAGCCGGTCGACATCCGCGACGCCCGGACGTGGCCGGAGGTCCGACGCCGACTGTTCGACGTCTCCGACGACGTGCTGGTCTCGGGCATCGAGCGCGTCGCGGCGGGCGCCGACCCCCACTCGCCCGAGGAGGTCGGCGATCTCTACACCATCCCCGAAGGCGAGGACGTGCTCAAGTACGTCCTGAAAGAGGGGCGAGGACGGGTCGCGAACGCGGTCGAGTGAGGCGTCGCTCGGCCCGCGAATTAAAGATCGCGCGCTCGGCTGATCTTCGACCGTCGCACTCCGAAATCACCGCGAGCGACCGGAGGGAGCGAGCGGACCGAGGAGCCCCCGAAGGGGGTGACGACGTGTTTTTGATCGAGCGTTTGCAAGCGAGCGCAGCAAAAGGTCGTCGCTAATTATCGTCCTCGCGCCACTTGTGCTCGCACTCGGTGCAGATGAAAAAGCGCGTCTCGCTCTCGTCGGCCGCCCGGATCTGTTGCATGTACCACCGGGCGCGATCGTGGCCACATTCCGGGCAGTGGGCCTCGGTGGTCGGCAGTGCGCTGTTCTCGCCGCCGGACTCGATGACCTCGCTGATCTCCTGGTCTTCGGTCACGACGTAGTTGGCCTCGGGGTCTTTCGGCGTCTTGTTGCCACAGCTCCCACAGACCCACAGTTCGTCCTCGGCTTTCATCATCGAACCGCACTCGTCACAGAACTCCATTCTTGGTCCGGCGTAGCGGGCGCGGTAAGTTAAGCGACCTGCTTTACCCCTCGCGCTCCGACTGGTAGGGCTCGCCGACCGCTTTCGGGGGTACGGTGTCGTCGCGTTCGTCGCGAACCCGGCGTCGAGTCCGGGGTCCGAGACGGTCGCGAACCAAACGGGTTTTAAGCCCCGCGACGTAAACTCGCGGTAAGGTAGATATCTATGCAGATGCCACGACGCTTCAATACGTACTGCCCCCACTGCAAAGCCCACGAAGAACACGAGGTCCAGAAGGTCCGGACGGGTCGCTCGACCGGCATGAAGTGGGACCAGCGCAAGCAACGCGAGGGGAGTAAGGGTATCGGCAACCGCGGTCGGTTCTCGAAGGTGCCCGGTGGCGACAAGCCCACCAAGAAGACCGACCTCAAGTATCTGTGCAGCGAGTGTGGCAAGGCCCACCTCCGCGAGGGATGGCGCGCCGGCCGACTGGAGCTTCAGGAGTAACAATGGCAGGTAACTTCTACACCGTCGAATGTCCCGACTGCGACAACGAACAGACCGTCTTCGACAAGGCCGCGACCGAGGTCGCCTGCGCGGTCTGTGGCGCGACGCTCGCCCGACCCACCGGCGGGAAGGCCGACATCGAAGGCGAAGTGACTGAGACCGTTCAGGCCCGATGAAATACAGCGGCTGGCCCGAACCCGGCGAACTCGTCGTCGGCAAGATCGACGAGATCGAGGACTTCGGCGTGTTCGTCGACCTCGACGAGTACGAGGACAAGCGCGGGCTCATCCACGTCAGCGAGGTCGCGAGCGGGTGGATCAAGAACATCCGCGACCACGTCAACGAGGGCCAGACGGTCGTCTGCAAGGTGCTGGAAGTCGACGAGAGCGCCCAGCAGATCGACCTCTCGCTGAAAGACGTCAACGACCACCAGCGCTCCGAGAAGATCCAGGAGTGGAAAAACGAGCAGAAGGCCGACAACTGGATGACGCTGGCGTTCGGCGAGGACGTCTCCGACGAAAAGTACGCGTCGGTCGCCAACGAACTCATCGCGGCGTTCGGGAGCCTCTACGACGGGTTCGAGCAGGCCGCGATCCACGGCCACGAGGAACTCGACGAGGTCGACATCACCGACGAGGAGCGCGACCGGATCGTCGAGACCGCCCGCGAGAACGTCTCGGTGCCGTACGTCACGGTCACGGGGTACGTCGACCTCGAGAGCCCGGACGGCGACGGCGTCGACGACGTGAAAGAGGCGCTTCAGGCCGCCGAGGGGAACGGCGACATCCCCGGCGAGATCGACCTCGAAGTGACGTACGTCGGCGCGCCCGAGTACCGGATCCGGGTGCGGGCGCCCAACTACAAGACCGCCGAGTCCCAACTCGAAGAGAGCGCGGCCCGCGCGGAGTCGGCGATCGAGTCGCTGGGCGGTACCGCGTCGTTCCACCGCGAGCGACAGACCGACGACGAGTAGATGAAATCCGACATCCGCGTCTGTTCGGCGTGGCGCGAGGAACACGACCGACCGCGGTACACCCTTTCTCCGAGCTGTCCCGACTGCGGAGCCGACGCCGTCAACACCGCGCCCGCGCCGTTCAACCCCGAGGACCCCTACGGCGAGTACCGACGGGCACTTAAGGAGCGCGCCCGCGAGTAAGCCACATGGACGAGATCGACATCGAGGTCGTCGCGGACCCACAGCTCCGGGACCCCGTCTTCGTCGAGGGGCTCCCGGGCGTGGGCCACGTCGGAAAGCTCGCGGCCGAACACCTCCTCGAAGAGAAAGAAAGCGAGGTCGTCCGCCGGGTGTACTCCGAGCACTTCCCGCCGCAGGTCGGGATGAACGAGGACGGCACGACCGACCTCGTCTGCGCGACGGTCCACGCGGTCGAACTCGCGGATCGGGACCTGCTAGTGCTGACCGGCGACCAGCAGGCCGGCGACAACGCGGGCCACTACCGGGTCACCGACGCCTTTCTCGACGTGGCCGAGTCGTTCGACGCCGAGGCCGTCTACGCGCTCGGGGGTGTCCCGACCGGCGAGCTCGTCGAGGAGTACGCGGTTCTGGGCGCCGCCACCGACGCCGAGTTCGTCGAGGAGCTCCGCGAGGTCGGCGTCGAGTTCCGCGAGGACGAGCCCGCCGGCGGTATCGTCGGGACCAGCGGCCTGTTGCTCGGGCTCGGCGAGCGCCGCGGGCTCCGGGCGGCCTGCCTGATGGGCGAGACGAGCGGCTACCTCGTCGACCCCAAGAGCGCACAGGCGGTCCTCGAAGTGCTCGAAGACGTGCTCGGCTTCGAGATCGCGTTCGACGCCCTGGAGGAGCGAGCCGACGAGATGGAGGACGTGGCGAACAAGATCCAGGAGATGGAGAGCCAGCAGAACGCGATGGCGACCGACGAGAACCTCCGGTACATCGGCTGATTTTCGCCGCCCCTACGAGTCGAAGACCCGTCGCTTTCGCTCGGTGTAGGCGTGGTAACTCGCAGACAGCCCTACCAGCACGAGAAAGTACCACGCCCAGAAGGTCGTGGTGAACGACGAGACGAACGCCAGGTCGAACTGGACCGCCGACAGCGTCGCGAGCCCGAGCGCGCTCACCCCGAGGTAGTAGGTCGCCCACGAGATGTCGCCCTCGGGGACGACCTCCATGTACACCTCCACCTCCTCGACCCGGTCGCGGAGTTCGAGCAGTTGCTCGCGTTGATCGTAGTCGACAATATCGAGTTCGTCTAGCTTCGGGAGGTGTGTCTGGTGAAGTGACACGTAGACGCTCTTGCGGACATCTCTGGGGGGCGGCGACTCCCCGGTCTCGACCGCGGCGATGTGCTCGGCCAGCGCGTCGACCGACAGCGTCTCGTCGACGTCTCTGAGGTGCTGAATCGCGTGTCGTCGCCGGTCGTTACGGAGGACGTTGTGGATCTCGCTCGGGTCGAGGGTCCGCTCGTTGTCCGCGTCTGCATCTCGTAGTGTCATTGTTCGGTACGACAGTGCCGACCTGACATGTGCCGTTGAGTGCATCCAGTGCTACGACCATTAATGTTGCCATTATTTCTATACGTACCGAGTAGAAACTATTTGCGAGAGATTCTTTACGATACAGGACGTAGCGACGGCCGTGTTGCCCGAATGGCTGGTCGTCGGACTCTGGCTGTCCGGCGCTATCGGGGCGCTCATCGCCGGCATCTTCGTGGCCGGAGCGCGACTGTATCCGACCGAACCGACCCGCCCGACCGCGACCGGCGAGGGGCGGCGTCGGACCGAGATCCGCCAGTACCTCTCGACCATCGGCGAGGCGTTCGCCGAGGACCACTTCGTCGAGGGCCAACACGTCGCGTTCTACCTCCCGGAGCGCGACGTGGCGATCACCTTCGACGCCCGGGCGTACTTCCGGATAGAGCACTCGCCGACCCGCGCCGTCCTCGTCGAACACGAGATGCCCGGGATGCACCTCGGCGACCGACTCCCGTTCGAGACCCCGGAGGTGGCGGGCGAAGACGACGACCGACTCGACCCGCGTGAGGCGGCGTTCGCGGTGCTCGGCGTCTCGCCGGGCGCGAGCGCTCCCGAGGTGAAACGGGCCTACCGCGAGAAGGTAAAGGAGGTCCACCCGGACCACGGCGGCGACCGCGAGCGGTTCCAGCGGGTCCGGGAGGCGTACACGACCGCCCGGAAGCGAGTCAGCTGAGATCCGACACCTCGTAGGTGACGTTGCCGTCCCGGAGCGCGTCGGTGACCCGACCGACGACGTCGGCGGTGACGACCACCACCGCGTCGAGCCCGCGGTCGGCGGCCGCGGCCGCGACCTCCCCGGCGGCGAACGTCGTGGCGGGCTCACGGTCGGCGCGTCCGAGCGCCACGACGGCCTCGACGCCCGTGGCCGCCACCAGATCGGCCGACTCGCAGGCGGCCGCCAGCGCGTCGGCGTCGGTCGCGCCGGCTCCGCCCGACCGGACGGGCGGGACCTGATAGACGGTCACGGTGCCGGGCTCGAAGTCGATGATTCCCTCGAAGCCGGTGACCCCCACGTCCGCGCCGGCCTCGGCGTCGGTGGTCGCGGCGCCGGTCGCCGGCCCCGTCTCGCCCGGACTCGCGTGGAGCAGTCCCTCCGAAAGCGTGAGAGTCACCGTCTGGCCCTCCTCGATGTCGTCGGTCGCGATCGCGGCCTCCTCCCTGACGCTCCCGAGGATGTCTTCGGTGACCCGGTCGGCGTACCGGCGCACGTCGGTCGCCTCCTGGAGGAGCCAGTCGACGCCCTCCTTGGTGACGCTGTAGCGCGACCGACCCTCCTTCTCGACGAGTCCGTCCTCGACCAGCGCGCGGATGTACTCGCTGACCGCCTGACTCGTCACGCCGACCGCCTCGGCGATCTCGCCCTGACTCACCGCGGGCTGGCGCTCCGCGATCTCCGCGAGGATGCGAAACCGGGTGGCGGCGCGCTTGTTCTCCAGAACGTCGGACATGTCCGAAACTGGCGGGCGGGACGGTAAAAATCCCCGCGGTCGGTCAGCGGACGGTGGCGCCCGCGCCACCGCAACGGGCAAAGGGGGCCGGCCCGTTTCCCCGACCGATGAACGCCCGATACCGCGATCGCGCGGTCTACCTCCCCGACGCCGACGCGCTCGTCGTCGCGGACGTCCACGTCGGCCGAGACGCCGCCTCCGCGGTCGAGATCCCGTTCGGGGAACGCGCGGACCTGACCGGTCGGCTCGCGGACCTGCTCGACGCGTTCGCCCCCGGCGACGTCGTCGTCGCGGGCGACCTGCTCCACGCCTTCGATCGGATCCCCGACGGCGTCGCGGAGACGGTCGACGGGCTGGCGGCGGCGGTCGCCGACGCCGGCGCGGACCTGACCGTCGTCCGGGGCAACCACGACCGGCTACTCGACTCGTTCGACGTGGCGGCCACCGACGCCTACCGCGTCGCCGACACCGTGATCTGTCACGGCCACGAGCGCCCCGACCCCCACGCCGACGCCGACCGGTACGTCGTCGGCCACGACCACCCGGCGATCGAGATCGAGGGCAAGCGCCGGCCCTGTCTGCTCTACGGCCCCGGCGCGTTCCGCGGGGCCGACGTGCTGGTGCTCCCGGCGTTCACCCGTCTGGCGCCCGGATCGACGGTCAACGGCATGCGGACCGGCGACTTCATGTCGCCGCTCGTGACCGACGCCGACGCGCTCCGGCCGGTGGTCAGAGACGACGACCGCGGGGAGACGCTCGAGTTCCCGCCGCTCGGGGAGTTTCGCCGACTACTGTAAGTCGAGGTCCGCCCGCACCGCGCGGGCGGCCGTCCGCCCGCTCTGCATGGCGGCGTTCAGCGACGAGGCCTCGGTGTACTCGCCGGCGAGGTACACCGACCCCTCCGGGGCTCGAACCGCCGGCAGGCCGTCGTAGACGCCCGGCGGTTGGGCGAACTGGCCGAACTCGATCCGGCTGGTGTGGAGTAGGTCGAGGTCGAGTCGGCGCTCGGGATACCACGATTCGAGGGTGCGGGCGGTCCGGGCCGCGAGCGTCTCGTCGGGGTCGTCGGGCGCGCCCAGATACGTCGCGCTCAGGAGGTTGCGATCCTCGGGGGCGTACTCGGGGGCGACCGACGAGAGCTGGGCGATCTGGTTGGGCGACGCGCTCTCGGCGTTGAGCAACAGCCGCCTGCCGGCGTCGAGTTCCTCGCCGTCGAACGCGTAGTACTGGGTGACACACCCCTTGGCGTCGGTCGGGATCGCGTCGACGCCGGTGAGCTCGCGGGCCCGCTTCGGGTCGGTCGCGACCACCACCGCGTCGGCGGCGTCGGTCTCGCGGCCGAGTTCGACCCGCCCGTCGGTCCCGACCTCGGTCACCGTCTCGTCGGTGACGATTCGGGCCCCCGCGTCGCGGGCCGACGCCGCGAGCTGGTCGCTGATCGCGCCCATTCCCCGAGCCGGCACCGCGGTGTCGCCGGTCGCGAGCATCTTGAACGTGAACTCGAACGCCTTCCGAGAGGTCGAGAGGCTCCGATCGAGGGTGATGCCGCCGTAGAACGGCTCGGCGAAGTTCGCGAGGAACTTCCCGGAAAAGCCCCGCTCGCGGAGGTACTCGCGGGTCGAGGCGTCGGGACCGCCGAAGATCTCGGCGTCGGGTTTGTCCCGGAGCTCCCGGTAGAGCCCGAGCACCCGGAGCTTGTCGCCGACGGTCACGTCGCGGTTGAACAGGGTCTCGACCGCGCTGAACGGGTCCCGGAGCGGGTCCGACAGCGTCGCGCGGTGGCCGGGTCGGGCCACGACTGCGCCGGGGACGAACGTCCGGAGGTCGAGGGCGTCCAGATCGAGCTCTCGCCCGACCGCGGGGTAGGCGGTGAAAAGCACCTGAAAGCCGCGGTCGAAGACGAACCCGTCACGCCGGGTCGAGCGCACCCGGCCGCCGACCTCGCCGTGGCGTTCGTACAGTCGCACGTCCGCGCCCGCCTCGGCGAGGTGGCGGGCCGCGACCAGTCCGGCCAGTCCGCCGCCCGCGACGACGACTTCGGTCATTGACGGGCGTTGGGCCGCCCGGCACAAAATCTCTCCGTTCCGAGAGGAGGGCCGTCGGGCGTCCCGTCTCCGAGACACCACGCTTTTCCACCCGGCCCGCCAAGGGGTTCGCATGGCAGACGACGAATCCAGCGACCAGTCCGAATCCGAGACAGACAACGGCGAGGACGAGAAGTCCTTCCGCGAGCGCGTCGAGGAGATCCGCGAGAAGCGCGCCGAGGAAGGCGAAGGCGAGGGCGATGACCGACGCGAGAAGATGGAAGAGATGATGGGCGGTGGCGGCCCCGGCGGCATGGGCGGTGGCGGCGGCAACCCCTTCGCCCAGATGATGGGCGGCATGATGGGCGGTGGCGGCCCCGGCGGCATGGGCGGCGGGCCCGGCGGCCCCGGCGGCCGACCCGGCGAGAGCGAGAGCGCCGGCAACGAGGAGCTCACCCGCGAGGTCCGACAGCTCCGCGACGAGGTTCGGGACGCGACCCGCCAGCTCCAGCGCATCGCCGACGCGCTCGAAGACTGAGGCCGCGACGCGCGATTCTTTTCGGCTACTCGGTCGCGTAGTCGACCGTCGGCGCGGCGCGCTCACATCGCCCACCTCTGCGCGCCCCGCCCCGGCGACTACGCTTCGCTCCGATCGACGCCGCGGATAGCGTACCGGCCGATACCGGCGGCTTCGTCGCGGCTATCGCTCTTTTCGCCTTCAATCACGAGCGCGGATTTCGTCGCCGAACCGGGGACGAAACCCCTCGCGAGGACTTCCGGGACGAACGGATTTAAGAGCGTCAGTGGGTTCATTTCGAATCGTAACAGTGGCCGAGTCGACCGGCGGGACGCTCAGGCTGTTCGGGAACCGGGAGTTCGTGGCGCTGGCGAGCACCGCGTTCGCCCGGAGTCAGGCCTACTCGACCATCCTGATCGCGCTGGCGCTGTACGCGGACATGTTCGGCACCTCCAGCACCGTCGAGGGGCTGTTTGGCACCGCGTTCGCCGCGGTCCAGTTGGTCATCGTGCTCCCGCTGGGCCGGTACATCGACCTCAAGGACGCGAAGAAGTTCCTGCTGGCCGGACTCGTGCTCAACGTCGCCGTCTTCGTCGGGTTCGCGTTCGTCTCGGCGGTCGAACACGTCATCCTGCTCCGGGCGGTTCAGGGGCTGGGCGCGAGCATCCTCTGGCTGACCGGGACGACCGTCGTCGGCGAGATCAGCCCCGACGAGTCGCGGGGGCTGTGGATCGGCTCGTACAATCAGGTCGGCGCCATCTCCAGCCTGTTCGGCGACATCTTCGGCGGCCTGTTGCTGTTTCTCTACGGCTTCGAACTGACGTACGCCGCGCTCAGCCTGTTCACGATCGGGGCGTTCGTCTCGGTGTACCTGTTCCTCCGGGACAACCCCGGCGGGACCGCCGACCCCGAGGAAGCCTCCGGGATGGAGACCATCCGGGACCTCCTCGGCCGGCGGGCGATCAAGGCGCTCGTGTTCTTCCGGGGGTCGTTCAGCGTCGGCAAGATGGCGGTCATCACGTTCCTCCCGATCTACGCCCGGACCGGGTTCGGCATCAACGCCTTCCTCATCGGCGGGATCATGGCCGGCGGCAAGCTCACCAAGGCACTCACGCAGGGGTGGGTCGGCGACCTCACCGACCGGTTCGGCCGGAAGTACCGGTTCATCCTCGTGGGCGCGCTCGTCTACGCTGTCGGCACCGCGCTCATCCCGCTGGCGGGGTTCGCGGAGGGGTACGTCCCCGGCGTGACCCTCGCGGCGTTCGGCGAGCAGATGGCGCTTCCGGGCGCCTTCTTCGTGCTGTTCGCCGCCTACGCCGTCCTCGGCGTCGGCGACAGCCTCCGGCTTCCCGCGAGCATGGCGCTGTTCGTCGAGGAGGGCGAGTACTTCGACGCGGTCGGATCGAGCCTCTCGTTGCGCTCGATCGCGTGGAAGGTCGGACAGGTCGGCGGCCCAGTGTTCGTCGGCGCGATCTGGGACGCCACGACGGTGCTGGTGGCGTTCTGGACTGCCGCCGGGTTCATCGTCGTCTCGTCGATCGCGTTCGCGTACCTCTTCGCGTCGGAGGCCGCCCCGGAGGGCGCCGATGCGGTGGCCGGGGACTGAGACTCGGCCGGCGATTGTCCGGGGCGACTCCACGATCTCTCTGGCGGCGCGATCGTACCGCCGGCCCGAGAGCAGATCTCACGGGCGCTGGACTACCGACCGCGGGACGAGGCCGCGGCCGTCGTAGAAAGAAAGCTTAAACCGCGAGCTCGTCGGCGGCCTTGACGACGTCGACCGCCTCGGCGTCGATCGATTCGGTTTCGAGCCAGTGGGGGACGAAGTTGCGCTTCGCGAAGTCCTCGCGCTCGTCTTCGGTGCCGATGATACACCACAGCTGTGGTTCGTCGGGACCGTGCCAGTCGCCCTGCCGGCTGATGGAGAAGCAGACCCGCTCGCCGCCGTCGTACTCGATGATGGCGTTTCGCCGGATGCCCGGGTTCCCGTGGATGATGAGTCGCTTCATGCGAGTGGATTCGGAAGGACCGGGTAAAAGCGCTTCGGGACCGCCCGTTCGGCGTCTGGGCGGGGCGGGCCCGGTCAGGTCCACTCCCCGAGGCCGGTCTGGACCACCGACTCCTCGATGCGCTCGAAGCCGCGCTCGACCTCCCCGGCGCTGACCTCCCACTCGTCGACGACGTACTCGCGGGCGGCGTCGAGGTCGGGGTCCATCTCGGCGTCGAACGCGTAGTCGTCGGTGACCGACGGGTTCAGGAACAGCTCTCGGATCACGTCGACGTCCTTGTCGATGTGGGCGCCCTCGGCTTCGAGCACGCCCCAGATGTCGCCGTGCTCTTTGACCGTCTCGAGCGCGGTCTTCGGGCCGATGCCCGAGACGCCCTCGTTGAAATCGGTGCCACAGAGGATGCCGATGTCGACCAACTGCTCCCACGTCACCTCGAGGTCGTCGAGGGTGGCTTCGAAGTCCATCAGCTCGGGGTCGCCCTTGCTTGTGAGCTGGCGGAGCGTCAGCGGCGCCCCGAGCAACAGCGCGTCGTAGTCCTCGGTCCCGCAGTAGTCGACCGCGCCGACCCGGTTCATGTAGGCGGCCTGTGCCTCGCCCTCGGCCGGGGCCTCGATGTAGGGGACGTCGAGGCGGTCGAACAGCTCCCGGGTCGTGCGCTGGATGGTGTCGGTGAGCCGCTGAGTGTGGGCGTCGAGCCGGGCGACCTCGATCGCGTCGCCCGCCTCGCGCGCTTTCTCCAGCCGCTCCTCGCGGGCCTCGCGGGCCTCCCGGCGCTGTTCGATCTCCGCGGACTTGTGGTCGGTGACTGACCCGTCGAAGACGAACACGGGCGTCAGGTCGTTCTCGAAGAACTTCGGGAGCCCCTGGACGACGCCGATCAGGTTCGCGACCTCGGTGTCGTCGGCGGTGGTGTAGGCGTCGTCGGTGGTCCACTTGACGGTCGTCGTGAGGTACTTGTAGAGCCAGTTGTGGGCGTCGACGGCGACCGTCTCGCCGTCGAGGTCCTCGAAGGGGACCTCCGAGAGCACCGCGAGCTGCCGCAGATCGGTGTTTCCCATCGCCCGCCAGTAGGGCGCCCGCGGATTTGAAGGTCCGGGTTCGGCGTCGTCGGTCGCGGCCCGAATCCGACGCTTTTGTATCCACACCGCCGAAACCGAGCCCAATGCCCGCGTTCTTCGACCGCCTCGCCGACCGCATCGCCGAGATCGACAGCGTCGTGTCGGTGGGTCTGGACCCCGACGAGGACCGCCTCCCCGACGCGGTCCGGGGCGCCGACCTGCCCCGGTGGGAGTTCAACCGACGGATTATCGACGCGACCCGCGAGTCCGCCGCCGCGTTCAAGCCCAACGCCGCCTTCTACGAGGACCCCGACGGCTGGCGCGCACTCGAAAAGACCGTCGACTACGCTCGCGAACGAGGCGTGCCGGTGTTGCTCGACGCCAAGCGCGCCGACATCGGTAACACCTCCCGGCAGTACGCGAAGATTCTCGACTCGGTCGACGCCATCACCCTCAACCCCTACCTCGGACGGGACGCGCTGGCGCCGTTTCTCGACCGCGAGACGGCGGGCTGTTTTCTGCTCTGTCGGACCTCTAACCCCGGCGGCGCGGACGTCCAGGACCTCGAACTCGCGGGGGGCGAACGCGTCTACGAGCGCGTGGCCGACCTCGCCGCCGAGTGGAACGACGCGGGCAACGTCGGGCTCGTCGTGGGCGCGACCTCCCCCGACGAGCTCCGGGCGGTCCGCGAACGCGTCCCCGAACTGCCGTTTCTCGTCCCCGGCGTCGGCGCGCAGGGCGGCGACGCCGCGGCGGCCGCCGAGTGCGCGACCGCGACGAACGGCGCCGGCCTCGTCAACTCGACGCGGGGCATCATCTTCGCGGGCGAGGACTCCGAGCGACCGTTCGACGAGGCGGCGGGCGAGGCGGCCGCCGACCTCGCCGAGCGGCTCAACGCCCACCGGTAGCCGGGCCGCGGGCTCGGGAGCCGGAGTCGGCGCCCTACCCGCCCCGGACCGATAGCCATAATCGGCGCCCACACGAACGTCCGGGTATGACACGGGAAGTCTCCGCGCGGCCCTACCTCGCGGGCGCCGCGGTCGTGGTGGTCGCGCTGGCCGGACTCCTCGGCGCGGTCGTCGGAACCACCGGCCAGCAGGAGGGGATGGCGATGGATCTCCTCGGAGTCGTCTCCTTCCAGATGACGCCGATTTCGATGGCGGCGTTCGGGATGACCGCGACCGCGGCGGTCCTCGCGCTCCTGTTCGGGCTCGTCAGCGTCGCCGCCGCGTACGACGAGGCCGAGACGACGGGGTGAGCGGTCTCACACCCTCGGCCGACCCACCGGCGGTCGCCCGGCGAGCGGGGCCTGCGGTCAGCGCTCGACCCGGACGCGTTCGCCCGCCGAGAGCCCGAACGCCTCCTCGCCCCGGCCCCGATTGACCGCGAGCTCGACGTTGCCGTGGCTCCCGACCGTGACGAGGCGCTCGCCGGCCGCCCGCTCGGCGTACGCGCGAGCCACGGGCGCCGGTTCGCCGTTCACGATCACCGACTCGCGGTCGGCGAGAAACTCCCCGGGGACGTTGGTGACGACGTTGCCGAAGCCGTCGACGACGAGGACCTCTCCCACCGCCACGGCGCCGTCGCGGTCGGGGTCTGGAAATCGGAGGTCGACGAACTCGTCGGCCGGCGAGATCCGATCGAGTCGCTCGAACGAGTCGACGCCGGCCTCGTGGACGTCGGCCGCCGCGGGCGCGAACACGTCCCGGCCGTGAAAGGTGGTGCTCTCGGTGTCTCGGTCGGCGTACGCGACGTCGAAGACCTCGACGCCCGCCTCCTCGCCCGCCAGCGCGCGGGCCGCCGGGAGCGCGAGCCCGTTGTCCGGCGCGACCAGCGCGTGATCGCCGGCCCGGATCGCGAGCGCCGCCCGCTCGGTGCCGACGCCGGGGTCGACGACCGCGAGGTGGACCGCCGCCGGGAAATACGTCAGGACCTCCCGAAGCCAGAACGCCGCGGCACGCACGTTCTGGCGGGGGAAGTCGTGGGCCACGTCGACTAGCCGGGCGTCGGTTCGGCCGAGCAACACGCCCTTCATCGCCGCGGGGTACGGCGATCCGAAGTCCGAAGCGAGCGTTATCATAGCCGATCGTTGGGGCGCCCCGGCCGTAAAAATCCCGACCCGGCGGTTCACTCGCCGTTGCTGTCCGAGTCGCTCACCTGCTGGATCCGGTCGAGTCCGCCACACTCCTCGACGACCTCGACCACGGCCTCGGGGACCAGCGACTCCCAGTCGTCGCCGAGGATCATGCGCTCGCGGACCTCCGTGCCCTCGAGGACGTCGCGGTTGAACATCGGCGACTGGCGCACCTCGACGCCCGCCTCCTCGAAGAGTCGGATGACGAGGGGGTTGTTCGAGTAGGCGACGTCGAAGTCCGGACACATGCTCTGGACGTGGCTGACCCACACCGAGTTGCGCTCTAAGTCCTCAATCGGGACCGCGTAGGTCACCAGATCCGAGTCCACCAGCGACTTGGTGATCATCATGATGCGTTCGCCCGCCGTGAAGGGGTCGTGGCGGCTGTGGGAGTCGCCCGCGCTCCCGATGCCGAGGACCAGTTCGTCGACCTCCTCGGCGATGGTCTCGACCACGTTCCGGTGGCCGTTGTGGAACGGCTGGAACCGCCCGATGTAGAACCCGCGGGTCATACGCCACGTTGCGCTCGGGAGTTTTATAAGGGTGGCGAGTCGCCCGAGACGCCAGAAACGATCGACTCGGGCGCCGTCGCGCCGGATTCGCTGGCGGGCCGTCTCGGTCCGAGAGGGAGAAAGTATATCAGTTCGCCACCCCACCGTTTAGATACGTACAGGACCGTTCTATGAGTAAGGATACCGACAACGACGCTCCGCCGCCGGAGCAGACCCGCGAGCAGGGGGGCTCGGAGTTCGAGGACCTCGGTAGCGACGTCGATCCCGATATCGACGAAGCAGAGGTCGAGGACACCGATCTGCTCGGCGGCTTGGATATCGAGACGACCGACGAGATAGACATTCCCGACCGACTGGTCGATCAGGTCATCGGTCAGGATCACGCACGCGACGTCGTGCAGAAAGCGGCCAAGCAGCGCCGCCACGTCATGATGATCGGCACCCCGGGGACGGGGAAGTCGATGCTGGCGAAAGCGATGAGCGAACTCCTCCCGAAAGAGGAGTTGCAGGACGTGCTCGTCTACCACAATCCCGACGACGGCAACGAGCCGAAGGTCCGGACGGTTCCGGCGGGGAAAGGCGAGCAGATCATCGAGGCCCACAAGGAGGAGGCCCGCAAGCGCAACCAGATGCGGTCGTTCCTGATGTGGGTCATCATCGCCATCGTAGTGGGGTACGCCCTGCTCATCGCGGGCCGGCCGCTGTTGGGCATCCTCGCGGCCGGGGTCATCTACCTCGCGTTCCGGTACGGTTCGCGGGGCAGCGACGCGATGATCCCGAACCTGCTGGTCAACGCCGCCGACCAGACCACCGCGCCGTTCGAGGACGCCACCGGCGCCCACGCCGGCGCGCTGCTCGGCGACGTCCGCCACGACCCGTTCCAGTCCGGCGGGATGGAGACCCCGAGCCACGACCGCGTCGAGGCCGGGGCCATCCACAAGGCCAACAAGGGCGTGCTGTTCGTCGACGAGATCAACACCCTCGACATCCGGTCCCAGCAGAAGCTGATGACCGCGATCCAGGAGGGCGAGTTCTCCATCACGGGCCAGTCCGAGCGCTCCTCGGGCGCGATGGTCCAGACCGAGCCGGTCCCCTGTGACTTCATCATGATCGCGGCGGGGAACATGGACGCGATGGAGAACATGCACCCGGCGCTCCGGTCGCGGATCAAGGGGTACGGGTACGAGGTCTACATGGACGACACCATCGAGGACACCCCGGAGATGCGCCGGAAGTACGCCCGGTTCATCGCCCAGGAGGTCACCAAGGACGGTCGGCTCCCCCACTTCACCGAGGAGGCGGTCGAGGAGGTCATCCTCGAGGCCCAGCGTCGGTCGGGCCGGAAGGACCACCTCACGCTCAAGCTCCGGGACCTCGGGGGGCTGGTTCGGGTCGCGGGCGACATCGCCCGCGCCGCCGACAAGAGCCAGACCGAGCGCGAGGACGTGCTTCAGGCCAAGCGCCGGAGCCGCTCGATCGAACAGCAGGTCGCCGACGAGTACATCGAACGGCGGAAGGACTACGAGCTTACGGTCAACGCCGGCGACGTGGTCGGTCGCGTCAACGGACTCGCCGTGATGGGCGAGGACAGCGGGATCGTCCTCCCCGTGATGGCGGAGGTCACGCCGTCTCAGGGACCGGGCGAGGTCATCGCCACCGGTCAGCTCAAGGAGATGGCCATGGAGGCCGTCCAGAACGTCTCGGCGATCATCAAGAAGTTCTCCGACGAGGACATCACCGAACGCGACGTCCACATCCAGTTCGTGCAGGCGGGTCAACAGGGCGTCGACGGCGACTCGGCGTCGATCACGGTGGCCACCGCGGTCATCTCGGCGCTCGAGGACATGCCGGTCGCACAGGACCTCGCGATGACCGGCTCGCTGTCGGTCCGGGGCGACGTGCTTCCGGTCGGCGGCGTGACCCACAAGATCGAGGCCGCCGCGAAGGCGGGCCTCGACCGGGTCATCATCCCGAAGGCCAACGAGGACGACGTGATGATCGAAGCGGAGTACGAAGAGCAGATCGAGATCATCCCGGTCACCCACATCAGCGAAGTGCTCGACGTGGCGCTGGCGGGCGAGGCCGAGAAGGACAGCCTCGTCGATCGGCTCAAGAACATCACCGGCTCCGCGCTCGAACGGCAGGTCGGCCGGTCGGGCACCGGCGGTAGCCCGAGCCCGCAGTAACGCGGCCCCGTTTCTCTCGTTTTCGATCGGCCGGCGGCCGCCACCTCGACCGCGAACACGAACATCTATTAGATGACGTGTCCTATAGGGAGACATGGGACTCAAAAAGAGCCTCCTGAGTGGACTCGTCGCGTTCGCAGTCGCAACCCTCGCGGTCCGGACGCTCGCCTCCTCCCGGAGCGGGACGAAGATCGGCCTGCTGGCAGGCGGCGCTGTCGCGGTCCGGACGCTCCTGTCCGGTGGCGACGACGACGCCGTCGAAGAGTTGTCCATCGAGGACCCCGCCGCGGAGTAACGACGCCTCACTTTTTGCCGTCAGGAAGGGGGCGACGGTGTAGTGGTATCGGGATACGAGCCCGGTCCAGCACGGTCTCCCGTGCCGTCAGTTACCGCCTACCGCGGAGACGGCATAAGCGCGCCTATCGAACAGACGTCGCTGTCAGCGCCTCTTTGCCCGGCGGCGCATTCCGAACCGACGCGACTTTTTCCCGACTCCCCGAAGGTGAGCGCATGGACGCACTCGGCGACCTCGTGACTCGCGACCGTCGAAGCGACGACCCGGCGCTCTCGGCGCCCCGCGAGCGCCGCGCCTACGACTACCGGCGGTTCTGCACCACCGCGTGGAAGACGGGCAATTTCTGGCGGCGCAGAGGTCTCCACGCCGACGCGACCGTCGCTGTCGCCGACGACCCCGAGCCAGAGGCCGTCTTCGCCTTCCTCGGAGCGGCCCTGCTCGGCGCCCGGACCCGGTTCGGCGCGCCCGGCGAGGTCGACGCCCGGATCGGGGTCGCGCCCCGCGGGGCCGTCGACGGCTACGACCTCCCGCCGGGCGGCCAGCGGGTCGCCTACGCCGGCCCGCCCGACGATCCGTCGGTCGCGCACTTCGAGCGCGACGTCTGGAGCGAGAACCCGGCGTTCCCCGAGACGCCCGTCGACCCCGAGTCGGTCGCGCTCGTCGCCGCCGATGGAGACGACGCCCCCGACCGCGAGTACTCCCACGCCGACCTCCTGTCTGCGGCCCGGACGGTCGCCGACGACTGGGGGATCGGGCCTGGCGACGAGGTGGCGGTCCGCGCGCCGCTGGCCGACCCCGGAGCGATCGCCGCAGGCGTGGTCGCGCCGCTGGTCGCGGGTGCGGCGATACTGTTGCCCGACGACGAAGCCGTCGGCGACTACGCGGTCGTCGAGGACGGGGGCGACCCGCCCGAGTCTCGGACGGTCGCGGCGTCGACTGTGACGTAAGCCCGACCGACGTGGCCGATCGCGGGTCCGGAGCCGATGGGACGGTAGAAGCGGTAACCGCTCACCGCGCGTCTTCGAGTCGGTCGAGCGCCTCGGGGTTCTCGATGCTGGACATGTCGCCCAGATCCTCGCCGGTGTAGGTCGCCTCGATCGCCCGCCGGATGATCTTCCCCGACTGGGTCTTGGGGAACTCCGAGACGAAAAGCACCTCGCGGGGCCGGAACGGCTTGCCGAGTTCCGTGCCGACCTGCGCGCGGAGTTCCTCGCGGAGGTCGTCGCCAGCCTCGTAGCCGTCTTCGAGGATGACGTAGGTCACCACCGCCTGCCCCGTGGTGTCGTCGGGGACGCCGACGGCGGCGGCCTGATTCACCGCGTCGTGGTCGATGAGCGCGCCCTCGACCTCTGCGGGCCCGACCTTCCGGCCCGCGACGTTGATGGCGTCGTCGGCCCGGCCGTGGAGGAACCAGAAGCCGTCCTCGTCCTTCTGGGCCCAGTCGCCGTGGTCCCACATGTCCTCGAACGTCGACCAGTACTCCTCGAGGTAACGCTCGTCGTCCTGCCAGAGTCCCTTGGTCATCGACGGCGCGGAGTCCCGGGCGACGAGGAACCCCCGCTCGTGGGTGTCGGCGATCGACTCGCCCTGCGAGTCGACGATGTCGACGTCCATCCCGAGCCCGGGTCCGCCGAGCGTGCAGGGCTTGAGCGGCTGGATCGGCATCGGCATCAGGAAACAACCACAGATCTCGGTCCCGCCCGAGATGTTGATGATCGGCGCCTCCCCGCCCCCGACGTGCTCGTAGAACCACTGCCAGCTCTCGGGGTCCCACGGCTCGCCGGTCGAGCCAAGCAGGCGGAGGCTGGAGAGGTCGTGGCCCTCCAGCCACTCGTCGCCGTACTTGCGGAGCGCGCGGATCGCGGTCGGCGAGATGCCGAACGTCGAGATCGAGTGGCGGTCGATCATCTCCCAGAAGCGGTCGGGCTCGGGGTGGTCGGGCGCCCCCTCGTACATGAAGACCGTGCCGGCGTGGGCGTGGTTGCCGATGAGCGTCCACGGCCCCATCATCCACCCGATGTCGCTGACCCAGAAAAAGCGGTCGCTTGGCTTGTGGTCGAAGCCGAAGTAGATCTCCTTGGCACACTGGACGAGCTGGCCGGCGTGAGTCTGGACGGTGCCCTTCGGCTTGCCCGTCGTGCCTGAAGTGTAGAGGATCATCGACTCGTCGCGGGCGTCCATCGGGACGGTGTCGTACTCGTCGCTCCGGGTCTCGACCGCCTCGTCCCACCACTCGTCGCGGTCGTCGTGCCACGGGACGGCCGAGTCGGCGGCCCCTCGGGAGCCGAACCGATCGTAGACGATGGTGTGCTCGACGTGACCCGCCGCCTCGATGGCCTCGTCTGCGGTTCCCTTCAGCCTGACCTCGCTCCCCCGCCGATAGAAGCCGTCGGCGGTGAACAACACCGAACACTCGGGGTCCTCGATGCGGGTCGCGGTCGCCTCGACGCCGAACCCCGAGAAGATAGGGACGACGATGGCGCCGACCTTGAACGCGCCGTAGAGGATCGAGATGACCTCCGGGACCATCGGCATGTAGAGACCCACCGCATCGCCTTTCTCGACGCCGCGGGCTTCGAGCGCGTTGGCGACCTTGTTCGACTGGCGGGCCAGCTCGTGGAACGTGACCTCGCGGACCTCGCCGTCCTCGCCCTCCCAGATGCAGGCGACCTTGTTTCGGGTCTCGGCGTCGGGGGCGGCGTGGCGGTCGACCGCGTTGTGGGCGATGTTGATCTCCCCGCCCTCGTACCACTCCGAGAACTGAGGCCCGTCGGCGTCGCCCCGGACCGCCTCGTAGGGCTCGTAGAAGTCGATGTCGAGGTAGTCGACCATCTCGTCCCAGAACCACTCCACGTCCCCCGTGGTCCGCTCGACGAGTTCGTCGTAGTCGTCGATGTCGTACTCCTGCATGAACTGGTAGACGTTGGTCGACTCCACGAACTCCTCGGACGGTTCGTGGACGACCTCGTCGACGTCTTCGAGCGTATCCATAGATGCCACCGTACGCGACACGTTGTCGGGGTCTGCCAAGTAAGTTGCGCGACCGCTCGTCCGGGCGCTATCGCCGCGGGAGATGGGCGTCGAGCACCGCCCTCACGGCCGCCACGTCGTCGATCTCCTCGGGGTCGAGCCGCAGGTCACGCAGGCCCCACGGCGACCACCCGGCACGCCTGACCCGGAGCTCGTCGTCGGTCAGCGAGTAGCTCTCGAACCTCGACCACGGCCGGACGCGCTTGTGGACCGGCGTGCCGACCCGGACGCCGGCGTCGGCGACCACGTACGTTCGCTCGGCGACCGCGCCCGACAGTCCGGCGCCGCCGGCGATCATGAGGTGAAAGAGCCACCGGAGCGATTCGAAGCCGGCGACGATCGAGGCGGCGAACCCGACCGTGCCGCCGAGCATGAGCGCCCCGACGGCCCACTTTGCGAGCCGACGGTCCCGCTCGGGGCCCGTGGTGCTGAAGCGGACCCGACGCTCCGAGCCCGCGAGCACGGCCTTCGCGTGGCGATTGTGCGCGGCGAGCACGAGACCGGTCCCGCCGACCAGTCCGCCGACCGCCCCGAGTAGCGCGAGCCCGACCGCGATCCCCGAGGCCGGCCCCTCGACCCCGGTCGCGGCGAGCACGCCGCCGCCGTACGCGAGGCCGGCGGCCGGCGCGAGCCACGCCCACCGGGTCGAACCGAGCCGGACCGCGACGGCCTCGCGGCCGGCCGCCCGCCACCCGACCGCGACCCCGGCGGTGCCGACCCCGAGGAAGGTGAAAAAGAGGACGCCGGCCTCCGTGGTCGCGGTGACCGCGACGCCGACGGTCGCGACTGGCGCGAGGAGGGCGGCGACGTACAGCCCGACGACGAAGCCGAAAAACGAGTCGGGCTCGTCGGCCGGGACGTCTCGGTGTGCGTCGACGGTCGCCATTCAGTTGGCGTTTTGATGCCTCGGTCCAAAAGGGTTCGGCTCACGCCCACTCGACGCCCAGCCCCTCGTGGATCACGAACTCCAGCGCGTTGATGAGGTAGTGGGCGACCACCACTACGAGGAGGCTCCCCGTGAGGACGAACGCCGCCGCCAGCGCGAACCCGAGCACGCCGGTCACTGCCACGCCGCCGGGGCCCTGAGCGCCGTGGCCGACCGCGAACGCGACCGAGGAGGCGATCGCCAGTGCCCACGGCGAGACGCCGAAACCGGCGGCGAACGCGCCCACGAGCGCCGCCCGGAACAACAGCTCCTCGAACCCCGCGATGATGGGCAAGACGACCCCGAGCAACACCGCCCACCCCCGGAGGGTCTCGGGCGCGAGGTGGGCCCGGAGGCTCTCGGAGTAATCGACCCCGGTCGAGTCGAGCACCGACGCGCTCAGTTCGTTGGCGACGTAGAGCGCGACGCCGACCGCCGCCCCGGCCGCGAGCGCCGGCGGGCCGACGCTCCACGGATCGCCGACCGCCACGCCGAGGTCTGCGGGCGGGATCGACGCGAACCACGCCGCCCCGATCACGACGACGCCGAAAAAGCCCTGACTCACGGCGACGTTCGCCAACAGCGCGCCGGTCGACAGCGCGTCGGCGGCCGGCGACCGCCGGGCGTCGACCTCGGCGCCGTTCGGCCCCCACGGGCCGTCGCCGGGGGTGTCCTCGTCGCGTGCGCGCGCCGATTTCGCCGGGTCGTCCTCGACGGTCACGCCCGGCGGGTCGTTCCACCCGTCGCTCGCGCCCGCCCGTCGCTCGATCCGGGCCGCGCCGGTCGCGGGCGTCTCCGGGCGGGGCTCGCCGTCGCGGTCCGGGGACCGGTCGCGGTCGTCCCCGCCGTCGGGGTCGTCGAACATCGCGGCCGAGGCCCGCGCGAGGAGGACGAGTAGCCCGAGAACGAGCATGGTGACCGCGGCGAACGACTCGTACTGGGGCGGTGTCGCCATCGGGCGTGTCTACGCACCCCGCCGGCAAAAATCGGTGCCCTCCGGACGCGTCGGTTCGGGCGGCGTCGAGGGCAGACGACGGATTGCTCCCCGCTTTCCAATCTACAGCGTTACGCGACGAGCGCCGAGAGGCGGAAATCAGCGACAGCGCGCCGAAGACCCGCACACGAGCGAGTGGACCAAGCGACGACCGAAGCGGAGGGAAGAGCCCAGCGTTTTTGTCGACGTTTTGCGAGCGGGCGCCGTTTAGGGCGCGAGCGTAGCAAAAGGCCGTCTAGAAGGTGTTTTTGATCTTCTCGAAGAAGCCCTGCTCGACGTCGACCTCCTCGCCGCCGGCCTCGGCGAACTGTTCGAGCGCCTCGCGCTGTTCGTCGTTGAGGCTCTCGGGGGTGACGACCTGAACCTGCACGTAGAGGTCGCCGTGACCGCGCCGCCGGAGTCGGGGCATTCCCTTGCCCTGCAGGCGGAACGTCTCGCCGCTCTGGGTGCCCGCGGGCACGTCCATCTCGACTGTGCCGTCGAGAGTCGGCACCGCGACGGTGTCGCCGAACGTGGCCTGCGGGAACGAGATGGCGTGTTGGTGGTGGAGGTCGTCGTCCTCGCGCTCGAAATCGGGGTGGTCCTCGACGTCGATTTCGATCAGGAGGTCGCCTTTCGGCCCGCGGTTCTCGCCGGGCGCGCCCTCGCCTTCCATCTGGAGGGTCTGGCCGGTCTGGATGCCGGCGGGCACCTCGACCGAGAGGGTGGCCTCGCGGTCGACCACGCCGTCGCCGGCGCAGTCCGAACACGTCTCGTCGTAGATTTCGCCCTCGCCGCCACAGTGCCGACAGGTCTGGGTCTGCTGGACCCGCCCGAGCGGGGTCTGCTGGACCTGCGTGACCTGCCCGCGGCCGTTGCACTCCGGACAGGTCCGGGAGTCGGTCCCCGGCGGGTGGCCGTCCCCGTCGCAGGTGTCACACCGCTCGGGTCGCCGGACGGTGACCTGCTTTTGGACGCCCTCGTAGGCCTCTTCGAGCGTGATCGAGAGCCGGGTCCGGAGGTCCTGGCCCTTCTGCGGGCGGTTCGACCGCTGACCGCGGCCGCCGCCCCCGAAGAACTGCTCGAAGATGTCGCCCATGCCGCCCTGTCCGCCCATCCCGCCGAAGGGACCCTGTCCGCCCATCCCGCCGGCGCCCGCCCCGCCGGGGCCGCCGTCGAAGCCGCCGCGCTTCTGGGCCTGCTCGAAGCGCTCGTGGCCCATCTGGTCGTACGCTTGGCGCTTCTCCTCGTCGGTCAGCACCTCCTTTGCCTTCTGAAGCTTCTTGAACTTCTCCTCGGCGTTCGGGTCGTCGCTCACGTCGGGGTGGTAGTCGGTCGCCTTCTCGCGGTAGGCCGATTTGATCTCGTCCTGGTCGGCGTCCCTACTCACGCCGAGTATGTCGTAGAAGTCCTCGCTCATTGGTTGTCAGTCGGTAAAAGTCGGAGTCACTTCAAGGGTCCGTTGGCGCGATGCCCGCGCGGTCGGATTCGCACTCGCCCGGAGACGGCTTACTCTTCGTCGTCCTCTCCGGGAGGCTCGCTACCGCTCGCTTCCCGAGATGCCGAAAGACTCGCTACGCTCGTCTTTCGAGTCGACGAAAGCGACTCACTCTTCGTCGTCCTCTTCGACGTCCTCGAAGTCGGCGTCGACGTACTCGTCGTCGCCCGGTTCCGCGCCGCCCGCGCCGCCGGGTCCGGCCTGTCCGCCCATGCCGCCCGGTCCGGCGCCAGCGCCCGCGCCCGGACCGGCGCCGGCTCCGGCACCGCCCGCGCCGGCCTGGGCCTGCTGTTGGTACATCTGCTTGCCGATCTCCTGAAGCTCCTCGGAGAGGGACTCGGTGGCGTCTTCGAGTTCCTCCTTGGAGGCGTCCTCGTCGGCCAGCACTTCCTGGACCGCCTCGATCTCGGCCTCGATGGTCTCGCGGAGGTCGTCGTCGACGTTCTCCTCGTTCTCCTCGAGGAGCGTCTCGGCGCGCTGGACCGCGCTCTCGGCCTCGTTGCGGGCCTCGATGCGCTCGCGGCGCTGCTGGTCTTCCTCGGCGTGCTGTTCGGCCTCCTGTTGCATCTCCTCGATCTCATCGTCCGAGAGGCCGGCGCCGCCCTCGATGGTGATCTCCTCGGAGTTCCCCGAGCCCTGATCCTCGGCGGAGACGTTGACGATGCCGTTCTCGTCGATGTTGAACCCGACCTCGATCTGCGGGGTGCCGGCGGGCGCGGGCGGGATGCCCGTCAGCTGGAACTCCCCGAGCAGTTCGTTCTCCTCGGCGATCTCGCGCTCGCCCTGGAACACCCGGACCTGCACCGACGTCTGGTTGTCCGCGGCCGTGGTGAACACCTTCGACTCCTCGGTCGGGATCGTGGTGTTTTTGTCGATGAGCCGCTCGAACAGGCCGCCCTTGACCTCGATGCCGAGGCTGAGCGGCGTCACGTCGAGCAACACGATGTCGTCGACGTCGCCCGACAGGACCCCGCCCTGGATCGCCGCGCCGAGCGCGACGGCCTCGTCGGGGTTGACGTTCTTCTTGGGCTCCTGGCCGGTCATCTCCTCGACCTTCTCTTGGACCTGGGGCATCCGGGTCGAGCCGCCGACGAGGATGACCTCGTCGATGTCGCCCTTGTCGTAGCCCGCGTCGTCGAGCGCTTGCTCGGTCGGGTCGACGGTGCGGTCGATGAGGTCGCTGGTGAGGCTCTCGAACTTCGCGCGGGTCAGGCTGTCCTCGAGGTGGACCGGGCCGTCGTCGGTCGCCGTGATGAACGGGAGGTTGACGTCGGCCTCCTTCCGGGAGGAGAGTTCGATCTTGGCTTCCTCGGCGGCGTCCTTGAGCCGCTGGAGGGCTTGGCGGTCCTCCCGGAGGTCGATGCCGTGGTCGTTCTCGAACTCGTCGGCGAGGTGGTCGATGATCGCTTCGTCCCAGTCGTCGCCCCCGAGGTCGTTGTCACCGTTGGTGGCGACGACCTCGTAGACGCCCCCGCCGAGATCGAGGATCGAGACGTCGAAGGTACCCCCGCCGAGGTCGTAGACTAAGACCGTCTGGTCGGACTCGTCGTCGAGGCCGTAGGCCATCGAGGCCGCGGTCGGCTCGTTGACGATGCGCTCGACCTCGAAGCCGGCGATCTCGCCGGCGTCTTTGGTCGCCTGGCGTTGCTTGTCGTTGAAGTACGCGGGGACGGTGATGACCGCTTTCTCGACGTCGTCGCCGAGGTACTCCTCGGCGTCGCGCTTGATCTTCTGGAGGATCATCGCCGAGATCTGCTCGGGGGTGTACTCCTCGCCGTCGATCTCGACGGTGTAGTCGTCCTCGCCCATGTGGCGCTTGATCGACTGGATCGTGCGCTCGGGGTTCTGGACGGCCTGATTCTTCGCCGGCTTGCCGACGAGGCGCTCGCCGTCGTCGAACGCGACGACCGAGGGCGTGGTGCGGTCACCCTCGCCGTTGACGATGATCTCCGGGTCGGCGCCCTCCATGACCGCGAACGCGCTGTTCGTGGTACCGAGGTCGATGCCCAGAATTTTGTTGCTCGCCATCTTGTTCGATACGTTGCGGATTCTTCCGTTTAAGCCTTGCTAGTCCGGGCGTTCGAGGGCGCAGAACGATCCGGACGCTGTCTTGCGGTTTCGCCGCTCACCGTGGTCGAGAATCGCATACTTATATATCCGACCGCAATTGTACTGGTCGTCCGGCGGGCCGCCCCGACTCACTCCTCGGCGTCGCCGGCCTCGCTGACCGTGACCTGCGCCGGCCGCAACACCTTCTCGCCCATCTCGTAGCCGGGCTGGTAGACGTCCGCGACGGTGCCCGGGGGTCGGTCGCTCTCGACTCTCATCATCACCTCGTGGCGCTGGGGGTCGGTCTCGGCGCCGGGCTCGGGGTCGATCGGGGTCACGTCCTCGTGCTCGAACGCCCGGTCGAGCTCTTTGAGCGTCATCTCGACGCCCTCGCGGAGGCTCTCGACGTCCTCGTGTTCGGAGTCGAGCGCGCGAACGAGGTTGTCCCGGACGTCGAGGAGGTCGGTCACGAGGTCCTCGGTCGCGGTCGCCTCGATCTGTTCTTGGCGCTTTTTGGCGCGCTTTTTGTAGTTCTGGAAGTCGGCCTGCTTGCGCTTGAGTCGGCTCTCGAGGTCCTCGGCGCGGTCTTCGGCCTCCTCGCGGGCGGTTTCTAGCTCCGCGAGGTGGGCCTCCAGATCGGTCGCGAGGTCGGCGTCCTCGACTGCGACCTCGGCCACGAGTCGAGTGCTCTCGGGGGCGAGGGTCCCGTCGCCGTCGGCGCCGTCGGTCGCGCCCGGTTCGGTCGCCGGCTCCTCGGCGTCCGTCTGCTCGGCGTCCGCGCGCACCTGCTCGGTGGCTTCCTCGTCGGTCATACGCGATACAAACGGCCGGGCGCGTTTAAGGGTTCAGAAACAGGTCACTCGCCGGGTCGGCGCCGCTCGAACGCCTCGACCACCTCGTCGCTGGCGTCGAGTTCCGCCAGTTCCGCCTCGACGTCGACGTTCTCGAACTTCTGGGCTCCCGCGGGCGTCCTCTTCAGCGTGTTTACGTGGTAGAGGTACGACAGCCGGAGCAGCCAGACCGCGTGGTCGACGTCGCCCTCGTCTCGGATATAGCGCGTCGTCCACCCCGACTCGGGGACGACGTGGTGCTCGCCCGTCTTCCCCGCCTCGATGAGTCGGTCGCGCAGGCGCTCGGTGAACGGCACGTCGACGATACCCCAGCGGTGGACGTGGCCGACCTCTCGGGGCCCGACGGTGAACTCCCGCCCCTCGAAGCGGTGTTCGTTGGTGGTGACGTGGGGCCACGCGGCGACCGTCTCGATGATTCGGTCCACGAGCCGCGCCGCCTCCCGTTGGTCTATGTCCCCCATGATCTCTGGTCGGAGACACGGCGTCGGGAAACTTAACCGCCGTGCCCGTCTGGGGGCCGCCGGGCGAACTCGGCCGACCGCCGGCCGATCACAGCCCCGACAGCGTCTCGGCGACGTCGACCCAGTGGCTCCCCTTCCAGAAGCACTGGCCACAGGAGGGACACCGCCACACCCGACGCGCCCCGGTCTCGGGCGCGTACGACGGCGTCCGGGCGTCGGCGTCGACCTCGACGAGAGCTCCGTTGCACTTCGAACACCGCGCCGGCTCCGAGAGGGCCAGTTCGAACCCCGCCTTCGATAGCTCGCGGAGCTGGTCGATCACCTCACGCGACTCGACGAGCAGTCCGTCGGCGCTCGCCGCCAGCTCGGCGTCCCGGGTCACGAGCAGTCGACCCTCGGCGTCGGCGAGGTCGGCCAGCGCGTCGTCGGCCTCTACCCCTCGGTCGAGGGCGTAGGCCGCGTCGTAGCCCGCCATCCGGAGGTAGGTCGCGAGCGTCCCCAGCATCGCATCGAGCACCACCGCGGTGTCGGCGGGGGTCCGTTCGGGCGGGTCGGCGTCTCCGGACACGGTCAGTGGAGGAACTCCCGGACCCCGTCGGCGTCGCGGGCGTTGAGCACGTCGGCGGTCTCGGCCCACCCGCGACGGGCTGTGTGGACGCCGTACCGGACGTTTCGGTACTCGGTGGGCGTGTGGGCGTCGGTGTCGATCGCGATCGTCGCGCCCGCCTCGACGGCCCGCTTGACCGCGCTCCCCCACAGGTCGAGGCGGTGAGGGTTGCTGTTGATCTCCAGCGCGGTCTCGGCGTCGGCGGCGGCGCTCGCCACGGCCTCGACGTCGAACTCCAGCCCGGCGCGGCTGTTGAGCATGCGGCCGCTCGGATGGCCGAGCACGTCGACGTGAGGGTGTTCGACCACCGCGGTCAGCCGGTCGGTGGCGTCGCCCTCCAGCCCGCTGTGGGGCGAGGCGACGACGCAGTCGAGGTCCGCGAGCAGGTCGTCGGCGACGCTGATCGCGCCGTCGGCCTCGACGTTCGCCTCGACGCCGACGAACACCTCGACCGGGAGGTCGGCGGCCTGCTCGCGGACCTCGGCGGCCTGTTCGCGGATCGCCGCGTCGTCGAGGCCCACGCCGCCGACCATTCCGGGGCCGGTGGCGTGGTCCGAGATACAGACGTACTCGTGGCCGAACTCGGCGGCCGCCTCGGCCATCTCCGCCACCGAGAGGTCGCCGTCGGACCACTCGGTGTGGACGTGGAGGTCCCCGCGAATCTCGTCTTCGGCGAGGAGTTCGGGGAGTTGGC
Source organism: Halorussus marinus (assembly GCF_004765795.1). GTDB lineage: Archaea > Halobacteriota > Halobacteria > Halobacteriales > Haladaptataceae > Halorussus > Halorussus marinus. The sequence continues at coordinate 278,876 of NZ_SBIV01000001.1, forward strand.
CGGCCGCCGCCGCGTCGATCTCGCCGCGGTCCTCGCGGAGTTCCGGCGGGACGTACGGGAGATCGAGCACCTCGTACATCCCGGCCTCGGAGTCGCCGGCGACGCGCTCGCCGACCCGCTGGCCGGAGTCGGGGGCCGCCGGCTCGTCGGCGTCGGCCCCCTCGAGGTCAGAGACGTCGAACGCGCCGTACTCGTTGAGCTTGTATCCCCGCTCGATGGCGTAGTTGCGAAGCCGGATGTTGTGCTCCTTGCTACCGGTGAAGTACTGGAGCGCCGAGCCGAACTCCTCGGGCACCACGACCCGGAGATCGACGCGCTGGCCGTTCGAGCGAACGCTGGCCTTGTCGGTGCCGGCCTCGATGACCTCGTCGGCCCGCTCCCACTCGACGAACGCGTCGATGACCGCCGCGCGGTCCTCGCTCCCGGCCAGCACGTCGACGTCGCCGATCGTCGGCTTCCAGCGCCGGAGCGATCCCGCGAGCTCACACCGACCCGCCTCGGGGATCGACTCGACGAAGCCGAGCACTGCGTCGCCGACCGGCCGGGCGTCCCCGAGCAGTTCGCGGCGCTGGGTCTGTCGTGCGAACGGAATCCCGTCGAGGATGTTCTGCTCGCTGGTCTCGCCGTAGCCCGACACCGTCCGGATCTCGCCTTCCCGGGCGGCGGCTTCGAGGTCGTCCAGATTCCTGACGTCGAGCGCCTCGAAGAGGTCTCCGACCGTCCGAGGGCCGACCCCTTCGACGCTGGTGAGTTCGGCCATCTCGACCGGCAACTCGGCTCGCGTCTCGTCTAACTGCTCGAAGCTCCCCGTCTCGACGGCTTCGACGACTTTCGCCGCGATCGAGCTTCCGACGTCGGGTATCTCCTCGACCGCCTCCGGCCCGTCGGCGGCCAGTTCCTCGATCGCGGCCGGGTAGTCGCGGATGCTCTCGGCGGCCCGCCGGTAGGACTTGGGCTTGTAGCTGACGTCCTGGGCCGCGAGCAGATCGGCGTACTCCTCCAGGAGCCCCGCGACCTCGGCGTTGCGTCTCATGGGCGGTCTGTCGTGTCCGGGACGTAAAGAACTGGCTCAGAGCCGGCCGCGCCCGCCCGCGTCCTCGCGGCCGAGCGCCTGCTTGAGAAACGACATCCACCGCTTCTGGTCGGCGGCCTCCTGTGCGGCGGCCTCGCGTTCGAGGTCGGTCGGCCCGAGGCTCTCGAGGGCGTTTAGCGCCCGATCGATACCGACGATCGACTCGACCAGCCGCTCGCCCTCCGCGAACGTGATGTCGCCGTCCTCGATGCGCTGTTTGCGCTCGATGCGCTCGCGCCGGAGGTTTCGCTTCGCGCGCTCGACGCGGTCGCGCTCGCCGCTCGGCACCGTGTCGCGGCGCTTGATCTCGAAGACGAACTCCTGGAGCTCGACCGGCTCGCCCTGCACTTCGATGGTCTCGGGGATGTCGGCGCCGACGGTCGCGCCCTCCCGCTCGACCCGCTCGAGTAGCTGTTTGCGCTCGAACTCTTGCACGACTCTCACTCGGGGTGCCAGCGACAAAAATTCGCCGGGCGCGGCTCGGGCGCGGTCACTCCCCGTCGGACGATCCGTCCCCGCCGAGGTCGATCCGGTCGTGGATGTGGCCCTCGCGCTCGCGCAAGTGGCCGGGCGTGCGGCCGTTCGCGACGGCGAGCGCCTCCGCGACGATGCTGTGGGCGATCTGGTACGGCGACCCGCCGCCGAGATCGAGCCCGATCGGCGTGTAGAGTGCGTCGAGGTCCGACTCGTCGACCGACGCCGGGAACTCCTCGGCCATCCGCTCGAACCGTTCGTGAGGGCCCATGAGACCAATGTACGGCGCCGGCGAGTCAAGCAGCGCCTCGACGGTCAGCTGGTCGTCGACGAAGTTGTGGGTCATCACGACCGCGTGGGTGCGCTCGTCGAGGTCGAGCGCCTCGTCGATGCTCCCGGGCGAGGTGGTCACCGTCCGGTCGGCCGCCGGGAATCGCGACTCGACGTCGACGCCCCCGCGGAAGCCGACGACCGTGACCCGGAAGTCGTTTTTCGCCGCCAGCTCGGTCACCGGCCCCACGTCGTGGCCCGTCCCGAAGATCACGAGGTCCGACGGCGCCGCGAGCCCGTCGACGAACAGTTCGAGCGCGCCCTCACGGACCCCGAATGTGTCCGACCGGCCGCGCTCGGCGAGTTCGGCTCCCGGGGTCGCGAGCTCTCCGGTCGGCCACTCGTCGGCCGCCGAGCCGTCCGGTAGGACGAGTCGGTCCTCGTCGGGATAGTAGTACGCCCGGTCGCCGCGCCGGAAGCGGTCGCTCTCGTCGGACAGGACGGTCACGATCGCGACGTCCCGTCCGGCGGCGAACGCCTCGACCGCCGGCCGGTAGGTCTCGTCGAGCGGTTCGAGCAACACGTCGATGACGCCGTTGCAGCCGACGCCGAGCCCCCAGACGTCCTCCTCGTCGTCTTCCATCAGGTCGTAGGTGACGAGTTCGGGTCGCCCGGACTCACGGATGCGGTCGGCGGCCGCGAGGAGGTCGTTTTCGAGACAGCCCGCGGTGATCGAGCCGACGCCGGTTCCGTCGTCGTCGAGGAGCATCTTCGCCCCCGGGCGCCGGTAGGCGTTGCCCTCGACGTCGACGACGGTCGCGAGGACGTCGAGGCCGTCGGCGTCGAGTCTGTCGGCGACCTGCTGTACGACTTCGGTCTCGGGAACGCTCCAGTTGCTCTCGGACATGTTATGGGGTGGATCGCAGTCGAATCGTCGATGGCGGTTCGCGGGCGGCGTACACCTTCCGGACGCCGCGGTCGTGGAGGGCCGTGCCGCAGTCGCCGTCCGCGACCGCGGCCCGGACGCGGTCGGGCGCCGCGACGTGCGCGCCCGCGATCACGTCGGCACCGGCGTCGAACAGCGACCCCGGGAGCCCGGACGCGGTCGCGCCGACTACCACCACCGCGGCGTCGTCGGGCGCGGCCGCGAGATACCTCTCGAGGCCGCCGTACACGAGCGTCGAGCCGGTGATAAAGACCACCTCGGCGCCCGCCATCGCCGCCGACGTCTCCTCGGGATCGAAGGTCCGGAGGCTGACGCCCTCGGGCGTCGAGACGTCGCCGACCGGCGTCCGCTCGACGACCCGGACCGCCACGTCGTCGAACTTCCGGAACGCGGGGCGAAACAGCCCGACCGTGACGACCGTCTCGACCGACTCGTCGAGCAACGCCATCGGATCGCCGGTCCGCCAGTCGACGTGCGGGGCCGAGAGGGCGTTCAGCGTCGCGACGCCCGCGGCCAGCGCGACGCTGTCGGGCGGGTCGTCGCCGGCCCCGGCCGACCGGACCGGTGCGAGAAGCGACTCGACGGTCTCGCCGAGTTCGGGGACCTCGCCCGGCGGGCGGTGAGCGAGCCCGGCCGACGGCTCCGCGCCCGATCCGGTCTCGTCGGTGACCTCGACGAGCACCGCCGACTCGCCGACGGTGACCCCGTCGAGGCGACTGCCCGCGAGGTGTCCCCGCCGATCGAGTTCGTCGGATATCGCCGACAGCAGGCGGTGGGTCACGCCGAGTCACCCCCGTCGGCGGCGCTCGCGGTCCGTCGCGGATCGTGCTGGTACCCGACCGACCCCCCGAGCCCGCGGGTCTCGATCTGGCGGGCGGCCTCGGCGAGGTCGTCGGCCTCCGCGAAGCCGAACAGGCCCTCGACGTACGGCGCGACCGTCGACATTCCCCGGGAGGACGGCTCGAACGCCGGCGAGACCGCGAGGGGGTTGAGCCAGACCACGGCGCTCGCCCGGTCGGCGAGCCAGGTGATCCCCGCTTCGAGGGTTTCGGGGTCGCCGACGTCGAGCCCGTCGCTCACCACCACGACGACCGTCCGGCGGTCGACCGCGTTCGGGGCCGACCGCCGGAGCGTCTCGAAGGCGTGGCCGATCCGGGTCCCGCCGCCCCACTCGACGCTCGCGGCCCGCAACGCGCCGGCGGGGTCGCCGTCCGCGCGTTCGACGGCGTCGGTCGCCTCCACGAGGTCGGTGTCGAACAGGAAGACCCGGGCGTCGAGCGCGCGACTCGCCGTCCGCTCGGCGAGCGCGAGCAGTGCGCTCCGGTCGATCGTGTCCAGCACCGAGCCGCTGACGTCGACGAGCAGACAGCACCGGAGCTCGCTCGGCGTCGGCTCGGTCCGGGGGAGCTCGACCGGGACGCCGCCGGTCTCCAGACTCGCCCGGAGCGCGCCCCGGGCGTCGACCGCCGGCCCCGCGGGGGCACGACGACGACGGCGCCCGGGCAGGGTCGCGAGCGCGTCGACGAACCTATCGACGGCCGCGCGGCCGGCCTCGGACGCCGCGGGCGTCGCGGCGTCGACGAGTTCGCTCCCGCCGACCGCGCTGTACCGTCTGGCGTCGGCGTCCCCGGAGGCGGCCGCCCGGTCGCCCGAGGCCCGCCGACGCTCGGTCGGGATTCGGACCTCGACCCGTCCGTCGCCGTCGCCGTCCATCTCGGGCGGGTCGGCGTCGGGGAGCAGGTCGGGATCGTCGGCCCCGCCGTCGGCCGACTCGCGGTCGCCGTCGGCGTCGTCGCCGCCCGCGGCCGTCGGGCCGCGCTCGGCGGTCCCGATCCGGTCGAGACCCGTCCGGAGCCGGTGCCAGAACTCGGGGAACGCCTCGTCGAACGCCGCCGCGTCGGCCGCCGCCGAGAGGAGCGTCGCGCGGAGCGCGGCCTCGACCCGACGCTCGTCGCCGAGCCCGACCCGCGCGAGCGCTCGCGCGGCGTCTTGGGACGCCGACGCTGGCACGTCGACGTTCTCGCGGCGCAGGTCCCGAATCAGCCGGAACAGCTCGGTCAGGACGTGCGTGCGTGCCGCCCGGAAGTCCGGGACGCTCTCCTCGCCCGCACGTCGCTCGATGCCCGAGTCGGGATCGCCGGCCATGGCTCACTCGATCCCGTCTGCGGCGTTCGCCGCGGCGTCGTGCAGTCGGTCGAGCAGTTCGGCGTCGACCCGGCTCACGTCCTCGGCTTCCTTCAGCAGACAGCCGATGGTGCGTTCGATCTCGTCGGTCGACAGCGGCTCGTCGGACTCCTCGTGGCGGAGTCGGGCGACCGCCCGCGCCCAGTCGAGCGTCTCGGCGACGCCCGGTTGCTTGAGAAACGACTCCTCGCGGAGCGCCGCGACCACGCCACACACCTCGGCGGCGACGGCCGCGTCGAGTTCGGGCACCTTCCGGCGGACGATCTCGTGTTCGGTCTCGAACGACGGCGGTTCGACGTGGAGATAGAGACACCGCCGCTTGAGCGCGTCGCTCAGCCCGCGCGTCCGGTTCGACGTGAGCACCACGATCGGCGGCCGGTCGGCGCTCACCGTGCCGTACTCGGGGATCGACACCTGAAAGTCCGACAGCACCTCCAGCAAGAACGCCTCGAACGCCTCGTCGGCCCGGTCGATCTCGTCGATCAGCAAGACCGGCGGCCGATCGCCGTCGGTCCGGAGCGCGCGCAACAGCGGCCGTTCGAGGAGATACTCCTCGCCGAACACCGACGAGCCCCGCGAGCCGTCGCTCGGCGAGCCCGAGCGGCCCGCGACCGACCCCTCCTCGCCCTGCACGGCGAGCAGTTGCTTGGTGTAGTTCCACTCGTAGAGGGCGTTCTCGGCGGTCAGTCCCTCGTAGCACTGCAGGCGGATCAGCTCGGTGTCGAACCCCGCCGCGAGAGTCTTGCCGAGTTCGGTCTTGCCGCTCCCGGGCGGTCCCTCGACCAACAGCGGTTGGCCGAGCTGGAGCGCGAGCGAGACGGTCGTCACGGTGCGGTCGTCGGCGACGTAGTCGGTCCGCTCGAACCGCTCGCGGAGGTCGGCCTCGGTCACCGAGTCGAAGGCTCGGGCGGCCGTCCGATCGCTCACGCGTTCACCTCCCGGTCGAGGTACGACGAGGGGTCGGACTCGAACGAGTCCGCACACCCTCGACAGCAGAAGTGGTACGTCCGCCCGTCGTGGTCGACCGACGCCGCGGCCGCCGCCGGATCGACCGCCATCCCGCAGACTGGGTCGACCGCGGTCTCCTCGGCCGACTCGGTCGGCGGGGCGTCGGCCTCGTCGTCACCGGCCGCCGGGTCGTCGGCCGCGTTCGACGGGGCGGCCTCGCCCTCGGCCGGGCTCGCCTGCGAACGCACGTCGACGATCTCAGCGAGCAGGCTCGCGGCGAGTTCGGCCGGCGTGCGGGCGCCGATGTCGACGCCCGCGGGGTTCGTGACCGCCTCGCGGACCGTCTCGGGGTCGCGGTCGAGCAGGCCGGCCGCCCGCTCGATCTCCTCGTCGGCGCGCTCGTCGCTCGCGATCAGCCCGACGTACGGCGCGTCGGCCGCGACGCCGGCCGCGATGGCCCGGGCGTCGTACTTGCCCATCGAGGCCGCGACGACGAGGGGCGCTCGCCCGGCGGCGTCGGCGATCTCGTCGGGCTCGACGGTCCCCAACACCTCGGTGCGATCTGGCACGTCGGCGACGTCCCCGTCCGCGGCGACGAGCGTCACGTCGACCGCGAGTTCGTCGGCGAGCCGCGCGAGCGATCGGGCGACCGGCGAGTCGCCGACCACGATCAGCTCGGTCCGGGGCGCCACGGGTTCGAGGTAGATTTCGAGCACGCCCTCGCTGTGACACCGCATCGGGAACGCCTCGAGGCCCGGACGGTCGATCGACTCCGGATCGGGGGCGATCCCGATCAGCCGCGGGGCGCCCGCCTCGATGGTCTCGCGGCCCTCCCGGGCCACCACCGACTGGGCGCAGGCCGCCCCGCCGACCCAGCCGTGGAGTTCGCCGTCGGGGGTCACCACCGCGCGGTCGCCGACGTTCGAGGACACCGGCGGCTCGCGCCGGACCACCGTGGCGCGGGCGTACGGCTCCCGGCGGCGCTGTAGTTCGTCTTCGAGCGTCGATACGTCGCCGTCGTCGATCGCGCTCCGGTCGGTCGCGTCGGGCGCTCGGCCGTGTGGCGTCTCGTCGTGTGACATCGTGGTGTAGTTTCACAGGGGTTCGCGCGGGGCGTCGGTCGCCCCGCCGTCGGTGCGTCGGCGTCGTCGATCAGTCGTCGGCGTGCTCGCCGTCCTCGACGCTGAACTCGACGTTCCGGGCGGGCTGGTGGCTCAGCCCGACCTCGTCGAGCTTCTCCCAGACCACGTCGGGTGTCATCGGCATCTCGACGTGGCTGACCCCGGCCTCGGACATCGCGTCGACGACCGCGTTGACGATGGCCGGCGGCGAGCCGACCGTCGGCGACTCGCCGACGCCCTTCGCCCCGATCGGGTGATGGGGCGAGGGCGTGACGGTGTGGCCCGTCTCGAAGTTCGGGATCTCGTTTGCGGTCGGAAGCAGGTAGTTCATGAAGTCGCCGCCGGTGACGTTGCCGTTGTCGTCGTAGGTGACGTGCTCCATCATCGCGGTGCCGATCCCCTGTGCGAGTCCGCCGTGGATCTGGCCCTCGATGATCATGGGGTTGATGCGGTTGCCACAGTCGTCGACCGCGACGAACTTCTCGAAGTCGACCTCGCCGGTCTCCCGATCGATCTCGACGACGACGATGTACGACCCGAACGGGTAGGTCATCTCGGGCGGGTCGTAGTAGTTCGTCGCCTCCAGTCCGGGCTCCTCGCCGCCGGGGTGGTTCATGTAGGCGCCGGCCGCGATCTCCGTGATGGTGATCGAGCGGTCGGGCGCGCCGGCGACGTGGAACTCGCCGGACTCGCGGTCCCACTCGATGTCTTCTTCGGCGGCCTCCAGTTCGTTGGCCGCGATGGACTTGGCCTTGTCCCGGACCTTGCGGGCGGCGACGGCCGCCGCCGCGCCCGCGACCGGAGTCGACCGCGAGCCGTACGTGCCCAGCCCGTAGGGTTCGGTGTCTGTGTCGCCGTGCTCGACCGTGATGTCGTCGACGTCCATCCCGAGTTCCTCGGCGACGATCTGGGCGAACGTCGTCTCGTGGCCCTGTCCCTGCGTCTGGACGCCCACGCGGAGGACGGCGTTGCCGGTCGGGTTCACCCGGAGGTCCGCGGAGTCGAACATCTCGATGCCCGCGATGTCACACTGCTTGCCCGGTCCCGCGCCGACGACCTCGGTGAACGAGGAGATGCCGATTCCGATCAGTTTGTCGGCGTCCTCTTCGAGGCGGCGCTGTTGTTCCTCGCGGTAGTGCTCGTAGTCGGCCATCTCGAGGGCCTTGTCGAGGGCCTTCTCGTAGTCGCCCGAGTCGTAGTTCCACCCGGTCGCAGACTCGTAGGGGAACGCCTCGGACGGAATGAAGTTCTTCCGCCGGATCTCGGCCGGATCGACGTCGAGTTCGTCGGCGAGCACCTTCACCATGCGCTCGATGAGGTACACCGCCTCCGTGACCCGGAACGAACACCGATAGGCGACCCCGCCGGGCGCCGTGTTGGTGAACGCCGCCGTCAGCGAGCCGTGGGCCGCCTCGATGTCGTACGAGCCGGTGAAGATGTTGAAGAACCCCGCGGGGAACTTCGAGGGCTGGGCCGCGGCGTTGTACGCGCCGTGGTTGGCGAGCACGTCGACTTTCACGCCCTTGATCTCGCCGTCCTCGGTGGCCGCGAGTTCGCCCGTCATGTCGTAGTCGCGGGCGAACCCGGTGGTCTGGATGTTCTCCGAGCGCTCCTCGACCCACTTGACGGGCTCTTCGAGCACGTACGACGCCGCGGCGGCGACGACGTACCCGGGGTAGATCGGCACCTTGTTGCCGAACCCGCCCCCGACGTCCGGGCTCACGATCCGGACCTTGTGCTCGGGGATGCCCGACACCTGCGAGAACAGGGTCCGGTGGGCGTGGGGCGCCTGGGAGGTCATGTGGACGGTCATCTTGTCCTTGCCGGGGTCCCAGTCGGCGACAGCCCCGCAGGTCTCGATCGGCGCGGGGTGGAGCCGCTGGTAGAGCATGTCCTCCTCGACGGTGACGTCGGCTTCCTCGAACACCCGGTCGGTCTCCTCCTTGTCGCCGGTCTCCCAGTCGAAGATGTGGTTGTCCTCCTGATCGTCCAGTTCGTCCCGGACGAGCGGGGCGTCGTCTTCGAGCGCCTCCTCGGCGTCGACGACGGGGTCTAGCACGTCGTACTCGACTTCGACCTTCTGGGCGCCGTCCTTCGCGGCGTAGCGGTCCTCGGCGATCACCGCCGCGACCTCCTGGGACTGGAACTTCACCTTCTCGTTGACCAGCACGTCCTGGGTGTCGTCCATCAGCGTCGGCATCGTCGCCAGGTCGTGGGCCAGCAGGTCCTCGGCGGTCAGTACCGCGACGACCTCGTCCATCGCCTCGGCCCGCGAGCCGTCGATCTCCTCGACTCTGGCGTGGGCGTGCGGGCTCCGGACGATCTCGCAGTGGAGCATGCCGGGCTTTTTGATGTCGTCGACGTAGTCGCCCCGGCCGGTGATGAACCGCTTGTCCTCCTTGCGGTTTACCTCCTCGCCCATGCCGCCGCGGCCGTGCCCGCAGTGTTTCTCGGGCTCGGGCCCGTCGTCTTCGGGGTGCTGGTACTCGGTGTCGGCGTCGGGCGCGCGTTCGCGATCGGAGCTCACGTCTCCTCACCTCCGAGGTACTCGCGCTCGAACTGATCGCCTGCGTGGTCCCCGCCGGACGCGTCGGGACCGCCACAGCAGTCTTCGAGCCCGCAGAACGTGTCGGCCTCGCCGCCGGCGTCGGCCGAACGCTCGCCGTCGGCGGCCGCGACCGCCCCGCCGTCGGTGGCGGCCCGGGCGTCGAGTTCGTCTGCGGCGTACTCGATCGAGCGCACGATGTTCTGATAGCCCGTACACCGACAGAGGTTGCCGCTGATCGCCTCCCGGATCTCGTCTTCTTCCGGCTCGGGGTTCTCGTCCAACAGCGCCTTGCCGGCCATCAGCATCCCCGGCGTACAGTACCCACACTGTAGGCCGTGTTCCTCCCTGAAGCCTTCCTGAAGCGGGTGGAGGTCGTCGTCGGCCGCGGGCAGGTCCTCCATCCCCTCGACGGTGAGGATCTCGGCGCCGTCGGCCTGCGTCGCGAACATGAGACAGGACTTGATCGGTTCGCCGTCTTTCAACACCGTACAGGCGCCGCAGTTACCGGTGTCGCAACCGATGTGGGTGCCCGTCAGGTCCAGGTCCTCGCGGATCGCGTGGACCAGCAGTCGTCGGGGCTCGACCTCGACGGTGTGTTCGGTGCCGTTGACCGTCAGCGTGATCTCGGTTTCGTCAGTCATTGTGTCACCTTCCGTCTGACCGCGCCGGCTCGCTCCGCGGCGTCGCCGAGCGCGCGCTGTGCGAGCACGTCTACCATCCGTTCTTTGTAGTCGGCCCCGCCGTGCTCGTCGGACTCGGGGTTCGACGCTTCTGCGGCGAGCTCGCCGGCGGTCTCGAACAGGTCGGCGCTCGGGCGCTCGCCTTCGAGGTGTTGCTCGGCGTCGGTCGCCTGCGCGTTCGTGATGTCGACCGCCGTCATGCCGATCCCGGCGGTCTCGATCCGACCGTCGTCGTCGAGCACGAGCCGGGCGCCGACCCCGGCCATCGCGTAGTCGCCGGTCTTTCGCTTGAGCTTGTGATACGCGCTCCCCTCGCGGGGCTCGGGCGTCGGGATCCGGACCTCGGTGATCAGTTCGTCCTCGCCGAGGGTCGTGTCGTACGGCAGGAGGAAGAACTCGTCGGCCGGGATGACGCGCTCGCCGTCCGGGCCCTCCGCGACGATCTCGCCCTCGTGGGCGAGCAGGACGCTTCCCCAGTCGCCTTTCGGGTCGGCTTGGGCGACCGACCCCGCCACCGTCCCGCGATTCCTGATCTGCGGGTCGGCGACGAGCGGCGCCGTGTCGGCGAAGCTCCCGTACCGCTCGTCGATCAGGTCCGAGTCCTCGACGTCGGCGTGACGAGCCAGCGCCCCGAGCTTCAGATAGCCGTCCTCCTCCCGGAGGTAGTCGAGCGAGTCGATGCCGTTGATGTCGACGACGACGTCGGGGTTCGCCAGCCGGAACCGGAGCATCGGCACGAGGCTCTGGCCGCCGGCGAGGATCGTCGGATCGTCGAGGCTCTCTAGCAGGCTCGTCGCCTCGTTTGTCGTCGTCGGCTCGTAGTGTTCGAACGGTGCGGATTTCATCAGAACATCCCCCGAATCCTGTCGGTGACGCCGGAGTCGGTCTCCTCGACGTCGGTCATCTCCGACTCGATGGCGCCGAAGAAGTTGTTCACGATCTTGTCGGCGACCGGATTGATGACCCGACCGCCGAGCTGGGCGATCCGCCCGGAGATGTCGGCCTCGGTCCACCACTCGATCCGGGAGCCGTCGCCGTCTTCGAGCTCGTGGATTCGCATCCCCGAGTCCATGCTGAAACCGCTGCTGCTGGCCGATCCCGAGCCCGTGGCGGTCATCTCGAACGTCTCGTCGTCGCGGTCTTCGATAGTGACCGTCGTCTCGAACTTCGGTTTCACGCTCCCGACGCCGACCTGCATCAGCGCCGCGTAGTCCCGGCCGGCCTCGAACGCCCGGTCGGCGACGGCGTCGGCGTCCGCCTCGGGGAGAGTCTCGACGCCCTCCTCGGCCTCGTAGCTGTCCCACTCGAAGTCGTCGTCCATCGGCGTGATGTACTGACACCCCTTCAGCGCGTCCCGGACCGCGATCGGGTCCGAGAGGACGACCCACGCCTTGTCCGGCGGTACGTCTTCGAGCTCGAACTCGCCCTCGAACTCCATCAGCGATCGCCTCCGTTCGGTCGCGTCGATCGATCGCTCGACACCGTCATCTTTTATACCCCGCCACTATGAGCATACTATTACCACGCCATATGCTATGCCGTACCACCGTAATAAAGTTACTGAAAAACGAGGATAGATACCCGACGGGACCGCGACTGGAGGGGACGAAGCGTGACTGACGGCCACGATCACGGCGAGATGCGCACTTGGGAGGCGGGCGCGGCGGCGGTCGCCGATCTCCGGGAACGACGACTCGATCGCCGCGGGATCGAGACGGTCGGCCTCGCCGAGATCGCCGGACGGGACCTCGCCGAACCGATCGACGCGCCCGCGGACGTGCCGGCTCGGAGTCACGCGACGATGGACGGCTACGCGTTCGACGCCGCGGAGGAGTACCCGTACGACCTCGTCGACGAGCCGGTGTTCCCGGACGACGAACCGCCGTCGCTGGCCGCCGGCGAGGCGGTCCGGATCTTCACGGGGGCGCCGCTCCCGCCGTCGGCGAACGCGGTGCTGAAACAGGAGGAAGCGACCGTCGAGGACGGCCGGCTGTCGGGCTCGCCCACGACGCCCGGCACCTACGTCTACGAGCGGGCGAGCAACGTCACCGAAGGCGAGCGGCTGTTCGAGGCCGGCGAACGGCTCGGCCCGAAAGACGCGCTGTTGCTCGGGGACCTCGGCATCGACGAGGTACCCGTCCGCGAGCCCCTCTCGGTCGGCCTGCTGGCGACCGGGACCGAGATCCACGAGGGCAAACACCGGGATCTGGACTCGCCGATGCTCGCCGGACTCGTCCGGGCGTGGGGCCACGAGGCGACCTACGAGGGGACGGTCCCCGACGACTTCGAGCGCGTTCGGGACCGAATCGCCGAGGTCGCGGCCGACCACGACGTGGTGATGACGACCGGCGGGACGAGCGTCGGCGAGGCCGACTACGTCGTCCGCGCGCTTGCGGACGTGGGCGAGGTGTGCTTTCACCGCGTCCGGCTCCGACCCGGCAAGCCGATCGCGGTCGCAGAACTCCCCGACGCCGTCGCGTTCGCCGTCCCGGGCAAGCCGGTGGGCGCCCACGCGGTCACGTCGCTGGTCGCCCGGCCGTACTTCACCGGGAGTACGAGCCTCCCCAGCGTCGGCGCGACGATGGCGGCCGACGTCGGCATCTCGGTTCCGGGGTTCGCGTACGCCGTGCCGGTCACTCTCGACGACGGGACGGCGACGCCGCTCGGACACGCCGACTCGTCGCTCGCCGTCTACGAGGACACGTTCGACCCGAGCGTCCTCTCGTCGAGCACGCGCGCGACCCGGGCCGACGGCTTCGTCCTCACCGAGGACGCGCTCGACGCGGGCGAACGGGTCGAGGTCGTCCCGTACCCGGTCGTCGAGCGATGACCGACGCGGGCTCGGGGGACCGTCGGCTCCCGCTGGTCGAACCCCCGTTCGAGGACCCGGCAGACGCCGACGCCCCCGACTCGCCCCGGGTCGGCGGCGTCGTCCTCGCAGGGGGGACGAGCAGTCGGTACGGCGACCGGAACAAACTGCTGGCGACCGTCGACGGCGACCCGATCGTCGCCCGCGCGGCGGCCACGCTCGTCGAGGCGGAGCTCGACCCGGTGGTTGTCGTCACCGGCCACGAACGAGACCGAGTCCGGGCCGCCGTCTCGGACGTCCCGGTCGAGACGGTTCACAACCCGGCCTACGAGGACGGGCAGGCGTCGTCGGTCCGGACCGGCGTGGCGGCGATCCGCGAGCGGGCCGACGTCGACGCCGCAGTCGTCGCGCTGGGCGACATGCCGTTCGTCGATCCGGCGACGGTCCGGACGCTCGCGGCCGCGTACGCCGCTGGCGCGGGCGATGCGCTCGCGGCCGCGTACCGCGGCGAACGCGGAAATCCGGTGCTGTTCGACCGACGGTTCTTCGATCCGCTGACCGACGTCACGGGCGATGTCGGGGGTCGAGAGATCCTACTAGAGGGCGAGGCGAGCGCGCTCGTGGCCGTCGAGGACCCCGGCGTTCGCCGGGACGTCGACGAACCGACCGACCTCGCGGGCGACGACGTCGCGTGAGCGACCGGTCGCTCACTCGTCGCGCTCGGCTTTCCGGACGACGATGTTCCCGCTCTCGACGTGCCACTCGACGCGGTCGCCGACACCGACGTCGAGGAAGTTCCGGACCGGCTTCGGCACCGTCGTGAGGTTCTTCTCCGAGACCTTGGTGTCGGTGAGGTTACCCATCAGGGCCACGTTCGATCGTAGTGTACACATAGCTTTCGCTATGTCAGCTCCTAGTTTCGGGGACTCCGCTCCGGCGCCCGCCGGGACGGCTTCGGCGGGTGAACGTAACAAGCGGGCTCAGACCGCCGAGTTCCACCGGTGGGCGCCGCCGTCCGACGCCCGCTCGAAATCGAGGTCGAAGCGGTCGGATTCGAGCAACACCGGCCCCGGGACGTACGCGTCCTCGGCGCCGTCGACCGCCCGCAGGAGTCGGCGGTCGCACATCTTCGCCAGTACGTCCCGGACCGTCCGCTCGCGGCCCGCCACCAAATTGGCTTCCTCGACCACGCTCTCGACGTCGACGCGCCCTTCCAACATCGCGAGCCGGATCGCGGACACCCACGCCGGCTCGCGCTTCGTCTCCCGACACATCGGTATGTTACGTCACAGCGGTCGATCGTATAAGTGTTTACGGCGCCGGACCCCGAGCCAGTCGAACGGTGGGCGATCCGGAGGCCGTCGAGTCAGGCGGGACTTGGCCACCGTCGAGCGATTTCCGCACGCGGGCTCGGTCCCGCGCGGTCGGCCGGGAGGCGCCGTCGCGGCCGGAACCCTCAAGACCCAAATCCCTTTCAAGACCCGAACCAAAGACTCCCCCAATGGCGAAGTGTGACGCGTGCGGCGAGCACGAAAACATGCCGTACGAGTGTCGGCGCTGTGGCGGCACCTACTGTTCGGACCATCGCCTCCCCGAGAGCCACGACTGCCCCGGGCTCAACGAATGGAACGACCCGAAGGGCGTGTTCGACAGCGGGTTCGACGACAGCGTGAACGACCCCGGCGGGTCGGGCGGCGTCGCCGACCGCATCGGCATCGACACCGGTCCCGGCGGGCCGCTGGGCTACTTCCGCGGGAACATGACCTACGTGTTCCTCGCGGCGATGGTGCTGTGGTTCCCCGTCCAGTACGTGCTCCCGCCGCTGGTCGGGGTGGCGGTCGGCTCTCAGACGTGGTACGACGTCTTCACCCTCAACACCGAGAACGTGTTCTACGTCTGGACGTGGCTCACCTCGACGTTCTCCCACGGCGGCGTCGGCCACCTGTTCGTGAACGGGCTGGTGCTTTACTTCTTCGGCCCGGTCGTCGAGCGCCGACTCGGGAGCCGGAAGTTCGCCGCGCTGTTCCTGATCTCGGGCGCGGCGGCGGGGCTCGCACAGGTCGGGGTGTCGCTCGCGATGGGCGACACCGCGGCGGTGCTGGGCGCCAGCGGCGCGATCGCGGCCGTCATGGGCGTGCTCACCGTTCTGAACCCCAACCTCACGATATACCTCTACTTCGTCATCCCGATGCCGCTCTGGCTGGCGACCACGCTGTTCGTCGGCTACTCGGCGTTCGTGAGCGCGGCCGGCGGCATCGGCGCCGGCGGGGTCGCGCAGGTGGCCCACCTCGCGGGCGTCGCGATCGGGCTCGCCTACGGCGCGAAGCTCAAACGCGAGGGCGAGCGCGCCCCACAGGAGATCCAGCTCGGCGGTGGCGGCGGCCCCGGTCGCGGCCCCGGCGGTCCGGGCGGTCCCGGCGGTCGGTTCTAACTACTCTCGGCTCCTCGGCTCTCTCATGACGCCAGTCAACCCCGAGTTCGTCCCCGACGCGTCGCTCTCCCGGGAGGCGATGGAACGGCTCCAGCGCGAGATCGCCGACGCCGCGACGTTCGCCGACGACCTCGCGTTCGCCCCGGCGGCGATCGCGGCCGAGACCACCGCGCCCGACCAGACCGAACTCGCCGACGCGGGCGAGAACAGGGACGACGGCGCGGGCGAGTCCCGCGACGCCTCCCCGGATCCGCCCGTCGTCGCCGGCGTCGATCAGGCGTTCGTCGACGATCGGGCGGTGAGCGCGATCGTCGCCTCGAGGGGCGGGGAGGTGATCGAACGGGTCCACGCGGTCGCGCCAACCGAACTCCCCTACATCCCGGGACTGCTCTCGTTTCGGGAGGGCGGGGCGATCCTCGCGGCCTTCGAGGCGCTGTCGGTCGAACCGGACCTCGCGGTTGTCGACGGGAGCGGGCGCATCCACTTCCGGGAGGCCGGCATCGCCACCCACGTCGGCGTGACCCTCGATCTGCCCGCGGTCGGAGTCGCGAAGAGCCTGCTCTGTGGCCGACCGCGCGAACCCCTCGACGACCCTCTCCCGGAGGGCCGGCGAGTCCCGATCGAGGCCGACGACAGCGTCACCGCGCCCCGGGGAACGATCATCGGCCACGCCTACCAGTCCCGACAGTACCCGAACCCGGAGACGCGCCACGTCAACCCCCTGTACGTCAGCCCGGGCCACCGCGTCGGCGCCGAGACGGCGACCGACCTCGTCGCGGCGCTCTGTGCGGGCTACAAGCTCCCCGAGCCCACCCGCCGGGCCGACGCCTACGCCGACGAGGTGAAAGCGTCGGTCCGCGCGGAGATCGAAAGCGAGGAGAGTTAACTGTCCGCGCCTCGACAGTGGACCTGTGACCGAAACAGTTCTGATCACCGGCTGTTCGTCGGGTATCGGCCGCGAAACCGCACACGCGTTCCTCGAAGACGGCTGGGACGTGTACGCGACCGCGAGAAATCCGGCCGACATCGAAACGCTCGGCGAGGCGGGCTGTAACGTCGCCAGCCTCGACGTGACCGAGCCCGACGAGATCGAGCGGGTCGTCGACCGGATCGTCGACGAGGCGGGCCGCATCGACTGTCTGGTCAACAACGCCGGCTACGCCCAGCTCGGCCCGATCGAGGACGTCCCGACCGAGAGCGTCGAGCGCCAGTTCGACGTGAACGTGTTCGGCCCCCACCGGCTCGTTCGGGAAGTGTTGCCCCACATGCGCGAGCGACACGCCGGCCGCATCATCAACGTCTCCAGCGTCGCGGGGCGGCTCTCGGTGCCTGGCATGGGCGTCTACTCCGGGTCGAAGTTCGCGATGGAGGGGCTGACCGACGCGCTCCGGCCCGAGGTCGCCGAGTACGGCATCGACGCGGTACTGGTCGAGCCCGGCCCGGTCGACACCGCCTTCGTCGAGCGCGCCGCCTCGGAGATCGAGGGGCTCGACCGGTCGGGCGCCTACGACTCCCTCTACGCGATCCTCGACGACTCGCAGGCGGTCGGCGGCGGCGGTCCCGGCGCCATCCACCCCCGGGAGGTCGCGAACACGATCCTCGACGCCGCGAACGTCACCGACCCCGCGGCCCGCTACCCCGTCGGGCGCGCCGCGAAGCTGTCGGTGCTGGCGCGGTTCGTCCCGGCGTCGCTCCGGGACAAACTCTACGGGCTGGCGACGTCGGTGATCGCGAAGAATCCGCTGGGCGACTGAGAGTCAGTCGAGACACGCCGCAACGAGCCCGAGCATCTCTTCGCCCCGGACCTCGTCGGCCAGCAGGGGCACGCGCTTGACGTCGTGGCCCCGGAACACCTCCTGGGCCGCCGCGAGCGCGTCCTGCTGGACCTCCCACCGGCGCTGGCAGAACTCGCAGGTGTCGAGGTTCGGCGAGACGAACGCCGCCGAGTCCAAGCCCGCCGAGGCGCCGTCGGACTCGGTCTGACTAGCGTTCGAGCGTGGCTCGACCACGTCGGTCAGGTCCTCCATCACCTTGTTGACCACCACGGTGCCGACCGGCACCCCGAACTCCCGGAGCTGGCCGAGCAGTCGCTCGGACTCGAGGACGCTCATCTCCTCGGGCACCATCACGACCCGGAAGTCGGTCTGGGCCGGGTCCCGCAGGGTCGATCGGAGGCGCTCGACGCGCTCGCTGAGCGCTTCGAGGTCGTCGAGACCCTGCTCGGGGTCGACCTCCTCGGCGCCGAACATCCCCTTCATCCCCTCGATCATCCCCTCGAAGCGCTGTTTGAGCTTCATGATGCGTCCGACCATCGTGTCCATCAGCTCCGGGAGTTCGAGCAGGCGGAGGGTGTGGCCGGTCGGCGCGGTGTCGACGATCACGCGCTCGAACCGGTCGTCGTCCATGAACTCCAGCAGTTTCTGCATCGCGGCGGCCTCGTCGGCGCCGGGCATCGGCCCGCCGAGCAGCGCGTCCAGCGGATTCTCGTCGCCGAGCAGGCCGCCGAGCCCGCCCGCCGGGCCGCCGGGACCGCCGGCGTCGCCCCCGAAGTCGCCGGCCGACTCGTCGGTTCCCGGGCCGCCGGCGCCGCCCGGGGTCGGGCCGCCGGCGGTGCCCATCAGCCCCTTGCCTTCGGCCATCGCCTCGTCGGGGTCGATCTCGGCGGCGTACAGCGGCACGTCCTCCCGGATGCGCTCGGGGTCGGCCGGAATCGCGGTCTCGTAGGTGTCCGACAGCGAGTGGGCGGGGTCGGTCGAGACCACCAGCGTCGAGGTGCCGTCCCGGGCGCTCGCCAGCCCCGTCGCGGCCGCCATGGTGGTCTTGCCGACGCCGCCCTTCCCGCCGTAGAGGACGTACTCGGGGGCGTCGACGCCGGCGGGCACGCCGGCCTCGTCGATGCGGTCGACCGGCTCCACGTCGAGTTCGGTCATGTGTGGGGGTTGGCGCCGGGGCTTGTGTACCCGTCGGTCTCTCACTCCCGGACGTTCGCGAGGTCCGACCGGGAGGCCGCCATCACGTCCTCGGGGGCCAGCTCGGCCTCGCGCCACCGGGGCAGGCGTCGGTCGGCGCCCGGCGGCCGGATCGCCTCTGTGTAGGTGTCGACCTGCTCGCGTTCGACCGCCGGGTCGTACTCGAGGCCGTTGAACCCGGCGTCGGCGGCGTACTGCTCGACGAGGTCCGCGCCGGCCTCGCGGTACCGATCGGGCAGGGTCTCGTAGTCGGGCGCCACGCCGTGGGCCTCGACCGCCCGCAGGAGCGCGGCCCCGACGCCCTCGCTCATGTCCGAGAGTCCGGTCGGCCCCGACACCGCCCGGTGGTCGTGCTCGTAGCGCCCGAGGTCCACCTGCGCGGTGCCCTCGAAGCCGGCCCGGGCGAACGCCTCGCCGAGGGTCCCCACTTCCAGCCCCCAGTGGCGCTCGACCCGGACCGCCCGGACGAACTCGCTCGTCGCCGCGAACTCCCCGGCCAGCGCGTACCGAAACGCTCCGAGATAGTCGAGGATCGGAGCTCCGGGGGTCTCGTCGGCCAGCGCCCGGATCAACGGCGCGTAGAACAGTCGACAGAGCCGGCCGTAGAGCCGGCCGTTCTCGACCCGCGCGTAGTAGCCCTTCGAGAAGTCGTAGCCCCTCCCGAGCGGGAAGAGGAGGCGGGCGACGTCCGCGCCCTCGTACGTCCGGGCGTCGGCGTCGTGGACCGCGACGTACTCGTGGGTGTCCGCGGCGGTGCCAAGCGCCAGCCACACGTCCCGGCCCTTCCCCGCCGCCCCGTCGAGCCCCCGGTCGGCGAGCAGTTCGGTCACGCCGGGGCCGTTACACCACACCACGTCGAGCGGGAGGTCGAACCCCCCGAGCCACTCGCAAAACGCCTCGACTTTCGCGGCGGGCGCGCGCAGGGCCACTACGACCCGTCCGGGCGCGACCGACTCCAGTTCCGAGAGGACGCGCTCGGCGGCCAGCCCCGCGTACTCGCGTTCGGTCATCGGGACGACCACCGCCGCGCGGTCGGTCGGCGCGTCGGGCACGCTCGCGGTCAGGTCGTGGAGGGTGGCGATCCGCTCCTGTCCGTACTCCATCGGCTCGGCGTTAGGACGGAGGGGTTGAAAAGCCGGGGGAATCGCCCCGGAATCGTCGCCTCGCGGTCGGGTCGATGTCGGCTCGCGGGGAGTTCCCGCGAGAGTATCAGGAACAGGTACACTGATACGGACCGAACGACACCTCTCGGCTATGGACGCGCTCGCTCCGACGGAACTCACCGAGGCATTGCAGACCGACGTCGGCGACGGCCTCAGGACCGTCGCGGTCGGCGATCTGACAGATCGCGAGTACAGCATCGTCTACATCCGCGACAACATCGACGAGACCTACTCCGAGGACATGCGCGAGGAGATCTTCGAGGAGATGGTGTTCGAACACATCTCGGAGGCGCGCCAGACCGACCTGTTCCCGCCGCTGGGGTCCCTGGAGTTCACCACGCGCATCTTCGAGGACGGAATCAACGTCGTCGGCTGGGACGAGGAGGTCGCGGTGTTCGTCGGTCTCGATCCCGACCCGACGCTGATCCCGACGACGGTCGAGGCCTGTCGTCGCGCGTTCTAATCCCCCGAGGAAACCGTCGGGTCCCGACCGCCTTCCGGGAGCCAATCGAGCGCGTAGAGGGCCACCAGCACGGCGAGTATCGCGATCAGTCCCGCGCCGAACGTCCGGAAGACGGCGTCGTAGGCGAATCCCCGGTCGACGAGCGCGCCGATGACCACGCTTCCCATCGCCTGGACGATCATCACCAGACCGCTGTACAGCGAGTAGGCGCTGGCGCGGTTCTGGTCGGGCAACGAGTCGAGCAGGTAGGTGTCGAGCGCGGGAAAGAGGCTGTGGACGACGTAGCCGAGCACCGCGGTCACGGCCGCGATGGCGAGGACTCCCTGAGCCGCGGTGAGCGCGAGTAACGACGCGACGAACCCACCGAGGATCGCCAGAATGAGCGGGATGTGCGGGAGCCGGTCGGCGAGCCGCCCGGTCGCCCAGAACGCGGGCACGCCGGCCCCAAAGACCACCGTGAGCAGGGTGTTGGCGGTCCCGGGGGTGACGCCCTTCGTGGCGGTGACGTACTTGACGTAGAAGTTGAAAAAGCCGTTCCAGACGAACCCGCTCGCGCCGAATAGCGCGACGCCGGTCACGATGATGGGCCACTGCTTGCGGGCGGCCGCGAGGAAGTTGCGGTCGGCGCTCCCGGCGTCGGGCAGGTCCGTCCGTCGGGCCGTCCAGTAGAAGCCCGCGGTGGCGAGGGCCGCCACGGCGGCGACCACCGCGAACACCTCGCGCCACGAGGCGGTCAACAGCACCGCGCCGACGAAAAGCGGCGCGACGACGGCCGCGACCTGACTCGCCATCCCGTGGATGCCGAGCGTCCGGCCGACTCTGCCGGGGTACAGCTCCGAGACGAGGGGGTTGGCCGCGATGAAGTACGCGCCGCTGGCGACTCCCATCAGGAACGCCCCGACCGCGAGCATCGGGACGGAGTTCGCGGCGTACATGAACAGGGCCGCGCCGGTCAGGACCGCGCCGGTCCCGAGCACGACCCGGTGGCGCTCGACGCGGGTGAGGAGGTAGCCGGTCGGAATGCGAGGCGTGGCGCTCCCCAGCCACGCGAGGGTGGCGATCAGCCCCGCCGTCGACTCGTCGAGGGCGAACGCCCCCGAAAGCGGCTCCAGCAGGGGCGCGAACACCACGCGGGCGAGGTTGACCAGGAACACCAGCGAACACATCGACGCGAAGACCCGGCCACGAGACACGCTCGGGCCTACTCGGAGCCGACAGTCAAAGCTTCCGAAAGCCGAACCCGCCGACCGGCCGGCTACTCGAACACCGCGTCGAAGGCGTCGGCGCCCAGCGGGTCGTGGCGGCCCGCCGCGGCGTTCTCCTCGACGTGCTCGGGGCGACTCGCGCCCACCAGCGACGAGGTCACCCCCGGCGCGCTCCGGGCGAAGTTGATCGCGCGCTGGACGGTCGTCTCCCCGGCCAGTCGGTCGGCGACGTCGTCGGGGAGCGTCTCGGCGAGGTCCCCCTGCGCGATGCTCGCGCTCGTGAACACGTTCAGCCCCGCCTCGTGGGCGAACCAGAGCGCGCTCTGGGGTCCCTCGGGGCCCTCGTGGGCCTCGACGGTGAACGCGTCGGCCATGACCACGTTGAACGGGAGCTGGATCGCCCGAAAGTGGGTCGCGGTGTTCTCGGCGGCCTTGGCGGCCGCCCGGGCCCGCGAGACGATCTCGGGTAGCGAGAGGTACTCGTCGTCGCCGCCGGGCACCCGGAGGGCGTTCCACGTCGCGACCCCGTAGTTGCTGATGTCGCCGGCCGCCGCGCGCTCCTCGAGGCGGGTGAAGGCCGCTTCGAGCTGATCGTACACCGCCTCGCGCGATCGGGCTTCGAGCTGGGTCTCGGGGTTGTGGACGTAGTAGAGGTCGATCTCCTCGACCCCGAGGTTCTCGAGCGATCGGTCGAGTTGCTCGTCGAGAAACGCCGGGGCGATGCAGTGGCTCCCGCGGGCGAGGTCCTCGCGGTCGACCAGCCCGGGTTCGACGAACTCCCGGCGGACGTACTCGCCGGGGTCGTCGGGGCGCTCGCCGTCGAAGGGGACGAACCCGCCCTTCGTGGAGACGAACGCGGCCTCGCGGGCGACGTCGGCGTCGTCGATCGCCCGGCCGACCGCGCGCTCGCTCCGCTGACACCGGTAGTTGATCGCGGTGTCGATCACGTTGATCCCGGATTCGAGCGCGGTCTCGATCGCGTCGCGGTAGCGGGCGTCGACGGGGTCGGTGGGGTCGCCGAGGTAGGTGCCGACGCCGATCGAGGAGATCGCGAGGTCGTTGAACCGCCGGAAGTACGTTCGGCCGAAGTCGTCGCCGTGCTGGAGCTTGTACTCGTACGTGCCGTCGGCGGTGGCCATACCCGGAGGTAGCCCCGCTACCGGGATAAGACTGCGGTGTTCGTCCGAAACCCGACCCCGTTCGCCGGTATTTAGGCTGGCCTAAAACGGAACGTTTTTCAATATTTAGGTAAGCCTAAAACAGTATGGCGACGAACCGACGCGATCTGTTGAAAGCGGGATCGGCGGCGATCGCCGGCCTCCCGCTGGCCGGGTGTAGCGGCATGCTCGAAGAGGGCGAGCGCACTACCGCGACCGAGACCACGGACGCCGACGCCTCGAGCGCGCCGGAGCCGGCCGCGGTCGCGGTCGCGGCCGAGTGGAACGTCTACCGGGCGCTGGCCCGGGACGCGCTCGGAATCGGGCTCGCCGGGGCGTTCGATTCGAGCGCCCGGATCGCGGCCGACGCCTTCGAGAAGTTCGAGCGGGCCGGCGGCGAGTGGGGCGCCCACGAGGCGCTCGAAGCGACGGACGAGGACCGCTACGAGGGGTTCGAGGAGGCGCTTGGCCAGCTCCGACAGCGCGCCCGAGAGGGCAACGTCGAGGAGATGCGAGTGGAGGCCGACCTCGTCGACGACCACCTCGGGGCCGCACAGGCCGACCGCGCCGGCGAAGCGAACGCCGCCGCGCTCGATCTGCTCGCGCTCGGGTCGCGGGCTTCGACGGCCGCCGCGCTCGCCGGTGCGGGCGAGTTCGAGGCCGCCGCCGCGGTCGCTGGCGACGCCGCCGACGCCTTCGAGGAAGCCGATGCCCACGAGGCGCTCGAATCGGCCGACCGAGAGAGCTACGAGGCCTTCGAGGCGGCGCTGGACGGCGCGAACGCCGCGGCGACCGACGAGCGAGTCGAAGACGTCCGCGCCCGTGCCGACGCGGCCCTCGACGCCGCGGCGACCGGCGCCTCAGCGGTCGCCGACAGCGAGGCCGCGGCCGGTGCCGGCTACCTCGCCGCGATGCAGACCCGGGCCTACGACGCCGGGGCGCTGGCCTCGCTGGGCGGGCCCTCCACCGACTTCGCGCACGCGGCGGCGCTGAACGTCTACCGGGCGCGGGCGTACGATTCCGCGTGGCTGACCGCCCGCGGGGAGTCCGACCGCGCGACGCAGGTCGCCCGAGACATCTTCGCGCACTTCGAGGGCGCGAAGGCCCACGAGGCGCTCGAATCCGCCGATCAGGAGGCCTACGAGGGCTTCGAGGGCGCGCTGGAGGACCTCGCCGCGGCGGCCGAGAACGGCGACGCCGAGGCCGCCCGGGACGCCGCCGACGCGGTCGAGACCCACCTCCGGACCGGCGTCTCGTCGCTGGCGACCGAGACCCAGGCCGCCGTCCTCCAGGCCGCGTTCTTGCGGGCGCGGTTCGAGGACGCCCGCGAACGGTACGCGCTCGGCGACGGGGCGGCCGCCAAGAGCGTCGCTCAGGGCCTTTTCGAGCGCTTCGAGTCGGACCAACTGGGCGTCCACGAGGCGCTCGAAGGCGCGAGCGAGGACCTCTACGAGGCCTTCGAGCACGAGCATCTCCGGGAGGGCCTGATCCCGGCCTTCGGAGACGGCGACGACGAGGGCGTCGAGACGCACGCCGCGGGCGTCGAGGACGCGCTGTTCGAGTTCGAGACGATCGTCGCCGGCGAGCCGACGGTCAGCGCCGCCGAGAGCGGGCTGATGAGCGCTCGGGCGTTCGACGCCGCCGGCCTCTCGGCGCTCGGAGAGTCAGATCGCGCCCGGTCGGTCGTCGAGTCGACGTTCCAGCACTTCGAGCGAGGTGCCGGCGGTTTCCACGAGGCGCTCGAAGCCGCCGATCGGGACCTGTACGAGTCCTTCGAGCGCCGCCTGACCGCGGTCGGCGACGCGACCGAGAGCGGCGACGCCTACGCCGCGGCGACGGCGTTCGACGAGAAGGCCGTCGCCGCCATCTACGCGGTCGTGGCGAACGCCGGCGGCGACTTCGGCGGCGCGGCCGCGACCGTCGCGCGCGACGCGTTCGCCGGGTTCGAGCAAGCGGCGGTCCACGAGCGCCTCGAATCCGCCGATCGGGAGGCCTACGAGGCGTTCGAGGCCCGACTCGGCGATCTCGTCGACGCGCTGGAGGACGGGAGCGGCGTCTCGGACGCGCTCGCGGCGTTCGCGGACGCGGCGGTCCGCGCCGAGTTCGCGGTCGCCGGCGCACCCGACGCGGCCCCGGTCGGGGAGCGCGAGTCGGGCGACACCGAGACGGAACTGACCGGCGGCCCGAACGTCGTCGACGGCGTCCCCGAGGACGCCGATCACGTCGTCGAGATGACGGCGGTCTCGTTCGACCCGGCCGAACTGACCGTCGAGCGAGGCGACACGGTGGCCTTCGCGTTCGCCGAGGGCGAACCCCACTCGATCACCGCGTACGAGGACGACCTCCCCGAGGGGGCCGACTACTGGGCGTCCGGCGGTTTCGACGATCAGGCGGCCGCGGAGGCTGGCTGGGAGAACGGGGAGGGCGCGGTCCAGTCCGGGCAGGCTTACGTCCGGACCTTCGAGGCGACGGGGACTCACGAGTACTTCTGTATCCCCCACGAGGCCGCCGGGATGGTCGGGAGCGTCGTCGTCGAGTAGCTACACGTCCCCGTTGAGTGCGGCGAAGATGTCGCCGGTGAGTTCGGTCTGGGACCACAGCGCCGCCTCCTCGCCGTGGGCGTAGGCCGCGCCGTCGACCGGGACCTGTCCGCCACCCATCCGGGCGTGACCGCCCGCGCTCGCGCCGGGGATGTCGCCGACGGCGGCTTCGAGGGCCTTCCCCATGTGGACCCGATCGTCCCGGGAGCGCCCCGAGAGGTGGACCGTCTCCTCCCGGCGGCCACAGACCACCACCGCCGTGACACCCTCCAACTGGAGGAGTTCGTCGGCGGCCTGCGGGACGGCGTCGGCGTTGGAGACTCGCCCGACGTCGCTGACCGCGAACGACCCCCGGACGTCCCTGTCGGAGATCGCTCGGGCCTTGATTTCGAGCACCTCGGCGCTGACCTGTGGGTTCGCGATCCGATCGAGCAGGTCCTCGTCGACGCCCCGATAGAGGTACGCCGCGGCCGCGAACTCCGCGTCGGTACAGCCGTTGGTGAGGTGTTTGGTGTCGGCCTGAATTCCGTACAGGAGGCCGGTGGCGACGTCGGAGGGGACGACGAGTCCGTCGACATCGCCCGGCGACTCGTCTGGATCGGCCGGCGTCGCGTCGACGTCTTCGAGGTACTCGGCGACGATGGTCGCACACGCCCCGTAGTCGGTTCGCTGGTCGGTGAACTCCTCGCCGGTGCCGTTCCCGGGGTGGTGGTCGACGACCGCGTACGGTTCGACGCCTTCGGCGCCCTCGAAGCCGCGGGGCGTGTTGTGGTCGACCAGCACCACGTCGTCGGCGATCTCGCGCTCGTGGTCGATCCGCTCGAAGTCCAGATCGAGCACCGTCCGGAACGCTCGGTTCTGTTGGTGGCGGATCTGACCGGCGTACTGGAGGGTGGCGTCGGTCCCGACCGTGGCCGCGAGGTGCGCGACTCCGATGGCACAGGCCATCGCGTCGGGGTCGGGGTTGGGGTGCATCAGGATCGCGACCGACTCGCGGTCGGCGAGCGCGCGTTTGAGCCGCACGCCCATCGGTCGTCGGATCCAGCGGACGACCAGCCACACCGACGCGACCACGGCGATCGCGCCGAGGGCCGCCGCCCCCGCGAGCTCGGGGGAGTCCAGCCCGTAGGACTCCGCGAGGCGCACGAGCTGTCGAACCCGCGGGTCCGGGAACACCGGCGATTGCATGTCCCTGACTGTCAACGCCGACCGACAAGAAATTTTCCCGATATGAACGCGCCGGATCTCAGGCCCGATCCGCCCGGAAGCGGTCGATTTCGTCGCGATACCCCTCCCGGTAGGTCGGATACGCGAACTGATAGGCCAGCCCGCGGAGCTTCTCGTTCGAGCACCGCTTGCTCGTCAGGAGCCGGCGCCGGGCCCGCTCGGAGAGGTCGGCGTCGTCGAGTCGCTCCTCGACGGTCCGCTTTTGCGGGCGCTCGACGCCGCACTCGTCGGCGAGCCAGTCGGCGAACGTCCACCGCGAAACCGGCTCGTCGTCGACGACCAGCACCGTCTCGCCGCGTGCGAGGTCGGAGTCGAGCAGGAACGCCACCGCCCCGGCCGCGTCGTCGCGGTGGACCATGTTCAGATACCCCTCGGTGACCGGCCCGTCGAGGTACCGCTCCAGCCTCGTTCGGTCGGGGCCGTAGATGCCCGCCAGTCGGGCGACCGTGCCGTCGACGCCGTATTCGGGCGGGAGTTCGCGGGCGAGTCGCTCGGCCTCGACCAACACCTCGGTCTTCTCGGTGGTCGGATCGAGGGGCGTCTCCTCGTCGACCCAGTCGCCGCCGTGGTCGCCGTACACTCCGGTGCTGGAGGTGTAGACGAACCGGTCGGGCGGCGATTCGCGCGCGCCGAACGACTCGATCGCGGTCCGGAGCCCATCGACGTACACCTCGCGGGCGGCCTCGGCGTCCCGGCCCCCGGAACTGGCCGCGAAGACGACCGCGTCGGCGTCCGGGACCGCCCCCAGCGACTCGGGGTCGGTCACGTCCGCCCGGACGCCCTCGAAGCCCGCCGACTCGATGGCGTCGAGCCCCGACTCCGAGCGCCTGACCCCGACGGCGCGGTGGCCCGCGTCGGTCAGTCGGCGGCCGAGTTCGAGCCCGACGTAGCCACAGCCCAGTATCGCAACGTCCATGTGCGAGCGTCGGCGCGAGCCGGCATAACTCCGGCGACTCGGCCGATTCGGCGCGCGCGAGGACGGCCGGAACCGACGGATGCGAGTCGGAGCCCGTGGATTCAAGGCCATCGCGTGAGATTCAGCCTGTATGTCCGAATCCGACCTCGCCGCGCAGGTCGACGACGTGCGATCGGTGGACCCCGAGACGTTTCAGGCTCGGGTCGAGGAGGACGCGGAGGTCATCGCGGCCGAGATCGACGAGGGGACGTTCGACAACCCGCAGGCGATCATCGGCTTCGAGTACGAGTTCTACGCGGTCGACGCCGAGACGGCCGCCTTACACCGGGTGCCTCGACGCCTCCTCGAACTCATCGGCTTCGAGAAGGAGCTTGGACTGCACAACGCCGAGATGTCGACCAGCCCCCAGCCGCTGAACGCCCACGGGCTCGCCTCCCAGGAGTCGGAGGTGAAAGCCCGGCTCTCGGCCGCCGAGGACCGCACCGCCGCCGAGGGGATGCGACTGGTCAGCGACGCGATGTGGACCATCCCGCCGGCGGGCGAGACCGCCCGAGAGTACCTCCTCGACAGCGTCACCGATCGCGGAGTCCGGATCGCCTCGAACATGAGCGACTCGGTGCGTTACCACGCGATGGCGAACACCGACGCCGACGTGGGGATGTGTCTGGACGCCCCGCACGTCGCCCTCGACGCCGACACCGTGATGCCAGAGAGCCTCATCACCTCGATCCAGCCCCACTATCAGGTGCCCCACGCCCGGGACCTGCCGACGTACTTCCAGTACGCGCTCCGGATCGCCGCGCCGCTGCTCGCGCTCGGGGTCAACTCTCCGTTCTTCCCGCCGAGCCTCTACGACGACGGCGCCGATCCGGCGGCGATCCTCGACGACGGCCACGACGAGCACCGGGTCGGCGTGTTCGAGTCGGTGCTGAACGCCCGCGACGACGCGCCCGGCAAGGTCCGGTTCCCCGAGGACCTCGAGAGCGTCGAGCAGGCCATCGAGCGCATCGCCGCCGACCGCACCGTCGTGCCGATGCCGGTCGAATCGAGCGATCGCTTCGACGACGAGTTCGCCCACTTCCGGCGCAAGCACGGCACCTACTGGCGGTGGGTCCGGCCCGTCTTCGGCGGGGCCACGCGGTCGGCCGCCAACGCCCGCATCGAGTTTCGCCCCATCGCGGCCCAGCCCACCGTCCGGGACTCGATCGCGTTTCAGGCGGCGTTCGCCGGCCTCCTCGAATCGACGTTCCGGCGCGAGCACCCGGTTCGGCACTTAGACTGGGTGGTCGCGAAGGACAACTTCTACGCCGCCATGGAGGATGGTCTGGACGCCGACATCTACTGGATCACGAACGCGGGCGAGGAGACGACCGACCGCGAGACGGTGTTCACCGACATCTTCGCCCACGCGAAAGACGGGCTTCAGGCCCGCGGACTCACCGACGAGCAGGCCGCCAAGTACCTCTGGCCGCTCCGCCAGCGCGCCCGCCACGGGGTCACGCCCGCGAGCTGGAAGCGGGCGCGCGTCCGCGAGCGCCTCGACGACGGCGAGGACTTCGAGTCGGCGGTCTGTGGGATGCAACGCGAGTACATCGACCGCCAGTCCGAGACCCTCATCGACGGGAGCTTCGCCGACTGGGTCGGCCGGGGCGACACGGCGATGGAGCGCGAGGAGTAGGGGGAGTTTATCACCACCTACTAGCGCGATGTCTTCGAACGCCTCCCGACACCGCGATACGCATCGAGGAACGGCGTGTCCTGAAAACCGAGAACATCGCATATCTCTGGGATGAGGCGAGTCGAACGGAGGGACTGATTCACCAGGGCAGTAGCGCTGGCGTCGAGTCACGCACATCACAAGTATTAGGTTGATGTTACTGGTACAGTCAGTATGAAACATCCAACAGTCCTCGTATTCGTCGAATTACCCGATCCAGAGTTTCCGACCGCTGGGTTCCTGAACAATCTCGCATACCCGGACGCGAGACTCGTCGGATTTTACCACCTCGACGAAGACGAGTCCGCTCAAGAGGCACGGGCCGAGTACGAGGACGCGTTCACGGCGGAACTGCAAAAGCAGGCCGAACGATTCGAACAACGAGGAGTACGGACGGAGTTCGACCTCGAATTCGACTCTGACCCGGTCGAGACACGCCAGAGAATCGCCGAAAGTGACGATGTCGATGCGGTTCTCACCCCGGGTGGCGTAAACACGCTGGGGAAAGTACTGATCGCGTCCCGGCACACGCGTAATGCCGAAGAGCGTATGGATAATCTCCTCAATATCATCGATCGTGATGCCCTGATTTCAGTTGGCCTCATCCACATAGCGGACCCGGATGATCCGGAGGGAGAAACCGAGGGTGAGAGAGTGTTAAACGAGATGGCTTCGATCCTTACAGAGAACGGGATTCCGTCCGTTCAGATCAATCGAGAAGTGCGAACAGAACGTGACGTTGCATTCGAACTGAGGCAAGCCGCTCGCAACCATGATCTCCTTGTGATGGGTGAAACCGAACAGGACGCCGGAGACGAAATCTTCGGCCCGGTCGGCGATTACATCGTCGATGAACTGGACATTCCGGTTTTGACTGTCCGGTGATTATCAGCCCGTCGAACGGTCGCTCCCGATAGCTGAGGGGACTCTCCACGGTAGATTCGCCTCCCGCAGTTTCCGAGTTTGAACGCCCAGTGTGTGGCTACTTCTGGATAGAGACGCCGGATTCGGAACCATCGCCACGGGGCACTCTGAGTTCCCACTGTTGCTCACCGTGTGCGTCGGCTATCCGACCGCGAGAGACGACCGCGGGGACGAGCGCCGCGTCTGCGCGAACAAAACAAACGCAGGCCCGGGAGAGCCTCGCTCTCCCGGTGTCTTCGATCGAACGGTTGCAAGAGCGACGCGTTCGTGGGCCGACCGCCCAAACGACTCTGCCGTCTCGAACGACTTCGGTCGCTCCGCTCAGGAAGACGCAGGAATCGGTCGTCTTAGATCGCGTCGTCGTAGTCTTCGAACTCCGAGATCTCGACGCCCTCGCCGGTCATCTCGGCGAGCCACATGCCGTTGCCCGAGGCGGTGTCGCGCTCGACCGCGCTCTTGAGCGCGCGGACCGCGACCTCGCGGGCCTCGTCTTGGCCCATCTCCTCGTCGTACTCCTGTTCGAGGACGCCGAGCGCGAACTGCGACCCCGACCCGGAGACGCTGTAGGTCTCCTCGGTCACGCCGCCGAGCGCGTCGAAGGAGTAGACGTGTCCGCCCTCGTCGTCGACGCCGCCGAGGATGGGGACGACGATGAAGAACGCGCCCGACCGGAGGAGGTTGCTGGTGAGCGTCGAGAGGGCGTCCATGCTCATGTCCTTGCCACGCCGGGTCTCGTAGAGGTTGTTCTCGACTTCGAGGGTGCGGATCAGCGACTGGGCCGCCGAGACGCCGCCCGAGATGGTGAGCGCGCCGTTCGGGTGGATCTGCTCGACCTTCTGGGCGGTCTTCGAAGAGACCATGTTACCGAGGCTGGCGCGCTGGTCGGTGACCATCACGACGCCCTCGCTGGTGGTGAGGCCGACCGTGGTGGTCCCGGTCTTGAGCTCCTCGATCTCGGAGGTGTCGACGGACCGCTCGGGGAGCGAGCCGAGCTCGGGCTCGTAGGGGTTCGTCGCGGTACCGTCGAAGCGTGCGGCGTTCCGGGAGAACTCGGAACCGTGCATTGGGCTACGCATTGGGAGCCCCTAGTCCGTCTGCACTGATAAAACCAACCCTTCGGGCGGATTGGCCCGGCTTCGCCGCCGGATCGGCCCGGGCGGCGCGACCGCTATCGAGGCAGGGGTGACGAAAATCGACCGCCGGACCGCCTCAGGCGGCCGCGTCGTAGGCGCGCTCTAAGCGCTCGACGAGCCGGTGGGCGGGAAGGGTCACTCCCGCCTGCTTGGCGAGCAGCGCCATGGGCATGAGACAGATGCTGATTGCGACGCTCAACTGGTACAGGGCGAACACGGCCGCGCGGTGAATCCGAGTGGGCATTGGACTGCGTCCTCGTGCGAGGCTCGACCGACCCTACATAAAAGCATTTCTGATTCTTCAGTTATATAATGGTCGTTATCGGCGTTTTAGCCCGGCGCAGTCTTGCGGTTCAACGCCAGTTGCACTCCGCCCAACGAGGATGGATGTTCGGGACGCCCAGTCGTAGGCACGGACTTGGCGACCGGCGGCGTACGCATAACTTATGAGAATTATCGAACTCACGTCCGCACCGCGCGCGCCGCGACCGACGGCTCGCGGCCAAACCATAAAGCACGACATGGCGCGCCACCACTGATACGTATGAGCAATTACCTCGTTGCGATGGAGGCGGCATGGTTGGTTCGAGACGTCGAGGACGTGGACGACGCCATCGGCGTGGCGGTCAGCGAAGCCGGCAAGCGGCTCAACGACCAGAGCATGGACTACGTCGAGGTCGAGGTGGGCGCCACGGGCTGTCCCGCGTGTGGCGAACCGTTCGACTCGGCGTTCATCGCGGCGGGAACCTCGCTCGTCGGCCTGCTGTTGGAGATGAAGGTGTTCAACGCCGAGGGCGAGGAACACGCCCAGCGCATCGCCAAGAGCGAGGTCGGCGGCGCGCTCCGGGACGTCCCGCTCGAAGTCGTCGAGACGATCGAGTACGAGGAAGACGAGGAGATCGAACTGGGCGGCGACGAGTAAGCGTCCGGTCGCCCGCGGCGGCTCGGAGAGCAGACCGAAGCTTTATCTATAACCCGTGGTTATCCGATCGTATGGAACTACCGACGCCTCAGGACGTCCGAGACCGTCGGACGGAGCTCGGACTCACCCAGAGCGAACTCGCCGACCGCGCGGGCGTCTCCCAGCCGCTGATCGCCCGCATCGAGGGCGGTGACGTCGACCCGCGCCTCTCGACGCTCCGGCGCATCGTCGGCGCGCTCGACGAATCTGAGGGCGACATCGTGCGCGCCGACGACCTGATGCACGAGGAGGTCGTCAGCGTCGCGCCCACCGACTCGGTCAGTTCGGCCGTGAGCGAGATGCAAGACGCCGGCTACTCCCAGCTTCCGGTCATCGAGGACGGCGTCCCGGTCGGCTCCATCAGCTTCGAGGACCTGATGAGCGTCGACGAGGACGCCCGCGACCGACCGGTCAGCGAGTACATGGGCGAGGGCTTTCCCACCAAGTCCCGGAACGCCACTCTCGACGAGATCAGCACCGACCTCGGCCACAACAAGGCGGTCATCGTCACCGAGCGGGGCAACACCGTCGGCATCATCACCGAGGCCGACATCGCGGCGCGGCTCTCCTAGCGACCTTTTGTTGCGGGCGGCGCCCGAACGCGCCGCCCTTGCAAACGCTCGATCAAAAACTCGTCGTCACCACCTCCCTCGCGTCCTCGCGTCGCTCGGACGCTCAGTCGATGGTTCCTCGGTCCGCTCGCTCACTGTGTTCGCTCACGGCGCGACCGCTATAACGACGACTGCCGGCGAACCCGGCCGAGCGCGCGCCGGGCATCCCCGAGAACCACCAACAATTATCGTGCGTGCCGACACACGTCGTGACATGACGGACTTCTCCGACAGGGTCGAACAGGTCTCGATCAGCGGCATCCGCGAAGTGTTCGAGGCGGCGGGCGAGGACGCTATCAACCTCGGGCTCGGCCAGCCCGACTTCCCGACGCCCGACCACGCCCGGCGAGCCGCGATCGAGGCGATCGAGGCCGGCGACACCGACGCCTACACCTCCAACAAGGGGACCCGCGAGCTCCGGGAGGCGATCAGCGCGAAGCACGACCGCGACAACCACTTCTCGGTCCCGCCCGAGAACCTGATCGCGACCGCTGGGGGGAGCGAGGCGCTCCACATCGCGCTCGAAGCTCACCTCGACGCCGGCGACGAAGTGATCTTCCCCGATCCGGGCTTCGTCTCCTACGACGCGCTCACCCGGCTCGCGGGCGGCGAACCAGTGCCGGTCGGGCTCCGCGAGGACCTCACGCTCGACCCGGCGGCGGTCGAGGACGCGCTCACCGACGACACCGCGGCGTTCGTGGTCAACAGCCCGGCGAACCCGACCGGGGCGGTCCAGACCGAGACCGACATGCGGGAGTTCGCCCGGATCGCCGACGAGCACGACGTGCTGTGTATCTCCGACGAGGTGTACGAACACATAGTCTTCGACGGCGAGCACCGCTCGCCGATGGCGTACGCCGACTCGGACAACGTGGTCGTCGTCAACGCCTGCTCGAAGAGCTACTCGATGACCGGCTGGCGGCTCGGGTGGGTCGCCGCCAGCGAGCGCCGGATCGAGCGCATGCTCCGGGTCCACCAGTACGCCCAGGCGTGTGCGAGCGCCCCGGCCCAGTTCGCCGCCGAGGCCGCCCTCTCGGGGCCGCAGGACTGCGTCGACGAGATGGTCGCCGCCTTCGAGGAGCGCCGCGACGTGTTGCTCGACGGCCTCGCCGACATGGGCCTCGAAACCCCGACGCCCTCCGGCGCCTTCTACGCGATGCCGAAGGTCCCGGACGGCTGGGTCGACGAGGTCATCGACCGCGGGGTCGTGGTGGTGCCCGGCGAGGCGTTCGGCGACCGCGGGGAGGGGTACGCCCGCATCTCGTACGCAACCGACATGGCCCAGATCCGCGAGGCGCTCGACGTGATGGCGGAGGCGACCCGAGCCGTCCGGTGAGCGCCGACTCGCCCTGAGATTTTATCCCGCTCGCTTCCGTCTAGGCGCCCATGCCCATCTCGCGCCGGGAGTCCGGCGTCGCTCCCGCGACACGCGCGCTCGCCTCCCAGGTCCACCCCGTGTTCATGCTCCCGCCGGTCTCGTGTTCGCTGTTCGGCGGGGTGCTCGCCGGGACGTTCGCGCCCGTCCCGGGCGTCCTCCACGCGACGGCCATCTTCGCCGCCGTCTACACCGCCCACGTCAAGGACGGCTACGTCGACTTCTACGTCCGGGGCGAGGACGACGACCACCCGCTGAGCGAGCGGGGGTGTCGGCTCGCGCTCGCCGGCGCCAGCGGGCTCTTTTTCGCCTGCACGGCCGGCCTGTGGCTGATCGTCGGGCCGATCGCGGCCCTGCTCACGCTCCCGACGTGGCTGGTTGGCTACCACCACGCTCCCCAGTTGGACACCAACCCCGTGACCGCCACCACCGGCTATCCGCTGGGGATCGCGCTGGCGATCCTCGGGGGGTTCTACGCGCAGGCCGGCGCGCTCGGGGCGGTCCCGATCGCGTTCGCCGCCGTCTTCCTCGTGTTGCTCTCGGGCGTGAAGGTCATCGACGACGCGCAGGATTTCGACTACGACCGCTCGATCGACAAGACGACCGTGGCGGTCGCGCTCGGGCCCCAGCGGGCCCGGACCGCGGCGTTCGGCCTGATGATCGGGGCGCTCGCGCTCGTGGTCGGGTTCGCCGCGCTCGCGGTGTTCCCGCCGAGTAGCGTCGCCGCGGTCGCCGGGTTCGGCGCCGTGGCCGCGATCGCCCGCCGGGCAGACCCGACGGTGGCGACGATGCTTCTCGTCCGCGGGTCGTACGTCTTCCTCGCGCTCCTGCTGGTGGCGGTGTGGTTCCGACCCCTCGGCGGGTGACCGGTCGGGCGCTCTCGGCCCCGCATAGCCGCCCGACAGATCCGGTCGGTCCGTCGGGGCCGAACGACCCTAATCTCGGCGTATACGGCCGTATCAATCGTTACGGCTCCGAAAAGGATCGTTTCTCGGCGGTACGCCCGCATTCACGTTCTGAACTCTGCGGTACGTCAACGTTCACGTTCTGAACGGTGGGTCCGTTTCTTCTCCGCACGCGGCGTGGCCCGTCGTGCAATGATTCGTAAGACAGCACTCGTCGCGCTCGTCGCGCTCCTCGCGGTCGGTATGTCGATGGGAGCGATGGGTGCGGCGCCGATGGCACAAGACACGACCGAGGAAGGCCAAGAGACGACGACCGAAGGCGAGGAGATGGACGGTGAGGAGACCACGGCCGCGGGCGAGGAGATGGCCGAGAACGCCACGGTCACGTTGACGAACCAGACCACCGACGGCTCCGAACTCGTCGTCAACGAGACGATGCTCCCCGAGGGCGGATTCATCGCCATCCACCTCGCGGACAACGTCACGGCGTCGTCGTACGAGGACCCCGAGAACGTCTCGGTCGGTCCGGTCGTCGGCAACTCGACCTACCTCGAGGCCGGCACCCACGAGAACGTCACCGTCGAGCTGAACCGGTCGATCAACGAGAGCCAGCCGCTGGTGGCGATGCCCCATCAGGACACGAACGACGACGAGCGCTACACCTTCCCCGAAGCTGACGACCCCTACACGGTCGAGATGCTCCCGGTCATCGACGTCGGCTTCCTGACCGTCGAGGACGGCGGGATGGCCGAGGACGGCGAGGAGATGACGACCGAAGAAGGCGAGGAGATGACGACCGAAGAAGGCGAGGAGATGACGACCGAAGAAGGCGACGCGATGGGCGACGGCGAGACCACGACCGAAGCGTAGACCGCGGCGCGGATACCCGACCGAGAGGCTCAATCTTTTTTCGGCTGCGGGACCTCTGTCCGGTATGACCATTCGAGGCCCCTGGACTCACGAGCAGGCTCTCGCAAACGACGTGCGCCTCCACTACGTCGCGGCGGGCGACCCCGACGACCCTCTCGTCGTCCTGTTGCACGGCTTCCCGGAGTTCTGGTACTCGTGGCACGATCAGATCCCGGCGCTCGCCGACGCCGGCTATCGAGTCGTCGCGCCGGACATGCGCGGGTACAACCGCTCGGAGAAGCCCCGCGGAGTGAGCGAGTACCGCATCGAGAAACTGGTCGACGACGTGGCCGGGCTGATCGACCACTGCGAGGCGGCGTCGGCCCGGGTCGTGGGCCACGACTGGGGCGGCGTGGTGGCGTGGGAGACCGCGATCCGTCGACCCGAGGTCGTCGACCGACTGGCGGTCCTGAACGCGCCCCACCCCGGACGCTACCGGGAGGCGCTGGCCCGCGACCCCGACCAGTGGCGCCGGTCGTGGTACGCCCTCTCGTTTCAGCTCCCGGGAGTGCCCGAGTTCGCGCTCGGCGCGCGCGACGGAGCCGGCGTCGCGAGGCTCCTCCGAGACACCGCCGGCTCGGACACCTTCGACGAGACCGATCTCCGACGCTACCGCGGGGCGGCGAGTCGCCCCGGCGCGCTGACCGCCGCGATCAACTACTACCGGGCGGCGTTCCGCGAGGGCCTCGGCGAGGAGGCGCGGACGCTGATCGGCGGCGGCCGGCCCGACCGCACGGTTCGGGTCCCGACGCTCCTGCTGTGGGGCGACGACGATCCGGCGCTCGGGACGGCGCTGTCGAGGGGCCTAGAGCGGTGGGTGCCCGACCTCCGGGTCGAACACTTCCCCGACGCGACCCACTGGCTCCAGAACGACCGCCCCGAGGCGGTGAGCGACCGGCTCGCGTCGTTCTTCGAGGGGTGAGTCACTCCTCGGGGAGCCGGACGATCTCCTCGGGGTTCTGGAAGGCGTACAGGACGAGCGACCCGTCGAGGCGCTGTTCGCGGAGCAGTCTGGAGGCGACGCTCCTGTCGAGCCCCGCGATGATCTCGACCGCGGTCAGGAGTTCGTCCTGAGCGATGCCGAGCCGGTCGCGGTCGATCTCGACGCCCTCGGGGGCGCGGACGCTTTCTAACATCACGTCGACGAACGCCGCGAGGTCGGTGGTGTCGGCGAGTCGCTCGTGCCACGACGCCGGGTAGATGCTGACAGCCCCGTCGACGTCGTAGAGGCGTTCGCCGGGCCGCCAGCTCCGCGAGTCGGTCAGTCGGTCCTCGAGC
The DNA here is from genome assembly GCF_004765795.1 of Halorussus marinus. Classification (GTDB taxonomy): domain Archaea; phylum Halobacteriota; class Halobacteria; order Halobacteriales; family Haladaptataceae; genus Halorussus; species Halorussus marinus. Next base: position 315,812 of record NZ_SBIV01000001.1, read on the forward strand.
GACGTCTCGAATCGCTCGCGGTCGTAGTCGAGCGCCTCGGCGTACGCCTCGACGAGCTCTCGCGAGAGGCCCGATCCCTCGACCGGGTGGTGGCGTTCGAGAAACCGGATCAGCTCCTTGGCCGAGAAGTAATCGTCGTGGCCGGCGATGCGTTCGACGAGGTCTGGGTCGACGGACGTCATGTCACGCACCGACGCCGCCGAGTCGCAAAAACGCCCGCGTAAGGATTCCGAGAGATCGGTGGGTCGCTTGGTCCCCGCGACCGCATACCCGCCGGTCGGTGGCGAACGCGAGCGCTCAGCTCGCGGTGCTGACGATCTTGATCACGTCGCCCTCTTCGAGCTCGTAGCTCTCGCTCACCTCGCGGTTCGTCTTCGCGTTCACCGCGTGGAGGTAGCCGTCGCCGATGTCCGAGTGGACGGCGTACGCGAGGTCCGTCGGGGTCGACCCCCGCGGGAGGAGGAACGCGTCGGGCAGGACGTTGCCCTTCGCGTCGGTCCACCGGGTCTCGTTCTGGACGGGGTAGGCGGTGATCCGGTCGAGCAGTTCGTACACCGCGTGGTCGAGCGCGGCCTGGATGCCGGTGCCGCCCCGCTCGGCCATCACTTCTCGGATCTTTTCGAGGCCGGCCGACTGCTCGTCGGAGAGGTCCCCGACGATCTCGAAGTCGTCGTCGCCGGGGTCGTAGTCGACGACGCCGGCCTCGGCGGCCTGTCGGAGCGCGAGTTCGCCCTCGGCGGTGGCGGGGATGACGGGCTTGCCGGTCTCGTTCAGGCGCTCGATGTTCTCGGGCGGCGCGACGTCGGCCTTGTTCGCCACGAGGATGATGGGCTTCGTCCGGGCGCGCACGTCGCGAGCGAGCGCCTCGCGGTGGTCGTCGGTCCACTGGATCGGGTCCTCGGGGTAGTCGAGGTCCCGGAGGCTGGCAGCCACGTCGGCCTCGGTCGCGCCGAACCCGGTCAGCATCTCCGCGAGCGCGTCGTCGACGTCGAAGTCGGGCGATCGGGACTGGCGCTCGACGGTCTCCCAGTTGCGGTCGATGATGCCGGCGAGCCACTGGTCCATCTCCTCCTCGATGAAGTCGACCTCCTCGACCGGGTCGTAGGTCCCGACCTCGACGGGCTCGCCCTCCTCGTTGGTCCCGCCCGAGGCGTCGACGACGTTGACGATGGCGTCGGCGTTGGTGAGTTCGTCGAGGAACTGGTTGCCGAGCCCGCGGCCCTCGTGGGCGCCGGGGACCAGCCCCGCCACGTCGAGCAACTCGATCGGGACGTAGCGCTTGCCGGCCCGGCAGTGCTCGTCGCCACACCGCTCGTCGCGTTCGAGACAGGGGCAGTCGGTGCGGACCGAACTCACCCCGCGGTTGGCGTCGATGGTCGTGAACGGGTAGTTGGCCACGTCCACGTCGGCCATCGTGGCGGCCTTGTAGAAGGTGGACTTGCCCGCGTTGGGCTTGCCCGCCAGCGCGATGGAAATCATGCGGGAAGCTACCGGCGTGTCCGGGAATTGCCTTTCGGTTCCGCGGATCGACCTCGAGCCGAGCGACCCCCGCGCCGGCTCGACGCGGCCGTCCGGCCACATCCCTTTTCGACGGCGTCGCTGTTAGGACACCCGTAGGGAGACAAAATGAGTAGATTCACGACACGAGATCGGACGGAAACGACGACCGAATCGGTAAAGGGAGCCGTCTCGGCGGTGGCCGACCGGAGCGAGATGGAGACGACCGCGGACGGAGAGTCGAGGGGGCCGTACCTCGTCGTCGACCTCGGGCCGGTCGTCGAGCGGTTCTTCGGCGACGCGAGCGTCGGCGCGGTCGAATCGCGCGCCGAATCCGCGCTCGATGCGGCCGAGACGCGCGCAGAGTCGGCGATCGACGCCGCGGACTCGGAGACCGGAACTCCCGAACGCGACGGCGGCGGCCCGAGCACGCTCTCGCGGGTGTTCCTCCTCGGGCTCGTGGCCGGCATCGGCTACGCGCTCCGACGGCGGTCGGTGTCGACGGGCGACGCGCTCGACCGGGTCACCGGCGGCGTCCAGTCGGCCGCCGACGAGACGACCGATCGTTCGGGCGAGGCCGCGGATCGGACCGAAAGCGTCGCGGGCGAGACCGCAGACCGCGTCCGCGAGACGGGCGAGATGGCGGCCGACCGGGTCGAAGAGGGGAGCGAGGCGGTCGCCGAGTCGATAGAATCCGGCGGCGAGGCGGCGTCCGAGCAGGTCGAGGAGGGCGGAGAGGCCGCGGCCGACCGGATGGAGGAGACCGCAGACACCGCCGAGGAGACCGCCGAGTCCGAACAGGAGTCGGACGACGGCGACGACACCGACTCGTAAGCGACTCTCGCGAACGCTTTAGCCGTCGGTCGGCCGACGCGGCCACAAGAAGCTACACCCCCTCGTCGTACCACCGGTGGCCACGACGGCAGTCACGATCATCAAGGTGCTCGGCACCTCCGAGGAATCGTGGCAGGACGCCGCCGAGGAAGCGTTCCGGCAGGCGAGCCAGACGGTCGACGACATCAGCGGCGTCGAGATAGAAGACTGGACCGCGAACGTCGAAGACGGCGAGATTCGGGAGTACCACGCGACCGCCGGCCGGTCGGCGCGGCCGGCGTGGGATTCAGGCCGATGTCGGCGCCTCCTCGACCGACGCGACCCGCGATCGGGGCGCCGTCAGCAGGAAGCCAAAGAGGACCGCCGGACCGAGGATCGGCGCGCCGACGATGCCCGCGACTATCGGACTCGCGCCGGCGGCGAACGCCGCCAGCGACGCGACGACCCCGAGTCCGACGGTCGCTCCGAGCGCTCGCCAGTCGTCGCGCCGGAGCGCGGCCCCGGCCGCGACCCCGAACAGCGCGATCGGTCCGAACGCCTCGGCCGGCAGGAGATACGCCGCCGACGCGCCCGAGAGCGCCACGTCGTAGGCGTTCGTCGCCGCGACCGCGACCGCCGCCACGACCGGGACCGCGAGCGCGCGTCGCGGGGAAAGCGGGACGAGGCGGCCGGTCCGAGCGACCGACGCGCCCGCGACGAGCGCGAGCGAGCCGACCGCGGTCAGGAACACGCGGGCCGCGGTTCCGATCCCGGTCAGGAGTCCGCCGTGATACGCGAGGTAGTACCGGTAGTAGGTGCCCTCGCGCTCGACGTACTCGGCGTCCCGGAGCGCCTCGATGGCGGCGTCGTGGTCGCCCCGCCAGAGGGTCGAGGACTCGCCGTTCAGCGCGGCGTCGATCGAGCGCCGGGCCCGTGGCGGGAGGTCGGCGTACGCGACCGCGTCGTCGGTGATCGGCTCGCCCTGCACCTCGTCGATTTGGTGGACGAACGCTGACGCCTGACCGTGGTGGGCGAACAGGTACACCGGGTGGGCGAGCACTGCGAGTCCGACCACTACGAGGAGGGCGGCCACTCGGCGGGTCTCCATACTGGCGATTATCTCACCGAGAATAAGTATGTTCGCCTACAGCTCGACCGCCATCATCACCTCGTCGACGTAGTCGCCGTCGATCTTGTAGTGGTCTTCCCGGACGGCTTCGGTCTCCCAGTCGTGGCCTTCGAGGAACGCGATCGCGTCCTCGTTGGTCGAAGGGACGCTCTGATAGACCTTCTCGTAGCCGTTCGCGCCCGCCCACTCCAGCCCGCGGGCGAGCAGGTGGCTCCCGACCCCGTGGCCCTGATACTCGTCGAGGACGCCGACGGTGAGCTCGGCGGTGTGGGCCAGCTTGTCGAGCTCCGGGGCGTGAAGGTGGACCCACCCGACGACGTCGTCTCCCGGTCCCCCGACCGGCCGGTCCGAGCCGGCCTGCGTCTCGCCGTCGCCGACGGTGGCGACGAAGAACATCCGCGACTCGAGTTCGTTGTGTCTGAGCAACGCCTCGTCGTGGTCGATCTCGTCGGCGACGCTCTCGGCGACGATGTAGGTCCGCTCCTCGGCGACCCGCCGGATCGCGCCGACGATGCCCGAGAGGTCCTCCTGTCGGGCGGGCCGGATCGCGAACTCGAAGCCCTCGACCTCGTACTCCTCGGTGGCCCCGGCGTCGAACGCCGCCCGGAGGCGGCCGTCGCGCTCCTCGAGGTAGCCGTCGCGCTTGAGGATCGCGACGTGGTGGCGGAACCCGCCGGGATCGACCCGGAGCCGCTCGCGGGCCTCCTCGGCGCCGACCTCGCCGTGGCGCTCGACGTACTCGTAGATGCGTTTCCTGTCGTCGTGGTCGAAATCGAGGCTCTCCGAAAACTGCATGGTTAATGATAACAGTTCGCACTCACTTAACTGTTTCTCGGGGCGGAACCCCGGTCAGCAGTTGGGCGGCGTCGACGAGATCGCGGGTGTCGACGACGAGGTCCGCGATCTCTCTGGCGGTGAACTCGGCGTCGATTCGCCGGCCGTGACACCGGGCGTACAGCTCCAGCCAGTCGTTGAGCGCCCGCTCCAACAGCGCCATCTCCTCGCGGTCGAGACCGACGAGGTCGCCGGTCCGGGCGTCGACGTAGCAGGCGACGACGTCGCCGACGCCGTCTCGGAGATAGCCGAGCGCCCGCTCCTCGTCGGGCGGGTCGGCCGGCGGGTCGAACGCCGCCCTGTCGGCCGCCGCCCGGTCTGCGAGCGCGCCGATCCGGTCGCGGAACTGGCTCATCCCTGCCTGAACTCGACGCCCTTCCCGCCGCGGGGGTGCTCCCACTCGGTGTCGGCGACCACCGCGCAGGTGCCACACTCGACGCAGGGCTGGGTGTCGAGGCTCACGACCGTCTCCTCGTGGCCGTTGGTCTTTCGGGTCTCCTCGCGGTAGCACCCGCCCCCGAAGTCCCGGGCGCTGACCGGACACGCCGCGACCGCCGCGCCGCTGGCGGCCGCGGAGGTGTCCCGGAGCTCGATGTGGGGGTCGCCCACGTCGGTGTCGTAGGTCAGGTCGCCGATGCGGTCGAGCAGGCTCTTTGGCTCGTAGTCGGGATCGGCGTCGACGCGCTCGCCGAGCTCTTCGGCGATGACGGTCGGCATCGTGACGTACGGCGTCCGGGTGTCGGGCACGATCTGTGAGAGGATCGGCGACGAGTAGAGGCCCTCCAGTCGATCGCCGAGCAGTCGGATCGCCCGGCGGCCGACACCCGAGGTCAGCACCGCATCCGCGAGGTCGGTCACCGACTCGCGCTCGCCGAGCGCGCTGGTCAGGCGATACCCCTGCGGGCGGAGCTTCGCCATCACGCCCTCCTCGCGGAGTTTGCGCTCGTAGAGGTCGCCGGCGCTCGCGGGATCGTTGCGCAGTTTCGCCTCGGCGAACGCCTCGCCGGCGAGCGCGCCCGCGGTCACGGCGTGGTTCATCCCCTTGATTATCGGCCCCTGTGCCTGCATCTGGCCGGCGGCGTCGCCGACCGCGAGCAGGCGCCCGCGGTGGGGCGCGGGGTGGGCGACCTTCTTCGAATCGGGAACGAGCTTCGCGCTGTACTCGACCTCGTCGTAGTGGCCGTCGAGCCACTCTGCGAGCAGGGGATGGGTGAGCAGTTCGTCGAGCAGTTCGTGGGGTTCGGCGTCCTCGGCGACGAGGCTATCTAAGTGAAAGACGGTGCCGATCGACAGCGAGTCGCGATTTGTGTAGACGAACCCGCCGCCCCGGACGCCCTCGAACAGGTCCCCCGAGAACAGGTGGGCCTCGCCCTCGTCGTCGCCGATCCCGAACCGCTCGGCGATGACGTCCTCGGGGACGTCGACCACGGCCTTGACCCCCTGGAACCACTCTTCTGGCTCCTCCCAGTCCATCAGCCCGGCGTCGCGGGCGAGCTCGGAGTTGACGCCGTCGGCCGCGACCACGAGGTCGGCCCTGATGGGGTCGAGTTCCTCGCAGGTCACGCCGGTGATCTCGCCGCCCTCCCGGAGGAGACCCTCGACCCGAACGTCGGTCAGCAGGCCGCCGCCAGTCTCGCGGGTCAGCTCGTGGACCCGCTCGGCGAGCCACGAGTCCATCGTCCGGCGCAAGACCGCCTCGGACCACTCGGTGTCGTGGTCGTGGAGGTCGGTGATGTCGAATGTCTTGACCCGGTCGCCCGCCACGTTGTGGAGGTAGTAGTCGGTGACCGGTCGCTCGGCCGCCGCCTCCCGGAACCCGGGGAACAGGTCCGAGAGCGTGTACGGCGCCGACTCCTCGGCGTAGACGAGCCCGCCGCTCACGTTCTTCGACCCGGCCTCGACGCCGCGTTCGAGGACCAGCGTTTCCACGTCGTTGCGCGCCAGCGTCGCCGCCGCCGCGGCCCCGCCGGGACCCGCCCCGACGACGACCGCCTCGTAGTGTTCGTAGTCGTCAGTCATCGTCTGCCTCCGCCTGAATCGTCAGTTCGCCCGCCTCGATCGACTCGGTGAGGCGGGGGAGCACCTCGAAGAGGTCGCCCTCGATGAAGTAGTCGCTGAAGTCCCGGATCCGGGCGTCGGGGTCGGTGTTGATCGCGACGATAGTGTCCGAGTCGTCCATCCCGACCTTGTGCTGGACCGCCCCGGAGATGCCGGCCGCGACGTACAGGTCGGGTTCGACCGCCTGCCCGGTCTCGCCGATCTGGCGCTCCTCGGCCACGTACTCCTCGACGTGCCCGTCGACGCCGTACGAGGCGGTCACGACGCCCCGCGAGAGGCCGAGGGCGGCGTCGTCGAACGCGTCGACCAGATCGAGGCCGAGTTCGATCCCCTCGGTGGGGTCGTCGCCGATCCCCCGCCCGAGCGCGACCACCACGTCGTGGCCGGTGAGGTCGACGCCGGAGTCGAGGCGATCGAACTCCGTCACCTCGACCCGGAACCACTCCTCGCGGAGCCCGACCGCGTGCTCGATCACCTCACCCTCGCGGTCGTCGGGGTCGGGCACGTCGAAGCTCCCCGGGATCACCGAACACCCCTGCGGGTGGAACTCCCGGCCGGGGTTGTCGAGACAGAGGATGGTCGAGTACTCGAACCCGGAGAAATCGGGGCGTTTCATGTGGAGCACGCGCTCGAACTCCACCTTCTCGCCGGGCTCGCCGGTCTTGACCGGGTTCGAAATCAGCTCCTCTTCGATGAACAGCCCCGAGCAGTCGCTCGCCAGCCCGGAGTCGAGTTCGGCCTGGACCTGCGCCGAGAGGTCCCGGCCGTTGTTGGTCGCCGGAAACAGGAAGTACCGGGGCTTGTCGTACTCGCGCCAGTCGGCGCCGGGCGCAGTTCCGGGGTCGCCGGTCGCCCAGTTCGGGGGCTCGGCGCCGCCGCGGGCCATGTCGGCGACGATCTCGGCGTAGGGCTTGTGCCGGAAGCGTTCGAGCCGGTCGTCCTCGCGGTAGATCGCCACGTCCGCGCCGTACGCGATCACGTCGTCGGTGAGGTCGGTGACCGACCCGTCGCCGACCAGCACGCCGACGACTCGCTCGTCGGCGTCGTAGTCGGCGTTGTACGCGTCCATCAGCTCGCGGGCCTTCCCGAGCATCTCCTTGGAGACGTCCCGGAGCTCGCCGCCCTGCGTCTCGCAGTACACCCACATGTCGCGGTACTGTCCGCCCTTCAGCGCCCGGACGTGCTTTTTGTCCTTGGTCTGGTTCTCGGTGGCGTAGTCGCGTTCGTCGGGCGCGTCCTCGTCCCGGTCCGGGTCGTCGGTCGCCTCGGGGGCGCCCTCCTCGTCCTCTCTGGAGGCGGTGTCGGCGGGCTCGTCGTCGGCCTCGGCCGCCAGCTCGTCGATCCGCTTTTCGATGGCCTCGCGGGCGGTCTTGCGGTCTTTGCCCTCCCGCTCGGCCGCCAGCGCGGCGTCGAGTTCCGCGGGGCTCTCGACGTCGGTCAGCGCCTCTCGGAGCTCGTCGACCGTGTGGTCGCCGGGGTCGAGCGAGGCGTCGTCGGTCACGGTCAGTCACCTCCCGCGAGCGGTCGCATCGTCTCGAGCACCGCGTGTAGTTCCTCGGGGTCGTCGGGGTCGACCGCCGTCGCCTCGCGCTCGGAGGGCGCCTTCGGGATCGGATCGACGCCCGAGACGATGGTGGGCGAGCCGTCGAGCCCGATGAAATCGGGGTCGAGGTCGAGCTCCTCGGCGCTCCACGTCGTGAGGTGGTCCTCGTAGTTCTCGACGCGCTCTTCGGTCTCGGCTCTGAGCTCCTTGTGCCTGAGCCGGTGTTCGGCCCGCCGGTAGGACGCCTCGAACTCGGGATCGGTCACAACGAACGCGGGGAGCGAAGTCTCGACCGTCTCGATCTCGTCGGGGTCGCCCTCGACCAGCCGCTTGGCTCGGAGTCGGCCCTCGTCCTCCTCGACGTCGAGGGCGACGACGTGGGTCACGATCGAGCGGTCGAGACACCACGCCGTCTGCGGCCCGGTCTGGCCCGTCTCGCCGTCGGCGGTCTTGAACCCCGCGAACACCAGATCGGGCTCCTCCGACTCCTCCGCGGGGCTCGACGAGCCCTGCTCGTCGGCGGCGCCGATCTTCTCGATGCCGGCCGAGAGCGTGATCGCGGTCGACCACGTATCCGCGGCCGCCATCTCGCGGTCCGACAGCAGGTAGAGGTCGTCGGCGTACACGCTCATCGCTTCTTCGAGGACGCTCTCGTAGCCCGGCGGCCCCATGCTCATCACGCTGACTCGGCCGCCGCGCTTGACCTTCGTCTGGAGCGCGGCCTCCAGCGCGAACTCGTCGTTCGGGTTCATCACCGTGGGGGTCGCGCCGCGTTCGAGGTGGCCGTCCTCGTCGAACGACACCTGTCCCTCCCGGAAGTCGGGGACGCCCTTCGTCAACACTACGGAGTGCATCGACACACCTCCGCCTGAGTGAGTCTCTCTCCCATACCGTCGAAGTATTTGATTTCAAAGTTTATTACATTAACCCCGTCGCGCCGTCGGCGATGCTGTGGGGCTGAGATTCCGATTATCGGTCGGTAGCGCGGCTCGATAGCGACGAACGAACCAGAAGTGCGACCCGTCGGTCGGCCGGCGCCCGTCGTCGCGGGAACGCGGATTCACTCGTCGTCGGAGTCGGTTTTGTCGGCCTCGCCGTCGATGTCGTCGTTTCCGACCTGCTCGGCGTCGGTTTCGTCGGCTTCGCCGTCGGCGTCGCGTTCGGTCTCGGCGGCGTCGTCCTCGACCTCGTCAGCGTCGATGTCGTCTTCGACCCCGTCGTCGTCGAGACGCTCGCGCTCGGCGCCGTTGCCCCCGGACTCGCGTCCCACGCCGTCGGCCGCGATCCGGGTGGTCGTCCCGGCCTGCACCATCCGCATCTCGCCGCTCGTGCGCATCGTGCCGTCGACGACCGCGCCCTCGTGGAACCGGAGGTCCTCGCAGGAGACGTCGCCCCGGATCTCACAGCCGTCGGCGAGTTCGACCGTCCCGCTCCGGGTGGTCACGTCGCCGTGGATCACGGTGTCGGCCCCGACCGACACGTCGCCGCGCGCCCGGAGGCTCCCGAACACCTCGTTGCGCTCGCCGACGTCGATCGACTCGGCCCGGAAGTTGCCGTGGAGCCGGCAGTCGTCGCCGACGCTCGCCGGGGTCGACACCCGCCACGAGTCGTCGCTGACGTGGCCGTTCCGGGGGATCACGACCGGCTCGGCGTCGATCTCCTCGTTTTCGAGCAGGTCCGAGACGAGGTCCTCGGCGGCCTCGTCCTCGCCGATCCGCAACAGCTGTTGGAGGTAGACGAACACGAACACGACGGTCGGCATCGGGTTCCGGATCACGATCCAGCCGTTGGCCTCGAACCCCTCCTCGATGTCGACGTCGTCGCCGATGTCGAGGTCGCCGCTGACCATCAGCCGGCCCGCGACGTGGACGCGCTCGCCGAGGTAGGCGTCCCGGCCCACGAGGACGTTGCCGTCGACGTCCGACCACATGTCGAGCCGGCAGTCGGCCTCCGCCTCGATGTGGCCGCCGAACGTTGCTCGCTCGCCCGCGATGACGTTGTGGCCCCGAACGCCGAACTCCACGGTGCTCTGGCCGCCGACGACGACGTCGCCGTCGGTCACCAGGTCGTGTTCCTCGACGGTCGTCCCGTCGGGGATCGCGAGTTCGTCGAGCGGGTTCGAGCGGAGCGACACACCGACAACTGTCGGTTCACCCCTAATAAAGCTCCGTCAGACATTCGGGTCGCGCCGGCGGTTCTGTGGGTTTTTACCTGCCGGGGGCAAACGCCGGGGTATGACTACGCTCGCATTCGACGAGAAGGGCGTCGACGTCGTGTACGAGGGCACCGAGTTCCGGCTCTCGAAAGACCTCATCGAGGGGGCGACCGGCAAGTCCTACTTCGAAGTGACCGACCACGAGGTGCTCCAGATCGTCGAGGCGGACCCGAGCCTCTCGGGACAGGCCCGTCAGATCCGCGACATCGTCAGGTAGGATTTAAGGCCCGGCGGCGCCTCGCCCCGTACATGACCGCGCTCGCCGACTTCGACCACCCCTCGTGGAAGACCGCGCTCGGGACGCTCGCCGGCTACGGGCTGATCCTGCTCGTGATGACCGCCGTGCTGTTTCTCGTGCCGTACGCGATCTTTCTGAACGTCTGAGCTCGGAACGCCGGCCGATCGGGTCGGGTCGGCTCGAACTGTTCGACCGGTAGACATAAATCTCGTAGCTGACAGCCCCGAACGAATGCTACGACTACACGCGCCGAACCGGGGGGCCGTCGCGTGAGCGCCCTCGACACCGTCCGTCGCGCCAGCGATTTCGCGAACAAGTACTTCGTCGTCTGGGTGCTCGCCGCCTCCGGGGCGGCGCTCGCGGTCCCGTCCGGCTTTACGTGGATCGGACCGTACATCACGCCGCTACTCGGCGTCATCATGCTGGGAATGGGGCTGACGCTCCGACCCGAGGACTTCCGGCGACTCGCCGCCCGCCCGCGCGACGTCGCCATCGGGACGCTCACCCAGTGGCTGGTCATGCCCGCGGCGGCCTACGGGCTGACCGTCGCGCTGTCGCTCCCGACCGAACTCGCCGTCGGCGTGATCCTCGTCGGGGCCGCGCCCGGCGGCACCGCCTCGAACGTGATGACGTTCCTCGGGAAGGGCGACGTGGCGCTCTCGGTGGCCATCACGACCGTCACGACGCTCGCGGCGCCCGTGGTCATGCCCGCGTGGGTGGTCTTCCTCGCGGGCGAACAGTTGAGCGTCACGTTCGCCGAGATGTTCACCAGCATCGTTCAGATCGTCATCGTTCCGGTCGGTGCCGGGTTCGCGCTCCGGTACGTCCTCGACCGCAAGGCTCCGAACGTCGCGGAAGCCGGACTGGACGTGTTCCCGGCGGTGAGCGTCGTCGCCATCGTCGCCATCGTCGCGGCCGTCGTGGGCCTGAGCAAGAGCACCATCCTGACCGCCGGGGCGGCGGCGGTGGTGGCGGTCGTCGCGCACAACGGTATCGGCCTCGGCGCCGGCTACGGCGTGGGTCGGCTCACCGGGATGTCGGAGGACCGCGCCCGGACCTGCGCGTTCGAGGTGGGCCTCCAGAACAGCGGGCTCGCGGTGGCGCTCGCCACCGCCTTCTTCTCGCCCGCCGCGGCGCTTCCGCCGGCGCTGTTCAGCGTCTGGCACAACGTGAGCGGCCCGGCGCTCGCCTCGTACTTCGCGCGCAACGAATCGACCGCCGCGCCCGAATCGGTCGGGGCGCGAGCGAGCGACGACTGACTGAGCCTCGGCCTCGCGGCGCGGTCGCTCGGGTTCGACGGCGTCGAGACTGCGAACCGTCGTGAAAAACCGCAGATACGACGAGGAGCCGCCCGCAGAACCGAGCTTACGCGAACGTCTTCGAGATCTCTTCGTCCTCGTCCTCGGCGTCGATCTTAGACTTGGCGCTCTCGAAGTCTTCCATCGTGATCTCGGTGCGGTCGTCCCGGATGGCGAACATGCCGGCCTCGGTGCAGACCGCCTTGATGTCCGCGCCAGATGCGTCCTCGGCGTCCTTCGCGAGCTTCTCGAAGTCGACGTCGTCGGCGACGTTCATGTCGCGAGTGTGGATCCGGAAGATCTTCTTGCGGCCCTCGAGGTTCGGCTTGGGAACCTCGATGAGCCGATCGAACCGACCGGGCCGGAGGATGGCCCGATCGAGCATGTCGAAGCGGTTGGTGGCGGCGATGATCCGGACCTCGCCGCGGTCCTCGAAGCCGTCCATCTCCGAGAGGAGTTGCATCATCGTCCGCTGGACCTCCGCGTCGCCCGAGGTCTTCGAGTCGGTCCGCTTGGCGGCGATGGCGTCGATCTCGTCGATGAAGAGGACGGCGGGTTCGTGCTGGCGGGCGACCTCGAAGAGGTCCCGGACGAGCTTTGCGCCCTCGCCGATGAACTTGTGGACCAGCTCGGAGCCGGCCATCTTGATGAACGTGGCGTCGGTCTGGTTCGCGACCGCCTTCGCCAGCATCGTCTTGCCCGTGCCCGGCGGGCCGTAGAGCAGGACGCCGCTCGGGGGTTCGATCCCGACTTCGCCGAACATGTCGGGATTCTTGAGGGGCATCTCGACCGTCTCGCGGACCTCCTGCATCTGCTCTTCGAGCCCGCCGATGTCCTCGTAGGTGACCTCGGGGCTCTCTTCGACCTGCATGACGCGGGCCCGCACGTCGGTCTCGTTGTCGAGGGTCTTGACGATAGAGAGGGAGTTGTTGACCGCGACCCGGCTGTCGGGTTCGAGCTCCGCGCGCATCTCGTCGGTGACCTCGGTGACCGCCTCCTGATTGTTGCCGTGCTGTTTGATGATGACGCCCTCGTCGGTCATCTCTTGGACGGTGGCGACGAACAGCGGCGACTGCTTGAGCTTCTTGTTCTCGTGGGTCAGCCGTTCGAGCTTCTGCTGGTACTTGTTGTTCTCCGCGTTCGCGTCGAGGAGCTTGTCCCGCATCTCCTCGTTCTGCGACTCGAGGACCTCGAGGCGTTCCTGTAACGCCTCGATCTTGTCCTTCTGTGACGCGCTCTCCTCGTCGTAGGGGAGATCGACGTCTTCGACGGTGTCGGTCATCACGCCGGTCTAGGTGCCTGTCTCATAAGAGGCTTCGGGTGGGTGTGACGCACGTCGGACCCGCCGCAGGCGGCGCGGTCGGCCGACCGGTAGAATACCCTATAGTAATACGAACGAAGGGGAAATATTATTATACTGTATGCAAAAGGTGGTGGTACATGAGTACCTCAGAGACCGCGGGAACCGAGAAGAGTCAGCTCACCGGGGAGGACGCCTCCGAGTCGATACGCGACCTGCCGCCCAGCGCCAAGCTGGTCGCCAAGGTACTGGAGTACAACGACACCCTGACCCAGAGCCAGATCGCCGAGGAGTCGCTCCTTCCCGACCGAACCGTCCGGTACGCGCTGAACCGACTCGACGAGCAGGGACTCGTCGACTCGCGGTTCTCGTTCTCGGACGCTCGCAAGCGCCTCTACACGCTCGATCTGGAGTAGCGGGCTCTCGGGGTCGCCCTCGTCTTCTCTCGCTGGGCAGGCGGGCCCGAACCGGGGCTGGGGCCGCGCCCGCCCCGTCGCACAACGCCTTTAGCCCCCCGACGCAAACCCCGAACCGATGACACGGGTGATACACACGGGGGACACCCACCTCGGCTACCGCCAGTACCACTCGCCCGAGCGACGCCAGGACTTCCTCGACGCGTTCGAGCAGGTGGTCGACGACGCGGTCGCCGAGGACGTGGACGCGGTGGTCCACGCCGGCGACCTGTTCCACGACCGTCGGCCCGACCTCTCGGCGCTCCACGGCACCATCTCGATTCTCCGGAAGCTCCGGGCGGCCGACATCCCGTTTCTCGCCATCGTCGGCAACCACGAGGGCACCCGCGGGCGCCAGTGGCTCGACCTCTTCGAGATGCTCGGGCTGGCGACCCGACTCGGCGACGAGCCCGAGGTCGTCGGCGAGACCGCCTTCTACGGCCTCGATCACGTCCCGAAGGCCAAGCGCGAGGACCTCGACTACGCGTTCGCCGACCACGACCAGCCCCACGCCGCGCTGGTGAGCCACGGCCTGTTCGAGCCGTTCGACGTCGGCGACTGGGACGCCCGGGAGGTGTTGGCCGAGTCGAACGTCGCGTTCGACGCGATGTTGCTGGGCGACAACCACGACCCCGGTGTCAAGGAGGTGGCCGAGACGTGGGTCACCTACTGCGGGTCGACCGAGCGCTGTAGCACCGCCGAGCGCGAGGACCGGGGGTACAACATCGTCGAGTTCGACGGCGAGGTGACGATCGCCCGCCGGGGGCTCGACGTCACCCGGGACTTCACGTACGTCTCGGTCGACCTCGGCGAGAGCGAGGGGATCGAGCGGGTCCGCGAGGCGATCCGCGAGCGCGACCTCGACGGCGCGGTCGCCGTCGTCGAGATCGACGGCGAGGGCGAGGACGTGACTCCTGCCCGGGTCGAGGAGTTCGCGCTCGAGGCGGGCGCGCTGGTCGTCCGCGTCAAAGACCGGCGCGAGACCGGCGAGGACGGCGAGTCTCTCGACGTCTCGTTCGCGGACCCCGACGACGCGGTCCGCGAGCGCGTGCGCGATCTGGGTCTGAGCGAGGCGGCCCGCGGGATCGACGAGACCGTGCGAGCGAGCACGGTCGCGGACGCGAACGTCCGCGAGTCGGTACAGAACCGGGTGACGGCGCTGATCGAGGACGGCGAACGCTCGGCGTTCGAGGCCGCACCCGAGGAGCCGCCCGACGACGAGGACGCGGCCGACGGCGACGCCGAACCGTCCGAGTCCGAGCGCGTCGGTCCCGCCCCGGACGCCGGGTCGTCCGCGGCCGCCGACGGCGGCCCCGCAGACGCCCCGGACGGAGATGGGGCCGACCGAGACGCGACCCGAGATAGCGAGCCGACCGACGCCGGCGACGACCAGCGCTCGATGGAGGAGTACCTGTGAAGTTCGACCGCGTCCGCCTCCGGAACTTCAAGTGCTACGCCGACGCCGACCTCCGGCTCGACGCCGGCGTGACGGTCGTCCACGGGCTCAACGGCAGTGGAAAGTCCTCGCTACTCGAAGCCTGCTTTTTCGCGCTGTACGGCGCGAAGGCGCTCGACCGGACGCTCGAGGACGTGGTGACGCTCGGCGAGGACGAGGCCGAGATCGAACTGTGGTTCTCCCACGAGGGCGGCGGCTACCACGTCCGCCGCCGGATCCGCGCGACCGGCGAGCGCGCCAAGACCGCCGAGTGCGTGCTCGAAACGCCCGACGACACGATCGAGGGCGCGACCGACGTTCGGGAGACGATCGCGGAGCTGTTCCGGATGGACTCCGAGGCGTTCGTCAACTGCGCGTACGTCCGGCAGGGCGAGGTCAACAAGCTCATCAACGCGACCCCCGCCCAGCGCCAGGACATGATCGACGACCTCCTCCAGCTCGGGAAACTCGAGGAGTACCGCGAGCGCGCCAGCGACGCCCGGCTCGGGGTCAAGAGCGTGCTCGACGGCAAGCGCGAGCGCCTCTCGGGTATCGACGACCAGATCGCCGAGAAAGAAGACAAGAACCTCCACGGCCGGCTCAACGAACTCGAGTCCGACCTGAACTCGGTCGAAGCCGACATCGAGGAGTACGAGGACAACCGCGAGACCGCCCGCGAGACCCGCGATCGGGCGACCGAGGTGCTCGACTCCTACGAGGAGAAACGCGAGGAGCTCGAATCGCTGGAGGCCGACGTCGAGGAGCTGGAGGACGAGATTTCAGCGACCGAGAAAGAGCGGACCGACCACGCCGACCGCGTGCGCGAGCTCCGGGAGACCGTCGAGGACCTCGAAGCCGAGATCGAGTCGCTGTCGGCCGAAACCGAGGTCGAGGCGACCGACGAGACGGCGATCGAGGCCCGCCTCGAAGCCCTCGACGCGCGCGACGAGACGCTCGCCTCGGAGCTCGGCGACGCGGAGACCCAGGCCCAGATGTTCGCCAATCAGGCCGACAACCTCGCCGACCGGGCCGCGGAGTTCGAGTCGCGGGCCGAGAGCAAGCGCGCGGACGCCGACGAACTCGAAGCGGAGGCCGACGAGGCCGAGCGAGACCTCGCGGAGTCCCGCGAGAAGCTCGACCGGCTCGGCGACGACATCGACGCCGAGAAGGCGACGTTCGACGACGCGCCGGTCGAGTTCGGCGCCGCCGCCGACCGACTCGAACGTCTAAGAGACGAACGCGAGGAACTCCGCGAGCGCGAGCAGGAGCTGACCGCGGCGCTCGCGAGCGCCCGCGACAGCGTCGCCGAGGCCGAGGAGCTCCTCGAAGCGGGCAAGTGTCCCGAATGTGGCCAGCCGGTCGACGGCTCCCCGCACGTCGACTCGCTGGACGAGGAGCGCGAGCGCGTCGAATCGCTCGAAGCAGAGCTCGAATCGGTCCGCGAGGACCGCGAGGAGATCGAGGCCGACGTCGAGGCGGCCGAGCGGCTCAGGGAGGCCGAACAGACCGTCGACTCGTTGCAGACCAACCGCGAGAACGTCGAACAGCTCGTCGAGACGAAGGCCGAGGCCGTCGAGGCAAAGCGCGCGGACGCCGACCAGCTCCGCGAGGAAGCTGAGGAACTGGAGGCCGAAGCCGACGAGAAGCGCACGGACGCCGACCAGCTCCGCGAGAAGGCCGAGGCCCACCGCGAGACGGTCGAAGATCTCGAAGCCGAGCGCGAGGAGCTCGCCGACAAGCGCGAGCGCCTCGAGGAGATTCGATCGCTCGGCGAGCGGGTCGCCGACGCCGAGGCCGACATCGAGCGCCACCGCGAGAAGCGCGCCAGCCTCGAAGCGGTGAACGACCAGCGCCGCGAGCGCCTCGCCGACAAGCGCGAGCGACGGGCGGGGCTCCGCGAGGAGTACGACGAGCAGAAGGTCGCCTCGGCCCGCGAGGACAAGGAGCGCGCCGAGACGTACTTAGAGCAGGTCGAGGCGAAGCTCGACGAGCTTCGGGATCGGCGAAACGACCTCCAGAGCCGGATCGGCGGCGTGAAAAGCGAGATCGGCGAGCTCGAAAGCCTCCGCGAGCGCCGCGAGGAGGTGGCCGAGCGGGTCGCGTCGCTGGAGTCGCTCCGCGAGGAGACCGTCGACCTCCAGGAGATGTACGGCGACCTGCGGGCCGAGTTGCGCCAGCGCAACGTCGACCACCTCGAAGAGATGCTCAACGAGGTGTTCGATCTGATCTACCAGAACGACTCGTACGCCCGCATCGAGCTCGACGGGGAGTACGAGCTCACCGTCTACCAGAAGGACGGCGAGCCACTCGACCCCGAGCAGTTGTCGGGCGGCGAGCGCGCGCTGTTCAACCTCAGCCTCCGGTGTGCGATCTACCGCCTGCTCGCGGAGGGGATCGAGGGCGGCGCGCCGATGCCGCCGCTCATCCTCGACGAGCCGACCGTCTTCCTCGACTCGGGCCACGTCTCCCAGCTCGTCGAGCTGGTCGAGTCGATGCGGGATCTGGGCGTCGAGCAGATCGTGGTCGTGAGCCACGACGACGAACTGGTCGCGGCCGCCGACGACCTGGTGCGGGTCGAGAAAGACTCCGTGTCGAACCGCTCGACCGTCGAGCGTCGCGAGGCGGCCTTGGAAGCCGCCGATTAGTTTCGGAGTGCGGCCAGCCCCTCGTCGCCGCGGTCGGTCGTGGCGTACCCCCGCTCGCCGCCGACCCGTCGCTCCTCGACCAGTCCGGCCGCCCGAAACTCCGTCAGGATACCGAGCAGATCGCTCTCACAGAGGTCCGCGGCGTCGAGCAGGTGCCGGACCGGGAGCGGCCCGCGCTCGCCGAGTTCCACCAGCAGGCCGAGCGCCCGCTCGTCGGGGACCGCGGTCAGAATCCGGCGGGCCGGGGCCGGGATCGCCCGCGAGGCGGTCGCCAGCGGCGACTCGCCGTCGACGGGGTCGAGTTCGTCGGCCGGTCGGTGGCTCTCGGCGCCCGTCTCCGGATCCCGTAGCTTGCAGGCGTCGCCGGACTCTTTGACGAGCAGGTAGGTGTCGCCCGACTCGTCCCGGACCGTTCGCATGGCCGGTGGTAGGGGGCTGTCGGAGTTAGTCTTTCCGGACCGAGCGGTAGCGGTACCACCCGCGGACGAACGCGAAGACGCCGACCGCGAGCAGGCCGCCTCCGACGGTCCACCGGCGCTCGAACCCGATCAACAGCAGGCCGAGACTCGCCGCGAGGAGCGCGAGGTTGAAAAGTAGCGCCAGCGACCAGAACCGGGTCGCGAGCTCCGAGTCGACCGACGGCTCCGACTCCGTCGACGCCTCCGCCCCGCCGAAGCCGAGCTCCTCGGCGAGGCCGGGCTCGTCGTCGGTGAGGTCGGGCGCTTGCGGGATCTCGGGTGCGACGTCCGCGGCCGGGTCGTCCGGGCGCAGGTCGGCGTCCGGGGTCGGCTCGCCGTCGGCGTCCGGCTGGGTCGTCGAGTCGTCGCTCGGCACGGCTAGGGGTTCGGCAAGCGGCGGGGAAAAGCGTTCGGAGTCGGCTACGCCTGCTCGGTCAGGGTGAGCGGCTCGCCCGCTTTCAACCACGCCAGCGGATTTCGGGAGTCGTAGAATACGACGCCCTCGTCCGTCTCGTACGCCTCGATCGTCGCCTCCGCCTGCGCGTCGGCTTCGGGAAGCGCGGCTTCCGCACGGTCCAGCTCGTCGCCGGGGTTGGCGTGGTCGGACATTGGCGTCACCACAAGCGTGGTATGTGGTAACATGGTATATGTCTTTCCCTCAGACATCTCCGGAGGGGCTCGGAAAGAGAGGGTTTTTACCCGAAAGCGCCAAACCCGGGATACATGAGCAATCCGGGGTCTGACGCGAAATTAAGCGACTTCTCCGCGGGCGCCGAGCCCGACCGCGACGCCGAGGCCGAGGCCCGGGCGGTCGCCGGCGGCGACCGGCAGGACGCCGACGCCGTCGTCGACGCCGACGACTGGCTACCCGAGGCGACCGGCCGCGTCGAACTCTCGGTGACGCAGGTCGACTACACTATCGAGGGGTCGGGCGACGACGAGACGGTCGTCGTCCACGTCTTCGGCCGGACCGAAGACGACGACCTCGAACACCTCCACGTCCACGGGTTCGAGCCGTACTTCTACGCGCCGACCGACTCGCTCGACGTTCCGCCCGAAGAGGAGTTCGACCGGCTACTCGACAGCCAAGAGACCGACGAGAACGGCGAGCCCTACGAGAGCATCCGGGGCGAACGGCTCACCAAGATCGTCGGCCAGACGCCCCGCGACGTGGGGAACGTCCGGGACCACTTCGACCACTACGAGGCCGACATCCTGTTCCCGAACCGGTTTCTCATCGACAAGGGGGTGAAAAGCGGCATCCGGGTCCCGGAGCGTCGCGACGAGGACGGCGATCTGCACTTCCACGACGACGTCGACGCGGTCGACCCCGTCGAGGTACAGGCAAGCCCTCGTGTCAGCTACTTCGACATCGAGGTCGACGACCGGTCTGGGTTCCCCGAGGACGGCGAGGAGCCGATCGTCTGTCTCACCAGCTTCGACTCCTACCGCGACGAGTACGTGGCGTGGCTCTACGACGCCCCGGAAGGCGACGCCGAAGCCCCCGAGACGCTCGACGGTTACGACCCGATCGAGGCCGTCGACGTCGAGGTGCGGACGTTCGGCGACGAGCGCGCGATGCTCGCGGCGTTCCTCGACTACATCGAGGAGACCGACCCGGACGTCCTGACCGGCTGGAACTTCGAGGACTTCGACGCTCCCTACCTCGTCGACCGACTCGACGTTCTCGCCGGCCCCCACGAGTACGACCTCGACTCGGATCGGCTCTCGCGGGTGAACGAGGTGTGGGACTCCGACTGGGGCGGCCCCACCGTGAAGGGCCGGGTCGTCTTCGACCTGCTGTACGCGTACAAGCGGACCCAGCGCTCGGAACTCGACTCCTACCGGCTCGACGCCGTCGGCGAGGTCGAACTCGGCGTCGGCAAGGAGCGGTACCCCGGCGACATCGGCGACCTCTGGGAGGACGACCCCGAACGCCTGCTGGAGTACAACCTCCGGGACGTCGAGCTGTGCGTCGAACTCGACCGCAAGCAGGACATCGTCTCGTTCTGGGAGGAGGTCGCGTCGTTCGTGGGCTGTAAGCTCGAAGACGCCACCACGCCCGGCGACGCGGTCGACGTGTACGTCCTCCAGAAGGCCCACGGGGAGTTCGCGCTCCCCTCGAAGGGCAAACAGGAGAGCGAGGACTTCGAGGGCGGGGCGGTGTTCGAGCCGATCACCGGGGTCAAAGAGAACGTGACGGTGCTCGACCTCAAGAGCCTCTACCCGATGTCGATGACCACGATCAACGCCTCCCCGGAGACCAAAGTCGACCCCGAGGAGTACGACGGCGAGACCTACCGGGCGCCGACGGGGACCCACTTCCGGAAGGACCCCGACGGCATCATCCGGGAGATCATCGACGAGACCCTCGACGAGCGCGAGGAAAAGAAGGCCCTGCGCGACGAGCACGACCCCGACACGCCGGAGTACGAGCGGTACAACCGCCAGCAGGCGGCGGTGAAGGTGATCATGAACTCACTCTACGGCGTTTCGGGGTGGGATCGGTTCCGCCTCTACGACAAGGAGGCGGCCGCCGCCATCACGGCGACCGGTCGCGACGTGATCGAGTACACGCAGGAGACCGCGACCGAGATGGGGTACGAGGTGGCGTATGGGGACAGCGTCACAGGCGAGCGCCCCGTAGTCGTTCGGGACCCCGGTGGAAACCTACGTATCCTGCCTATCGAGGACCTGTTCGAACGCGCCACTCCGACAGCGGCCGACGAGATTCTCATCACCGCCGACGGCGGTCCGGTTGCCAGCGTCGCGTCTCCGAAGGATGTCGGAACGCTCGACGGATGGGACGCGTTGTCCGTCAACGAGGTCGGGGAGACCGAGTGGAAACCGATCCAGCAGGCTATCCGTCATGAGACGGACAAACCCGTCGTCAAGCTACAGCACAAGTTCGGCGAATCGGTCACGACGCGCGATCACTCGTACGTCGTGGAAGACGACGGCGAACTCGTCGAAGCGACGCCCGAAGCCGTTGAGGAGCCGCTGCGCGTACCGGACGTACCGAACGTCGAAGCCTGCGAAGAGATCGACGTGTACGAGGTTCTCAAAGGGTACGAACGGGAGTACGAAGACGGTCGAGGAACGGGCGGAACGACGACGAAGACGAAGCGAGTTCACGCGGACGACGAGCGGGTGTGGTTCGGGCACGGCCATCACAGCGGCCTCGACAAGACGATTACCGTCCAGCGCTACATCGACCTCGATAGCGAGGACGGCGAGGCGCTACTCCGACTGCTCGGCGCGTACGTTCCCGAGGGGAGCGCATCGACGGCCGAGACCACGTCCGACAAGTTCGGCGCGAGCATCGCGGAGTCGGACCCGGAGTGGCTCGAACAGCTACGGAACGACTACCAGCGGTTGTTCGACGGGGCGACTGCGAGTGTCGTGGCGAGCGACACCCGGGACGAGCGGACGGTCGAGTACGTGACGGACGACGCCAATGATTCGGTCACGTACGACGATAGTACCCGGAAGCTACAGATGATGAACGAACTTTCGGCGGTATTCTTCCGCGAATTCGCGGGACAGACGTCTCGCGGAAAGCGTGTCCCGTCGTTCGTGTTCCACCTCTCCGAGTCGAAACAGGACGTGTTCCTCGAAACGGTCGTCGAAGGCGACGGCTCCCGGGAGTTCCCCCGTTACTCCGAGGACTACTGTGACCGGAATTTCGACTTCGAGACGGTGAGTCGTGAACTGGCTGCCGGTCTCTCGATGTTGCTCACCCAGCGCGGCGAGAAGCACTCTCTCAAGTATCGCGACGCGAAGGGCTCGTACACTATTCGAACCTGCGACTACTACCGATCTGGACGCGATCCCGTTTTGACCGAAGCAGAGCACGATGGGTACGTCTATGACCTCAGCGTCGCGGACAACGAGAATTTTGTCGACGCGCTCGGCGGTATCGTCCTCCACAACACCGACAGCGTCATGTTAGAGCTTGGCGACGTCGACAGGGAGGAGGCCCTCGACCAGTCGTTCGAGATCGAGGACCACATCAACGAGGCCTACGACGACTTCGCGCTCGGGGAACTCAACGCCGAGGAACACCGCTTCCAGATCGAGTTCGAGAAGCTCTACCGGCGGTTCTTCCAGGCGGGCAAGAAGAAACGCTACGCCGGCCACATCGTCTGGAAGGAGGGCAAGGACGTCGACGACATCGACATCACCGGCTTCGAGTACAAGCGCTCGGACATCGCGCCCATCACCAAGGAGGTCCAGAAAGACGTCATCGACATGATCGTCCACGGCGAGGACGTCGAAGACGTCAAAGAGTACGTCCACGACGTGATCGCCGACTATCAGGCCGGGAACGTCGACCTCGACGACGTCGGCATCCCCGGCGGCATCGGCAAGCGCCTCGACAACTACGACACCGACACCGCCCAAGTCCGGGGCGCGAAGTACGCAAACCGACTGCTCGGGACCAACTTCCAGCGCGGGAGCAAGCCAAAGCGCCTCTACCTCGAGAAGGTCCACCCCTCGTTCTTCGAGCGACTGGAGGCCGAGGAGGGGTTCGACGCCCGGACGGACCCGCTGTACGGCGAGTTCAAGCGCGATCCCGACGTGATCTGTTTCGAGTACGCCGACCAGATCCCCGAGGAGTTCGAGATCGACTGGGACAAGATGCTCGACAAGACCCTGAAGGGGCCGATCGAGCGCATCCTCGAAGCCCTCGACATCTCGTGGAACGAGGTCAAGACCGGCCAGGAACAGACCGGGCTGGGGAGTTTCGTCTGAGCCCGGGCGCGCTCGCCGACCGCGGATCGGCTCCCCGCGGGCGTTTCCGTTTTCGGGAAATTTATTTTCACTCGAAGAAAACCATTTACGTGGGAATGCGAAAGTATTATGGGTCGCCTGACCCATTCTCCGAACGTCTTAGGTGAACCTAACATGGCAACGCTACAACTCAAAAATCTACACGCTGAGGTCGTCGAGGCCGACGAGAAGATTCTCAACGGCGTCGACCTCGAAGTCGAATCGGGCGAGATCCACGCTCTCATGGGACCGAACGGCAGCGGGAAGTCCACGACCGCGAAAGTCATCGCCGGCCACCCCGCCTACGAGGTAACCGAGGGCGAGGTGCTCATCCACCTCGACGACGCCGACGTCGACGGAGAGATCCCCGACGACAAGCGGACGTGGAACCTCCTCGAGATGGAGCCCAACGAGCGAGCCGCGCTCGGCGTCTTCCTCGGCTTCCAGTACCCCGCCGAGATCGAGGGCGTCACGATGGTCAACTTCCTCCGGCAGGCGCTGAACGCCAAGCTCGAAGAGCGCGAGGAGCTCTTCGAGGACGAGGAGGGTGCCGACGAGGACGAGGACGAAGACGAGGCGGGCTACGACACCAGCCCGATGGAAGGCCCCGCCGACGAGGGCGAGGTCGGCGTCGCGGAGTTCCAGCAGCTCCTTTCGGAGAAGATGGAACTGCTCGACATGGACGAGAAATTCGCCCAGCGGTACCTCAACGCGGGGTTCTCCGGCGGCGAAAAGAAGCAAAACGAAGTGCTTCAGGCCGCGATCCTCGAGCCGTCTGTCGCCGTGCTCGATGAGATCGACTCCGGGCTCGACATCGACCGCCTTCAGGACGTCTCGAAGGGCATCAACGCCCTGCGCGACGAGCAGGGCACCGGCATCCTCCAGATCACCCACTACCAGCGCATCCTCGACTACGTCGAGCCCGACCACGTTCACGTCATGCTCGACGGCGAGATCGCGAAAAGCGGCGGCGCGGAGCTCGCCGAGAAACTCGAAGACGAGGGGTACGACTGGGTTCGCGAAGAAGCCTACGAGACCGCCTAAATCATCATGAGCTCAGACCAAGACCACCTACAAGAGACCAACACCGAGGAGCGCTTCGAGTTCAAAAAAGAGGAGAGCTCCGCGGTCAAGTCCGGCAAGGGCCTCACCGAGGAGGTCGTGCGGCTGATCAGCGAGGACAAAGACGAGCCCGACTGGATGCTCGACCGGCGCCTGCGTGCGCTCGAGCACTACCAGAACATGCCGTTGCCCACCGACTGGCCCGGCCAGCCCGACCTCACCCAACTCGACATCGAAGAGATCGTCCCTTACATCCGCCCCGACGTCGACAAGCGCGAGGGCGCCGACAGCTGGGACGACCTCCCCGAGGACATCCAGGACACCTTCGAAAAACTCGGCATTCCCGAGGCCGAGCGCAAGGCCCTCTCCGGGGTCGGCGCTCAGTACGAGTCCGAGGTCGTCTACCAGAACATGCAAGAACAGTGGGAGGAGAAAGGCGTCGTGTTCTGCAACATGGACGAGGCCGTCCGCGAACACGAAGAGTTAGTGAAGGAGTACTTCATGACCTCCTGTGTCCCCCCGTCGGACAACAAGTTCGCCGCGCTCCACGGCGCCGTCTGGAGTGGCGGCAGTTTCGTCTACGTTCCCGAGGGCGTCACCGTCGAAATGCCCGTCCAGGCGTACTTCCGCATGAATTCGGAGGGCATGGGCCAGTTCGAACACACCCTCATCATCGCCGAAGAGGGCAGCGAGGTCCACTACATCGAAGGCTGTAGCGCGCCCAAGTACGGCAGTCACAATCTCCACAGCGGCGGCGTCGAGGTCTTCGTGGGCGAGGACGCTCACGTTCAGTACTCGACCGTCCAGAACTGGAGCAAGAACACGTTCAACCTCAACACCAAGCGCGCGCTCGTCGAGAAGGGCGGGCGCATGGAGTGGGTGTCCGGAAGCATGGGGTCGAAGGCGACGATGCTGTACCCGTGTTCGGTGCTGAAGGGCCGAGGCGCGTCGGCGAACCAGATTTCGATCGCGTTCGCAGGCGAAGGCCAGAACATCGACACCGGCGCGAAGGTCTATCACAACGCGCCGCATACGAACTCGACGATCGAGTCCAAATCCATCAGCAAGGACGGCGGGCGCACCAACTACCGGGGGCTGGTCCACATCTCGGAGGGGGCCGAACACTCCTCGACGTCGGTGGAGTGTGACGCTCTGATGTTCGACAACGAGTCGACGTCGGACACGATGCCGTACATGGAGATCGACGAGTCGAAAGTCGACGTAGCCCACGAGGCGACGGTGGGGAAGATCGGCGACGAGGACGTCTTCTACCTCCAGTCCCGAGGGCTCGACGACGACGACGCAAAACAGATGATCGTCTCGGGGTTCATCGAACCCATCACCGAGGAACTCCCGATCGAGTACGCGGTCGAACTCAATCGGCTCATCGAACTCGAAATGGAGGGGAGCCTCGGATGACTGCGACGCAAGTCCACGAGACGATCTCGGAGGACACCGTCCGGGAGATCTCCGAGTCGCTGGGCGAGCCCCAGTGGCTCCTCGACGTGCGTCTCGACGCGCTCGACGCGCTCGAAGACCTGGAGATGCCCGACGTGATCCGGACGCCGGGCCGCGACTGGACCAACCTCCACGGGCTCGACTACGAGAGTTTCGTCGACCCCCTGAACGCCGCCGAGGACAAAGACCAGGTCGGTCCCGACGAGGTCGACGTCCTCCCGTTCGCGGACGCGGTCGACGAACACGAACCGCTCCTGAAAGAGCACTTCGGGTCGGTCATCGACCCCCAGGAGAACTATCTGACTGCGCTCTCGACCGCGCTGTTCAGCACGGGCACGGTCGTTCACGTCCCGGAGAACGTCGACGCGGAGGACGTGACGATCCGGACCACCCAGAACTCCCAGTCGCTGTTCAACTACACGCTGGTGGTCACCGAGCAGTCGAGTTCGGCGACGATCCTCGAACGTCAGGACACCGGCGAGTCGGCCGACGGCGAGCAGTACTACAGCGGCATCGTCGAGGTCGCCGCGGGCGAGAACAGCCACGTCCAGTACGGCTCGCTCCAGAATCTCGACGAGGAGACGTACAACTACACGCTCAAGCGCGGTGACGCCGACGACTACGCCACGGTCAACTGGGTCGAGGGCAACCTCGGCTCGCGGCTCACCAAGTCCTCGGTCGAGACCGAACTCAACGGCGAGGGCTCGGAGACCAAGACGGTCGGGGCCTTCTTCGGGCACAACGACCAGCACTTCGACATCGCGGCCCGCGTGTGGCACAAGACGGCCCACACGACCGCCGATCTGGTGACCCGCGGCGTGCTCGACGACGACGCCCGGTCGGTGTACGAGGGCGTCCAGGACGTCGGTCGCGACGCCTGGGACACCAACTCCTACCAGCGCGAGAACACGCTGATGCTGTCGGACACCAGCGAGGCCGACGCTTCGCCGAAGCTCATCATCAACAACCACGACACCGAGGCGAGCCACTCGGCGACGGTCGGCCAGATAGACGAGGAAGATCTCTTCTACATGACCTCGCGGGGCGTCGACGACCGGTCCGCGCGGAACATGCTGGTCGAGGGCTTTTTCGTCCCGGTCCTCGAGGAAGTCGAGGTCGAGGAACTGCGCGAGGACCTCGAAGCGAACGTCGCGGCCCGGCTCCGGTAGCCGACGCGGCCCGCTCTCGACGGTCCGACGCCGTTCGGCCCGAAACCGCCGACAACCACATCTGTTAAGTCCCCGAGAATCCGAGCTATCCACGATGACTGACGTATCGACGTTCGAGCGCGGGTGGTCGGCGTGAGCGTCGGCAACCGCGTCTCGAACGACCACCAGCTCGCTCGCCTGCTCCAGATCGGCGTGGTTCTGGAGGAAGTCGTCGAGGTGCGGGCGGCGCGTCACTACGAGACGCTGTCGGCCGACGAGCGCGACGCGGACGTCGAAACCCTGCTGGCCGACGCCCGGGAGGAGTCGGCCGACCACCGCGAGCGCCTCGAAGCCCTGATCGACCGGCTCGACGCCGATCCGGTGCCCTTAGCGGAGGTCGAGGCGCTGGTCGAGGCCCAGTACGCCCAGACGCGACCGGAGGACTTCGACGGCGTCCTCTACGATCAGCTCAACGGCGAGGAGACCGCGTACAAGTTCTACGACGACCTGATCGAAGCGATCGAAGCCAGCGAGGCCTCGTTCGCGCTCGACCGCGAGGAACTGCTCGCCACGCTGAAGGAGATCCGGGCGGAAGAGGCCGAAGGCGTCGAGGAAGTGACCGAATTTATGGAGGACCGAGCATGAACACGGCAGATCAGTATCTCAAAGCGATCTACCTCGTCCAGCGAATGGAAAACGGCCCGGCGTCGACCGGCGCGCTGGCCGACCGCCTCGACGTGAGCCCCGCCAGCGTCAACGAGATGATCGGCAAGCTCCAAGATCGCGGGCTCGCCGACCACGAGAAGTACAAAGGCGTCAGCCTCACCGACGAGGGGATCGAACACGCCCGCGAGGCGCTCCAGACCTACTGCATCATCGAGCGGTTCCTCCACAACGTCCTCGAAGTCGAGGAGTTCCCGAGCGAGGCCAAGGCCCTCGAGAGCGTCATCGACGAGACGGTCGCCGAGCGACTCGACACCATCATCGACCGTGAGCCCCAGTGTCCCGACTGCTTCGATCCGAAGGCGGACATGTGCGCCGAACTCGTCCCGGAGGGCGAGGCGGACTGACCGATCGCGGCCGCCGATTGCGATACGTTCAAGTGTTTCTTGGCGCTAGGGTGGACTGCAGTCCCGTGGTGTCGAGAGAATCGATAGATTCTCGAGGGTCACGGGACGACGAGTGACGCGAGGAGTCCCGTGGTGTAGTGGCCAATCATATGGGCCTTTGGAGCCTATGACGGCGGTTCGAATCCGCCCGGGACTACTTCTGCTGCGAGTAACACCGCAAGCAGGATATACGTGTATAAGAGCCGTCATTTTCCATCCGGGACGCCGAACGCCACCGAAGGCTCTCGGAACAGATCGCACGTCGCCGAGACGTCCCGGCCGGACTCCGTAGCGTCGGTGCGAGCGAGACGTCCTCGATCGACGCCGCATGGATTTGGTAGACCTCGATTACCCCGATTTCAGCCCGCCGCTATTCGACGGCCAGCCGACCCATAACAAAGCCGCTCGGTCCCGTCGTTTCGCGTGCATGGTCCTCTCCACAACGTCGCACCGCTTGGCCGACCGGCGTCGGCGCTCGAACGCATGGAGCTGACCCTCCTCGCGGGAGCCGGTGTTCTCGCGGCGGGGCTCTGTGTCGTCGCCGTCCGGAGGGCCGGCCGACCCCGAACGGTCGTCTGGGCCCGACTGTGCGGGGCGCTGGTCGGGCTGGCGACCCGCGATCTGTTCCGACCGCGCCACCGCGGAGGTCCGCGACCGACGCCCCGCGATCGCTCCGCGAATCGCAGTCGGGCGGTCGCCGACGGCGGCGACGGCTCGGGACGCTCGGACGACGCGGCCCGGTCGTCGCTGGTCGCCAGACTCCGGCGCCGGGTCGACGGCTGGCTCGGCTGAGTCGGCCGTCGAAAACGGCTTCCGCCGACCCATGAGTTAACTGCCTCCGAACCCTCCGACCGCCCATGACCGAACAGCGCTACCTCCCCGACGAAGACGGCGTGACGGAGTTCGAGGCGACGGTGACCGAGGCGACCGACGACTACGTGATCCTCGACGGGACCTACTTCTACCCCGAGGGCGGCGGCCAGCCCGCCGATAGGGGTTCGCTGTCGTGGGACGGCGGTCACGCGGCGGTCCGAGACGTCCGGAAGAATCACGGCGACGTTCGCCACTACGTCGAGGAGATCGAGGGCGAAGTCCCCGAGTCGGGCGCGACGGTCCGCGGAGAGATCGACGCCGAGCGCCGGGCGGCCCACCGACGGATGCACACCGCCCAGCACGTCGTCTCGCGGGTAGTTCTCGACGAGTACGGCGGCGAGACCGCGGGCAACCAGATCCACGCCGACCGGTCGCGGATCGACTTCGAACCCGTCGCGTTCTCCGAGGACGACGTCGAGGCCATCGAGCGGACCGCCAACGAGATCGTCGCCCGCGACCTCGCCGTGACGAAGGCCGAGCGCCCCCGGGAGGAGGCCGAGCGGCGGGTCGACGACGGCCGGGCGTTGCTCGATCTCATCCCCGACAGCGTCGACCCGCTTCGGGTGGTCGAGATCGAAGACTACGACTACTGTCCCTGCGGCGGGACCCACGTCGACAGCCTCGGGGAGATCGGCCGGATTCGGATCACCGACTGCGAGTCGAAGGGCGCCGACACCGAACGCATCGAGTTCGTGCTGGACGACGCGTAGGGGTCGAGTGTTCGAGCCGCGACTCCGGGATCGAAGGGCGGCCGAGTCGGATCGCGTCGGACCGGATCAGGCGATCGAAGCGTCCGCGCCCTGACGGGACGGTGACACACCACACGCACAATCGACCCCGAGCGAATCGCCCGTAAGGGGGCTGAGACGAGGCGGCGCTCGGCGAAGCGCCCGGAATCGCGGCGTCGTAACTCTAAAGAGTCAATCATTCGTTTATACGAGTAAGAATGAGTACCGAGCGCAGACAACCGGGGTGGTTCGGTGGGCGTTGAAATCAAGGAGTCGCCCGTCACCGACTCGGAGTTCGAGGCGATGCAGGACTTCGTCTACGAGTATCTGGCGGCGAGCGTCGAGAACGAAGAGGGCGGCGGTCGGATGCGGTGGTACCCGTGGCACTCCGCGGAGTACCGGTTCAACCACATCCTCAACGTGGTCGACCTCACAGAGACCATCGCCGAACAGGAGGGCGCCGACGTGGACGTCGCGCGGGTCGCCGCGCTGTTTCACGACATCGCCAAACTCGACGCCGATCAGGACGTCCACGCCGAGGAGGGCGCCCGGATCGCCCGGAAGTACCTCCAGACTCACGGCGACTTCCCCGAATCGTTCATCGAGGCGGTCTGCAAGGCCGTCGAGAACCACTCCTATCAGGGCGACCTGACCGACCTGCCCAAAGAGACCCAGTGTCTCATCGAGGCCGACCTGCTCGACAAGGTCGGAGCCAACGGGACGGCGCTGATGTTGCTCCGGATGGGCTACGAGGCCCGCACCCACATGGACGCCGCCGAGATGGTCGACCGGGTGATGAAGCGGGGCAAGGACGCGGCCGATCGCGTCGAGACCGACACCGCCGAGGGCATCGCCCACCGGCGGCTCAAGCGGGTCAAGTGGTTCCGCGAGTGGCTCGAAGGCGAGGTCCCCGAGATGGACCACGAGCCCGACTCCTCGCCACGGAGCTACGAGCGGCCGTAGTTCGGGGCGATCGCTCCCGCGCGGCGCGATCTCGCCACGGCTAACGAGCGACCGGGAGACGTCGCGACCAGCGGCGAGCGAACCGACCGCCGCGCACGTAGCCCGTGCGCCCGCGCCGAGTCGGACGGCGCCTACGTCGCGATCCCGACCGCCTCCGAGAGGAACGAGAGCCCCGCGAGCGCCAGCACCGCGGCGCTCGCGTAGGCGACCACGGGCGCGAGCGCGTCCACCCGACGGCCAGCCGCGACGAGCGCGGCGGGGAAGCCGGTGATCCAGACCGCGATGCCCGCGAAGAACCCGACGACGATCACCGGGCTCCCGGTCGCGACGGTGAGCCCGCCGAGCGCGTCGGTCGAGACGGTCCCGGGATCGAGCAGGCTCACGCCCGCGGTCAGCCACCACAGGATCTGGTAGGGGTTGGTGAGCGCGAGCACGAACGCCTTCTGGAACCCCTTGCTATCGTCGGCCACGTCCGAGGGGTCGCCCGTGAAGGCGTCGCTGGCGTCGCTGGCCGCGCCGTACGCGAAGTAAAGCATCAGGAGGCCGCCCGCGGCGAAGAGCGCGCCCTTGACGACCGGCACGTCCCGGACCACCGCGACGACCCCGAGCAGTGCCAGCATCAAAAAGCAGGCGTCGGCGGACATCGCGCCGAGTCCGGCTCGGAACCCCGAGCGCCACCCGCGAAGGACGCTCTCCTCGGCGATGATCGCGTTCATCGGGCCGGGCGGGGCCGCCAGCGAGAGGCCGAGCGCGACCCCTGCCAGCGCCGAGACCAGCGGTTGCACGAGTCACGAGTTGGCCCCCGTCCGTCAAAAGGCCTGCTACACCGGCAGACGCGTCGGCCGAGCCGACCTCAGACCGCCGCGAGGACCGCGGTCGAGACCCCGCCGACGATCTGCTCCCAGACCGAGAAGCCGGTCACCAGCGCGAGTGCGGTGTCGGCCGCGAAGAACGCGAACAGCGCGGCGGCGAAAAAGTGCGCCTTCCGGGCGTCGAACCGACCGGAGAACCGGTGGAAGAAGTAGGCGTTCGCGAGGCTCACCGGGATGATGGCGGCCATCTCGCCGACCCAGATTGCGGGGGTCGCGCCGAACCGGGCGGCCAGCCCGATCGTCACCAGTTGGGTCTTGTCGCCGAACTCGCCGGCGGCCATCAGCAGGAAGATCGGGACGAAGCCGCCGAACGACGACGAGAGGTCCCGGCCGAAGACGGTCGGGAGGTCGACGTCGGGCGAGAGCGTCGCGACCCCGCCGTCGGATTCGAGCCCGCCGGTGGCGTCGCGGGCGGGCGCCGACCGCCACAGCAGGACCGCGAACGCGAAAAAGAGGACCGCGGTGAACGCATCGAGGACGTTCGGCGGGAGCGCGTTCTTGAGCGCCTGTCCGAACAGGATCTCTAGCGCGGTCCACCCCGCGAACGCGGCGCCGGCGGCGCTCACGACGACGATCGGCCGGAACCGGGTCGAGAGCCCGGCGATGATGAACTGGACTTTCTCGCCGGGCAACACCGCCAACTGGGCGACCGCCGCCACGATCGCGATTTCGAGCCAGCCGGTCACGCGCCGCCCACCCCGGATTCGGGAGTCGCGGTCTCGGAGTCACCGCTCCGGACTCGGATCGACGCCGCGACCGACTCGGGGAGGCTCTGCTCGCGTCGGTCGTCGGGGGCGGCCTCGCCGCCGCGGATTCGAACGGTGACCATCCCGAACGGCGCGACGTCGACGACCTCCAGCCGGGTGCCGGGCGCCACGCCCGCCTCCGAGAGGTATCGGAGCTCCTCGTCGTCGCGGTCGCTCACCCGGGCGACGACGACAGTCTCGCCCTCGCCGTGGTCGCTCAGGGGCGTGGTGTCGTCGTCCTCGATCGGGGCGAGGTCGGCGTTCGGGATCGGATCGCCGTGCGGGTCGACTTCGGGATCGCCGAGCGCCTCGGCGACCCGGCGCTCGAACTCCTCGCTGATGTGGTGTTCGAGCCGGTCGGCCTCGTCGTGGACCTCGCTCCACGCGTAGTCGAGGTGTTCGTTCAGGTACGCCTCCAGCAGTCGGTGGTGGCGCAACACCTCCAGCGCGACCGTCTCGCCCTCCGGGGTGAGCTCGACGCCCTTGTACTTCTCGCGCTCGACGAGTTCGCGCTCTTCGAGCTTCTCGACCATGCTCGTGACCGTGGGCGGGGTCACGTCGAGGTACTCCGCGATGGCGGAGGTGGCCACCGGGTCGCCGTCCTCGGTCTGGAGCGTGTAGATCGCCTTCAGATAGTCCTCCATCACGTCGCTCAACATCTTCGTGGGTCGTATTAGGCTCGTCTAAAGTATAAATTTGTCTGTCCGTCACTTCGCGTTCGGTGTGGGCGAACTCAGGCGGTCGGTCGGCCGGGACGACGCCCCGACGGGTCGACCGGTAGCCGGCGACCTGCGAGTCGTGCGATTCGGCGGGCCGGGTCTGTCGGGACCCGTAGACGGCGTATAACTAACGGTCCGGCCGACGTCGGTGGGGGTATGTCGAAAGCCGACGCGAGTATCGGATGTCCGAACTGCGAGTCGCCCGCCGTCGACGTCTCGGAGGCAACCGACCGGACGGCGGCGTTCGGCGACGGCCAGCGCCTGAAGGGGACGAGCGTCGACTGTCGCAACTGCGGTGACGAGTTCGAGCTGTACTTTTACTGACTGTTTCGGTTCGTTCGACCTCGGAACGGACCGCCTGACGCGAGGGTAGACGGCGAATAACGATGTGGAACCCGGGCGTCGGTGAAGCCATGTCCGACTCCGAATCGAACGGACGCATCACCGAAAACCGCGACGACGGCCGACTCGAACTCCGGTCGAAGGGCTCGCCCGAGGCGTGGATCCAGTGTGAGAACCCGGCGATCGTCGAGCGCTAGATCCCCTTGCTCATCAGGTGGCTCCGGAGCACGTCGTCGTCCTTGTTGCCGGCGCCGGTGTTGAGCAACACCACGGTGTCGTCGTCGTCGAACTCCCCGCGGCGCGCCAGCTCCCACGCCCCGCTGGCGGCGGCCGCGCAGGTCGCGCCCATCTCGAGGCCCTCCTGCTGGGCGACCGCGATCGCGCTGTCGAGGATCTCCTCGTCGCTGGTCGCGACCGCGCCGCCGTCGCTCTCCCGGAGCGCGTCGAGTATCATGGGGCTCGCGCCGGGGTCGGGGATCTCGATGCCCCCACAGATGGTGTCGGGGACCTCCCAGACCTCGTGGACGTCTTTGCCCTCCTCGAACGCCTCGACCACGGGCGCACACCCCGACGACTGGGCGGCGTACATCGCCGGGAGCTCGTCGGTCAGCCCGAGTTCGCGAAGCTCCGTCGCGGCCTTGTGCATCCCGACGAGCCCGACCCCGCCGCCGGTCGGGTAGACCACCGCGTCGGGCACCTCCCAGTCGTTCTGTTCGACGACCTCGTACAGCATCGTCTTCTTGCCCTCGTGGCGGTACGGCGTCACGAACGTCTTGACCGAGTACCAGTCGTCGCGGTCGGCCATCGCGTCGGCGTAGGCCTCGCCGGCGTCACCGATGCGGCCCTCGACCACGTTGAGGTCGCCGCCGTGGACGTTGACCATCGCCTTGTTGGTGAACCCCGCCCGCGAGGGGAGAAAGACGTGCGAATCGAGGTCGGCGCGGGCGGCGTACGCCGCGGCGGCTTGGCCCGCGTTGCCCGCGGAGTTGAGCGCCACGTCGGTCGCGCCGTGCTGGACCGCCGCGGTGATCGCGGCCGCCTGCCCGCGGTCCTTGAACGTCCCCGTGGGGTTTCGCCCCTCGTCTTTGAGCAGGACTCGCCCGACTCCGAGTTCGTCGGCGAGGCTCGGACACTCGACGAGCTGGGTCGCGCCCTCGTCCATCGAGACGGCCGCAGACCGGGCGAACGGGAGCAACTCCTCGTAGCGCCACATCGACTCGAACGGCCGGGAGTCGAGCTCCTCGCGGGTCAGCTCGATCGCCTCGTAGTCGTACTCGGGGTCGAGGATGCCGTCGCAGTCCGGACATCGGTGGGTCGCGGTCCCGGCGTCGAACGTCTCGCCGCAGTCGACGCACGTCAGTCCGACGAACGCCTCTGTTGTCTCCATGCGCGGGAGGTTCGGAGTCGAGCGACTAATCGCTACCCCTTCGGGACCGACCCGGGCGCGGTCGCCGATCCCGGGAGCGCCGACTTTTATCAGCCCGATAACCATAGTGGGACACGATCGACGATGGCCGCGATCCAGACGACAGCGCTCACGAAACGCTACGGGGAGACCCTCGCGGTCGACGAACTCGACCTCTCGATCCCCGCGGGCACCGTCTACGGCTTCCTCGGTCCCAACGGAGCCGGCAAGACCACCACCATGCGGATGCTCACCGGGCTCGCGCGCCCGACCAGCGGCTCGGGCGCCGTCGCGGGCGTCGACGTCACCGACCGCGACGGCCTCCGTCCCCACATCGGGTACCTGCCCGAAGAGCCCCCGCTGTACGAGCAGGCGACCGGCTACGAGCAACTCGAATACGTCGCGGGCCTGCGCGGCATGGCCGACGACGCGACCCGCGACCGGATCGACC
Source organism: Halorussus marinus (assembly GCF_004765795.1). GTDB lineage: Archaea > Halobacteriota > Halobacteria > Halobacteriales > Haladaptataceae > Halorussus > Halorussus marinus. The sequence goes on from NZ_SBIV01000001.1 coordinate 350,379, forward strand.
GGCTCCTCGGGGAGCTCGATCTCGCCGACGACGCCGCGACCCGGATCGCCGACTACTCGAAGGGGATGCGCCAGAAGGTCGCCTACGTGCAGGCGGTGCTCCACGACCCCGACGTGGTCTTTCTCGACGAGCCCACCTCCGGGCTCGATCCGCGGGCCGCCCGCACCATTCGGGAGATGATCCGCGGGCTCGCCGACTCGGGGACGACGGTCTTTCTCTCGACCCACATCCTGCCGGTCGTCGAGGCGGTCGCCGACGAGGTCGGTATCCTCTACGACGGCCGACTCGTCGCCGAGGACGCCCCCGACGCGCTCGCGCGTCGGGCCGAGGCCGGCGCGACAGGCACGCTCGAAGACGCGTTCCTCGACCTGACGGCGACCGACCCCGCCGCCGACGCGAGCGCGGAGGCGACGGATGGCTGAGCCGGGGTGGCCGCGCCACGCCCTCGACGTGGGTCTGTTCGAGTTCCGACGCTCGGTCCGGGCGATCTGGGCGGACAAGGCCCGGTTCGCGCTCATGTCGCTCGGCGTGGTGATCCCGTCGGCGTCGCTCGGCGCCTTCGTCGTGGTGTTCGCCGACGCGATTCGCGGGGTCGACGCGCTCGCGCTCCCCGCACAGCTCCGGGGCACCGTCGCGCTGTTCTGGCTGTTCGGGGTCTTCGTGGTCGGCCAGCGTGTGGCGTCGGCCCGCACCCGGGTCGACGCCGAGCCCCTGATGCTGACGACCGTCTCGGCACGCACGATCGCGGCCGGACTCGCGATCGCCGAGACCCTCCGGATCTTCGCCTACCTCGGGCTACCGGTCCTCGTGGCTACCGGGGCGGCGGTCTACCTGTTCGAGTCGGTCGCCAGCCTGGTGGCGGTGCCGGCGGCGGCGCTCTTGTTCACCGCGACCGCGGTCGTCGTCGGGTCGACCGCCGGCTACGCGGTCGCGCTGTTGGTCGCGACCTCGCGGTTCGTCGCCCGTCACAAGACGGTGCTGGGATCGGCGGCCTCGCTGGGTGCGATGGGGCTGTACTTCCTGTTTCTCTACCCGGAGCTCGGCGGCGTCAGTCAGGCGTGGCTCGCGTGGCTCCCGGTTGGGTGGTTCGTCGACCTCGCGGCGGTCGGGACGCCGCTCGTCGGCTCCCAGACCCGGACGCTCGTCGTCTTACCGGCGAGCCTCGCGATCCTCGCCGCGGGCGGCGTCGCGGTCGAGCGGACCGCGGTCTCGCTCTGGTTCACCGATCCCGTGAGCGTCGAAGAGTCCGAGGGTCCCGCCCCCGAGACGTCGGGCGCGAGCCGACCCGACGCGCTCGCGGCGGCCGTCGCGCCGCTCGCGATCCCGCGGGCGGTCTCGGTCCCGGTCCGGCGGGTCGGCGAGTGGGCGCTCCTCCGGACCCGCCGGGACCCAAACCGGCTGACCTTCCTGTTTCTCCCCGTGCTGGCGGTCGGGAGCGCGATCATCAGCTCGGGGCTCCAGTCGGGCGCGATCGGCGCGCTTCTCGCCCCGATCGCCGCGGTCGTGGTGCCGTGGCTCGCGGGCGCGCTGTTCGCGATGAACCCGTTCGGCGACGAGGGCGCGGTGTTGCCGGTGACGCTCACGGCGGTCTCGGGCCGCCAGTTCGTCCGCGGGCTGATGGTGCCGGGGGCGGTCTACGGCCTGCCGATCGCGGTCGTCGCGACCGGCGCGGCGACCCTCGCCTCCCCGTACGGGCTCGCCGAGCGGGCCGGGCTGGTCGCGCTGGCCGCGTACGCGACGTGCGTCTCGGTCGCGGTCGCGCCCGCGATCGGGATGGCCCTGCCCCGGTTCAGCGCGATCAGCGTCGGCCAGAGTCGCGACGTGCTTCCGCCCCGGATGACCGCGGTGATCGCCCACATCGCGGTGACCGCACTCCCCGCGGGCTGGCTCGCGGCTCTCGTGGTCGCCCCGCGGATCGCACGGGCGGCGCTCGCGGTCGTCTTCGGCTTTCTGCCGGCGGTGGTGCTCGGACTCGCCAGCCGATCGAGCGACGGCGCGCTGGCGGCGGCCGGCGAGCAGTTCCGCGAGGTCGCGGCCCAGATTCAGGCGATCGGTCTCGATCAGTTGTGGCTGGTCGGCGCCGCGGTGGCGGTCGCCGGCGCGGTCGTCGCCGCCCTGCTGTACGCGAACGCGGTCCGCCGGTTCGACGGCTACGCGCCGCCGTGAGCCGGGCTACTCCCAGTCGGGCTCCCGGTCGTCGAGGAACGCCGCCATCCCCTCGCGCTGGTCGTGGGTGCCGAACAGGCCGCTCCACGCCCGTCGCTCGTAGCGCAGGCCGGCCTCCTGACCGGTCTCGTGGGCCTGATTGAGCAGTTCCTTGGCCGTCCGGAGCGCGTAGGCGGGCTTGGCCGCGAGGTCGGCCGCGAGGTCGGCGACGTGGTCGTCGAGCTGATCGGACGCGACGACCTCGCCGACCAGCCCGTGCTCGTGGGCGTCCTGGGCGTCGATGCGCTCGCCGAAGAAGATCAGCCGACGCGCGATCTCGTCGCCGACCAGCCGGGGGAGCCGCTGACTGCCGCCCCACCCGGGGACGATCCCGAGGTCGATCTCGGTCTGGCCGACCACGGCGTCCTCGCTGGCGACCCGGAGGTCGGCCGCGAGCGCGAGCTCGCACCCGCCGCCGAAGGCGTAGCCGTTGATCGCCGCGATCACCGGCGCGGGGAACCGCTCGATCTTGTCGGCGACGCGGTGGCCCAGTTCGGCGTAGGCCTGCGCCTCGGGCGTCGAGAGTTCGCGCATGTAGCCGATGTCCGCGCCGGCGACGAACGCGTCGTCGCCCGCGCCGGTGAGCACGAGCGCCCGGGCGCCCTCCCGCTCGGCCTCCTCGAGCGCGTCCTCGATGGCTTCGAGGGTGTCGACGTTCAGCGCGTTCAGCCGGTCCGGTCGGTCGACGGTCAGGGTCGCGACGTCGTCGGAATCGAACTCGAGGCGAATGGTCTCCCAGTCGGACATACCCGTCGGTACGGACGCTCGCCGAATAATCCTTCCCTTCCGGAAAGCGGAAATATCACCCCGCCGTAGCGCCGACCGATGACTCTCTCGGAGGAGGCCCGCGAGCGGCTCGCCGATCTGGTGGAGCTACAGCCGACGAAGAACGCCGAGCTACAGGACCGCTGGGGTCTCGAAAGCGGGAGCGAGGTCCACGGCTACCTCGAAGACGAGCTCAAAGAGTACTACTACCGCGACGACAACAGCCTCATCCGGGCGACCGCCGAGGCCGCCGACCTCGTCGACGTCGAGCCCGGGGTCGAGAGCGACGAGGAAGGCGGGGTCCCCGACGTGATCCGAGTGCCTCGGCTCCAACAGCAGGTGTTCGAGGTCGTCGCGGGTCCCGACGAGGACTCAGAGAGCGTGGTGTCGGTGTTGAACAAGCTCCGGGAGGCGTTCGACGTCGACCCCGAGGCCGAAGACGTCCGGAGCGCGCTCCAGAGCCTCCGGCGAAAGGGGGTCGTGGAAGTCGTCTATCGGACCGTGCCGACGTTCCGGCTGGCGGTCGAGCGCGACGCGGTCGCCGTCGAGCGCTCGGATTAATCCGGGCGCTCGCGCTCGCGTCGCCGTCCGAGTAGTCGCCGAACCCCCTTTCCCGGGCCGCCCTCGATCGGCCAGCCGCCGGTCCGCCACTGGGGCGGCTCCGGGGAGAACTCCGGACACGACCCCGAACAGGCCGCCCCGGTCTGGTGACAGTCGTTCGCCCCGCAGTAGGGCAACAGCGCCCGGCCGTCGCGTCTGAGCTCGAAGTGCCGACAGTCCGGGCGCATCGTGTCGGCGAACGACCGCCACCCCGTCTCGTAGGCGCGCTCGGCGATTTCCAGCCGCTTGTCGGCCTTCCACTCGGGGTCGGCGTACTCGAAGGTCGCCGCCGAGGCGTCGTACTCGCCGCCCTCGGGACGGTCGAGGATCCGGGTGCCGGGCGCGTCGGCGTCCAGCGACCGGGGAAACCACTCGACGCTCGCCCGCGTCTGCGCGTCGCCCTCGGCGTCGACGGTCAGGATGCCCGCCTCGACCGGGACGCCCTCCAAGAGCGCGGGCTCGACGCGCTCGCCGGTCGCGCGGGTCGCCACCCACACCTCGTCGGCGAGCGACAGCGCCACGTCGTACTCAAGTTGAGAGCCCAGAGCGCGGGCCGCGCTCGCGTCGAGGTCGGGCTTGTTCTCGATCGCGACGATCCGGTCGACCCAGTCGGGGTAGGCCCACTTCCGGCGAATCTGGAGCCGGTTTCCCGACTTGCGGGTGTCCAGAATCCCGCGGTCGGCAGCGCGGTGGATCGCCTCCCGGACGTAGCGCCACGGGTAGCCGGGGTCGGCCAGCGCCTCGCGGTACCACGCCCACTCGGCCGGGGCGTCCCGGAGGACCGCGAGCAGGTCCGAGTCGAGGCGCTCGGGGCCGAAGTTCCGGCGCCGGGCGAGCCCCTCGGGATCGACCTCGACGACGATGGTGTCCCACCGGCGGCGTCTGGTCCCGAGCTGGCGGGCGACGAGCGCGGGACGCGCCGTCGACTCGCCCGGGGGCCACTCGCGTTCGGCCCACCGGCAGGTCCGCAACTCGAAGACGAACTCGGGGTCGGCGTCCGCGTCGGTCACGGTGGCGGTTGGCGTCGGGGCGGCCTAAGTGGTTCGGAACCCGGGGACGCTCCGGGCGCGAGTTCCGAGCGCGGCTGACGCTTCGAGGGCGTCGGCCCTTCGGGGCGACGACGACTCAGATGTCGCCGTTCTCCTCCTTCTCGTTGAGGAACTCGTGGGCGTCTTCGAGGATCTCGCGGGGGCCGTCCTGCGTGATCGTGTTGATCGCCTGATCGTAGTCGCGCCACTGGTGGTCCCGATGCTCGTGGGAGAGCTCGGCGCTCGCCTCGTAGGACTTGGCGACGAACAGGTGGACCGTCTTGTGGATGGTGTCGCCGTTGGCCTCGAAGACGTAGTCGTAGTCGTCGCGAAAGCCGTCGAGCAGTCGGAAATCCTGGATGCCAGACTCCTCTTTGACTTCCCTGATCGCGGTCTGCTGTAGCTCTTCGTCTCCCTCGACGCCGCCCTTGGGGAACTCCCAGTCTCCCGGTCGGCTCTTCAGGAGAAGGTATTCGCGTCGACCGCGGGTGTCCCGGTAGAGGATCGCACCCGCGCTCGTGGCTTGAACCGTCATTTGATGGGTTCTATACGGCGGTGCGTTAAGAGAATGTCGGAGACCCGCGCAGTCGAAGAGGTCCGCGAACCGAGAGCAGTCGATTTACGTACCTCGACGCTGAAGGGGACGGACACCCAGCACCCAGCCATGACCTTCGTAACCAGAATCCGACTCCAGAGCGGGAATCGCCCCGCGCTGGAGCACGTCGTCGACGAGATTCGCACGAAAGCAGAACGAAAGGGCGCCGAGCTCCGCGGCCCCCACTCGGCCCCGCCGACCGACCTCACGGTCCCCCTGTACAAGACGACCGACGGCGACCAGTCTCGCCACTTCGGCTCGTGGGACTACACCGTCTACACTCGCCAGCTCGAGATCGTGGGTCACAACGACCTCGCACGGCGGGTGGCCGAGTTCGACTTCCCCGAGGGCGTCCACGTCGAGGTCGAACTCGAACAGATCGAGCAGATGGCCTGAGCCGGCCCCGTCCCCGGCTCCGGCTCCGAAGCGACTCTCTTATTGTCTCTCGGCCGACCGTACCCCACATGCAGAACGTCTCCGCCGCGGGGCTGGGCATCGGCGACGACCACCCGCCCCGGATCATGGGCGTGTTGAACGTCAGCGCCGAGTCGCCGTACGACCCGAGCGTCTACGACGACCCCGGCGAGGCCGCGGCGTACGTCGACACCGAGCTCATCGACGAGGGCGCAGACATCGTCGACGTGGGGCTCGAATCGGCGAACAAGCGCTTCGAGGTCCTCTCGGCCGACCAGGAGCTCGACCGGCTCGACACCGCGATCGAGACCATCGAGAGCGTCTCTGGCGACGCGGTGTTTTCGATCGAGACGCGCTACGCCGAGGTCGCCGACGAGGCCCTCTCGCGGGGCTTCGACATGGTCAACGACATCTGTGGCTTCGCCGACCCCGAGATGCCCGCTGTCTGTCGCGAGCGCGACGCCGCGGTGGTGAAGATGGCGAGCCCGCCCGATCTGGAGCGGCCCGGGGCGGTCGAGAAGCCCGACGACATCTACGACGCCCTCGAACGGGGCGGGCTGACCGACAAGACCGTCGTCGACCCGGCGTTCGGCGGCTGGTCGGAGGCCAAGACGCTCGAAGACGACCGCGAGACGTTCCGCCGGCTCCGGGAGTTTCGCGGGCTCGACCGACCGATCCTCGTCTCGATCAACCGCAAGAACTTCCTCCGGGAGCTCGCGGGTCGCACGACCGAGGCGGCGCTACCGGTCTCGCTGGCGGCGACCGCGATGGCGGTCGAGCGTGGCGCCCACGTCGTCCGGACCCACGACGTGGCCGAGACCGCCGACGCCGCGAAGATCGGGTCGGCGTTCGCCCGCGACCGCGTCCGGGACACCGGCGTCGGCGTCGAGGAACTCGACGTGACGACCGCGGGCGAGGCGTCTCGGCACCTCCACCGCGTCGGCGCCGACGAGTCGGTCGCCGAGCGCGTCCCGGTCCGCGTCTTCGAACTGACCGGGCTCGCCGACGCCGACCGGGACGCGCTCGCGGCGGCCGCGGCCGACGCGGGCGTCGCGTTCGCCCCCGGCGACGCCGGCTGTATTCTGGCGGGGTCGCCGGCCGATCTCGACCGGCTTCGAACCCTCTCTACGGGCGGCTCGGACCGTCTCGACGCCGTCTTCGATGCTGTCAGCGAGCCCGAACGGTAAGAGAAAACTTATGCCGGGCGAAAAACAACCCCCGGTGGGAAGCCGGAAGGGCGTCCGCGGGTAGGGGTACTTGCAGACGAACTTCCGGCTCAGACGGTTCTGACAATGCACTACGACACCTGGAGCCCCGTCTATCGGGAGTTACTCGACGACTTGGGCTACGACCGGGCGGGCGACGAGCGGGCCCGCGATCGGCTCGCGGAGTTGACCGAGCCGTTCGACTGCGAACTGCTCGACGTCGACGGCGACCGAGTCGCCGTAGCTGGGGCGGGCCCCTCGCTGTCCGACGAACTCGACCGGGCCCGCGAGGCCGACGCGGTGGTCGCCGCCTCCTCGGCCGCCGACGTCCTCCGGGCGGCCGGCGTCGGGGTCGACTGCGTGGTCACCGACCTCGACAAGACCCCCGAAACCGCCCGCGAGCTCGCCGCCGAAGGCGTCCCCGTGGCGGTTCACGCCCACGGCGACAACGTCTCGGCGGTCGAGACGTGGGTCCCGCGGTTCGACGCCGAGGCCGTGCTGGCGACGACGCAGGCCGAGCCGGTCGGCCACGTCCGGAACTTCGGGGGTTTCACCGACGGCGACCGGGCGGCGTTCCTCGCTGACCACCTCGGGGCGGCCGAGCTCGCGTTCGTCGGCTGGGACTTCGACGATCCGTCGGTGAGCGCCGAGAAAGCCGAAAAGCTCGGGTGGGCCGCCCGCCTGCTCCGCTGGCTGGAGCGCCGACGCGGCGAGTCGTTCGCGGTGCTCGACGGCCGGCGCGCCGAGCTGGACGTGAGCGATTTCCCGGCGTAGCTGGCCGAGAAAAGTCGTGAGACGGTCGCTGGTCGAATCGAGCGCGAGCGATCGTTCGTCCGCCGCGGTCTCAGGGAGTCAACACGACCTTCCCGACGGTCTCGCGGCTCTCGATGGCCTCGTGGGCGGCCGCGGCGTCCGTCAGATCGAAGCTGTCGCCGACCACGACCTCCAGATCGCCGGCGGCAAGCAGTTTCTGGAGTTCGGGGACCGACTGGAGGACGCGCTCGGGAGTCCGTTCGAGCGCGTTGCCGAGGTGGAACCCCCGGACCGACTTGTTCTCGAACAGGAGGTCGGTGGTGTCGACCTGTCCGGGGACGCCGCTGGCGGCGCCGTACGTCACGATCCGGCCGAAGTGTGCGAGCGCGTCGACGCTCCGAGAGAACGCGTCGCCGCCGACGCCGTCGAGGACGAGGTCGAGGCCCGCGCCGTCTGTCTCCTCGGCCACGACCTCGCGGAGGTCGGTCGTCTCGTAGTTGATCGGGTGGTCACAGCCCAGCCGCTCTGCGAGCTCGAGCTTCTCGCCGGTGCTCGCGGTGCCGAACACGGTCGCGTCGGCCGCGGCCGCGAGCTGGACCGCCGCGGTGCCGACCCCGCCGGCCGCGGCGTGGACGAGCACGTTCTCGCCGGCCTCCAGCCCGCCCCACTCGTGGAGGACGGCGTGGGCCGTCAGGAACTGCACCGGGAAGCCCGCGGCGGCCTCGAACTCCATCGACTCGGGCACCTCGAACAGCGAATCGGCGTCGGCGAGCGCGTACTCGGCGTACCCGCCGACGCCGGTCATCGCGACCACGCGGTCGCCCTCGGCGGCGTCGGCGCCCTCGCCGACCGCGTCGACGGTGCCGGCGGCCTCCATCCCGGGGACGAACGGCGGCGTCGGCCCGCCCTTGTAGTGGCCGCGCCGTTGCATGATGTCCGCGAAGTTGATGCCGGCGGCCTCGACGTCGATCCGGACCTGTCCCGCGTCGGGCTCGGGCGTCTCGGCGTCGATCACTTCGAGCGCGTCGCTATCGCCGAACTCCGTGACTTGGATCGCGTTCACCTCCGGTGGTTCGGCCGGCGGGCGGATAAGTGGCGTGCCCGAGGCAGGACGGGGCGCTACTCGAGGGTCTCGACCCCGGCGTCCGGGGCGTTCTGTTTCACGCTCCGGAGGCCCTGTTCGGCCTTCTGTTTCGAGGCGTACCCCTCGCCGGAGTCGGCGATGATGTTCCCGTTGTCGTGGACGAGTCGCCACCGCCACTCGTCGGTCTCGTCTCGGTACAGTTCGAAGGTGGCGTTGCTCATGGGTCGTCGGCCGAAGGCTCGGAGTCGCGGTACAAAAGCGTTCCCCGCCGTCGACCGCGAGCGCGGATCTCGGCCGCGCCAGTCCGTGACGCGGTATCGCGGTTCCGGCAAGCCTCAAGGCGACGTGGCCACTACGAACGTTTCTCTGAACACGATGTGGAACACGACGCTTCGATCTCACTCTGCGGTCGGTCTGTTCGTCGGTCTCGCGGCCGTCTGGGGCACCGCGTATCTCGCGATTCAGGTCGGCCTCCGGTCGATCCCGCCGATCACCTTCGCCGCGCTCCGCTACGACGTCGCCGGGCTGGTGTTGCTCGCGGCGACCGCCGGGCTCGCGCTCCGCACCGGGAGTCGGTGGCGCCCTCGAACGCGCGAGGAGTGGGCGCTGGTCGGGACGGGCGGACTGCTCGTCGTCGGCGTCCACTTCGCGCTGTTGTTCGCGGGCCAACAGTACGTCTCGGGCGGGGTCGGCTCGATCGTGATGAGCCTCTCGCCCGTCCTGACGCCGGCGTTCGCGCTGGCGCTGTTGCCCGACGAGCGCCCGGACCGCCGGCAGGTCGTCGGCGTGGCGCTCGGACTCCTCGGCGTGGTCGTCGTCGCCCGTCCGGACCCCTCGGGCGGCCAGACCGCCCTCGGCGTGGGGCTGATGGTCCTCTCGGCGGCGAGCTTCGCGCTCGGCTCGGTACTCACCCGCCGGTACGACAGCGGGCTTTCGCTGATAGCCGCCCAGGCGTGGACGATGCTGATCGGCGCAGCGTTTCTCGACCTGCTCGTGGTCGGACTCCCCGGCGAGTCGTTCCGCGCGGTCGCGCCGACGCCGACCGCGCTCGCGGCGCTCGCGTACCTCTCGATCGTCGCGAGCGTCGGGGGCTTTCTCGCGTACTTCCGACTGCTCGACCTGTTCGGACCCAACGAGGCGAGCCTCGTCAACTACGCGGTCCCGATGTTCGCCGCCCTCGGCGAGTGGCTCGCGCTCGGTCGCGCGCTCGCGCCGCCGACCGTCGTCGGGTTCGGGATCATCCTCGCCGGGTTCGGCGCGGTGAAGTGGCGGACGCTCCGCCGGGCGACGACCCCGACGCCCGACCGGCCCGCCGCCAGAGCACAGGCCGCGGACGCCGGCGCCGTGATGGTCCGGGAGAACGTCTACTACCGGGACGTCGAGTAGGCTACGCCTCGGGCGCGAGCGCGTCGAGGGTCGCTTCGACCTCCTCGGGCTCGGCCCCGCGCGGGAACGACACCGCCAGCCGGTCGACGCCGTCGATCGCTTCGAACTTCTCGAGCTGTGCGCGGGCCTCCTCGGGCGTCCCGACCGCGCCGAGGTCTTCGAGCAGGTCGTCGTCGATCGCCGCGAGCGCGGCCTCCTGATCGCCGTTGCCCCACGCCGCCGCGACCTCGTTCGCGGTCTCCTCGTAGCCCTGTCGGGCGAGCGCGTTCCGGTAGAACGTCCCCATCGCGCCGACGTAAAACGAGAGGTGCTGGCGGGCGAGCCGGCGAGCCCGCTCGCCGTCTTCCGAGACACAGCAGGTCAGCGAGACGGTCGTCCGCACCGCCTCGGGATCCCGGTCGCCGAGCTCGGCGCCCCGCCGGAGGTCTTCGATCCGGTCGCGCAGGCCGTCGGGTGTGAGCATCAGCGCGTGCCAGCCGTCGGCGAACCGGCCCGCGAGCTCGACCGACTTCGGGCCCATCCCCGCGGCGTCGATCGCCACCGGGGTCTCGGGCGGATCACACCGGAGTCGGAACCCGCCGAGGGTGAACACGTCGCCGTCGTAGTCGACCTGCTCGCCCGACAGCACCGCCCGGATCACGTCGAGGTACTCGCGGGTCCGCCGGAGCGGGCGGTCGAACTCGGCGCCGTGCCAGCCCTCGATGACCGCCGGCCCCGAGGGGCCGATTCCGAGCCGGAGCCGGCCGTCCGAGAGCTCCTGGAGCGTGGCGGCGGTCTGGCCCACCAGCGCCGGCGACCGCGAGTAGACGTTGAGGATCGACGGCCCGATGCCGACGGTGTCGGTGCGTTCGGCGATGGCCGAGAGGACGGTCGCGGCGTCCCGGCCCCACGTCTCGGGGAGCCAGACCCGTCGGTAGCCGAGGTCTTCGGCGCGCTGGGCGTAGCCGACGATGTCGGAGATGTTCGGCTGGGCGGCCACCGGCAAGTGGACGGTTCGGTCGGTCATAGGAGCCACCACGGACCCCGCCACCATAGTTCCGGTGTCAACTCCGCGACCGACAAACGGCGTTTATCGCGTCCGGGGTTTGCCCTCGGGCGCTCGCGACCCCGTCGATCGGGCGAAACCGGTACTCATTACGCTTTCGGTCGATGCGCGCTCTCTCCGTTTCCCGGTAAACCTTTTAGAGTTACACCCAACGACACAGTATGGACTTCTCGGTCGCGACCGCGCGAGCCCGGCGGCTCTCGCTGTCGACCGGCGAGATCACCGGCGCGGTCGGCGACTCGGTGACCGTCCTGCCGGTGGTGGTCGCGGTCGCGGCGCTGACCGAGCTCCGGCTCCCGGTGCTCCTGCTGTGGTTCGGCGCGTTCCAGATCGTCTGGGGACTGTGGTACGGCTCGCCGGTGTCGGTCGAGCCGATGAAGGCGCTGGCGGCGCTGGTGATCGCCGGATCGCTGACCGTCCCGGAACTCGCGACCGCCGGGCTCCTCTCGGGGGGCGTGCTCCTCGCGTTCGGGGCCGCGGGCGCGCTGGGCGCGCTCGCCGAGCGGGTCGACGACGCGGTGATCCGGGGCGTGCAGGTCGCGGTCGCGCTCGTGCTCGCCCGGACCGGGCTCGAACTCGGGGCGAGCGCCCCGACGGTCGCGCTGGGGGCCGCGGCGGCGGGCCTCGCGGTCGCGGCGGTCGGCTACCCCCGGGCGAGCGCGCTGGTGGTTCTCGCGCTCGGCGCCGGAGTCGCGGGCGCCGCGACCGGACTGCCGTCGGTCGCGATCCCCGACGTTCGTCCGAGCATCGCGCTCGCGCCCACCGCCGACGCGCTCGCGGCGACCGGCGCCCAGTTGGCGATGACCGTCGGGAACGCGGCGGTCGCGACCTCGCTCCTCCTCGAGGACCTCTACGACGCCGACGTCTCGCCCGACGAGCTGTCGGCGAGCATGGGCGCGATGAACCTCCTCGCGGTGCCCCTCGGCGGGCTCCCGATGTGCCACGGGAGCGGCGGCGTCGCCGGGAAGTACGCGTTCGGAGCCCGGACTGCGGGAGCGAACCTCGTGCTCGGCGCGCTCTACGTCGGCGCGGCGCTTGGCGCGGCCGAGGTGGTCGCCGCCTTCCCGCTGGCCGCGCTCGGCGTAGTGTTGGTCATCGTCGCGGCCCAGCTCGGCCGCTCGGGGCTCCGGACCGACTCGCCGGGGCTGACCGTCGGCGTCGGGATCCTCGGGGCGGCGACGAACGTCGGGCTGGCGTTCGCGGTCGGGATCGTCGCGTCGGTCGCGCTCGGGCGGGTCCGCTCGGGCGCGTGAGACCGGCCCTTTGACAATCCGGCGGTCCTTCGCTTCGGGCATGAACGTCCACTGGCACCGTCGGGACCTCCGCGTCGCCGACAACCGCGCGCTCGCTGAGGCGGCGGCCGACGACGCGGTCCTGCCGGTCTTCGTCCTCGATCCGGGCGTCCTCGATCACGCGGGCCCGCCCCGGGTCGCGTTCTTGCTCGACGCGCTCGAATCGCTCCGCGAGACGTACCGCGGACTCGGCGGGGACCTCCTCGTGGTCCGGGGCGACCCCCGCGAGGAGCTCCCTCGGATCGCACGCGAACGCGACGCAGAGGCCGTCTACTGGAATCGGGACTACTCGGGGCTGGCCCGCGAGCGCGACAGCGCGGTCCGGCTCGCGCTCGACGACGCCGGCGTCTCGCGGGGCGCATACCACGACGAGCTCCTCCACGAGCCGGGGTCGATCCGAACCAACAAGGGCGAGCACTACTCGGTGTTTTCGTACTTCTGGAAGAAGTGGGCAGACCGCGAGAAAGACCGCCCGATCGACGCGCCCGCGGCGGGCCGGATCGTCGATCCCGGAGACGCCTCCCCGATCCCGACGCTCGACGATCTCGGCGTCGAGGCGCCGACCGCCGAGATCCCGCCGGCCGGGACAGAGTCGGCCCGCGAGCGGCTCCGGGCCTTTTGCGAGGGCCCGATCTTCCGGTACGACGAGTCCCGCGACGACCCCGCGGCCGACGCGACCTCCCGTCTCTCGGTCCAGCTCAAGTACGGCACGCTCGGCGTCCGCGAGGTCTGGGCGACGGTCGCCGACGCCGCCGAGCGCGCCGATGGCGACGAGGCCGACGCGGTCGAGGAGTACCAGCGCCAACTCGCGTGGCGGGAGTTCTACGCCCACGTCCTCGCGGCCCGGCCCGACGTGGTGACCGAAGACTACCGCGGGTACGACAACCCCGTCGAGTGGCGCGACGACCCCGAGGCCCTGCAGGCGTGGAAGGACGGCCGGACTGGCTATCCGATCGTCGACGCCGGGATGCGCCAGCTCCGGGCGGAGGCGTGGATGCACAACCGCCTGCGGATGGTCGTCGCCTCGTTTCTCACCAAGGACTTGCTGATCGACTGGCGGGCGGGCTACGACTGGTTCCGCGAGAAGCTGGTGGACCACGACACCGCCAACGACACCGGCGGCTGGCAGTGGGCGGCCTCGACCGGAACGGACGCCCAGCCGTACTTCCGGGTGTTCAACCCGATGACGCAGGGCGAGCGCCACGACCCCGACGCCGAGTACATCAAGCGCTACGTCCCCGAGCTCCGGGACGCGCCCCCCGACGAGATCCACTCGTGGCACGAGCTTTCAGACGCCGAGCGCGACCGGATCGCGCCGGCGTATCCCGAACCGATCGTCGACCACGCCGACCGCCGCGAGCGTGCCATCGAGATGTTCGAACGCGCCCGCGGAGAGGACTGAGACGCGAGAGTCGGCCGTGTGAACCTCCGACACACTTTACTGCCCGCTCGTTTCATTATTCGAGAGCATGTCTGACGATGGGTTCGGTTCGGGGGCCGACGAAGAGAAACCGACCGTCAGCGACGGCGGGACGTCGCTTCTGAGCCGCGTCTTCGGGGCGCTCGCCGAACCGCGACGCCGGTACGTCCTCTACTACCTGCGCGAACACGGCCGGGCTAGAGTCGACGACCTCGCGATCCAGATCGGGGCGTGGGAGCGCGACGTTGCGACGGCCGAACTCTCTGTCGACGACGTCGAGCAGATCACGCTCGAACTCGTTCACACTCACCTCCCCAAGCTCGAAGACGCGGGTCTGGTCGGATACGATCGCCGGACCGAAACCGTGAGCTACGACTATCCGCCGTCGCTGCTCGACGAGGCGCTCGATATCGCGGCCATGATCGAAGACCACCCGTGACCGCCCGGCGGCGACACCGTCCGACTACTCGCCGAACGGGTTCTCGAAGTCCCCCCGGATGAAGTACCGAACCCAGTTGCCGTGCGTGCGGTCGGCGGGGTCGTCTGCGATCTGTTCGTACCTCACGGTGGCGTCGGTGTCGACGACGTACGTGCCGGCGACCGCGGTCAGGCCGTGGTCGGTCTGTTCGGTGCCGCTGTACTGGTCGGCGACCGACCCGTCGGGGTCCGCGAGCAACTGGAAGTTGTAGCCAAAGCGGTCGCGCATCTCGACCAGTTTCGGACGCGGGCTCGTCACCACCGGCAGGACGTCGACGCCCTCGTTGAAGTGGAGGTCCTCGTAGACCCGGCTGAACGTCGCGAGCTGTTCGGCACAGAAGCTACACCAGTGGCCGCGGTTGACGAGCACGACCGTCGGGCCGTCGTCGAGGGTCTCGCCGAGCGAGACCTCGCCGCCGGACGTGCTTTCGAGCGTGAAATCGGGCGCGGTAGTGCCTTCGAGAGACATGGACCGATAGACGGCGCCCCGATCAAAGGCGCTTGTGCCCGCGGCCGCGCTCGCCGGGGCGGTCCCGGCGTCCAACGAGTGTCCGGGAACCCGCATATCGGGGTTTCGACCACTGGGTCAACGCTTAACACCGGCCCCGTTGAGCGACTCGACGGGGGAGATACTGTGAGTACCTACGAGCTTCCGGAGCTACCGTACGACTACGACGCGCTCGAACCGGTCATCGACGAGCGCATCATGGAACTGCACCACGACAAGCACCATCAGGGGTACGTCGACGGGGCGAACGCCGCGCTCGAGGCGCTCGACGGGATGCGCGAGCGCGACGAGTTCGGCGACACCCGCGCGGTCAAGCGCAGTCTCGCGTTCAACCTCTCGGGCCACGTCAATCACACCGTCTTCTGGCAGAACATGTCGCCCGACGGCGGCGGCGAGCCCGGGGGCGAACTCGCCGACGCGTTCGAGGACCACTTCGGCGGCTACGACGGCTTCAAACGGGACTTCTCGGCGGCCGCCAAGAACGTCGAGGGGTCGGGCTGGGGGATGCTCGTCTACGACCACATCGCCGACAAGCCGATGGTCGCGGCCGCGGAGAACCACCAGAACCAGCACCCGCAGGGCGCGACGCCCCTGCTCGTCCTCGACGTGTGGGAGCACGCCTACTACCTCCAGTACGAGAACAACCGCGGCGACTACGTCGAGAACTTCTGGGACGTCGTCGACTGGGACGACGTCGAACGGCGCTACCAGCAGGCGCGGGACGCCGACGCGATCCCGGTCCACACCGGTTCCGAGTAACGGCGACTCCGCGGCGGGTCGTGCCTCGGCCGTCACCCCGATTGTGGGGGCCGACCAGACGTATCTGAATTCTTACTTTAATCGAGTTCACCACTCGACGGTGAAACGGTCGCGTTCGAGGCTCAAATCCAGAATTAGGGGCGTCCTAGAGGCGTGGTACCAAACGACTACTCAACCTTTAAGAGCGAGAAGTGACATATATAGGTTGGAGGTAATATTCATGCCCGAGCAATCCAATCCCGAGCTGCCACCGCTTCCGTACGACTACGACGCGCTCGAACCGCACATCTCCGAGCAGGTGCTGACCTGGCATCACGACACCCACCATCAGGGGTACGTAAACGGCCTCGACAGCGCCGAGCAGACGCTGGCGGAGAACCGCGAGAGCGGCGACTTCGACGGCACCGCCGGCGCGCTGGGCGACGTGACCCACAACGGATCGGGTCACTACCTGCACACGCTGTTCTGGGAGAACATGGACCCGAACGGCGGCGGCGAGCCCGAGGGCGACCTGCGCGACCGCATCGAGGAGGACTTTGGCTCCTACGAGGGCTGGAAGGGCGAGTTCGAGACCGCAGCGAGCGCCGCGGGCGGCTGGGCGCTCCTCGTCTACGACCCCGTCGCCAAGCAACTCCGTAACGTCGCGGTCGACAAGCACGACCAGGGCGCGCTCTGGGGATCGCACCCGATCCTGGCGCTCGACGTGTGGGAACACTCCTACTACTACGACTACGGTCCGGACCGCGGCGACTTCGTGAGCAACTTCTTCGAGGTCGTCGACTGGGACGCCGTGGCCGAGCAGTACGAGACCACCGTCGGCAACCACGAGTAGCGTCGACTCCGCACATTTCTTTCGCGCCTACCCGACAGCCGCAGGTGTCCTGAAATCCCCCCGCGACCGCTTCGCACCGTCGCGGTGGTCGCCGACTACCCCGGCAGGAACGACTCGACCGCGTAGTCGCCGACCACCGACTGGATGTCCCGATACAGCGCGCCGAAGTCGTAGCCGATGTCGCGCCGGTCGAAGCTGGCGAACACGCCGATCTTCTCCTCGTCGACCGACAGGAACGTCCGGAACTGCTCGAAGCCGTCGAACCCCCGGACGGTGTACTCGTAGTCGGCGTAGTGGAGGTCGCCGTAGGTTTCGCGGGTCACGAAGCCGTAGCGTTCGTTGTCCACGTACCGCTCGACGTCGAACCCGGCGAGCTTCTCGGAGACGTCCTCGCGGAGGAACAGCGACTCGTGGTCCGTCCGATCGAACAGCCAGACGTCACGGAGCGCGCCGCCCCCGAACGTCTCGAACGTCTCGACAAGGGCGGTTTTCGCCTCGCACCGGCTTGCCCCGTCAGATGTTGGCATGTGAGAAGCAGTTTGTTAACAACCACGGATAAAAATTGAGGTTCGGCGCCGACCGAATCGAGAAGACGAACGATTTACCCGGCGGTCGACCGTATCGCCTGCCATGCCCAGACCGAAGTCCGCGTTCGACGAGCTGTATCCCTGCGACTTCTACGAGCCCGACGAACTGCTGGAGCCCGATCAGATGTACACCGTCTACGAGATCGCACGCCTCCTTCAGGAGCTCGACACCGACGCCGAGCTCGAACCCGAGACCGAGAGCGTCCTGCTCGACTGGGCCATCCCGTGGGTCGTCGACAACGCGGCCGATCTGGTCGTCGCCGAGCCCGACCGCGACGACGAGCCGGGCTACTACGGGCTGAAGACCGACGACGAGCGATGAGGCTGTTGGTCGCCGGCGCCGACCGGGTCGACGCCGGCAAGACCACGTTCACGACCGGACTGGTCGACCGACTCGACGGGGTGGGGTTCAAGCCCCGCGCCGGCAACGACTACTGGTTCGACCACGACGACTACCGACGCGCGGTCGCGGCGGGCCGACTCTACGGGAAGGACGCCCGGCGGCTCGCGGCGGCGAGTCGCGGGGACTTCGACCCCGAGGAGCTCAATCCTGTTCACAGGCTCTGGCGGCCGGCGCCGGGGCCGGCGACCGGACTGATCGGCGGCGCCGACCGACGGTTCGTGCTGGATCGGGTCGGCGAGTCGTTCGTCGTCAACGCCGAGGCCGACCTGCCCGAGGCCGCCCGCGAGGCGCTCGCGCTCGACGACGCGCCCCGAGTCGAGACGGTCGCGGAGCTGAACGAGATCGCGACGAAGCGCCACTTTCCGACGCTGGCGGCGTTCGCCGACCGGGTTCGCGCGGCCGAGCGCGCGGTCGTCGAGTCGTACGGCGACGTGGCGCTCCCGATCCGGGACCTGTCGGTCGACGCGGTGGCGGTCGTCGAGCCCGGCCGGATGGCCGCCTACGACGGCGACCGGTTCCTGAAGGCCTGCGAGGTCGCCGGCGGGACGCCCCGCGAGGGCCGACTCGAAGTCCACACCGGCGAGGTGACCGACCTCGCCGACCCGAAGGCGACCGCGACCCTTCCGGCGCTCGCCGACGACGACCGCCGGGACCCCCGAGCGGTCGCGCGGGCGTACGAGGCCGCCTACGACGAGCTGGTGGCGGTCGCGACCGACTAGAATCCGATGTGGGAGGTCGAGTCCGGCTCGTCGTCGCCGTCGGTTCCGGCTCCGTCCTCGATGGCCCCTTCGTGGTCGAACTCGTAGCCGCGGTCCGCGAGGTAGACGTCGCCGCCCTCGACCGCGAGTTCGACCGAGACCAGCGTGGTGTCGGCCGCGTCGCCGTTGTCGCAGTACCCCGAGCAGGCGTCGAACATCGAGCCGTGTCTCGGGCAGATGATCTGGCCGTCGCGGATCGGGGCACCGGTCCCGCGGTCGAGCCGCTGGGCCTCGTGGGTACAGCGGTTGAGCCACGCCTCGACGCCGTCTTCGCAGGGCACGACGACGACCTCTTCGGGTTCGCCGTACCGGTCTCGGGCTGTGAACAGCCACGACCCCTCCTCGTGGACCGTCTCGACGCTCGTGAGTCGCGTTCGCTCGGACACGGGTGGAGTGGTGGCCGCCCAAACAGTGAACCTTTCGACGACTCGCCGGCCCCTCCTGGGGACTCGACCGCTCACCCCATCCGGGCGGCCTGGCCCGCCATCTCGATGTCGCGGGCGGGGTCGGTCGTCACGCTCGGGCCGTGGCCGGTGTGCATCTCCGCGAGGTGGCCGTCGACGCGCTGGCTCAGCCGGTCGATGCTCTCGATCAGCCGCCCGCGATCGCCCTCTTCGAGGTCGGTTCGGCCGAAGCTCCCGTTCTGGAAGACGAGATCGCCCGCGAACAGCACGCCCGCCCCGGCCGAGTAGAAACAGAGGTGGTCGTTCTTGTGCCCCGGCGTGTGGAGCGCGACGTAACCGTCGTCGCCGAGTCGGACCGTCTCCTCGTCGCCGATGGCGTTGTCGACGCCCGGTTGGTCGGCGTCGAAGCCCCACGCCTCGACGCCGAACGCGTCTTTGACCGAGTCGAGGTTGCCGACGTGGTCCGAGTGAGTGTGGGTGAGAACGACGGCGTCGAGGTCGGCCTCGCGTTCGTCGAGCGTTCCGACGGCGTCGAAGTTCGCACCCGTATCGACCAACACCGTCCGGTCGCCCTCGACGAGAAACGCGTTGCTCGTGAACGCTTGCACGCCGCGTGCGATGTTCGTTATCATGGTCGACCGTACGGACGGGCGCGGTTTGTGCGTATCGCTACCGGTCGAGACGACGATGTCGCGTGGGTTTATGTAGGCCTGCGGTACTCCCCACACGTATGGAAGTCCGCCTGCTCGAAGCGACCGAGGACCCGGAGGAGGTCATCTGTACCGCGGCGCGAAACGACTACATGGAGGCGTTCGTCGGCGATCGGTCGTTCGAAGAGGTCATGGCGACCATCGAGGGCGACGATATCGAGGCGAAAAAAGAGACGCTCATCGGCCACCTGCTCAAGCAGGGCCACTTCGGCCCGTTCGAGCACGCGCAGGCCACCTTCGCGGTCAAGGGGATCAGCCGGTCGTGCATGGCCCAGATCACCCGCCACCGCCACGCGTCGTTCGACGTCCGGAGCATGCGGTACGTCTCGTTCGACGACGTCGACCCCGAGGACGTGGCGGAGGGCGAACTCGTGGTCACGCCCCCGTCGGCGACCGATCCCGACTGGATCGGCCGGAATCAGAAGACCGGCTCGGTCGACGAGGAGACCGTCGAGGAACGCGAGGCGATCTTCCGGGAGTCGGTCGAGCGGTCGGTCGAGGACTATCAGGAACTGCTCGATCTGGGGATGCCGCCCGAGGACGCCCGGTTCGTCCTCCCGATCGGGACCGAGGTCAACATGGTGTTCTCGGTGAACGCTCGGATGCTGATGCACGTCGCCGACATGCGGGCGGCGGCCGACGCCCAGTGGGAGATTCGAGAGATGACCGAACGGATGCTCGATCTCGCGGCCGAGTGGTGCCCCCTCACCTTCGAGTACTACGAGGAGAACATGAAAAACCGGAAGAACCGCCTCGCGCCCTGATCGCCGCCTACTCGTCGGCCAACTCCTCGATCAGGCTCTCTAAACTGTAACTCCGGAGCGGGCGCTCGTCGTCCCGGAGCGACGAGATGACGAACGTCGAGTTCGTCCGCTCGACGCCTTCGATGGCCTCGAACTCGCTGATGAGTCGCTCGACGGCGTCGCTGTCGGGGAGTCGCGCGACGAGGATGAAGTCGGTCTCGCCCATCGTGAAGTACGCCTGCGTGACTCCCTCGACTTCGAGGAGTCGGTCGCCGAACTCCTCGTAGGGACCCTCGTAGTCCGCCAGCACCTCCACGAGCACGGTCACGCCGAGGCCCGCCGCTTCGAGGTCGATGTCGTAGAGGTCGTTTTCGATCACGCCCTCCTCCCGGAGGTTGGTCAGCCGGTAGTGGATCGTCGACACCGGGATGTCGGTCTCCTCGCTGAGCTGTTCGGGGCTCCCGGTACCCAGGTCCGCGATGGCCTTCAGAATGGTGACGTCGCGCTCGTCCATTTTCGTGGCACTTCGGTCGTCCGCCTAATTAACACCGGCGTTCGACCGTCACCGACCCCCAGTTCCGTCTTTTGACGTGTCCGCGACCGCGCATAGTAGCCAGAAACGCGCAAATATTACTCCTATATCTAGGGCCAGTTCGAGTATTTTGAGAGTCTTTGTAGAAAGGTTTAACTCTACCGCGCTATTTCGTGCTACCAGAACCATGTTATCGGACGATATTTGGCGTTTTGTCTCGCGCACCCCGGTGCTGTTCGTGCTCGTCGCGACCCTCTGGGGCGGCTCGTTCGTCGCCATCGAAGTCGGACTCCACTACTTCCCGCCGCTGTTGTTCGCCGGCGTTCGCTACTCGATCGCGGGCGCGATCATCCTCGGCTACGCGGTGTTCGCCGCCGATCGGTGGCGGCCCGCGGGCCGCGACGAGTGGCTCTCGATCGGCGTGGTCGGCGCGTTCATCATCGCGGGCCACCACGCGTTCGTCTACATCGGCGAACTGTACGTCTCGGGCGCGATCGCGTCGATCGTGATCAGCCTCTCGCCGGTCCTGACCGCGGTGTTCGCGTCGCTCGTCCTCGGCCGGCGGCTGTCGACGACCGAGATAGTCGGCTTCGTGATCGGGCTCGTCGGCGTGCTGATCGTCGCGGACTTCGACCCGACGAACGCCGCCTCGGCGAGCGCGGTCGGCGTCGGACTCGTGTTCGTCTCGGTGGTCTGCTTCGCGCTCGGGGGCGTGTTGCTCCGGCCGCTCCGGACCGACCTCCCGGTGTCGTCGCTTCAGGGCTGGGGCATGGTCAGCGGGTCCGGGGTGCTGTACGCCGTCGGCGGGCTCCGGGGCGAGACGTTCGCCGCGGTGGCGTGGACCTCGACCGCGATCGCGTCGCTGACCTATCTCACCCTGCTCTCTGGCGTGGTCGCGTTCCTCGTCTACTTCGCGCTGCTCGACCGGGTCGGGCCGACCCAGCTCAACCTCGTCGGCTACCTTGAACCCGTGATGGCGACGCTGTTCGGGTGGCTGTTGCTCGGCGACCTGATCGACGGGACCACGGCGGCGGGCTTCGGGGCGATCTTCCTCGGGTTCGCGCTGGTGAAACGCCGGGCGCTCGTCGACATCGTCCGATCGGCACTCGACACCGACGACGCCGACGAGTCGGCCTCGTGGTCCGAGCGGAACGCCGTCGCTCCGGCCGACGACTGAGGCGTCGGTCCGGGCGACGCCGCCGGGCGCCGAGTCGATTTCTGTGGCGATTTTCTTCGTCTCGTCGTCCCTGATCGGCCGCCGGGGGTTCCGGGACCCGGACGTTTAGGATGTGTCGGGACAACTACTCGCACATGCTGGCACTCCGAGGCGGGACAGTCGTAGACGCGGGCGGCACTCGAAAAGCGGACGTCGCCGTCGAGGACGGCGAGATCGCGGCGGTCGGGGACGTGCCCGACGCCGACGAGGAGATCGACGCGACCGGACAGTTCGTCGCGCCCGGACTCGTCGACGCCCACGTCCACCTCACCCTCGACGGCCGGCCGGATCCGGGGTCGGCGCGCGGGGCCTCCGAAGCGACGCTCGCCTACCGGGCCGCCAACAACCTCGAGAGCGCGCTCGACGGCGGCGTGACGACGGTTCGAGACCTCGGGGCGGCGGCGTCGGTCGCGCTCGACGCCGCCGACGCCGTCGAGTCGGGCGTGCTCGACGGGCCCCGGGTCCTCGCCTGCGGCCAGAGCGTGGTGATGACCGGCGGCCACGGCCACTGGCACGCCCGCGAGGCCGACGGCGTCGCCGAGGTACAGAAGGCGACTCGCGAGCAACTCAAGCGGGGTGCGGACGTCGTGAAGACGATGGCGACCGGCGGGGTCCTCACCGAGGGCGCGCTGACGGGCGCCCCGGAACTCACCGAGGAGGAGCTGTCGGCGCTCGTCGAGACGGCCGCGGCCAAGCGCGTGCCGACGGCGGCCCACGCTCACGGCGCGGCGGGCATCAAGAACGCGACCCGGGCGGGTATCACCAGCGTCGAACACGGCACCTTCATGGACCGGGAAGCGGCCGAGCTGATGGCCGATCGGGGCACCTACTGGGTCCCGACCGCGAAGGCGCTCCACGGCATCGTCGACGCCGGGACCGAAGCCGGGATCCCCGAGTTCGCGGTTCGGAAGGCCGAAGAAGCGGCCGAGGCGTTCGACGAGGCGTTCGACCACGCGATCGAGGCGGGCGTCCCGATCGCCATGGGAACCGACGCCGGCACGCCGTTCAACCACCTCGCCGACGCCCCGGAGGAGTTGGCGTTGATGGTCGACCACGGCCTCTCGCCGGCGGCGGCTCTGGAGGCGGCGACGGTCAACGCCGCCGACCTGCTGGGTCTCGACGGCGAGGTCGGGCGGGTAATCGAAGGCTACCGGGCGGACCTCCTGATTCTCGACGGGGACCCGCTCGACGACGCGACCGCGTGGCAATCGCCAGCACGCGTCGTGGCCGATGGCACCGTTGTCCGGTGACAGCCCCACGTCAAAAGGTCTTTTATACCGGGCAATGGAGGAATAACGTGCATGAGACGGCTGCTGGCTGTCGGCCTCGTAGTCGTGTTACTCGTCGGAGCGGTGCCCGCGGCGGCGTTCGCGGGCGGGCCGTCCGCAAGCTCGCCGACCGCCGAGCCACAGCGGCTCGGCGTCGGCGACGACTTCGACGACGTCACGTTCCACATCACGGTGTACGGCAACGGCACCGCCAAGTGGACGTTCACCTACCAGCAGACGCTCAACGAGACCGAAAAAGACGAGTTCGAGGCGTTCGCCGAGGAGTTCAACAACAACTCGACCGCACTCTACGACGGCTTCCGAGGGCAGGCCAAGGACCTCGCGAGCGCCGGCCAGAACCGGACGAACCGGACGATGGACGCCGAGCGCTTCTCGAAAGAGGCCCGCGTCGGCGGGATCGTCAACGAGAATCGAGGGATCGTCCAGATGTCGTTCCACTGGACCTCCTTCGCGGTCGCCGACGGCGCTGACGTGGTCATCGGAGACGTGTTTCAGGACGGGCTGTATCTGGGTCCGAACCAGTCGCTGGTCGTCCACGCGGGCCCCGAACTCCGGTTCACCGCTGTCGATCCGAACGCCACCGTCTCTGACGGCACGCTGGCCCAGTCCGAATCGGTGACCTGGGAGGGCCGACGCGACTTCAACGACGAGCGCCCGCGCGTTCGATTCGAGCCGGTCCCCGTGACTACGACGGCCGCCGAGACGACCCGCTCTGGCGGCGTGGCCGGCCCGAACGCGACGACCACCGCCGTCGCCCAACAGCCCGGGGAAACCGGATTGCCGCTGGCGCTGTTCGTCGCGGCCGTCGTCGTCCTGCTCGGGCTCGCGGCGGCGTTCGCGTGGCGACAGGGCGATTTCGGCTCGTTCGTGGACCGCGGCGACGACCCCGGCGGGACAGCCGGCTCGGCCGCCGCCAATCCCGACTCGGGCTCGCCCGCCCCGTCGGTCAGCGACGAGGAACTGCTGACCGACGAGGCCCGGGTCAAGAAGCTGTTAGACGAGAACGGGGGCCGGATGAAACAGGTCAACATCGTCGACGAGACCGGGTGGTCGAAATCGAAGGTGAGCATGCTACTCTCCGAGATGGAGGAAGACGGCGAGATCAGCAAGCTCCGGGTCGGTCGCGAGAACATCATCAGCCTCGAAGGCCACGAGCCCGACGCGGCCGGCTCGCCGCTCGAAGAGTGACCCTCGGGTCTGTTTTCTGAGTAATGCCGGCGTGCGTTTGTATACCGACCGTTACCGTCGGGAATTCCCAGTCGTGAACTGTTCACGCCGGGCCGGATCCGTGTGGAACCGGGACACGGCGGCACGAAAACGCAACTGTTAAACGGTCCGTCCGACTACGATTGAGTGCAGAGGCGACGCACGCTCCGTTGGTGTAGTCCGGCCAATCATCTTGCCCTCTCACGGCAAGGACCAGGGTTCAAATCCCTGACGGAGCACTCCTTCCTGCCGCCGTTCGACCTTCTAACAGTGCGTATTTCACCACCTATGTGTGATCGAAGACAGCCATCCGAGAATCGCACACAATCCGAGTCGTCTCTACTCGTTTAGACGCAGTAGCGCGGCCCGCCTCTCGGATCTGAAGCGGAGAGAGAGAAACGACGTTCCGGATCTCCCGTACCACTGACGATACCCCGAGAGTCGCGTCGTCTCCCTTCGTCTATCCCTCGAATACCAGTAGTTGAAAACGCGATTTCTTTATTCAGTGTGAGAGATGAAACAGCCGGTCAGTACAGCTCAAAGACTGAATGCCCCGTGCCACCGAGAGACGGCTTACGCCGGCGTCCCGATGGCCTCTTAGATGTCCGGCTGCTCGACATTCGATTCCCAGAAGTAGTCTCGTAAGTATCGGTCGTCCATCGCACTACGCCCGGTCAATCGCGCGACTCGACAGACAGAAGCCCAGAGTAGCTGTTGAACGATCTTCGGCGCGATAGTAATCCGTGTTTCCTCCTTGACGTACTCGGCCAGCAACAGCCCTTGGACGAAATCAGGTTCTCCGTATCCGTCGTCAGTACCGAAGTATCCCTCGTGGTCGAGCCCCGCAGTCATGTATTGGGTGTCGATCGTCTTCTTCCACGGTACTTCTACCTCGAATGCCACAAAATCGTCGGTATCGTTCTGAAAGTAGTGTGGGTCTCCCGGTTCGACGGTGAGTTCTTCACCGGTAGCGAGGTGTCGAGGGCTGTCATCAACGACGACAGTCAGTTCGCCTTTGACCGATCGAAAGACCTCTGTGCTCTCCATATGTACGTGGGCCGGCAGTGTCGTGGCCTCCGGACTCAACCAGACGAGCATGGCGGGAGTCTCTTTCTCGCTTGCTTCTGGGTACCGCAGTATCGTCGACCACATTCCCATACCCGGACTTGATGCGAGTGCATGAGGAGACTCTGAAAACAGTTCTATAGCCCGTCCTTCCGGGTCAATTTCGAGAGCGGGCCCTTCGGTCGGCCCACCGGTGTCATCGAGTGGCCGGCCTGTAGTCTGAGATACCATACTGTTATTTATAATCCTATTCACATGTGTCTGGCGGAAAGACTCTCCCTTCTCCTGACTTCGCATTCTCACGTACCGATTCAGCCGCCTCATTTTCAGCGCCTGCTCTGAATAAAGAAATTGCGCTAATAACTACTGATACGGGCGGGGTTTTCGCGCCGAAACGAAACCTATCGGGGAATATGCGAACCACGGTGCTCCGTGGGTATTCGAGGCGCCACCTACTTGTGCCCGCGTATTTTATCCGTTTTAGAAGATAGCTGTACAGTGAGAGACCAACTCGCGCGCCGAATTACCGAACGGTAAGCCGCCCCTCGAAGAATCGCCCGGAGCGCCAACAGTAATCGAACACTGACTTCGGAGACCGTCCGACCGACTCGACTCATGGATCTGAACGCTCTCAAAGGGGTGGTAGAGCGCACTCGCGACGGCCAACTCGGGCTACCGGAGGTCGTAGCCATGGGCGTCGGCGGGATGGTCTCGGGAGGCATCTACGCCGCCCTCGGTGTCGCGATGCAACAGGCCGGCAACGCCGTCGCGCTCTCGTATCTGATCGCGGGAATCATCACGTTGCTCACCGCGTACTCGTATCTCAAACTGACCTTCCACTTCGAGGAACACGCCGGGGCGTTCACGTTCGTCGAACACGTCGTCGACAGCCCGACGATCGCCGCGTACACCGGGTGGGTGTTAGTCGTCGGCTACGTCGGCGTCATGGCGATGTACGCATTCGCGTTCGGCGCGTACGCCCTCACCGCCGCGCGGGCCGTCGTCGGGATCGAACTACCGCGAGTCCTCCGCCCCGTCGTTTCGGTCGGGATCGTCGGCCTCTTCGTGGGATTGAATCTCTCGGGCGTCCGCGAAACCGGCCTGTTCGAGGACGTCGCGGTCTACCTCAAGATCGTAATCCTGCTCTCGCTCGCCGCGCTCGGAATCGCCTTCTTCCGGGGCGATCCCACTGCAGTCGACTTCTTCGACGAGGGGTATCTGAGCCCGATCACCGGATTCGCGATCATCTTCGTCTCCTACGAGGGGTTCCAGTTGCTGATCTACGAGTACGAAGAAATCCGGAACGTCGAGCGGACCCTCCCGATCGGGATGTATCTCGCCATCCTGATCGCGATCGCGATCTACGTCGCGGTGTCGTTCATGGCGACCCTCCAACTGAGGCCCGAACAGCTCGTCGCACACGAGGAGACCGCGCTCGCGGCGGCCGTCTCGAACATCCCGCTCCTCGGGACTGCCGGGTTCGCGCTCGTGATCCTGTCCGCGATGAAAAGCACGTCGTCGGGGATCAACGCGACGCTCTTTGGCGCCTCGCGGCTCGCTCACGAGATCGCGACCGAGGGTGCGATCCCGCGACTCTTCTCGTTTCGGAACCGGGAGGGCATCCCCGTCTACTCGCTTGTCCTCATGGGAGGGCTGACCGCCGCCTTCGCCGCGCTCGGGACGCTCAAGCAGATCACCGAGTTCGGGTCGGTCGCGTTCTTGCTCGCCGACGCGGTGACCAATTTCGTGAACCTCCGGCTCGCGGACGAGACGGGATCGAATCGCCTGTTCCCCGCGCTCGGTCTCGTCGGGACGACCGCGGCGATTCCGATCGTCCTCTATCACCTCTATCGGACCGACGTCGAGATCCTGTTCGGAATCGCGGGCATCTTTCTCACGCTCTTTTTGTTCGAGGCGCTCTACATCGAGCGCAGTCCGTTCGAGCCCGATGTCGACGACGAGCGATGACGCCGACGCTCGTCGAGGCCCGCACCCACTCCGCGATCACCGCTCGACGTTGGCCGCCGTGTCGGACCCGGCGACACCGCCCGCGGTCAGTCGCCGGTCTCACACTCGAAGGGGTCGACTCGCGGGTACGACTGGCGCTGGCCCGTCGAGTTGCGCGCGACGAGTCGGACGACCGCGCCCGAGCGACCGTCCGCCCGCGTTTCGGTGCGCTCGTCGTAGTAGAGCACCGTGAGGTCGAGACAGTCCCGGAGGAGCTCGTTGGCCCCGTACCGGTAGCGGTCGCCGCTCGATCCCGACCGGAGGTCCTCGGACGACCGGAGGTGGTGCTGGACGAACAGCGCGCCGCCCGGGGCGAGCGCGGCCTTGATGTCGGGAAACCGGTCGACCGCACGATAGAAGCTGATCGCGATGACGTCGTAAGTCGACTCCGGAAACGCGTAGGTCGGCACGTCGGCTCGAATCCACTCGGTCCGGTCGGCGACGCCGCGGTCGATCGCGTTCTGACGGGCAATCTGCAGTCCCTCGCGGGACCTGTCGATGCCGTCGACCCGATAGCCCGCCTCG
Organism: Halorussus marinus; assembly: GCF_004765795.1. Taxonomy (GTDB): domain Archaea; phylum Halobacteriota; class Halobacteria; order Halobacteriales; family Haladaptataceae; genus Halorussus; species Halorussus marinus. The sequence goes on from NZ_SBIV01000001.1 coordinate 378,192, forward strand.
GCGAGAAACACCGCGTTGCGGCCCGTCCCGGTCGCCACGTCGAGCGCGCGGCCGTCGGGAAACGAGTCGACGTACCTGCAAAGCACCGGCGACGGATCGGGATTTCGGGGGTAGTCGCCGTCCCGGAACCGCTCGTCCCAACTCGGCATCGTTCGATCACCCGCTCCGGGACGCTCCGGTCGGTCTCGCGGTGTCGGCGTCGGTCGGGCCCGGTTCGTCGAAGGCGAGCGTCGAGACCGGCTCACTGCCGATCGGGGCGGTTTGGCGCGGGGGACGGTGCGGTCTCGTCGCGATCTCGACGCTCGCCGAAACGGTCGCTGTCCCGGCTCGAATGGTGGCCATCGGCTCGGGCTACGGCCGCCGGTCGTTTAAGCGTCACCGTGAACGCGACCGGCGGGCGGTCCAGCGGTCGCGAGGTGTCGGTGCGCCGTCCCGTCGGCGCTCCTCGACTATCGACCGTGGCTCCTCACTGCTCGGCGTCGACTTCCCGGGCGATGACGAAAAACCGCGCGTCGCCGTCGAGGTCGACTCGCACGAGGTGGACCTCGACCGGGAACGTCGATCCGTCGCGTCGGCGGTATCTCCCCCGAAGCGTTCGCATCTCGCCGGGCGCCATCTCGGCCCACAGTTCGCGGGCGGTCTCGGGGTCGATCGCCTCGTCGACCTCCCAGACGCGCTTTCCGATCAGTTCGGACTCCGTGTATCCGAGCGCATCGCACAGCCGGCGGTTGGCGTCGATCAGTTCGCCGTCGGCGTCGTGGATGTCGATCAGGTCCGGCGACTGCTCGAAGAGCACGTCGAGTTTGGCGGCCTTCGCTCGGAGCTCGGCCTCGCGCTCTTTCTGGTCGGAGATGTCGCGGATCACACACACCCGACCGCCGTCGCCGAGGTCGGCCAGCGACAGCAGTTTCGGGTAGACGCTGTCGTCGACGCGCTTGCCGACCGACTCGCTCGACCAGCTCTCGGCTTCCAGCGTGGGAAAGACGTCCTCTCTGAGCCGCTCGGCCTCGTCCTCGGGAACCGTCTTCACCCACGGCTCGCCGATCAGCTCGGCGGGCTCGACGCCGTAGAGGTCGGCGTACGCCCGGTTCATCTCGGCGTACCGGCCGTCCGGGCCGACGATCGCGATCCCCTCGTTGGCGGCCTCGATCGCGTCGGTCCAGAGTTCGGCCCGGCGCTCGGCGCGGCGCCGCCGGACGGCGTTTCGGATGCGGTTGGCGAGCAGTTCGTAGCGGTCGGCGCCGGACTTCTTCTTGAGGTAGTCGGTGACGCCCTTCGAGATCGCCTCGCTGGCGACCGCCTCCGATCCCTTCCCCGTAAAGAGGATGAACGGGAGATTCGGTCGCTCGGTTCGAACGTTCTCGAGGAACTCGATGCCGTTCTGTCCGGGCATATCGTAGTCCGAGACGACGCAGTCGAACTCCCCGTCGGCGAGGTGCTCGAGACCCTCGGTCACGTCGGTCGCCGTCTCGACCGAGAACCGGTCGTCGATGCGTTCGAGATACGTGGCCGCGAGATCGGCGAACTGCGCGTCGTCTTCGACGTGAAGCACCCGGATCGGGGTGTCCATACCGAGTGGTGGGACCGCGAGGTGAAATAACCTCCTTAATATTACGAGTACAAATTATTGAAATCATACTTGAACGGTCTCGGTACCATCGGCGAGACGGCTCGAGACGACTCGACGCCCGAGACGTCCCCGGTCTCGCGGATCACGACCACCGCCACCTCCCGGTCGGTGTTCGCTTCGATCCGGTCGCCGAGCGCCATCGCCGACCCGCCCGACCCGCCGACCGTCCGGACCGTCACCGTCTCGGGGTGTCGGAAGAAGAGTTCGGTCCGGTAGGACACCTCGACCGAGAGGACGCGGGCGTCGGTCTCCGACGCCAGATCCGTGACCGACCGCTCGAACTCGGCGTTCTCGGCGACGTTGACCGACGTGACGACGAGCGCCGACGAGAGCACCACCACGACCGCGAGCAACACCGCCGCCCGGCGGACGACGGCCCGCCGGGCGGTCCCCTCGGCGTGCCACTGCTCGGGGCGATACCCTTGCAACCAGAGGGTGGCGAGGCTCGCGACGTTGATCGAGAGGACGTTGATCAGCACCAGCAGTCCGGCGCTCACCGCGGCGGTCAGATCGCCGTAGGCGATCCCCAGCCCGACGGTGGCCGCCGGCGGGATGAGCGCGACCGCGATGGCGACCCCGACGAGCGCGACGCTCGTGGCGGCGGTCAGCGACATCGCGCCCGCAACCCCGGCGCCGACCGCGACCACGAGCGCGAGCGCGCCGGGGTTGACACGCTCGGCGACCTGCCCGATGACCTGGAGGTCGGCGTGGGGAACCAGCGTCGCCCGGAGGAGCCCGGCGAACACCGCCGCGCTGGCGACCGCGATCAGCAGGCCGGCGAACTGGGCTTTGACGCTCGTTCGGAACAGGTCGGCGTCGTCGAGGATGCTCCCGACGCTCGCGGCGATCGGCGGCCCGATCAGCGGGGCGATCACCATCGATCCGACGACGACCGCGGCGCTGTCCATCAACAGCCCCGCGGTCGCGATGATCGTGCTCACCACGGTGAACACGACGTAGTTGGTCGTCACCGGCGCGACCGCCGCCGCCCGGGCCCGGAGCTCCTCGCGAGCGATCCGGCCGTTGGTCTCCTCGATGTCGCTCTCGTCGGCCGCGTTCGCACGATTCCGGCGCTCGAAGCGCTCGGAGACGACGGTTTCGAGTTCGCTCACCGTGACGTAGCCGTCCCGGTGGACGCCGAGCCCCCGGAGGTCGTCGACCAGCGACTCGACGTTCTCCGAGTCGGTCGGGACGAACGCGAGCGCCGCGTAGTCCCGTCCCGACGTCTCGTCGGTGAGGAAGTACTCGACCCCCGCGTCCGACAGCGTCCGCTCGACGGCGTCGCGCTCGCCGAGGGGCACGGCGATCTGGAGCAGTCGCATACCACGGTCCACCCAGCCCGGTTCAAATAATCTTGTGAAGGGCCGGCCCCGAGCGCCGCCGGCGCGAGGGCCGTCCCCGACGACGAGGCCCCCGGGGACCGCACGACTCGACCACAGGGTTATCCGACTCCGCGGCGTATGCGGATAGATGGCAGACGACAAGCAAGGCAGAGACAAGCAGGCCCGCGACGAGGAGCGACGACAGCGAGAGCGAGAGCTCGAAGCCACACTGGAGCGGGGCGACGAACCCGAGCCGCCGATCGAGGCCGAGGAGCTGACCGACCTCGAGGCGGAGCTCGAATCTGTTTCGTTCCCGGCCCCGGCCACCGAGGTAGTCGCGACGATCGGCGATCGCGAAATCGAGGTCCCGGACGGTCGCGTCGCGGTCGCGGAACTGGTGGCCGACGCCGACGCCGAGACGTTCGATTCGTCGGCGGCGGTGCGCAAGCGCGTCCAGCGACCGACCGTCGCGGCCGCGATGAAGCGGGTCGCGGAGGCCGCCGACACGCTCCGGAACGTCGAGCTCGGCGGGTCCCAGCGCGACGCCTACGAGAAGACGTTCGAGGAGCTGAAAGCGATCGACGCGGACGACGACGACGAGGGGATCCGGGCCATCGCCGACTGGATCGTCGACCGAGTCCGGGAGAAAGAAGCGCTTCCGGGCTCCCGAGCGGTGCGCCGACAGGCCGCGGAGTTCTGCCGGGCGAACGGCTACGAGGTCCGGAACGACGAGTGGCTCGGCGTGTAGCCGCGGGCGTTCGGACGCCTACAGCGCGATGAAAGGACGTAAGAGTAGCCGTCGCGTACGGTCGGCCAACGAGCGGTCCGAACCATCCCGCCGGTCTCACAGTAGCGATGAATCCGAAACCCGTTCTCGCAGTGATCGCCGCCGTGTTGCTGGTGAGCAGTGGGTCGTTCGCGGTCGACGCCGGCGGCGACCGGCCCGACCCGGTCGCGTTCGAGGACACCATCACCACGGGCATGACGGCGGCCGCCACGGTACAGGCGGGCGAACGCGGCGTCGAGATCCCCCGGGCGCAGGTGTTTTACTCGCAGTATCGGTACGTCGTCGGTTACAACGGCGTCACCGCGCTGGTGGACGAACTCGGCCGAGAGGGCCACGACCGCCAGTTCGGGGTCCCGCTCACCGCGTACGTGAGCGACTACGCTACCGCAGAGCCGACACTCGACGATCGGGGGTTGCTCGGAGTCCCCGATAGCCCGTCGACGTACGTGGGGTGGGTCGCCGCCGAGGAGGCGTACTTCGTCGTCGGGAGCGAGGCGCGAACCCCCGCCGGCGAGACGGTCGTCCCGTTCTCCGAGCGGGGCGCCGCCGAATCGTTCGTCGCGTCCTACGGCGGCGAGATCCGGCGCTGGAGCGCGGTTCGGTCGATGTCGTTCGGTACCGGGCCGGCGACGAGCGCGGCGTTCGAACGCGACGTGACCGCCCACCACGAGTGGGCCGACCGGCGCGTCGCCGACGCCGCGGCGGCGCTCGACCGGCCGGTCTCGGTCGTCGTCGGCGACGACGCCCCGACGATCGCGGCGGCGCTCGAGGCGGCGCCGCCCAACACCACCGTCTTCGTCCCGCCGGGTCGCTACGACGCCAACGTCACGATCGACGAGCCGGTGACTCTCCGGGGCGCGGGCAACGCCACCCACCTCCGGGGCGGCGGCGAGGGGAGCGTCGTGACCGTCACCGCCGACCGCGGGGCGGTCGCGGACCTGCGCCTCTCGGGCGTCGGCGCCACCCACACGCCCGAAGACGTCACGACCGACCGGACCGGCGAGTGGGACTACCGCATCCAGCTCGGCTACGGCTACGGCGACGCGGGCGTCACGCTCGACTCGGCGAACGGGTCGATGGTCCGGAACGTCTCGATCGACACGCCCGCGAACGGCGTCGTCGCCCGGTGGAGCGACAACGCGGTCGTCGACGGCGTGCGGGTCAACGGCACCGAGGAGTGGTCAGAGGGCTTCATGGGCGTCATGGTGATGGACTCGCGGCTCGTCGTCCAGAACTCGACGTTCGTCGGCGGCCGGGACGGCGTCTACACCCACCTCGGAGACGGGACGGTCGTCCGGAACAACCGGATGGTTGGCGAGGACGGGATGCGGTACGGCGTCCACGAGATGTACACCTCCGACGCGCTGGTCGCCGACAACACCGTCACCGGTGCCAGCACGGGCGTGATCGTGATGACTCGGCCGACCGCTAACCTCGTCGTCGGCAACGTCGTCCGGGACAGCTACTCCGGGATCAACGTGGGCGGTCGAGCGTCCTACGTCGCCCGGAACACGGTCGTCGGCAACCACTACGGCCTCGAAGCGCCCTCGACCACGTCGATGTACGAGCAAAACACCGTGGTCGGCAACGACATCGGGTTCCGGGCCGCCTCGCTGATCCCGACCAACCGGGTCGCGGCGAACGACTTCGCGGACAACCGTCGGTCGGTCTCGGCGTCGCTCGGGCCGCTCCGAGTGTGGACCGTCGACGGGCGGGGCAACTACTGGGCGAACGCGCCCGGCGACGACGCCGACGGCGACGGCGTCCTCGACCGGTCGTTCCGCCCGACCGGCCCGGTCGACAGCCGGGTCGGCGACGTCGCCGGCGCGTCGACGCTGGCCGAATCGCCCGCGCTGAAGGCGCTTCGAGGCCTTCAGGGGCTCGTCCCCGGGCTCAGACCCACGGGCGTCGTCGACGAAGCGCCGCTGGCCCAACCGGTCGCTCCCGACCGCCTCGCCGCGGCCCGCGGGTCGAACCAGACTGGAGAAAACCGATGACAGACGCCACATCCACCCAGCGAGAGAGCGAGGAGTCGAGCGACCGAGCGACCGTCCTCGACGTCGAGGGGCTGAGCCACTCGTTCGGCGAGGTCGACGTGTTCTCGGACCTGTCGTTCTCGGTCGCGTCCGGGAGCGTGACGGCGCTCGTCGGCCCGAACGGGTCCGGAAAGACGACCCTGCTCCGGGCGGTTCTGGGCCTGACGCCGCCCGACGACGGTCGAGTCAGGCTGACCGCCGGCGACCGATCCGGTCGCGACGTGGGCTACCTCCCGCAGAACCCCGACTTCCGGTCGGCGTTCACGGTCGAGGAGACCCTGCAGTTCTACGCCGACCTGTTGGACCGCGAGGTCGACGTGTCGGCGATCGTCGATCGCGTCGGTCTCGGCGAGGCGTCCGACCGCCGAGTCGACGCCCTCTCGGGGGGGATGCGCCGACTCCTCGGCATCGGGCAGGCGATCCTCGGCGAGCCGTCGGTCGTCGTCTTAGACGAGCCGACCGGCGACCTCGACCCCCGGATGACCGAGTACATCTTCGAGGTGGCGCGCGACCTCGCCGACGACGGAATGGCGGTGGTGGTGGCGACCCACAACCTCGCCGGCGCCGAGACCGCCGACACCGTACTCCTGCTCGACCGCGGCGACGTGGTCGCGGACGGCTCGCCCGACGACTTCGCGGCCCGGACCGGGGCGGAGTCGTTTCGCGAGGCGTTCCTGTCGCTCACCGCCGCCGACGACGACCGGGACTCGCCCGCGATCAGCGCCAGCGCCGACGGGGGCCAGCGATGAACCGCCAGTCGATCGACCAGTTGTTCGCGGTCGCGGGCCGGGAGCTGACAACGGTGGCTCGGACCCGGGCGTTCCTCGCGCTCGCGGCCGGATTCGGCGCGATCGTGGGCGTCCTCGGGTGGACCGGCGAGGCGGTCGGATACGTCCCGCTGGTGCTCGACCTGCTGACGCCCGTCGAGGTGCTGGTGCCGGCGCTCGCGCTGGCGGTCGGCTACCGGGCGATCCTCGGCGACCGCGAGCGGGGCGAACTCGACGTGCTCCGAACGTATCCCGTCTCGCGGCCGACCTACGTCCTCGGGGTGTATCTGGGCCGGGCGTCGGCGCTGGTCGTCGCGGTGGCGGTCCCGCTGGTCGCGGTCGCCGCGCTCGTGCCCCTGTTCGGCGGCGTCGGGACGACCGTGATCGCGTCCCACGGCGCGGCGGACTCGCCCGTGCTGTATCTCCGGTTCGTCGTCCTCTCGGCGGCGTTCGCGCTGGTGCTCGCGGCGGCGGCGACCGCCATCTCGGCGGCCGCGACCACGACCCGGACCGGGCTCGTGCTGGCGGTCGCGCTCGGACTGGCGCTGGTGATCGGCCTCGACGCCGGGATCGTCGCGGGGCTCGCCGGAGGCGTCGTTCCCGACGAGGCGCTCGGCGCGGCGCTCTCACTCAGCCCGAACAGCGCGTTCCGCGGGCTCGTACTCTCGACGGTCGTCGGCGGGGTCGAGTCGAGCGCCCCCGTCTCGTCGGCCGCCGGCGTCGTCGGCCTGCTCGCGTGGCTCGCGGGGTCGCTCGCGATCGCCACGCTCACCGTCTGGTCCGAGTCGTAGCGTCGACACCGCGAATCCGCGAGCCATAGGGGCCGACGCGCCGAGACCCGCCGCGTTTGCCAAGGTATTTGAACCGAGAGCCACTCTGTAATAGTATCCGTGTATTCTCGCATATTTGGTAGGAAGCGGCTCGCTCACGCGATCGAACGGTCCCCAGAAGGTTCGGGTGAGCGATGAACCCGAGCCGGGTCGACTCGATCGTCGACCTCACCTACGGGCTGTTGATCGCGATCTCGGTCGGGCTGATCGTCGTGGCCGGCAACGCCGTGGGACTCGCGTTCGGGTTCGGCGTCCTCCTGTCGTACGTCATCCACGTCGTCTGGAAGATGGCCCGATTCGACCCCGACTGGATGACCACCGCGGTCAAAGAGACCGTCGAGGAGACGGTCGACGAGACGGTCGAAGAGAAGGTCGGCGAGACGGTGGAGAAGACCGTCGACGAGACGGTCGGCGACGCGGTCGAAGAACAGGTCGGCGAGACGGTCGAGGAGACCGTCGGCGAGACCGTGGAAGCGACGGTGGGCGAGACGGTCGAGGAGACCGTCGAAGAGACTGTCGGCGAGACCGTCGAGCAGAAAGTGGGTGAAACCGTCGAGCAGAAAGTCGGCGACGCGGTCGAAAAGCAGGTCGGCGAAACCGTCGAAGAGACTGTCGGCGAGACGGTCGAGGAGACTGTCGAAGAAACGGTCGAGGAGACGGTCACCGAAACGGTCGACGAAACCGTCGAGGAGACCGTCGAGAAGACCCTCGAAGAGCAACTGGGCGACGGAGACGACGCCGAGAACGCCGAAGACGACGCCACGGACGGAGACCGCTGATGGTCGAACTCCTGCTCGTCGTCGGCGTCCTCGTCTCGATGTTCGTGGCGTACAACATCGGCGGGTCGACGACGGGACCGGCGTTCGGCCCGGCGGTCGGCGCGGACGCGATCTCGAAGAGCGGGGCGGCCGCGCTGATGGGCGTGTTTTTCTTCATCGGCGCGTGGACTATCGGCCGCAACGTCGTGACGAAACTCGGGACCGAACTGGTGGTCGATCCGGCCGTGTTCACGCTCGAAGCGTCGATCACGGTGCTGTTTTTCATCGGGATCGCGCTCCTCGTGGGCAACGTCTTCGGGGTGCCGGCCTCGACGTCGATGACCGCGGTCGGCGCGATCGCGGGGCTGGGGCTGGCGGGCGGCGTCCTCGATCTGGCGGTCATGGGCGAGATCCTCGTCTGGTGGATCGTCTCGCCGATCATCGGCTTCTGGGTGTCGCTGATCATCGGCCGGTACTTCTACGCGCGGCTCAACCGTGCGGTCGCGATGGAGCGAAGCACCGGGCCGCTCCTCGAAGTCGACCGGTCGGGCGTCGTCCCGATTCCGCGGGTCCACCCGACCACGAACCGCCGGGAGCTGATCGGGACGATCACGGTCGTCGCGATCGGCTGTCTGATGGCGTTCAGCTCCGGCACCTCGAACATCGCCAACGCTGTCGCGCCGCTGGTCGGTAGCGGCGAGTTGGCGATGAACCCCGCGATCATCTTCGGCGGGGTCGCGGTCGCGATCGGCGCGTTCACGATCGCCCGCCGGACGCTGGAGACGATGGGAAGCGACATCACCGAACTGCCCCTGACCGCCGCGATCGTCGTCGCCGGGGTCAGCTCCACGCTCGTGGTGTTCCTCTCGGCGCTGGGGATCCCGGCGAGCTTCGTCGTCATCGCGACGATGTCGATCGTGGGACTCGGCTGGGGCCGGGCGACCCGTCCGGTCACGGTCTCGGAGGTCGTCGGCGACCAGCAGACCCCGCCGGTGACCGTCGACGCGCTGGCCGGCGACGAGCCGGGCGAGGAGCTACCGCCGATCGGCGAGGAGCCCACCGAGAGCGCCCCGAGCGGCGGGGACCTGTTCAAGCCCGCGACCACCGCGCGGGTCGTGTTGATGCAGAACATCGTCCCGGCGATCGCCACCGTCGGCGCGTATCTCACCTTCCGATTTCTCCCGGTGTTCGGGTTCTGAGCCGAGTCCTCTGACCGGCCCCGTCTCGTCCGGACGAACTGCCGTCTCGCTTCCGGTATCGGTAGCGCTGGCGGTACGTTCGGCGCGTCGGCGAATCGGGCGACGGGATGGTCTCGCTCCGGCGAGGCCGGCCAAATGTTTAAGAGACTGACGATAGTGGTACGCCTGACGGCTACTGTGTCGATGAACGTGAGAAGAGTCACACTCGGGGAGTGGGAGAATAGTCTGCCGGCGACCGGAACTGAAGTGTTTCACTCACCGGAGGTGCTTCGGGTCGTAGACGAGTACGCGACGGGGGAGCTACGGCTGTACGTCGGCTACCGCGGCGAACAGCCGGTCGGATTTCTCCCCGCGTTCGTCAGGGAACTGGCCGGCGTGCGGGCGGTGCTCTCGCCGATCCCGGGGTTCAGTCTCTCCCGGATGGGGCCGATCGTCGCGTCGAACAGCCCCAAACAGCGAAAGCGCGAGCGCGTCAACCGGACGTTCACCGAGCAACTGCTCGAAACGCTTCGCGAGGGGAGCCTGCTCACGCTGGTGGCGATGGTCTTCAGCACCGAGTACGTCGACCCCCGGCCGTACCTGCGCGACGGGTTCGACGTCGTCCCGCGATTTACCTACGCGCTGGACCTGCGCGAGACCGACGCCGAGTCGGTTCTCAAGGGGTTCACCCGCGACCTCCGGTCGGAGATACGCAAGCTCGAAGACACCGACCTCGACGTCGCTGTCGGCGGCGCCGCCGACGCGGTTCGGGTGTACGACGACTACTGCGAACGGTTCGCCGAGCAGGGCGCGGAGTTCCCCACGCCGCGGGCCTACACTCGCGAGATCGTGGCCGCGCTCGGCGACCGCGCCCGCGTCTACACCGCCGCGAGCCCCGACGGGTCGTTTCTGGGCGGCGTCTCGGTGCTTTACTCCGGAGAGACCGCCTACTTCTGGCAGGGCGGGATGCGCGCCGACTACGACGGGCTGAGCGTCAACAGCCTCCTCCACTGGCGGATCGTCGAGGACATACTCACGGACCCGGAGCTGGACTCGATCGAGCGCTACGACCTCGGTCGCGCCGCGGTCGAGCGCCTCGGCCGGTACAAGAGCAAGTTCAACCCCGAGCTGGTCCCGTACTACGAGGTCCGATCGAGCAAACTGCTGTGGGTCGCAAAGAAGCTCTACGAGTTCGTGACCTACTGATCGGTCGAGCGGCGACCGGGCTCGGTCGGACTCTCGGCGGCCCGGCGCTCGACGCCGCCCTGAGTTCACAGACAGCCGGTATCTTTTATTCTATTCGGGTAGTGGTCGTGTCGTGATGGACGCAGTTTCGAGCGGCGCCGCCCGGTCGGTGCCGCCCGTCCCGAGTCGAGTGAGTTCGGCCACCCCGGCGGGCGCGTGCGGGTCTGCCGGACGCGATCGCCGGCCGACGGAGGCCGTCGCGTGACCGCGACCACGTCGATGCGGACGCTACTCGTCGGGATCGACGCCGCGTGTTTCCCGGTGCTCGATCCGCTGTTCGAGGCCGGGGCGACACCGACGCTCGACCGACTGTTCGCGGACGGCGTCGCCGGCCGACTCGAATCCCAGATTCCGCCGTGGACCCCGAGCGCGTGGCCGTCGCTGTACACCGGGGTCAACCCCGGCAAGCACGGCGTGTTCGACTTCCTGACGTTCGACGGCTACGACTGGGACGTCGTCAACCACAGCCACGTCCGCGAACACGCCCTCTGGGAGGTGCTCGATCGACGGGGGCTGTCGAGCGTCGTCGTGAACGTCCCGGTGACCTACCCGCCCCGCGAGTTCGACGGCGCGCTCGTGCCGGGCTACACCGCCCCGGAGGACCCCGAGTGCCACCCGGCGGGGCTCCTCGAAGACGTGCGGGCGGCGATCGGCGGGTACAGCGTCTACGCGCCCGGGGAGCTCTCGGACCGCGACCGCGGGGAGACGATCGACGGCTACCGGGAGGCCGCCCGGATGCGGGGGGAAGCGTTCCGGTATCTCGCCGACCGGTTCGACCCCGAGTTCGGGTTCGTGGAGTTCCAGTACACCGACACCGTGTTTCACGAACTCCCCGAAGACGACGGGGCGATCCGGGCGGCGTACGCCGCGGTCGACGAACAGATCGACGCGATCCTCGAGGAGTGCGATCCGGACACCGTCGTGGTCGCCAGCGACCACGGCATCGGCGAGTACGACGGCTACGAGTTCCGCGTCAACGAGTTTCTCAGAAACCGGGGGTACGCCGAGACCACCCGGGGCGGCGGCTCGCTCCCCTCGTGGTCGTCGGTGGTGCGCAACAACCTCATGCGGGGCGAGGCCGACGCCGACCGAACGCCGTCCCCGCTCGAACGCGCGCTCGACCTCGCCGCTCGGGTCGGACTCACGAGCCAGCGCCTCGGCGCCGCCCTCGAAGCGGTCGGCCTCGACGACCTCGCGCTCGAATACGTGCCCGACGACGCGATTCGCGCCGGGACCGAGCGGGTGTCGTTCCCGGAGTCGGCGGCATACATGCGCTCGCGCATCGAGTGCGGAATCCGGCTCAACGTGGCGGGCCGCGAGCCCGAGGGCGTCGTCGCGCCCGAGGAGTACGACGCGGTCAGGGAGTCGCTGATCGAGGCGCTCCGCGAGGTCCGGACGCCCGACGGCGAGGCGGTGTTCGACGCCGTCTTGCCCCGCGAGGCGGTGTTCGACGGCCCGTACGTCGAGGACGCGGCCGACGTCGTGCTCGTGCCCGCCGACTACGACCACTACCTCTCGTCGCTGTTGCTCGGCGACGAGTTCGGCGAGCCGTGGCAGTCGCACAACCACAAGCGGTACGGAATCGTCGCGGCCGCCGGCGCCGGCGTCGACGCCTCGGCCGGCGTCGGCGACGCCCACCTCTTCGACGTCGCGCCCACGGTGCTCGCGACCCTCGGCGTTCCCGCGAGCGAGCGCATGGACGGGCGCCCGTTGCCGTTCGTCGAGCCGGTCGGCACGGAACGCTACTCCGACTTCGAGGGCGGCCCCGCCGCCGAGGCGGTCGACCGCGATGTCGAACGGCGACTCTCGGACATGGGGTATCTCGAGTGACAGGCGAGCTAAAACGTGTCGCGATCGCGACCGACGTACAAGATATCCGTCACGCAGACATATAGTAAATCGTGTGTAATATATGAATTCGGAGGATGCTTTGAAGTTCTAGCGGCGACTACACGCGGTCACTGATGCTTCCTGACGAGGAGACAAACCGGGAGGGAGGGGGTTCGCCATCTGTCGAGGGGTCGAGCGATTCGCACGAGGAGACCGATCGTTCCACCGAACGCGACTGTTCCGATTCCGACGACGTCCGCACCACCAGCCGTCGGTCGTACGTGAAACTGCTCGGCGGCGCCGTCGCCGTGACCGGACTGAGCGCCGGCCGAAACACCGCCACAGCGGTTCAGGAGGGCGGCCCGCCGAACCGCGCCGACAGGGTGATCGCGCTCGAAGACCGCTTCGAGGACGGGTCGCTCGACAGCGACACCTGGGAGACCGGCTGGGGGTGGGGGACCCGAACCCGGACGAGCCCGACCCGGATGGTGCCCGAGAACGTGACGGTGACCGACGGCCAGCTCAGGCTCGAAGCGAGCCACGAGGGCGGCAAGATCCTCTCAGGGTCGGTGAACACCAAGAACAAGGTGACCGTCGAGCCCGGCTCGTACTTCGAGGCGAAGATCAAGTTCCCCGACCGGGACGGATTTCTGCCGGCGTTCTGGGCCAAACCGAACGACGAGACCTGGCCGCCCGAGATCGACGTCGTCGAACTGTTCCAGAAGGGCGGCGGGCGCCCCGACACCCACTACTCTCACCACCACCTCCACTACTCGACTTCGACGAACCCCGGCGATAGGTCGACCTACGAGGGGATGGGCAAGTCCTACACGCCCGGCGACGACCTCACCCAGAACTTCCACGTCTACGGGGTCGACTGGCGGCGCGACCGGATCGTCCACTACGTCGACGGCGAGCCGGCGATGGTGACGACCGATCCGACGGTGCTGGACGCGATGGCGAAGGGCGCGCCGTTCTACCTGATGTGTACGCTCGAAGTCAACAAGATCGGAACCGCGCCGACCGACGAGGAGTGGGACGAACAGTTCGTCGTCGACTGGACGCGAGTCTGGGAGTGATCGGCTCGCGGCCAAACAGAAATAGAGCGGGTGTTCTGACCGAACGGGCCTACTGCTGCCAGACGCGCACCCACTCGGCGTCGAACGTCTCGCCCCACTGCTCGGAGCGGTCGGCCCGACCGAGCGAGCCGCTGAGGTCCCCGCCGACGTTGATGTCGAGGTTCAGCTTGAGGTAGAAGGGCGCGCCCTTCCGGAACGACTCGAGTATCGTGCTGTCGGTCCAGGTTTTGATCTCTTGGCCGTCGACGTAGTAGGTGATCCGGTCGTTTTGCCACTCGGCGGCGTAGACGTGGAAGTTCTGGGTGAGGTCGTCGCCGGGCTCGTGGAAGTGGCTGACCCGCTGGCTGGTCGAGTCGTCGCCGGGGGTCGTCGAGACCGAGTAGTGCATGAAGTGTCGGGACGTGTGGGTGTCGTCGCGACCGCTCCCGTCTTGGGCCAACTCGACGACGTCGAGTTCGGGCGGCCAGTCGTTGGTCGCGGGCTGGCCCCAGAACGCGGGGTGGAAACCGACCCGATCGGGAAATCGGAGCTTGGCTTCGACGTAACTGCCGGGACCGAACTCGACGTTGCCTCTGGTGTGGACCCCGCCGCTCAACACCGAATCGCCGTCGTGGGTGCCCCGGAGGCGGAGGCCGGTGCCGTCGACGCTCACGTTTTCGGGAACGATCGTGGCGTCGCTGGCGGTCGACTCGTCGCCCCATCCCCAGCCGACGCTCCAGGCCGATTCGTCGAGCGATTCCGCGTCGAACGTGTCTTCGAAGGCCGGCGACCACGAGTCGGGATTCGGCGGGCCGCCGTCGGTGTCTTGGGCGCCGAGGGCCGCCGTCGACCCGAGACCGATCGCGGCGAGACTTCCTCCGGACAGTCGGAGGAATCGCCGTCGGCTCGAACCGCGGTCGGCCTCGGCGTCGCTCGGGGGGCGCTGTTCGGACGGGGGCTGGTCGTCGCCGCGCTGCTGTGTCGCGTTAGGTAGGTTCTCTGACCGACGCATACGACTCGACTAACCACGGTCTTAGTTAAATTGATTTCGGGACATTGAATTAGTAGGCCGCAACTGCGATTCCCAAACCCTGCATTTCCGGATTTCAACCGCGCGTTGCGATCGTCGGACGAGCCCGCGCGGTCCCGGCTGATCGGTAACGTCCCGTTTCCTGACGGCAGGCGGCGAAGCGCGGCCGAGTTCCTTGCAATACGTTGACGAGCACCTAGACTCGGAGTAACGCGGGAGGCCGGGTTCGACGAACGACCGGTACCGGCGGTCTCCGGCCGGTAATGTGAGCTTACCGGACCGTTGTGCCGGGACGGAACGGTCAACGTTCCGTTTCCGATACCGCGCGGCCCCGGTAGCTTACACTTAAATCCTAGACCTGTCATTGAAGATTTCCGGAAGCTATATCAATGGCCGGTTAACCATTGAAAATTGCATGGCACGCGACGATACTGCACGCGAACGCTCCCCCGAAACGACCGCCCCCGACAACCGCGAGAACGACTCGAAGCTCCTCGGCCGCCGCGAGTACATGCGGCTGGCAGGCGCGAGCGTCGCCGCGCTCGGTCTCGGTGCCTCCTCGGCCACGGCCGACGAGGGCGGCCCCGAGAACTCCGACGACTGGGAACTGGCCTTCGAGGACCAGTTCGACGCCGGCTCGCTCGACACCGACAAGTGGAGCGTCGGCTTCGGCTGGGGTCGCACCACGAACTCCCCCGAGCGCATCGTCGACCGCAACGTCTGGGTCGAAAACGAGCGCCTCCACCTCAAGGTGACCCACGACGGCGGCTCGGGGTCGGTGTACGCGGGCGCCGTCAACACCAAGAACAAGGTCACGTACGGCCCGGGCACCTACTGGGAAGCCCGACTGCGTACCCCCGACCGCCACGGCCTCCTCCCGGCGTTCTGGGCGAAGTCCAACACCGAGCAGTGGCCCCCGGAGATCGACTTCTTCGAGATGCTCGGCAACGACCCCACCTCCTCGCACCACAACGTCCACTACGACAGCACGGGCGGGATGGGCGGCAACCACTCGGAGCTCAAGATGCACAATCCCGACCTCGGCTCGACGACCGACTTCCACGTCTACGGCTGTGCGTGGTACGACGACCGAGTCGAGATGTACGTCGACGGCCAGCTCGTGGGCACCCACGACGACCCGACCGCGATGGAGTCGCTGCGGACGGGCGCGCCGTTCTACATGATGCTCAACATCCACGTCGGCCGGACGGGCACCCCCGACTACAGCGAGTCGTGGGGCGACCAGATGGACGTCGACTGGGTCCGGGTCTGGGAGCAGTCCTCGAACGACGGTTCGAGCACGGACACCTCGTCGACCGACACCGAGGAGACGACCGATCTCCCGAACACGCTGAGCGTCAGCGGCGACGGCTCCGAGTCGGTCTCCTACAGTTTCAGCGTCACCGACACGATCGAGAAGAGCACGGCGCGAGACGGGAGCATCTCCCCCGAGGACACGATCGACAGCGGTGACGTCGAAGGTATCGTCGCCGGGGGAACCGACAGCTACGACTACGCGGGCCGGATCTCGTCGTTCAGCGTCGACGGGAGCGCGACGATCTACCGGAACGGCGACCGGGTCTCGGCGTCGTCGCTCGGGAGCACCTCGACTCAGACCACCGACGACGCCACCGCCGGGGACGCCGACTCCTCGCTCCCCAATCTGGTCGTCGTCGACGGCTCGAACGCACCCAACCGAGTCACCTCATACACGTTCGAGGTGGACGGCGACGTCGCCAAGGACCCCGAGCACGGATCGATCAACGCCTTCGACGACATTTCCGACGGCACGGTCTCCGGGCGAGTCGTCGGCGGCAAGGACGCCTACCGCTTTGCCGGCGAGATCACCCGGTTCGAGACCGACGGCGCGGCGTTCGTCTCGGTGCAGGACAGCGCCGACTCGAACTGAGGGTCCGGCTCGGGGGACCGGTCCCCGATCCCACGACGACGCCCTCCCGTCGTCCGAGTCCCCGTTTCGACTCCGCCCGCCCAAACTGTTTTGAGCGACCCCGTTGGCTCCTAACCGTGGAGGAAAACGTGTCCGACGACGCAGACGGTCCGCTCGTGTCCTACATTCTGGCGACCTACGGTCGGCCCGACGAGCTCAGAGACGCCGTCGACTCGATCGTCGACCAGACGTATCGGCCTCTCGAGATCGTCGTGGTGGGCGACACCAGCGACGAGGTCCGCCGGCTCTTCGAGTCGGGGGGCCGCTTCGACGAGGAGTGGATCCACTACCACCGAAACACCGAGCGACGCGGCCCGGGCTACGCCAAGAACATCGCTTACGAGCACGCGACCGGCGACATCGTCGTCCAGATCGACGACGACGCCACGCTCGTCGACGACGACGCGACCGAGACGGTGGTCTCGCTGTTCGAGGACCACGAGGACGTCGGCATCCTCGCGTTCCAGAGCCGGAACGCCGACACCGACGAGGTGAAACTCGACGAGACACCCGACCCGCCGGAGTTCCACATGACCCCGACCGAGCCCTACCGAGCGACCAACTTCGTCGGGGTCGGCTGTGCGTTCCGCCGGGCGGCGATCGAGGCGGCCGGCGGGCTCTACCCGGACAACTTCACCTACGGGTTCGAGGAGATGGATCTCTCGCTGCGCGTCCACGACACGGGCTACGACATCCTCTACACCCCGTCGATCGCGGTCGCCCACAAGAAGTCCCCGGGCGCGCGCCGCGAGACGACCGAGACGCAGGTGCGACTGGTCGAGAGCCGGATCAAGCTCGCGGTCCGGAATCTCCCGTGGCGCTACGTCGCGTTCACCGCGCTGGGGTGGTCGGTGTACGCGCTCGCGCTCACCCGGAGCCCGGCGGCGCTGGCGGCTGTCCTCCGGGGCGTCTACGAGGACCGCCGGGAGCTACTGGCCGAGCGACGCGTCGTCGACGATCGGACGATCGCCCGGATCAAGTCCCGGAAGACGATGCTTTACTTCTGGTGGTACGGACCCCACCCGGGCCGAATCCTGCCGCCGAACGGGAACCTCGACCGGCTGAAGTGGGAGGCCTGACCGGTCGGTCACTGGACGACCGGCGACGCGTCGACGTCGACTCGCGAGACCTCACGGTACAGATCGAGGTGCCGGCGCGCGATGGACTCCCACGAGAGCTCTTCTGCCATCCGGCGGCTGTTTCTCGCCATCCGGTCGCTCGCTTCGGGGTCGGTCAGAACCGACACGAGCGCCTCGGCGAGTCGCTCGGGGTCCTCGGGCGGGACCACGACCCCGGCGCCCGATCGCTCGACGAGTTCGGGGAAGTCGCCCGCCGACGTCGAGACGACCGGCTTGCCGAACGAGAAGGCGGTCGCTAGCGCGCCGCTGTGGCCCTTCGTCCCGTCCTGCTCGCGGTACGGGAGCGCGACGACCTCCGACCGAGCGAAAAAGCGCTTTACCTCCTCGTTGGGCACGAAGTAGTTGTGTATCTCGAAGCTCTCGGGGTGGTCGTCGATGATCGCCCGCGACCCCGCGGTGATGCGGCCGTCGCCGGCGACGAGGAGTTCGACGTCCGGGAGCTCGCGTTTCACCAGCGGGATCGCCTCGATCAGCGTGTCGAGGCCCTTCGGCGGGACGACGTTGCCGAAAAAAAGCACCGTGTTGGGCCGGGTCTCGACGTCGGTGTCCTCGCTGTCCCCGAACACCGAGTAGGCGCCGTGAGGGATGACCTCGATCCGGTCGCCCCCTCTGTTCTGGCGCCGGAGCGCTCGCTTCTGGTTTTCGGTGTGGACCACCACGCCGTCGACGTCGAGGTCGGGCAGGGCGCTGTTTATGAGTTCCTCGACGAACACCGGCGGTCGCGACAGCGAGAAGGGATCGCTTGGCACCTCGTGGTGGGTCACGACCAGCGGCCCCAGTTCGTCGATCCGGTGGAGCCACGAGAACAGTTTGACCTGCGGAAAGAGACCGGTGGTGATGTGGGTGACGTCGGTCTCGATCTCCGCGACGCGCTTCAGGTTGTTGTACGAGAGCAGTCCCCGGACGAACTCGACGGGGTCGACGTTCAGGTTGTAGAGGTTCGGCATCGAGACGCTGATCGAGCCGAACGCCTCCACGAGCTCGATCTCGTCGACGAACAGGTCGTCGGCGGTCGTCTCGGCCGGTTTCATCACCGTGACCTCGGCGTGTTCGGTCATGGCGTTGGCGAGTTCGGCGGTGTAGTGGGGCAGTCCCCCGGCGTTCTGTCCGATGACGTAGAGCACCTTCATGAGCTCAGAGGCTGATGGACTGCCGGAGGTGCGGGCCGACCAGCCGCGTCACCGGGATCGGGAGCTTCTTCCAGACGTCTTTGACCGGCTCGTAGGCGTCCTTTTCGGGGTGGGGAAGCTCCGCGGAGGGGTTCGGGAAGTAGTGGAGGTCGCTGTACCACGTCTTCTCGCCGCCGAAGCTCTTCTTGAACATGTAGACGCCCGACCCCTCGCGGGTCCGGCCGAACTCGTAGGCGTCGTAGTCGCTCTCGGCGGCCCACTCCATCGACTTCCAGACGAGGAGACTGCCGCCGTTCAGGTCGCGGTACTCGTAGTCGTTGACGACGCCCCACTGGGTGACCGTCGACCCGAGCGCGAGGTTGATCACGGCGTTCACGAGCACGCCGTCCTTCCGAAGCATCTCCATCCGGAGATTCCCGGACTCGCCGAGGGTCTCCCACAGCGTCCGGAAGAACGCGAACGAGTGGGGCGGGCTTCCGTGTCCGCGCACCGACCGCAGGTAGAGCCGGTAGTACTCTCGGAGGTCCGCGAGCGAGTCGCCGACGTCGTGGACCATCTCGGAGTCGGCCGCCTGCGTGATCTGGCGCCGTCGGCTCTCTTTGATTCTCTCCCACGCGTCGTCGGCGCTCGCGACCGGCGCCCGGAACGTGACGAATCGAGTCCGTTCCTCGAACCCCCGACGGGCGTCGGTGTCCCCGCCACGGAGGCTCACGAAGTCGACGTCGAGCGCCTCGGCCAGTTCCTTCGTCCGTTCGAGGAGAAACGACGCCACGTCGTCGTCGGTCCCGTCGGCGAGCAGGATCGACCCGCGCTCGCCGAACGGGGGCGACACCAGCTTCGACCCGAACAGCCGGCTCCGGACGTAGAACAGCGGCACCCCGCCGACGATCCGGTCGCCGTCTTTCGCGACCACGTACCACCGGTCGTGTCCGTACGTCTCGACGGCGTCTCCCCATCCCCAGAGCGCGAACGGCGACCCGTCGTTTCGGGCGACGAACGCGTCCCACGCCTCGGGATCGGCGCACCGTTCGGCGGTTAACTGCGCTTTCGCTTGCGATTGAACTGTCATAGTTTCACTCCAAATCGTTGGCCCCGACTGCTCGTTCGACGTCAGAACCGCCCGAATCGAGCAGAGCTTCCTGTTCGAGGACGCTCCGAGCCGTATTAAAGCTGAAGGCCGACAGCAGTCCGTCGAGCTTGGATTCGAGGCCCTCGACCCCGTGGAAGCTCACGAACCGCTTGTGGGGCCGAAGCGACTCGACCTCGATGGCGGGGTTGAACTCCCACGGGTGAAAGTAGAGGTTGGCGGGGATCCCCCGACGATTGAGCCGCCTGATCCCCCACTTCAGGAGGCGCTCGGGAAGCACCCGGCCGTAGAAGCCCCCGGCGATCGGGAGCCGGAGGACCGACCCGATCGCCGCCAGCGGCGACTCGACCAGCGACCGGAGCGCCTCGCGGTTCGATCCGATCCGGAACGGGTCGTCGACCGGGACGGTGTACGGCCGTCGCGGCGCGTCGGGCACGCCGTACATCGGCGTCTTGACCGGGAA
This sequence comes from Halorussus marinus, assembly GCF_004765795.1. Taxonomy (GTDB): domain Archaea; phylum Halobacteriota; class Halobacteria; order Halobacteriales; family Haladaptataceae; genus Halorussus; species Halorussus marinus. Next base: position 398,430 of record NZ_SBIV01000001.1, read on the forward strand.
CACGCTCGAATCGTACCGGAACCCCGCCGACTCCAGAACGTCGAACGCCCACTCGGTCTCTCGGGTCACCGAGAAGTTGGGCGCGCGAAACCCCTCGGGCTCGACGCCGGTCGCGCGTTCGATCGCGCCCGAGGACCGTTCGAGTTCGGTCTCGAACGCGGCGGGCGAAAGCTCGAACAGCGGCGTGTGGGTGTGGCCGTGCGAGCCGATCTCGTGGCCCTCCGAGCGCACCCGGTCGATCAGGTCCGGGTACTCCTCGGCGACCTCGCCGACCACGAAGAACGTGGCGGTCACGCCGTGTTTTCTCAGCAGATTCAACACGATGTCGACCGACTCCTCGATCCGGTCGACTGGGTCCTCGAGGGCGGAACTGAGCAGGGTCGCGGAGTGCCAGTGTTCGAGATCGAAGCTTAGCACATTAGTTTTAGAAGTGCCATTGAAACTCGTCATGTGTCGGGTCGAAGATGTCGACTGATCCGAACATAAAGCTACGCATCGGGCGGCCGCAAGCGTTTAGCGCCGCGGTGTTGCGGAGAGTGCCATGAACCAACGAAGCCCGCTGTCGACCCTCGCGACGGCCGATTCGGTCGACAACGTCGTGGTGTTCGTCTCCGACGCGCTCCGGTTCGACTTCCTCCCCGAGTCCGTCCGCGAACTGGGGGTGACCGCGAAGGCGATCGCACCGAGCACGTTCACCGCGTCGGGACTCCCCTCGCTGTTGACCGGACAGTACCCCGCGACCCACAAAGTCTGGATGTTCGACGACCAGCTCCGCGAGCGACCCCCGTTGCTCCGAGAAGACGGCGTCGACGTCGGGTTCGACGCCGAGGGCGTGTGGATCAAGCTCCCGTCAGCGGAGAAACCGCCCCTGAAGATCCACCACGTCAAGACCGAATCGAAGCTCGCGGACGTGGCGTCGCCGTTCGTCCACGTCGTCCACGACATCGGCCCGCACGCGCCGTACGGCTTCGAGAACGACGTGTTCGATTCGACCAAGGAGTACTTCCGGAGCTACGAGCGCGACCGCCCCGCGCTGGTCGAACTCTATCGCCAGGACTGTCGGAACTCCGCAGAGCGGTTCCGGGCGATGTACGACCAACTCGTCGACCGGGGGCTCCTCGAAGACACGCTCGTCGTCTTCACCAGCGACCACGGTCAGTCGCTGGGCGAGTGGTCGAACGGCGGGCGGTTCGGTCACGGCCACCCCCTGTGTCCCGAGAACGTCGAGATTCCGGTCGTGTTCATGGGCGCGGGCCTCCCGGAGGGCGAGACCTACCCCGGGCTCGTGAGCGGGACCGACGTCGTCCCGACCGCGCTGTCGGCGCAGGGCCGGCGGGTCCCAGACGACGCCGACGGGCTCGACCTCTGGGAGGGCGTCCCGACTCCCGACCGGAAAGTCCGCTCGGACGTGTGGCAACACCTCGAAGTCGGCGCGCGCGGCTACGCGACCGACGTGTCGGTGTACGCCGCGACCTCGGCGTGGGACGACACCGGCGGCTACGTGTTCCACCGCCACTCGACCGCCGAGCGACTCGCCGCCACGTTCTACGACAACGTCTTCCGGGGCTACGGGCCGGCGTGGCGCCACAATGCCACGCTCGGGAAGGCGGTCGCCCTGTTCAATCTCATGGTCGCCGAGAGCCTGACCTACCGGACCCCGGAGTTCTCGGAGGCAGAGGCGAGGCGTGCAGTCCCCGACGAGTTCGAGGAGGCCGCCCACGAGTTCGCCGACGCGTCGCTCAGCGGCGATCAGGAGTCCCAGCTTCGGGATCTCGGCTACCTCCAGTAGCGGCCGGTGTGCGGGCGGCGTCTCACCCGGAAATCCCCGTTTCGCCTTAGCTACCCTATCTTTCAGCCGTCACATTAATCACCGCCAGTGTGGTCGGATGGGTCGTATGAACCACCGAGCCGGCGAGTCTGCGGTCGTCCCGGCACCGTTCGGCCCCCACGGTCTGGCCTGCGTGCGGTCGCTCAGTCGCCGCGGCGTCCGCACGGTCGTGGCCGCCGAGAGCGACGCCGACCTCACCAGCGCCTCGAAGTACTGCGACGAGTCGGTCGCGGTCCCCTCGCCCCACGAGGACGTGCTGGCGTACAAGGACGCGCTCCTGTCGCTGGCGGCGCGGTCGGACGTGCGCGCGGTGATACCGAACCGCGAGGAAGACGTGTACGTGCTGGCGAAGTACCGCGAGGAGTTTGCGACCCACGTCTCGCCGCTCTGGCCGGAGTTCGAGACGCTCCGGACGGCCCACGACAGGGTCCGACTCGCGGCGGCCGCCGAGGAAGCCGGGGTTGCCGTCCCCGAGACCCTGCTCCTCGACGACGTCGGCGCGGCCGAGTCGGAGCTGTTCGTCAAACCCCGGTATCCGATCCTCATCGCGGACTACGAGAGCACCTACGCCCCCACCGAGTGCGACCCGCGGAATCGGACCCAGTATCTCCGGTCGGGCGAGCGGCCGAACCGCGAGGCCATCGTCGCGGAGATGAACCACGTCCCGATCGCACAGGAGTTCGTCCGGGGCGGCGGCGAGGAGTACGCCTTCTTCGCGCTGTACGATCGGGGCGAGCCGGCCGCGACGTTCCAGCACCGCCAGCTCCGCGGGGAGACCTACGCCGGCGGCGCGAGCGTCTACCGCGAGTCGGTCGACATCCCGGCGCTCGACCGAGCCGGCCGGGCGCTGTTCGACCACCTCGGGTGGCACGGGATCGGCGAGGCGGAGTTCCTCAGAGACCCCGAGACGGGCGAGTTCAAGCTGATGGAGGTCAACCCCCGGATGTGGGCGTCGCTGTCGTGTGCGATCGAGGCCGGCGTCGACTTCCCGTACTACTTCTGGCAGGTGTCGAACGGGGTCGCCGGCCCGTTCGAGGACGACTACGCCGAGGGGATCGGGACCCACTCGCTGTTCGGCGAGCTCAAGTATCTCCGGAGCGTGATCGCCGGCGACTCCTCGCACGTCCCCAGACCTTCGGCCGGGTCGGCGATCAGGGACGTGGTCGCGTCGTGTCTCGCCCAGCCGAACTTCGAGTACTTCCGGCTCGACGATCCCGAGCCGTTCGTCCGCGGCCTGCTCGACGTGAGCCCGTTCGACAAGTAGCAGGGCCGCTCGACGCCGGCCGGCGAGCAACGCAGTCGTCTACCTCGCCCGGTTCGGGGCCCACACGTTGATCCGCCTCAACGACCGTACGTAGTACATGACCCGATCGACGACGGAGTCGGTGTTGCTCTCGGCGAAGTACTCGCCGTCGTGTTATGCGTGTCTGCGGTCGCTCGCCGAGCGCGGCGTCCGCACCGTCGTCGTCTCGCCCCACGAGGGCGTCCCGGCGTTCGCGTCCAGGTACTGCGAGGAGTCGATCGTGGTGCCGTCGCCGAACGACGACCTGCTGGCGTACAGAGACGCGTTGCTGTCGGTCGCCGACCGCCCCGAGGTGGCCGCCTTCGTCCCCATCTGGGAGGAAGACGCCTACCTGCTCGGAAAGTACGGCGAGGCGTTCGGCGCCCGGGTCGGCGGCGCGTGGCCCGACTTCGAGACGCTCCGGTCCGTTCAGGACCGACTCCGACTGGCGGAGGTCGCCGCCGACGCGGGCGTGGCCGTCCCGGCGACCCAGTCGTTCGACGACGTCGACGACTGGGACCGCGAGCGCATCCTCAAGTCGCGGTACAACCTCCTCGCCGGCGAGTACGTCGACTCGTTCTCGGAGCGAGACGCCGAACTCAACAAGACGCTGAAGTACCTCGCGCCCGGCGAAGAGCCCGACCCCGAGACCGTCTACGCGGCGCTAAACCACGTCCCGATCGCTCAGGAGACCGTCACCGGGGGCGCCGACGAGTACGCGTTCATCGCGCTGTACGACCGGGGCGAGCCGGTCGCGACGTACCAGAAACACCAGATCCGGGCCAAGACCTACGCCGGCGGGACCAGCGTCTACCGGGAGTCGGTGGCGGTCCCGGCGCTCGAACGGGCCGGCCGGGCGTTGCTCGACGAGCTCGACTGGCACGGTCTCGCGGAGGTGGAGTTCCTCAGAGACCCCGAGACGGGCGAGTTCGAGCTGATGGAGGTCAACCCCCGGATGTGGGCGTCGGTCGCGTGCGCGATCGAGGCCGGTGCCGATTTCCCGTACTACTACTGGCGGCTCGCGACCGGCGAGGCCGACGGGATCGACGACGAGTACGCGGTCGGGACGGGGAACCACTCGCTGTTCGGCGAACTCCAGCACCTCTCGAGCGTGCTCCGGGACGACTACCCCGACGTCGAGCGACCGGCGTTCGACCGGCGACTCTGGGAGATCGCCGCCTCGTGTTACAGCCAGCCCAACTTCGACTACCTCCGGCTCGACGACCCCGGCCCGTTCGTCCGGGGCGTGCGCGACGCCGTTCGGCTCTGACGGTCGTGGCGCCCGAGTCCGGGCGCTCGGAGACCGACGCGCTCGACGACGGGCGAAACCGGGAGACCGGACCCGGAGACCGGTTCGTCTTCGCGGCGCGTCCCGTTGTTCTTACCCCGATCGGCGCGAGACGATGGTATACGTTCTTTGCTCTCTGCGACGATGCTCACCTACATGGGAGAGAGAATGGGGGATGCGGTACTGCTGCCCGCGAAGTATTCGCCGTCGTGTTACGCGTGTCTGCGGTCGCTCGCCAAGCGCGGCATCCGCACCGTCGTCGTCTCGGCGAAAGGGAGCGTGCCGGCGTTCGCGTCCCGGTACTGCGACGAGGCGCTGACGGTCCCGTCGCCCGACGAGGACCTGCTCGCGTACCGCGACGCACTGTTGTCGATCGCGGCGCGGCCCGAGGTGAAGACGTTCGTTCCGACCGGCGAGGTCGACGCGTATCTGCTGGCGAAGTACAGCGACGAGTTCGAGGCCCACGTCACCGGAGTGTGGCCCGACCTCGACCGGCTCCGGCGGGTCCACGACCGACTGCTGTTGGCCGAGGCCGCCGAGGCCGCGGGGGTGCCGTTTCCGGAGACTCAGTCGTTCGACGACGTCGACGACTGGGACCGCGAACTGGTCATCAAGTCGCGGTACAACCTCCTCGCCGGCGAGTACCTCGACTCGCTGTCGGAGCGAGACGCCGAACTCAACAAGACGCTGAAGTACCTCCCGCCCGGCGAGCGACCCGATCGGGAGGCCATCCTCGCGGAGATGAACCACGTCCCGATCGTCCAGGAGTGCGTGCCCAAGCGCGGCGAGTACCTGTTCGGCGCGCTGTACGACCGGGGCGAGCCGGCCGCGACGTTCCAGCACCGCCAGATCCGCGGGGAGACCTACGCCGGCGGCGGCGGGTCCTACCGCGAGTCGGTCGACATCCCGGCGCTCGAGGAGGTCGGCCGGGCGTTGCTCGACGAACTCGACTGGCACGGGCTGGCCTGCATCGAGTACATGGAGGACGCAGAGACCGGGGAGTTCGTGCTCACCGAGATCAACCCCCGGATGTGGCGGTCGCTGGCGTTCGCGGTGGCGGCCGGCGCCGACTTCCCGTACTACTACTGGCAGCTCGCGAACGGCGAGGCCGACCGCTTTGGCGACGGCTACGAGGTCGGCGTCGGCGGCCACTACCTCCACGGCGAGCTGACCTACCTCCGGAGCGTGCTCCGCGACGAGTACCCGAACGTCGAACGACCCCCGGTCGGCCAGACGGTGTGGGAGATCGCCGCCTCGTGTTACGACCAGCCCAACTTCGACTACCTCCGGCTCGACGACCCCGGCCCGTTCATCCGGGGCGTCCGCAGTACGATCCCGATGTGAGCGTCGGCCGGCCGATCGAATCGGGGAAAAGACGCTAATACCCGGGCGTCGTGCGTCTGCCAACGGCAGTTGGTGGGTGGATATGAGTCACACAACGTCGAGAGTAGCTTCCGGTGAGACGATCGCATCGACGCGCGACCGCGCGGCGCGAGCGGCCCGCTCGCCGGCCGCGCCGGGGGGCGGCTCCTGACCGATGGATCTCGGCCACTCGACCTTCCGGCTGTTCCTCTCGAAGGGCGGGAACGCGATCCTCTACTTTCTGGGGCTCGCGTACTTCTCGCGCCACCTGACGCCCGACGAGATGGGGGCGTTCGTCCTCTTTCTCGCGGTGCTCGGGATCTCCTCGATCCCCGCGGACTTCGGGATCAAGGGCGCACTCGAAAAGCGGCTGAGCGAGGGGACCGACCCCGAGAAGACGCTCGGCTCCGCGCTGGCGTTCAAGGCGGTCACGCTCGCGGCCGTCGCGACGATCGTTCTCGCCGTCCGGGGCCACATAAACCACTACATCGGCGCGCCGCTGGCGGAACTGCTGGTCGCGGCGCTGTTCTTCCGGGAGTTTTCGTTCGCGTATCTCTCGGCGCTCCGGGGCCGGCTTCGGGTCGCCGAGACCGCCGTCATCAAACTCACCGTGCGGTTCGTCTGGATGGTCGGGGGCGCGGTGTTGGTCACCGCGGGCTTCGGCCCGGAGGGACCGATCATCGGGCTGATCGCGGGGCTGGCGGTCGGGCTCGTCTGGGCGTACCGGCGCCTCGACGTCGGGATCGGCCGCCCGTCGCTCGACCACGTCCGGTCGCTGGTGGCGTTCTCGAAGTACAACACCGTCACCTCGGTCGGCGGCCGGTTCTACCAGTGGGTCGACATCGCCATCATCGGCTTCCTGCTGACCCAGCTCGACGTCAGCGCCTACGAGTTCGCGTGGCAGATCACCCTGCTCGTGCTCATGCTGAGCAAGTCGATCTCGCTGTCGATCTTCCCTCAGATAAGCCAGTGGGACGCCGAGTCGGCGACCGACCACATCGAGACCACCGTCTCGAAGGCGATCGGGGTCGTCCTGTTCGTCTCGGTGCCCGCCATCGTCGGCGTCCAGATCTACGGCGCCGAGCTCCTCCGGGTGGCGTTCGGCCCGGAGTACGCGTTCGCCACGACGGTGCTTGTCGTCCTGATGGTCGAGAAGCTCATCCAGTCGTTCAACGACATCGTCGAGGCGTCGGTCCGGGCGATCGACCGGCCGGAGCTCGCCGCGAAGGCGACCGTGATCTCGGTCGGGCTCAACCTCGTCCTGAACCCGGTCCTGATCCTGTGGGTCGGGCTGGTGGGCGCCGCGATCGCGACCGCCGTCACCGGCCTCCTCAACACCGCGTTACATTACCGGTATCTCACGCGGTTCATCTCGGTCGACGTTCCGTTCCGGCTGGTCGGCTGGTACGGCCTCGCCTCGTGTGTGATGGGCGGGCTGTTGCTCGGGATTAGACACCTCGTGCCCGTCACCGGCGTGATCACGCTCGTGGCGGAGGTCGGGCTCGGCGTCGTGATCTATCTCGCGGTCTCGCTCGCGATCCCGGACGTGCGCCGACGCATCCTTCGGCCGGGGCTCCGGGTGCTCGGCGCCCAGCTCGGGGTCGGGGCCGACGGGGAGGGCCGGCGATTCTGAGCCGACCCGGTGCGCCCGACCCTCGTGGCAACAACATATATATTCACCCCTACCGTTTGATCGATACACTTTCTCTCGGTCGGCCGGACCCGATCGGGCGGTCGCGGATATCTTCGAGTGAGGAACCTGATACATGAGAGCTACTGTCGAGAGGATGGCACGTTCGGTGGACAGCGGCGTCGTCGCGTTCGGTGGGGTCGTGCTCGGACTACTGGCGGTGTTTTGGGCGACCCCTGCGTTACAGGATGTCGGGGCGCTCGTCCCGGCCGTCCGGGCGTTCGCGGGGCTCTTCCTGATACTGTTCGCTCCCGGGGCGTTGCTGGCGCGACTGGTCGGCATCCGGCCCGACCGATTCGGCGTGTTCGCGCTGTTCGCGATCACCCTCAGTTTCGGCGTCCTGACCCTGCTGAACCTCTTCGTCAGCTTCGTGTTGGCGCCGCTGGGCGTCGCCGAGCCCCTCTCGTTCCTGCCGCTTGCGGGCGTGCTGTCGGCCGTCCTCGCGGCGCTGTTGGCGGCCATCCACGTCACCGGGACCTCGATGTCGATCCCTCCGATTCGACTCCGCGGCTCGCCGGCGGTCGTTCTCGGGCTGGTCGCGCTCCCCGGACTCGCGGCCGCGGCCGTGATCGGCGTCGACCAGTTCGGCACCAACCTCGGGATGTTCGCGCTCCTCGGCGGGGTGATCGCGGTCACGCTACTGGCGGCGACGCGGCTGGTCCCGGGGTCGCTCGCGCCGCTGGCGGTGTTCAGCGTCTCGCTGTCGGTCCTGTTGCACCGAAACCTCCTGACCGACCACGTCGTCGGCGCCGACATTCAGGCGTCGTACTTCCTGTCGGACCTCCTGTTGGACACCCACTACTGGGCGCCCGACATGGGCGGGTCGATGATGAGCCTCTCGGTGGTCACCTCGGTTCCGGCGTCGATCACGATGCTGACCGGCCTCGACCTCGCCACCACGTACAAGGTCGTCTACGTGTTCCTGTTCTCGCTGGTACCAGTCGGGCTCTTCTACGTCAACAGCCGGGTGTTCGACGACCGGATCGCGCTGTTCGGGAGCCTGTTTTTCGTCTTCTACCACGGCTCGTTTTACTTCACGCCCGGCAAACAGCTCATGTCCGAGCTTGTGGTCGTCGCGATGCTCCTGTTGGTCGTCTACGAGGGCGTCGACACCGTCGGACTGAAGGCCGCGCTGGGGATCTTCGCGGCGACGCTGATCTCGGCTCACTACGGGATGACCTACGCGATCGGTCTGTCGCTACTCGCGGCGGTCGCCGGGCTCGGAATCGTCCGGCGGCTAGGCGGGGACTTCGACCACGACCTCTCGATCTGGCAGCCGGTCGTCCTGCTCGGGGCCGCGACCGCCTTCTACGCGTACAGCGCGCCCGATCTGGTCGATCGGCTCGGGGCGCTCCCGTTCGGGATCGTCGACCAGCTCGTGACGCTCGCGATCACCGGCGCCGTTCCGGGCTCGGGGGCCAGCTACGTCTCGGGCGAGACCGGGCTCCTCGACTCGCTCCGGCTGTACCTGTACCTCCTGCTAACGGGGCTGATCGGGCTCGGGCTGGCCCGGGACGTCCTCGGGCGACTCGACCGAATCCGGACCGGCGCCGACCCCGGGTACGTCGAGTACGCCGCGCTGGCGGTCCCGCTGTTCGCGTTTCTCGGCTCGTCGTACTTCGTCATCGCCAACCTCTGGGCCGACCGGGTGTACCAGCTCGTGCTGACGATCCTCGCGCCGTACGCGGCGGTCGGGGTCGCCACCGTGTTCGGCGGCGCCGGCGCCGTCCTCGACCGTGCGAGCGCGGCGCTCGGCCGGACGAGCCGAGCCGCGAGCGACGGCGGCGTCCGGCGACGGCTCGGAGGCGCCCACTGGACCCTGCTGGCGGTCGTGCTGGCCGCGGTGCTCGCGCTCAACTCGGGACTGGCGTTCGCGCTCGTCGGGACCGCCGACGCGTCCGGGTTCAACGCCGAGACCAACGACCTGACGTTCAACGGACCAGAGCGCGAGGCCGCCGACTGGCTGGTCGACAACGCCACCGCCATCGAACGCTACGACCGGCTGGGCGCCGACGACGGCGCGGCGACGCTCCCGATCTACACCGAGCCGAGGAGCTACCAGCTGTTCCGAGCGGTCGCCCTCCCGGGGTACACCAACGTCGAAATCCGGTATCTAAAGAGTCAGTGGCGGCCGACGGTGTTCCCCGCGGAGGTCGAGGAGGGGTACGTCTTCGTTCGCCAGCGGAGCGTCGACCCCGACGCGCGGTCGGCCGACCTCCCGCCGTCGATGCTCTCGGGGAGCACCGTCGGGAACCTCTCGGGCCCCCGAAACGTGGTGTACGCGAGCGAGTCGGCCCGGATCATGGACTCGAACACGACCGCGGTCCCGTGACCGACGCGGCGCGTTCGCGACGGGCGCGGTACGAAAAGAGCGATAGTGGCCGACGACCTCACCGAACGGGGTCGGTCTCGACCGCGGGGACCTTGTCGAAGTACTTGTTGAGGCTGTGGAGGATGATCCCGACCAGACAGACGAGTAGTCCGACGAAGATGAAAAACGCGGCCAGAACCGCCCGGCTCACGGGGAAGTAGCTCGCCTGAATGTAGTGGAGAAACCCCCAGTAGCCGAACCCGACACCGATGAAGGTGAGTACCGACCCCGGGAGCGCGAGGGCGGTGAGCGGCCGCGTGCGCTCGATCGTGTTGAGCAGGTTCATCACGAGGACGTAGCCGTGGGACACCGGGTTGTGACTGCTCGCGCCCTCGACGTCGTAGTCGATGACCGTGCCGACCTCCTCGATCCGGTAGCCCCGCTGTTGGGCGTGGTAGAGGATGTCGGTGCTGATGCTCATGTGGTCGCCGAGCGTGCGGTCCTGAGCGAGGCTCTCGATCGCGCGCTCGTCGTACGCCCGGAACCCGCTCTGGGTGTCGCTGACTCGGGACTCGGCCTTCACCACCCCGAGGCTCAGATTCGTGAGGACGTTCACCACCGAGAGCCCGAAGCGCCGATACAGCGGGATGTCCGTCCGGGCGTCGCCGACGAACCGACTCCCGATGAGGACCTCCGCGCCGGTCTCGTCCTGGCACTCGATCAGTCGAGCGATGTCGTCGGCGTTGTGCTGGCCGTCGCCGTCGATGGTCACGAGGTGTTCGACCCCCCGGTCGTGGGCCTCGACGAACGCCGTCTTCAGCGCGGCGCCGTACCCCCCGTTGGTCTCGTGCTGGACGACCTCGGCGCCGGCGGCCTCGGCGACGGCCGCGGTGTCGTCGGCGCTCCCGTCGTCGACGACCAGCACCGTGTCGGCGTTCCGGCGGACCGACCGGACGACCTCCCCGATCGAGCCCGCCTCGTTGTACGCCGGGATGGCGACCAGAACGTCGGCGTCGGTCTCGCTCGCCGAGTCGCGGGTCGGGGCCGGCACGGTGAACGCGGCGCTCGACCGGAACGCCTCGCGGCTCCGCTCGTAGTTGATGCACTCTTCGGGCGAGTCGTGAAACAGGAGGCCGGGGAATCCGCGCGCGCGAGCCATCGTCGCCACCACGTTCCGGAGGACGTCCTCGTCGCCCGATCCGTCGTCGGTCGCGACCGTCTCCGCGCCGAGCTGGCGAGCCAGACGTGCCGATTCGGGCTCGTCTCGGCCGTCGTACCCGACGAACACGGCGTGACCGTGTTCTCTGGCGAGGGCGGCGACCCGGACGATGGCGTCAGTGTTGTCTCCCGTCGCGATGACCCCGATCGCCGGGTGATCCAGGGCCGACTCCTCGTACTCACTGACAGTTTCCATCAATTCTCGCAAGGAATTTTCCCGCCGACGGCCTTTGTTATGAACCAGCTACCCGAACGTCCAGTTTACTGTACTATTCTGTGTGTAATTATGTCGGCGGAAACGCCGAATTACACCTGTCCGGTCCCAAATAAATAGGTCGTGGAGTCGGCCTGCCGCTCGCGGTCGGACACCTATCAGCGACCGAACCGTCGGCCGGGACGACGACGCCGGTGAAACGATCGCGACCGTCGGCGTGACCGCCGGTTCCGGCCGCGATCCGGCGGCGTCCCGACGCGGCGGGCAGGAGCCTTATTAGGGCGTGTCTCGTCAGAGACCGAGAAGATGGTCCTCGACAGAGTCGCGGCGTGGGTCGCCAGCGCGTTCGACATAAACGGCCGACACAGCGCCGCGGTGAACGCGCTCGTCCTCGTGGTCGCGATCGCCGGGATCGCCGGCGTCGGCTACACCGCCGCGGTCTCGGAAGGCACCCACGAGTACACCGAGTTCTACCTGCTGGCCGAAAACGAGTCGGGCGAACTGGTCGCCCAGGGGTATCCGGCGTCAATCCAGTCCGAACGGCCAAACGAGTTCCACGTCGGGGTCGAGAACCACCGGAGCGAGCCGACGACCTACTCGGTCGTCGTGAAACTCCAGCGGATGTACACCGCCAACGAGACGCCGGAGGTGCTCGAAGAGGAGACCGTCACCGTCGATCGAGTCCCGCTGGCGGCCGACGCCGGCACCGTCGAGCGACTCAACGTCTCTCCGGAGATGCGGGGCTCTGACATGCGCTTGCGATTCTTGCTCTATCCCGACGATCCGCCCGAGAACGCCTCGATCGAGACCGCCTCCCACGAGACCCACCTCTGGCTGAACGTCACCGCGCCCGCCGAGAGCGACGCCACCGCGTCCGCGGGCCTGCCGTCGCGGTAGCGGCCCTCAGTTGGCCGACAGCCGGCGATACGCCAGCCGGGGCGCTTCGAGCACCGCTCGCAGTCCGGGGCGGCCGTCGGCGATCCACAGCCCGATCATGAGCGCGCCGAGCCCGAACTCGATCGCGGTGAAGGCCGAGAGTTCGAGCGTCGCCAGTTGGGCCGCGAAACTCTTCTCGCCGTAGTCGATCGCGGGCAACACGGGCCACCCGAGGAAGGTGACGTAGTAGTACTCGCCCGCGAGAAACGGACCGATCGCGTCGCCGAACAGGTGAACCAGATAGCCGACCCCGAACGCCGTCGAGACTCGGGCGTGGCCGTACCGACGCAGGACGAACCGGATCGCGAGGACGAGCACGACCGCCGTGAAGATCGAGTGGGCCAGCGACCGGCCGTTCGGGATGACGCCGAACGTCCACGCGAGGGGTTTGTCGACGAGGTCCGGAAACTGGGTGCCGACGGCCAGCGCGAGCGTCGGATAGTCCCTGAGTCGTTCGCCCGAGACCCGAACGAGCAGCGAGTACGCCAGATACCCCGTCGCAAGATGTCCCCATGGCCACATTGGTCCTCCGTACGCCGCAACGACGCATAGGCCTTCGGGGCCGTCTAGTCGCCGAGACGACCGGCGCCACCGCGCGGTTTCCGTCCGGTAACCGCCTAACTGTGTGGTTAGCGAGCACTTATGAGTAACTGTGAGTAAGTAGGTTACAGAAGGTGACTCAAAAGATGACCACGAGTTCGGACGACGCGGACCGAGCGGCGTACGACGTCGCCGTCGTCGGCGGCGGGCCCGCGGGACTCACGACGGCGCTGTACGCGACGCGACTCGGCCACGAGACAGCGGTGTTCGACCGCGGCGGCGGCCGAGCCGCGATGATGCGAGACACCCACAACGTCGTCGGCGTCCCCGAGTCGGTCTCGGGCAACGAGTTCCTCCGGACCGCGATCGACCAACTCGAAGGCTACGGCGCGAGCTACGAGCGGGCCTTCGTCACCGGGATCGACGAGGCCGACTCGTCGCGACGGTTCGAGCTCGAAACGACCGACGGGACGGCGTTCGCCGACCGGATCGTGCTCGCGACCGGGCTCGGCGACGGACGGCCCGACCCGCCGCTTGCCCGCACGGGTCGGGGTCTCCACTACTGTCTGCACTGTGATGCGTACATGTTCGTCGACGAGCCGGTGTACGTCATGGGGGCCGGCGAGTCGGCCGCCCGCGTCGCGATGATCATGCTCAACTTCACCGACGACGTCGACCTGCTGTTGCGGGGTGACGATCCCGAGTGGAGCGGGGAGACCGACCGCCAGCTCCGGGCCCATCCGGTCGATATCGTCGAGTCGGACGTGGTCGGGGTCACCAACGGCGAGGACGGGTGGTTAGAGAGCCTCGCGTTCGCCGACGGCACCGAGCGCGAGTACGCCGGCGGGTTCGCGATGTACGGCGCCGACTACAACAACGACCTCGCCGCGAGCCTCGGCGTCGAGATCGACGACGACGGGGCGGTCGTGGTCGACGACCACGGTCGGACGAGCCGCGACGGCGTGTACGCGGTCGGCGACCTCACGCCCGGCCACAACCAGATCCCGGTCGCGATGGGCCAGGGCGCGAAGGCGGGGCTCGCGATCCACAAGGACCTCCGGACCTACCCCAAACCGCTCTCGGAGATCGACGGCGAGGTCGAACCGACCGACGTTCCCGCGATGCCCGAGTCGCTCCGGAGCCGGGCCGCGAGCCGCGCCGACGCCGACGACTGATCCGGCCCGGCGATCCGACGCCCACCGGTCTTTCGGAAGCGATCGCGTCTTCGACGAGGCTCACTCGTCTCGGTTTGCGCGTCGCCGAACCCGATGCTGTTCTTTGCGGGCATTTCTGCGCGATATTTTGGGAAGGAGTGTTGACTCGCCCGACCGTGGGTGAGCGTAATGGAACTCCCGCGTCGTCGCGCTCGGTCGCTCGCCCTCGCGGCGGTCGCGCTTCTCGTCGTCGCGGGTCTCGCGGGCTGTCTCGGCGGCTCGGGCGGCTTCGGAGACGGGGGCTCCGGGACCGCCTCCCCCGCGTCGCCGACCGGCGCCGACGCGGTCGGCGACGACTCCGCCGGCAATCTCTCGATCCACTTTATTCACGTCGGACAGGGCGCGAGCGTCCTCGTGGTCGGGCCGACCGGAGAGACGCTGTTGTACGACACGGGCGACTGGGAGGACGACGGCGAGCACGTCCTCGACTATCTCCGGGCGCGCAACGTGACCCGGATCGACTACCTCGTGACCTCCCACGCCGACGCCGACCACATCGGGGGCCACGCCGCGGTCATCGAGTACTTCGAGACCGAGGCCGACGGCGTCGGGGCGGTCTACGACCCCGGCGTGGCGGCCGCGACCCGGACCTACGAGCGGTACCTCGACGCGGTCGAGGCCCACGACGTGACCCTCTACCGGGCCGCGGCCGGCGACGCAATCGCGCTCTCGGGCGCGAGCGCTCGGGTGCTCGCCCCGCCCGCGGAGGGCTTCGCGGGCGAGGACCGCAACGAGAACAGCCTCGCGCTCCGGGTCGCCCGGGGGAACGTCAGCCTCCTGCTGACCGGCGACGGCGGGTCGACCGCCGAACGCTACCTCCGGGAGCGCTACGCCGACGGGCTGAACGCGACGATCCTCGCGGCCGGCCATCACGGAAGCAACTCCAGCACCGGGCCGGGCCTGCTCGCCGCGAGCGCGCCCCGGGTGGCGGTCGTCCAGAGCGCCTACGACTCGCCGTACGGCCACCCTCATCGGGAGGTGCTGGGGCGTCTGGCCGACCGCGGGGTCCCGACCTACTGGACCGGCGTCCACGGCACCGTGGCGTTCGAGACCGACGGGGAGCGCGTCGCGGTCCTGACTCGACGCGGGGCCCCGACCGACCCGCGCGAACTCCGGACGGCGCCCGGGGTGAGCCCGGGTTCGGAGGGCCGACTCGATCTCCGGGCCACGTTCCGGGCTCGCGGCGAAGCGCCCGCGAGCACGTCCGGTCCGACGAGGACGCCCGACGCGACGGTGGTCGCCGACGGGGGCGAGACCGCCGGCGCGCTCGAAGTCGCGGAGATCCACGCCGACGCGCGGGGCAACGATCACGAAAACCTCGACGACGAGTACGTCGTCTTCCGGAACGCCGGCGACCGCACCCTCGACCTCTCGGGGTGGACGGTCGGCGACGAGGCCGACCACGCATACGCGTTCCCGGCCGACACCGAACTCGGGCCGGGCGAGACGCTCACGCTCCACACCGGCTCCGGGACGGACGCCGACGGTCACTACTACTGGGGCGCCGACACCGCCGTCTGGAACAACGGCGGCGACACCGTTTTCGTCCGGACGCCCGAAGGCGAACTCGTGACGGAGGAGGCGTATGCTTCCTGACGGGCGCTACGCCGCGGTGCTCGACCGATTCGAGGGCGAGCGGGCGGTCTTGCTCGTCGAGGACGGCGGGACGGTCCTCGACGAGTTCGCCGTCCGGACGCGTCGGCTACCGGCCGACAGCCGCCAGAACGCCGTCTTCCGGGTAACGGTCCGGA
This sequence comes from Halorussus marinus, assembly GCF_004765795.1. Taxonomy (GTDB): domain Archaea; phylum Halobacteriota; class Halobacteria; order Halobacteriales; family Haladaptataceae; genus Halorussus; species Halorussus marinus. The sequence continues at coordinate 414,064 of NZ_SBIV01000001.1, forward strand.
ACGGCCACCTCGTCTCGGCGCGACCCGACCCCGAGGCGTCCGAGCGCCGGCTCGCCGAGGCCCAAGACCGATTCGACCGACTCGCCGAGCGCCCGCCCGACGAGTCGGACGAGGACGCCTGAGTCGACGGCGTCCGGACCAGAGTCGGGCCGCCCGCGGGTCGTGAATCGCTCCACGACTCGGTCCGTTTACGCACGCTTAAGTGTGCGCCGAGTGATCTCCGAATATGACTCGAAGAGTATCAGAGCCGGCCTCGCCCGGCGCCGACGAACGGACCCTCTACGTCGGCCGCGACCGACCGATTCGGATCAGCGCCGGCCACCGCATCCGCCACCACGACGGCAAATGCAGTCGCCCGCACGGCCACAACTACGAGATCGCGGTGAAGATCGTCGGCGAACTCCGCGAGGAAGGGTGGGTCGTCGACAAGGGGTCGGTCACCGCTGTCGTCTCCGAGTGGGACCACCGCTTCCTCCTTGAGGCCGACGATCCCCTCGTCGAGGCGTTCGAGGCGAGCGGCGACGGCGACGCCGTCGTCGTCCTCGACGACCCGCCGACCGCCGAAGTGATGAGCGCGGTGCTCGAACGCCGGCTCGAAGCGACGCTCCCCGAGACCGTCTCGGCGGTCAGCGTGCAGGTCAGCGAGACCGCCGAGCTCTGTGGCGGCGCGGAGTTCTGACCGTGCCGGTCTCCAGCGACCTCGACGAGGCGCCCGGGGAGTCGGACGCCGACGGCCTCCCGATCAACGAACTGTTCGAATCGCTTCAGGGAGAGGGGCGGCTCGCGGGCGTCCCGAGCGTGTTCGTCCGGACCTCCGGCTGTAACCTCCGGTGTTGGTTCTGCGACTCGTATCACACCTCGTGGGAGCCGACCCACGCGACGATGAGCGTCGACGAGATCCTCGCGGAGGTGGCGTCGTACGACGCCGACCACGTCGTGCTCACGGGCGGCGAGCCGCTGATCCACGACTCGGCGGTCGACCTCCTCGACGCCCTCGACGATCGGGGGTACCACACCACAGTCGAGACCAACGGCACCGTCTTCCGGGACGCTCCCATCGACCTCGCCAGCGTCAGCCCGAAGCTGGCGTCGAGCACCCCCACGCCAGAACGCGATCCGAAGGGCGACGGCGAGTGGGCCGAGCGCCACGACGCCCGCCGCATCGACCGCGACGCACTCGGGGCGCTGGTCGAGGCCTACGACGTCCAACTCAAGTTCGTGGTGAGCGACCGCGGGGAGATGGACGAGATCACCGATCTGGTGGCGCGGCTCCGCGAGGCGGTCGACGTTCGGATTCGGGACGCCGACGTGCTTTTGATGCCGGAGGGCGCGACCCGCGATCGGATCGAGGAGACCCGACCCGTCGCCGCCGAACTCGCCCGTGAGTACGGCTTCCGGTACACCCCGCGGCTCCACGTCAACCTCTGGAACGACGCGCCCGAGACCTAGGCGAGCGAGTCGAGACAGTCGTCGTAGAACGCGACCTGATAGGTCACCCCGAACGCCGAGAGCAGGGCCGTGAGGACGACCATCGCCGCGCCGACCGCGACGAGGACGCCCGGAGCCACCTCCGGCACTCCCGTGCCCACACCCGGGCCGGCGCCGGCGCCAGCGCCCGGGGCCGGGGACTCGACGCCGGCGCCGCCGAACAGCGTGAAGAAAACGCCCAAGAGCCCGCCGACCGCGCCGATCGCGAGCGAGACGGCGGAGTACCCGAGCGCGGAGACGAGGTTCCGGCGGACGAGGCCGGCGCTCCGCTTGAACGACGCCGCGACCCCGAGGTCCGAGACGACCACCGCCGCGGCGTAAAACTGCAGGAAGAACACGGGTAGCCCCACCGCGAGGACCCCGAGCACGCCCAGAATCGCCAGCGCGACCAGACTGGCCTCTGTGATCGCCGCCGACCCGGCGCCGACGCCCACCGCGAACGCGGCGATCGCCGCGATCCCCAGCACGGCGCCGATGGCGCCGAACAGCACCACGAACAGGACGATCGCGGCCAGCAGTCGCAGATAGTGTTTCCGGCCGCCCGCGAGGAACGTCTCGAAGCTGGCGGTCCCGTCGAGTCCCTCTCGGGCCATCGAGAGCAGTCCGCCCGTCAGGAACGGTACGACCAACAGCGAGAGCCCCGACAGCGGAACCATCACCACCCCGGCGGTCGGCGGCGGGAGGAGGACCGACAGTCCCGTCGGGAGGAAAGAGACCAGCGTGACGACGAACGCCGCGCCGAACAGACTGCTATTTCGCGCGAGCGTCCGGCCCGTCGTGGAGAGCGACGAAATTGCACCCATACGGACACGTCAGCCGTTCGTGTATTATCGCTGTCGGTTTCGGCCGCGCGACCGCATCGTTGATAGTATTCGCGTGCGAGTGGTCGAGTATGACCGAGAGCACATCGAAGCGGGCCGTCGTCCTGGTCTCCGGCGGGATGGACAGCGCCACCGCCGCCTACGAGGCCCAGGCCGAGGGCTACGACCTCTACCTGTTGCACACCTCCTACGGACAGGAAACCGAGGACAAAGAGTACGAGTGCGCCGAGCGACTGGCCGAGGAAGTCGACGCCGCGGACTTCCTCCGGATCGAGACCGACCACCTCGCGGCGATCGGCGGGTCGAGCCTGACCGACGACGAGATGGACATCGCGGACGCCGACCTCGACTCCGAGTCGGTCCCGACGTCTTACGTCCCGTTCCGGAACGCGAACCTGCTCGCGATGGCGGTGTCGTACGCCGAGGCCAACGACTGCGAGGCCGTCTTCATCGGCGCCCACACCGAGGACTTCTCGGGGTATCCGGACTGCCGGCCGGCGTTCTTCGACGCGTTTCAGGGGGTCGTCGACGCCGGAACGAGAGACGACACCCACGTCGAGATCCGGGCGCCGTTCGCCGAGCTGTCGAAGACCGACATCGCCGAGCGCGGCGTCGAACTCGGGGTCCCCTACGAGGACACCTGGAGCTGTTACCGGGCCGAGTCGCCGGCGTGTGGCACCTGCGACGCCTGCGCGTTCCGGCTCAAGGCCTTCCAGAACGTCGGCGTCCGGGACCCGATCGAGTACGAACGGCGCCCCGAGTACGCCGACTAGCGGTCGCCCGCCCGCCCCCGGCGCGCCGCGACCAGCAGTGCCCCGACGAGAGCGATCAGCGCCCCGCTCGCGCCCAAGCCCAGGATCGACGCGTCGGGCGCCGACGAGTCGGTTGCGTCGGGGGCGGTTTCGACGACCGCGATCTCGACGGTCTCCCCGCCCGCGCTCGCGGTGTAGTCGCCCGCCGCGCCGATCTCCCGGACGAACGTGACCGACCGGCGCTCGCCGGCGGGCACGGCGACGGTCTCGGTCGCGACCGCCTCGCCGAACAGTCCGAGCGCGAGTTCGCGCTGGCCGTCTTTCGCGCCGCGGTTCTCGACGCTCGCGGTGATCGCGACCCGGTCGCCGGCGTCGATCCGGGAGGCGTTCGCCGACAGGTCGGCGACCGCGATGTCCGCGACCGGGTCGGCGACCGACACCGTCCCGACGGGCTCGCCGGCCACGGCGACCTCGTGGATGCCCGGCGCGAGCGAGCGCTCGAACGCGACCGCGGCGGTCTCCCCGCCCGGCACCTCGACCGTTTCGGTGGCGACCGGCTCGCCGTCCGCGGTCAGGTCGACCGCGAACGTCCGGGAATCGGCTCTGTCGTTGCGGACCGTCGCGTTCACCGCGATCGAATCGCTGGCCGCGACCGACTCGGCCGCGAGCGTGGCCCCGGTCACGGCGTACGGTCTGTCGGCCCCGACAGCGAGGGCACCGATCGCGTCGGCCGTGGCTCGGACCCGGACGCGCTCGCCCCGGTCGGTGACGGTCGCGTCGAGGGCCGACCACTCGCCGTCGCGGCGCTGGTACGCCGCGAGGTCGTCGGGGCCCACCCCGGCGGCGTCGAGGCGGTCGCGCGCGACCGTCGCGACGTAGACGACGCGCTCGACCGACGCGGCGTCGAGGTACTTCGCGCCGACGGCGAGGCTCCCGAACGCTTCGTCGGCCGGCAGTTCGGCCCCACCGTCGGCGCCGCGGGCGGTCTCGACCACGAAGTGCGGGTCGTCGGTCGCGAGGTCGATCTCGACCGCCCGGAACCGAAGGGCGGTCTGGTCGGCGGCGTCGGTCGCGGGCAGGTCAGCCGTGACGGTCTCGTCGCCCCGCGCGTTGCGCACGTCGACGGCGGTCGCGTTCGGGCCGCGAGCCTCGGTCTCGGTGAGGACGGACACAGAGCCGCCGCCTCCGGCGCTTCCGCCTCCGCCGCCCCCGCCGCCACTTCCGTCGGCGCTTCCACCGCTATCGCCGCCGCTTCCGCCACCACCGCCGCTTCCGCCGCCGCCACTGTCTCCTATCGCCTGCTCCTCGGTGACTCGGACGCCGACGGCCGCCGCGGTGTCGTCGTTGCCCGCGCCGTCGACGACGGTGACCGTCGCGTTGTACGACCCCGGTTCGCCGTAGGCGTGGTCGACGCGCGCCGCGTCCGTGGTTCGGGTCTCCCCGTCGCCGAACGTCCACCGGTACTCGGCGACGCCACGGTCGTCGCTGCTGTTCGTCGCGTCGAAGGTCACGTCGTCGCCGACGCTCGCCTGCTCGTCCTCGACCGAGAGGGCGGCGGTCGGCGTCGTTCGGTCCGGTCCCAACACCCGCACTCTGGCGGCGGTCCGGTTGGCGTTGCCCGCCCGGTCGGTCGCGGTCAGGGTCACCGTGTAGTTGCCCGGGTCGTCGTAGCTGTGGTTCGCGGTCGGCCCCCGGGCGGTCGCCCCGTCACCGAACGCCCACCGGTAGCCCGCGATCCGGCTCCGATCGGCGGCCGATCCCTCGACGTCGAGCGTCGCGTCGACTCCGACCGCGTCGGGGACCGTGGCGCTCACGTTCGGCGGCCGAGCGCGGACGACCTCGACGGTCGCGTTGGCGGTGGCGGCGTTGCCGGCGGCGTCGGTGACGGTCACGGTCGCGGTGTAGGTCCCCGGCTCGTCGTAGATGTGGCTCGCGGTCTCGCCCGAGCCGGTCGACCCGTCGCCGAACGCCCACCGATAGCTCGCGATCCGGCGGTCGTCGGTCGCGTCGGCGGCGTCGAGGGTGACGCTCGCGCCGGCTTCGACGGTCGATGGGTCGACGCTGGCCGCGGCCGTCGGCGGGGTCTCGTCGGGCGCCAGCACCTCGACGTCGACCGTCGCGGTCGCCGCGTTGCCCCCCTCGTCGGTCGCTTCGAGCGCGACCTCGTAGCTCCCCGCGGCGTCGAACCGGTGGGTCACCGTCTCGCCGGTCGCGGTCGCGTTGTCGCCGAACGCCCACCGATAGGTGTCGATCCCGGTGTCGTCGGTGGTGTTTCCGGCGTCGAAGACGAACTGCTCGCCCCGGACGGGGTCGGCCGGCGCCGCCACCTCGATCGTCGGCGCGGGCGGCTCGTCGGCCCCGACCGACACCGAAACGGTCGCGGTGTCCTCGGAGCCGCCGCGGTCGACGGCGGTCACGCTCGCCTCGTAGGTCCCGCTCTCGTTGTAGACGTACCCCGTCCGGGGCCCGTCGGTCGTTCGCTCGATCTCGCCGTCGCCGTCGAGGTCCCACCGGTAGCTCGCGACCCCCACGTCGTCGACGGTGGCGGTCGCGTCGAGGACGGTCCGGAACCCCTCGGTCGGCGCGTCGGTCGCGACAGTGACGGCCGCCTCCGGGGGCGCGTCCGCCTCGACGGTGACGTTCGCGGCCGCGGCGTCGGTGTTGCCCGCGGCGTCGGCGACGGTCACCCGAGCCCGGTACTCGCCGGGGTCGTCGTAGACGTGATCGATCGACGGCGTCGACGTGGTCCGCTCGACCTCGCCGTCGCCGTCGACGTCCCACCGGTACTCGGCGACGCCCCGGTCGTCGCTCGCGCCGCTCGCGTCGAGCGAGACCGGAACTCCGGCCACGCCGTCGCCCGCGACGAGCGCGGCGTCGGGCGCCGACGAGTCGGTACAGCTCCCGGCTCGGATCGTGATCGGTCGGCTCATCCGGAGGTCGGTCGTCGCGGGATCGTCGACGCTCCCCGAGAGGAACTGCCACGCCCGGACCTCGCCGGTCCGATCGAGGTCGTCGTAGAGGGCCGCCCGCTCGTCGAACGCGGGGTCGATCGTGATCCGGGTGTCGGCGGCGTCGATGCCTCGGAAGATCCCGCCGTCGGTGCGGTCGCCGTACCACGTCCAGTCGATCCGGTCCCGGGAGATCCGGTCGTCCCGGTCGTCGTAGTTGTCGTCGACGAGCGCCCACTCGCCGTCGCCGGGCAGTCCCGAGAACCGGAACGTCGCGGCGCTCCCGCCGCCGCTCGCGCCGCGCTCGTTGTGGACGATCACGAGGCTCACGCCCTCGGGCCCGTCGTAGAGGAACAACCGGCTGGTGTCCTCTCGGGGGAGGGTCGACGGCATGTAGGTGCTGTACGTGTACTCCTCGTCGTCGATCGGACTGCGGTAATCGTAGAAGTCGACGACATCCTCGCCGCCCTCCAGCGGCGACACCTCGAAACACCGGTCGCCCTGCTCGACGACGAACGCGTTCTCGGCGGCGCTCGCGGTGTCGACCGCGTGGGGCGCCACCGGCGCGACGACGAGGAGCGCGACGACCACGACCGCGGCGTAAGAGCGTATCTGAGTCATTGTGGGGGCCAGCGCCGCACAGAGCCGGGCGGTCGACCCGTCCGCGCGGTCGAGTCGCGGCTCTGGGCGCCGAGTCACCCCGGCTTTGCGGCGAGTCGGTCTTTGTTATACGTCGGCTGTCCGAACCTAGGCCGAGTCGGCGTCGCGGCGTCCTCGAAGCCTAACCGCCGACAGCGCCGGCTTAAAAAGAACCGCGAATGCGATCGCGCCGTCAGGACCGCCGACGGGCGATGAGCGCGGCCGCGAGCACCGCGACCAGCGCCGCGCCGACGCCGAAGCCGGGCACGCCGCCGTCGGTGGTGCTCTCGGCCGTCGTCTCGGTCGACTCGGACGTCGCGGGACCCGCCTCGGTCGTCGCCTCGGCGGTCTCGATGCCCTCGACGACGATCTCGGCGCGCTCGTCGTCGACGCTCACCTGATAGACGCCGGGGTCGTCGAACTGCCGAGCGAACTCGACCTCGCGGGTCGAGTCGGCCGGGACGGTGACCGACTCGGTCGCCACCACCTCGCCGTCGACGGTGAGTTCGACCTCGTGGGTGCCCTCCGCGAGGCCGTCGTTGGCAACCGTCGCGGTGACGGTCGCCCGGTCGCCGGGCGCGACGCGGTCGCCCGGCACCGACAGGCCGGCGATCGCGGTCGCGGGCCGTTCGACGCCGACCGCGTAGGCGCCGTCGGTGGCGTTCGCGCCGAACCGCTGGGCGTCGTCGGTCTCGTTCAGGCGCTCGACGTCGACCGGGGTCCACGAGTCGTTCTCGTATCGGAACAGCGAGACGTGCTCGGGGGCGGCGTCGGCCGCCGCCAGCCGGTCGTTCGAGACGGTGAACGTCGCGTTCGCGCCGTCGGCGTCCGCGACGGTGACGTACGACAGGGCCTCGAAGCCGTCGGCCGCGGCGGTCGGCGCCCGCACGTCCGCGGGCGCGGTCTCGTTGACCGTCAGGCTCGCGCCGCTCGACTCGACGACGACTTCGCCGGCGTCGTCGCCGAGCGAGGCGATCGTGCGGTCGTTGCGCTCGTTCGAATCGTCGTTCGAGCTCGATCCGCGGTTCGGGCTGGCGGTTCCGATCCCGCCGCCGGTGGCCCCGTCGTCGGGATCGTCGACGACGGGCTCTTTGTCGCCGTCGTCACCGTCGTTCGCGTCGCCGGAATCGCTCCCACCGTCGGCCTCCTCGACGGTGATCGTCCGCTCGATCATGTTCTTGTTGCCGGCTTTGTCCACGATGTGGAGCTTCACCGTCTTGTCGCCGGGCGAGTCGAAGACGTGGGTCGCGGTCTCGCCCTCGGGCTTGTCGTGGTTGTGCTCGTCGCCGTCGACGACGACCCAACAGATGTGTGAGACCCCGGACTCGACGCCGGTGAGGTCGGTCGCCTTCAGGTGGACTTTCTGGCCGACCTCGGCGGTCTCAGGAACGTGGAGCGTCGCGCCGGGTTTCGTGTGGTCGTTCCGCTCGATGGTGATCTGGGCGCCGGCGATGTCTTTGTCGCCGTTCGCGTCCACGACGGTCACCGAGGCGGTGTAGGTCCCGGGCTCGTCGTAGATCTTGTGGACTCGGTGGTAGACGGTGCTGTTGTCTTTCGTGTTGGTCCGGCGGTCGATCTCGTCGTCGCCGTCGAAGTTCCACCGGTACTCCTCGATGTCGGCGTCGCTTTTCGAGTCGCTCGCGTCGAAGCCGACCTTCTCACCGAAGTCTGCGGTGTCGGTCGAGAGGGTGAGCTTCGCGGTCGGACCGTCGTCGTCTTTCGGATCGTCGTCTTTGGGCGGCGCCGAGTCGGGTTTCTCGACCGTGAGCAGGTGGGTCGCGGTGTCGGTGTTGCCCGCGGCGTCGTTCACCGTGAGCGAGACCTCGTACTCGCCGGGCTCGTCGTAGGTGCGAGTCACCGTCTCGCCCATCGCGGTCGTCCCGTCGCCAAACTGCCAGTGGTAGCCCACGACGCCGGCGTCGTCGGTCGATCCGGAGCCATCGAGGCTGATCGTCTCGCCGACGGTGGCCGTCTCGGGCGCGTCGATGTGCGCGCTCGGTGGTTCGGCGTCGGCCTCGATCTGGGCGGCCGTCGGGCTCGTCGCGGTGGCCGCGCCGAGGTCGAAGTTCCCGAAGTCGGTCTGCCAGACGAGGTTCGAGTCGTCGGTCTCGGGCGTCCACGTCACCGTGAAGGTGTTGCGCCCGGGCTCGAAGACCGACGGCGGTTCCGCGTCGACGTTGCCGGCTCCGAACTCGTTGACCGCGGGCGACATCTCGGCGTCGTTCGGGTTCTCGTAGCCGAACGTCACCTCGTAGGTGCCGTCGCCGACCCGGGTCGCGCTCTCGACGAAGGTGCTCGGACGCTCGGGGCGGACCGCCGCGAGTTGGGACTCGTAGTCGGGGTTCTGTCTGGTCGCGACGGCGTCGCCGGTCCGATCGCCGTCGTAGACGGAGACCTCACGGATCACGGGCCCCCACTGACCGCTGTCGGGGGCTTCGAGCACGGTAGTACCGCTGACCGGGCCGAGGTCGAGGTCGTCGGCTCCGGCCCCGTCGGTGGCGTAGAACGGCGCGTGGACGTACACCGTCTCGAAGTCGCCGTTGATCCGGACCGCGCTCTCGTTGAGGTACTCGATGGGGTCACGCTCCTCGACGGTGACGGTCTCGCTCGCGGTGGCGGTGTCGCCCTCGCCGTCGGTCACCGTGAGCGAGACCTCGTACTCGCCGTAGCCGTCGTAGCTGTGCGTGGCGGTTTCGCCGGTGGCGCTCGACCCGTCGCCGAAGTCCCACTCGTAGCTGGTGACGTCGCCGGACGAATCGCCGGCGTCGAACGTGATCGCCTCGTCGTTTCCGGCGGGGTTCGGATCGGCGGAGAAGGCGGCTACGAGGCCGGTCCCGTCCCCGCTATCGGACGCTGTGACCTCGATCTCCGTCGTCGTAGTGGCGGTGTTGTCGCCCCCGTCGACGACCGTCACCGCCGCGGTGTAGGTCCCGGGGGTGTCGTACGTCCGGGAGACCGTCGGTTCGGAGGTCGTCCGGTCGATCTCGCCGTCGTTTTCGAAGTCCCAGCGGTACTCGGCGACGTCGCTACCGGTGCCCGAGGAGCCGCTGGCGTCGAGCGTGACCGCCTGATCGTTCGCGACGGGGTTCGGCGTGGCCGTCAGCGAGGCCTCGGGGTCGGTGGTGTCGGGGCAACTCCCCTTCTTGATCGTCACCGTCTCGCCTTTCGTCAGCGAGTAGCTGTTTCCGTCGCCGGATTCGACCTCCCAGTCGGTGATGTCGTCAGTTGCGGGACCCCACTGATCGCTACGCTCTTGGTACGCCCACGAATTCTCGCCGAAAGCCGAGTCGATGGTGATGGCGTCGAACTCCCCGCTCAGACCGCGCACGGCCGCACCGTCGGTGCGGTCGTCGGCCCACATCCAGTCGATGGTCGACTTCGTGCCGTCGTGGTCGAAGTTGTCGTCGGGGTTCTCGTAGCTGTCGTCCTCGACGGTCCACTCGCGGTTCTCGGGGAGCCCCTCGATGTCGAACGTTACCGCACCGCCCTCAGAGCCGTTGAGAGCGTCGTGGAGCATCACGAGGCTGAGCCCCTCCGAGCCACGGTAGACGAAAAGGTGGCTGACCTGATTCTCCTGGATCGCCTGTGACTCCTCGCCGTAGGAGCCGTAGAGGGTTCCGGGTCCCGAGCGGTAGTCGTAGAACTCTTCGATCGTCTGCTCACCGGAACCGATCGGCGACACCTCGTAACACTCCTCGCCCTGCGAGACGTGGAACGTGGTCGCCGCGCCCGACGGCGCGGCGCCACCGACGCCGGCCACCGAGAGCGACGAGACGACGAGCAGTCCGGCGAGCAGGACCGCCCGGGCCTGGGCTCGGCGGCTCACGCCCGCCCACCTCCGGGACGTCTCTGGCGGGTCGGCGGTCCGGGTTCGGTCGGCTTATCGATGCTAGCGTGGGTGTACCGCCGCTTTCGAGGCCGTTCGAGGCGTCTGCGGCGGGGATGGCGTTCGGGCATTCTGAGTCGGGATTCGTCGGAAATTGCGCGTTTCGAGACGTTTCGTCGGTCTTAACCGTCGAATCGGTCGTCACGACATCGTTACCCGACAACTTCCGGCGTACCCGCCCTTTGTTATCCACCGGCTGTCGCCCGAACAGAACGCGCCTGACCGTTCACAAACCGTCGGCTATACGGCCGTAGGCCGTGCCTGTCGAGCGTTCAGAAATCCGACCGAGAACTCGGCGTCGCCTACGGACGGCTTCGCGCGGTGACGTAGATGCCAGCGAGCACGACCGCGCCGCCGGCGACGGTGAACGCGTCGGGGACCTCCCCGAGCAGGACGAGCGCGAGCAGGGTCGACCCCACCGGTTCGCCGAGCAGGGTGACGCTGACCACGCTCGACTCGACGTACTTCAGCGCCCAGTTGATGACCGTGTGACCGAAGATCCCCGGCCCGATCGCCATCCCGAGAAAGAGGAGCCACTCGGTGGGCTCGTAGGCGGTCAGCGCCACGGTCGCGCCCTGACCGACCGCGACCGCCAACAGCGCGAGCGCACAGACGGCGTACACCACCGTGACGTACGGGACGAGCGCGACTCGTTGGCGGAGCGACCGCCCCGCGAGGACGTAGCCGGCCGCCATCACGGCGCCGACCAGCGCCAGCCCGTTGCCGAACAATGGTCGGGCGCCGGCGAGCGCCGCCCCCGACAACAGCCCCCCGAGCGACATCACCGCGACCCCGGCGACCGCGATCAGGATTCCGGCCGCCATCCGGCGGGTGACGGTCTCCTCGAGCAGGAGGGCCGCGCCGACCGCGACGAACAGCGGCTGGGACTGGACCAGCGTGACGCTCGCCGCGACGGTCGTCCACTCCAGACTCTCGAACCACGTCGCAAAGTGAGCCGCGAGCGCGACCCCGGTGACGATCGCGATCGCCGCGTCCCGCCCCGAGAGCCGCCGGAGGTCCTCCCGGTAGCGCGTGACCGCCACCGGCGCGAGCATGAGCGTGGTAAACACCACGCGGTAGAGCGCCTTGACGATGCTCGGGGCCTCGCTGTATCGGATCAGGATGGCGCTGGTGCTGACCGCGACGATCGCGACCGCGAGCCCCGCCATCGGTGGGGTCCGCGCTTCGAGCCGCGAGAGCGTGCTCATCGTTGACGGTGTCGGACGGCGGCGGTTTAGTCGAACCGGTTTCGGACGGCTCGCCTGCTCAGACGTACCCCGACCGCCTGAAGTACGCCACCAGCACCACCGTCACGCCGAGCATCCCGACCATCACGGCGGGATAGCCGTACGTCCAGCCGAGCTCGGGCATGTTGTACGGGCTCCCCTCGAAGTTCATCCCGTAGACTCCGACGACGAACGTCAGCGGGAGGACCACGGTCGCGACGACGGTCAGTCGCTTCATCACCTCGTTGGTCGACAGCGACAGCGAGTTGAGGTAGATGTCGCGCGCGCCGCTCGCGAGGTCCCGATAGGTCTCGGTCAGATCGACCAACTGGACGAGGTGGTCGTACACGTCCCGGAAGTACTTCTCGGTCGACTCCTGAATCTGGTCGGGGTCGCCGCGGGCGAGCGAGCCGGCGGCCTCGCGAGTCGGCCACAGCAGTTTCCGAAACGAGAGCAGTTCCCGGCGGACGTTGTTGATGACCTCCAGCGTGTCGATGTCGGCCGCCGTGGTCACGTCGTCCTCGACGGCCTCGATCTGGTCTTCGATCTGGTCGAGCACCTCGAAGTAGTCGTCGACGACCGCGTCGACGATCCGATAGACCGCGAAGTCCGCGCCCTGTCGGAGGAGCCGGCCCTCCTCGGACTCGACCATCCCCCAGACGCGCTCGACCGCCGAGAGGTCGTGGGTCGATAGGGACACGATCCAGTCGTCGCCCACGAACAGCCCGACGTTTCGGGTTCGGATCTCCTCGTCGAACGTCGTCTCGCCCCGGCGCAGTGAGGCGGTCTTCAGCAGGACGAAGGTGTGGTCGTCGAACTCCTCGGTCTTCGGGCGCACGTCGTTTCGCACGTCCTCGACCGACAGCGGGTGAATACCGAACGTCTCGGCCACCCGGTCCAGTTCGGCCGGCGTGCCGTCCGACACCCGAACCCACGTCGTCCCATCGGCGCCTCGGGCCTCGGCCAGATCGGTGTAGTCGGTCGTCCCGTCGGCGGAGTACACCACCGAGCGGACGGTCACGAGTCGGCCCCCGCGGCGCCGGTCGTGTCGGCACCGATCGCGAGCAGTGTGATGCCGACCATCACGCCCGACACCGAGAACGCCCGGCCGGGATAGGCGGCAACGAGCCCCGCGAGATAGCCGACGAGGCCGAGCAGTGTGAGCCCGGCTCCGGCGGCGAACGCACCGTTCATACTCGCGGCTCGCGCGCGAACGAGAAAAGGGTTTGGCGCTACGCCTCGTGTTCGACGCCGCGGATCAGTTCGTTGATCGCGGCCTGCTGGTCGGGGAGCTGTTTGGGATACACTGCGATCGCCCCCACGAAGTCGTCGCCGTGTTCGACCTTCGTGACGTGGAGGTAGGCGTCGAACTCGAGTCCGGTACTGGTGGTCACGGTCGCCTCGAACTTCGTGACGTTCGCGTCGCTACCGAGCATCGTGATCGTCCGACTGCCGACCCTGCGGACGTCGCCGACGCTCGCGAGCTGGGCGGTGAACTGCTCGGCGAGCTCGCGGTTGTCGTAGTCGTCGAGCGGGTTGAACGACTGGCCCACCACCTCGACCGTCGGGCTCGCGAAGGTCGCGAACACCGCGACGCGCTGTTCGGCCAGCCCCTCGATGCCGACGCTCTGGTGGTACTCGGAGATCCAGTTTGTCACCTCCACGTCCTTGCTCTGGCCCGCCGCCGAGAAGGTGCGGTTGACCACCATCTCCTCGGTGCGGTTGTGTTCGTATCCGGTCGATTCGAGCGCGGCCTCGCTCACCGTCGCCTCCGTGGCGGCGAACGTGACCGGTCCAGAGAGAACGCCGACGCACCCGCTGGTGACGACCAGCAGGGCGAGTAGCGTGCCAGTAGCTACGGGTTTCCTCATGCTACTCGCCCGGTAATCAGAGGGCCCTTATCAATCTCGTGGCCGGCGACGGCCACCGAGGCCGACCGAAAGGATCGACGAGGGACCGCCGGTCTCGCCGCTCGGGAGCCGACGGGCTACTCGATCCGGAACGTGGCGCCGTCGTCGGTGTCCTGAACCTCGACGCCGAGCGCCGCGAGCTCGTCGCGCAGGTCGTCGGCTCGCTCGTAGTTGCCCGACTCGCGCTCGCGCTCGCGGACGTCGAGCACGAGCTCGACCAGCTCGTCGAGCAGTCGGACGTCGCCCTCGGCGTCGTCGGCGAGCGCGAACCCGAGCACCTCACCGCCCAGTTCCTCGAACGCCTCGACGGCGTCCCGGAGCGCCCGGTAGTCGTAGGTCTCGCGGTCGTCGACGTGCCTGTTGACCGCCGAGACGAGTTCGAGTAGCGCCGCGATGGCCTCGCGAGTGTTGAAGTCGTCGTTCATCGCACCGGCGAACGACTCGCGGGCGTCGGCGACCGCCGCCCGGAGGTCGCCGTCCTCGACTTTCGTCCGGGCGTCGACGCCGTCGACCGCCTCGACCGCCCGGTCGTAGCCCCGTTCGAGGCGCTCCCAGCGCTCGACCGCCTCGCTCAGGGTCTCCTCGCTGTAGGTCTGGCGACTGTTGTACGCCGTCGACAGCAGGAACATCCGGACCGCGTTCGACCCGAACTCCGAGACCGCGTTCCGGACCGTGAAGTAGTTCTCCAGCGACGAGGACATCTTCTCGCCGCCGGTCTCAAGCAGGCTGACGTGGAGCCAGTACTTCGCGAACTGCTCGCCGGTCGCGGCCTCGCTCTGGGCGATCTCGTTCTCGTGATGGGGGAACACGAGGTCCTGCCCGCCGACGTGGACGTCGAGCGTCTCGCCGAGGTGAGTCATGCTCATCGCCGAGCATTCGATGTGCCAGCCGGGCCGGCCCTCGCCCCACGGGGAGTCCCACGTCTGGCCGCCCGGCCCCGCGTTGTCCGGGTGGGCCTCGCCGGCCTTCCAGAGCGCGAAGTCCGCGGGGTTTCGTTTCTCGGCGCGCTCGCTCTCTTCGCCCTGGGCTTCCATCTCCTCGACCCGCTGGTTCGAGAGCTTGCCGTACTCCTCGAACTCGGTCACGTCGAAGTACACCGAGCCGTTCGACTCGTAGGCGTAGCCCTTCTCGATCAGCGTCTCGACGAGGTCGACGATCTCGGGGACGTGCTCGCTCACCCGCGGGTACACCTCCGCGCGCTTGAGGTTGAGCGAGCGCATGTCCTCGATGACCTCCCCGATGAACGTCCGGGCGACCTCGCTCTCGGTGTCGCCGAGGTCGTCTTCGCCCGTCCGCGCGACGATCTTCTCGTTCACGTCGGTGAAGTTCTCGACGTGGCGCACGTCGTATCCGACGTGTTCGAGCCACCGGTGCATCACGTCGACGTGGACCCACGACCGGGCGTGGCCGAGGTGGGCGAAATCCGAGACCGTCAGCCCGCAGTAGTAGAGCAACACCGAGTCCGGGTCCTGGGGCTCGAACGGTTCCCGGTCGCCCGAGAGCGTGTTCGTCACTTGGAGCGTCATTGGCGACTAGTAGCCCCACGGCCCGTTTGAAACATTCGAAAGGGACAGTACGCGCCGACGGGCCCGTCGGGGCGCTACCCGTCGGCGTCCGTCCCGTCGCGAGTCGGGACCGACGCCAGCGCGTCCTCGGCGATCCGGAGCGCGTCGGGGCCGTCGCGGCGCTCGACCGCGACCGCGAGCGCCTCGCCCGCGAGGCCCGCGGCCCGGACGTCCGCGCCCTCGGCGTCCAGTCGTCCCAGAACGTGTGCCAGCGCCGCGGCGTCGACCTCGCCGGTCGCGAGGACGGCGGTGAGCGACCCCGCGCCGGGCGCGAGCGCGATCCCGCCGACCGCGAGCACCGGGTCGTCGGCCCCCTCGCTCGCGATCCCGACGCCGCTGGTCATGGTGACCCGGACGTCGCGCGAATCGACCGTACGTTCCGAGAGCGTCTCGGCGAACCTCCGGAGCGCGGTCGCGACCGACTCGGTGTCGCCGTCGACGTCGTCGGCCAGCGCTCGCGCCGCGGCGGTGTAGTTGACGACGCCCGCGCGCAGGGCGGCCAGCAGGACGGGGCGATCACGGACCGCGGCGCGCGCGTCTTCGGCGAGTGACATGGGTGTGGGCTCGGAGCCGACGGGTAAAACGGTTGGGTGCTGTCGGACCGAACGAACCGGGGCGTCACCGGACGAGAAGGTAGCCGGCGGCCGCGAGGCTGGCGATCACGGCCCCGACGCCGACGAGGACGACCGCGCTGTCGGCCAGCAGTGCGGTGCTCGCGGCGACCGCGACCGCGAACAGCCCGAGCGCCGCAAGCGGCGCGTTCGCGCCGAGGTCCGGGTCGACGCCGCCGAGTCCACCGTCGGCGTCGTCGTCGCGGTCGCGGTCCGGGGCGGGTGCGGCGAGCGCCTCGTCGACCGCGACGGTCTCCTCGCTCTCCTCGGGGTCGACGATCGAGACGCTGACGTAGTCGGTCTCGGCGCCGTGACCGGTGACGATCTTGAGCTGGCCGTCGACCGGTCGGGGGCCGTCCTCGACCTCGACGTTCACCTGCCGGGCGGTGTCGGCGCCCACGAAGTGGTTGTTCGCCCGGATCGACGCCACCGACGAGAGCTCGTCGTCGAGCCGGAGGTGGACGTGGACCGGCGCGTCGCCGTTGTTCAGCACGACGGCGAACGAGCCGGTCGCCTCGAACGCGGTCGCTGTCCGGATGTCGTGGAGCCGGTCGTCGTTCAGGTGGACGGTGAGGTTCTCTGACACTCGGTTCACACCTTCGCGCCCGGGTAGAAAAAAGTTCAGGCCTCGACGTCCCGCATGTCGGGAGGTAGCAGGTTCGGGATGCCGTCTTCGATCGGGTAGGTCTCACCGCACTCGGTGCAGGTCAGCGTGCCCGCGAGGACCTCCTCGTCGTCGGTCTCGGTCGCGTCGAGTTCGAGCTCCTGCTTGTCCAGCGGACAACAGATGATGTCCATCAGCGACTCCTTCATGGGTTGGACTGTGTGGGGACGGGCCAAAAGCGTGACGGGTTTCGGGTGGGCGAACCCCCGCTCGATGGCGTCGCTCGGTTCGGTTCGACGGCCGGCTCCGAGGTGACCGTCACGGCTCCGACAGTTCCGGCTCGGGCTCGTCGGTCGAGAGCTCGTCGGCGATGTGGGCGGCCAGCGTGCGGGCCGCCGCCTCGTGGTCGGCCTTCCGGTGTTGGATCTGATAGGGTCCTACCTCGGCGTCGTACTTCGGGAACGACTCGGGCAGATCGTGACGGTCCGCGAGGTACTCGTGAACAGCCGCGAGCAGCGCGTGCACGTAGATGAGCTCGACTTTTTGCATTCTCCTCGCGCGGCGGTCGGTCCACCGTCCAGTGGTCGTGGCGTCGACGGCGCCGCCCCGACGCGCCGCGCAGAACTAGAGAGTCCGCGTCTCCTTAAATCGTCGCCGCCCTATATAGGTCGTCCGGCCGAATTCCGGGCCGTCCGCTCACCTCGGGGTCACTCGAAGGGGTCTTCGAGCACGACCGTCTCCTCGCGACCGGGGCCGACGCCGACCGCGTAGATGTCGGTGTCGAGTTCGTCGCTGACGTACTCGAGGTACGCTCGGGCGTTCTCCGGGACCGCGTCGTACCCCTCCTCGGCGACCGCCGCCCAGTCGACGTCCGACCAGCCGTCGAACCGCCGGAGGTTCGGCTCGCAGTCGGCCCACTGCTCGGTGGTGGCCGGCAGGGTGAACACTTCCTCGCCGTCGAGGTCGTAGCTGTGGCCCACCTTCACCTCGTCGAGACCCGCCAGCACGTCGATGTGGTTAATCGCGAGGCCCGTAAAGCCGTTCGCGCGCGCGGCGTGGCGCAACATCGGGATGTCGAGCCACCCAACCCGGCGGGGCCGGCCCGTGACGGTGCCGTACTCGCCGCCCTCCTCGCGGATGTACTCGGCGAGCTCCTCGCTTTCGTCGTCGCCTTTCAGTTCGGTCGGGAGTGGGCCCGAGCCGACCCGCGAGAGGTACGCCTTCACGATCCCGACGACCTCGCCCCGCCCGACCGTCGTCGGGCCGACGCCCGTCCCGGTCGCGGCGTAGCCCGCGGTGGGGTTCGAGGAGGTGACGTAGGGGTAGTTGCCGTGGTCGATGTCGATCGAGGTGCCTTGTGCACCCTCGAACATGACCTCCTCGCCGCGCTCGATGCGATCGGCGAGGAAGGCCCCGGCGTTGACGGTCATGTCCTCCTCGCGAAGCCGGCGTCCGTACTCGCTGTACTCCTCGTGGATCGCGTCGACGTCGAACGCCGATCCGATCTCCTCGTCGGCGTCGGGGCCGTCGACGTCCACGCCGAACACGTCCTCGGCGAGCGCGCGCTTCTGGGCCACCACGTACTCGAGTTTCTCGCGGAGGCCCTCCGGGTCGAGCAGGTCGGCGATCCGGAGCCCGCGCCGGCCGACCTTGTCCTCGTAGGTCGGCCCGATCCCGCGGCCCGTCGTGCCGACTTTCATGTCCGAGTCGCTTTTGGCCTCCTCTTCGATGCCGTCGAGCACGCGGTGATACGGGAGGATGACGTGCGCGCGCTCGGCGACCCGCACGTCGGGAGCCAGCCCCCGGTCGCGGAGGTCGTCGATCTCCTCGAACAGCGTCGCGGGGTTGACCACACAGCCGTTGCCGAGCACGCCGACCTTGTCCCGCACCGCGCCGCTTGGGACGAGCGAGAGTTTGTACTCCGTCCCGCCCTCGACGACGGTGTGGCCCGCGTTGTCCCCGCCCTGATAGCGAGCGACGACGTCGGCGGCGTCGCCGAAGAGGTCGACGACCCCGCCCTTGCCCTCGTCTCCGAGTTGCGATCCGACGATAGTTACGGTCATTACGCGGAGTGATTCTCGCCGATTCCCTAAACCGATTTCGATCGTTACGCCCCGAAAATGCACGTCCGTGGATACTACTTCGCGACCGGTGTGAGAAAAGCGCACTATCGAGGATACACCGGATCGCCGACACCGGACGGCCTGACCAGAACCGTTAACTGTTCGCACCGACAAGCATCGATCTGATCCGGAACACCGCGGTCCGGGACAATAACTTTTAAAACCCTCTAAGACAAGTTAACACATGCCATGATAGATAGACTGGAGAAGGAAGTCGATATGCTGGAACGACATCTTCAGGTGCTGAAGATGGTCATCGAGAGCGAACCGATCGGCATCGTGAAGATGTCGAACGAGACCGGCTACCCCCACCACAAGGTTCGGTACTCCCTCCGGGTTCTCGAAGAGGAGAACCTTATCGAACCCTCGAGCCAGGGTGCGATCACGACCGAGCGCACCGAGGAGTTCGTCTCCGAACTCGACGGTAAGATCGACGAGACGACCGCGAAACTCGAGGAGATGAAGATCAGCGAGACGCCCGAAGCCGAGAACTAAAGCTCCGGGACGTTCAGGTGGAAGCCGCCGCTTCGGGACTCGACTAAACAGAGGTGGAACCCGCGTTTCCGCGAGAGCTTGACGAAACTCGCTCTCTTCTCGCGGCTCAGAAGGCCGCCGCTGGTCGCCGTTTCCGTCGTCTCCAGGGCCGCGGGCTCGAAGAAGCTCTCGGTCACCTGGAACGCGCCGACGAGTTCTCCGTGAGCCTGCGCGACGCCGGTCGCGGCGTCGACGAGCGATCCCATCATCTCCCCTGTCGTGGGGTCACGCGAATCGTTTAGGTCCGCGACGATCAGGGGGTTTCCCATCCGGTCGCGCATGATGACGTCGAACGTCTCCTGGCGGGTGTCGTCGCCGTCGGTGCCCGCGCCGACCGACCCGTGGAAGTCGACCCGGTCGATCTTAGAGATCGCATCGTAGAGCCCCCGGAGGCGGCTCTCGTAGCCCGTCTCTCGGATCTCGTAGAGGAGCTGTTCGACGACCCACGAGGCGAACCGGTACTCGAAGGAGTCGGTGAGAAACTCCTCGAACGGCGCGCCGTCGACCGCGACGTCGGCCGCCTCGAACTGGGTGTGGTGTTCGAGCTGGAGGTTCGCGTTCACCTCGTCGGGCTCTGCGTCCCCCGCGGCCGCCTGTTCGAGGGTCGCGTCGCCCTTCGAGCGGTAGCGAACGAAGAGGTTCGTCCCCTCGAAGGCCTCGCCCGCGCCGAGGCGCGAACTCGCGTCGACCGAGCCGCCCGATTCGGCCGCGTCGAGTTCGGATTCGAGGCGGTCGACCTCCTGGCGGAGCGCGTCGCGCTCGCGCGCCAACTCGTCGCGCTCGGACTTGATCGACGAGAGCCGACGCTTGAGTTTCTCGATCTCCTTGGTGCGCTGGCGGAGCTCCGACCGGACCTCCGCGACGCGCTCGTCGGCGTCGCCCGTCGGCTCGCCCGAAGACGGCTCGCGGGCCTTCGACGCTCGGCTCGACTCGCCGCTCGCCCGCGGGTCGTCGGTCCGCGAACGGTCCGCCGCTCCGGAGCGTCGGCCCGCCGACCCGCTCGAGGGCTCGGAACCGCCGCGACTCTCGGTCGCCGACCCCGACGAGGACGGCGAGGGGGTCGACCCCGCCGCGGCGCGCTCGCCGGTCCGCTCGGGACCCGCGTCGTCGGCTGTCCGGTCGGGGTCGAGCGAGGGAATCGTGGTGGTCTCGCGCCACTCGGCCTCGCCTTCGAACATCTCGCCGTCGTCGCTCTGACGTTCGTCCGACGATTCGCCCGAACCGGTCGGCGTGGTCGGCTCGTCTTCGCCGGCGTCGGCCGGCGATTCGTCCGCCGCCGCGCTCGGCGTCGGCTCGGATTGCACCTCGGCGCTCGCGGCGCCACCGGCCGGCTCCGCGGAGTCGGTATCGGCGACCTCGGCTCCGGTGGTCGCCTCGGTCGGGGCGGACTCGGCCGATGAGGTATCGGGAGAGCGTTCGGCCGGGGCGTCGCCGGCGTCGGTCGACGCCTCGGCGGTCGGTCCGCCACCGAGCGCCGACTGGTCGCCACGCTCCCGAGCACTTTGCGCGGCGTTATCTCGCGCGTCCGCGCGCTCGGACCGACTGCCCGTCCCGGACGCGGTTCGTCTCTCGGTCTCCGTCCCGGACGCGTCTCGGGCTCCGGACGGATCGCCGCCTCGGGAGGGGTCGGTCTCGGTCGCGTCGGTCGCCGGCGAGGCGTCGGCCCCCTCGGACGGCCCTCGGCGCTGGTCGCGTCCGGTGGCGGGCGTCGAGTCCGGGGCCGTCCCGCCGTCAGCGCCGCCGGCGCTCGGAGCATCCGGGGCGGGGTCGTCGGGCTCCTCGGGTTCGGGGAGGTCGATCACGTCGATGTCGACGTCGGTGACTTTGTAGATGCCCACCTCGTCGGCCGCCCGTTCGAACGCCTCATCGCCGGAGACGACCTGTTCGCTCGCGCCGACGAACGCCACGCTCATCGAGCGCCCGCCGTAGTAGGCGACGTAGTAGTCCCCGCTCAGGACGTTCTCGCTGAGTTCGATGAAACCAGTGAACCCGCCGTCGCTGAGCGTCGAATCGACCTCCGTCAGCGGCGTGTCGTTGGTGTAGTACTTGGCTCGCGTGTCGCCGCCGGTCTCTTGCATGCTGAAGAGCAGCGGGAGCGAGGGGTGTGGCGCGGCGTACGCGGTTCCGTCGGCGTCCTCGAAGTCGTCCAGATCGCCCTCGTGGACGCCGATTGCCCGCCCGTTGAGCATGAACAGCCACGCCCCACCCGTTCGTACCGCCCCCGAGAACTCCCCGTCGGAGAGTTCGCGCAGGCCGGCGTACCCGCCCGAGAACGGACGGGAGTTCCAGCCTTCGACCTGCTCGACCGTGCGCGTTTCCATGTTACGGTCAAGCCAAAGCCCTTCTAAATATCTTGCGGCCCGCGACCTTTTGCTGCGGGCGCGCCC
Source organism: Halorussus marinus (assembly GCF_004765795.1). Classification (GTDB taxonomy): domain Archaea; phylum Halobacteriota; class Halobacteria; order Halobacteriales; family Haladaptataceae; genus Halorussus; species Halorussus marinus. The sequence continues at coordinate 435,558 of NZ_SBIV01000001.1, forward strand.
CGAGCGGCGCGCCCTTGCAAAAGCTCGATCAAAATCCTGCGTCACCCCCTTCGGGGGTTCCTTGGTCCGCTCGCTCGGGCTTCGCCCTCGCTCTCGGTACAATTGCTCGCCTCCCGTGGACGATGGGAGTCACGAAGGTCACAAAACAGTGCGTGGCTCGGGGACACGTTCCACGGACCCACACCACAATCCGCCGCGAGCGACCGAAGGGAGCGAGCGGACCAAGGAACCGTCGAAGGAACACCCGAGCGAAGCGAGGGTGTGACTGAGGCGGTGACGCCGTGTTTTTGATCGAGCTTTTGCAAGCGAGCGCCGCTCGGGGCGCGAGCGCAGCAAAAGGTCGTTTTAGATCTTAGACTCGGCGTCGTCGGCGAGTTCCTGCATGCGCTTGCCGATGCGGCCGGCCTCGCTGAACTCGTCGTCGCTCATCGCGGTCGCGAGCGCGTTGCCGAGGACGAATACGGCGTGTTTGTGCTCGCTCTTGGACTTGTGGACGTGCGAGGGGTCGACGTCCAGTTCCTCGTAGGGGTCGAACAGCCCGTCGGCGACGCTCTCGCGGTCCTGAAAGTACTCCATGATGAGGACCATCTCCTCGTGGAGTTCGAGAAGCTCGTCTTTGTGCATGGACGTGGGTAGGGAACTGTTCGGTTTAAGGGTTTCTGAGAACGGGTCCCACGAGAGAAAGGGAGAGCTAGAAGACGTACTCGTCTTCGTGACCCATCATGCCTTCGTCTTCGAGGCCGGGCTCGCGGTCGTCGTCGTCCATGGGGCCGCTCGTCTTGTAGGCTTTCAGGCCGGTCGAGAGGAGGTCCTCGATCGCTTCCTCGCGGTTGACGAACTCGCCCTGTTCGACCATCTGGGCGATCTGCATTTCGAGGTGCTCCGGGATAGTTATCTCTACCTTCGGCATTGGAACATTGGTGGCTTCGGGAGGGGTGTTCTTAAGTCTGACGGGGAGAGTTCGAGTGTTCCTAAAGGTTTTATCTGCTACCGAAAATTCTGTTCGGAGAGTCGTAACTCAGACTCACTCAGTCGGAATTCGCGGGACCGACCGCCGGACAGCGCTCGGACGATCAAATAAAGGGGTTCGGACGGCGGTTATCGGCCGCTCAGCATCTGCTCGATCGAGTCTTTGATCCGGCTCGGACCCAGCGACGCGAGCTTTTGCTCCATCCGCTTCTGATTGAAGTAGCTGGCGAACCCGATGATCGTGGGCGCCCACAGGCCGACGAACAGCCCCATCTCGCGGTCGCCCCGCACGAAGAACTGATACCACGAGAGCGCGACGGACGCTACCGACGCGAGAACCGCGATGTCGGTCGTCGAGTCCTCGGCGGCCTCCATCGCCGCTCCGCTACCACTGTCTTGGGTTTGTTTTTGCATCGCCATGCAACCCGAATCTTTGGCCACGCGTCCTTTGTTATTGAGTCGATGCCCGCGAGTACCCAGCGTTTCTCTCGGGAAACATCGGGTTACGACCGCGAAACACGCGGTTTTCGCGGTCGGTCGCGAGCCGAATCGCCCCGAGTCGATAGACCTACTTGTCTCCCAGCCCGACCACGGGACATGAGCCTCACGGACGTGACCGACCTCCACGAGGAGTTCGACGGCGACCGCCTCCCGCCGGGCCAGCGGGAGACCAGCAAGTTTCCGGTCCTCTCGAAGGGCGGGACCCCCGACTGGGACCCCGAGACGTGGGAGTTCACCGTCTCGGGCGCCGTCGACGACGAGCTGGCGTTCTCGTGGGAGGCGTTCAGAGACCTCCCGACCGAGACCCAGCGTCAGGACTTTCACTGCGTGACCGGCTGGAGCAAGTTCGACTGCGAGTTCACTGGCGTCCCGTTCGCGACGCTCGCCGAGCGGGCGGGCGTCGACGACGAGGCGGTCCACGTCATGTTCTCCGCCCTCGACGGCTATACGACCGATCTGACCCTCGAAGAGTGCATGCGCGAGGAAGTGCTGTTCGTCTACGAGTACGACGGCGAGCCGCTCGCGCGCGAACACGGCGGCCCGCTCCGGGTAGTGACGCCGCACAAGTACGCCTACAAGGGCGCGAAGTGGGTCGACGGCGTCGAGTTCCTAACCGAACCCGAGCGGGGCTACTGGGAGAAGCGGGGCTACTCCGACACCGCGAACCCGTGGCGCGAACAGCGATACAGTTAGACTGAAGGGTTCCCGACCCTGAGTCCGACTGAATGGAGTCATCGCCCCGCGACGGACAGGTGTCGGCCGAACCGACCGGCTCCGCGGTCGCGAGCCGGGCCTGCCAGCTACCCGACTGCGCCGCCCGGTCGTTTCTCGCCGGGCGCGACGCCCCTCGCGTCTACTGGACCAGCCCGTACGGGCCGGAGTTCTCGGGCGGCGGGAGCGCGGCCCGGATCATCGCGACCGACCCGAACCGCTTCGAGTCCGTCCGCGAGGACGCGGCCGACCTCTTCGACGGGGTCGAGTACGACGGGCCCGGGGTCGCCCGTCCGCGGCTGTTCGGCGGGTTCTCGTTTCACGACGATCACGAAGCGCTCGCGCCGTGGCGGGGGTTCCCGCCGGCCCACTTCGTGCTCCCGCGCACCCTCCTGACCCGCGCCGACGGCGAGACGTGGGTGACCGTCTCGGTGCCCGAAAGCGCGCCCGAGACCGTCGACGAGGAGCTCGAATCGGTCCGCGAGCGTCTCGTCGACGACGCGCCCGAGAGCCGCCTCCCGTCGGTCGTCGCCACGGAGCCGACAGCGACCCGCGAGGAGTGGGCCGCGCAGGTCCGGGGCGCGGTCGAGCGCATCGAGCGCGGCGACCTCCGGAAGGTCACCCTCGCGCAGGCGCTTTCGGCCGACCTCGACGGCCCCGTCCCGATTCCGGACGTCCTCGAACGCCTCGGCGAGTCGTACCCCGACTGCTTCCGGTTCCTCTTCGAGCCGACCGCCGAGGCGGGCTTTTTCGGCGCGACGCCCGAGCGGCTCGCGACTCTCCGGGGCCGGACGGTCGAGACCGACGCGCTCGCGGGGTCGGTCGGTCGGGGCGAGACCGACGCCGAAGACGAGCGACTCGAAGCCGACCTCCGGGACAGCGAGAAGATGCGCCACGAGCACGAGCTGGTCGTCGAGACGATCCGCGACCAGCTCGGCCCCCTCGCCGGCTCGGTCAGGGTCGGCGACCGGCAGGTCCGGAAGCTCGCGAACATCCAGCACCTCTGGACCCCGGTCGAGGCCGAGTTCCCCGACGACGCCGGCCACGTCCTCTCGGTGGCCGAGGCGCTCCACCCGACGCCCGCGGTCGGCGGGCTCCCGCTCGAGGAGGCGCTGGCGACCATCCGGGCGGTCGAGAGCTTCGACCGCGGGTGGTACGCCGCGCCCGTCGGCTGGTTCGACGCCGACGGCGACGGCACATTCGCGGTCGGCCTCCGGTCGGGGGTCGCGACCGACCGGCGGGTGACGCTGTTCGCCGGCAACGGCATCGTCGCCGACAGCGACCCCGAGACCGAGTACGAGGAGGTCCAGCTGAAGTACCGGCCGATCCTCGACGAACTCCAGCGATGACCGACCGCTCGGACGCCCCGGCGCCGAACCGCAACACGCTGTGGGCCCAGGCCCTCGTCGCCGAGTTCGAGGCCGCCGGGATCGAGGCGGTGTGTATCGCGCCCGGGAGCCGGTCGACGCCGCTCACCGTGGCGTTCGCCGACAGCGACCTCACCGTGTTCTCGCACCTCGACGAGCGGTCGGCGGCCTTCTTCGCGCTCGGGCGGGCCAAGCGCACCGGGCGCCCGACGCCGCTGGTCTGTACCTCGGGCACCGCGGCCGCCAACTTCCACCCCGCGATCATCGAGGCGAATCAGGCCCGGGTCCCGATGGTCGTGCTCACCGCCGACCGGCCGCCCGAGCTCAGAGACTCCGGCGCGAACCAGACCGTCGACCAACAGAAGCTCTACGGCGACGCGGTCCGGTGGTACACCGAGCTCCCCGAGCCCGAGGCCGACGACCGCAAACTCCGGTCGGTCCGGACGACCGCGGGCCGCGCCGTCGCGGAGTCGACCGGCACGCCACCGGGGCCGGTCCACCTCAACGTCCCGTTCCGCAAGCCCCTCGAACCGATCGAGGTGCCCGGCGACGTGCCCGAGGGCTTCCCCGACGACCACCCGCTCGCGGCCGACGGTCGGGATGGGCCGTTCGTCCGGACCGCCGGCGGGCGCCCGGGCCTCGACGAGACCGACCTCCGGGTTGTCCGGGACGCAGTCGCCGACGCCGACCGCGGGCTGGTCGTGGTCGGCCCCGCCGACGCGCCGACGCCCGACCGGGCGGCGCTCGCCGACCTCGCGGTGGCGACCGGCTTTCCGGTGCTCGCAGACCCTCTCTCGGGCCACCGCTTCGGGCACGCGGCGCCCGACGACGGCGGCCCGCTGGTCGCCGGCGGCTACGACGGTTACCTCGACGCCGTCGCCGATTCGTGGCCCGACCCGGAGGTGGTCGTCCGGTTCGGCGCCTCGCCCACTTCGAAGGTGCTCCGGCAGTATCTCGGTGCCAGCGGCGCCCGCCAGTTCCTCGTCGACCCGGCGGGCGAGTGGCGCGAGGCGACGTTCGCCGCGACCGACCTGCTGGCGGCCGATCCGACCCTGCTCGCCGAGCGACTCGCCTCGGCGCTCGACGCCGACGAGGCCGGCGAATCGGGGCGTGCGTGGCGCCGGCGGTTCGTCGACGCCGAGCGCGAGTACTGGGAGACCGTCGAATCGGCCCGCGAGGACCGCCTGTTCGAGGGCGGGGTGCTCTCGGCGGTGGCCGCCGACGCGCCCGACCCGGCGACCGTGATGGTCTCGAACAGCATGCCGGTCCGAGACCTCGACCGCTTCGGCGAGCCCCGGGCGGCGGCGCTGACGGTACTGGGCAACCGGGGCGCGAGCGGCATCGACGGCATCGCGTCGACCGGGCTGGGCGCGGGGAGCGCGACCGACGACCCCCTCGTCGTCGTCACCGGCGACCTCGCGTACTACCACGACATGAACGGTCTGCTCGCGGTCAGGCGGTGTGGCGTCGACGCCACCGTCGTCGAGATCAACAACGACGGCGGGGGCATCTTCCACATGCTCCCGATCGAGGGGTTCGACCCGCCGTTCACCGACCAGTTCAAGACCCCTCACGGGCTCGACTTCGAGGCGACCGGCGACCTCTACGGGCTGGAGTTCGAGCGGGTCGCCGACCTCGGGTCGTTCCGGTCTGCGTTCGCCGACTCGGTCGACCGCGACGGGACTCAGGTGATCGAAGTCGTGACCGAGGCCGCCGAGAGCCACCGCTACCGCGAGGAACTCGCCGAGCGAGTCGGTCGCCGCCTCGGGTAGCCCGGGCCGTTGTGCTCGGTGATGACCGAGGCAACATTAATGTCCGTTTAGCGTCAATTCAGCCCGAACCATGTCAGTAGCCGCCGCCGAATCGCTGACCGAGTTCCTGCGCGAGCGCGTCGGCGACCACCTCCGGAGCGTCGTCCACTACACCGCCGACGACTGGCAGGTGGTGTATCTCCGCGACGACGTCGCCGACCGCTACGCCGACGGGGAGATCGAGCGGGCGGTCGACGACGTCCGACTCGAAGGATTCGGCAAGCCCCATCAGGAGAGCCTCTACGACCACGGCGAGCTGAACTGCACGGTCAAGTGCTTCGAGAACGCCGTCGAGATGCACTTTGCCCACGACGCCAACACCGGCACCGCGGTCGCGCTCGACGCCGAGGTGTTCGCGGTCCACAACACGTTCATCGGCCGTTGCAGGGAGTTGGTGGCCGATTAGCGCTCGGCCCGAGCCATCTCCTCGATTCGGTCGAGGCCCGTCTCGATGCGGTCTAAGCTGTTCGCGAAGCTGATCCGGAGGTAGCCCTCGCCGGCGTCGCCGAAGCCGTCGCCGGGCGCGGTCACGACTCCGTACTCCTCGAGCAGGCGCTTGGCGACGTCGAAGCTCCCGCCCTCGAACTCGCTCACGTCGAGGAACGCGTAGAACGCCCCCTCGGGGCGCGGACACGAGACGCCGTCGATGTCGGCGACGCGCTCGACCACGTAGTCCCGGCGCTCCTCGAACGCCGCCTTCATCTCCGCGACGGGCTCTTGGGGTCCGGTCAGCGCGGCCAGCGCGGCGTGCTGGCTCACGCTCGACGAGCAGGCGGTGGTGCTCTCGCCCAGCTGTGTGACCGCGTCGACGATCTGCTGGGGGCCCGCGAGCCAGCCGAGCCGCCAGCCGGTCATCGCGTAGGTCTTCGAGCACGAGCCGACTGTCAGCACCCGCTCGGGGTGGTCGACGTACGACGCCATCCCCCGGAACGACTCGTCGTACGTGAGCCGACCGTACACCTCGTCGGCGAAGACGTAGGCGTCGTGGGCCGCGGCGGCGTCGACCACCTCGCTGATCGCGTCCTCGTCGTAGACCCGTCCGGTCGGGTTCGACGGGGTCGTCAGGATCACGGCGGCGGTGTCGTCGCCGATGGCGTCGGCCACGCGGTCGGCGTCGAGGTCGAACCCCTCGTCGGCCGACAGCGGGACCTCTACCGGGGTCGCGCCCGCCATCGCGGCGTGGTTGTAGTAGTTCGGCCACGCCGGCGTCGGGATCACCACCTCGTCGCCGGGGTCGGCCACCGCGAGGGTCCCCAGCGCGAGGGCCTCCATCGCGCCCGACTTGACGGTTACCTGCTCGGGCGAGACCGTCACGTCGCTCTCGCGGGCAAGTTCGTCGGCGACGGCCTCACGGAGCGGCGCGATCCCCTGATTGACCGTGTAGTGAGTCTCGCCGTCGCGGGCCGCCCGGTCGGCCGCGTCGAGAACGTGCTCGGGGGTGTCGAAGTCGGGCTCGCCGACGTGGAGTCGGACGGGATCGCCGTCGTGTTCGGCGGCGAGATCGAACATCACGCGGATCTTCGAGCGTTCGAGGTGGTCGACTCGGGCCGCGGTCGGTGGCGTCGAGGCCTGCTGGCTTGCGTCGGTCATGGGCGTACGCACGGAATCTGGCGTGAAGTAAGTTCGTCCCCCGGAAAACGGGCCGGGTCGTCGCGTCGAGTCGCCCCGCCACACCGCATATGCGAGCCGAGCGCGTTGTTCACCTATGACCGATTCGAGCGACGACGAGTTCGATCCGCAGGCTCCCGACCAGCGGGAGATCGGCCGCGAGATGGTCGACGAGAGTACGGGTCTCGGATCGGTGATGGCCCACGCCTACCGCGGGGAGGTCGATCGGGTCGGGACGTGGCGCCAGCGGCTCGATCAGGCCACGACGTGGTCGGTGACCGTGTTGGCGGCGATCCTGACGTGGGCGTTTTCGAGCGGCGACAACCCCCACTACATTCTGCTGATCGGGGTCGTCGTCGTCGCTATCTTCCTCGGCATCGAGGCGCGGCGCTACCGCGACTACGACGTGTTCCGGTCGCGGGTCCGACTCCTGCAGGAGAACCTGTTCGCGAACGCGCTCGACCCCTCAGACGGCGTCGAGAGCCGCGACTGGCGCGCCCAACTCAGCCGCGACTACCGGCGGCCGACGCGGAAGGTCTCGGTGCCCGAGGCGCTCGCGAACCGGCTCAAGCGGGTCTATCTCGCCCTGCTCGGCGTCCTGCTCGTCGCGTGGGCGTTCCGGATCACGGCGTTCGCGCCCCGCGAGGACTGGCTGACGGCCGCCGCGATCGGCACCATCCCGGGCGTCGCCGTGATCGGGACCGTCGGCGCGTTCTATCTGGCGATGGTCGCGATCGCGTTCTGGCCCCGCGAGCGCCACGCCAAGGGGGAGTTCCGCGAGGGCGACCCCGACGAGTGGAAGGACCTCGACGAGTGACGAACGTGGAACCTATTTGGGGGTTCCCCACCCACTCGGGGGTATGGTCTCAGAGACCTTCGACCCCGAGGCGTGGGAGGCCGCGGGGCCGGACTTCGACGACATCACGTACCACCGCGCGGTCGATTCGGGGACGGTCCGGATCGCGTTCGACCGGCCGGCGGTCCGGAACGCCTTCCGACCCAAAACCGTCGACGAACTCTACGACGCACTCGACCACGCCAAGCGCCAGACCGACGTCGGCTGTGTCCTGCTGACCGGCAACGGTCCCTCGCCGAAAGACGGCGGGTGGGCGTTCTGCGCGGGCGGCGACCAGACCGTCCGGGGCGAGGACGGCTACGAGTATCGAGGCGAGGACGGCGAGACCGGCCGCGCCGCCGAGGGCGGTCGGCTCCACATTCTCGAAGTCCAGCGCCTCATCCGCCACATCCCCAAGCCGGTGGTCTGTGTCGTCCCCGGCTGGGCGGTCGGCGGCGGCCACAGCCTCCACGTCGTCTGCGATCTGACCATCGCGAGCGAGGACCACGCCGTGTTCAAGCAGACCGACCCGGACGTGGCGTCGTTCGACGGCGGGTTCGGCTCGGCGTACCTCGCCCGGCAGGTCGGCCAGAAGAAGGCCCGCGAGATCTTCTTCCTCGGAAAGGATTACAGCGCCGCGGAGGCCGAGGAGATGGGGATGGTCAACGAGGTGGTCCCCCACGAGGACCTCGAAGCGGTCGCGCTGGAGTGGGCGGCCGAGATCAACCGCAAGAGCCCGACCGCGATCCGGATGCTCAAGTACGCGTTCAACCTCGACTCCGACGGGATGGTCGGCCAGCAGGTGTTCGCGGGCGAGGCCACCCGACTCGCGTACATGACCGACGAGGCCCGGGAGGGCCGCGACGCGTTCGTCGAGGGGCGCGACCCCGACTTCGAGGAGTTCGACTGGCACTACTGAGACTCACGCCACAGAGCCGAACGTGTTCGGGAGTAACGTATTTTGGTTTCGATACAACTTTTGAGTAACCACTGGGAATCCCACTATGGCCGACTCTGAGCCTCGACGATCGCGCCGCGGCGTCCTCGCCGGCGGGGCGGCGATCCTCGCGAGCGGGCTCGCGGGCTGTGTGACCCACCTGTCGGCCGGCGGGCCGTCGGCCGAGACCACCGACTCGGGGCCCGTCGAACTCCTCGCCGCCGGGAGTCTCAACCACGCCCTCGAGAACGGCCTCCGGCCGACGCTTCGGGACCGAGGGACGACCCTCCGTGTCGAGGCCCGCGGCTCGGCGGCGCTCGCCCGACTGGTCGACGAGGGCCAGAAAGACCCCGACATCGTGTCGGTGGCCGACCCCGTGCTGTTCGACGGGCCGCTCGATCCGCCGTGGCACGCGGCGTTCGCGACCAACTCGGTCGTGATCGCCTACGACCCCGACACGCCGGGCGGCCGGGCGCTCGCCGATGCCGGGTCCGAGGCGTGGTTCCGACCGCTACTCGACGGGGAGGTGACGCTCGGGCGCACCGACCCCGACCTCGATCCGCTCGGCTATCGCACCCTCTTCGCGCTGGAGCTCGCCACCGAGCGCTACGACACAGACGCCGACCTCCGGGAGGCGATCCCCAGCCGCGACCAGCTCTACCCCGAGACCCAGCTCGTGAGCCAGTTCGAGACCGGCAACGTCGACGCCGCGTTCACCTACCGGAGCGACGCGCTCGCGCGAGGCTACGAGTACGTCGACCTGCCGCCCGAGATCGACCTCAGCGACCCCGACCGCGAGGAGACCTACCGGACAGTCTCGTACACCCTGCCGAGCGGCAAGACCGTCCGGGGCGCGCCCGTGCGCTACGCGACCACGATTCGCTCGGAGCCGACCCGGACGGTCCGGGCGGTGTTCGAGGCGCACGCGACCGGCGACTATCTGACCGAGTACGGCTTCGAAGTGCCCGACGACTACCCCGAGTTCGGAGGCGATGTTCCCGACGCGATCGCGGAGTGAGGTCCGCTCGACGGGGTGGCTCACCGTCGCTCTCCTGCTCGGGGGCCTGTTGCTGTGTTACTACCTCCTCCCGCTGGCGGCGCTGGTCGTGGCTCGCCCGCCAGGCGACGTGGCCGCGCGGCTCGGGGACCCGAGCGTGATCGGGGCGGTCACGAACTCGCTGGTCTCGGCGACCGCGAGCACCGTCGTCGCGACCGCGCTCGGCCTGCCGCTCGCCTACTGGCTCGCCCGGACCGAGACCCGGTGGCGGAGCCTCGTCGTCGCGGTCGTGGTGTTACCGCTCGTGCTCCCGCCGATCGTGAGCGGTCTCGTCCTGCTGACGCTGGTCGGGCCGAACTCCGCGGTCGGGACCGCGGCCGCCGCCGCGGGTGTCCCGCTCACCCGGTCGCTCGCGGGCGTGGTCCTCGCCCAGACGTTCGTGGCCTCGCCGTTCGTCGTCGTGACCGCGAAAGCCGCCTTCGAGGGCGTCGACGATCGACTCGAAGAGGCGGCGTTCACGCTCGGGGAGTCCCGGGCCGCGACCTTCCGGCGAGTGACCCTGCCGCTCGCGTGGCCGGGGGTGCTCGCGGGCGTGACGCTGGCGTTCGCCCGGTCGATGGGCGAGTTCGGCGCGACCATGATGCTTGCCTACTACCCCCGGACCATGCCGGTCCAGATCTGGGTGTCGTTCACCACGACCGGGCTCTCCGAGGCGTTCCCCGTCGCGCTCGTCCTCGTCGGGGTTTCGATCGCCGCGCTCGTCGTATTGAACCTCGTCGGCACGAACCCGTGGGACTGAGCGCCCGCGAGTCCGGAGGCCGCCCCGCAGAGTCCGGCGTCGGGAAGTCGGCGTCCGCCGCGATCGTTTAAGTGATTCTGGCGACAAGGAGTAGATACGAGCGAAGACGCCTTCTACGGGCCGCCGCGATTCGACAGCCGCGGCGCCGCCCCGAGGCCGAGGGGTTCCGGCCGCGTTTCCCGAAACCGCAGGGGCTATTGTTCGGTTCCCGTAAGGGTCACACAATGAGCGAAACGACCACCGACCACAGCCGCCGCGAGGCGTGGCTGATCGCGGCCCGGCCCCACACGCTCCCGGCGGCCGCGGCCCCCGTCGTCGTCGGGACCGGGCTCGCGGTCCACGAGGGGCTGTTCGCGCCGCTCCCGGCGCTCGCCGCGTTCCTCGGCGCGGCGCTCATCCAGATCGGGACCAACTTCGCCAACGACTACTACGACGCCGTCAAGGGCGTCGACACCGACGACCGCGAGGGGTTCACCCGCGTCACCCAGTCGGGACTCATCCCGCCGGCACAGGTCAAGCGCGCGATGTACGCCACCTTCGGGCTCGCGATCCTCGTCGGGACCTACCTGGTCGCGGTCGGCGGGGTCCCGATCCTCGTGATCGGACTCGCCAGCGTGGTCTCGGGCGTCGCGTACGCCGGGGGCCCGTTCCCGCTCGGCTCGCACGGTCTCGGGGACCTGTTCGTCTTCGTCTTCTTCGGCGTCATCGCGGTGACCGGCACCTTCTACGTGCAGGCGGCCGCGGTGGTCGCCCCGCTGTTCCCGACCGCGATTCCGTCGGGGACGGTCACGCTCGCGTCGGTCGTCGCCAGCCTCCCGGTCGCCGCCATCTCCACCGACATCCTGGTGGTCAACAACGTCCGGGACCTCGAAACCGACCGCGAGGCCGGCAAGAAGACCCTCGCGGTCATCCTCGGCTACCGGGCCAGCAGGGCGGAGTTCGTCGGCTTGCTCGCGGTCGCGTACGCCGTCCCGTTCTGGTTCTGGCTCGCCGCCGACTACTCGCCGGCCGTGCTCGCTCCGCTGGCGACCCTGCCGTACGCCGGCCTGATCGCCCGGACCGTCCTCACCGACGCCTCCGGCGAGGCGCTCAACCCCGCGCTCGAACAGACTGGCAAACTGCTGGCGGCCCACTCGGTCCTCTTCGCGCTGGGTCTGATAGCATGAAGGCGGGCGTCCGGCCGTTCGCGGTCCCGCTCGCGGAGTCCCTCGACACCGCCCGGGGGTCGATCGAGCGCCGCGAGGGGCTGGTGCTCCGGCTCGACGCCGACGACGGCGCGGTCGGCGTCGGGGAGGCGACCCCGCTCGCGGGCTGGACCGAACACTACGACGAGTGCGAGCGCGCGCTCGGCACCGTCGTCGACGCCGTCGATCGGGGCGCGGCCCCCGACGACTCTCTCGACGCGCTCGAACCGACCCCCGCGGCGCGCCACGCGCTCGATCTCGCGCTCGCTGATCTGGCGGCCTCTCGGGCGGACGAGCCCCTCTACCGCCACCTCGGCGCGTCCGATCGGGTCGAGAGCGTCCCGGCGAACGCGACGGTCGGGGACGCCCCCGCCGATCAGACCGTCGCGGCGGTCGAACGCGCCGTCGACGCCGGCTTCGACTGCGTCAAGCTCAAGGTGGGCGCGCGCCCGCTCGCGGCCGACATCGAGCGCGTCGAGGCCGCCGCCGACGCGGTCGACGCCGCCCTCCGGGCCGACGCCAACGGGGCGTGGTCCCGGTCGCAGGCCCAGCAGTTCCTCGACGCCACGGCCGACCGACTCGAGTACGTCGAACAGCCCCTGCCCGCGACCGACGTGCCCGGACTCGCGGCGCTGTCGGGGCCGATCGCGTTAGACGAGACGCTCGCGGCGGTCGACGTCGCGGACGCCCTCGACGCGGACCCGGCGGCGCTCGTGCTCAAACCGATGGCGCTCGGCGGCCCCCGGCGTGCGGTCGCGGTCGCCGAGCGGGCCCGGGAGGCGGGCGTCGAGCCGGTCGTGACCACCACCGTCGACGCCGCGGTCGCGCGGACCGCCGCGGTCCACGTCGCGGCCGCGATCCCCGACCCGCCGGCGTGCGGGCTCGCGACCGCGAAACTGCTCGAATCGGACCTCGGCCCCGACATCGCGCCGGTCGCCGACGGCCGGGCGGTGGTCCCGCAGGGGTCGGGCAACGGCCCCGTCGACGCGTGGGGCAACGCCGCGGGGGCCCACGGGGGCGACCGTGTCTGAGCGTTGGCCCGACGGGACCGTCGACTGGCTGGCCCGCCGGGCGCGGATCTCGCCCGACGCCACCGCGCTGATCGAGGCGGCCGACGCCACCGAGTGGACCTACGCCGACCTCGACGAGGCGGTCGCGGCGACCGCGGGCCGGCTCGCGGCCCTCGGTGTCCGGGAAGGCGACCACCTCGGCGTCCTGATGGAGACGCGGGTGGCGTTCGTCCGGCTCGTCCACGCCGCGGCCCGGCTCGGCGCGGTGTTAGTCCCGCTCAACGCCCGACTCGCCGACCCCGAACTCGCCCGGCAGGCCGCGGTCGCCGACCTCACGCTACTCGTCTGCGAGGCCGAGACCGAGTCCGCGGCGGTAGCCGCCTCCGAGCCCCGACGGGCCGACGATTCGCGGGCCGACGGCGAGCCGGTCGGGGCCGTCCCGGTCGCGTCGGTCGACCCGCCGGACCGCGAGCCGGTCGCCTCGCTCCGCGAGACCGAGCCCGCGGCGGTCGCGCCCGCCGAGCGGTCCCGCGGCGACCGGCAGGCGCTTCTTTTCACCTCCGGCACGACCGGCGATCCGAAGGCGGTCGCGCTCACCGCCGGGAACGTCCTGTCGAGTGCGGTGTCGTCGGCGTTCCGGCTCGGCGCGACCCCCGACGACCGGTGGTTGCTCTGCCTGTCGATGTACCACATGGGCGGGCTGTCGGTCGTCCTCCGGTCGGCGCTGTACGGCTCGACCGTCGTGCTTCAGGAGGGGTTCGACGCCGCGAGGGCCGCCGACGCGATCGCGGCGTACGATGTCACCGGCGTCTCGCTGGTCCCGACGATGCTCCGCCGGATGCTCGACGCCACCGACGACCTCGCCGACTCGCTGCGGTTCGTCCTGCTCGGGGGCGCGCCCGCCCGCGAGGAACTGCTCGAACGCTGCGAGGAGCGGCGCGTGCCGGTCCACCCGACCTACGGCATGACCGAGACGACCTCCCAGATCGCGACCGCCCGGCCCCGCGAGGCGTTCGCCCACCGGGGGACCGTGGGCCGGCCCCTGCTGTGGACCGACGTGACGGTCGTCGACGACGCCGGCGAGCCGGTTTCGGCGGGCGAGACCGGCGAACTCGTCGTGGCCGGCCCGACGGTCACGCCCGGCTACTACGGCGATCCCGGGGCGACCGAGGCGGCGTTCGGCCCCCGCGGTCTCCACACCGGCGACGTGGGCTACCGCGACGACGGTGGTCGAATCTGGGTGCTGAACCGGCGCGAGGACCGCATCGTCACCGGCGGCGAGAACGTCCACCCCGGCGAGGTCGCCGACGTACTGCGCGACCACCCCGACGTTCGGGACGCCGCCGTCGTCGGACTCGACGACGAGGAGTGGGGCGAGCGGGTCGGCGCGCTCGTGGTCCCCGAGGCCGGGGCCACGCTCTCGGTCGGCGATGTCGAGCGCCACTGCGAGGGCCGACTCGCGGGCTACAAGCGGCCCCGAACCGTCGGGGTCGCCGACGAGCTCCCGCGAACCGCCTCGGGCACCGTCGAGCGCGAGGCGGTCCGCGAGTTCCTCCGGGAGTAGCAGAAGGAGCTTCCGAAGCCGCGAGGTTTTAGCCCGCCACGGCCGTAGTGGCGACCGTGTGTACCCTCGTCCTCGCGTGGCAGGTGTTCGACGACGCCCCGATAGCCGCCGCGGCGAACCGCGACGAGCGGGTCGACCGCCCGTCGCGACCGCCCGCGACCATCGACGACGATCCGCGAGTCGTCGCGCCGACCGACGAGGAGGCCGGCGGGACGTGGATCGGCTACAACGACGCCGGCGTGTTCGTCGCGATCACGAACCGCCGGCGCGACCCCGAGACGGGCGCTGGCTTCGAGCCCGACCGGTCTCGGGGACTCCTCGTGCGGGACGCGCTCGCCGCCGAGTCCCACCACGAGGCGGTCTCGACCGTCCGCGACGAACTGGCGGCCCGCGCGTACGACGGCTTCAACCTCGTGGTCGCCGACGCCGGGGACGCGACTCTGCTCGAGTGGGACGGCGTCCTCCGTGCGACTCACTTCGACCCCGGCGTCCACGTCGTCGTCAACGACGGCTACGAGGGGGCCACAGAGACGGCCGATCGGGTCCGCGAGGCCGTCCGGCCCGTCCCGAGGGGCGATCCGACCGGCGACGCCGATCGCGGCGAGGAGGTGTCGGCGTGGTTCGAGACCGCGGCGGCCGCGCTCGAAGACCACGACCTCGGCGCGTGCGTCCACGGCGAGGGGTACGCCACCAGATCGTCCTCGCTGATCTCGATCGACGCGACCGGGGCGGGGCGGTATCGGTTCGCCGACGGGCCGCCGTGCGAGACCGACTACGAGGACGTCGAAATCGGCGACGGTCAGCTTTAAACCGCTCGGGGACCGTGTTCCCCGTATGGCAGCATCCGAGGACGACCTCACCGAGGCGGAGCGTGCCGGTCTCGAACTCGTCCGGCAGTCCGGCGGTATCCACCAGAGCGACTTCTGGAAGGAACTCGACGTCGACTCCCGGAAGGGGAGCCGGATCGTGGAGTCGCTCTACGAGAAGGGCCTCGTCCAGCGCGAGGAGACCGTCTACGAGGGTCACAACACCTACCTGATCACGCCCGCGGCCCGCGACCTCGACTTCTCGCTGTTGATGGCCGGCGACATGCTCTCGCCGTTCATCGGCGAAGAAGAGATCGACGCCGAGAGCGACGCCTTCTCCCAGTGGATCATGAACCTCGCGTACAGCGAGTGAGTCGGACGCCTACTGGGACTCTACTTCTTCGATCGCCGTGTTCGGCGCGTTTTGCTTCACGCCGTTGACCCCCTCGACCGCCCCGGAGCGATCGCTGTACCCCTCGCCGCCGGTGGCGAGGATGGTGCCGTTGCGGTGGCGGAGCCGCCAGCGGTACTCGCCGCCGGCGTCCTCGTAGATCTCGACGGCGGCCTCGCCGACCGTGAGCGCGTCCGCGTCCGGCGCGTACTCGCAGACTCGTTCGACCGCGTCAGTCGCGGCCGACCGGTCTGCATACCCCTGCCCGCCGTCGGCGATGAGCTCGTTGTTTGCGCTCAGGAGCCGCCAGCGGTGCTCGCCGCCGGCGTCCTCGTACACCTCGAACCGGGCGCCGTCGTCGGCGTCGACCGCCGCCTCGCCGGCCGTCTCCGCGACGGTCTCGACCGCCCGACGGGCGTTCGACCGGGAGACGTACCCCTCGCCCGAGTCGGCGAGTATCCGGCCGTTCCGGTGGACGAGCCGCCAGCGCCACTCGCTGGCCTTGTCGCGGTAGAGCTGGAACGTGGCGGTGCTCTCGTGGAGGCGCTCGAGGCGGGCTTGGGCGTCGGCGGCGCGCTCGCGCTCGGCGGCGGTCTCCTCGCTGGCCGCGTCGGCCGCCGCGGCCGCGGCGTCCCGGGAGTCGCTGAGTTCGTCGAGTTCGGCCTCCAGTCGCTCGATTCGGTCGGCCTTCTCCTCGAGCTCCGATCGGAGCGCCGACGCCTCTCGCTCGCGGTCCGCGGACGTCTCGCGGGCGGCGGCCAGCGCCGCCTCTGCGGCGCTCCGGGCGCGGCTCTGGCCCACGGTCACGGGCGCGAGGACTCCCGAGAAGGTGATGACGCCGAGTCCGAGCGTGTACAGCGCGATCACGTTCGTGGTCGCGGCTCGACCGAACTGCCACTCGAACGGGTAGACGGCTGTGAACCACCCGACGGCGGCGACACACACCGCGGCGCCGAGATACACCAGTAGCTTCGCCACCCGGTGGAACGACTGGCCGACCACGAGCCCGGTCAGCGCGCCGGCGAGGCCGAGCCCCGTCAGCGAGAACGCCATCTCCCGGGTGGTGCCGATGCTCTCGGTACTCAACGCGAGCACCATGCCCGCGACCGCGGCCAGGACGCTGACCACGAACAGCCAGTAGCCGTACACTTCGTCGTTCGTCAGCGGTTCGCCGAACCGCTTGCGATACGTGCTCACGAGCGCGCTCTCCGACGTGTCAGTTGACATTACTTCTGAGAGTTCTCACCACCACACCATGAATGTTGACAAATGTATTATAACTGAACGGTGAAAGCAAACCGGGACACGGCACGGGCGCGTCCCGGAACACGCGGCGGCGGCGCTCACCAGTCGGAAAATCGACGCTCTCGGGGATCGAAGGCGGTAAA
This sequence comes from Halorussus marinus, assembly GCF_004765795.1. Lineage (GTDB taxonomy): Archaea > Halobacteriota > Halobacteria > Halobacteriales > Haladaptataceae > Halorussus > Halorussus marinus. Next base: position 452,436 of record NZ_SBIV01000001.1, read on the forward strand.
AACCCGCTCGGCTCAGTTCTCGACCGCACTGCCGACCCGGATGATCGCCTCCTCGCCGAACGCGGGGCCGACGAACTGCACCCCGACCGGGCCGGCGTCGGTCTCGCCGGCGGGGACCGAGATCGCGGGCAGGTCCGCCAGATTCACCGGCACGGTGTTGGCGTCGGCGAGGTACATCTGGAGCGGGTCCTCGAGGCTCTCGCCCTGCTCGAACGGCGGGGTGGGCATCGTCGGGCTCGCGAGCACGTCGACCGACTCGAACGCCTCGTCGAAGTCCTGCTTGACCCACGCGCGGGCGTCTTGAGCCTGCTTGTAGTACTTGTCGTGGTAGCCCGCCGAGAGCGCGTAGGTCCCGAGGAGGATGCGCCGCTTGACTTCCTCGCCGAACGCCTCCCGAGAGTCGCTGAACGCCTCGTTCCAGTTGCCCTCGAAACCGCCCGAGTTGCCGTACCGGACGCCGTCGAACCGCGCGAGGTTCGAGGACGCCTCCGACATCGCGATGACGTAGTAGGCCTCGACCGCGTGTTCGACCGAGGGCAACGAGACTTCCTCGACGATCGCGCCCCCATCGCGGAGGTCCTCGAGGGTCTCCTCGAAGCGCTCGCGGACGCCCGCGTCGGCGCCCTCGACGAGTTCGGTCGGGACGCCGATCGTGGTCCCCGCGACGTCGCCGTCGGCGGCGCTCGCGTAGTCGGTGTCGGCGCCCTCCTCGCGGGAGGTGGCGTCTCGGTCGTCTGGCCCGCTGATGACGTCTAAGAGTTCGGCGGTCGCCTCGACGGTCGGCCCGAGCGGCCCGATCTGTTCGAGGCTGTTGGCGTACGCCACGAGGCCGTACCGCGAGACGAGCCCGTAGGTGGGCTTGATGCCGACCACGCCACAGAACGCCGCGGGATTGCGGACCGACCCGCCGGTGTCGCTTCCGAGCGCGAGGTCGGCCTCGCCCGCGGCGACCGCGGCCGCGCTCCCGCCCGACGAACCGCCGGGCACGCGGCCCGGTGCGGCGGGGTTCTCGACCGGCCCGAACGCCGAGGTCTCGGTGGTCGACCCCATCCCGAACTCGTCCATGTTGGCCTTGCCGACGATCGTCGCGCCGGCCGCCTTCAGCGACTCGACGACGGTCGCGTCGTAGGGCGGGACGTAGTCGTCGAGCATCGCCGACCCGCAGGTCGTGCGGACCCCCTCGGTGCTGATGTTGTCCTTGACCGCCACCGTCGCGTCCGCGAGCGGGCCGTCGTCGGCGCCCTCGACGATCTCCTCGGTGACGAAGATGTTGTGGTCGTCGGTCATGATCAGGAGACGTTCGGCCCCTTGAAGTAGCCGTCCTCGGTCTCGGGTGCGTTCGAGAGCGCCTCGTCCTGACTCAGCGACTCGCGCACCTCGTCGGCGCGCATCACGTTGGCGAGGTCGGCCTCGCGCTCGACCTCGGGGACCTCCTCTAGCGTCTCGAAGTAGCCGAGGATGTCCGCGAACTGGTCGGTGAACCGCTCGACCTCCTCGTCGTCGAGCCCGACGCGCGCGAGGTCGGCGACGTGGCGGACCTCCTCGGGTCCGGGAGACGTTTCGCTCATACCCAAAGGGTCCCGCGGACCGGCGGTAAGGGTTTCGATACGGGACCTCTCGGAAACTGTATTAAAGATACGGGAATTGGAGCTCTCGCGCAAAACAGCGTAGATGCCTTCCGCGGCCGTATCGACCCTCGAAGTCGCTATCCCGGGCCGAATCTCCACCCCCACCGAGCCGAACTATTTAAGTAGCTTCGGTCGCTATTAACGGTGTCTTCTGTACTGCGGTCGACCGCCCCGTCTACCGTTGGCTATCCCGTCCCAACCCGATCATGACTGACACACGAATCCGAAACCCGACCGACGAACGAACGGCCGACGAGGCCGAAGAACAGCGCGAGCAACACCAGTGTCCCGAGTGCGGCGGCGACCTCGTCACCGACGGCGAGCGCGGCGAAACCGTCTGTGCGGACTGCGGCCTCGTCGTCGACGAGGACCAGATCGACCCCGGTCCCGAGTGGCGGGCGTTCGACGCGGCCGAGAAAGACGAGAAGAGTCGGGTCGGCGCCCCGACCACCAACACGATGCACGACAAGGGGCTGTCGACCAACATCGGCTGGCAGGACAAAGACGCCTACGGCAACTCGCTCGGTTCGCGCCAGCGCGAGAAGATGCAACGGCTCCGCAAGTGGAACGAGCGGTTCCGAACTCGCGACTCCAAAGAGCGCAACCTCAAGCAGGCGCTCGGCGAGATCGACCGGATGGCTTCGGCGCTCGGGCTCCCGAACAACGTCCGGGAGACCGCTTCGGTCATCTATCGGCGCGCGCTCGACGAGGATCTCCTGCCCGGCCGCTCGATCGAGGGCGTCGCCACAAGCGCGCTCTACGCCGCCGCCCGGAAGGCCGGGACCCCCCGGAGCCTCGACGAGATCAGCAACGTCTCGCGGGTCGAGAAAGACGAGATCGCCCGGACCTATCGGTACGTGGTCCGGGAGCTCGGGCTCGAAATTCAGCCCGCCGACCCCAAAAGCTACGTCCCGCGGTTCGTCTCGGATCTGGGCGTGAGCGAGGAGGTCGAGCGCAGCGCGCGCGGCCTGCTCGACACCGCGACCGAGAAGGGCATCCACAGCGGCAAGTCGCCGGTCGGGCTCGCCGCGGCCGCCGTCTACGCCGCCGCCCTGCTCAGCAACGAGAAGGTGACCCAGAGCGAGGTCAGCGAGGTCTCGGACATCAGCGAAGTCACGATCCGCAACCGCTACCACGAACTGCTCGAAGCGAAAGACGACGCGCTCGCGCCCTGATTCTCCGCGGATTTCGTAACGCGCAAGACGGCCGACCGTCTGGAGGCCGGCATGGAGACCACTCGCCACTTCACCGCTACGGCCTACGTCGTCCACGACGGCGCGCTCGCCTTACACCACCACGATCGGCTCGACATGTGGCTGGCGCCCGGCGGCCACGTCGAGCGCGACGAGCGCCCCCGCGAGACCGCCCGCCGCGAAGTCCGCGAGGAGGTCGGCCTCGACGTCGACCTGCTCGAACCCGAGACCGCCCTCGACGTGGAGGCCGGACGGGAACTTCCGCCCGCCGAGCACGTCATGCTGTTCGACATCAACGTCCACCCCGACGGCGAGGTCGGCCACCAGCACGTCGACTTCGTCTACTTCGGTGTGGCCGCCGACCGCGAGATCGCGCCCGCCGACGGCGAGGCCGGCGCCGACGAGTGGGAGTGGTTCACCGCCGCGGACCTCCGGGACGACGACGCGCTCACCAGCGAGGTCGTCCAGATCGGGACGCAAGCCATCGAACGCGTCGAGGCCGAGGCCTGAGCGACGCCCCGTCGTTCGGCTCTTTCAATTATCTCTCTGATCTTATCAATTAGCAAGCTTAATTACCCCGCTTTCTGAAAAGCTCGCTTACATGAGCGTCGGGGAGGTCGGCGGCGGGCGACGCGACGACGCGGCCGAGAAGCCGAGCGAGCGCTTCGACGACGAGCTCCAGTCCGAGGAGTCGGTCCGGTTCTCGTGGACCGCGACCGGCGTCCGGTGGGCGAACGAGTCGATCCACGACGTCTCGACGCCGACGACGTTCGCGGCGACCGACCGTCGAATCCTCTTCGAGACCGACGAGTCGGTCGCCTCGATCGGGTACGACCGGATGCGGGCGGTCAAGACGAGCCCCGCCGCCGCCGGGTTCGACGTCTCGACGGCGTTTCTCGCGAGCGGCGGGCTCTGTCTGGTGGTCGGGGTAGTGGTCGCGCTACAGGACTTCACCAACGGCGCGGGCCTCGTCGTCCTCTCGATCGCGCTCCTCGCGGTCGGGGCCGCGATCGACGACACCGATCGGGCCGCGACCGTCACCATCGTCATCGGCAACGAGCGCCAGCGCCTGTCGTTTGCGGCCGACGAGGACGTCGGCCCGAAGCTGTCGGGGCTGGTCGACTGAGCGTCGCTACTCGCCGATGCGGGACTCGACGTACGTCGAGACGTGGTCGTCGATCCGGCGTTTGAACCCCGCCTGCCGGGCGAGCCGGTCGAGTTCGCGGGCCACGAGGCTCCCGTACTGGACGGCCTTCTTCTCGCGGAACGCCACCGCGTCGGGGACGAACTCGCGGGCCGCGAGCCGGAGCGCCTTCTTGCGTTCGCCCCGCGAGTCGACCAGCAGGTCCCCGGGGAGCGCCAGCGCCGCCCGGACCACCCGGTCGTCGAGTAGCGGCGCGACCGGCTCGACCCCCGCGGCCCGGAGCGCGAGCACGTCCCGTTCTAACTGCTCGGAGAGCGTCCGGGTCACCTCCCGGGCGGCCCCGCGGACGGTGTCGGCCTCGACGCGGGGGTCCTCGGGCGCGCGGGCGACCTTGGCGTAGCCGCCGAACAGTTCGTCGGCGCCCTGTCCGACCGCGAGCCGGTCGAAGCCGTCCCGGGCGGCCCGCTCGGCCGCCAGAAACAGCGGGAGCGCGATCTGGACGTCCATCGCGTTCGTCCGGCCGGTCGCCCGCGCGACCGCCGGAACCGCCCGTTCGACGTCGGCCGGTGAGAGCTCGACGACCCGGAGGTCGGGCACACGGCCCATCAGCCCCGCCGCGGTCCGGGCCGCCGCCACGTCGTGGCTGTCGGGGAAGCCGACGACGTACAGCGGTGCGTCGACCGCGCTCGCGACGACCGCCGAGTCGACGCCGCCCGAGAACGCGACCGCCAGCCCGTCGTCCTCGACGGCGCCGAGGCTCGCGTCGAGCGCGTCCCCGACGGCGCTCGCGGCCGCCCGTCGGTCGGCGACCGGATCGGGATCGGGGAGCGAAAAGGCGCGTTCGAGGCTCCCGTCGGCCGAGCGCACTGCGCCGGCCGGCACGGGGTCCGGGTCGGCGAGCCCGTCCGGGCCGAACCCCCACTCGCCGTCGCTCCCGACGAAGATCGGCCGTCGACCCAGCACGTCCCGGACGAGTCGCCCGTCGGGGAGTTCGCCCGCGTACCCCCGGATCGCCGACCCGGTCCGGTCGCGGGCGCCGACGAGCGGCTCCGCCCGGTCGAGAGCTCGCTCGACCGCCGCCGCCGGCGCCCCGCGGATCATTCGAGGAGGTCGGCGACCCGGCTCTTCACCCGGCGCTTGGCCCCGCCGGCGGCCTGCCGGAAGCTGATCCGCCACGGGGTTCGCTTGCCCTCGACGGTCGTCCGGCCCGCCCGGATCGCGTCGAGGATCGCGTCGACGGAGGCGGGGCCGTCGGACCCGGGACCGTTCGGAGCGTCCGCTCCGGTGTCGATGCGGGTGACCGCCTGTCCGACCATCTCGCTGATGTGGGCGTCGCTACCCGCGGTCTTGGGGAGCCCGCGGCGGTCGGCGAACTTCTCGGCCTTCCGGTTGCCCCGGCCGGTGAGCAGTCGGGAGTTGTACACCTCGATGGCGTCGGCGGCCGCCAGCTCGGACCGGGAGATGTTGGCCATCACGCCGCTCCGGGACTTCTGAAACGGGTGGGGGACGACCGCGACCCCGCCCTGCTCGCGGATCCGGGCGAGCGTCTCGCCGAACGACAGCCCCGCCGGGATCGCCTCGGTCACGCCGAGCCCGAGGACGTGGCCCGCGGCGGAGCTCACCTCCATGCCGGGGATGCCCACCAGTCCGTACTCGGGGGCCCGGTCGACGGCCGCGAGGCTCGCGTCGATCTCGTCGTGATCGGTGATCGCCAGCGCGTCGAGACCGACAGCGGACGCCTGCTCGAGCAGGAGGTCGACGTCGTCACGGCCGTCGTACGACAGCGACGAGTGGGCGTGAAGCTCGACCGATAGCACGGCTTGAGCTTCGGAGGGCGGTGGCAAAAGCGACTCGGTCTCGGGACCGCGCGAGCCCGACGGTCTGGTCGGGCGGCTTCGTAACTACTATCCAGCTATTGAAAGACCCGTTAGGTATGACCGCCCTACCCGCCCCGCGCTGGCTCGCCCGCGGTCTGCTCGGCGCGCTCGTCGCCGTGCTGGTGCTGGCGAGCGGGGCGATGACGCTCTCGTACGACACACCCCGGCTCGGAGCCGGCGCGGTCGAGTCGCCGGCCGACGGGACGACGGTCGTCACCAGTCAGGGGTGGCACGCGAACGGCTACTCGCTGCCCGGCCGGCCCGCCCGACTCGCTGGCGTCGGTCCCAACGCGACCACCGAGTGGACCCACGACGGTCCGGCGGACACCGAGCAGTGGTTCTACGACGTCGACCCCCTGCCGAACGGGACCCTCCTCGTCGTCAATCCGGTGCCCGAGACGACCGTCGTCTACGAGTACGACCCCGAGACGGGCGAGCGTCTCTGGACCGAGCGGTTCGACCTCCCGGACGTTCACGACGTCGACCTGATCAACGGCGACGAACTCCTCGTCGCGGGGATCAACTACGACGAGGACCGGGTCAGCCGCGACAGCGTCTTCGTCTACAACCGCACCCGCGAGGCGGTCACCTGGGAGTGGCACTTCGAGGACCACTACCCCGAGGACGCCGGGCCGGGCGTCCGGGCCAAAGACTGGACCCACGTCAACGACGTCGACAAGATCGGCGACGGCGAGTATCTGGTCTCCCCGCGCAACCTCGATCAGGTGATCGTGGTGAACCGCTCGACAGACGAGATCGAGATGGCACTCGGGAGCGACGGCGACCACGAGACGATGTACGAGCAACACAACCCGACGTACCTCGAAAGCGAGGACGGGACGCCCACGATTCTGGTCGCCGACAGCGAGAACGACCGCGTCGTGGAGTACGAGCGCACCGGCGACGGGGGCGAGCGAACGAACGGTTCGGGAGCCTCGGCCGACGGCGAGTGGGAGCGCGTCTGGTCGGTCTCGGGCGGCCTGAACTGGCCCCGGGACGCCGATCGGCTCCCGAACGGCAACACGCTGATCGTCGACTCGATGAACCACCGCGTCGTGGAGGTGACCCCGGACGGGGAGGTCGTCTGGGAGACGTTCGTCCCGTGGGCGACCTACGACGCCGAACGGGCGGTCCACGGCGACGAACCCGGCGGGCCGACGATGGCCGACCTCGGGGCGGGCGGTGACCGCGAACTCCACGGCGCGACCGGATCGGGGGTCCCGGGCGTGCGGTCGGTTCCGGCGGTCGCGGCCGACCTGACCCGCGGGACGCCCGCGGCGGCGCCGGTGGTCCGGGCGGCCGAGCGGTGGCACCACGTCGCGCCGTGGTTCACGCCGCGATGGCTCCCGACCTGGAGCGCCACGCTGTTGGGGGCGGCGCTCGCGGTCCTGCTCGGGTGGGGCGTCGGCGAGGCGGTCTACCAGCGCGAGCGCATCCTGCGGCGAGTCGGCGACGTCGGCGAGGCGGTCCGCGATCGGGCGTTCGGATCGAAGGGGAACTGATCGGCACAGACTGCCAAGACCGACGGCGCTTTCGGCTCTCTCGTCTGAAACTCCGAGCGTCAGCGTTCTACGGTCAGGCCTCTCGCGAGGGTGGCGATCATCTCCTCTTGGAGGTGATCGTAGATCCCGTTCTGAATCTCGGCGACGTTCGCGCTGATCTCGTCGTACTCGTCTTTGTGAAGGATCAACAACCCGAGCGCCGACCCCATGAGACCGAGGACGGTGATCGGCTCCATCTCCGCGATCGGACCGTCGCTACGGGCCTGAATCTCCGCGACAGGGGGGATCAGCACGTTCATCTCCTTTTTTTCTATCTCGGCGAGCTGATCCGACGAGATGTCCCCGAGGACCTCCCGGTAGTCCTGTTTGATGAAGACTTCCTGAATGAACTCGTTTCCCTCGCCGAACTCCACGTAACAGCGGAAGAACCGTTCGAGGCGGTCCTGAGGATCGTCGATGGCCGCCAGTTCCGACTCCAGGGTCGTCGCGAACTCGTCTAGCTCCTGTTCGAAGATATCGACGTACAGATCGGACTTGGCGTCGAAAAACTGGTAGAAGGTGGGTTTGGCGATCCCGACGGGGTCGGTGATGTCTTTGACGGTCGTTTTCGCGGGCCCGAACTTCACCAACAGCTCGCGTGCGGTTTCGAGCAGTTCCTCCCGGATCCGCTCCCGTTCGTCGTCGCTGAACGATCGCATGTCTCTGTCCACGGATCGAAAACTCATAACTAAATTGGTTTTCGGTTATTACCCCGTAACCAAAATAAATATTTAGTCATAGCGGGCACATTGGGGTATGGCGACGATAGAGGTAAAAGATTTTACAAAAGAGTTCGGGAGCGTGCGTGCAGTCGACTCCATCTCGTTTACCGTCGAATCCGGGGAAGTGTTCGGATTCCTCGGTCCGAACGGGGCCGGCAAGACGACGACGATCCGGTCGCTACTGGGCTTGCTCGAACCGACCGCCGGGACCGCGACCGTCCTCGGCGCAGACGTCCACGACGAGGACGCCCTCATCGAGGCGAAACGACGCATCGGCTACCTGCCCGCACACCTCGGGTTCGACGAGGAAGCGACGGGCGCCGAGGTGCTCGACTACCACGAGTCGGTCAAAGGCGGCTCGCGCCGGGACGAACTCCTCGAGATTTTCACCCCGCCGGTCGAGCGACCGATTCGGGAGTACTCGACCGGGAACAAGCGCATGCTCGGGATCGTTCAGGCGTTCATGCACGATCCGGACCTCGTGATCATGGACGAGCCGACCTCCGGTCTCGACCCGCTCAAACAGGAGGAGTTCAACGAGTTCGCCAGAAACGAGTGCGAGCGAGGCAAGACGCTGTTCTTTTCTTCCCACGTCCTGAGCGAGGTCCGACGCGTGTGCGACCGCGTCGGGATCCTCCGGGAGGGCGAACTCGTCGGTCTCGAAGACGTCGAGACGCTACTTCGACAGGGCGGCAAGCGGGTCCGACTCCAGACGACCGACGACGCCAGAACGGATCTCGAAGCGATCGAGGGGGCCCTCGACGTCCAGACGTTCGCCGAGGGGGTCCAGTTCATCTACACCGGGGAGTACAACGCGTTGCTCCGCGAACTGGCGACTCACGACGTTCGCGAAATCGAGATCAGCGAACCGCCGCTCGAAGACATCTTCATGCACTACTACGGCGCGACCGATGCGGTCGAGTCCGACCGGGAGGTGCGAACCGATGTTTGAGACCACCAAGTACGAGATGGGTCGTCGGATTCGCGGAACCGCGGTCCTGACCGTCGGCGTCAGCGCCTACGTGGCCTTCATCGTCTGGTACTTCTCGCTGTTGGACCCCTCGGCGTACGCACAGATCGCCGAGTCGCTGCCGCCGGCGATGCTGGACGCGTTCGGCATGCAGTCGATCGGCTCGATCGAGGGATGGCTCGGCGGACAGATCTACACGTTCCTGTGGCTGTTGGGGCTCGGCGTATACTTCGCGTACGCGTCGGCGGGCGTGATCGCGAACGATATCGAGAGCGATCGGATGGACCTGTTGCTCTCGTTTCCGGTCTCCCGGCGGCGGTTGCTCACCGAGAAGTTCGCGTCGGTGCTTCTCCCGCTCGTCTCGCTGAACGTGGTCGTGGGGGCCGTGACCTACGGTCTCGTGGTGGCGATCGGCGAGACGATCGATCCGATGCATCTCGCGGCGGCCCACCTCCTCTCGATCCCGTATCTGCTCGTGTGTGCGGCGATCGGGCTTGTTCTGTCCGTGGTGGTCGATCGGGCGGCGATCGCAGAACGGGCCGCCATCGGACTGGTGTTCGTGCTCTGGCTCGTCGAGTCGGCCGTCGGCGCGGCCGAAGACTTCGCGTGGATACAGAACCTCAGCCCGACTCACTACTACGCCCCCACGCCGATTCTCGTCGACGGGTCGTACGAACTGATCGACGCCGCCATTCTGCTCGCCGCGTTCCTGGGGCTACTCGTCGTGAGCCAACTCCTGTTCCAGCGCCGGGACATATAGGACCCCCGACACCGGCGTCGCGGTGCCAGTTTAGTTTAGGAAATATTCAAGTGCGACTTTGCGCGACATCTCTCAAAGCACTCCTGTTGCAACTTCTGATGTTTGTAGCGGCCCGAACTCTGTCATCGGAACTATTAATTGAAGAAACATTCAACCTAAGCGCGATGGCACAATCGACCGAGCGCCTTCGGCGGTACCTCGAAGACGAACTCGGAGAGTGTCGTAGCGAGGACGTCGAGCGTCGGCTCGACGAACTCGGCACTCTCGAAGCGGCACTCGGAACAGCGCAGGTGGGAGCCGAACTCGACGTGCTGTCGGCGCTCTCGAACGAGACGCGCTACACGCTCGTCCGGGTCCTCGTCGGGGCCCGAGAGGAGCTCTGCGTCTGTGAACTGCACGCGGTCGTCGACGTGACCGAGAGCGGGCTGAGCCACGCCCTCTCGGCGCTGGTCGACGCCGGGCTCGTCGAGGGCCGAAAAGACGGCCGGTGGAAGAAGTACCGCGCGACCAACCGCGCGGTGGCGCTCGTCACGGTTCTGGACGGGAGCGTGAGCCCCGATGAGTGACGTCGACGCCCACGACCACGGGCCGAACTGCGACTGTGAGAGCTGTGGGGACCCGCGGTCGATGGACTTTCTCGACAAGTATCTCACCGTCTGGATCTTCGGCGCGATGGCGATCGGCGTCGGCGTCGGCTTCCTCGCGCCGTCGGTGACCCAGCCGATCCAGCGCTTCAACCTCGTGGAGATCGGGCTCGTCCTGATGATGTATCCGCCACTGGCGAAGGCCGACTACTCCCGGCTCCGGGCGGTGTTCAGCAACTGGCGCGTGCTCGGGCTGAGCCTGATCCAGAACTGGCTCATCGGCCCGACGCTGATGTTCGGGCTCGCGGTCGTCTTCTTCGGCGGCGTCGTGCCCGGTCTGCCGGCCCGCCCGGAGTACTTCCTCGGGCTCGTGTTCATCGGAATGGCCCGGTGTATCGCGATGGTCTTGGTGTGGAACGAGCTCGCGGAGGGCTCGACCGAGTACGTGACCGGGCTGGTCGCGTTCAACAGCCTCTTCCAGATCGTCACGTACGGCGTGTACGTCTGGTTCTTCGGGCTCGTGCTCCCGCCGCTACTGGGCATGGAGTCGCTCGTCGACGGGATCACGGCCTTCGACATCACGCCGATGCAGGTGTTCGAGGCCATCGTGGTCTTTCTCGGGATCCCGTTCGCCGCGGGCTTTCTCAGCCGCTACCTCGGCACCCGCCTCAGAAGCGAAACGTGGTACGACGAGGAGTTCGTCCCGAAGATCGATCCCCTGACGCTGATCGCGTTGTTGTTCACGGTGATCGTGATGTTCGCCACGCAGGGCGAGAACATCGTCGCGGCGCCGGGCGACGTCTTGCTGATCGCGGTGCCGCTGACGATCTACTTCGTCGTGATGTTTCTGGTGAGCTTCGGGATGGGCAAGGGGATCGGCGCGGACTACTCGACGACGACCGCGATCGGCTTCACCGCCGCCTCGAACAACTTCGAACTCGCGATCGCGGTCGCGGTCGCGGTGTTCGGGGTCGGTTCGGGCGTCGCGTTCACGACCGTCGTCGGCCCGCTGATCGAGGTCCCGGTGTTGCTCGCGCTGGTCCACGTCGCGCTCTACTTCCAGCGGCGGTTCGACTGGACCGGCGCCGCGACCGGACAGCTCGGCCCCTCCGTTTCGGGGTCGGCCGCCGAAGACGACTGAGCGCGCTCCGATTCCGCATGGACGGGTCGACGCCGCCGGTCCGATTCGTCTCGCGTTCGGCCGGGACGAACGGGCCAGATAGACGGCGTCCTCGGTTGAGAGTCCGCAATTGGTTCGCCGGTTCGCTCAATTGCGCGGTGGGTCTCTCTCAGAAGTGACAAACAGAACGACGAGTGCCAGTCCAAAAGACGTCGCCGACAGCGGTTTCCAGTTTCCCGTCTCCCCGACGTGGTACGTGGCTACACAGACTGCTAAAATTCCCGCCAGGGATACGGCAACCTCTACTTTCTCGTCGACGACGAGTTTCGGTACTGAGCCCTCACTCATGATAGACGACATTAACAAATTAAATTATAACTATTGTGTTTTTCAGCAGGGAGTGTCACGTTCACACTGCACACCAAACGATTCACGCTCTGGATTGCTCGGCGACTGTTCGGAGTTGCTTCTTAGCTGGCGTCTTCGGCAAGGGCCGAAGCCCGCTGAGCCAGAAGATACCCGAATTCTAGGCGGGAGTAAGCGTGCGAACTGACGAAGTCTCTCCTCCGACTATCTGAACTGCTCGAACTGTTTTCTATATAGCAAAATACGATTTACTTGTTCGCTTCGGATCGGACGCCCGCGCCACAACGGTAACATCTCCGATACTAATTGCGTGAATACGAGGCGATGGCCGCGATCGCGGCTCCCGGACTGATATACCCACGCACTTGCACATAGAAAGGCATTAATCCGCGCTGTCTGTACAGATGAGTGAATGAGTCTCTCCGAGCCAGACCGCGAACTGGTCGTCGCCGAACTCGGCCGGGAGCCGACCCCGGCGGAGGCGGCCCTGTTCGAGAACCTCTGGAGCGAACACTGCGCGTACCGGTCCTCGCGACCCCTGCTCTCGGCGTTCGACTCCGAGGGCGAGCGGGTCGTCGTCGGTCCCGGCGACGACGCCGCGGTCGTGGAAGTCGCCGACGGCACGTACATCACGATGGGCGTCGAGAGCCACAACCACCCGTCGTTCGTCGACCCCTACGACGGCGCGGCGACCGGGGTCGGCGGCATCGTCCGCGACACCCTCTCGATGGGTGCGTACCCGATCGCGCTCGCGGACTCGCTTTACTTCGGCGACTTCGACCGCGAGCACTCCCGGTACCTGCTGGAGGGCGTCGTGGAGGGTATCAGCGACTACGGCAACTCGATCGGCGTTCCGACGGTTGCGGGCTCCACGGCGTTCCACCCCGACTACGAGGGCAATCCGCTGGTCAACGTCGCCTGCGTGGGACTGCTCGACGACGAGCGGCTGGTCACCGCCGACGCGAAGTCGCCGGGCAACAAGCTCGTGCTCGTCGGGAACGCGACCGGCCGGGACGGTCTCGGCGGCGCGAGCTTCGCCAGCGAGGACCTCTCGGAGGACGCCGAGACCGAAGACCGGCCCGCGGTGCAGGTCGGCGACCCCTACACCGAGAAACTGCTGGTGGAGGCCAACGAGGCGCTACTCGACGAGTCGCTCGTCGAGGCGGCCCGCGACCTCGGGGCGGCCGGGCTCGGCGGAGCGTCCTCCGAGATGGTCGCGAAGGGCGGACTCGGCTGTGAGATCGCGCTCGAACGGGTCCACCAGCGCGAGCCCAACATGAACGCGCTCGAAATCCTACTCGCCGAGTCCCAAGAGCGGATGTGCTACGAGGTCCGCCCGGAGAACGTCGAGGCGGTCGAGCGCGTCGCCGAGAAGTACGATCTGGGCTGTTCGGTCATCGGCGACGTCACCGAGGGCAACTACGTCTGTACCTTCGAGGACGAGGTCGTCGTCGACGCGCCACCGGAGTTCCTCGCCGACGGCGCGCCGATGAACGACCTGCCCGCCACAGAGCCCGCAGGGCCAGAGCGCGATCTGCCCGACCCCGACCTCGAATCGGCGTTCGAGGCGGTGGTCGAGAGCCCGAACACCGCGAGCAAGCGGTGGGTCTACCGCCAGTACGACCACGAGGTACAGGTCCGGACCGCGACGCCGCCCGGCGACGACGCGGCGGTGTTGGCGCTCCGGGACGCCGAGAAGGGGCTGGCGTTCGCTTCGGGCGCCGACCCCAACTGGACGGCGGCCGCGCCCTACGACGGTGCCCGGGCGATCGCGCTCGAAAACGCCACCAACCTCGCGGCGAAGGGTGCGACGCCGCTCGCGGCAGTCGACTGCCTCAACGGCGGCAACCCCGAGAAGCCCGAGGTGTACGGCGGCTTCGAGGGCATCGTCGACGGCCTCGCCGACATGTGCCGCGAGCTCTCTGTGCCCGTCGTGGGCGGCAACGTCTCGCTGTACAACGACTCGCCGTCGGGACCGATCCCGCCGACCCCGACGCTCGCGATGACCGGCACCAAAGCCGGGTACGATGCGCCGCCCGCCGCCCTCTCCGGTGAGGGCACGCTCCTCGTCGTCGGCGCGGACGGAGGCTCGGGGCTCGGGGGCTCGGAGTACCTCGCGCAGGTCGGCGGAAGCGACCGGTTCCCCGAACTGCCCGCGAATCCCGGCGAGGTCGTCTCCGCGCTCGCGGCGGTGGCCGACGCCCCCGAGACGCTCGCGGTCCACGACGTGAGCCACGGCGGGCTCGCGGTCGCGCTCGCCGAGATGGTGACCGACTCGGCCGGCGCGAGCGCCGAGGTCGAGACCGTCGAGGCGCTGTTCGCCGAGACGCCGGGCCGGGCCGTCGTCGAGACCACCGCGCCGGACGCGGTCCGCGAGGCGTTCGACGGCGTGGCGCCCGTGGCTGAACTCGGCGAGGCCGACGGCTCGGGGACGCTGGAACTGTCGGTCGGCGACGAGACGCTGTCGTACGATGCGGCCGAGATCGCGACGCTCCGGGACGTGCTCGGGCGCGAACTGGCCTGATCGGCGCGGGCGCCACTCCGGCGTTCGGCGGCAGTGATAAATCCTCACCCGCGATACGTTCGGCCGGCGCCCGGTCGCCGAGACCGCGATCTCGATGCGGACGGGCCGCGATTTCGGTGCGGTCGGGCGAGAGCGCGATGGGGGGAATCTCGATCCCGTCGAGGTCCCCAATCGCTTTTGTAAGTTGGACAACGTGATCTGGACGATGACGGACCTCCTGATTCACGATGCGATCGTCGTGACGGTGAATCAAGAGCACCAGATCCTGAAGAACGGCTCCGTTCGAGTGACCGACGGGGTCGTCTCGTCGGTCGAACCCACCGAGCCCGGCGATCGGGATTCGGACGCCGAACGCGTGATCGACGCCAGCGGCAAGGTCGTGATTCCCGGTCTCATCGACGCCCACCGCCACACCGACTTCACGCTCGTCCAAGGGCTGTTCAGTGAGCTCTCGGGCGACGAGTTGCTCAAGGAGGCCTTCGCGTTGTACCACACCGCCGAACCGCTCTTGGGCGACTCCTTTTTCGAGGCCGCGTGGCGACTCGCCTGCCTGCGTCAACTCACGCACGGAGTCACGACGGTGAACGCGATGGACTTCACGCCGGAAATCGGAGCGTCGGCGATCGGTGCGAGCGGGTTACGCGGCGTGATCGGGCCGGAGCTCGCGGACTTTCTCGCCCCCGCGTCCGCGGCCGAACAGCTCCGGGCCGCCCGTCGGTTCATCGAGGCCTACCACGACACGCACGACGGACGCGTCACCGCGAGCATCGCGCCCGGCGGGGAAGTCGGCTGTTCGCGCGAGCTCTGGGAGGGCGTGGCCGAACTCCGCGCCGACTACTCCGACTTGCGGCTCCACACGCATCTGTACGACTCCACGGAGGCGGACACGATGGCGGCCGGAAGTGGCGGTGACGATCCGCTCGACCTGCTCGACCGGTACGGTCTCCTCGACGAGCGGACGCTGGTGACCCACCTGTTACACGCAGACCGGGACGCCGCGCGCCGGATCGCCGCCAGCGGCGCGCACGTCCTTCACTGTCCGACGGTCTACAGTTACTTCCGGGCGGGCGAGCGAACCTGGTTCCCGCTCCCGGCGCTCCGGGAGTTCGGCGCGAACGTCGTCGTGGGCCTCGACGATCCGTTCTGGTTCGACTCCTGGGACCTCTTCCAGGAAGCCAAACACGCCCGCCTGCTGGCGAACTTCGAATACGGAGCCCAGCAGTGGTCCTCGTACGACCTGCTCAAGATGCTCACCATCGACGCCGCGCGCGCGCTCGGACTCGACGATCGGGTCGGGAGTATCGAACCCGGGAAGCGCGCCGATCTGGTCGTCGTGGACGTCGACACGCCCCGCCACCGCCCCTACAGCAATCTCCCGTCGGTACTGATGAACACGGTCACTGCGGGCGACGTCGAGACGGTCGTCGTCGACGGCGAGGTCCTCGTGGAAGACCGATCGGTCAGGTCGATGGACGTCGAGAGTGTTCGGGCCGACGCGAGGCGGGAGCGCGAACGCCTCCGGACCCACACCGCCTGGGAGACGTCGCTGGCCGGCAGCACACCCCCAGACGAATCTCTTCTCCGGCGCGTTGCCCCGCGCCCGCTGTTGAGAGCAGTACGGCAGTACGGCCGGGGCGTCGTCGCACAACACCGGTGGTGAGCGGAGTCGCGTCCGAGCGGGGATCGTTCACGCCGGTTCGAAACATCGGGGGACGACTGAGAGCCACCGAGCGAGGCGGCCCCCGGATTGTAACCGGCTGTTACAAGAAGTTACTAGCCGTTACGCTTATGTCGGTCGCCCCGCACGTTCGACGTATGTCGGAGCCAGTCCGGATACGAGACGACGACTACGAGGCGATCTCGGCCGCCCAAGAGGTGCTGGGGCTCTCGTTCCCCGAGGTGCTTCACCTCAGTCTGAACACCGACGTTTTGAGCGGGAGTCCGGCCCAGAACGCCCGGCGAGCGATCCAGTACTACTACACGTACATCGTCGAGGAGTACGACGACGTCCACGAAGTGCCGGTCGAGGACCTGACGTTCGACGGCGCCGATCAGGCGAAGGCCGGACTGACCGTCGGCGCGGAGAAACACGAGCGCCGCCGGGCGAACGCCGAGTGACCGCCCGGAGTCGCCGCCCCGTTCGGTCGAAGCCTCGGTAGAGACACGCTACGCCGACGCCGTCGGACCGTCGCTCGCCGCGCGTTCGCCCCGGACTTGAGTCTGGCGCTCGGGGCCGGACCGGCCAGTTGGCCACTTGCTTTGTGTATCTGCGTCCAATGGTAGTACACATGCCAGACGACTTCTCGATAGACGCCGACTGGAACGCGCTTTACGTCGACGGCGAGTGGACCGACTCCGCCGGCGACGACGCCGTCGCGGTCGAGGACCCCTCGACGCGCGAGGCGGTCACCGAGGTCCCGGCCGGCGTCGAGGCCGACGTCGACGCCGCCTACGAGGCCGCCGCGGCGGCCCAGACGGAGTGGGCCGACCAGCCGCCCGCCCGCCGCGAGGAGGCCGTACAGGAGTTCCTCGGCGCGCTTCAGGCCCACAGCGACGAGATCGTCGAGTTGCTCGCCCGCGAAGCCGGCGGCTCCCGGATCATGGGCGAGACCTCCGTCCAGATCGCCGCCGACCACGCCGCCGAGGCGGCCACGCTCACTCGCCGGATGAAAGGCGAACACGCCGACTCGAACATCCCGGGCAAGGAGAACGTCGTCGAGCGCGGTCCGAAGGGCGTAGTCACGGTCATCTCGCCGTGGAACTTCCCGCTGAACCTCTCGATGCGGGCGGTCGCGCCCGCCATCGCGGCCGGGAACGCGGTCGTGCTCAAGCCCGCGACGAACACGCCGATCACGGGCGGGCTCCTGTTCGGCAAGCTGTTCGAGGAGGTCGGGCTCCCCGACGGCGTCCTCAACGTGGTCACCGGGCGGGGTTCGGACATCGGCGACCGGGTGGCGGGCCACCCCGAGAGCGACGTGGTGGCGTTCACCGGCTCGACATCGGTCGGCCGGCAGGTCGCGGCCACCGCCGCCGAGAACCTCGCGGTCCCGACGATGGAACTGGGCGGGAACAACCCCTTCGTGGTGACCGCCGACGCCGGCCTCGATCGGGCGCTCGACGCCGCGTCGTTCGGCTCGTTCGTCCATCAGGGGCAGGTCTGTATCTCCATCAACCGCCACATCGTCCACGAGGACGTCTACGACGAGTACGTCGACCGACTCGCCGAGCGCGCGGCCTCGTTGCCCGCCGGCTCCGTCCACGACGACCAGACGGTCGTCGGCCCCATCATCGACGAGTCCCAGCGCGACGAGATGCTCGGCTACGTCGAGGAGACCGTCGAGGCGGGCGCGACCCTCGAAACCGGCGGCGAGACCGTCCCGGTCGACGGCGTCGACGACTCGCTCGTCGTCGCGCCCACGGTGCTGTCGGGCGTGACAAACGACATGGCCGCGGCGTGCAACGAGCACTTCGGTCCGATCGCGCCCGTGATCCCGTTCTCGGACCTCGACGAGGCGGTCGAGATCGCGAACGACACCGAGTACGGCCTGTCGAGCGCGGTCCACGCGGGCGACCTCGGGGTCGCGAAGGACGTCGCCGACCGGCTCGAAACCGGCCACGTCCACATCAACGACCAGCCGATCAACGACGAGGCCCACGTCCCGTTCAGCGGGACCAAAGCCTCCGGGATGGGCTCGTACAACAGCGACGCCTTCCTCGACGAGATCACCGAGACGAAGTGGGTCTCGATCCAGCGCGAGCCCCGCGAGTACCCGTTCTGAGCCCGCCGATCGCCGCTGGGACGCCAACGGCGAGTCCGGTCGGTCGCCCCCGATTTTTCGGTCGACGCATAACGCCGCCACCGAACATGTCACGGTGTGACGAACACGTTCCGGAGCGTCCCGAGTAGCTGAGAACGTGGTTTCCGGTTAAAGAGTTGGACACGCCGAGTGTCGGGTATGGCACGCCAGCCGACACGATGCCGGACGAACCGAGGTGAGCACGCGTGAGCCTCTCGCGACGCGACTTCATCAGGGGCGCGGGAGCGGGCGCGGTCGGCTCGCTACTCACCAGCGGGTGGGGCGCGACCCAGAGCATCGACCCCGTGACCGAGGTCGACAACCCCCTGCGGGGCTACCCCAACCGCGACTGGGAACAGGTGTACCACGACATCTACGCGTACGACGACGTCGACTGGACGGTGTGTCACCCCAACTGCACCCAGTCGTGTGCGCTCAACTTCTACATGAAAAACGGGATCCCGATCAGGGCCGAGCAGGTCTACCACAACGAGGAGTCGAGCGTCGGCCCGTCGGGCTACGAGGACGCGGATGTCAGCCAGAACTGGAACCCCCGCGGGTGCATGAAGGGGCTGACGCTCCACCGCCGGACCTTCGAACCCAGTCGCATCAAGTACCCGATGGTCCGGAAAGGGTGGGACCCCGACGACCCCAACCCGGAGGGCCGCGGCGAGGACGAGTTCGAGCGGGTCTCGTGGGACGAGGCGATCGATCTGGTCGCCGAGAAGATGGCGAGCCTCGACGACCGCAAACGGTTCCACATCTTCAACGCGATCAAGGCCGACGGGCTCATCACCCGCCACGGCGCTGGCCGGCGCCTCGCCTCCATCTTCGGGGGCTGTGAGTGGACCGAGTACGACTGGTACGCCGACCTGCCGCCGGGCCACGTCATCACGACGGGCTACCAGACCTCCGACGCCGACGCCGCCGACTGGCGCAAGGCCGACTACACCATCATCCAGGGCAAGAACCTCATCCACAACAAGCTCGCGGACAACCACTGGTTCCAGGAGATGCGCGAGCGCGGCGGCGAGATGGTCGGCATCTACCCCGACTACTCGCCGACCGTCCAGAAGTGCGACCGGTGGCTCCCCATCCGGCCGGGGTCGGACCCCGCGATCCCGCTCGGGTTCGCCCACGTCATCATCAGCGAGGAGCTGTACGACCCCGACTTCGTGCGGAAGTTCACCAGCCTGCCCCTGCTGGTGCGGGCGGACGACGACAAGTACCTCCGGGCCCACGAGGTGTTCGACGACCACGAGGCTCCCCCGGAGGACAGCCACGAACGCCACGAGAACGACGACTGGGGCGACTTCGTGGTCCTCGACCAGAACGGCGACCCCGTCGCGGTCACCCGCGAGCAGGTCGGCGACGAGATGCCGGCGACGCCCCGACTCGACGCCGAGACCGAGCTCCGACTCGCCGACGGGTCGACGGTCGCGGTCGAGACCGACTTCTCGCGCCAGAAGCGCAACGTGCTGGAGAGCTACTCGCCCGAGCAGGTCGAGGAGATCACGACGGTCCCGGCCGACGCGATCCGGAAGACGGCGCGGGAGTTCGCCGATGCCGAGAACGGCCAGTGGTTCACCGGCGAGGGCATCAACCACTGGTTCCACGGTAACTCCGAGCTCCAGCGCTCGATCTTCTTCGTCCAGTCGATGCTCGGGAACGTCGGCAAGCCGGGGTCGGGCTACTACAACTACTCCGGCCAGTACAAGATCGAACTCCTCGACGGCTACCCCGAGTACGTCAACCCCGACGGTCACGCGGCCCACGGGATGTACCCGGGGTACGCCTTCGCGTTCTTCGGCGGCGAGCAGTTGGACCCCCACGAGATCCGGGGCGATTTCGACCGGGAACTAGATCTCGTTCCGCAGGGCGACGCCGAGGAGCCGGTGATGCCGGAGGGGGCCGAGACGTACACGATGTCCAAGCCCACCGTGTTGTGGACGATGAACTGCAACCTCCTGAACCAGACCAAACATCAGGAGCACGTCGTCAACAACTTCGTCAAGCACCCCGAGACCGAGAACGAGCTGTTCGTCGTCTCGGACATGCACATGACCTACTCGGCCCGCCACGCCGACGTCGTGTTCCCGGCGCCGTCGTGGCTGGAGTGTGAGTACCCCGACATCACCATCGGGCCCGAGAACCCCTTCATCACGATGGACCACGGCGTGATGGACCCCATCTACGACACCAAACAGGACGGGGAGGTGCTCGCGCTTGTCGCCGAGAAGCTCGACGAGAAGATTCCGCCCGAGGAGCGCACCGTCGACTCGTACCGCTCGTACTTCGAGAAGTTCCTCGACGACGACGAGGACGTCTGCGATTACATCCAACAGACCCTCGATGCGGGGATCACCACTCAGGACATCGACGTCGAGGACCTCGAAGACGGGCCCGAGCGTCTGAATCTCAAGACCTACCCGCGGGTTCCGTTCTACTCGCAGGTGCACGACGATCGGCCCTTCTACACCAAGACCGGCCGGATGGAGTTCCACAAGGAGGAAGACCGGTTCGTGGACCTCGGACGCGGCGACCTCGACCACATCGAGAGCGTCGAGGGGACGCCATACGGCGTCAACGAGAAGTGGCCCGAGGCCGGCGAACAGGAGAATCCCCTCTACCACGACGAGGGCTACCAGTTCTACTACAACACGCCCCACAGCAAGTACCGGACTCACTCCTCGTGGGGGATGACCGACTGGAACCTGATCTGGTCGGCGCGGGACTTCGGGTCCACCAGCGCCGACCCCGAGGGCACCGAGCGACTCGTCGACGACTTCTCGTTCCCCGAAGGCGACGGCCAGACCAGCGACGCGCCGCCGCTCGGCGAGGCGTTCGTCGAGATTCATCCGAGCGACGCCGAGGACATCGGCGTGGAGAACGGCGACTACGTGCGCATCTCGGGCAAGCGCGGCGGGACGGTGGTCCGGGCGATGCTCAGCGAGCGCCAGCGCCCCGGGAAGGCGGGCGACATGGGACAGTTGACCCTCTGGCACGGCTGGTGGCCCCAGCACTTCCCGGACGACGAGGAGAAGGGCGACGACGAGGTCAAGGGGTTCAACACGACGACCAACATCTGGCTCGACCCCGGCCAAGAGACCGACGACCTCGTCCACAAGGCGGTGTTCGGCGACCCGAACGTCTCCGAGGAGGTCGGCGAGGAGATCGCGTGGCACGGCGCGGAACTCGAACACGGCTACGAGGAGACCGTCTGGGCCCCGACGGGCGTGAACCGCGACGACCTCGTGACCGTCGAGAAGTACGAGGAGGCCGACTGGTGGCCCGGCGACGCTCGGAAGGACGACCTCGTCGAGGACTACATCGGCGGGTCGCTCCAGTCGAAGGGCGGCGGGAGCGCGACGACCGACAGCGGCGGAACGACCACGCGAGGTGACGACTGATGGCTGACGTGTACAACCCACAACTCGGCCGCGAGCACAGCTACCCCTACGAGCACCGCGAGGAGGACCGCGACTGGCACTGGGGGATGGTCATCAACATCAACCGGTGTATCAACTGCAACACCTGCTCGTTTGCCTGCAAGTCGACGTGGACCAGCGGCGAGGGCGAGGAGTACATGTGGTGGATGAACGTCGAGACCGAGCCCTACGGCGGCTATCCGATGGGCTGGGACATGCGACTGCTCGACGATCTGGGCGCCGACGAGACCGTCTTCGAGGCGGCCGACGACGGCGAGCAGGTCGAGGGCTACGTCGCCCAGAAGGAGGCGTGGGAGTACCCCGCCCTCGGCGACGATCAGGTCCACGGCGAGTACCCAGAGGGCGAGGTCGTCGAGAGCGACCCCGAGGAGGGGACTTACCACGACATGTGGCAGTTCTACCTGCCCCGCCTGTGCAACCACTGCAAGAACCCGGCCTGCCTCGCGGCGTGCCCGCGGAAGGCGATCTACAAGCGCGAGGAGGACGGCATCGTCCTGCTCGACCAGGAGCGGTGTCGGGGGTATCGCAAGTGCGTGAAGGCCTGTCCGTACCACAAGCCGATGTACAACCCCGAGACCGGCGTCTCCGAGAAGCCCGTCGGCTGTTTCCCGCGAATCGAGGAGGGAAACGTCCCCCGGTGTGTCTCCTCGTGTATCGGGAAGACCCGGCTCCACGGCAACATCAACCGCGGTCCCGACGCCGGTCGGCCCAACGGCGTGAAGTCGGCCGCGAGCGGCCGGAGCCCGGTGAACTATCTGGTCCACTCCGACGAGAAGATCGCGCTCCCGCTGTACCCGCAGTTCGGGACCCGACCGCAGGTGTTCTACATGCCGCCCTACCACGTCCCGCCGGAGTTCCTGACCCAGATGTTCACCCCGAACACCGAGACCAAGCGCAACGACTGGCCCGGCGACACCTACGAGGAGAGCGTCGAGATCGTCCAACAGCGCGTCCGGAACCCCAGCCACCACGTCCTCGGCATCCTCCAACTGTTCGGCGCGACCACCCGGCTCATCGAGACGTACAACGTCAAGGAAAACCGGGTGAAGGGCTGGGACCGGAAGGGCAACAAGGTGGTCGACATGCCCATCGAGGAGGACCTCGAGGTGCGCGAGGGCGAACAGTGGACGAACCAACCGTGAGGCGCCAGTCATGGACGACACACCACCCGCGGAACGACACGCCGCCCGGGCCGCCCTCTACAGCGCCGCGGCGGGGGCGTTTTGCTACCCGGACGAGAGCACCGTGCGCGAACTGACCCACCCCGACGCCGCCGAGGGGATCAGGTCGGCCGCCGAGACGCTCGGCTTCGAGGCCGAGGCCGAGGCGGTGGTCGACGCGCTCGATCGGACCGACCGCGAGGCGCTCGAATCTGCGTACAACGGGCTGTTCGGACTGCCGACCGACGACGGCACCTACCCCGTCGTCCCCTACGAGGTCGAGTACACGGTCGGCGACGAGGTCGGCCGCCAACAGCGCCGGATCGCCACCGTGGTCGGCCTGCTGGAGGCGTTCGGCGTCGAGCCCGCCGAGGAGTTCGACGAGCGCCACGACCACGTCGTCGTGGAACTCGAACTCGCGCAGGTGCTTGCGGCCCGCCGGGCGGTCGCCGCCGAGGAGGGCGACCGCGAGACGGCCGACAACCTCGAAGGCGCGGAAGCGACCGTCCTCGACGAGCATCTCACGGACTTCGTGCCGGCGTTCGCCCACGCGGTCCGGAACGCGACCGCCGATCCCGACGCCGAGGACGCGTCCGACCGAGTCGACGCCGGCGAGGCCGCCGAACTGGTCTACCGGGCGGCCGCGGACCTCGCCGAGGCGCTCGTGACGTGGGACGCCGGAATCCACCCCGAGCCGACGGTCGAGCCCGAGACGGAGGTGCGCTCGCATGCCTGACCGGACCGCGGCGGTGCGCGCGACCGTCGTGACGGCGGTCGTGCTCGCGGCGCTCGTCGTCGGTCAGGCCGCGGTCGGAGCCGCGGTCACGAGCGGCTCCCAGCCGGTGCGGGCCGTCGAGTCGGTGCCCGGGGATCCGGCCGCCGACGCGTGGACCGACGCACCCGAGCGCACCGTCTCGCTGTCCGAACAGCAGATGGCGGTGCCGTTCGGGGGCGGGAGCGTCGAGGAGCTGACCGTCCAGACGGTCCGCAACGACACCCACACCGCGTTCCGGCTGTCGTGGGCCGACCCGACGAGGGACGCGAACATCGACCGGCCGCGCAACTTCAGCGACGCCGCCGCGATCATGCTCCGGAGCGGCGACAAGCCGCCGATCACGATGGGGGCGGCCGGCAAGCCGGTCGACATCTGGTACTGGCGCGCGAGCTGGCAGGCCGCCGAGACCGGCGACTCGGGGTCGATGTACGCCTACCCGCACCCGGACAACGAGACCAAGCCCGGCCGGGCGGCGGGCAACCCCCTCTCGAACGCCGAGTACGACCGGTACGCCCAGAACTACTACGCGACCGGCTACGGCTCGCTGACCCACGCGCCCGCCCAGAACGTCCGGGCGAACGGCGAGCGCACCGAGGACGGCTGGTCGGTCGCGTTCGTCCGCGAGCACTCGACCGACGGCGAGTACGACCCCGACTTCGCGAGCGCCGACAACGTCTATCTCGCGTTCGCGGTGTGGAACGGGAGCGCCGACGAGGTCAACGGCGAGAAGTCGCTCACCCTCCGGTTCACCCAGCTCGACACCGAGAACTGGGAGCTGAGCGACGCGTCGACCGGGTCGAGCGGCGCCGACGACGGCGGCGACTCCGCGAGCGCCGAGAGCGACACCTCGGGCGAGGAGGGGTCGTGGCTCACCGAGTCGGTGAGCAACTGGGTGGTCGGTCTCGTGGCGACGATGCTGCTCACATGGTCGTTCGTCTACTGGAGGGCCAGAGAATGACCGAGTACGCGAATCGGAGCGCCCGGGCTCACGCCCCGGCCGACGACGAGGCCGACCTCCGGAGCCTGCTCGCGTCGCCCCGCGAACCCGAGCGCCGCGACGCCGCGCTCGCGCTGGTCGACCGCGCCGACGAGGCGGGAATAGACGAGGCGACGATCGGGGCGCTCGCCGAACGGGTCCGGACCGACGACTCGACCGACGTCCGGCAGTTCGCGGTCGAGGCCCTCGGGGCCGGCGGGCCCGCCCAGCGGGCTGAGCGGGCGATCCGAGCCGCGCTCGACCGCGACGGCGACAAGTGGGTCCGGGCGGAGGCGGTCGTCGCGCTCTCGCGGGTCGCGCCCGACGACGGGGCATCCCTGCGGGCGGCGCTCGACGACGACAGCGGCTTCGTCCGCCGGAACGCGGTCATCGCGCTCGGCAAGACCGGCGCCGGGACCGACGAGACGTTCGCCGACCGGCTCAAGAACGATCCCCACCCGGCGGTCCGGGAGTACGCCGCGCAGTTCCTCGGGCGCACCGCCGACGACGTCCCGGAGGCGGTCCGACTGCTGGCCGCGATTCTCGCCCGCGAGCCCGAGGCGTTCGTCCGGGCGAAGGCCGCCGACGCGCTCGGAGAGCTCGGCACCGACCGCGCCGAGCAAGCCATCGAGACCCACGGCCTCACCGACCGGAGCGACGACGTGCGCCGGGCGGCCGAGACCGCGCTCGCGGCGGCCCGTGGCGTCGATCCCGACCACCTCGACGTCGACGTCGAGGAGCCGTCGCCGCCGGGCGGCGGCCCCCAGTCGCCCCGAGAGACGCCGAAGGGCGGGCCGTCGCCCGAGCCCAAGGGACCCGGCCCGAGTCGGGAGTTCGAGTTCGACAGGTGATTCCATGACCGGACAGACCAGATCGACAGATTCGAGCGGCACCGACGGAGAATCGCTGGGCGTAAGCGTCCCTGACGAGCACGTCGGGGCGTTCGTCGCCGAGGCGTTCGAGGACGTCGAGCGCGACACGACGTGGAAGGAGGTCGTGGGCGCGCTCGTGGCCGAGGAGGCCCGCGACGCGTGGGCGGACCTCTCGCGAACCGAGCAGGCCGTGGAGGTGCTCGCCGCCGCGGCCGACTACGACGAGCGGGCGGTCGAGCTGTTGGCCGAGGTGCCGACCGACCGCGGCGAGCCGACCTCGGAGATCCGCGACCGCTACGAGGAGGCGCTCCGGTGTCGGCACAACGCCGACCGCTTCCGGGACGGCATCGCGGCGGCGTACGCCGACGGCTACCTCGCCGACGACCAGCTGGTGGCCGCTGTCGAGGCGTTCGGCTTCGATACCGCACTCATCGCCGAGCGCGAGGACGAACTCGACACCGTCGCCAACACCTACGAGTTCGAGTTCCGCCCGTACGGCGGGACGCTGATGACCGACGACGAGGGGGACGACCAGACGATGGACGGCTTCGAGGCGTGGTAACATGACTGAAGAACTCACCGAGCGCGTCAGGGAGGCGATCGCGACCGTCGACGATCCAGATCTGGGGACGAGCGTGGTCGAGACGGGGCTCGTGACCGACGTGTCGGTCGCCGACGCGACCGCGACCGTCCGCGTCGAGTTCGCGGGCGCGGACCCCGGAGACGCCGAGGAGGTCGTCGAGGAGGTCCGGAGCGCGGCCTTCGAGGTCGCGGGCGTCGAGCGCGTCCGCGTCGAGGGCGACACCCCCGAGCCAGAGAGCGAGGGGGACGCGACCGGCGCGCTCGACGGCGTCGAGCAGGTGCTCGCGGTGATGAGCGCGAAGGGCGGGGTCGGAAAGACGACCGTGGCGACCCACCTCGCCCGCGCGCTGGCCGACGACTACGACGTGGGGCTGTTCGACGCCGACATCCACGGCCCGAACGTCCCCGAGATGCTCGGGATCGAGGGGCCCGCGCAGGCGACCGACGACGGGCTCGCCGCGCCGACGGAGGTCGACGGCATCGAGGCGATGAGCGTCGGACTGCTCGCCGGCGACGAGCCCCTTGCGTGGCGGGGCGCGATGGCCCACGACGCGCTCACCGAGCTCCTCGAAGACACCGCCTGGAGCGACCGCGACGTGCTGGTGGTCGACATGCCGCCCGGCACGGGCGACGTGGCGCTCACGATGCTTCAGGAGGTGGCGGTCGCCGGCGTCGTCCTCGTGAGCACGCCGTTCCCGACCAGCCTGTCGGACACGGCCCGGAGCGCCGCGCTGGTCGAGGAGAACGGCGTCCCGGTCGTCGGGGCCGCGATCAACATGCGCGGGTTCGAGTGCGAGGCGTGCGGTCACCGCCACGACCTCTACGGCGGGGACGACCCCGAGTCGGAGCTCGGCGTGCCCGTGCTGGCCGAACTCCCGTTCGACCGGTCGCTCCAGCGCCCCGACGACGCCGCGGCGCCCGACCCGATCGCGGCGCTCGCCGAGGGGGTCGCCGACCACCTCGAATCGACCGAGGCGGGCGGCGTCTCGGTCCCGGACTCCGCGCTCGACGTCCGGGGACTGCCCCCGCAGGTGCGCCACGAGCAGGTGGGCGCGGAGTTCCGCGCGCTCGACCCCGGAGAGGCCTTCTACGTGGTGAACGACCACGACCCCTCGCCGCTCGCGGAGCTCCTGGCCGGGGAGGTCGCGGACGGGTCGGCCGACGAGGCCTTCGACACCTGCGAGGTCCACCGCCGCGGCCCCGACGAGTGGGTGCTCGAAGTCGAACGCCCCTCGTAGCCCCCGATCCATGCGCGCCAGCGACGACGCGTCCGGGACGGAGTCGGTCACGGTGATCGGCGACGCCGCGGTCTCGGTCCCGTCCGACCCCCGGCGGGTCGGCGACGACACCCGAGTCGCGACCCGCGAGTGGTCGTTCCGATGTGCCTCCGGCGACGAGATCGCGGGCCCGTGGTCGGGGATCGCGCTGGACGAGCTACTCGCGGCCGCCGACCCGCCCGACGCGACGACGCATCTCGCGGTCGAGGGCGAGGACGGCTACCGGGCCTGCGTCCCTATCGCGGACGCGCTCGACGGCCTGCTCGCGTACCGCCGCGCGGGCGCCGCCTGCGGGGGCGCGCCGCGATTCCTCGCGCCCGGCGTCTCCGGAGTCCGGACGGTCAAGCGGGTCGCCCGGATCGAGGCGCTCGAACTCCCGGCCGGAGCCGACCCCGAGGACCGCGAGGCGCTGGTGCTCGCCGAGAAGTAGCTCACCGTCGACTCTCTATCTTACGGGGCGAAACTCAGCGCGACGGCCTCAGGCCGCGAGCAGGGGCACCGCGTAGGCCACGACCAGCCCGATCGCGAGGACGGCGAAGCCGATGGCGACCTGCCGCATCGAGAACTCCTGCATCGGCGAGGTGACTCGGTCGAGCCCCTCGACGTCGTGGCCGTGCGCTTCGCCGCTGTGCAAGTCGTCGGCGTCCGCGTGGTCGCTCATACGTCGGGGTTGCCGCCCCGTCCACTTAAACGCATCCGAACCGGGTCCGCGCGCCGGGCGCGGGCGGGCGCCTCGGCGCCCAGAGCCGGTGGATGGTTCCGGCAGTGCAAGAGTTACGTGCCGGCTCCGTCGAGTGAGAGTAATGAACCCGACCGGTGCGATCCTCGGCGTCCTCCTCGCGGTCGGCGCGGCGATCGCGGTCGCCGTCCAGTCGGTGTCGGTTCGGGTTGGCACCGACGACGGACGGGCGACCGACGCGCTCGTCGTCGTGCTCGCGACGAACATCCTGCTCGTCGTGCCCGCCGCCGCGGTGGTCCACTATCCGACCTACTCGCTGACGCTCCGGGCGATCGCCGCGTTCGTCGCGGCCGGGGCCGTCGGGACGCTCCTCGGTCGGATCTTCTACTACACGAGCATCGAGCGGATCGGCGCGAGCCGCTCGGAGCCGCTGAAGGCGTCCCAGCCGCTCCACGCCACCGCGATCGCGGTCGTCGTGCTCGGCGAACGCGTGACCGCCGGCCACGTCGCCGGTATCCTGCTCATCGTCGCGGGCGTGGCGGCGATCTCGTGGGAGACCTCCCGGGGCGACGGCGCCGACGGCGACTCCTCGGCGCTCGCGCTGGCGTTGCCCCTGGCGGCCGCGTTCCTCTTCGGTATCGAGCCGACGCTGGCGAAAGTCGGGTTCGCCGAGGGCACGCCGATTCTGGTCGGGCTCGCGATCAAGACGGTTGCGGCCACCGCGGGGTTTCTCGCGTACCTCCGGGCGCGAAACGACCTGCCGAGCCTCGGAGCGCTCGCCGACTCGAACGCGAAGTGGTACGCGGTCGCGGGGCTCGCGAACACCGGGTTCCTCTGTCTCTACTACCTCGCGCTGTCGGTCGCGCCCGTGTCGGTCGTGGTGCCGATCATCCAGACCAGCCCGCTGATCGTGATGGTGCTGTCGGTGGCGTTCCTCTCGCGGCTGGAGCGGGTCACCTGGAAACTGCTGGCCGGGGCGTGTATCGTCGTCGGCGGCGCCGTCGTGCTGACGGCGTTCGCGTGAGCGGGCCCGGTTCCAGACGCCTTTTGGTGGCTGGCTCCGAAGGGTTCGGCGTGACCCTCACAAAGCGCATCATCCCGTGCATCGACGTCGACGTCGACGAGGACGGGAACCCGGCGGTGTACACGGGCGTGAACTTCGAGAACCTCGAGTACACCGGCGACCCCGTCGAGATGGCACAGCGGTACAACGAGTCGGGCGCCGACGAGTTCGTCTTCCTCGACATCACCGCGAGCGCCGAGGGCCGCGAGACGATGCTCGGAGTCGTCGAGGACATCGCCGACGAGATCTTCATCCCGCTGACCGTCGGGGGCGGCATCCGCACCCGCGAGGACATCAAAGAGACCCTGCGGGCCGGCGCCGACAAGGTGTCGATCAACTCCGGGGCGATCGCGAACCCCGAGCTCATCACCGAGGGCGCCGACGCCTTCGGGAGCCAGTGTATCGTCATCAGCGTCGACGCGAGGCGACGCTTCGACGAGGCCGGCGAACACTACGCCGAGGTCGACGGCGAGTCCTGTTGGTTCGAGTGCACCGTCAAGGGCGGCCGCGAGGGGACCGGCCTCGACGTCGTCGAGTGGGCCGAGGAGGCCGAGCGACGGGGCGCCGGCGAGCTGTTCGTCAACTCGATCGACAAGGACGGCACCGAAGAGGGCTACGACATCCCGCTCACGAAGGCGGTCTGCGACGCCGTCGACACGCCGGTCATCGCCTCGTCGGGCTGTGGGGGCCCCGAGGACATGTACGAGGTGTTCACCGACGCGGGCGCCGACGCCGGGCTCGCGGCGTCTATCTTCCACTTCGGGGACTACTCGATCCGGGAGACCAAAGAGTACCTCGACGAGCGCGGCGTCCCGGTCCGGCTCTGAGCCGGCCCGTTCGCGCCGAGTCGCTACGCGTCGACGCCGGCGCCGGCCGCCGGGTCGGCGGGGAGCGAGCCGACGCCGACGGTGCCGTTCTCGAAGGTCACGCCGTCGGCCGCGATCGAGTCGAGCGTGGCGGTCCCGACGGTCAGATTCTCGGCGCCGACCGTGGGGCGCTCGATCGACTCGGTCGCCTCCTCGGTCTCGTTGGGCGGCGAGATCGCCGCCTCCGCGGTTCCGACCGAGACGTTCGCCACCCGGGTGTCTCCGACGAGGAGCGAGGCCACGCTCAGGTTCGAGAGCGTGACGGTGTCGCGCTCGACGGTGTCGTTCTCGGGGCGGTCGGCGCCGAACAGCGCTGTCGCGACCGTCTCGTTGCGGACGGTGACGTTCTCGAAGCGCACGTCCGAGAGGGTGGCGTTCGCGACGGTGAGGTTCCTCGCCGTGGCGGTCCCGAGCGACTCGGCCGACTCGTCGGCACCCCCGGCGAGCGTCAGGTCGTCGAGTCGCGCGTCGCCGACGTCGACGCCTGTCAGGCGCAACTCCGCGATCGTGAGGGTCTCGACTCGCACGGCGGTGTCGTTCTGTGCGTCGGCCTGGGCGGTCGCCGATTCGACCGCGGTCCCGGCCTCGGCGTGGGGCGAGACCGGCCCGCCGGCCGCGACGCCGGGGCCGATTCCGGCGAGCAAGACGACTGTGGCGACGACTGCTGGTGTTCTCATGCGGTCGGACCGTCGCCGAACGCGTCAATAAACCGGCCGCACCGTTTCGCGGTTCCGCGGGCGATTACGGGCGTTAGGACGGGATTACCGCGGTAGGGCGGCGGGATCGTCGCGCGCCCCGCGGCGGTGTCGCAGGATCAGGCCGCGGTCTCGTAGGCGTCTCGGAACGCCGTCGTCTTGTCCTTGATGTTGCCCGCGGCCGCCTCCAGCGCGTCGAGGGGGTCTTCGCCCTCGGTCTTGACGGTCAGGATGGGTTCGGTCTGGCCGCCAGACTGCTCGGGGTTCACGTCGTAGGTCGCGGCCGCGACGCCGTCCTGTTCGAGTAGGGTCCCCTTCAGCACGTTCATGAAGGTGTGGTCCTCGCCCGCGATTTCGATAGAGAGTTCGTCGGCTTCCTTCTCGATGACCCGGAGTTCCATACCCCTCCCTTCCGTCCTCGGCGGTTTCAATATTGCGAAAGCTCGGTTTCGGGGCCGACGACCGTTTTATGTCGCGGTGGTCGAAAACACCGGCAATGCTCGAACTCCCCTCGTGGCTGCCCTCCCCGGTGCAGGTGGCGGTCCCGCTCGCGCTGGCGGCGTCGCTGGCGCTGGTGTGGCGCCTCGACCGCCCGCGGGGCCGGTGGGGTCGGCGGCTCCGGTCGCGGTTCGTCCTCGGCGTTCCGTGGGGGACGCTCGCGTCGGTCTGTGGCGTCCTCGCGGTGTACCTGTTCGTCCAGCAGGGCGCCGCCCGGTGGCGCGCTCCCCTCACGCTCCCGTTCTCCTCGTGGTCGTACCTCTACCCCACTGGGTGGTTGTTCGCGGCGTTCTCCCACGCCGGACCGGGCCACCTCGTCGGCAACCTCACGACGACGCTCGCGGTCGCGCCCCTCGCGGAGTACTTCTTCGGTCACTTCCGGCGCGAGCGCGGCCACAACCCCTTCTCGTCGTGGCGGTCGAACCCGTACGTCCGGGCCTTCCTCGTCTTCCCTGCGGGAGTGTTCGTCGTCGGGCTCGCGACCAGTCTGCTGGCGTGGGGACCGATCATCGGCTTCTCGGGGGTCGCGTTCGCGTTCGTCGGGTTCGCGCTGGTCCGTTACCCCCTCGCGACCGTCGTCGCGGTGTCGGCACAGGGCGTGGTCCGGACGGTGTACCGCGCCCTGCGAGACCCCGTCGCGTTCGGCTCGGGGGGCACCAGTTTCAGCCAGCCGTGGTGGTACGGGATCGCGGTTCAGGGCCACGCGCTCGGGCTGTTTCTCGGAGTGTTGGCGGGCGTGCTGGTCCTCTACCGGCGCCGCGAGCGTCCGGACGCGCTCGGGCTCTGGACCGGCGCGGTCGTGCTCGGGGTCTCGATGAACCTCTGGGCGGTGTGGTGGTACCGCGGCGAGAGCTCCTACGTCCTCTATCGGGGGCTCGGCGTGCTGTTCGTGGTCGCGGTCGCGGCGCTGGTCGCCGCCGCCGCGACCGCCGACGCCCGATCGCTCTCGGTCCCGCTGGTCGAGGACGTCACTCGCCAACAGGTAGGTGTCGTCGCACTCCTGATCCCGCTGGCGGTGATGGCGGGGGTCGCCATCCCGGTCAACCTCACGAGCGTCGACGGGGCGAGCGTGCCGGGCGAGGGCCCCGGGATCGAGACCGGCGGGTACACCGTCACCTACGCCGAGGGCGTCCGGAACGAGAAGGTCTCGGTGGTCGACGTCGAACTGTTCGGCGAGACCACCAACGTCACCACCAGCGGCGTCATCGTGGTGAACGACGATCGCGAGATCTGGACCCAGCAGGTCCCGAAGGCTCGGCTCGCGTCGGCCGGCCGGCTGGGGGTCCGGGTCGGCGGGCTCGGGTGGTCGGAGGTCGTCGGCGTCCAGCGCCGGGGCTGGTCGGTCGCCGACGGTCCGACCGCCTATCAGGTGTGGCTCCACGGGCCCGACGACGACGGCTGGACCCACACCTACGCCTCGGACCCCGCGACGGCGGGGCCAACGCTCGCGAACCGGACCGTCGACGTCGTGCCGGCCAACGGGACGTTCTACCTCCGGGTGTCGAACGACAACGCGACGTTCCGGACCGCGCCGATGCCGGCGGTAAACGAGTCGGTGACGATCGGGCCGGTCCGGTTCGAGCGCGAACAGCGCCGACTGTTCGCCGCCGTCGACGGGACCCGGCTCCGGATCGCCACGCGGGAGAACCGCAACTGAGGGGTACTGTTCGAGGTCGCGTCCGAGTCGAACGACCGGCGACTCGACGGGGGTCAGGGCGTCCAGACGATTCGGAACGCCTCGGCGTCGAGAACCTCGCGGTCGCTCGTCTGGTGGTCGAACTGCCGGGGGAGGGTGAGCGCCGCCCGGAACGCGTGGGTCACCTCCCCGCCTTCGTCGGCGGCGAACGACTCGACGAACTCCCGGCTCCCGGCGTTGTGGATCGAGTACGAGACCGCCCCGAGATCGGCCGCGGTCGACAGAAACGCGCGGTCGGCGTGGGCGTTGCCCCGCTGGGCGCCGAACGGCGGGTTCATCACGACGGTGGCGCCCCCGAGGTCGAGCGGCGGGCGGGTCGCGTCCCCGCACACCCACGCGACGCCGACCGCGGGGTCGATCCGGCGCTCGTTTTCGCGGGCGACCGCGAGCGCGCCGCGGTCGCGGTCGAGTCCGACGACGCGGGCGGGCGCTCGGGTCGCCGCCCCGAGCGCCAGCATCCCGGTCCCGGTCCCCAGATCGACCACCGTCCGGCCCGCGAGGTCCCCCTGGACGTCCGCGAGGTGGACGAGGTGGGCCGCGAGGTCGGCCGGCGTGGGGTACTGTTCGAGGTCGAGGCGGGGGTCGTCGAAGCCCGCGACCGCCGACAACCGACGCTCGAGAGCGGCCCTGCTCATGCGGCGAGAGAGGCGGTCGAGAAAGGAGAACGTTCGGATTCTGTCTCGTCCGGGCGGCCGGGGCTCAGTCGGCCAGCGCGACGGGGCCGGCGACCTCGAACGCGACGCCTTCGCGGTGGGCGCGCTCGGCGAGCGCGGCGAGCGCGGGCCGGACCTTCGACTCGTCGGCGACGCTGTCGAACTCGACGGTGACGGTGTTCGCGCCGAGGAAGGCCGCCGCCCGGACGTACTCGCGGACCCGGTCGGCCTCTTGTTGGGTCGCGAACGAGCAGTCCTCGCCGAAGCAGGCGTCGACGACCACGCGAGCGGGCACGAGGTCGTCGGCGACGAACTCCCGTTTGAGCTCGCGCAGGTGGTCCGGGGCGGTCGAACCGATCGCGTCTGCGTCGAGGCTGACGGGGGTCGCGTCCTCGATTCGACAGCCTTCGACGGCGGTGCGGACGTCGGCGGAACGGGTGGCGCTCATGCTACTAATCCATATCCTTTACTCATACAAAAAGGTTTGTAAATGCTCAGTAGTAATATTCTGCGGCCGACGGCGGGCCGGAGGACAGGTATCTGTGAGCGAAAGTGTGTGAGACGCTGGCTGGACTCAGCGCCGCGAGCCCGCTACCACGTCCCGTGGAACGTGTCGAACGAGAGCTCGTCGAGGGGCTTGTTCCCCACCGCGATCTCGTACTCGCCGGGCGTGAGCATCGGCTTGTGGAACTGCGGGCCGTCGTCGGTCGTGATCCGGGGACAGCCCGTGTTGACGAACGCGTCCATGTCGAAGTTCCGGAGCCGATCGGGGGTGACCTCGTCCATCGTGATGAGGTAGGCGTCGTCGTTGGCGTCGAGGATCTCCTGGGCCTGCTCCCACCGGCCCTGTCCGATCTTGGTGCAGAAGATGACGCCCCACTTCTCGGCGTCCATGGCCTTGTGGACGGCGGCGTAGCGCTGTTTGAGGAACTGATCGGTGTCCGCGACCGTCACCACGTTGTTGACCGGATCGGCGATGACGACGTTCTTGTCGGGGTGTTCCATCGCGAGTCCGAGCGGATGGAACTTCCCGCCGCCGACGTACAGCACTTGGTCGGCGTCGATGTCCGCCGAGGCGTAGTTACAGCCCAGCACTTGGCCCTCGTGGGTCAGCCGGTCGTCGCCCCGGCGGGTGTGGACCTCGAAGCCCCGGTCGTCGAGCCACGACTTCATGTCCTCGAACTGGTTCATGTGCTGGGCGGTGGTGACGAGTCCGATGTCGGGGTCCTCGGCGGGATCGGCGAGCTCGTCGAGGGACTCTTCGATGATCGGGAACACGTCGACGTTCGAGAACAGCGGGACGTAGATGACCTTGTCCGTGTTCTTCATCGGCGAGTGGCCGAAGTGGACGAACACGTCGGTCCGCTTCATCAGGAAGGTGTCGAGGTCGCAGGCGCCGTAGCAGGGCTGGCCCGACAGCATCACGGTCACGTCGTCGGGGACGAGGTCGCGGATGTCGTCGGCGACCTTCGGGCCGCGGCGTTTGAGTCCCTCGGGGAACTGCAGGCCGACCTTGGTGGCGTCCCGGTCCTCGACCGCCTCCACGATGCGGTCGAGCTCGTAGTCCCACTCGCGGTCGTGCTTCAGGGACATGCCGGTCTTTCTGAGGTCTCCCTCGCTGTACTCGCTCTCTTGGCTCATTGGAATGCGTTTGTCGTCGCGGACGTTTAAGCGCGGTGTTCTGCGGGTCGCTCGGCCGCGAGACTGCCCGACGCGCCGGGCCGCTCCCAGCAAGCCAGGCGGTATCCGGCAGGTCTAAAACGCCGCGGGCCCAACTTCCGATACATGAGCGTCGAATCCGACGCGGACACCGAGGCCGAGGCGACCGAACTCTCGCACGTCGAACAGCTCGGCGCGGAGCTCGGCGAGGCCATCGCCGAGACCCCCGAGTACCGGACGTTCGAGGAGACGAAGGCGGCCGTCGAGGACGACGACGAAGCCCAACAGAAGGTCTCGGAGTTCGAGCAGCTCCGCCAGGAGTTCATGCTCGCGCGCCA
Organism: Halorussus marinus; assembly: GCF_004765795.1. Classification (GTDB taxonomy): domain Archaea; phylum Halobacteriota; class Halobacteria; order Halobacteriales; family Haladaptataceae; genus Halorussus; species Halorussus marinus. The sequence goes on from NZ_SBIV01000001.1 coordinate 487,900, forward strand.
GACCGGCGAGGCGACCCAGGAGGACGTCCAGCAGGTCCAGCAGGCCCAACAGGAGCTTCACAGCCTCCCCGTGATGGAAGAGTACCTCGAAGCCCAAGAGGAACTGGAAGCCAAGCTCGAAGCCGTCAACGACGCCATCTCCGAGCCGCTGGCGGTCGACTTCGGCCAGCAGGGCGGCGGCTGCTGCGAGGACTGAACCCTCCGTTTTTTCGTCGGTCGCTCCGCCGGAGTGGCAACTACACCTAAGTCCGTGGGTAGTGTCTCTCACTACGGTGGGGAATATGACACGCGATACGACAGCCGAAACTGAAATCACGACCGACCGAGAGACGATTCGCACCTGGCTCGACGAGACCGGTGCCGAACCGGCGTACGTCGACGACGAGTCGGGCGCGCGCCACCTCCACGTCCGTCACCCGGACGACGACACCGACGAGTCGTTCGAGGAGACGACGTGGGACGACTTCTTCGACCGGCTCGAAGACGACGAGATGGTGCTCGTCCGCCATCCCGACCGACGGGGCGGCGACCAGTTCGAGCTCCTGAGCCGGACCGAAGCGATGGAGCGAGCGACCCTCGACGACGAGGAGATCGAGCGCTCGCTGTTGGACGGGGAGGTCGTCACGAGCGAGATCACCGAGACGAAGGTGATCGAACGAACCGTCCAGGAGACAGAGACCATCGAGAGCGAGGTGATCGACAGCGAGGTCGTCAGCGACGAGGTCGTCGGCGACCGGCTCGTGCGCCGCGAGATCGCGGGCATCCACCTCGGCGAGGAGGACGACCGCATCGCGGTCGTCGAGGACGACGAGACGCTGGGCTGGGAGGACGAGCGAGACGAGCTCGAACACGAGATCGTCACCCTCGACGTCGACGAGACCCGGGAGGTCACCCGCGAGATCGTCGAGCGCAAGACCGTCGAGAGCCGAGTGGTCGACCGAGAGGTCGAGGGGACCGAGACCGTCGAGTCCGACACCTTGGAGGGGTCGGTCGACCTCGAAGGCGTCCACCGCACCATCCTCGAGAGCGACATGCTGGGCGGCGAGCTGGTCACCGAGGACGTGGTCGAGGGCGACCACATCGAAAGCGAGTTCACCGAGGACGCGACCATCCTGACCGAGCTCTACGAGCGCCGGACCGTCGAAGACGAGGTCCTCGAACGCAAGCGACTCACCTTCGAGCTCGTAGAAGAGGAGACGATCAGCACCGAGACCATCGCCACGACCAGCATCGAAAGCGAGCTACTCGGCACCGAGGAGACCACCGAAATCGTCGGAGCCGACGCGGAGGCCGTCGGCGCGGACGAGACCACCGCGACGACCGGTGTGGAGACGTCCGACGAGACGACTGCCATGAGCGAAACGCCGTCCGACGAGGCGACCGCGATGGGCGAAACGCCGTCCGACGAGACGACCGCGATGGGAGAGACCCCGTCCGAGGAGCCGATCGCGGACGACGACACCGCGACCGCGTCGGTCGTCCCCGACGACGACGATGTCGGCAAGCACGTCATCGACGCCCAAGACGAGCAGATCGGCGTTGTGACGGAGGTCGACGAGGAGACCGGCTCCGTCTACGTCGACCCGAACCCCGGACTCGCCGAGCGCATCAAGACCCGATTCGGGTGGGAGAGCCACGACGACGACGCGTACGCCGTCGAGGCCGACAGCATCGACGAGATCACCGACGACGAGGTGCGACTCCGGAGCTTCTGACCCGAAGAACAACACTTACCTCTTTTCTCGGCCCAGTTGGCCGCATGAGGATACACAGCGACTGGGGCGACTGGCTCGTCCGCGACGTCGAGGACGCCGACCCCGACGGGATCGCGGTCTGGTATCTCGGTTGCAACGGGTTCGTTCTCAAGGCGGCCGACACCACGCTGTTCGTCGACCCGTACCTCGGGATCGGCGATCCGCCCCGGACGGTCCGGATGATCCCGGTCCCGTTCGACCCCGCGGACGTGACCGAGGCCGACGCGGTGTTCGCGACCCACGAGCACACCGACCACGTTCACGGCCCGAGTCAGGCCCCGATTCTGGAGGCCACCGGCGCGACCTTCTATGCGCCCGACGACAGCCTCGCGGTCGCCCGCGAGGACGAAGCGTGGACCGACGAGTGGGCGATCGACGACGACCAGTTCGGCGAGGTCAAGGCGGGCGACACCGTCGAGGTCGGCGCGTTCACGGTCCACGTCGAGCCGGCCAACGACCCCGACGCGTCCCACCCGGTGAGCTACGTGTTCGAGCACGACGGGGACACGTTCTTCCACGGCGGCGACACCAAGCCGAGCGAGGAGTTCGAGCGCGTCGGCGACGCCTACGACATCGACCTCGGCGTGCTGGCGTTCGGGACCGTGGGCAACATCCCGGACAAGGAGACCCGCGAACCGAAGCGCACGCGGTGGTACAACGACGAGAATCAGGCGATCGAGGCCGCCAGCGACCTCGGCGTCGACCGCCTGCTCCCGACCCACTGGGACATGTGGAAGGGACTGACCGCCGACCCGACGGCGCTCTACCACCACGCGCGGAGCTTCGAGCACCCGCGACGCCTCGAACTCGCCGAGATCGGCGACCGGGTCGACGTCTGAGTCCGGTGGCGACCGACCGGCTCAGACCGGACAGAGCGAGCGCACGCCCGCCGGCAGGGTCCCGCCCTGCACCCAGCCGTCGAGTTCGCGGACGATGATGCGGCCGCGGTTCGTGGCCGCGAGCACCTCGCGGTCGCGAGCGGCCCACGCGAGCACGACCTCCTCGGGGCGGCCCGGGTACGCCAGCGCCTCGAACTCGGGCGGCTCCGTCCTCGACTCGAACAGCGCCGCGTCGGCCCCCGACGAACCCTGCCACGTCCCGGGCGACGATCGGGCGGCCGCCGCGTAGAGCACGCCGTCGGCCTCGAACGCCTCGCGGAAGTAGGTGTGGTCGAGGTCCCGGTCGAGCCGGGTCCACGACTCGCCCGCGTCGCGGGTCCGGTAGAGCCCGCCGCCACAGGAGGCGACGTACTCGTCGGGGCCGCGAACGAGGACGTGGTGGACGTCGTCTTGCAGGCCGTCCCGGCGCTCGGTCCACGTCTCGCCGCGGTCGTCGCTGACGTGGACGCCGCCGACCTCCACGCCCGCGACGAGGCGGTCGGGCGCGTCCGGGTGGGCGCCGAGGCTCCGGACGTGGGCCTCGTCGCGGTGGCGCGGGGTGTACCACTCCTCGCGCGAGGGGAGGTCTTGCAATCCCGCCAGTTCGGTCCACGAGCCGCCGTCGTCCGCCGAAACGTAGAGGTGGGCGGGATGGGTACCCGCGTAGAGGCGCTCGCCCGCCGGATCGCCGAGCACCGAGTACACCTCCTCGCGGGGGACGCCGAGGTCGATCCACGAGTCGCCGCCGTCGGTCGATCGGTACAGCCCGGACTTCGTGGCCGCGAAGACGCCGTCCCAACCGTCGAACCGCCGAATCCGCATCGTTCGCCCCGCGTCCAGCACCCGTCGGGCGGACTCGAATCGCGGCCCGGCCGTCCGGTACACGCCGTCGTCGGTCCCTGCGAGTAGCATAGTCGCCCATACGGCGGGCCGCGTCAAATAGCTGGGTTCGAGCCGACTCGGGCGCGACCGGCTCTGTCGCGCCGGTCGTTTCGCCCGCGACGGCGTGTGATTTATATGGCCGTTCTGGGATGGTCATCACATGAGCGACAGCATGACCGAGGTCGTAACCGCCGAGGAGGGCGGTGTCGTCGTCGAGAAGTCATTCGAGGGCGACGAGTTCGCGGTCCCCGCGATCAAGTTCGTGATCCGGAGCGAGCGAGACGACTCGACGACGATCACGCTGGCCGACGACGTTCCCGAGTCGTTCCCGATGGACAACGTCGGCTTCCACCCCGACTACGAGAACGACAACTGGACGGCCTACAAGGACCACCGGGTCCAGTTCGAGCGCGAACTCGACCCCGGCGAGGAGCTGGTCACGGTGTACGGCGTCCGACTCGGCGAGGACGACGACCCCTCGATCTTCCTCGGATCGCCCACCATCGAGCAGGTCGCCCCCGCCTCGGTCGGCGGGACCGACGAGGCGGACGGCGGCCCGGACCCCCTCGGCGGAGACGTCGGCGACGACGACCCCCTCGAGGACGGCCCCGATCCGCTCGGCGGCGAGGTGGGCGGTCCTGAGGGCAACACCATCACCGACATCGTCTCCGAGGAGGACAGCCAGATCGTCCGGGACGTGGTCGCCGGCGAGGAAGACCTCTCGCTCGACGACGAGGCGGACGCGCCGACCGACGGCGACGAGCCGCTTGCCGACCCCGACGGGGAAGCCGGCGCGGGCGAAGAGTCGGACCCGCTGGCCGACGACGAGGCGTCGGCGGGCCCGCCGGACGAGGACGGCGAGCCGTCGACCGACGACCTCGACGAGGCGGACCCGCTCGGCGCCCCGGACGAGCGACCGGCGGACGCCGACGACCCGAGCGCGCCCGACGAGGGAGCCGACGATTCGACGGGTAGCGTGTCCGACGAAGGAGTCGACGACCCGATGGGCGACGAGCCCGACGAGGCGACGCCGGCCGCCGACCACGAGCCCGATTCGTCGGCGGACGCCGGAACCGCCTCGCCGCCGACCCCGGGGAGCGTCGCGGCCACGCTCGCCGAGGAGATCCGCGCGGGCGAGGTGTCCGACGACGACCTCGACGTCATCCAGCGCGAACTCGACGTCGAGACGCCAGAGAGCACCAACGTCCGCATCCGGCACCTCCAGTCGCGAGTCGAGGACCTCTCGGCGTACACCGAGGCCCTAGAGGAGTTCATCGACGAGAACGGCGTGGCCGAGGACGTGTTCGCGGACTTCGAGACCGACATCGCGAGCCTCCGGGCCGACGTCGAGGCGTTCGAGGACGAGGTTCAGGCGATCCGGACCGATGCCGACGACACCGACGACCGGGTCGCGGAGCTGGACTCTTCGCTCTCGGGCGTCGAATCGGAGGTCGACGAGGTGGCCGAGGGGCTGGCGGCGGTCGAAGAGGACCTCGACGACGTGGCCGACCTCGACGCGGTCGAGGCGTTGCGCGCGGACCTCTCGGGCGTCGAGTCGGAGGTCGACGAGGTGGCAGAGGGGCTGGCGGCGGTCGAAGACGACCTCGACGACGCGGCCGACCTCGACGCGGTCGAGGCGTTGCGCGCGGACCTGACCGATCTGGAGGCCGACCTCGATTCGGTCGGCGACCTGCGCGAGCAGGTGTCGGCGCTGGAGGCCGAACTCGAGGACGCCGGGGACTTCGAGGCGGAGTTCGACGCCCTCGACGACCGGATCGACGACCTCGAAGAGCTCGTCGGCGCGAACACCGAGGACGTGACCGCGGTCGGCGCCGAGGTCGAGGAGCTGACCGACGAGATGGCCGACCTCCGGACCGAGATCGAGGCCGCGACCGACGCGGCCGAGGAGATCGAGTCGGTGGCGGCCGACGTCGAGTCGCTGTCGGACGACCTCGACGCGCTGGAGGAGAACCTCACCGCGCGCGTCGAGAGCGTCGAAGACGAGGTCGCCGACATCCGCGAGGGCGTCGAGCGCGACGTCGCCGACATCCGCGAGGAGATCGACGGCATCCAGGAGTGGCGCGACCGGATCAGCGACGTGTTCGGCAACTGAGCCGGCCGCCGGCATTCGACCGCCGACGACCGGAAGCGCAACGCGTTTACTTTTGCCGTGCCATCTCGGGGACAATGACTGAGACGATTCCGGTCGCGGTCCCGCGAAAGGGGCGCCCGCTCGAAGCGGTGCTCGACCGCGTGGCCGACGAGACGGGCGCGGAGTCGGTCGCCGACACGATCATCTCGACGCTCCGCTACGAGAAGGCCGTCACGAAGGGCGATCAGGCCGCCGAGACGGGGGCCTACGAGCGACTCGCCGACTACAGCAACCCCGACGAGCCGACTCGGCCCGACTACACGCTGTTGCGCGACGACCGGGCGGGCAAGCCCCGCCGGATCGTCTTCGACAGCGTCACGATCCCCGCCGACGGCGTCGACCTCCGACTCGTCGGTCGCGAGGAGCCGTTCCGGGCGCTCCGCAAGCACGAGTTCGCGCTGGGGTTCGACAGCGCCGACCTCGTGCTCGAAGAGGTCGTCGAGCTCCGGCCCGATCCCCTGACCCGGATCGCCGACGTGAACGCCCGCGTCGACCCCCACGACACCGACGTCAGGGTCGTCGAGGGGATGGGCGACACCGTCTACCACACGCTGATGGCGACCCCCGAAGCGCTCCCGCAAGGCGACCAGCCCACCCGAGAGTTTCTCACCGACTACGAGGGGAAACTGTGTATCTCGCCGCGATACGAACGGCTCGTCGAGGCGGTGTTGGGGACCCGAAACACCGAGACGCTGGAGTTTGCCTACCCGACCGAAGACGAAGAAGAGGAGGCCGCCATCGCGGAGACCGGCCTCGGCGTCTACCTCACGGTGACGGGCTCGACCGCCCGCGAACACGGGCTCGTCGTGGGCGAACAGCTGTTCCCGAGCGAGACGGTGCTGATGGAGAACTGCTCTGAGTCGACGCCGGGCGTCGAGCGGGCGGCCGACCTCTTCGTGCGGGCCGAGACCGAGACCGAGATGGCGATCTACTGAGCCCGGTCTCACTCGCAGGTCCCGGTGCGTATCCGTATCGGCCGATCGAGATCGAGCGAGACGCGCTCGGAGACGCCTGCCGACCCGGAGAGAAACTCCCAGTCGGTGATCTCGCCCTCGTAGTGTTCGCCCTCGAGCGCGGCGTCCTCGTTGAATCCCGGGCGGACGACGACGTCGAAGTTCTCGCCGAGACCGCGGAACGCGCCGCCGTCGGTGCCGGCTTTCCCCCAGGTCCAGTCGACGACGTGTTCGGACCCGTCGACCCGCCAGCGGTCGAAGTTCGTGGACGCGACCACGCCGGTGTTCGGGTTCCGATAGAAGTCGTCTCTGACGGCCCACTCGCCGCCCGACGGGAGTCCGTCGAGCCCGAACGTGACCGACCCGCCGATCGACGACTCGATCCGGCCGTGGACGACGACGAGGCTCAGCCCCTTCGGGCCCCGGTAGAGCAAGAGGAGACTCGTCTTTTCTCGCTGGAGCTCCACGGTCCCGGCCGAGGCGTAGCGCGTGGCGAAGCCGATCGAGGCGCCGTTCTCCTCGGAGACGTACTTCTTTGGGAGCTGGTAGTCGTAGAACTCCTCGACGGGGAGCCGGCCCCGCACCGGCGCCACCGGCTCACACCGGTCGCCCTGGACGACCGCGTAGTCGGACGCCCGTCGCCGCTGAGTCGCCGCGCCCCCGCCCGCGAACGCTCCGAGGACGCCCGTTCCGAGGGCGCTCAGGAGCGCTCGCCGCGAGACGGTCGATCGCTGGGTTCGCCTCATCTGCCACCGACCAGAGGAGGCAGTCGGCCTTTGTTATCCGGGCGTTACGCCGCCCCGACTCCGACGCGCGGCCTCGACCGGCCGGTCGGTCTCCCGTCCATCGCAGAAACGCGGCGATAACGTGCGGTGGCGTCGGGAAACGCCCGGATAACAAAGGCGCGAGCTCTCGTCACCCACGTCGATTGCCTAAATGTCCGGAGGGACTTCGTCGGCGGGAACCGACCGAACCGACACGGCCACCCAGCTCAAGACCGGTATCGTCGCCTGGTGTATCGTCGCCAGCAGCATGCTCTACGGCGTGGGCGTCGTCGGCGCCCAGTCGCCCCCAGAGGTCGAGGGCGACGTGATAGCGCCCGAGACGCCGGGGCCGCCGGACGCGACTGCCGACTCGCTCCCGAGCGCGTCACCCGGGTCGTCGGCCGCCGCCGACTCCGACGGATCCGGCCCCGACGCGACCGCTCCGGAACCGAACGCGCGCGGTGCGAGCCCGGCGGCCGCGAGCGGGCCGAGCGACGCCGGTTCGGCGAACGCCTCGACGACGTCGACTACCTCGGGGCGTGTCGGACCGTGCGCTCGGATCCCGCGCGGTCCGGTGGGCGACGTGCCGCTCGCGGCCGCCGACACCATCGCCGGCGCGGCGAGCAACGACCGGGCGGGGTGGGACACCGCGGTCGGCGACGTGAACGGCGACGGCTACGACGACCTCCTCGTCGGCGCGCCGACCAACGACTCCGGGGGGACCGACTCGGGCGGCGCGTTCCTGTTCTACGGCCCGACGAATCGCAGCGACCTCTCGCTCGCCGACGCGGACGTCACCTTCGAGGCCGAATCGCCCGGCGACTACGCCGGGTTCGCCGTCGAGATCGGCGACATGAACGACGACGGCCGCGCCGACATCGCCGTCGGCGCGCCGCTGACCAACACGAACGGCTACGCGTCGGGCACTACCTACGTGGTGTACGGCGGCGGCCTCCCCGAGGAGGTCCGACTCAAGTTCGCCGACGCCGCCTTCGCCGGCGACGAGGGCGACCGCGCGGGTTGGTCGCTCGCGACCGCCGAGAACGTCACCAACGGGACCCGGGGCCTGCTGATCGGCGCGCCCCAGCACGACGGCAGTGCCCGCGACGCCGGCGCCGCCCACCTCGTCCACATGCCCCGCACGGGCGGGTTCAATCTGTCCCGGGCCAACGCGACCTACCTCGGTGAGGCCGAAGGCGACCTCGCCGGAAGCGCGGTCGCGGTCGCCGACGCCGACAACGACAGCGTCAGCGACGTGCTGATCGGCGCGCCCGGCAACGACTCCGTCGCGCCCGACGCCGGCGCCGCGTACCTGAAACACGGGCCGCAGTTCAACGGCACGTCGCTGTTGGTGAACGCGCCCGTGAAGTTCCGCGGTCCCGACGCGCAGGCCCAAGCGGGCTTCTCCGTGGCCGACGCCGGCGATATCGACGGCGACGGCCGCGACGAACTCGCGGTCGGCGCGCCGTTCGCCGACAGGGGCGGCCCTGAGACCGGCGCCGCCTACGTCGCCGGCGAGGGGAACCGCTCGCGGATCGTGAACCTCTCGACCGAGGTCGACGCCGCCCTGCCCGGGGCCGGCTCCGGGGACGCCGCCGGCTGGGACGTGGCCGGCGCGGGCGACGTGAACGGCGACGGTTACGACGACCTCCTCGTCGGCGCGCCGTACAACAACAGCACCGTCGGCACCACCGGCGCGGGCTACCTGCTGTACGGCTCCCAGATCGCGTCCCGACACCCTCTCTCGGGAGCCCACACCAAGCTCCGGGGCAACGAGACCGGCGACCTCGCCGGCTACGCGGTGGCGTCGGGTGCCTTCGACAACGACTCGGAGACGGACGTGTTCGTCGGCGCGCCGTACGCGAACGCGACCGACCGAACCGACGCGGGCGCCGTCTACGCGGTCGCCGGCGGCTGTCCGCGCGCCAAGACGACCGCCGACGAGACCGCGACCGAAACCACGACGCCGCCCGAACCCGCCACCGAGGAGCCGACCGCGACGACCGAGCGCCCGACGGCGACGCCCGGCGAACTGTTCCGGGTTCGGACGTCGTTCGACTGCACCGACGTCACGGTCGCCGCGAGCCAGTTCACCCGGGTGGTGCTGACGTTCGAGGACGGGACGACCCAGACGTTTTCGAGCATCTACAGCGGAACGCGGCGGTTCTCCGGAACCGGGCGCAACGCCGGAAAGCTCGTGACCTCGGTGAAGGTGTTCAACGGCCCGCGGACGTTCGCACTCCGGACCAACGACGTCAGCGACTGCGAGACGCCGACCGAGACGCCGGAACCGCCGTTCTCCCCGAAGGTGTTCTTCCCGAACTGCGAGGACGCCGTCGTGGACGCGAACCGGTTCGAGTCGGTCACGGTCGTGTTCGGGGACGGCGACCGCCAGAACTTCTACGGGCCGTTCACCGACCGGGGACGGTTCAGCGGGACGGGCGCCAACCGGGGCGAGGTGATCAAGCGCGTGATCGTCCGGAGCGCCGACGGCGAGCACGTCACTCGGACCAACCCGAGCTTCGAGGCCTGCCGCGAGCCCGAGACGACCACCACGACCGAGACCACCACGACCACGACGACCGCCGAACCCACGCCGGTGCCGTTCGAGCCGACGTTCGACTTCGCGTGTACTCAGGCCGCGGTGGACGCCCACGAGTACGACGCCGTGACGCTGGCGTTCGAGGACGGCGACCGCCAGACGTTCCGCGGTCCGTTCACCGATCGCGGCGTGTTCTTCGGAACCGACGCGAACCGCAACGAGCTCATCGAGCGCGTGATCGTCCACAGCGACGGCGAGCGGGTGACCCGCCAGAACCCCAACTTCGAGGAGTGTCGGGACCGCGAGACGACCACCACCACGACGACCTCGACGATCGAACCGCCGACCCAGACCACCACCGAGACGACGACCACCACCACGACGACCGAACCGCGGTCCACGCCCGACGTGACGGCGTCGAACCCCTCGTGCGAGCGGCTCCGACTCCAGAACCCCTCCCGGGAACGGGTCACCGTCACGGTCATCGAGGAGTCGGGGGTGACAGCCGTCGTGACGCTCGATCCCGGGCAGGTCGAGACCTTCGGGATCGACCCCGGCGAGTACCGACTCGAGGCGAAGGCCGGCGGGCTCGTCGAGCCCACCCGGCCGGCCACGGTGAACGGGAACGACATCGAGACGATCGGGGTCGAGGCGTGCCCGACGCCGACCACGACCGAAACTCCCACAACTACGACCACCACGACCGAGACTACTACTACGCCAACCACGACCACGACCGAGACTACTACTACGCCAACCACGACCACGACCGAGACCACTACGACCACGACCGAGACAACCACGACTACGACCGAGACCACTACGACTACGACTGAAACGACTACGACCGAGACGACGACCACCACGACGGAGGGGCCGCCGAGCGCGGAGCCGATCCCGATCGGCGAGGAGATCAACGCCACGCTGGCGGCGGACGAACCGGTCGATCGGTACACGTTCGAGGTCGAGGCGGGGCAGGCAATTCGCGTGTTCGCCATGGACACCGCGAACCCGAGCCTCAACTACACCCTCTACGGGCCCGACGGGGAGGCGCTCGTCACCGAGGACATAAACTACAAGATCTACGATACGCAGGGCGTACTGGCCGAGGAGGGCGGCGAGTACACGATCGAAGTGCGGCGCAACTACGGCGACGGGGCGGGCCCGTACACGATGCGCGTAGACATCCGGGACCCCGACGACGTAGAGCCGTTCGAGAACGCCCCGAACGGCGACCGAGCGTCGGCCCTGCCCGTCGGCGAACCGCCGGTCGACCTGACCGGCGTCGCCGCCGTCGACGAAGAGGACTGGTACGCGGTGAACCTCTCGGCGGGCGAGCGTCTGAACGCGACGGCAACGTTCACCGACTACACCGAAAGCGCCGGGGAGCGGCTGGCGGTCGGGATTTACGACGGGGAGGGCGACGCCATCGGAGAACTCGGCGAGAGGGACGCCCAAATAATCGTCGGGGGGTATACGATCGTCGAGCGGTTCGGGACCCAACGGGCCGTCACCGACCGCAACGGCACCTACTACGTGCGCGTCTATTCGCCCGAAAACGGGTCGGTCGGCGGGTTCGCCGAGTACAACCTGACGCTCAGATCGACAGACGTCGGGGCCGACGACACGACGGCGGAGACGACCTCGACAACCGAAACGGAAACGTCGCCGACCGCCACTACTACCGAACCGACCCCGACGACGACCGACACGACTGAAGCGACAACGACCGAGGCGACAACCGAAACGACGACTGAGGCGACAACCGAAACGACGACTGAGGCGACAACCGAAACGACGACTGAGACGACGGCCGAGACCACCACGGCGACGACTGAAGCGACAACCGGGGCCACCACGACGGAAACAACAACCACCGAGACGACGAATACCGCACCGGTGGAGGTAGCGTTCGCGTCGTGCGAACGCGTGCGAGTGACCGGCAACCAGCAGTTCCAGCAGGTCAGGCTGACGTTCGCCGACGACACGTCACAGACGTTCGGCGGGCCGTTCCCGGGGGAAGGGACGTTCTTCGGGACCGACGAAAACGATGGCAAGGTCGTCGAGGAAGTCGCCGTCCGGCAGGACGGCGAGAGCTACAGCGTCGGGAACCCGTCGCTGGAGAGTTGTCTCGAAGAGACGACGACCGGGACGACCACGGCAGAGACTGCGACGACGACCGAGACCACCACGCCAGCGACCGAAACCACCACAGCCGAGACGGTGGCGGATGTAGAGGACGCCGACACGACGACAACGACGACGCCGACCACCACGACCGGGACCACCACGACTGAAACAACGACGACGCCAACTACCACGACCGAAACGACGACCACGACTGAAACAACGACCACCACCACCACCACCACGACTGAAACAACGACCACCACCACCACCACGACTGAAACAACGACCACCACCACCACCACGACTGAAACAACGACCACCACCACGACCGAAACGACGACCACCACCACGACGGGACCGGTCGATAGCGACGACGACGGACTGTCGAACGCCCAAGAGCGAGAGCTCGGCACCGATCCCGAGAACCCAGATACGGACGGTGATGGCTTGCAGGACGGTCGAGAGGTCAACGAACTGGGAACCGATCCGACCAGCGCCGACACCGACGACGACGGGTTAGAGGACGGTCGGGAGGTCGCGGAGTTGGAGACTGATCCGACGAATTCCGATACGGACGGCGACGGGCTCGTGGACGGTCGAGAGGTCGACGAACTCGGAACCGATCCGACGAACCCGGACACGGACGACGACGGCCTGAGCGATAGTCAAGAAATCGAGCGCGGGACGGACCCGACCACCGCCGACACCGACGGCGACGGACTCGACGACGGCCAAGAAGTCGAGCGCGCCACCGATCCGACCAGCGCCGATACGGACGGTGACGGCCTGCAGGACGGCCGGGAAGCGAACGAATTCGGGACCGATCCGACGAGCGCCGACACCGATCAGGACGGTCTCGGGGACGCCGAAGAGATAGATCGGGGAACCGACCCGACCGCCGCCGACACCGACGGCGACGGCGTTCCGGACGGCGAGGACCCGGAGCCGACCGATCCGAGCGTCCCCGGCGAGGAAACGACGACGACGCCAGCGGCTGAGCAAGACACCGAGATCCCGTCCGTCCAAGAGGAGCCTGCGGTGGTCGAGGACGTGGCGACGTGTCGGGATCGCGGGCTCGAACCGGCGCTCACGCTCACCGTCGAGGAGGGTGAGTTCACGAACGACACGGCTCGGCGGGTCGCGCCCGGCGAGTTCGTGTTCCAGATCGACGGCTCCACAGAGGGGCTGACGCTCGTCGACGTGTCGGTCAACGAGAGCCAAGCGCCGGTCGCGGTGACGTTCCGTTCGACGGTCCCGGTCGACGCGGTGATCGTCAGTGGCGGGCCCAGATCGGCGGTGTACGAGTTCCGCGAGCCGGTCACCGAGCGGGCTAACGTCTCCGCGCCGCCCCGCGGGGACAGCGACACGGCCCATCGCATCTCGCGGATCCAGTTCTGCTTCGACCCGTCGTCGTTCGAGCAGGTCGCGCCGGCCGATCAGGAGCGCCGGCACGCCGACGCCGAGCGACGCCGACCGAGTGAGACGGCCCTCGTCGATCGTCCGGTCTGAGCCGGCCATCTCCGGCGTCTCGATCGCGAGGGGTATCAGGCATGTGCGCGATCGGTGGGGAGCGTGCTATTGGACTTCTAGGAATTTTGCTCGGTATTAGCGTAGAACGACGTGCGGGGAGATGATTTTGATCTCTCTGTATGGGACCACACGTTCTATTTTGGTTAACTCTCCGCATGGGACTTTAGAGATTTAAATCTCGCCCAGTAGTACTACTATGCCACCACAAACAGTCCCACTTGCGCAAATAAAAGTCCTTATCCAGTTTCGTGGGACAAATTGAAATAGCGGGGGTGAGAGCGCCGACACGAGAGATGAGCGACGACGCCGACACCGATCGGGCGGTCGTAAAGACCTTCGTCCCGACGTATCAGAAAGACGAGTGGAAGCGAGACGCCGAGGAGCTCGATATGAGCCAGAGCGAGTTCGTCAGAACGATGGTACAGGCCGGGAGACGCGACTTCGACCTCGAATCGGACGCCGACGAGTCGGGCGCCCCCGTGGACGGTGCATCTCCGGGGTCAGACCCTGGGGGTCAGGGCCTCGAAACCCGCCTCCTCGATCGGCTGGATTCGGGCGAGCACCTGTCGTGGGATCAACTGGTCGAAGCGCTCGCGGGCGACTTCGAGGATCGACTGGAGGAGACCCTCCAGCGACTCCAGAACGAGAACCGCGTCCAGTACAGCGGTCGGGAGGGCGGGTACACGGTGGTCGACGATGGCGAGTAGCAAGCGCACCGAGGCGACCGACCCCGAGGACCCCGTCGGCTACTTCCTCGAAGACCTCCGGTACCACGGCAAGAGCGAGCGGACCCGCGAGGCCTACGCGCGAGTCCTCCGGGAGTTCGAGTCGTTTCTCGACGATCCGGACCGAAACCCCCGGGGCGAGTCGCTGGCTCCGAGCGGGGCGACCCAGCGCGAGTGCATGGCGTGGGTCCACGGGCTCCGGGGCGACCTCGCCGAGAGCACGGTCGCGACCTACGCCTCGTACCTCCACCGGTTTTACGCGTACATGACACAGGTCGGGGCCTTCGACTCGAATCCGATGGCGCTGGTGGTCGAAGAGATGAACGAGACCATCGACAAGGACCCCACTCGCCGAGAGATCTCGGTCGACCAGATGCGGACGTTCGTCGCGGGAATCTCGCACCCGCTCGAACGCGCGGTGGTCGCGACGCTTCTCAAAACCGGGATGCGGGTCGGCGAACTCTGCAACCTCGACCTTCGGGACCTCCGGCTCGCCGGGGCGGCCGACGAGGCGTACGACCTCGGGAACCGGCCCCAACTCGACGGCCGGGGGGACTCGCTGTACGTCGCCGCCGACGTCGGCCGCGGGGAGGTGGTCAACCGCGAGGAGCGGTCGGCCGCCAACAAGCGAAAGCGCGCCACCGTCGTCCCGGTCGACGACGAACTGTCGGCGATCCTGACTCGATGGCTGGCGATCCGACCGGACGCGGTCTCGCCCGCCGACCCGCTTTTCGTCAGCACCAGCCGCGAGTGGGGCCGCCGGCTCACGCCCCAGATGGTGCGCAACGTCGTCGAGACCCACGCCCGCGAGGCCGGGTGGTACCGGACCGGGGGCGGGGCCGAGGAGAACGTGACCCCACACTACTTCCGTCACTTCTTCACGACCCATCTCCGGGACCGGACCGGCGACCGGGGCATCGTGAAGTATCTCCGGGGCGACGTGGCCGACGACATCATCGACACCTACACCCACAACTGGGGCGACCGGGTCCGAGAGGTGTACGAAGCGAACGTCTACTCGCTTCGTTGAGTGTCGACGAAGAATACTGTCGTCTCCAGCCGGTCACGAAACTGATCACGACACAACGTATAAACTTTATCTGGCTATATTATATTCTGGGGTCGCGTCTGATCCGCGAGCGTCGGCCCGCACGGTCAGAGCGTCCGGAACACGCGGACCGTGTCTCGCTTGCCGGGGTCACAGAGGAGTTGGGCCAGTCCCAGCTCCGAGAACACCTCCTTCCAGTTGCGGTGATAGAGCGGGAAGTCGTCGCGGACGCAACTCACCTCGGCGCCCTCGCGACCGCGTCTGGGGCTGTTGCCCTCGTTTTCGGCCGTGACGAGCAGATCGCCGGTCACTCGCGCGAGGTCTTCGAACACGTCCGTGTTCTCCGGGTGGACGTGCTGGAGGGTCTCGACCGAGTAGACGACGTCGAAGGCGGCGTCGTCGAACGTCGGGAGCAACTCCTCGATCGGCCCGGTGTGAAACTCCCCCGCGTCGGCGACCGCCGGGAAGTACTCGGCCATCACGTCGAACGACTCGTCGTTGATGTCGATCCCGGTGAGGTTCTCGAACCCGCGATCGAGGAGGTGCGCGAGGTGGCGTCCGGAGCTACAGCCTACTTCGAGGATCGCGGCGTCCTCCTCGACGTAGTGGTCCAGCACCGACGCGAGCGTCTCGCTGACTTCGTTCGGTCCGATCTGGGCGTAGTACTCCGGCGAGAACTCCTCGGTGCGATCGGCCCAGTAGCGGTGGTTGTCCTCGGGGTCCATACGCGGTGGTAGTCGACCGGAGAGTAAAGAGGACGCGGAGTCCGCTCGCCGAAGGCCGACGGAGCCGTGCTCTCGGATCGGCGAGTCGGGGTCCGACGGGTCGGTCCGTAGTCGACGGTGGTGTGGCGTGTATCTCGATCCGAGCACCCTCGGTTTTGGCGAACCTAAAAATACAAATGCGCGCCCGAACAACCGACCGATAGCATGAACACGGACGCGGCCAGGACCGAGGACGACGCCGGCGACGACTACACGTTCGACGATCTGAGCGTAGTGATGGGAACCTACAACGAAGAGGCCGCGATCGGATCGGTGCTGGCCGACATCGAGGCGGTCACCGACGGCCGAGCGGAGGTGGTCTGCGTCGACGGATCGAGCGACCGGACGCCCGATATCGCCCGCGAACACGGCGCTCGCGTCGTCCGGCAGGAGCCACAGGGGTACGGAGTCGCGGTCCGGGAGGCACTGCTCGCCGCCGATCGACCCGTGGTCGTGACCACCGACTGCGACGACACGTATCCGATGGAACAGCTCCCCGAGTTCCTCGAAGCCGTCAACGACGGCTACGACGTGGTCAGCGGCGACCGCCTCTACTGGGGTGCCGACGCGATGCCCGATCTGAACCGGTGGGGCAACCACGCGTTCGCCGCGCTCGCGAGCGTTCTGATGGGCGAGCGCGTTCACGACACCACCACGGGGATGCGCGCGTACCGACGGCGCGTCATCGAAGACATCGCGTGGACCGAGAACACCGGGCTCTCGGCCGAACTCCTGATCCGGCCGCTGATGCGGGGTTACGACGTACGGGAGCTCCCTATCGAGTACGACGAGCGGGCGGGCGAGACGAAGCTCGATCCGCTGACCGGCGGCGCGGCGATCGCCAAGTCCGTCGTGAAGGTGTGTCTCGACGAACGGTGAGTTCGGATTTCGGTCCCGAACCGGGGCGAACGATCAGTCGTCGCTCGTCGTCCGGGAGGACCGGGCGATCACGGGAAGTGACGCGCCAGTAGCTCGGCGTCCTCACAGCGCGAGGGCACCTCGCCGAACCAATCCGCCTCCCGGATCTCGGTCGCGTCCGCGCCGAGGTCCTCGCCGAGGTCGGGGTCCGCCGCGTGAGCCTCGAAGACGACGAAC
Organism: Halorussus marinus; assembly: GCF_004765795.1. GTDB lineage: Archaea > Halobacteriota > Halobacteria > Halobacteriales > Haladaptataceae > Halorussus > Halorussus marinus. The sequence continues at coordinate 505,117 of NZ_SBIV01000001.1, forward strand.
TGGCCCGAGGTCGAGTCGCCGCCGTGGACGAACGTCGGCTCGACGACTTCGAGGGGTCGCTCGACTGTCACCGAGAGCCCCGTCTCCTCTCGGACCTCCCGGACCGCGGCCGATCGGAACGGTTCGCCGGGCGCTGGCTTCCCGCCGGGGAGCACCCAGCCGTCGCTCCACCGGTTGCGAACGAGCGCGACCCGGCCCGCGCCGTCGCGGACCAGCGCCCGGACCCACCGATCCGGGCCGGCGGCGACGGTCTCGAACTCGCCGGCGTCGAGTCGGACCGTCCGGGTCGTCGTCGGCACGTCCCAGCGATCCGCGAACGCTTCGCCCGTCACGAGTCGCTCCCGTTCGTCGTCCCGTACAGGCTCGTCTCGACGGTGATCCCCGAGGGCATCGCGTCCTCGACGTACGCCGCCTCGCCGCCGCACCGATCGGCGATCAGACACGCCTCGCGGTACGGCGACAGCGCGAGGACCTCGCCCCCGTCGCTCCGGACCGGCAGTTCGAGCCGATAGGAGAACCCGCCGCCGGTCGCGTCGCTCACGAACACCTGCAAGACCACCTCGTCCGCGCCGGCGACCGGGACCGTGCGCTCGTCGCCGACCGCCGAGACCGCGGGGCCGGCGAGGCCGGCCGACCCGTCGGTCACCCGGAGGTCGACCGAGAGGGTGGCCGGCGTGGCGTTCGTCGCGTAGTAGGCGGTTCCCTCGTCGGTCGAGAGCCGGGCCGACACCCGGTCGGCGCGAGGCGGCAGTCCGAACGAGGCCGCCACCCCGACCGCCTCGCCCCGGGCGGTCCGGACCTCGCGGAGCGTCGGCTCGACCGGATCGCCGTAAGTTGGACTCCACTGGCCGCGATAGGCGTAGCGGTAGTAGGTCCGGTTCGGGTGCGCGTCGGTGACCGCGAAACGCTCGGGCCCGTCGTCGATCGCGTACACCGTCTCGCCGTCGAAGCCGGGATCGTTGCGAAGGTGCTGGAAGGGATGGCCGAGCCAGTCGCCGTACGGCGTCGGGACGAACACGACCGCGTTCGACAGTTCGCGGTCCTCGAACGGCTGGTAGGCCCGCTCGTAGCGGTCGGTGACCTCGGCGTTCGCCGAGAGCGGGGGCGCGGCCGCCGCCCCCGCGGCGCCCGCGAGCACCAGCGCACCGGCGAGCCCGACGGCCGCGAGCGACGCCCGAGGCCGGGCGGTGCGCGCGGCCAGATCGCGGGCCCGACCGAACCCGAGGACGACCGCGTGGGCGCCGAACGCCGCGGTCGAGACGAGGAGGTCGAAGTGGTAGTACGGCCCGAGCATCGAGACGAGCCCGTCGTCGGGATCGGCGAGATCGCCGAGGATGTTGAAGTTCCCCCAGAAGTAGACGTTGCCCGCGATCACCGAGACGAACAGGCCCGCGAGGACGGCCTGCAACTGGAGGTCGGTGAGCGCCGGCGATCGGTCGGGGTCGGTTCCGGCGTCTTGGCGAGTCGCCTCGGCGCGATCGCTCGCGAGACGGGCCCGGAGCGTCCCGGCGCGGTCGACCGCGCGCAGTCCGAAGGCGCCGAGCCCGACGGTCGCGAGCAGGCCGCCGAGGGGCGCGGCGACGACCCACTCGCCGAACAGCGTCGCGACCACCTTCGCGTTGGCTTCGAGCGCTACCTCGGGAGTGTAGGTCAGCGCGTGCCCGAGGATCCGGCGGTCGCCGAACCCGAGGCCGTCGCGGGGTGCGAACGCCTCGTAGGGAAACAGCCACGCCGAGCCGGTCACGACGGCGTTGTACGCGAGCGCCGTGCCGACCCCCGAGAGGCCGACGAGCGCGGTCGGCGCGAGCCGAGCGAGCGCCCTCCGCGCGAGCGCGCGGCCGTGGGCGAGCCCGGCGACCACCGAGTAGCAGGCGTGGGCGATAAACGGCGTCGCGAACAGCACCGCGGTGTAGGGTCGCGCGAAGAACGCGACGCCGACTCCGAGGCCCGCCAGCGCGGCGTAGCCGTAGGTCCGGCGTTTCGCCCCGCTTGCGGCCGCTCGGGCGGCCCGCACGTACGCCACCGCGAACAGCAGGTTCCAGAACGTCGTGGGCGCGTACGGCAGAAAGACCGACGAGTCGACGAGAAAGAGCGGCGAAGCGAGGACGAACGCGCCAGCGAGCAGGCCGGTCGGGCGGTCGAACGCCGCGCTGGCGAGCAGGGTCGCCAACCCGACGATGCCCGCGGCGACCAGCGCCAGCGCGATCCGGTAGCCCCCGAGCAGTTCGCCGACCGCGAACATCGCGGCCGGCACCGGCGAGTACTTCGGGTAGAGCCGGCCGGCGTCTTCGACGAAAAACCACGGTCGGAACGCGTCGGAAACCGGCGGCCGCAAAAAGAGCTCGCCGTCCAGCAACATCGCGGCCTGCTGGAGGTAGACGCCCTCGTCGTGGTTGAGGGTGTGGTACGGAAACAGGTCGGTCGCGAGGACGAACACGACCAGCCCCGAGAGGGCCGCGAGGCCGGTCGAGAGGAGTCGGAACCGACGGCGGTTCATCGGGTGCCGGGGCGCTCGGCGCGGCGCTCGGTCCCCTCGGGGGCCTCCTCGCGGGGCGGATACCACGCCAGCGTGTGGTCGGCGACGAGTTCGACGCCGACCGGCTTGCCGATGTCGAGTTCCGTGACGTGGTTGTGCTGGCAGTGGACCACGTCGCCGTTCCCGAGTTCGACGCGGTAGACGAACGACGGGCCGGTGTACTGGCGGTGGATGATGTGGCCGTCGGCCTCGGACTCGCCGACGACGGTCGCTTCGAGGTCGTCGGGTCGGACCAGCACGTCGAGGTCCGTGCCGACGTACTCCTCCGAGAGGCCGTTGAGCCGCTGGGGTCGGAAGGTGCCGATCGGCGTCTCGATGGTATCGTCGTCGTACTTCCCCGAGAGGAAGCCGGCCTGCCCGAGGAACGACGCGACGAACCGCGACTCGGGGTGTTCGAAGACGCTCTCCGGGCGGCCGATCTGCTCGACCCGCCCGTCGTCCATCACCGCCACGCGGTCGGAGATCGAGAGCGCCTCCTCCTGGTCGTGGGTGACCGAGACCGCGGTCACGCCGGCCTCCTTGAGGATCGAGCGGACCTCCTCGCGCATCTCGACGCGCAGGCGAACGTCAAGGTTCGAGAACGGCTCGTCGAGCAACAGGATGTCGGGCTCGGGCGCGAGCGAGCGCGCGAGCGCGACCCGCTGGCGCTGGCCGCCCGACAGCTCGTCGGGTGTGGCCTCGCGGTGGGCCGCCAGGTCCACGAGGTCGAGGAGTTCGGTGATCCGCCGGTCTTTCTCGTCGTCGGTCGCGTCGGTCAGCCCGAACGCGACGTTCTCGGCGACGGTCAGATGCGGGAACAGCGCGAAGTCCTGGAAGACCAACCCCACGTCGCGGCGCTCGGGCGGGACGTGCGTCGACCCGTCGGCGACCGTCTCGCCCGCGAGCCGGACCGACCCCGCGTCGGGGCGTTCGAGCCCGGCCATCATCCGCAGGGTGGTGGTCTTCCCACAGCCCGACGGACCCAGCAGGGTGAGCAGTTCGCCCTCGCGGACGGTCAGCGAGAGCGAGTCGACCGCCGTCTCCGGGCCGTACTCCTTGCGGACCCCGTCGAGCCGGAGCACCTCCTCGGCGGTGGGGCGGCCGGTCGCCGTCGGTCGGTCACCGTCGCTACGCGCCGTCTCGCCGTCGTTCGACAGTTCGCTATCCATCTTTCTGACCCTCCTGTCGTACGAGACTGCCGTCCTGTTTGAGGAGGACGAGCATCGAGAGCCCCGAGACCGCGACCAGGACCAGCGCCGGCACGGCGGCCTGTCCGTAGTAGCCTGCGTCCTGCACGCGCCAGATGTAGGTGACCAGGGTTTCAAAACCTGTCGGACGAAGGAGGAGCGTCGCGGGCAGTTCCTTCATGCTCGTCAGGAACACCAGCGCCGCGCCCGCGACCACGCCCGGCGCGATCAGCGGCAGGGTGACCCGACGGAAGGTACGGCCCGGCGACTCGCCGAGGGTCCGTGCGGCCTCGGTGAGCTTCGCGTCGACCTGGAGCACCGACGATCTGGTGGTGCCGACCGCCTGCGGGAGGAATCGGACGACGTAGGCGAACACCAACAGCGGGACGATGCGGTACGGCGTCGGCCCGTACGACGACCCGAAGTAGACGAGCGAGATGCCGAGCACGATGCCCGGAGTGGCGTAGCCGACGTACGTCGCGCGGTCGAACAGCGAGGTGAGCGTCGACCGGTAGCGCGCGGCGAGGTAGGCGACCGGGACCGCGGCGAAGATCGAGACCGCGGCCGCGAGCGCAGAGACGTACGTCGAGTTCCAGCCGTACGTCCACTCGAACGCGAAGCCGCCGCCGGTGTAGCCCGGGCCGCTCCGGACGAGCCACATGAACAGCACGCCAAGCGGCACCGCGAGCGCGAGGGCCGCGACCGCGCTACACAGAAACAGCGCCGGGATCTTCCACGCGCCGAGCGACGTCCGGGTGGTCCGGTTGCCGCCGGCGTAGTTCTCGCCCGCGTCGCCGATCCGGGATTCGAGCGCGACGATCACCGCGGTCACCGCGAGGAGTTCGAGCGACAGCAGGGCGGCGGTGTCGCGACCGAACGTGTTGAACTCGACGTAGATGGCCTGCGTGAACACGCCGTAGTGCATGATCGACGGCGTCCCGAAGTCCGAGAGCGTGTACAGCGCGACCAGTAGCGCGCCCGCCGCGACTCCCGGCGCGATCTGCGGGAGGGTGATGTGGCGGAACGCCGACAGCCGCGAGTGGTTGAGGGTGCGGGCGGCCTCGATCAGCGTCCCGTCGAACGACAGGAGCGCCGAGCGAGTCGTCAGAAACACGTAGGGGTAGACGAACAGCGTGAGTACGAGCGCCGTGCCCGCGAAGCCGTAGATCTGGGGGAGCGACTCGACGCCGAGCGGCGCCAGTACGTCGGCGAGCGCCCCGCGAGGCCCGAACGCCGACACGAACGCGAACGCGCCGATGTAGCTCGGGACGACGAGCGGCAACGAGAGGACGACCGTCCAGAACCGCCGGAACGGCAGATCGGTCTCGACGGTCAGGACCGCCAGCGGGACGCCGAGCAGGACGCAAGCCACCGTGACCGTCGTCACGAGAGCGACGCTGTTGACGAGTATCTCGACCATCGAGGGCCGGGTGAGCGTCTCGATCGACGACTCGACGCCCACCTCGCCGGCCCGGAGCAGGATCCAGAGGATCGGCGAGACCACCGCCACGGCGATGCCGGCGCTCAGCAGGGTGAGCCCGAACGGGAGCGAGTCGTCCTCGGCGGACTCGGCGAACCCCATCCCGGTGCGTTTGGCGAGTCGTTCGAGCCGGTCGAGCACCGTCATCTCAGAGGACGCCGACGTCTCGCATCAGGCGCAGGGTCGGTTCGATGTTCGAGAGCTCGCCGAGGTCGAGTTCGGGCGGATTGAGCTCGTCGATCGACGGCAGACCGCCGACCGGCGGCACGCCCGGAATCATCGGGTACGAGTAGGCCGTGGTCGCGAAGAACTCCTGGGCCTCGACCGAGTGCAGGTGCGCGATGAAGTCGGCCGCGAGCTCCTGTTTGCCCGACCCCTTCATGATCTGGGCGCCGCTGACGTTGATGAGCGACGCCGCGTCGCCGCTCGTGAACGCGAGGTCGATCGGCGCGTCGGGACGGGCCGCCTTCACCCGGAGGACGTAGTAGTGGTTGGCGAACCCGGCCGCGATCTCGCCGTCGGCGATGGCGTTCGAGGTGAGGAACTCGTCGGGGTACTCGGTGACGTTCTGCTCGAGCATTCCCCGGAGCCACTGCTTGGTCTCGTCCTCGCCGTTGAGCTGGCGCATCGCGGTCACGAACGACTGGAACGCGCCGTAGGTGGGCGCCCAGCCCATCGAGCCGGCGAGCGCGTCGGTCTCGGGGAACTCCATCACGTCGTCGGGGATGTCGTCGGCCGAGAGCTCGTCGGTGTTGTACGGGATGCTACGGGCGCGACCGGCCACGCCGACCCACTGGTCGTTCGGGTGGAACGTGTCCGGGACCGGGTCGGTCACGCGCGAGGGCAACTCGGCGGTGATTCCCTGATCGGCGACGTACGCGAGCGACCCCGCGTCGACCGCCCAGAACACGTCGGCCGAGCTTGACCCGCCCTGGGACTCCTCGGCGATGGTGTTGGCGAGCTGGGAGGTGGGTGCGGACCTGACCTTCGGGTCGAAGTCCGGGTAGAGGGCGTCCAGTTGGTCGAGGAGGTCGACGTAGAGGCCGCCCTCTCCGCCGCCCAGATACACGTTCAGCGTCCCCGACAGGTCGGGCAGTTCCTCCATCCGAGTCCCCGAGAGGTCGGGGCGTTCTTCCACGAGCGGCCCCGATCCCTGAAACGACTCGACGTCCGCGCCCGCGTCCGGCTGGGTCGTGGCGGTGGTTTCGGTCTCCTGATCCGAACCGCCCGTACAGCCCGCGAGCGCGGTCGCGGCGGCCGCGCTCATCGCCAGAAATCGGCGTCTGTTAGAGGTTCCTCTGTCTGCCATCTCTAGTTAGATTAGGCCAGCCTAAAACCCTTATACCTACTGGTTTCTTTCCTCAGTCGTCCGCGGGCACGCGGGGGGTCTGGAGGGGTTCGAGTTCGTCGAGGGTCGCCAGCCAGTCGAGCATGTATTCGCCGACGTAGTTGAAGAAGGCGCCGTTGTTGTACGCCTCGAAGTCGCCCGTCGCGAGCGCGGTCGCCATCGCCTCGAAGACTCCGGCGTAAGTGTCTCGATCGGCGCCGACGTCGTCGACGACCGCCCAGAGGTGTTCGTTGAGTTCGAGGCCCGGCACCTCGTTGGTGAGATCGTCGAACGTACTCCGGGCGGCCTTGTTGTGCTCGCAGAGCGGGCCGCCGTTGTAGATGCGCTTGCCGAGCACGTCGCAGGCGCGCTTGAGGAACACTCCCGACCAGATGTCGTCGAACCGGCCGACCTCCCACCGGTTGTCGTCCATCGGGAGCTGGTAGAACGCGGGCACGACCTCCCGGCGGAACGCGAGGTTCATCGAGCAGACGGTGAGGTAGTTGCCCCGCGCGGCCACGAAGTCGCCGTCGTAGTCGTCGGCGGTGGTCCGGGTCCGAGCCTGCCCTTGGAGGTCGCCGTCCATCAGAATCCGGACCGCGTCGAGGTCGGGGACGTTGGTCCACAGCCCCTGGGAGGCCACCACGTCCGAGATCTCGGTCGCGTCGGTCGCGACGGTCTCGTCCATCGCCGAGTAGGGGTACCCCCGGGGGTAGAGGCCGTGGTCGTCGTGGTTCTGGTACAGGACGTTGACCCAGTTCTCGTCGGAGGAGACCGTCTCGATCTCGCCCTCGTACGCGAGGTTCCGGAGGTGGCGCCCGAAGAAGTCGGCGTCGTCGTGGGGCAGAGTGTCGTCGTCGATGAAAAAGCCGTACTCGAAGTCGTTGGCCCACAGGTAGAGCAGGCCGAAACTCGTCTCGGCGTGGCTGGCGGCCGGCACGACGTGGTCGTACTCGGCGATCCCCTTCGCCTCGTACCACGCCTCGCGGCGCGCGCCGTCGAACACCTCGCCCGAGACGCCCTCTTCGTCGAGCATCGCCCGCATGGCGTCGGTCTCACAGAAGTCTTCGGTCACGAGCACGACGTGGAGCCGATCGAGGTCGAAGCCGTGCTCGCGGGCGTTCTCGAAGTACGCCCGCATGCACTCGTACTCGCGGATCGTCGGCACGATCACGCAGATATCTGGACTCGCGGTCATTCGATACTCCCTAGTGGTTTAGGGTGGCCTAAAAAGATATCCATTCGCGCCGGCGCGACGCCCGGTCACCGCCACCCGGAGTTAAGGGCCGTCCCGTCGATACGTCGGGTAAGATGGACCGAGACAAACTGGAGTTTTGGGGCGGTGCCGCGCTCTTGGTGCTCGCGGGCGTGACCCTGTTCGCGCCGCTGATCCTCGCCGCCCGGTACACGCTGGTCCTGCTCGTCGTCGGCGTGCTCGGACTGGCGGCGGGCGCGGTGCTCGTCGGCCTCTCTCGACGCGGGCGCGCGGTGTGACCGCCGGGGGAAGTTTCAAGTAGCGTATCGTTGGTTTTAGGCGTATGTCAGTCGACTACGAGCGCGAACTGGCCGACTTCGAGTGGACGATCCCCGACGACTACACCCTCCCCGCGGTCGTGGCCGACCACGCCGAGGCGTTCGGCGACCGGCTGGCGGTGCGGTACCGCGACGAGGACGGCGGGGAGGCCGAGCGCACGTTCGGGGAGATCGACGCCGACGCGTCGCGGTTCGGGGCCGCGCTCGCCGACCTCGGGGTCGGGAAGGGCGATCGGGTGATGCACCTGTTTCCGCGCCACCCCGACGCGTTCGCGATTCAGGTCGGCGCGCTCGCGCGCGGCGCGTTGCTGGTGCCGTGTTCGGCCATGCTCAAGCCGAAAGACATCGCGTTCCGGGCCAACGACTGCGGGGCCGAGACCGTCGTCGTCCACGAGAGCCTCACCGAGATGGTCGACCCGGTGCTCGACGAGACGCCCGTCGAGCGGGTGATCGTCCTCGACGCCGACGGCGAGCCCGACCGAGAGGACGCTTACGCGTTCTCGGCGCTGATCGAGGGCCAGTCGGCCGACCACGACGGCCCCCGACTGGGCGCCGACGACCCCATGTCGATCAACTACACCAGCGGCACCACCGGCCAGCCGAAGCCGGTGCTCCACCGCCACCGGTGGATTCGGTGCTTCGAGCGGATCAACGGCCGGTACTGGTGGGGCGTCGACCGCGACACCGACTTCGACGACGAACTGCTGTGGGCGACCACCGGCACCGGGTGGGCGAAGTGGTTCTGGAGCCCGGTCGGGGTGGCGCTCGCGACCGGCGCGCCCCAGTTCGTCTACGAGGGCGAGTTCGACGCCGCCACCTACCTCGACCTGCTGGAGTCAGAAGAGGTCACTCGGCTCTGTGCGGTGCCGACCCAGTACCGGATGTTCACCCAGCGCGAGGACCTCGGGGAGTACGACCTCGCGTTGACCGAGGCGGTGTCGGCGGGCGAGCCGCTGAACCGCGAGCCGATCCAATCGTTCGAGGCGGCGTTCGGGGTCACCCCGCGGGACGGCTACGGCCAGACCGAGACGGTCGCGCTGGTCACCAACTACCCCGGCATCGACGTCAAGCCCGGGAGTATGGGCAAGCCGACTCCGGGCGTGGGCGCGACGCTCATCGACACCCAAGACGAGGCGGAGGTCGGGCCGGGCGAGACCGGCGAGATCGCGGTGCCGGTCGACAGCCCCGCCATCTTCGACGGCTACTACGAGAAGCCGGACCTCGACGCCAAGACGTTCCACGGCGACTACTACCGGACCGGCGACCTCGCGCGCCGCGACGAGGACGGCTACTTCTTCTTCGAGGGCCGAGCCGACGACATCATCATCTCGTCGGGCTACCGGATCGGCCCCTTCGAGGTCGAGGACGCGCTCGTGGGCCACGAGGCGGTCGCGGAGGCCGCCGCGGTCGCCAGCCCCCACGACGAGCGGGGCAACGTCGTCAAGACCTACGTCGTCCTCGCGGACGGCTACGACGGCGGCGAGGAGCTGACCGACGAGCTCCAGGGCTACATGAAAGCCGAGACGGCGCCGTACAAGTACCCGCGCCGGATCGAGTACGTCGAGGAACTCCCTAAGACGTCGAGCGGGAAGATCCGTCGGGTGGAACTCCGCGAGCGCGAGCGCGCGAAGTTCGGGGAGTAGCGCCGGCGGGAGTTTCTTCGCGGTGGGCTCCGAACCCGACGGCTATGACCGACCGCTACGACGCGATCGTCGTCGGCGTCGGCGGGATGGGAAGCGCGACGACGTACTGTCTCGCCGAGCGCGGACTCGACGTCCTCGGGCTCGAACGGTACGACATCCCCCACGAGATGGGCTCCTCGCACGGGGTCACCCGGATCATCCGCAAAGCACAGTACGAGGACCCGGCGTACGTCCCGTTAGTAGAGCGCGCCTACGAGCGCTGGCGCGATCTGGAGGACCGGACCGGCCGGGACCTGCTCTGGGTCACCGGCGGCGTCGACGCCGGGCCGCCGGACAGTCGGGTGTTCGCCGGGTCGAAGGCCTCGTGCGAGGCTCACGGCATCGACCACGAGGTGCTCGACGCACGCGAGGTCAACGAGCGGTTCCCGGGGTACGACCTGCCGGCGTCCCACCGCGCGGTGTACCAGCCCGACGGCGGCTTTCTCGTGCCCGAACAGTGCATCGTCGCCCACGTCGAGGCCGCCCAAGCCGAGGGCGCCGAGGTGCGAGCGCGCGAGCCGGTCGCCGATCTCGTCGCGCTCCCCGACGGCGGCGCCCGCGCGACCACGCCGAAAGGCACCTACGAGGCCGACCGCGCGGTCGTGACGGCTGGCGCGTGGGCGCCGAAACTGGTGCCCGAACTGGCGGGGGTCGCGGTGCCCGAACGACAGGTGCTCGCGTGGCTCCGGCCGACCGCCCCCGAGCGATTCGATCCCGAGAGCTTCCCCGTGTTCGTCCACGCCGCCGACGACGGCCACTACTACGGGTTCCCGCGCCACGACGTGCCGGGGTTCAAGTTCGGGAAGTTCAACCACCTCGGCGAGACCGTCGATCCCGACGCGACCGACCGCGAGCCCCGCCCCGAGGACGAGCGACTGCTCCGGGCGTACGCCGAGCGCCACTTCCCCGAGGGCGCCGGCCCGACCATGAAGCTCGCCACCTGCATGTTCACCAACACGCCAGACGAGCACTTCGTCCTCGATCGGCTCCCCGACCGGCCCCAGATCACGGTCGGCGCGGGCTTCTCGGGCCACGGATTCAAGTTCGCCAGCGCGATCGGCGAGGTGCTCGCGGACCTGTCGGTCGACGGCGAGACCCACCACGACGTCGACCTGTTCGGGCTGGACCGCTTCGAGTGATCGGACGAGCGCCGATCGGTTCAATACGTACCGGGAAAGTTATTTGTCACTCTGCGTCGTACTGTCACCGTGTTTGGACGTTTCCCCTACGAGGCGGAACCCGACGGGGCCGTGTTCGGACCCCACCACTTCTATCTGGGCGTTCTGCTGGTGTTGCTGGCGTGCTGGGTCGTCTCGGACGGCGACGACCGCCGGCCGTGGTTCGTCGCCGGCCTGTCGGTGTTCGCGGTGTTCTCGTTCGCGCTGACCTGGCCCTACTACCCGGAGTTCGGCGCGTTGTGCGTGCTGGCGGCGCTCGCGCTCGCCACGGTGCCGGCGGTCCTGCGACCGCTCTGGTGGCGGACCGGCCTGACCGTACAGGCCGGGCTCCTCGCGGGCCTGTTCGTCGCGTGGGACGACGCGCTGAGCCACGCCCTCGGCTGGCGGACGCCCCTCGACTCGGTGTGGAACGACCACCTCCACTCGTTCGTCTCGGATCCGCAGGTCCCGCCCGGGATCCGGCTACCCCCCGACCTCGAAGCCCTGCTCGTCGAGCAGGTCCGGCACGCGGTCGGCGTGGTCCCCCTGTAGCTCGATCCGGCCGTCGTCGACGGTCCCGCCCGTGGCGAGCTTGCTCTTGAGCTCCGAGGCGAGTTCCTGCAGGTCGACGTTCGACTCGTCGAACCCCTCGACGACGGTGACCGCCTTGCCGTAAGTGCGCTCTTCGGTCTGGACCGACAGTTGTTGTTCGGCCCGGCCCAGATCCTCGTCGATGCCGAGTTCGTCGGGCAGTCCCGAGACGGAACTGATGTCTTCGTCGTCCCCCATGTCCCAAGGGAGACGCCCCACGCGTATCAGCCTTCTCGCGGCGGCCGATCGTTCCGAGGCCTCCGAAATCGACTCCCGGCCGGAACCGAAGCCGGCGATCGGCGATGTTTTCCGTCGGTTTTACGTCACTTCGTGCTATGAGTTCACACATGCTTCGCGCGAAGGGCTCGCTGCTCTCTATCGACCTGACCGCCCGATCGGCGACCACCGAGGAGATCGGCGACGAACTCGCCGCGTTCGTCGGGGGCCGCGGCCTCGCCACCAAACTCGCACACGACCGGACGCCGTTCGACGCCGACCCGCTCGGGCCGGACAACCGGCTGTACTTCACGTCGGGCCCGCTCCAGCAGTCTCGGATGAGCTTCACCGGCCGGATGAACGCCACCGCGGTGTCGCCGCTCACCGACGGCATCCGGTCGACCAACGCCGGCGGCTACCTCTCGCGGAACTTCGTCGAGACGGGCCACCCGGCGGTCGAGATCGTCGGCGAGAGCGACGAACTGCTGGCGGTCCACGTCACCGACGACGGCGTGGAGTTCGAGGAAGTCCCCGAACTCGAGGGCGCGAGCGTCTCGGCGGTCACCGAGTACGTCGAGGGCGTCCGGGACCTCGGGGCCGAGCATCTGGTGACCGCCGGGCCCGCGGGCGAGAACGAGGTCCGGTTCGCCTGCATCATGACCTCCGACACCCGGGCGTTCGGCCGGGGCGGACTCGGCGCGGTGATGGGCGCGAAGGGCGTCAAATGCGTCTCGTTCGACGGCGACTCGGCCCCCGACGTCGAGGTCCCGGACGTCCAGACGGACGTCCACCGCGAGGCCGCCCAGAGCGACGACCTGATGAAACGGCAGGGCACCACCGGGGGCACGGAGTTCATCAACGACGAGTTCTCGCTTCCGACCCGGTACTTCACCGAGTTCTCGTTCGAGCACGTCGAGGACATCGGCGGCGACGCCGTCGAGGAGAAAAAGTACAAGCGGGGCACCTGCTCGCAGTGTGCCTACGGCTGTAAGCTCCCGACCAGAGACGAGGAGACCGGGCTCGAAACCGAGGGCCCGGAGTTCGAGACGGTGATGTCGTTCGGGTCGTGTGCGGGCGTCGGCGACATCGTCGACGTGATGAAATCGAACGACCTCTGTGACGAACTCGGGCTCGATACGATCTCGTGTGGCGTGACCGTCTCGGCGTACCTCGCGGCCGAAGACGAGTTCGGCAACGCCGAGCTGGTCCACGAACTCATCGAGAAGATCGCCCGCAGGGAGGGCGTCGGCGACCTGCTCGCCGAGGGGGTCGACCGGGCCCACGAGGAGCTGGGGGTCGAGAACTGGTCGTCGAAGGGGCTGGAGTTCGCGGCCCACGACGGTCGGGCGATAAACGGGCAGGGGCTGAGCTACGCGACCTCCAACAGCGGGGCCGACCACATGTACTCAGAGATCCTCTCGATGGAGTACTCGGGCGAACTCGACCCCGAAGGCCTCGACGGGAAGGCCCCGGTGCTCGTCGAGTCCGAGAACGCCGCGGCGTTCAAAGACAGCGCGATCGCCTGCGCGTTCTCCAGCGACTACGTCACCGACGAGCGCCTCGGAGAGCTGTTCGGCGCCGACCCCGAGGAGCTGTACGCGATCGGCGGCCGGGTCGTCGAACTGGAGCGCCACTTCAACAACGAGCGGGGGTTCGACCGGAGCGACGACGACCTGCCCTACGACCTGCCGGACTTCGAGGCGGCGTTAGACGAGTACTACGCCGAGCGCGGGTGGAACGAGGACGGGACGGTGCCCGATCGGAAGGTCGAAGCCGCCGACTGAGCCGCGAGTGCGCTCGCGAGCTCCGCCCGGACGGCCGCGGGCTCACCCGCCGTGGATCGGGGTCGTGAAGCTCACCGAGTCGCCGTCGGCGAGTTCTGTGTCGGCCTTCGCGCGGTCGCCGCCGTTCAACAGCGCGCGCACGCCGGTCCGTATCTCGCCGGACTCGTCGAGTAGCTCGCCGTCGAGTGCCGGCCGGTCGTCGGCGACCCGAGCGACCGCGTCGCGTAGCGTCGCACCCGCCGGGAGCGACACCGCGAGTGACTTCCGGTCGACCGACTCGCGGAACGGCGCGTAGAAGACGAGCTCGACCGAGATCGTCTCGACTGGCTCGCTGGTCGGCGGGCCGTCGCTCGCCGGTGGGTCGTCGGCGTCCTCGTTGGCCGGGGCCATTGGTCGTCTCGACGTTGGGGTCCGGGGCGTCTTATCGTTTTCTCGACGGCTTCCGGGTCGATCCCCGGATTATAAATCCACACTCCCCATTCGGCCCACACATGGACCGTGTCGCAATCATCGGTGCCTCGATGACCGCGTTCGGCGAGCGCGAGGCGTGGATCCGCGACCTCCTCGCGGAGGCCGGCCGTGAGTGCCTCGACGACGCCGGCGTGGCCCCAGACGAGGTCGAACACCTGTACGTCTCGAACATGGCAAGCGGCGAGTTCGAGGGCCAGACCGGCGTTCCAAACGCCTTGGCCCACGACCTCGGCGCGGTGCCGGCCTACACCCAGCGCGTCGACCAGACCAGCGCGTCGGGCGGGGCCGGCATCTACGCCGCGTGGCAGTCGGTGGCCTCGGGCGCCTCCGAACTGACCCTGCTGGTCGGCGGCGAGAAGATGACCCACCGCACGACGGCGGAGGCGACCGACGTGATCGCGTCGCTGACCCACCCCGCCGAGTACAAGCACGGCGTGACCCTGCCGAGCTTCGCGGGGCTGACCGCCCGCCGATACCTCCACGAGTACGACGCCCCCCGCGAGAGCCTCGCGAAGGTCGCGGTCAAGAACCACCGCAACGGGCTCGACAACCCACACGCCCAGTTCCGCAAAGAGGTCGACGTCGAGACGGTGATGGACTCGCCGATCGTCGCCGACCCCCTGCGGCTCTACGACTTCTGTCCGATCACCGACGGGAGCGCGGCGCTGCTGTTGTGCCCCGAATCGGTCGCCCGGGAGATGGGCGCACCGTACACCGTCGTCTCGGGGATCGGCGGCGCGACAGACACCCACGTCGTCCACGAGCGCGCGGATCCGACGGTGATGGGCGCGGCCGTCGAGAGCTCCGACCGAGCCTACGCGATGGCCGACCGCGAACCCGAGGACGTCGACGTGGCGGAGCTCCACGACATGTTCACGATCCTCGAATTCCTCCAGAGCGAGGCGGTCGGGTTCTTCGAACAGGGCGAGGGCTGGAAGGCCGTCGAGGAGGGGGTGACCGACCGAGACGGCGACCTCCCGATCAACACCTCGGGCGGCCTCAAGTCGAAGGGCCATCCGCTGGGCGCCAGCGGGGTCGCACAGGCCTACGAACTCCACCAGCAGGTGCTCGGCGACGCCGGTCCCCGGCAGGTCGAGGCGGAGGTCGGCCTCGCGTGCAACGTCGGCGGGTTCGGCAACTGCGTGACCACCACCCTCGTGGAGGCACCCTGAGATGAGCTTCGACGCACATCGCTGTCCGAACGGCCACCTGACCTACCCGGGACACGAGCGGTGTCCCGACTGTGGCCGGCCCCAGACCGAAACCGTCGACCTCGCCGACGAGACCGCGACGGTCGTGACGTGGACGGAAAACACCGCGACCCCGCCGGGGGTGCGCCGGCCGAACTCGCTCGCGATCGTCGAGTTCGACGTCGAGGGCGAGTCGGTGCGTGCGATCGGTCAGGTGACAGCCGACGCCGACGTCGAGATCGGCGACGAGGTCCGGCCGGTGTACGCCGAGCAACTCCGGGATCCGGACGCCGGCATCCGCGAGCCCGAGAGCCAGTCGTGGGACGGCTATCGGTTCGAGCCGGTCTGAGCGAGCGTTTAGGCGAGCGGGACGGCTCGAACCGAAGAAGTCCGAACCCATCTGGGCGGCCGCGTGCGAGCGTTCGGTTCGACTCCGGGCGAGACGACCTCTATCCAGCAATCGATCGATGCGGCGACCCCATTCATATAAGAAAAACTTCATAACTGGAGTTCAGTAAGCCGCGCTACAAAAATGTAGTTCAGATTATAGTTATGGCGCGCCGGGTCGTGGATCGAAACGTGATGAGACCACCACGACGAGATCCCCTTCGGGATCCACGGCCGAACCACGGTGTCCCGCGCACCGTCCTCGGCGCGGTCGCGGCGACAGTGCTGATTCCCGGGCTGGTGATCGCGGTCCTCTACCCCGTCGCGGCGGTGAGCGTCGTCGTCTCGGGGATCGGCGCGGCCCTCGCCATCGGGGCACTCGTCCGACGCTATCGAGTCCGCAGGCGTCGGGGACGGACCCGAGAGGTCTGCGTTCCGAAGACGGGCGTCTGTGTCGAGGTGTAGCGCCGAAGCGAACCTCGTTTAAGTAGTTCTGGCGACAAGGAGTAGATACGAGCGACCCGACGCGGACCTCGTCCGTCGTCTTTTCCCGACCGACCGCCCGACGGAGCCGACCGGCCGTCGATTTCTCGCCGATGCTCTCGTCGGTCGCGTCGGTGGTCGCCGCGTTCGACCGTGTGTCACCGCCCCAATACCTTAAAAACCGATAGATTGACATTGAGTCGATGGTCGGGTTCAGGTATGTTCCCGCCGGGCCACTACGGAATGGCGCTCGCGCTCTACGCGGTCGTCGGAGCGCTCGTGTTGCGCCGGGGGTACGTCCGCGACGCCCTCTCGGGGGGCGCCATCGTCCTCGCGTACACGCTGTTTCCCGACGTGGACGGCAAACTCGAGTTCGTGGTCCACCGCGGCGTGACCCACACGCTGTGGTTCGCCGCGGCGGTCGGCCTCTTCTGTGTTCTGGTCGTGGCGTCCGATCTGCGCGGCCGCTCGGGTCGGTCGGCGGTGGCGGGCGCGTGCTGGGCGTTCTTTCTCGGCTCGTTCGCCGTCGTCGCGCACCTCGCGGCCGACCTGCTGAACCCGTGGGGCGTGATGCCGTTCTACCCGGTGACGCCGGCACTCTACTCGCTCGACGTGGTGCGAGCGACCAACCCGGCCGCCAACTACGCGATGCTGGCGGGCGGCCTCTGCATCGGGGCGACCGCGTGGACGCTCGCGCACCCCGCCGGCGCTCGCGCGTCGCTCGCGGTGCGGTTGTATCGACGACTCCGGGGCGAGGTCGCGGTCGCCGAGTGATCAGGCGGCGTTCGAGTCGCCGCCGTCGCCGTCACTGCCGTCGGCGTCGGTCCCATCGTCGGTATCGTCACTGTCTTGGCCGTCAGTCCCAGCGTCGGCTTCGGCGCTGTCTTCGCCGTCGGTAGCGGCGCTATCGTCGCCGTCCGACCCGTCTCCGTCCGCGCGTCGGTCGCCGTCGAGTTCGTCCTTGATCGACCGGAGTTCCGCGTCGACGTCGACCTGCGGCTCCCCGGCGTCGTCTTCCGCGTCGTCTTCGTCCCGGTCGTCGGGGTCGCCGACCTCGATGGTCGTCGCGCCGTCGAGGTCGTCGCGGTCGCGCCGATCGTCGCGGGTGTCGCGGTCGTCTCGCCGGGGGTTGCGGGCCTCGTCGGCGTCCGCGCGACTCTGCTCGACGCGGTCGCGGATCTCGCGGTTGATCCGGCGCGCGTCGTCGAGGATGTCGCGGGCCTCGCCGTCGCGCGGGAGGTCTGACTCCCGGATCGTGGCTTCGACGTCTTCGAGCGCGTCCTCCAGCCGGTCGAGGGTGGCTCGGCTCGCGTCGGCGGCCCGGGATTCGAGCCGGTCGCGCTCCTCGCCGACCGCGCTCCGTTCGGGGTCCACGACCCGGATGATCCGTTCGAGCGCCTTCAGCGCCCGGATGTTCGCTTCGAGGACCGAGATGGTGGTCGGGATCGCGTACTCGCCGGTGAACGACAGCACCTCGCGGGGCGTCGGCGGTCGCGGCAGGCCGCCCGGTCCCCGGGGCGGCTCGCCGAGTTCGTCCCGGAGCTCGCGGACCCGATCCTCGAGCTCGCGCACCCGTTCTTCCAGTTCCTCGCGGTCGCGGTCGTCTCTCATGGTCGGGCCTTCGTGTCGCACCGTAAAGAGCTTGGCCGCTCAAAAGCCCTCCCGGAGGAAGACCTCTCGCTCGGGATACATGGCCGCGAGCGTCCCGCGGACCGCCGGCGTGCGGACCGCCAGATCGCCCAGTCGCTCGGCGTCGGAGACCGAGTGATAGCCGACGTACACCTGAGCGAGCGTGGAGACTCCGACGGTCGCGTCGGGGGCCGCGTCGGCGGGGTCGCAGGTGGCCGCGCCGTCGGCCACCGCGATCCGGAACCGCCGGTCGTTCCAGTCGGCCAGCGGATCCGAGACCCCGAGGACGAACTCCCCGTCGACGCCGGGGTAGTCGAGCGCCTCGACCGCGGCCGGCACGTCGACGAGCCGGACCATCGGCCCGGGCCGCACCTCGCAGTCGACCCGCGCGGGGTCTTCGGCCTCGTCGAGCAGGCTCGCGTCGTGTGGCCCGTGAACCGCGACGGTCTCGACCTGCGAGTCGTGGTTCGCGAGGAATCGCAGGAGATTGAGGAACGCCTCGCGGTCGGCGTGGGCGAGTTCGAGCGCGACGAGCCGGTTGCCGTCGCCGTCGTCGTCGATGCGGTAGACGACGAACCCGCGGGGCTCGCCGTCCCGCTCCCACGCGTAGACGTAGGGGTCGGTCTGCCAGCTCTCGAAGACGCGCTTTCGCCACCACTCCTCGGTGCGGTCCATCGTCAGCTCGAACCGCTCGCCGTGGGCCGCCAGGACCGGGTCGAGGTCGGCCCAGTCGTCGGGCTCGACCCGCCGGAACGCGCCGACCGACTCGTCGTCGCCGGCCTCGCGAGCCGCCTCGCGGGCGAATTCGAGCGCTTCGGGCGGGCACTCGAACCGGGTCCACTTGTTCGCGAGCCCCCAGCCCTGTCGCTCGTAGAAGGGGTGTTTGAACGCCCAGAGGGCGGTGAGGTAGTCTCCCCGGTCGCGGTACTCTTCGAGCGAGGCCCCGAGCAGGCGGGCCACGTTGCCCTGTCGGCGGTGTTCCGGGGGCGACGCGACCGCCGAGAGCCCGGGCATCTCGTGTGACCGGCCGCGGAGGCCGACCCGAAACCAGTGGTGGCGACACACCGCGAGCAGGGCCTCGTCGTCGAACAGCCCGCGGGCCTCGCCCGGCTGTTCGGCGGGGTCCCAGTCCGATTCGGCGTCCGGCCCCTCCTGCGGGCTGAACGCGTACCGGAGGTAGTCCTGAAACTGCTCGGTCCGGTCGTCGGGGAGCGGGCGATAGTCCATGTACGGTCGGCCGGCCGGGACCGAGAAATAGCTTACCGAGGTGTGTTACTGGAACCCGCGGCGGTACTGAACCGGCACCTCGACGCGGTCGGTCGCGCCGAGCGCCTCGGCGGCGTGGAGCGCGAAGTACGGGTCCCGGAGGTGCTCGCGGCCGACGATCGCGAGGTCGGCCCGGCCGTTCCGGATCAGGGCGTCGGCCTGCGCCGGCTCGGTGATGCCGCCCACGGCGCCCACGAGCGCGTCGGTGTTCTCGGCGACGCGCTCGGCGTACCGCACCTGGTAGTTCGGGCCGGTCTGGGGGATCTGCTGGTCGGGATGGACGCCGCCCGAGCTCACGTCGATCAGGTCGGCGCCGGCCTCCGCGAGCAGGGGGCCGAGCCGGGCGGTGTCCTCGACGGTCCACGATTCGCGGTCGGGGAGCCAGTCGCTGGCCGAGACGCGGACGAAGACGGGCCGGTCGTCGGGCCACACCTCCCGGACCGCCGCGGTGACCTCCCGGAGGAGTCGAGTCCGGCCCTCGAAGTCGCCGCCGTACTCGTCGTCGCGGTCGTTGGTGACCGGCGAGAGAAACTCGTGGAGCAGGTAGCCGTGGGCGGCGTGAACCTCGGCGACGTCGAAGCCCGCATCGAGAGCGCGCTCGGCCGCGACCGCGAAGTCCTCGACGAGCCCGTCGACGTCGTCGCGATCCATCTTCCGCGTCTCGGCGCGGCCCTCCTCGTAGGGGTACGGCGTCGCGCTCGGCGCCAGCGTCTCCCACCCGCCCTCGTCGGGACTCAGGGGGTCGCTACCGTCCCACGGTCGGGTCTTGCTGGCTTTTCGGCCGGCGTGGGCCAACTGGATCGCGGAGGTCGCGCCCCGGTCGGCGATGAAGTCGGTGATCGGCGCGAGCGCCTCGGCGTGCTCGTCGCTCCAGATGCCGAGGTCGTTGGGCGTGATGCGTCCGCGGGGCTCGACCGCGGTGGCCTCGGTCATCACGATACCGGCGCCGCCGGTGGCCCGACTCCCGAGGTGGACCTCGTGCCAGTCGGTCGCGAGCCCGTCGGTGTCACACGAGTACTGACACATCGGCGAGACCATCACGCGGTTTCGGACGGTCGTCTCTCGAATCGTCAACGGGGCGAACAGATCGTCGGTCATCGGGTGACCCTCGGCGCTCCCCCCTCGAAAGGCCTCGGCTTTCCACCGAACTTGCCGAGAGTTCGGTCGCGGTATTTCGCGGCGGGGAAATACTTATTGTAGGGTTCGCCGTCATTGGTGAATCGATGGGTGGGGAGCAACGAACCGGCGAGGCGGAGTTGGGCCGGTTCAGGCGGCGACTGCTGGAACTGAAACGCGAGGGGTGTAACGTGTTGGTCGTCGGCGACGCGGGTGGGGCGTCGGCCTGCCGGCGACTCCTCGGGGATTCGAGCGCCGGACCGCGCTACCGGGTGTTCGTGGCGGCCGACGCCGACCGATCGAGCGCCAGGGACCGCCTCGACGCCATCGACGAGGACCGGACCCGAGACGCCGCGGCGGTGGTGGTCTGGCGGCCGGGCGGTCGCGACGCGGCCGGCGGCTCGTCGGCGTCCGCCGACTCGCTGGACCGGGACGTGACCGTCGAATCGGCAGACCTCCGCGCGCTGGGCGCCGCGGTCGCGGAGACCGTCGAGGCGCTCGCGTCGGGCGCCGAACGACGCTCGCCCGCGCGGCTTCGGCTCTGTTTCGACTCGCTCGCGCCGGTGGTCGACGGCCACGGGGTTCGGGACGCCCGGCGATTCCTGCTCGGAGTCACCGAGACCGTCGAGCGCGTCGACGGGATGGGCCACTACCACTTGCCGGGTCGGTACGACCGCGACGCGCTGGCGGCCCTGTTCGACGGCACGGTCGAGGTTCGGCGCGCCCGAGACGGCGTCGAACAGCGGTGGCGCGTCGACGGGATGGACACCGGCTGGATTCGGCTCTGAGACGCCGAAGTCGAGATTCCGGATCGAGGCGGCCGACGGCTACGGATCGGCCATCGAGCCGTCGTCGCCGGTCGACTCCGAGCGCTCGCGTGTGAGATACCACCAGTAGTCGCGGTTCAGGCGCTTCCAGACGCCGGGATCGGTGCCCGGCGACTCGCGGTTGAGCTCGCGAATCCGCCGGACGTCCCGTCGGGTCAGCTTCCGGAAGTGAGGCTTGGCGAGGAGTTGGGCGACACCCCGGGAGCTCTCGGTGCCTTCGATGCGTTGCTTGCGTCGCTCGCGGTCTTCGGCGACCAGCTCGCGGGGGCTGAGGCTGTAGTAGTACGCTTGGACGGTCGGGAACCACGCGTCGCTGACGGCCCCGTCGGTACAGCCCACGAGCGCCGACCGGAACGCGACGAGACGCTCGCGGCGGTCCGGGCCCGCGCGTTCGGCTCGGTCGGCCGCGGCCTCGGAGAGCGCGTCGTGGGCCGCGAGGACCGTTCGGAGATCCTCGGCCGCGTCGCTGAACCGCTCTGCGGTCTCGATCCGGAAGCGCCGCTCGGCGCGCTGGTCGTGTTTGTAGTACTTCCCGGTCGCCTCGGACTCGTACTCGCGGGCCGCGAAGTAGCGTCGGTTGAGCCCGACGAGCGCCTTGAGGTACGCCGTCTTCAGTTCGTCGGGGTCGTCGGCGTCCGGCGACGTGCGCTCGCCGTCGCCGATCGGCGCGCGCAACGCGGTTCGGCCCGCCGACGCGAGCGACGAGAGGAACCGCTCGCCGTCGTACCGCAGGAAGTCCTGTCGCCCGTCGTTGTCCTCCACGAGGTACTTCGAGCCCGTGAAGAACGCCTTCGACACCATGGCGGCTACTCGGTCGAGACGTGTCTCCGATGGGGTATAAACGTCCGCCGGATTATCACCGCCGAGAACGCCGACCCCCGACGGTCACCAGAGCGTGAGCGAGTCCTCTTCGAGGAAGTGGTCGATCTCGTGGGCGTACTCTTCGATCCCGACGAGCTGTTCGCGCAGTATCTCGCCGGTCGCGTGATCGCCGAGGCTCTCGGCGAGTTCGATGTGGCTGCTGACGCTCTCGATGATGTCGCCGTACGCGTCGAGGTCGTGCCCGAGCGAGGTGCGGACGTCGTAGACGTCCTCGCCCTCGAACGGGACGGGGCTGTGGCGTTCGAGCGCGGCCGGACCGCTGACGGGGACGCCCCCGAGTGCCTGTACGCGCTCGGCGATCTCGTCGGCGTTCTCCTCGGCGTCCTCGGCGGCTTCGCCCAAGAACAGGTGGAGCGACCGGTACTGGGCGCCCGCGACGTTCCAGTGGTGTTTTCGAAGTTGATGGTACAGGACGTACGTCGCCGCGAGGTCGGCGTTCAGCGCCTCGACGATCTGTTCGGCCTTCCCGGTGTCGAGCCGGACCGGGTTCGGTTCGACCGTTCCGGCCTGCCTGCGAATCTCCTGTCGTTGCTGGCTCATGTTGTCTCTCCCCGACAGGGAGACGACGCGAGGACGCTTAAGCGTGTGCGCCGCTCGGGTCGGCGCCTCGACCCGGGATCGGGTAGGTCGGCGGTCCGACAGTTCGTTAATCCGAGTTTGAGTAAATATTTTACGCACGCGGGCCCAAGAGGCGGCTATGTCACAACAGCCACTACAGCGTCGGGAGCGCCTCTACATCGACGGCGACTGGCGCGACGCCGACGACGTGCTCGAAGTCACCGACCTCGCTGACGGCGGTGCGTTCGCGCGGGTGGCGGCCGCGAACCCCGAGCAGGCCGACGCCGCGCTGGCGGCGGCCGAGCGCGCCCGGTCGGCGATGCGCGAGACCACGATCCCCCGGCGTGCCGACTGGATGGACGAGATCGCCGACCGACTGCTCGCCCGCAAGGAGGAACTCGCGGAGGTCATCGTGCGCGAGGCCGGCAAACCGATCTCCTCGGCGCGCGGCGAGGTCGAGTCGGCCGCCGAGCGGTTCCGCCGGGCCAAAGAGGAGATACGGGCGCTCAAAGGCGAGTACCGCGAGGGCACCACCGCGGGCCACGAGGGCTGGGAGGCCATCGTCAAACACGAGCCGGTCGGCACCGTGCTCGCGATCACGCCGTACAACTACCCCCTCTCGACAACCGCGCTGTCGGTCGCGCCCGCGCTGGCCGCCGGCAACGCCGTGATCCTCAAGCCCGCGAGCGACACGCCGGTCAGCGCCGCGATCCTCGCCGACGTGATGTCCGAACTCGATCTCCCCGACGGCGCGTTCAACTTCGTCCCCGGAAAGGCGAGCGACATCGGCGACGTGCTGGCGGGCGACGACCGCGTCAACACGATCTCGATGACGGGATCGAGCGCCGCCGGCAAGCACGTCGCCAAAGAGAGTGGCATGGTGAACCTCCACATGGAGCTGGGCGGGAACGCGCCGGCGGTCGTCTTCCCCGACGCCGACCTCCCGGACGTGGCCGGTCAGTGCGCGAAGGGGTCGTTCAAGTACGCGGGCCAGCGGTGCTCGGCGGTGAGTCGGGTGCTCGCCCACGAGTCGATCCACGACGAGGTCGTCGACCTGCTCGAAGCCGAGATGGACGCCTGGCGGCCCGGCGACCTCTTCGAGGAGGAGACGACGATGGGGCCGCTCATCAACGAGGGACAGGCCGAGTGGGTCCAAAAACTGGTCGAGGACGCCGTCGAGAAGGGCGCGGATCTGGTCCGGGGCGGCGAGCGCGACGGAATCGACTTCGAGCCCACCCTGCTGGCGAACGTGCCCCACGACGCCCGGATCGTCCACGAGGAGCAGTTCGGGCCGGTGGCGGCGGTGACCGCGTTCGACACCGAGGACGCGGCCGTCGAGATCGCAAACCGCGGCGACCTCGCGCTCGACGCGTCGGTGTTCACCAACGACCACGAGCGCGCGATGGACCTCGCCGACCGCCTCGACGCCGGGGCAGTCCGCATCAACGGCGCCCCGAGCCACGGACTCGGCGACATCCCGTTCGGCGGCAACGAAGCCTCCGGCATCGGCCGGCAGGGCCTCTACGTCACCATCGAGGAGATGGTCCGCGAGAAGAGCATCGTGCTGTAATCGGTAATTTCGCCCGACGCCGCTCGACGACGCTCGGTGGTAATCGGAGGTAGAGTTTCGGCGGCGGCGTCGCGCGCGCTTTAGCCGGTCCGTTAGGCGTCGTTCACGCGAGAAACGTCCGGTTTCGCGTTCCGTTACGCTCCGTTGTGCCCCGAACGACTGTGGCCGTTTATTGGGCCGACGCTACTCCCACTGGTGGAGCCATGACCGAAGAAAAAGCGTCGAACAGCAGTAGCACATCGCGCAGACGGTTTCTGACGATCACGGCCGGCACCATCGTCGGGACCTCCGCGCTGGCGGCCGGTCAGGAGACGACGACCGAGTCGGCGGCCCCCGAACCCGTCGAGTCCTACCGGTTCGGCGGCGAAGTACAGGCGTGGCAGGGCAGAGCGCCCGAGGCGATCGCCGACACCGAAAACCCGACACTCGAGTTAGAAGCCGGGCGGGTCTACGAGGTCACCTGGGAGAATCTCGACGGTCAGCCCCACAACTGGGCGTTCCGCGACGGCGACGGCAACGATCTGGCGGTCATCTACCCGAACGTGGAGTCCGGAACCGCCGGCGAGGGGACGACGACCGAGGCCGCGACCGCGACGACGGCCGCCGAGACCACGACGGGCGAGATGACGACCGTCGAGCCGCCCGAAGACGCGATCGAGCAGACCGAACAGATCTCCGAGGAGGGCGCGACCCAGACGTTCCACTTCGTCGCCACCGAGGAGATCGCCGACTACTACTGTCCGGTCCACCCGAACACGATGGTCGGCGAGGTGACCGTCCAGAGCGGTGACGGGACGACCACGTCCGAGTAGTCTGACGCCCGTTCGCGATGGGCCTCGTTCGCTTGGGTGCGGTAGTCGTCGTCGCAGTGTCTGCGGGAGTCGATGCTCCGCCGACTGGGGGCAGTCGCAGTCCGCCGACCGGAAGTGGCGCAGTCCGCCGACAGCGGGATAGGGTGATCGAGCGAGCGACTGCGCCGAGGATGCGACCGCATCGAGGATACGACCGCGTCGCGGATCGCGAGCGCCGCCACCCGTCGTTTCCGCTGTTTCGTCTGTCCGGTATCGTTTATAAATTCCCCCACCCCGGCGTTCCGCTGAATCGGGGCTCGGCGGGAGGGAGGGGTCAGGGCGTCGCCGTCGTTCGGCGTGCTGTCGATGCCGAGGGCGTGCTATATAGTCGATATTGACTACAGTACGGATATGGTTTCACCGACTGCTACAAGAAACTTTCTGTCCCCGGGACCGGTTTTCGGGGGGACCCACCCCTCGAGCGCGATTCAGCGGAACGCCGGGGTGGGGGTCATTTTTAAATCACGACCACAGACGAATCAGCGGAATCAGCGGAACGGGTGGTTTCGATAGCTTGATGGGCACGCCCCGACTCCGACCCGAGTACTATGGGTTCGTTCGACTTCGTCCGCGAGTACTCTCCCTACACGAACCGCGAGGCGTTACTCGACGACTACACGCCCGACACGCTGGTCGGGCGCGACGACGAACTGGAGGAGTACCACGGCGCGCTCCAGCCTGCGATCTACGGCGAACAGCCCGACAACATCTTCCTCTACGGCAAGGCCGGCGTGGGCAAGACCGCCGCCACGCGCTTTCTGTTGAACAAGCTCGGCGAGAACGCCGAGGCGTACGAGGACCTCGAGGTCCGGACCGAGATCGTCAACTGCGACGGACTGAACTCCTCGTATCGGGTCGCGAGCCACCTCGTCAACGCCCTGCGCCCGCCGTCGAACCGCATCAGCGAGACCGGCTACTCCCGATCGCAGGTGTACGACCTGATGTGGGAGGAACTCGACTCCCACGGCGGCATCATCCTCGTCGTGCTCGACGAGATCGACCACCTCAAGGACGACTCCATCCTCTATCAGCTCTCGCGGGCCCGCGAGAACGAGAACCTCACCGAGGCCCGAATCGGGCTCATCGGCATCTCGAACGACCTCACCTTCCGCGACTCGCTTTCGCCGAAGGTCCGGTCGTCGCTCTGTGAGCGGGCCATCTCCTTTTCGACGTACGACGCCAACGAGCTCCGAGCGGTCCTCGACCAGCGCCGGAAGGTCGCGTTCAAAGACGACGTGCTCACCGACGACGTGGTGCCCCTCTGTGCGGCGTTCGGCGCCCAAGAGTCCGGCGACGCCCGGAAGGCCCTCGACCTGCTGCTCAAGGCGGGGGACCTCGCCCGCGAGGAGAACGACGAGCAGGTGACCGAACAGCACGTCCGGCGGGGCCGCCAACTGCTGGAACGCGAGCAGGTCGCCCGCGGGATCGCCGATCTCAACGACCACGAGCGGCTGGTGGTGTACGCGCTGGCGACTCTCGAAGCCGAGAGCGACACGCCCGCCCGCTCGCGGGCCATCTACACCCGGTACAAGTCGCTGGCCGACGCCGCGGGCAAGGATTCGCTGACCGCGCGGTGGCTTCGCGAGCACCTCGACGACCTCGCGATGCTCGGCATCCTGAACGTCACCGAGATCAACGAGGGATCGGCGGGCGGCAAGTACCGCGAGTACGACCTCCAGCAGGACCTCGCGGTGGTGCTCGACGCGCTGGAGGAGACCTTCGAGTCGATGGGCGTCCACACGAGCGTGAAAGGATATCTGTAGGCGCGCGGCTCGCGACGAGGACGGCGAGGGGTCTCGCGGCCACCGACGCACGAGTCACGCTCGCGGCTCGGTCCGTGACGATCTCGCCCGCCGGACATCAGTTCGGCGCGCCTCCCTCCTGTCCGTCGCGCTGGCGCCGCGTCAACAGGAACAGCGCGAACAGGAGCGGCGAGAGGAACAGGACCAGCACCGAGCCGGCGACCGCGAGGATTTCGAGCGGAACCGCCCCGTCGGCGGCCTCGTCCGCGTCCGCTCGGGCGCCGGCCCCGGCTCCCGCCTCGCCCTCGACTTCGATGTCCCCGACCATGGTCGACTGGTGGTAGATGCAGATGTACTCGGCCATCGCGGGCGTCGCGGTGAACGTCACCGACGCGGTCGCGCCCTCCTGAGTCACGTCCTCGGTGCTGGCCAGCTCTTCGCCGTCCTCGGTCCGTACCACGAAGTTGTGGATCACCCCGTCGAGGTTCTCCCAGACGACCTCGTACTCGGTGCCGGCCTCCAGTTCGAGCGTCGGATTCGTCTCCCCGGCGATCGACTCCGGGGCGCGGGCCTCCCACCCGGGGACGTGCCCGCCGAAGCGGTACGTCTCGGTCTGGGCCGCACCCTCGCCGCTCGCGGCCGTCGCCGCGCCCGCGGCGGCCGCGGCCCCGCCCGTCGCGCGAAGGAACGTCCGGCGAGTCACTTGCCCCTCGCCCGATAGCTCGTCGTCGTCGGTCGCCGACGGCGTCGCTTCTCGCTCGGTCGTCGACGGCGCGCCCCGCTGTGAGTCGTGGTTCGTGGTTCCGTTCATCACCCATCCCCCAGTGGGGTTCGCCACACCGGGACAAGAAACCACGGGCTCGCGGTGGCGGGGCCTCTCCCCGCGAGCCGGTGTCCGACCGCGAAACCCAAGGGGCTGGCCGCCGAATCTCGGCGTTATGACCGACTCCGAGCCCGCGGTGCTGGTCGCCGGCGAGGCGCTCGTCGACTTCCTCCCGGACCGACCCGCCCGGCTCGCCGACGTCGAGAACTTCGCCCGGCGGGCCGGCGGCGCGCCCGCCAACGTCGCGGTCGGGCTGGCTCGCCTCGGGACGACGCCGTGGTTCTGGACGCGGGTGGGCACCGACCCCTTCGGCGACCACCTCGCCGAGACGCTCGCGGCGAACGGCGTCCCCGACCGGTTCGTCGAGCGCGATCCGGACGCCCGGACCGCGCTGGCGTTCGTGAGCCACGACGAGGCGGCCGACCGGGCGTTCACGTTCTACCGGAACGACACCGCCGACACCCGACTCGAACCCGGAACGGTGCCCGACGCGGTCCTCGACTCGGTCGCGTGGGTGTACGTCGGCGGGGTGATGCTCGCGGCCGACCCCGGCCGAACCGCCACGTTCGACCTCGCCGAACGCGCCGCGGCCCGCGACTGCACCGTCGTGTTCGACCCGAACGCCCGGCCCGAGCTCTGGGCGGACCGCGGGGCCTTTGCCGACAGCGCGGCCGAGATGTTCGACCACGCCGACGTGGTGAAAGCGACCTCCGAGGACCTCCGTGAGGCGGGTGTCGACGCCGACGACCCCCACGCGCTCGCCCGGGCGGTCTGCGAGCGCGGCCCCCACACCGCGCTGGTGAGCCGCGGCGAGGCGGGCGCGCTCGCCCGGGCGACCGACGCGGCCCCGTGGGGGCCCGACGCCGTCGCCCACGACGGGTACGCGGTCGATCCGGTCGACACCACGGGCGCCGGCGACGCCTTCACGGCGGGGGCGATGGCGGCGCTGGCCGGCGGCGAGCGGTCGCTGTCGGGGGTTCTCTCGTTCGCCAACGCCGTCGCCGCGATCACGACCACCGAGGCGGGCGCGATGGCCGCGTTGCCGACCCGCGAGCGGGTCGAGCGGTTCCGCGGTTCGTAGCCGGCTCAGTCCCGGTGCTCGTCGTCGTCGTTGTCCGACTCGCCGGCCTCGCCCGCCCAGTAGTCGACGTCGGCGTCCGTCGGGTAGTAGCCGTGGAGGCGCCGGTCGTCGCTCCCGCCCGGCGGCGACCCGACGAACACCCCGAGCTTCTCCGAGTCGGGGTAGACGGTCACCTCCGGGTCGTCCATCGTCGACACCGCCAGATATCGGAGCGGTTCGTCGCCGTCGTTGACCACCCTGTGGGCGCCCCGCTCGTCGGCGGGGAGCGCGACGTAGTCGCCCGCGGCGAGCGCGAGGGACTCGTCGTCGAGTCGAAGCCGTCCGTCCCCGGCGAGGACGTAGAGGGCCTCCTCGTTTCGAGTGTGATAGTGGTAGGGCCACGACCGCTTGCCGGCGGGCAGTTCGTAGAGGCTACACCCCAACTGGTCGCCGCCGGCGGCCTCGCCGAGCTGTTTGCGTCTGAACTCCGCGTCGCCCGCTTCGAATCTCGTCCAGTCCATCCGTTCGGCGTTGATACGTCCCATACCCGGAACGTCACAGCCGAGCTACATAACTGTCGGCTCGCTCGGGACCGCCGATTCGTCGGCCCGGTCGCGACGCTCGCCGATCGGGAAGCCGCTCTTCGTGAGACGCTGACGGTCCGTGCGGCGACCGAACACTGTATGATCCGATACGAAACTGGTACGTTTTTAAATCGTTAGTGAGAACTGACATTCGGATGTCACCGCTACAGCCGCCCGATCCCCGCCGCTCCGTTTCGGTGCTCGGCGTCGTCGGGCTCCTCCTGACCGCCGGCTGTCTCGGCCCGGCCGGGACGGCCGTCGACGACCCCGAGTCGGTCGCACAGCAGGTCGAGGCGCGCTACGACGCGCTCGACGAGTACACAACCACGATCGAACGCACCGTCTCGGTCGGCGAGACGACCCGGACGACGCGGGCCACGGTCCGCTTCGAGAAGGGCGAGTCGCTCCGGATCGCCCACCAGACAGGCCCCGACGCGGGCACCGTCACCGTCGTCGAGGACCCCTCGCCGGCGACGCTGCTCTCGACCGACGCGGCGGCGACCGCGACCCCCGGCGCCGAGACGCCGGCCTCCTACGGCGCGTTCGCCGGCCGGCTCGTCGAATCGCACAACGTGACCTACCGCGGGACCGCGGTCGTCGGCGACCGCGCCGCGGTCGTCCTCTCGATCGACCCCACGAACGCGACGACCGACCGGCCGGCCGAGCGCCGGATCTGGATCGACGCCGAACGCCGCGTCCCGCTCCGGATCGAGTCGACGTGGGAGCGCGAGTCCGGTACCGTCACCGAGACGATCCGGTTCACCAACACGTCGGTGACCGCCGCCAACGCCACCGCCGCCCAAGGAGGTGTCGCGGCGTGAAACCCGACGACTCCGGACTACTCGATCGCCTCGGCGGCCCGATCGTCGTCTTCGGCGTGATCGGACTGCTGGTCGGAGCCGGAGCCGCGCCGTACGCGTGGAACGCCGCGACGGCGCCCGACGGCACCGTCGCTGTCGTGGAGGTCCACGGCACGATCACCGGCGACACCGCCACCGCGGCGGTCGACGACCTGCGCGAGGCCCGCCAGAACGACTCCATCGAGGCGGTCGCGCTCGACGTCAACAGTCGCGGCGGCTCGGCGGCCGCCAGCGAACAGCTCTACCTCGCGGTCAAGCGGACCCAACAGACGATGCCGGTCGTCGCGAGCGTGACCGGCTCGGCGGCCTCGGGCGGCTACTACGCCGCCGTCCCGGCCGATCGGATCTTCGTCTCGCCCGCGGGCAGCGTGGGTAGCGTCGGCGTGCGCGCGCTCCTGCCATCGGGAGGCGGGCCGGCCGGCGAGATCACGACCGGTCCCGACAAGCGTTCGACCGCGACCGAGGCCGAGGTCCGGCGCCGGGTCGAGACCCTCCGGCGCGCGTTCGTCGGATCGGTCCTCGAAGAGCGCGGCGACGCACTCGATCTCACCGCCGAGGAGCTCTCGTACGCGAAGCTCTACTCGGGGTCCCGGGGCATCGAGGTCGGCCTCGCCGACGAGGTCGGCGGCGTCGACGCCGCCATCGGGGCCGCCGCCGACCGCGCGGACCTCGCGAACTACCGGACCGTCCGGATGGAGTCGCCGGCCCCGAGCGTGCTCGGGCAACTCGGGCTGAACGCCACGGCCAGCGACGGGCCGACCACCCGCGCCACCTTCGGGTACGCGGGAGTCGACACCGTCCAGTATCTGATGCTCCACGGGCAACTGGAGACCGACCGCACCGTGACCGCGGAGGTGAGTACGAATGCGACGAACTGAGCTCCTGAAGAGCGTCGTCGCGTTCGCGCTCGTGGCGGGCGTCGTGCTGGCGAGCGTCGCCGGCGCGGGCGTCCTGCTCGGCGACGCGACCGACGCGTCCACCGATCCGGACGCGCCGGCGTTCACCTCGGACTCGCTGCCGGCCACGCCGGTCGCCGACGACGGGACGGTCACGGCGCCGGAGGGCGACGAGCCCAAGACGGTGGTCGTCGACCGGAGCCACGCCAACGCGGTCCAGAAGAGCGATCTCCAACCGCTCGTCGACGCGCTGATCGCGCAGGGCCACGAGGTCCGGTTCCACACCGGCGCCGGCGCCGGGCAGGGCCTCGGCGGGTTCTCGGGCGGCTCGGGCGAGTCGACGTTCAACGACACGCTCAGGTCGGCCGACGCCTTCGTCGTGGCCAACCCCGCGACCGAGTACACCGCCGACGAGATCGCCGGCATCGAGGCCTTCGCCGAGGCGGGCGGTCGGGTGCTGTTGCTCGCCGATCCCGCCGGCGCGCCCGCCTCCTCTAGTGCCAGTTCGCTCCCGATCCCGCTCGGGGGCGCCAGCGGTTCGTCGGCGACGCCGGGCCAGCCGACGAACCTCGCGGCCGCGTTCGATCTCTCGTTCGACGCCGGCTACCTCTACGACATGGCCGAGAACGCCAACCACTTCCAGAGCGTCTACGCCGCGCCGACGGGCGACGGACCGCTCGCGACCGGCGCGGACCGGGTCGTCCTCCGGGACGCCGCGGCGATCGCGACCGGCCCCGACGCCGAGCCGGTGCTCGCGGCCGCGGACGCTCGCCTCTCGTCGACGCGTCGGGCCGGGAACTACACCGTCGCCGCGCGCGCCGGGAACGTGACCGCGATCGGGGACACCGACTTCCTCGCGCCCGCGACCGCGACGGTCGGCGACAACGACCGACTGGTCGGCAACGTCGCCGGCTTCCTCGTGACCGGCGAAAAGACCGCGGAGGCTCCGGCCCCCGCGGGCGGATCCAGCGGTGTGCCCGAACTCGGACCCGGCGGCGTGACGCCGCCCCAGACGGGCAATCAGACGACCAACGCCACCTCGGGCTGACTGTCGGTCCCGCGGCCCCGACGATCAGTCGCGCCGCTTTTGTATCCGGTCTTCGGATGCTGTGGTAACCGAGTCAGAACCGTGACCGAGAACCACGAACGCGACGCGGGGTCGGAGCCGACCGAATCCGACTTCGTCGACTACGGCATCGATGAGCGACCGCCGCTGGGGGAGTCGATCCTGCTCGGCGTGCAACACTACCTCACCATGGTCGGGGCCAACATCGCGGTCCCGCTCATCCTCGCGGGGGCGCTGGGAATGCCCGAACCGCTGTGGCCCCGGTTCATCGGGACCTTCTTCGTGGTGTCGGGGATCGCGACGCTCGCCCAGACGACGCTCGGCAACCGCTACCCGATCGTGCAGGGGGCGCCGTTCTCGATGCTCGCGCCCGCGCTCGCGGTCGTCGGCGTGGTACAGGCCACGAATCCGACTGGGATGGCCGACTGGCGGGCCGCACTGCTCGGCCTCCAAGGAGCGATCATCGTCGCGTCGCTGTTCGAGGTCGCGATCGGCTACTTCGGACTGCTCGGACGGCTCAGGCGGTATCTCTCGCCGGTCGTCATCGGACCGACCATCGCGCTCATCGGGCTCTCGCTGTTCGACGCGCCGCAGGTCACCGCGGCGACACAGAACTGGCCGCTGTTGTTCGTGACGCTCGCGCTCATCACTCTGTTCTCGCAGTACCTCGACTCCCGGAGCCGGGTGTTCGCGCTGTTCCCGGTGTTGCTGGGCGTCGTCGCGGCCTACGCTCTCGCGGTCGCACTCTCGCTGGCCGGCGTCTACGTCCCCGGCACCTCGGGGTACGTCGACGTGACGGGGATCTTCGAGGCGCCCGCGGTGGTCGTCCCGTACCCGCTCCAGTGGGGAATGCCCCAGTTCGAGGCGTCGCTCGCCATCGGGATGCTCGCGGGGGTCGGGGCCTCGATCATCGAGAGCTTCGGGGACTACCACGCCGTCGCGCGCCTGTCGGGCGTCGGCGCGCCAAGCGAGAAGCGCATCGACCACGGCATCGGCATGGAGGGGCTGATGAACGTCTTCTCCGGGCTGATGGGCGCGAGCGGCTCGACGTCCTACTCGGAGAACATCGGCGCGATCGGCCTGACGGGGGTCGCCTCGCGGTACGTGGTGCAGGTCGGAGCGGTCGTGATGGTCGGGGTCGGGTTCGTGGGCTACTTCGGGGCCGCGATCCGGTCGATCCCCGACCCGGTGGTCGGCGGGCTCTACGTCGCCATGTTCGGCCAGATCGTCGCGGTCGGGCTCTCGAACCTGAAGTACGTCGACCTCGACTCCTCGCGCAACATCTACGTCATCGGCGTCTCGCTGTTCGCGGGGCTCGCGGTCCCGGCCTACATGGGCAACGTCGCGGCCGCGGCCCCCGACGGGATGGGCGGTGCCGCCTTCTTCCGCCAGAGCCTCGCGAACGTCGCCGTGGTCGGCCCGGTGCTCGGGACGAAACTGGTCGCCGACACCGTCTACGTGATCGGGGGCACCGGCATGGCGGTCGGCGGGCTGGTCGCGTTCGTCCTCGACAACACCATCGAGGGGACCCGCGCCGAGCGCGGACTGGAGGCGTGGGCCGAGATCGCCGAGGACGAAGGCGACTTCCGGACCGCCTTCGAGCGGTTCGGCGCCGACGACACCGACCCCGTGAAAGGCGACTGACACCGCGGATAGTTCGATAGATTGAACTGTCTCACCCTCGGGTCGTCGGGCATGGACGCACAGCGACAGGTCGCGGCGTTCGTCGACCGCTACGACATCGACGCGCCGCCGGCCTACCGCCTGCTCGACCTAACGTCGGAGCTCGGAGAGCTCGCCAAGGACGCCAACACCTCGACGGGCTACGGCGACGACCCCGACGCGCTCGCGCTCTCGGAGGACGAACTCGGTGACGCGCTGTTCGCGTTGCTCGCGCTCGCCGAGTCGGTCGGGGTCGACGCCGACGACGCCCTCGACTCCGCGCTCGCGAAGTACGAGGTGCGGCTCGACGAAACCGGCGACGCCGGCTCGGGCGAGTGAGTTCCGGGCGGTTTCGACGCCCGTCACCGGCCGGGGTTCGTCGCCCGCGGCCCCCACACTCAACCCGGATGCCGTCGAACCCGACCACATGCCGATGGAAACGTACACGCTCGTGATCACCGAGGACGACGACCGGAGCGGACTCATGGGTGACGTGTACACCGACGACGGGACCATCGCCGAGTCGGTGTTTCTCGACTACGACGACTACGGCCTGCGCGCGGACGGGGACGCCGATCCCGACGAGCGCCGCCGTGAGACGACCGCCGACGTGACGACGTTGAACCTCGACGTGGCCCGCGACGACGGGAGCTTCCAGTTGCGACTACTCGGCGACGGGAGCCGGGAGCTGTTGACCGAACGCGTCGGCGACGACGAGTGGCGCCTCTCGGCGGAGTGACTGACGGCGCGAGAAGACGAGACGGGCGGGGCTACTCGAACGCCGACTCCAGCCGATCGACGAGCCCCTCGTTGCCGACGTACACCGGCGTGCGCTGGTGGAGTTCGTCGGCGTCGGCGTCGAGGATCGACCCGGCACCGTCCGAGGACGCCCCGCCGGCCGATTCGACGATGTAGGCGATCGGGTTGGCCTCGAACTGGAGCCGGAGCTTGCCCTCGGGCCGGGAGTCGAGTTCGGGGTAGCCAAACACCCCGCCGTAGGTCACCACCTGATTCACGTCGCCGATCATCGCACCGCCGTACCGGAGTTTGAGTTCGCGCTCGATCTCTCCGGCGTAGTCGGCGAACCGGTCGGTCCAGTCGGGCACGCGCCCGCCGAAGCCGTAGACGACCGGCTCGTCGGGCAACGAGAGGTCCTCGCGGACCGCCCGTCGGTCGGCGAGTTCGCCGTCCGCACCCTCCAAAACGTACTCGGTCACCGCGCCGTCCCGGGCGACTACCATCGTCGTGATCGGCCCGTAGAGGACGTAGGCGGCCCCAACGAGCTCCCGCCCTCTCGCGGGGAGGTCGTCGTCGTAGACGCCGACGATCGTCCCCATCGAGTTGTTGGACTTGAGGTTCGACGAGCCGTCGAGGGGGTCGATCGCGACGGCGTACCCCTCGCCCGCGTCGACGACGCCTTCGCGCTCCTCGCTGGCGAACTGGCCGACGCCGTCGAGGGCCGTCAGGCGGTCTTCGAGCAGTTCGTCGGCCCACACGTCGGCGGCCAGTTGGGTCTCGCCGCTGGGGTTTTGCTCGTCGGCCTTTCGACGGCGACCCGCGAGTCCGCTCCGGATCTCGGGGGCCGCGTTCGCGACCGTCTCGACGACCCGCGAGATCGGGTCGGCGCCGGGGTCGCTCATTCGTCGAGCGCTTCGTCGGCGGTCGCGTCCTCGAAGATCACCTGTTCGAGCGCGTCGAGGATCGCCTCCGGATCCTCGCGCTGCCAGACGTTCCGACCGACCGCGAGTCCGGAGCCCCCGGCGTCCATCACTGCCTCGACGCTCGAGAGGAACTCGTAGTCGCTGACCTTCGAGCCGCCCGACATGACGACGGGCACGTCGGCCGCGGACTCGACCGCCCACTCCATCGACTCCCGGGAGCCGGGGTACTTGACCTTCGCCATGTCGGCGCCGATCTCGAGCGCGATGCGGGTCGCGTACGCGATCACGCTCTCTTTGGTGTCGTTTTTCAGCCCCTGTCCGCGGGGGTACGACCACATCACGACCGGGAGGTCGTACTCGGAGTGGGCCGTCTCCTGGACGTCCCGGAAGTCCTCGTACATCGCCTTCTCGTTGTTCGACCCGGAGTAGACCGTGTAGCCGACCGCGTCGGCGCCGAGCTCGGCGGCGTACTCGACCGTCCAGTTCTGGGGCGAGTGGGGCTCGCCCATCCAGAGGTTGCTGGTGCCGTTGAGCTTCGCCAGCAGGTTCACCTGATCGTCGTAGGAGGGGTAGTACGTCTCGGCGACGCCCTTCTGGACCGCCAGCGTCGTGACCGCGTCGTGGGTCGCGATGTCGAAGACCGTCTCGGGGTCCAGCGTCTCGGGGACCGAACTGAAGTCCGCGGAGGGGCCGTGTTCGAGCCCGTGGTCGTAGGCGAGGATGAGGGACTTCCCGTCGCGCGTGATCGGTGAGTCGTCGAGCGGAATCATTCGTTCCAAAATCCGATAACCTCGCATAAGAGTTTAATGGTCACGCGTCGGCGACGGGGCTCGGCGGTACGGTCCGATCTGGGGGCCCTCGACGGCCCTCCGGCGGTTCGAGGGCAGACTAATGATTACTACGGAGTGAGTAAAAATCAGGCGAGGTCGCGGGCGGCGTCGCGCCACTCCGCGACGCGCTCGCGGTCGAGTTCCAGCGAGTCGGCGACGTGTTCGGGGTCGGCGGTCGCGAGGCTCCGGACGGAGGTGACTCCGGCCTCCGCGAGGAGGTCCGAGACGGTCGCGTCGACGCCCGGCACGTCGGTCACCGGATCGGGCTTCGAGCGGTCGCGCCACGCGGCCTCGGCGGCCTCGGCCGCGCCGCTGCCGTCCGCCGACGCCTCCGCGGACGCGCCGTCGGCGCCGGGGTCGGCCGACTCCCAGTCGCCGCTGCTGGCGGCGACCCACTCGCGCTCGCCGTCCTGGAGTCCGCGGACCTTCGACGACCGCTCGTCGAGCGAGTCCTCGTCGCCGCCGAACGACCACGGCAGGGAGTGTTCGCGCCGAAGCCGAGTCGCGACGCCGGCGTTCACGCCCGCCTCGACCAGCATCTCGTACGAGACGGTCTTGTCCGGGATGCCCGAGGCGTCGAACGACGCGCCCGCGAGCACCTCAGCGGTCGCCGGGCCGACGAAACGGATGTCGGTCAGCCGCGCCGGGTCGTTCGGGGTTTCGTCGTCGGGGGCGTCGTTGTTGCTCACGGGGACGTCACCAGTTAGTTGGGTCTCACACTCCCGTGGCTTGTATTTTTTGCATAGCGTGACCGAACGATGACCGTCCGGATGGCGGGCGACAGGAATATATCGGCGTCCGCGAACTGCTATCTATGGACGACCTCCCCGACGACGCAGTGCTGTTGCTGGTGGACTTCCAGCGGGGCTTCGAGGCCGACGAGTGGGGCGAGCGAAACAACCCCGGCGCAGAAGACCGCGCACGGGACCTCCTCGCGGCGTGGCGGCGGACCGGCCGACCGGTGGCCCACGTCCGCCACGCCTCCCGAGAGGCCGACTCGCCGCTCCGGCCCGACGCCGAGGGGTTCGGCTTCGTCGACGGCCTCGCCCCCGAGGGCGAGGAACGCGAGTTCGTCAAGCGGGTCAACAGCGCGTTCGTCGGGACGGACCTGGAGGGGTGGCTCCGCGAGCGCGGCCACGGGACGTTGGTGGTCGCGGGCCTGACCACCGACCACTGCGTCTCGACCACTGCCCGGATGGCCGAGAATCTGGGGTTCCGGACGGTCGTGGTCGCCGACGCCACCGCGACCCACGACCGCGAAGCGCCCGACGGGAGCGCCATCGCGCCCGAGCGGAACCATCAGGTCGCGCTCGCACACCTCCGAGAGGAGTTCGCGGACGTCGCCGACGCCCGCGACGTGCTCGGGGCGTTCGAGTAATCCCGTCGGGGACTTCGGTAGGCTTACGGCTCGACCGCAAGAATTGCCGGCCATGGTACGCACGCTCGATAGCACCGAGAGAATCGGCGTCGTCGGCGCGGGAACGATGGGAAGCGGCATCGCGCAGGTCGCGGCCCAGGCCGGCTACGACGTGGTGATGCGAGACGTCGAGACGGAGTTCGTCGAGAGCGGCTTCGAGACCATCGAGGACAGCCTCGATCGGTTCGTCTCCAAGGAGAAACTGAGCGAGGCCGACGCCGACGCCGCGCTCGACCGGATCGAGGGCACCACCGACCTCGCGGATCTGGCCGACTGCGACGTGGTGGTCGAGGCCGCGGTCGAGGACATGGAGATCAAGCAGGACATCTTCGCGGACCTCGACGAGGCGGTCCCCGAGGACGTGGTGCTTGCGACCAACACCTCCACGCTCTCGATCACGACAATCGCGTCGGTCACCGACCGCGAGGCCCAGATCGTCGGCCTCCACTTCATGAACCCGGTGCCGGTGATGAAAGGCGTCGAGGTCGTGGTCGGCGAGAAGACCGACGAGGCGGTCGCGGAGTTCGCCCACGCGCTCGCCGAGGACCTCGGTAAGGAGACGTGGGAGTCCGACGACAAACCCGGCTTCGTCACCAACCGCATCCTGATGCCGTGGATCAACGAGGGCATCCGAGCCTACGACGAGGGGGTCGCCTCGAAGGCGGACATCGACAAGGGGATGAAACTCGGCACGAACGTCCCGATGGGACCGCTCGAACTCGCAGACCACATCGGCCTCGACATCTGTCTGGACGCCTCCGAGACGCTCCACGAGGAACTCGGGGACCGCTACAAGCCGGCCTACCTACTCAAGCGCAAGGTCGACGCCGGCGATCTGGGGAAGAAGACGGGGACGGGCTTCTACGAGTACTGAGCGGAGTCCGGACTTTCAGGACGGCGAGTACGGCTCCTCGGCGATCTCGCTCCGGATCTCGTCGAGGCGCTCGCGCTCGATGTCCCCGGAAGTGAACGCCTGAATCAGCGCCATCACTTCGCCTCGCGAGACCTTCACGCCGCCCTCTCGGACGACGTCCTCGGGGCGTTCGAGCAGTTCGCGGCTGGTGCCGACCGCGAGCAGGTACGGGATCGCCCACGCTTCGAGGGTGTTGCCCTGGGACTCGGGCAGGACTTCGAGGTAGCGCTGGGCGTCGTCCATGTATCCTCTGGCGTGGTGGGTGACCCGCTGGATGACGCCCGCGACGGCCGTCTCGTTCTCGGGTTCGGTCACGTTCGACGGGCTGACGTCGTGCTCGCGGAGCCACGAGGCCGGCAGATAGACGTTGTTCTCCTCGCGGAAGTCGTCGGAGACGTCCTTTGCGACGTTGACGAGCTGGAGCAAGAGCGCGAACCCGCGGGCGTTCGCGCGGAGGATCTCGGCGCGCCGGTCGTCGACGTCCTGGGCGAGGAGGTTCGTGATGAGTTCGCCGACCGTTCCGGCGGCGTACCAGCAGTACTCTTCGAGTTCGTCGATGGTGCGGATGCGGAGCCCGCCGTCGTCGGCGTAGCGCTCGACGAACTCGGCCATCCCGGTGACGAGTTCGCTCACGGGCGGATAGATCGCCGACTGGGCGTCCTCGCCCAGCGACTCGAACGTGGCGACGACCCGGGGCGAGCGCTCGACGACTGCCCAGTCCTCGCCGGCGTCGTCGGGAATGTACGGATCGACTGCCTCGCGGAACTCCTCGACGGTCGCCGGGTCCTCGGGGTCGAGCGCGCTGTCGTACAGTTCGAGCAGTTCGGCCTGCTCTTCGGGCGGGATGTGTCCGGCGTCCTCGACCGTGTCGGCGACTCGACAGAGGAGGTAACCGACGCAGATGTACGAGGACATCGGCTCTTCGAGCACGTCGATAGTGATGGCGAACGTTCGGGAGACGCCCTGAACCGCCTCGAAGCACCATTCGAGGTCGGCGTCACCAGAGCGCCCGCGGGGCGGCTCCGTATCCATTGACTGCTCGCTCCTTGGGGCTGAACACAGAAAAGCTTGAGCAAACGCGACAGCCCTGCGGCTTCCGGGCCGAACGCTTACTTCGACCACCGGTGTCAGGCCACGGTGTGTTCCCGACGCCCAGAGACGCGGCGAGGGTGCTGGTCGGCGGCCCGCTCCGGATCCAGCCGCGGTCAACGTCGCGATGCTGGTCGCACAGGCCGCACTCGCGCTCCGGAACGGCAAGCCAAAGCGGGCGTTCGTCCTGCTCGGGATGGCCAGCGTGGCGCCGCGCCATCCGGCGCTGACGTGGCTGTTCCAGGGTGCGCTGGCGGCCGACGACGTCCGCCGGAAGCTGTCCTGACGCGCGGGCTCGCGCTTCCGAATGGAAAACTACAGGGCGGCGCCGCCCTAAGCGTGGGCTATGGACTTCAGCCTCTCGACCGAGCAAAAGCAGATCCGGGACATGGTCGCGGAGTTCGCCGACGAGGAGATTAAGCCCCGCGCCGAGGAGATCGACGAGACCGACGAGTTCCCGCGCGATCTGGTCGACGAGATGGCCGACCTCGGGCTGATGGGGATGCCGTTCCCCGAGGAGTACGGCGGCGCCGGGTTGGACTACCACTCGTACGCCATCGGGCTCGAAGAGATCTCCCGCGGGTCGGGCGGGCTGGGCACCGTCGTCGCGGCCCACACCAGCCTCGCCGGCAACATGCTCTACGCGTTCGGCGACGAGGACCAGAAGCAGACGTATCTGACGCCGCTCAACCGCGGCGAGGACGTCGGCGCGTTCGCGCTCTCGGAGCCCGGCGCGGGGTCGGACGTGCCCGCGATGGAGACCACCGCCGACAGAGACGGCGACGAGTACGTCCTGAACGGGAACAAGCTCTGGATCTCGAACGGCTCGGTGGCCGACACCGTGGTCGTGTTCGCCAAGACCGACCCCGAGGCCGGAAACAGGGGCATCTCGTCGTTCGTCGTCCGACCCGGAGACGACGACGGCTTCCACGTCGAGGGAACCGAGGACAAGCTCGGGGACAAGGGCTGTCCGACCGCCGAGCTCCGGTTCGACGAGCTTCGGCTCCCGGCCGACCGCCGGCTCGGCGAGGAGGGCCGCGGGTTCGTCCACGCGCTCAAGACGCTCAACGGCGGGCGGATCACCATCGCGGCCCGCTCGATCGGGCTCGCGCGCGCCGCGCTCGAAGACTCCCTGGAGTACGCTCAGGACCGCGAGCAGTTCGACCAACCGATCTCGGAGTTCCAGACCATCCAGCACAAGCTCGCGGACATGGACACCAAGGTGCAGGCCGCAAAGATGCTGATGCACCGCGCCGCCGACAAGAAGATCCGCGGCGAGGACTTCGTCAAGGACGCCGCGCAGGCGAAGCTCTACGCCTCCGAGATCTCCCGGGAGGTCGCAAACGAGGGGATCCAGATCCACGGCGGCTACGGCTACACCAAGGACTTCGAAGTCGAGCGCTACTACCGGGACGCCAAGCTCAACGAGATCTACGAGGGCACCAGCGAGGTCCTGCGGAACACGATCGCGAACGAACTGCTGGAGTGACGGCCGGCCACATCGCGGCCTGGCGGACATGAAAAGGGCGAACGCAGGTCGCCGGTGTCGACCTGCGTGAGGGCTTTCCGGAACGCGATCGCGAACGAACTGCTGGAGTGACGGCCGGCCGAGTTACCCGTCGAGGCGCTCGCCCAACCACTCGTAGTGGTCTTCCACCGCGCGCTCGCCGGCTTCGGTCAGCGCGTAGGCGTCGTGGATGCCGTCGGTCCGTTTCTCGACGAACCCCCCGTCGATCAGCGAGTCCATCGCGCCGTAGAACGATTTGGACTCGATGCGCTCGTCGTAGTGGGCTTCGAGTGCGGTCTTGAGCCGCTGGCCGTGGAGCTGGTCGGCCTCGTACAGTAGAGCACAGAGGTCCCGGCGGCGCCCGCTCTGGAGCCACTTGGTCATGGTCGACTCCTCGGACCGAGCGACCACGACGGTTTCGCTTCGCGGTCAAAACCGGTAGCTTCGACTGTGGGGGCTCCTAACGTTCGGCCATGACCGACACCGAAGCGACCGCCGCGGGCGTCACCGCCGAGTACTACGAGACCGACGACGAGCGCGTGCTGGCGTTCTCCGGCGAGCGCGCGAGCGCCACAATCGCCCAGAACGTCGAGGGCTACGCCATGCTCAAGGTCCGGCCCAGCCCGGACGGCGACGAGCTCGAACGCTACTACGGCTTCGATATGGCGCTGGACCACGCCGCCGAGCTCCTCGGGGTCCCGCCCCACGACCTCCCGGTTCCGGACGCGGCCGCCGACATGGGGATGTAGGACACAACATCTATCCGCGGGGCGGCCCCACACTGGAGCATGACAGAGTACACGACCGTCTCGATCCCGAAGGATCTGGCCGACCGCGTCGACGAGACGATCGAGGGCACCAGCTTCTCGAGCACCAGCGATCTCGTCCGATTTCTGCTCCGGTCGATCGTCATCCAGCACCAGAAACAGGGCAAGCTCACCGAGGCCCAGTTCGAGGAAATCACGGGACAGCTCCGGGATCTTGGGTATCTGGAGTAGTCAGGCCAGCGACTCGGTCGGGGGCTCGACGTCGACGATTTCCAGCGGCTGGCGCCGGCCCGACCGATCGAACGCCGCCAGCGACGACTCGTCCCACGGCGGCACCGCGACCAGCACCGTCTCGTGGAGGTCGTCGGTCTTCGACACGCCGAGATGGCCGTTTCGGTGGGTCAGAAATCGCCCCTGCGTCTGGCCCGCCGGGATCGAGAGATCGACCCCGAACACGGCGGTGAGCGACCCGCCGGCCTCGGGCGGGTAGAAGTGCGTGAACACCGCCGCCTCGGCCGGCACGTCGGTCGCGCCGTCGAGATCGTCGCCGGGCGTGACCGCCAGCGCCACCGTCAGCTCGTCGGGTTCGGTCTCCTCGGCGAGTTCGAGCAACGCCGTCACCAGACCCCGCGTCGCGTACACCACGCCCGCAGTTAGGTCTTCTCGGGTATAGTTTCGTCGTCCGACGAGAAAGCGGACGCGTCGGCGCTCGGACCATGATAAATGATTTCACGCACCATGTCGTTACTATGACTTATGTCAGACATTGAAATGTTGAGAAAAGTATAGAATATTTTATATTACAATAGCTATTACGTGTAGGTGATGGCAGAAAAAGACCTGACCGCGTACCTCGCAGAGAATCCCCGAATGATGGGCGTCCTGTTCACGACGATGCTGCTGCTCAGCCAGGCCGGGAGTGCGATGGCCGCGTTCGCACCGGGTTCCGCTGGGCCGTAAAATTAGAGTTGTTCTAAGTCCACGTCGTTACTCCACGAAAATTTGCCGTCGATTTTGGCGGGGAGATTCTCCATGAAGAATATTTGCTGAAGCTCCTCTGCAGACATCCTAAACGTATCTAAGGTTCCCGAAGCAAGATACGACTGGCAGTTGTCTTCGATTTGAGGCGTGACGAACGAGCCCATTCCGATACTATTCGATGGGTAGCTCCGTGGCGTTAGTTCGAACCCGTCGCCATTCGTCTCTATCTCGAAGAGCAATGCAACCTTACTCTTCGTTTGAGAGACTTCCACGTTCCCGTCGCCGACGACGATGTAGCTGTCGCCGACGAGGCTCCGTCCCTTCGCGATCGAGAGCGCCGCCCGGAGCGGGAAGCCGCGATTTAGCAGTCGGATCATCGTCTTGCCGACTCGGACCGCGCCGCTGTTGATCACGTCGTCGAGGGTGACGACGCCGCCGACGCTCCCGGCCTCGACGAGCGCCATCCCCTGCTCGTAGGACTGGCACGCGTTCAACACGAACGCCTCGACGCCGACCGACTCGAGCGTGGTGGCGTCGAGGTGGCCGTCGGCACACTCGAAGCCCTCCTCGTCGATGTGGCCGATGTAGTGGAGGAACGCGGCGTCGTCGGCGAGGACCCCGCGGAGTTCGCGCGCGGTCAGGTCCCGCCGGACCGTCACGTCGAACGGAAGCTCCTCGCGGGAGCCGTACACCTCGGCCGCGAGGTCGCGCTCCTCGCCCATCGCGGTGTCGTTGCAGACCACCACGATGTCGATGTCGCCGTCGGGTTCGTCGTGGTCGAGGCGGTTCCGGAACGCGGTCGGGGTCGCCTTGCTCGCGTCGATCGGCGCGCTGTCGCCGAGCCACGCCTGTTCGATCGAGTCGGTCGGCTCGGGTTCGACGACCGGAAGTTTACCCGACGAGTCGGCCGTGCTTCGGGTGAAATCGCCGTCGCGGGCGAACTCGCCGACCGGGAGGGACGACGACTGGGCGGTCACTTCCCGGGTTCGCGGCGTCCGGACGACCGCGAGGTCGTCGGCGAGGAACGGAAGCGCCGCGACGTGTTCCGGGGTGGGTTCGACGTGGGCGGTCAGCTTCCACGTCGGCACGAACTCCTCGACGACCTCGTAGGGAACCGAGAGGTGGGCTTGGAGTCGCTCGGCGAGCGACCGGTCGTAGAGGTCCGCGAAGTCGAGGTCGACCAGCGGCTCGACGCCCTGTCGCTCGTGGAGGTCGACCGGGTAGTAGCCCTCGGTCCGGGTCACGCAGTCGAGGAGGAACGTCTGCTTGAGCACGCGCTTGACCTCGCCCTCGAACCCCCGCCGGCCGTCGAGGCTGTGCTCGAAGCCCTCG
Organism: Halorussus marinus; assembly: GCF_004765795.1. Taxonomy (GTDB): domain Archaea; phylum Halobacteriota; class Halobacteria; order Halobacteriales; family Haladaptataceae; genus Halorussus; species Halorussus marinus. The sequence goes on from NZ_SBIV01000001.1 coordinate 549,009, forward strand.
TCGGTGACGATTCTGGGGGCGTTGGCGGCGACCAGGTCCGCGCCGAGATACAGCGCGAGCGGCGCGGCGACGTACGCGTACCGGCGCTCGGGCGGAAGCTCGATCCGGACGCCGGTGTCGGGCACGTCGAGGTCGTCGGGCACCCGGAGGTCGTCGCCGCGCTCGACGAGCGGCGGGTGGCCTCGAAGCGTGGGGAAGCTCCGCTCGGGCGAGGTGGTTTTGAGCGCGGTCCCGAGCGTCGAGACGGCCGCGAGCACGTCTTCGGGGTCGTCGGTGGTCGTCACGGTCCCCGGCGGGCGCTCGTGGTGCGAGCGCGCGCCGATGCGGACCTCGGTCCCGGGCGCGAACTCGAACCGGATGCGCTCGGGCGTCGCGAGCACCTCTACGGGGCCCTCGACGCCGAGGTAGAGCTTCATCGGTGCGCACAGCTCGATGCCGTACTCGCCGTCTGGGAGCCGGGCGCTGGTGTCGTTCGACACTTCCAGCCGCATCGCGCCGTCGGCGTCTCGGACGAACGCGCCGACGAACGTCGGGAGGACGACGGTGTCGGTCGTGACCGACACCGCGGCGTCGACGGGGAACCCGAGCGAGTCGGGATCGATCGGGTCGGGGTCGACCCCGCCGGACGTCGAGAGGGTGTACGTTCGGCGCTCGACGTGGTCGCGGATCACCACGCCGTCTCGGTCCGACGGCGAGTCGAACGAGGGGGTCACGCTCGACCACCCGCTGGGGCCCCGACGGTCGAGGCTCGGACGAGACACATATATTGCCCCAAACACGCAGAGGGAATAAAAAATTATCGGCTACCGTCCGAAGCCGGGTGGAAACGTTCGGTCAGCCTCGGAGCAACATCCGGAGGCTCTGGGCGTAGAGCTTCGGCATGCGCCGCCGGGAGCCGTCGAGCGCGTCCGCGAGCGCACGGTCGCCGCCCGAGAGCACACCCGACCCGTGCCCGACGAGCACTCGCTCGGGCCGGAGCCCGCGAAGGGCCGACGGCGGGATCGCTCGCAGCATCGGGTGGACGCCGAGTCGCTCGCGACCGGTGGTGAAGTACGGCGCGTTGCCGACCGCCTCGGGAACCACGAGGGTCCCCCCGGTCTCGTCGTAGAGGGCGGCCTCCTCCCAGCCGAACCGGTCGAACACCTCGAACAGCCGGTAGTCGGTCCCGGGAACTCGTCCGTCGAGTCGCCGGAGTTCGGCGTCCATCGCGGGCACCGTGTCGAACCACGACGGCACGTAGACCGGGACGTCGTGGCGACGCGCGATCTCGTCGGCGTCGCGGTAGTGGCGGTTCAGCAAGACGACGACCCCCGCGACGTCGCCCAGCTCCGCGAACAGGTCGTCGATCTCCGGGGCGTCGACCGGGTCGATGAGCCACACCGCCGACTCCTCGTCGTCGTCCCCGCCGGTCGCGAGCGCGTGGCTCGCCCGGCGCATCGTCTCGTCGGGGTAGGCGATCCAGCCCACGCCGTCGTCCCACCGATCGATCTCCTCGTAGTCGGTCGCCGGTCCGCTCCGTTTGAGTGCCATACCCGTCTTTGGGACCCGACTCACAAAACAGTCCGGTCGTTTAAGCGCGCGCCGTGCGTACTGTCACCGATGCTCTCGGCACTCAGTTGGCTGGCGCTCGAAGCGAAGTACCTCGACCGCGCCCGCGAGTTCTACGAGACTCATCTCGACCTCGCGGCCGTCGACGACCGCGACGGCGCGGTTGCGTTCGACGTCGGGGACGCGACTCTCGTCCTTCGAGAGCCCGGCGACGTGCCCCGCGGCGGGGTCCACACCCACTACGCGCTCGCGACCCCGCCGGACCGCTACGACGCGTGGTACGACCGCCTCGCGGCGTCGTTCGATCTCACCGAGTTCGACTTCGGCGGAACCCGATCGCTGTACTTCTACGACCCCGACGGCAACTGCGTCGAGATCGGGAGCTGTGGCCGGGGTGGCGCCCCCATCTCGGACGTGTTCGAGATTGCGCTCGAAGTCGAAGATCTCTCGCGGGCCGAGTCGTTCTACCGCGCGCTCGGCTTCGAGGTGACCGACCGGGGCGACGAACGCCGGCGGGTCCGACTCGGCGGCCCGGTCGCGCTCGAACTCTGGGAGCCCCAACTCGGCATCGCGGACGCTCGCGGGGGCGTCCACGTCGACGTCGGCTTCGCGGCCGACGACCCGGAGGCGGTCGTCGATGCCGTCGCCGACCGGGCCTGCGAGATCGAGACGGGCGACGAGTGGGCCCGCGTGCGCGATCCGGACGGCCACTTCCTCACCGTTCAGTAGCCGTCGGCGCGAAACGCCCGGAGCGTGTCGCGTTTCGTCTCGGTGGTCGTGACCTCCTCGAAGCCCCGCTCGCCGAACACTCGCTCCCAGTCGCGGTAGTACAGCGGGAACTCGTCGTGGACGTAGTTCACGTCCTCGACGGCCGCGCCGTCGACCGCCGCGACTTCGGTGTCGTCGGCCCCGCCGGACTCGGCGTCGGTCGAGGCGCGCCCGTCGTCGGTCGGGTCGTCGGCGCGCTCGCTTTCGACGGTGACGAGCAGTCCGTCGGTGATCCGGGCGATCTCGTCGAACACCCACTCGTCGTCGGGGTGGATGTGCTGGAGGGTCTCGACCGAGTAGACCGCGTCGAACTGCCCCGTCTCGAACTCGGGCACCACCGCCTCGATCGCGTCGGCGTAGAAGGTCCCCTCCTCGGCGAGTCGGGGGTAGGCGTCGGCCATCACGTCGAACGCCTCGTCGTTGATCTCGACGCCGTGGAGGTTCTCGTAGCCGTGTTCGAGGAGGTGAGCGAGGTGGCGGCCCGAGCTACACCCCAGTTCGAGGACGGCGGCGTCGGGGTCGAGGGCGGCGTCGAGTCGGGCGCGGATGAGTTCGCTCGTCTCGTTCGGCCCGTAGTAGGCGTAGTACTCGGGTGAGTACGCGCCCGACCGCTCTGCCCACTGGCGGCGAACCTCGTCAGAATCCATCCTCGACGAGTCGGCGCCGGAGCGTAAAACGTCGTCGGTCGGCCGACTCGGCCCGATGCGAGGAGTTATGACCGCGAGGGCCCGAACGTGGAACCGTCCCGATGAAGCAGTACCCGTCGATTCCCGGCGTCGAGGACGCGCCCGACCGACTGTTCGACCGGGGCCACCTCTGGCTCCAGGAGCTGATCGACGGCGCTCACCTCCGATTTCGGCTCCGGGAGTCGGGCGAGATCGCATTCGGCAGTCGCGACCGCACATACGATTCGGACGCGATCCCGTTGGCGGTCCGCCACGCCGTCCGGCACGTCCGCGAGCGACTCGACCGGGAGTCGCTCCGCGGGGCGCTCGAAAGCGCCGGCGACGCCGTCTTCTTCGGGGTGGCGACGACGTACCGCGCCGTGGCCTACGACTGGGAGCGCACCCCGCCGTTCCTCGGCGTCGACGTGTGGTCGGCGGCCGACGACCGGTTCCTCTCGCCGGACGCCGTCGAGCGGATCTACGACCGGCTCGGACTCGCGGCGGTGAACGCGTTCGAAAAGGAGCTTAGGGCCGCCGACTTCGACCCCTCGACCTACGAGATCCCGGACTCGGACTGGTACGACGGGCCCGCCGCCGGCGTCGTCGTCCGGAACAAGACCGGCGACCGCGCCGCGCTCGTCGACCCCGACGTTCGGGAACTGACGGAGCCGACGCCCGTCGAGGCGCCGGTCGCGGAGCTGGTCCGCCGGCACGCGACCGACGCCCGGTTCGAGCGGCTCGCCCGGGAGCTGGCCGACCGCGGGATCGCGATCACTTTCGACGCGATGTACGAGCGGACGATCGAGACGATCGCGCGCGAGACCCGGCTGTTCGACGGGGACGCCGGGGTCGATCCGAGCGCGTTCCGGTCGGAGACCGCCCCGCTACTCAAGCGGTTCCTGTCCGAGCGGTGATCGGGCTCGTCCGACGGCTCACAGCCGGTCGGAGTCGATGGTCACGTCTCCGGGGGTCACGAGCAGGAACTCCCGGAAGTGGACGAGGTTCCCGCCCCGGCCTTTGACCTTCTCGGCGAGGTCGGCCGCCAGCTCCGAGAGCTCGCCCTCGACGGCCAGCACGACCACGTCGCCGCGCTCGACGGCCCGGAACCACTCGTCGTCGTCGGTCGTCCCGTCGAGGACGCCCAGTACGATCCGGCGGTCGCCCTCGGCGTCGGCGTCGTCGCGCTCCAGTTCCTGCTCGACCGCGTTCAGGTCGAGGTCGAAACCACTGGTCATATCCGCCGACTCTCACCCCCTCGGGAAAAACCCTTCTCCACCCGTCCGGCCAACCGCGTTCGCCGTCAGCCGTGCGAGACGCCGTCGCGGGACTCGGCCTTGAGCCGACGGAGCGCGGCCCGCGCGTTCGAGGCGTCGTAGCCGAACAGCACCGTCTCGGCGTACGCGTCGGCGACCTCCGCGGCGTGGATCAGGTTGTCGACGTCGACGTCGACCGCGTAGAGCTCGACGCTGAAGGGGGCGTCGAGCGCGTCTTCGAACCCGCTGGCGATTGTTTCGAGCCAGTAGGTGGTGGTGTAGGCCATGTCGTACAGCGGAACCACGAACTCGTCGACGTACTCGGCGAGCGCATCGAGGTCGAGGCCCGCCCGCTCGTAGAGGTGGCCCGGGTACGGGTCGGGATAGAGCGTGAGGTACGTCCGGCCGGGGATCCGGTCGGCGGCCTCGGCGACGAACTCGGTGATAACGTCGGCGCGCCACGCGAAGCGATCGTCGAAGTCGCTGGCCTCGAACTGGGCGGTACAGCGCTCGCAGTGACAGTACTCGGCGCGCGGGAACCCGACGTCGTCGAGCCGCACGTCGGGGTTCTGGGCGGCGGCGTCCGAGACGATCTCCAAGATTCCCTCGCGGTAGTCCGCGCGGGTCGGACAGACGTACGCCCAGTCGAAGTAGGGGCGCTCGCGGGTCGCGCGCTCGCCGTCCGCCGACACCGGCGCGAGCTCGGGGTCGGCCTCGACCGCGGCGTTGTCGCCGAAACACGAGATCATGTTCGTCCCGCCCGCCACGGGCTCGGCGGCCCGGCCGGTCACGTCCTTGACCTCGTAGAAGGCCGCGTCGAACTCCGACCACTCGAGCTCGTCCTCGTTGCGCGTCACGACGCCGAACATACCTCCGATTGCGCCCGAGACGGGGTAAGTGGTTCGCTCTCTGGCGAGTCACCCTCGATCGCAGCCGTCGGGCAGGCTCGCGTTCGCCGCCTCGGAACGTTCGATCGAGCCGACCGACCAGTCGGTCGCCTCGCCCCGGATGACGAGCGCCTCCTCGACGGTCCCGTTCTGGACCGTGATCGCCGGCAGGTCTCGGTCGTCGTCGGTCGTCCGACGGCTCGCCTCGGAGCGCTGGCCGAGCGTCGCGTCCCCACAGAGGACGGCGGCGTCCACGACGATGCGGTCGATGACGACGCCCGATACCGTCTGATTTTGCGTCCAGTGGCGTTCGATGACCCGGTTCTGGACGTTCGGGTCGAAGAGGTCGCCGCCGGGCACGTCGAGCACCGACCGGTTGCGCACGACGAGCGTCCGGGCGGTCACGTTCGTGAGCCGGCCGCGGTCGATGACGAACCGCCCCACCGAGGCGTTCGTGAGCGTGACGTTCTGGGTCGCCCCGTCGACGGTCGTCGCGTTGCGGACGACCACCTCGTCGATCGACGCGTTTCGCACCGTCGAGTTCCGGATCAGCCACGTCTCGACGGTGAGGTTCTGGAGCGACACCTTGTACTGGGCGGCGCGGTCGGTTCCGTCGGGAGCGCTCGCGTTCGCGGGATCGTCGGGCGTGTCGTCGTTCGGGACCGGACCCGCGCCCACCGCGACCCCCGCCCCGGCGATCGCGACGAGTACCGCCAGCGCGACCGCAGTCGTGACTCTCGTCTTCATTCGACGTTCCTACTCGGAGACGACGGATAAACGAAAGCGACCGTTCCGACCGTTTTCGCGGGTAACCCCGCGTTGAGCCGCGAATAATTGGGACTTATTCGACCGCGATGTGGGACGCCAGATCGTCGCGGACGATGGTCTCGCAGTACTCGCACCGAACCCCGTCTGCGAGCACGTCGAAGGCGGTCTCGACAGGCTCGTCGGCGTTCGTGATGCAGTTGCGGTTCGGACACGACAGGACTCCGACGACCCGGTCGGGCGATTCGAGTTGCTGTTTCTCGACCACCTCGTACTCGCGGACGATGTTGATCGTCGCCTCGGGCGCGATGAGCGACAGCACGTCCACCTCGTCCTGACTGAGCTCGCGGCCCTCGACTTTGACGATGTCTTTGCTCGCCATCCGGTCGCTCGGGACGTTCATCCCGACGCTGACCGTCTCGCCCGACGCCCCGCGGATGCCAAGGATCGCGAGGACGTTCAGCGCCTGTCCGGCGCGGATGTGGTCGATGACTGTACCGTCTCTGATCTTGCTGACGCGGAGTTCGTGGTCGCTCATCGGTCTGCCTCCAGCAGTTGGTCGAGCAGTGCCATCCTGACCGGCACGCCGTTGTGGGCCTGCTCGAAGTAGGTCGCGTAGTCGGTCCCGTCCACCTCGGGCGCGATCTCGTCGACGCGCGGCAGCGGGTGCATCACCGTGAGGTCGTCGCGGGCCGACTCCAGCGTTTCGAGGTCGATGCCGTACTCGCCCGCCACCGCGCGGTACTCGTTTTCGTCGGGGAACCGCTCGCGCTGGATCCGGGTGACGTACAGCACGTCGAGGCTCGACAGCACCGCGTCGAGGTCGGTGTGCTCCCGGACGTTCGCCCCCGAGTCGTGGAGGTCGTACCGGACGCTTCGGGGCAGTTTGAGGCTCTCGGGGCTGACGAAGTGCTGGTCGGCGTCGAAGTTGGTGAGCGCGTACGCGAGCGAGTGGACGGTCCGACCGTACTTCAGATCGCCCATGATCCCGATCGTCAGGTCGTCGAGCCCCGCGTTCTCCCGGATGGTGTAGAGGTCGAGCAGGGTCTGGGTCGGATGGTGGCCCGCGCCGTCGCCGGCGTTGAGCAGCGGGACGTCGACGAACTCGCTGACCATCTTCGCGGCGCCCTCGCTGGGGTGGCGCAACACCAGCGCGTCGGCGTACCCTTCGACGACGCGGGCGGTGTCGGCGAGGCTCTCGCCTTTCGTGACCGACGACGACTCGACGGTGCCCATGTCGACGGCGTCGCCGCCGAGGCGCTTGATCGCCGTCTCGAAGCTCATCTTGGTGCGAGTGCTCGGCTCGTAGAAACACAGCCCCAGCACCGCGTCGCGGTGGCGGTCCCCGAACGCCGCCGGGTCGGCGTCGATCTCGGCCGCGCGGTCGAGTACCGACTCGATGTCGGCCCGTGAGAGCTGTTTCGCGGATGTGAGGTGGTCGTGCCGCATCGGTAGTGGAATGCGCGGCGGCGTTCTTGAATCTCCCGGAGTGGTCTCGTGGCCGACGCGGGCCGATCTCGCGCCCGCCCGGTCGGCGAGAATCGCGCCGACGGCGTCGGGATTCAGCGGATCTCGACGTTGCGAAACTCGAATCTGGCGCCGCCCGTCCGCTCCTCGGTCGCCGTGACCGTCCACCCGTGGGCCTCCGCGATCCGTTTGACGATGCTGAGACCGAACCCCGTTCCGTCGGCCGACGACGACTCGCCGGGTTCGAAGATCACGCTCCGCCTGTCGGCCGGAATCCCCCGACCGTCGTCCTCGACGTAGATCGTTCGGGGTCCGTCGCGACCGACCCGGACGGTCACGTCCTCGCCGGCGTGTTCGGCGGCGTTGTGAAACAGGTTCTCGAAGACGTGACGCAGTCGATCCGGGTCGCCCCGGACCGTGAGGTCGTCTTCTATTTCGAGGCTCCCGTCCTCGAAGTCCACCACGCCCCAACAACACCCGAGCAGGTCGGTCAGCGAGACGGGCTCGGTGTCGCCGACCGCGGCGCCCTCTCTGGCGAGGACCAGCGTGTCCTCGATGATCGACTCGATCCGGTCGAGCGACCTCGCGAGCGGTTCGAGGTGGTCGCTCTCGAACTCCGCCCGGAGTAGCGCCGCCCGGCCTTGGGCCACGTTGAGCGGGTTCCGGACGTCGTGAGAGACCACGCTCGCGAACTCGTCGAGCCGGTCGTTCTTTCGGCGGAGTTCGCGCTCGCGCTCGACCCGATCGGTGACGTTCCGGGCGATCCCGACGATCCGAACGATCTCGCCCTCGACGACGACCGGCGCGAGGTTGGTCTGCCAGAACCGCGCGTCCTCGGCGATCGACAGCTCCTCTTGGTAGGAGATCGGCTTGCGCCGGTCGACGCAGTTCTGATAGTTCGCCTCGAGCTCCGCGCCCCGTTCCTCGCCGAACACTTCCCGGGGCGTTTTCCCTTTCACCTCTTCGGTGGTCAGTCCCGTCTGGGTCTCGTATCCGGAACTGAGTTGCACGAACCGGAACTCGGTGTCCCCGTCGACCGATTCGACGTCGAGGAGGAAGATGGCGTCGCCGGAGGTGTCGAGCAGCGCGCGATACTCCTCGGCGAGCTTCCGTTGGTTGCGCTCGCGCTCTTTGCGCTCGGTGATGTCGCGGCTGTTCACGAGGATGCCCTCGATGGCGTCGTGGTCGAGCCGGTTTCGCATCGTCGACTCGAGCCAACACCACGAGCCGTCGGCCCGCTCGAATCGGACTTCGACGGTCCGGGCCTCGTCGGGGTCGGCCCGAAGCGATTCGGTCTTCTCTGTGATCGCCTCGCGGTCGTCTCGATGGAGGTACTCGATCGCGTTTTCACCGACAAGCTCGTCGGGCTCGTAACCCAGCACGCGCTCTACCGTAGCGCTCACGAACGTCACCGTCCCGTCCCGATCGAGGACCGCGGCCACGTCGTTCGAGTTCTCGATGAGTTCGCGGTACAGTTCGAGGTCGCGGCCGCCAACCCCCTCGTCGATCGTCCGCTCGTCGCTCATTGACTCGGTGTTTCGCTCATGTCCATATAAGTTTATTATATCGACAAAAGTATGTTGGGTTTTCAACACTTAGGCTTCCCCGTTCGATCGGCTCGTCAAGCGTGGGACGCTCGACCGTCGTCGCACCGATCACCGGCCGCTTACTCCCGGCCCCGGAGTTCGTCGAGCACGCCCAGCGTCGCCTCGGAGTACGACTCCTCGACCACCACGTCGGCCGCGCGCTTGGCTTTCGCGTCGGCGTTCGCGACCGCGTAGGAGTCGCCCGCGACGCCGAACGTCGAGACGTCGTTCTCCGAGTCGCCGATCGCGACGAACTCCGCGGGGTCGCGATCGAGCAGTCGCGCGACCGACTTGAGCCCGCGGCCCTTCTCGATCCCCGCGGACTTGACGTGGTACGCGAAGCCGGTGTCGACCACTTCGAGGCCGTGCTCGGCCGCGAGTTCTTCGAGGGGGCCCAGCGGCTGGTCGCGCGCGACCGCGATCTCGGTCTCGCGCCACCGGTTCGTGAGGTCGGCCGGCCCCCACCCGAGGTCGTGGCCCGCCTCGACGTACGCCTCGGCGACCCGGCGCGGGGCCTCGCCGTCGCCGTTCAGCGTCACCTCCCCGCGGGCGAGCACGACCCCGCCGTTCTCGGCGATGACGTTCTGTTCGAGGTACATGAAGTGACAGAGCGCGACGGGGTAGGGGAACGCCTTCCCGGTCGCGAGGACGACCGGAGCGTCCCACTCGGGGAGGACGTCGAAAAAGCGCGGATCGACCGAGTCGTCGGGGCGGGTCATCGTGCCGTCGATGTCGAGGACGAGCGGGCGCGCCATGTCCCATCGAAGGCGAGTTGTCCACTAAAAACGGTCGTTCGGTCCGGGTTCAGCCGAGCGCCGGGACCCAGACGCTCTGGGGGAAGACCCCGAGGGCCGCCAGCACCGAGACGAGCAGGGTCGCGATCACGATGGCGGCGGCCGGCGGGTCGAAGTGGGTGTCGGCGTGGGCGTAGAAGACTCGCTGGACGACTTCGCCGGCGAGCGCGCTCACCACCCCGAACGCCGCCCCGACCGCGAGCGCCGACAGGAGCGGAATCGCGCTCGCGACCGCCGACGGCGGCGCCTGCGAGACCGCCATTCCGGCGGGCGCGAGCGCCAGCGCCGCCGTGCTCGCCGACAGGCTGATGTGGTGGGTGACCGGGGTCTGCTCGACGCCGAGATTCAGAAACAGCAGGCTCGCGGCGCTGATCCCGAACGCCAGAAACGGGCTCCCGGTCGAATACGCGACGTACGCCGCGAGGACGCCGACCACCAGCCCGAGGGTCGCGACCTCGACCCACCGGTACTGGTGGGGGAGCCACGGCTCGACGACGAACCGGCCGGCGGGGGCCTCGGCGCCGGGGGCCGCGTCCGTGCCGCCGTCGGCCGCCGGGGCGTCACCGGCCACGCGCCGGTCGCCGTCCTCGAACGGCGCCATGTCGAGGAGCCCGCCCCTGACGTCGCCGACGAGGTCGTACCCGAACGCGAGCCGGTGGGCGACCGCCGACAGCACCACGCCCATCGCGATGGGGTCGTACGGGAGTCCGAGCGTCGACGAGCCGACGGTCAGCCAGTGGCCGAGCACGCCGAACGCGCCCCCGACCGCCAGCACGTCCGGGCGGCTCCCGTGTGCGATGGCGATGTTCTTGGCGTCGTGGTAGTCGAACGGCGCGTCGACGTACCCCCGCTCGGCGGCGTAGGCGGCCGCGGCCGCCCCGCCCGCGAAGCTGACCGCCGGCGAGAACGCGGGGCCGAACGCGACCGACCCGGTGAGACCGATCGCTCCGAGTTCGCCCGCCGCGGCGGGGTCGACGGCGCTCGCGACCGCCTTTCCGGCGAGGTTGGCCGTCTCGCCGGCGATTACGAGAAAGCCGGTGAACACGAACGCGGGGAGCGCCCCGAGGGCGGCGCCGAACGCGCCGCCCGCGAACGCCGCGAGCAGTATCTCGACCGTCCACAGCTCCGCCCACGCCATTCAGACGTCACCGCCGTCGCGAGCCCAGTCGCGCGAGCGCTCGACCGCCTCGCCCCACCGTTCGTACTTCGCGTCTGCCTCCTCGGCGTCGAGGCGGGGGGCGAACGACCGGTCGACCCGCCAGTTGGCCCGGAGCGCGTCGAGGTCCGACCAGTAGCCGACCGCGAGCCCCGCGGCGTACGCCGACCCGAGCGCGGTGGTTTCGTCGACCTCCGGCCGGACGATGTCGGTGCCGATGATGTCGGCCTGAAGCTGACAGAGGAAGTTGTTCTTGACCGCCCCGCCGTCGACTTTGAGGTCGGCGATCTCGATCCCGCTGTCCTCGATCATCGCCTCGGCCACGTCCCGAGTCTGGTAAGCGATGGCTTCGAGGGTCGCCCGAATGACGTGTTCGCGGCGGGTCCCGCGGGTCATCCCCACGATGGTGCCCCGGGCGCGCTGGTCCCAGTGGGGCGCTCCGAGCCCGGTGAACGCCGGGACGACGTAGACGCCGTCGGTCGAGTCGACGCTCCGGGCCAGCGTCTCGGTCTGGGAGGGGTTGTCGATGATCTCCATGTCTTCGAGCCACTCGATCGCCGCCCCGGTGACGAAGATCGACCCTTCGAGGGCGTACTGGACGGGCGCGCCCGACCGCTGGAACCCCACCGTCGTGAGCAGGCCCCGGTCGCTGTCGACGGCCTCCTCGCCGGTGTTCATCAGGAAGAAGCTCCCCGTCCCGTAGGTGTTTTTGGCGTCGCCGGCGTCGAAGCAGGTCTGGCCGAACAGGGCGGCCTGCTGGTCGCCGAGCGCGCCCGCCACCGGGACTTCCGCCCCGAGAAAGCCCTCGGGGTCGGTCGTACCGTAGTAGTCCTCGTCGCTCGACGGGCGGACCTCCGGCAGGCAGGCCCGGGGAACGTCGAACTCCGCGAGGAGTTTGTCGTCCCACGCCATCTCGTGGATGTCGAAAAGCATCGTCCGGGAGGCGTTCGTCACGTCGGTGACGTGCGCGCCGGTGAGGTTGTAGACGAGCCACGAGTCCATCGTCCCGAACAGGATCTCGCCGTCGCCCGCCCGCTCGCGTAGGTCGGCCGGCCGGGCGCGCTGGGTCTTGATCGGGTCGGCGTTCTCCAGTAGCCACTCGGCTTTGGTCGCCGAGAAGTACGCGTCGGCTTCGAGCCCCGTCTTCGCCCGGATCTCCTCGACTTTCCCCTCGGCTTCGAGTCGCTCCACGCGGTCGGTCGTGCGCCGGTCCTGCCAGACGATGGCGTTGTGGACCGGCTTGCCGGTGTCCCGGTCCCACAACAGCGTCGTCTCGCGCTGGTTGGTCACGCCGATGGCCGCGAGCCGGTCGGCCTCGATGGCGGCGTCGGCGAGCGCCGCCTCGACGACGGCCTCGGTGTTCGCCCAGATTTCGAGCGGGTCGTGTTCGACCCACCCGGGCTCGGGGTAGATCTGCTCGTGGGTCTCGTAGGCCTCGCCGACGACGGTGCCGTCGTGGTCGAACACCATGAACCGGGTGCCGGTGGTTCCCTGGTCGATGGCGCCGACGTATGTGTTGGATGACATTCTGGTCCCGTGGACGGTCGTCGGAGTCGAGCTCGCCGCCTCGATACGTCGCTCGGACGACCGCGTCTGTGTAGGGCACGGACCTCGATAGCATAAGTGTTGACGACGATCGGGATCCGTCGTCGGCCGACCGCCGGAGGGGTGCAACGAGCGATGGGCTCAAGTGGCTTCCAACCAACCTCTGACCGAATGACCGATACCGAGGTGGTCGTCGTCGGCGGGGGGTCGACGGGGTGTGGGGTCGCCCGCGACCTCGCCATGCGCGGGCTCGACGTGACCCTCGTCGAGAAAGGCAACCTCACCCACGGAACGACCGGCCGGATGCACGGACTGCTCCACAGCGGCGGGCGGTACGCCGTCTCCGACCAGTCGAGCGCCCGGGAGTGCATCGCGGAGAACCGTGTGCTCCGGGAGATCGCGGGCCACTGCGTCGAGATGACCGGCGGCCAGTTCGTCCAGCTCGAGGGCGACCCCGACGAGTACTTCGAGGAGAAGCTCGCGGGCTGTCGGGAGTGTGGAATCCCCGCCGAGGTGCTGACCGGCCAGCAAGCCCGCGCCGAGGAGCCGTACCTCACCGACGACGTCAAGCGGTCGATCCGGGTGCCCGACGGCGCGGTCGACCCCTTCCGGCTCTGCGTGGCGAACGCCGCCAGCGCCGAGCGCCACGGCGCCCGAATCGAGACCCACGCCGAGGTCGTCGACGTGCTCGCGGACGGCGACGACGTGTTCGGCGTCCAAGTGCGCCACGACTCGGGGCCGGGCAAGCGCGAGCACGCCAGAACCGGCGAGCGCGAGCGGATCACCGCCGAGTACGTCGTCAACGCGACCGGCGCGTGGGCCGGACAGATCGGCGAGCTCGCGGGCGTCGACGTCGCGGTCCGGCCCTCGAAGGGCGCGATGGTGGTGATGAACTGCCGGCAGGTCGACACCGTGGTCAACCGGTGTCGACCCAAAGGCGACGCCGACATCGTGGTGCCCCACGAGACGACCGCGATCCTCGGCACGACCGACGTGGAGGTCGAAGACCCCGAGGACTACTCCGAGGAGCGGTGGGAGGTCGACCTGATGATCGACGAGCTGAGCGCGCTCGTCCCGATCCTCCGGGAGGCCCGGACGGTGCGGTCGTTCTGGGGCGTCCGGCCCCTCTACGAGCCGCCCGGGACCGGGACCCGGGACCCGACCGACATCACTCGCGACTACTTCCTACTCGACCACGCCGAGCGCGACGACCTCTCGGGGTTCGCGTCGATCGTCGGCGGGAAGTTCACGACCTACCGGCTGATGGCCGAGGAGATAGCCGACCACGTCTGTGCCGAGCTCGGGGTGTCGGCCTCGTGTCGGACCGCCGACGAGCCCCTGCCCGGCAGCGAGGACTTCACCGTCCTCAGAGAGTACATGGACGAGTTCGGCCTGCGCTCGCCGGTCGGCCGCCGGAGCGTCCAGCGGCTCGGCTCGCGGGCCGACGAGGTGCTCTCGACCGACGGCCCCAATCCCGTACTCTGTGACTGCGAGGCGGTCACGCGAGCGGAGGTCCGGGACGCCATCGACCAGTCGGGCACCGACCTCAACGCGGTCCGCATCCGGACTCGGGCCTCGATGGGCAACTGTCAGGGCGGGTTGTGCTGTCACCGGATGGCGGCCGAACTCCACCCCGAGTACGGCGAGCCACAGGCCCGGGCGGCCCTCGACGAGCTCTTCGAGGAGCGCTGGAAAGGCGAGCGCCACGCCCTGTGGGGCGAACAGCTCTCGCAGGCCGCGCTCACCTACGCGCTCCACGCGACGACGATGAACCGCGACCGCGACCCCGCCGACGGCGCGTCGGTCGAGTACGCGGCCTTCGACGCGGGGGGCGCCGATGGCGATTGAAGACGACGTGGCGGTCGTCGGCGGCGGCATCGCCGGGATGACTGCGGCGCTCGCGGCCGCACGCGAGGGCGCGACCGTCCGGGTCATCTCCCACAAGGACTCGACGCTCCGGAGCGCGAGCGGGCTCGTGGACGTGCTCGGGTACCCACCGCGGTCCGGCGGGTCCTCGGGGGACAGTGACGCGAGCGAGTCCCCGGCCGGCGACGCCGGACCGCTCGCCGATCCCTTCGAGGCGATTCCGGACCTCCCCGAGGACCACCCGTACACCGCGGTCGGCCTCGAGGGCGTCCGGGCGGCGCTCTCGCTGTTCGACGAGGCCGTCGACGGCTACCGCGGGGGCCACACCGACCGCAACGCCCTCGTCCCGACCCACGGCGGTACGGTCAAGCCGACCGCCAGATACCCGGCGAGCGTCGCGCCCGGACTCGCCAGCGACCCCCGCGAGACGCTGTTGGTTGGCTTCGAGACGGTCACGGACTTCGACGCCCCGCTCGCCGCCGACCACCTCCGGGCGGCCGGCGTCCCGTTCGAGGTTCGGGGCGTCACCGTCCGGTTCCCCGGGGCGTTCCGCGCCGACGCCCGAGTCACCCGGCTCGCGGACGCCCTCGACGCCGACGAGCGACTCGAGGCCGGCGACGATCCGTCGGGGGTCTCGACCTCGCTCCCGGCCCGCGGCGCGCTCGCCGCGGTCGTGAAACCCCGACTCGGCGACGCCGAGCGCGTCGGGTTCCCGGCGGTGCTCGGCCGCCACGAGACGCCCTCGATCCGGGCCGACCTCGAAGCCGAACTCGGCGCGGCGGTCTTCGAGGTGCCGACGGGGCCGCCGAGCCTGCCCGGGATGCGCCTCGAAGGCGCGCTCCGGGGGGCCTGCCGGGACGCGGGGGTCCGGTTCACGACCGGCGACCCGGTGGCGGGCTACGAGACGGGCGCCGACGGCGAGATCGCGGCGCTCCGGGTCGAGCGAAACGGCGCGGCGATCCCGTTTCACGCCGAGAGCGTCGTGCTGGCGACCGGCGGTCTGGTGGGGAAAGGCGTCGACTCGGACCGCGAGTCGGTCCGCGAGCCGGTGTTCGACTGCCACGTCCCCCACCCGGCCGACCGCTACGAGTGGTTCGACGACGACGCGTTCGGCGACCACGCGTTCGCCCGGTTCGGGGTGGCGACCGACGGCGACCTCCGCCCGCTCGACGCGCGGGGCGACCCCGAACACGCGAATCTCCGGGCCGCGGGCGGCGTGCTCGGAGGCTACGACTTCGCGGCCGAGAAGTCCGGCGCGGGCGTCTCGCTGGCGACCGGTCGAGCGGCCGGACGCGCGGCGGCCCGACAGGTGAGTGATTCATGAGCGACGCAGAGAACCCAGACGGCGCGAGCGAGTTCCGCGAGGACGAACCGACCGACTCCGCCGAGGAGTTCGAACCCATCGAGGTGTTCCCCGAGAGCGAGTCGATGGACCTGCGGCCGGGCAGCGACGACTGTTACAAGTGCTCGACGTGCGACACGTCGTGTCCGGTCGCCGCGGTCGACGACGAGTTCCCCGGCCCGAAGTTTCAGGGGCCCGAACAGTGGCGGCTCAAGCGGAAAGACGACCGCGACATCGACGAGTCGGTGATGAGCTGTTCGAACTGCATGCGGTGTGACTCGGCGTGTCCCTCCGACGTGCCCCTCTCGCAGATGCACAACACCGCGCGGGGATCGTTCGTCGACGAGCAGATGGACAAGCTCTCCCGGGAGTACGTCCGGAATCGCATCCTGTCGAACTATCGGACGCTGGCGGCGCTCGGAAGCAAGGTCCCGAGGCTCACCAACTTCGTGATGGGGCTGGGCGTGACGAAGCTGTTCAACGAGAAGGTCCTGGGCATCACCAGCGAGCGAGAGTTCCCCGAGTTCGCCACCGAGACGTTCCGGGAGTGGTGGGAGAAACGAGGCGGCCCGAACGTCGAACGCGACGACAAGCGCGTGGCGTACTTCCACGGCTGTTACTCGAACTACAACACCCCGGAGGTCGGCAAGGCGATGGTCCGGGTGTTCGAGGCGTTCGGCTACGAGGTGCTGGTCCCGCCCCAGAAGTGCTCGGGCACCCCGATGTTCGCGAACGGGATGCTCGACGACGCCGAGCGCGCCGCCGAGACCAACGTCGCCGAACTCGCGGCCGCGATCGAGGGGGGCGCGGACGTGATCGCCTCCTGTACGTCGTGTTCGCTGTCGCTCCGCCAGGAGTACCCCGAACTGTTCGACTTCGAGGGGACCGCGAGCGTCGCCGCCAACACTTACGAGGCGCTCGAATACCTCCGCGTCCACGAGGACCTCGAGGGGGCGCTCGCCGACGCCGAGGTCGACGACGCGGCCTTCGCCTACCACGCGCCCTGCCACGCCCGCAATCAGGGCCTCGACGGGCAGGCGGTCGAGTTGCTCGACGCCCTCGAGGGCGCGAACGCCGAGGACGTCGGGGACTCCTGCTCGGGCATCTCGGGCACCTACGGCTGGAAAGAGGAGAAGTACGACGTCTCGATGGAGATCGGCGCCGAGATGTTCGACCACATGGAGGCGGCCGACGCCGAGACGGGCCTGACCGAGTGTCCGACCTGCGCGATGCAGATGGAACACGGGACGGGCTACGAGATCCGCCACCCGCTCCAGGTGATCGAGGAGGCGGTGGTCGGTGCCGACGCGGCGTAGTCGGTCGCTCGGTGACGACGCCCCGTTCGGCGAACTGTTCGGTTAATCGGTGCCGGGCGCCGGCGTCGGCTCCGCCGGGTCCTCGTCGACGTACTCCAGATCGTCGGTGTAGCGATCGATGAGCAACACCGCGACCGCGCCCGCGACCCCGGCGAGGACGGTCGCGGCCACGCGCTCGACCGGCCACGCGCCCTCGGCGGTGAGGATGCGTGCGGCCGGAAGTCGGAGCGCGCCGACCATCAGCGCGACGAGGAAGGTCAGCGTCACCTGGCGGCGGGTCGCGAGCGCCCACTTCACGACGCGGGCGAACGTGAGGATTCCCACCGCCGCGCCAGCGACGAACGAGGCGACGGCGATCGCCGGCCCGAGCGCGGCCTCGAGCGCGCCGCCCCGAGCGATCGCGACGAGTTCGGCAATGAACTCGTGGAGCGCGTTGCTCATGTACACGTACTGGCCCATCAGGATGAGCAACAGCGACCCCGAGACGCCGGGCAGGATCATCGCGGAGATCGCGATCCCGCCCGCGACGAACAGCACCGGCGGCGCGTGGGGAACCGCGGCCCCCGCGGATTCGCCGGCCAGCAAGAACGCGCCGACCAGCCCCGCGATCGCGGCCGCCCGCTCGTCGCGGGTGTCGAGTCTGACCTCTCCCCAGAGGACGACCGCCGAGGCGGCGATGAGGCCGAAGAAGAACGCGAACAGCACGGCGGGCGAAGACTCCTCGACGCCGGCGACGACGCCGGTGACGCCGACGATGGCGGTCAGGACCCCCGCGCCGAGCACCGCGAGGAAGGCGACGTCCATCGCCCGGACGGTCTCGGCGATCCGGGCGCGAGCCCGGGCGTCGTACGCGCGCGGGAGGTCGGCCAGCACCGCCGGATCGAACGCCGCGATCGCGCCGACCAGCCGCTCGTAGATTCCGGTTATCAGCGCGATGGTGCCGCCCGAGACGCCGGGGACGGCGTCTGCGGCGCCCATGAACACGCCCTTCAGATAGACGGAGAGCCACGCTCGCATTGGGCCCGGATACGTCGACCGCGGGGAAAACAGTTCGGCTTTCGACGGAACGAACCGCTCAGTCGCGCTTGCCGAAGAGGAGCGTCGCCGCGAACGCTCCGACGAGGCCGGCGCGGGCGGGCGCGGTCTCCTCGCGATCGGGGAGCGCGTCGGCCGGCGCGGGCCGGGATTCGGCGGCGGCCGCGCCCGGCGACGCGAGCGCGGAGGCGTTCGACTCGTTCGCGACCGTGTCGTTCTCGACGGTCTCGTTGGTCGCCGTCTCGTTCGTGACGGTTTCGTTCGTCACAGTTTCGTTCGTGGCGGTCTCGTTGGTTGCCGTCTCGTTTTGGTCCTGGCGGAGCTGGATCGACTCCTCGGTCAGCGCGACCTCGGTCGCCGAGTCGTTCTCGCCGATGACCTGCGCTTCGGTCACGTCGGCAGTGGCGTTCGAGAAGGTGATGTTGCCGTCCTCGAACGACTGGCCGGTCACGAACTCGTACGGACCGGTCGCCCGCACGCTCGTGTTGGTGTAGCCCTGCTCGGGGCCCCACTCGTCGTACCCGGTCGAGGAGTACGGCAGGGTCATCGTGAACTCGCCGTCAGCACCGGTCTGGGCCTGCTGGCGGTAGGTGAACGTCGAGTTGGCCTCGGTCGGCGACAGCTGGACTCGCGCGGTCACGGTGGCGTTCTCGGGGCCGGTGCCCTCGACGGTCGCGCCGGGGACGCGCTCGAACGTCTTGACCCACGACGGCGAGGTCCGGAGGATGCGGTTCGGGTTCACGCCGGCCTGCTGGAGCAGGCGCATCTCGCCGCGTAGCGTCTGGACGTACTGCTGGGAGCTGGTGGCCGAGGACTCGCTCTGTTTGACCAGCCGGTAGTGTTCGAGCGCGGAGACGCGCTCGCTCGGGAACGGCCCGATCCCGCCGATCTGGGCGGTGCCGTCCTCCTCGACGAACTCGCGGGCCTCCTGCATCGTGTCGAAGTTGCGAACGACCGTCGCGTTCTCGCCCGAGGGCGTACCGACGATCTGGTCGGAGGAGACCCCCGAGACCGCGTCGTAGTCGACGACCACCGGGCTGGGTTCGACCGCGCTACCCTGATAGAGGTAGAGTCGCGCGACCTGACTCTGATAGTAGCGCTGGTCTTTCATCCGGAAGGCGATCCGGGGCCGGGTCTGCTCGTCGTTCAGCCCGGAGTACACCCGCGTGTAGAAGTCGAACCGACTCACGTTCTCGTTGAACACGGTGGGTGCCGAGAACTTCGAGGTCGGCTCGGCCATCTTCCAGTCGGCCATCACGTAGCGGGTCTCCTCGCCGTCGTCGCCGAGCGTCTCGATGACCTCGTTGGCCTCCTGTTCGCTGGGCGCGAGCAGGTAGTTCGCGGCGGTAGTCGCGCCCTCCTGGAACGGGTTGGCGTTCGGGATGCGCTCGCCCTGGACGGTGATGATGTGGCCGTAGTCCCACCACGACATCACGCCGTACGCGCCGGCCGGGTAGTCGAAGTCACCGTCGTTCTGGTCGTAGGTGCCGTAGTAGTCCATCTCGTTGTCGGCGCCGCCGAACGTCCCCTCCTCGGGCGTCTCGTTGGCGAGCCAGTCGAGCGAGCCGTCCCAGTCGGCGATCTCGCCGGGACCGGTGTTCGCGCCCGCCTGCATGGCGGTGTTGGTCTGGTCGATGTTGGCGACGCCCGTACTGCCGACGGTCGCCGGGAAGACGAGCACCGGCAACACCAGCAGGACGACCATCACGACCGACAACACCTGGTAGCCGTCGACGTCGGTGAGCGACTCGCGGTCGGTGAAGTCCGCGATCGCGAGCACGCGACCGGCGAGGTAGGCGTTCAGCACGGCGACCGGCACCGCGAGGTAATAGTTGAACCTGACCTGCGTGAACGCCGCCGCGACGATGAACGCGGCCCAGACGAGCACGAGCAGTTTCTCGGCGCTGTGGTCGTCGGTGCGGTAGGTCCGCCACACCAGCCAGATCGCGGCCACGGCGGCCGTGAACAGCATCAGGCCGTACTCCTGCATGATGACGTCGAACTCGCTGATGCCGTACTGGGGCTGGACACCTCCGGGGCCTTCTGCGAGGAACGGCTGGGCCTCGCCGATAGTTCGGGTCCGGGCGTTCGTTCCCAGTCCGATCACGCGGAGGACGTTGTTCCGAACGAGGTTGAACAGGCCGGGCGCGCCGACCGCGACGGCGCCGACGACGGCGACGATGATCCCGCCGATCGCGGGCGGGTACAGCGTGGCGTTGAGGTCGCGGGCGTCCCACACTCGGGCGAGCCACGCCATGAAGACACAGCCGCCGGCGACCGCGAACGCGAGCAGCGGCTGGAGGGGCGAGAACTTCGTCGGACTGAAATCGAACGTGCCGAGCGGAACGAGCATCAGGAGCCCGGTGACGCTCATGCTGACCGCGCCGACGAACGCGAGGTGGTCGGGGCTGACCCCCCGGAGGTAGTCGGCCGCGAGCTTGAGCACGAAGAACGCGCCGAAGATACCGATCAGCAGGACGCCGGGCGGCCACGTCCAGAGGTAGAGCGCCGTCGCGATCCCCGCGAGTACGCTGTAGCCGAGTGGTCGGCGAAGCACCGCGAAATCACGGTCCGCAACGAGTTCGTACACCGGCTTCTCGCGCTCGGCGACGCTCAGCGCGACCATCATCGCCAGCACCGCGAACGCCTGAAACAGGGGTTCGGCGATGTTGTGATCCGAGAACCCGACCAGACTCCGCCGGAGGAACGTGCCCGGAAGGAGCGCGAGCACGACGACGCCGAACAGCGCACCGGGGCGGCCGGCGATGCGCTTGCCGAGCAGGTAGGTCGGAATCGCGACGAGCGTCCCGAGCACCGCCGGAGCGACGAGGAGGGTCGTCGCCACCGTCTGCTCGGTGGGGCTACCGAGCCCCACGATCAGGGCGGCGGTCGCGACCAACTGGTCGTAAAGCGTCCCGAACTGGCCGACGCTGGTGCCGAACGGGAAGTACGTCCAGGGGTCGAACGGCATCGTGCTCGGCCAGTTGGCAACCGTGTAGGTGACTTGTCGGAGGTGATACCACGCGTCCGCGCCGGTGAAAAAGACCTCGCCGTCGCGGAAGAAGTTCTCGTACGACTGGACACGCACCCAGAGCATGAAGGCGATCGCCGCGGCGAGCACGGGGACGTGATACCAGTCCTCGAACGCGTCGAGGATCGACTCGGCCGACTCGGCCGAGTCGTCGACCTGCTCAGTCTGCTGGCTCATTGACTCGAAAGAACTGGCAAAACCCGCATAAGCCTTGTCATCTGGAGCCGGCACGGGTGTCGTTTTCCCGGTCCCCTCCGGTGCGACGAGGCTCACGAAAGCAGTTGACCCCTGAGGTCTCGAAGCACCGCGACCGCGTCGATCCGGATGCGTTCGCTCAGCCCGAGCAGGACGCCGAAGTATGTCAGCCCGCCGACCGCGAGCAACGCCGCGATCCGGACCGCTCCGGCCGCCCCGCCGAGCTGAAGCTTCAGCGCGTAGACGACGGCGGTCATGACCGCCATCGACGCCACCTGATGGCCCACGTCGGTGTAGGTCGACGCCGGAACGGACTCGTCGAGGAAGACGAGCATGGTGGCGACGCTCGCGCCGAACGCGAGGACGGTCGCCCACGCGACGCCCCACGCGCCGAACCAGATCGTGAGCGGGACCGCAGAGACGCCGTACACCCCGATGAGGAGCACGCCACTCGCGGCGTAGAGCCGGGGGCGCCCGGTCCCGAGGAAGAACTTCTCTAAGCCCTCTCGGTACCCGTTGATCAGGTTCGCGACCGCGAGCACCGGGACGAGCGCGTTCGCCAGTCCGACGGCCCCGAGCACGGGAAGCGTCGCAGTGCCGGCGCTCTCGCCGTAGATGGTCAACAGGAGCGCGTTCCCGATGACCGCGCCCCCGCCGACGATCGGAACCGCGAACAGCCCGGCATAGGTGAACACCGCCGACAGGAGTCGACCCACCTCCTCGTCGTCGCCCGCCTCGTTCAGCGCCGAGAATTGCGGGAAGGCGACCTGCGCAAGCGCAGACGAGAACAGCATCGACGCCTCCGTGAGGGTGAAGACGTTCTTGTACACGCCGGTGGCGGCCGGACCGACGAACTGCTGGATCAGCAGGTAGTCGGCCTGCTTGAACAGTTGACTGGAGACGCTCCGGACGTAGGCGTACTTCGAGAAGCCGACGAACGACCGGAACAGCGCTACCGAGGGCCGGGCCGGAACCACCCGTGCGAACCCGACGTAGGATACCAGAAAGGTGAGAAACTGTCCCGCGATGAGCCCCCAGACGAGTCCCCTGACGCCGTGGCCCTCGACGACCAGCGCGGCCTGGATCGGGACGATGAGAGCGTACCGGCCGTTCTCTATCGCGCCGACGAGCGCGACGCGTTGTTTGCCTTCGAGAAACGACCCGGAGAGCCGGAACAGTCCCCAGGTGAGCACGCCGAGCGGGACGAGCAGCGCGACGTCCACCCCCAGCAGGCCGTTGATCGTTCCCCGGAACGCGACCGACAGCGCCGCGACCGCCGCCACGCCCGCGAGCAACACGAGCGCGCCGCTGGCGAACTCCCTCGCTTCGGTGTCACCGCCGCTGACCCGCTTGACCAAGACCGGGTAGAGTCCGAAGCTGAAGACGTTGGCCGCGATCATCTGGAGGCTGAAGTACGCCGCGTAGGTCCCGATGCCGCCGAACCCGAGTTCGCGCGTGAAAAAGACAGTGCCGAGAAAGCCGGCCACCGTCCCGAGGACGTTCGTGACGAACCGCTTCGAGACCTCCGCGCCGATCTTCATTCCAGATACCCGAGCTCTCGGAGTCGGTCTTTGACCTCGCCTTCTTTCTCCTCGTCGCCGGCGACGCCGTCGCCCGTCACGGCCGCGTCGCCGACGAAGTCGTAGCTTTCGGGGTCGCGGGTCGCGAGGTCGCTCCCCGACGCGAACACGTCGAGTACGTCGCCGGCCATCGATTCGGGGAGACGGTAGCCGAGCGCGTGGAGCACTGTCGGCGCGATGTCGGTGATGCGCGCGCCCTCGATCGTCCCGTCGCGGAACGACGGCCCCCGGGCGAGGAAGATCCCCTCGCGGGCGTGTCCGGAGGTGTCGACCTCGAAGCGGAGGTCGTCGACGTCGAACCGCGAAGACGCGTGGACTTCGGGCGTCTCGATGACCATCGCGAGATCCGGGGTGTGGGGGCCGCCGCGGTCGAGGCGGTCGAACCGGACCGAGAGGCCCTCGCTTTCGGCCCCGTCCCGGAGCGCGGACTCGGCGCGCTCGCAGATCGCGTCGATCTCGTCCGGATCGTCCGCGAGCGCGTAGATTAGCGTCGTCTTCTGTCCGACGTCGGCTAACGCGGTCGTCTCCGCCCAGTCGATTCGACCCGTGCTCAACGCGTTGTCGAGGCCGAGCGCGTCGCCGGTCGGGACGCCGGTCAGTGCGCTCTCGGGGACCAGCTTACGGGCGAGCGTGAGCAGGCCGGCCTTCCCGAGCAGGTCGCTGGCGGCGTCTCGGGCGGTCCCCATCGCCGCCTTGGTCGCGTCGCCGGACTCGGTCAGCGAGACGAGCCCCGCTCGTTCGAGCACCACGTTGGGCGCGAACTTCGAGCGGACCTTCTCGAAGCCGTGGTCGCTCATCACGATGAGGTCCTTGTCGGCGTGGGCGTCGAGAAACTCCCCGAGGCGCTCGTCGACCCGCCGATAGACCTCGAAGAGTTCGTTGTCCGAGGCGGCCGGCGGCGTGCTTTCGGCGCCCCAGTAGTGGTGGGCCACCCGATCGGTCGCTCGGATCAGCCCGACCGCGAGCTCCGGGTCCTCGCGGTCGATGAAGTGTTCGAACGCCTCGAACCGCTTGTCGACCAGGTCGAGGCTCTCGTCGACGTACTCGCGAGACCCCGGCGGCTGGTCGTTCCGGAGCTTGTAGCCGTCGACGAGGTCGACGAGTTCGTCCCACCGCGCTGGCGGGTGGGCGTACTCGTCTTTGTACTCGGGGGCGGCCGCAATGATGGTGCCGTCGATCGCCTGCCAGGGGTACGACCCCGGGATGTTGAACACGACGACCGACCCGTCCTGATCGTCGACGGCGTCCCACATCTTACCGGGGACGAACTCGTCGTGGCTCAGGTCGTTTTCGCGGGTCTCCCGGTTGAAGTGGGTGAACCCGTACATGTCGAGGTCGGTCGGCTCCCGACCGGTCGCGAACGCCGGCCACGCCGGGACGGTGATCTCGGGGACCGTGCTCTCTAACTCCCCGCTGACGCTCTCGTCGAGCAGACGCTCGAAGTTCGGGAGGCGGCCGGACTCCACCCACGGCTCGATGACCGAGAGGGTCGCGCCGTCGAGTCCGAGGACTATCATGTGGGGGCGAACGCGGGGCCCGGCCAAAAGGAGTTTGGTCCTACTCCAGATACCCCAGATCGGAGAGGCGCTCGGCGACGTCGGCGTCCTCGGTGGCTGCCTGCGTGGCCGCTTCGTAGTCGGGGTAGGATCGCTCGTCGGGGGCGTCGACGGCGGCGAGCGGGTCCCCGTCCATCACCGTGGCCGGCGCGACGTCGAGAGTCGCCAGCACCGTCGACGCGACGTCGAACAGGTGTGCGCCCGAGAGGTCCGCTCCGGAGTCGACGCCCTCGCCCGCCAGCGCGATCACGCCGTGTCGCTTGTGGTTCCACGGCTCGGGCTCGCCGAACTGCTCGCCGACGAGCGCCGAGAGGCCGTGCTGGAAGTCGGTCGGCACCGCCAGCACGTCGACCGCTTCTTGGGCGTACGGGCCGTCGATGTACTTCTCCCGGGGCACGACTTCCTCGAACACCGGCGTCCCCGTCGGCGTGGTCGCGCTCGACAGGAGCGAGATCACCTCCTCGCGGACCCGATCGTACTCGTCTCGCGCCACGACGCCGTCGGGGTCTCGCCCCTCGACGTTCAGCCTGACGCCCAGTTCCGACGGCGACCGGAGGTACGCTCGCGACGCCGAGAAGTCGACCGCGTCGCTCGCGGCGAACACCGCTCCGACCGGGACGTGGCGACCGACGAACTCCGCGAGCCCGAGCCGTTCGAGCACCGCTTTCCCGCGCTGGTAGGTCAGCCCGACGGTCGCCGCCGTCGCCGCGAGCCGTTCGAGCACGGGATGGCCCGACGCCCCCTGCTCGGCGCCCCCCGTCAAGCGCTCGTCTTTGATCTGGAACCACGAGGGGACGCCCTGACCGCCGGTGGTGGTCTCGACCACGCCCGCTTCCCGGAGGAACTCGTTGACGCGGAACTCGTAGCCGTCGTACTCGCCCATGCCATGGTCGCTGGCGACCACGACGGTGTCGGGGTCGCACTCGTCGAGGATCGCGCCGATCTGCTCGTCGACGGCCCGGTAGATGCGCCGGACCTTCCCGTGGTCGCCGGGGTAATCGTGGAACACCGCGTCGGTCTTCTGGAACTGGACGAAGCCGAACTCGGGACCGAACCGGTCGGCGAGATACCGGAACGCGGCCCCGCGCATCCGAGCGAGTTCGAGGTAGTCCTCGAACCGGTCGTCGCCAGCCGTCTCGTCGGTCTCGCGGCGGGCGTACACGCGGTAGTCGCCGACCGCCTCGCGCACGTCGTCCAGAATCCCGTCGGGGTGACAGTCCGGATCCTCGGCGGCGAGGTAGCCCGGGACGACCGCGCCGTCGACGTCGGGCGGCGGGCTCGTGACGGGGGCGTTGACGACCACGCTCGTCAGGCCCGCCGCGTCGGCGTACTCCCAGAGCGTTCGCTGTCGAACGTCGGTCGCGTTCACGATGTCCCAGTCGTAGCCGTCGAACCGCAGGAAGTCGAACACGCCGTGCTTGCCGGGGTTCGTTCCGGTGTACAGCGACGGCCACGCGCTCGCGGTCCACGGCGGAATCTGAGACTCCAGTCGCCCGGTCGCCCCGTCGTCGAACAGCGATTCGAGGTGCGGGAGGGCACCGTCCTCGAACAGCGGTCGGAGTACGGGGAAGCAGGCGGCGTCGAGTCCGACCAGCAACGTCTGCATGTCTCGACCGACCGGACCCGCCGGCTTAAAACTGCTTTTCTCCGGCGCTACTCGATATACCCCAGCTCCCTGAGGTTGCGCTCGACGCCAGGACTGTAGTCGGCGTCGCTCTCGCTACCTGCTTTCTCGAAGCGCTCGCCGAGCGCTTCGGTGACTCGCGCCCGAAGGTCGGCGACGACCGACTCGTCGGGCTCGGCGACGACTGACTCGCCGGGCAGGTCGTAGAGGATCTCGGTGCCGTCCGACCGGAGTTCGAATCTGTACTCGTCGGTTCGGACCGACTTGCGACCGAGTTCGAACGCCCGGAGCGTCTCGGCCGAAACCTCGTCCACGGCCTCGGTATCGGACAGATCCGAGGGCGCTTCGGCCGCGTAGACGGCGTCCCGAGCGTCGCCGCCGAACAGCGAGTCGCCCGCCGTCTCAGGAGCGTCCAGCCCGCAGAGCTCACAGAGCGTCGCGAACAGGTCGACGTGCGAGGCGAGCTTGTCGCGGGGATCGGCCTCCGGAACGCCGGGACCGGCGAACACGAGCGGGACGCGTGTCACCTCGTCGTAGAGGAAGTTGCCGTGGTACAGCGCACCGTGCTCGCCGAACAGTTCGCCGTGATCGGACGTGAGGACGACGACAGTGTCATCGGCGAGTCCCGCGCGTTCGAACCACTCCAGAAACGCGCCGAGACGGTCGTCGAGATACCGGAGGCTCGCGGCATACCACTCCCGAAGCACGTCGAGTTCGGCCTCCGTCAGCGACGAGGAATCGTCTCGATACCGCAACGCGATGCTCTGGGCGCCCGCCCCGTCGGCCGCGGCGAACAGTCTGTCGTCGTCGACCGCTGGGTCGTCGTACTGGCACGGCGAGTCGATCAACTCCTCGACTAGCCCGAACCGGGGCCGGGAAAGCGCTGGCGTCTGGTCGTGCTTGTACGGCCGCGGCGGGTCGTAGGGCGCGTGGACCGTCGTCAGGTTCGCCATGGCGAAGAACGGCTCTGGGGTGTCGGCGAGCCACTCCCGAAGCTTCTCGAACTTGATCTCGGTGTAGTAGTCGTTCCCCTGTGAGGCCAGCCTGAAGAAGTCTCGGCGGATCAGCGGATCGGTCACGAGCTGATAGAGATACGCGACCGACGGTCGCTCGGCCACTTCCTCGTAGACCTCGTAGTAGGCTTCGAACCCGCGGTCGAGCCCGGTCGCCGATCCCATCTTTGCGGGCCCCGGAATGCCGAAGGTTCGATACCCGCGGTCCGCGAACCACTCCGCCAACAGCGGAACCGACTCAGGCATCGTCGGCCACGCGCCGTCGAATCCGGTCTGGTTGGGATACTGCCCGGAGAAAAGCGCTCCGTGCGACGGCGGCGTCCACGGCCCGACTGCGAAAGCGTTCTCGAAGCTCGTCCCTCGCTCGGCCACGCCGTCGATGGTCGGCGTTTCGACCGGAAACGCGCCGTCGTCACAGGAGAGCGCATCGGCCCGGAGCGTGTCGAAAACTAGCAGGAGGACGTTCGGATACTCGGTTCTCGGAACTCTCACTGGCGCCATCTCTCGACCCCCATGAACTACCGAGGAGGGGATCAACGAACGGGAACTTTAACCGTTCGGCCCGCCGCGTCCCGAACATGGACCCCGACGCCGCCCGCGTGGCGATGCTCCACCAGGACCCCCATCCCGCCCACCGCGGCTTCGCGGAGGCGATCGGCGCGGACCTCGTCGACTACCACCGGCGGTCGGCCGGCCCCCTCGACGGTACCCTCGCCGAGGACGCGCTGAACGGACTCACGTACCCCGATTACGACGTCTACATCGTGGAGGGGTCGCGACCCCTGTACGCCGGACTACTCTGCCGGTTCGCCCGCGGCGGCAAACTGGTCTATCTCTGTGCGGACCACGGGCTCTACCGGCTCGGTAGCGCCGACTTCGAGGGCGACTCGGCGCTCAAGTCGCTGATCGGGACGTTCGGTACGCCGGCGGTCCGGGCGGCCGGACGGCGCGGGATCGACGGCGTGATCGCGGTCTCGGCGTTCGCCGCGGAGTTCACCCGGCCCGTGGTCGGCCCGAAGACCCCGATCGAGGTCGCCCATCCGTTCGTCCAGCCGTCGACCTACGACGCGCTCGGTGACGTCGAACCGAGCCTCGGCTCGGAGGTCGCCGTGACCGTCGCGCGGCCTTGGGAGTACAAGGGCGTCGACCTGCTCGTCGACGCGTGGCCCCGGGTCCGCGAGTCGTTCCCCGACGCGGAACTCCACGTCGTCGGCGGGGGACACCCGGAGTCGTACGCCGAGACTCCGGGCGTCCGGGTTCGGGGGTACGTCGAGGACCTCGCCGACGCGTTCGCGCCCGGTTCGCTGTTCGTCCAGCCGTCGCGGATGGACACCTTCCCGGTGAGCACGCTCGAAGCGATGCGTGCCGGCCTCCCGCCGCTGGTGACACGGACGACCGGCACGCGATCGGAGGCCCGACGGATCGACGAGTCGCTCGTGGTCGAACCGAACGAGGACGCGCTCGCTCGCGGCGTCCGCAGGTACTTCGAACGCGACCTCGCCGACCGACGCTCGCTCTCGGAGACCGCCCGCGACCGGGGCGGCCGGTTCGATCGGGACTCGCGAACCGCCGCGTTCCGGGCGGCCTACCGCGACGTTCTCGAAGAACTTTAACGCCGGACCGGCGATTGTCCGCCCATGACCGTCTACGTCGTCGGACTCGACGGGGCCGACTGGTCGCTGCTCCGACCGTGGGCCGAGGCGGGCCACCTCCCGACGGTCGCCCGGATTCTCGACGAGGGCGTCGCGGGCGACCTCCAGAGCACGCTCCCGCCGGTCACGTTCCCGGCGTGGAAGTGTTACTCGACGGGCAAGACTCCCGGGAAGCTCGGCGTCTACGAGTGGTTCGCGTACGACAGAACGACCCACGACATCTCGGCGAACGACGCCAGCGAC
This sequence comes from Halorussus marinus, assembly GCF_004765795.1. Taxonomy (GTDB): domain Archaea; phylum Halobacteriota; class Halobacteria; order Halobacteriales; family Haladaptataceae; genus Halorussus; species Halorussus marinus. Next base: position 577,896 of record NZ_SBIV01000001.1, read on the forward strand.
TTCCGGTCGCGCGAGTACTGGGACGTGTTGGCCGACCGCGACCGGCGCGCGGGCGTGATCAACATGCCGACGACCCACCCTGCCGGCGCGGACGAGGGCGTGAACGCGACGGACGACGGGCCCTTCATCATCGCGGGGAGCCCCGCAAGCGAGCGCAAGGCGTTCACCAGCCCCGCGTCGCTGAGGACGGAACTGCTCGAGGAGATCCCCGACTACCGGGTCAAGCCCGACCTCGTCCTCGACGAGGCGTCGCCCGACGAGTTGGTCGCCGAGGCCCGCGATCTGTTCGAACAGCGCTTCGACGCCGCGACGTGGCTCGCCGACGAGAAAGACTGCGAGCTGGTCCACACCACGCTCTTTGCGACCGACACGCTCCAACACCGGCTCTGGGATCGCCCCGAGAAGCTCCGGGCGGCCTACGAGCGCGTCGACGACCTGCTCGCGGACCTGCTCGCACGCGAGGACGCCGAGGCCGTCGTGCTCATGAGCGACCACGGCTTCGCCGAGATCGACGAGATCTTTCTCGTGAATCAGTGGTTGGCCGAGCGGGGCGACCTCGTCGTCGAGGACTCGGAGGCCCGCGACCTGCTGGCGTCGGTCGGGCTCACCGAAGAACGGCTCAAGCGGTTGGTCGATCGGCTCGGACTCGTCAATCTCGCCCAGTCGCTCGTGCCCGAGTCCCTCCAGCGGTTCTTCCCGAGCGAGAGCGGTCGCGTGGCGATTCAGGACGCCGGAATCGACTGGACCGAGACGAAGGCCGTCTCGCTCGGCCGCGGACCGATCTACGTCAACCGCGACGCGTTCCCGGACGAGGAGGCGGCCGACGCCTACGCCGAGGCGCTGGCGGCCGACCTCGAAGCGCTCGAAACGCCGTCGGGCGATCCGGTCGCGGCCGCGGTCCGCGATCCGGCGGACGTTTACACCGGCGAGCGACCGCGCGCTCCGGATCTGGTGGTGGAGTACGCGACCGGCGTCGACGCCCCCGAAGCGATCGGCGGCGGTGTCTTCGGCGAGACCACCGAGTGGCTGGCGACCCACCGCCGCACGGGGGTGTTTGCGGCGTGGGGCGAGGACGTCGCGACCGGGAGCGCCGACCTCGAACTGTACGACCTCGCGCCGACTCTGCTCCACTATCTCGGTGCGCCCGTCCCCGAAGACGTCGACGGCGACGTTCGATTCGACGTGTTAGCCGGCGAGCCAGCCGATCGATCGATCGAGACGGGGGCGCCGACAGCGGCCGACGCGGCCGGCGAGCGCGCGGGCGAGGAGGTCGAAGACACACTACGAGAGCTTGGGTATCTGGAATGAATCCCCTGAAGCGGTTTCCCCGCGCGAACAACGCGTGGATGGACCTGAAACACCGCGTGCGCCACTGGCGAAAGCGACGCGACCGGGCCGTTCGGACGGGCGTTTCGGTGGATGAGCCTCGTAACGTCCTCGTGGTCGTCGTCGACTGCCTGCGCGCAGACCACGTCTCGGGATTCGGCCACGACCGCGAGACGACGCCCACGCTCGATGCGTTTGCGGATGGCGCCGCCGCGTTCTCGAACGCGAAAGCGCCGAGCCCGTGGACGTTTCCCTCGGTTCCGTCGGTCCTGTCGGGACGCTATCCTCACGAGCACGGGGGCCGACTCGAACCCGACCCGCGGAACCTCTCGGCCGAACAGTTTCCCCGTAGGCCGCGGACTGACGTCCCGATGCTCCCCGACCTGCTCGAAAGCGCCGGGTACGACACCGGGATGATAACCGCGATTCCCATGGCGGAGGAGGCGGTCGGCGACCGGTTTCAGCATGTGAGCGTCCGCTATACGGACGCGACCGAGCGAGTGTCGTCTGCTCGCGAGTGGTTCGCCGGGCGTGACAGGTGGTTCTGCCACCTCCACCTCGGCGACCCTCACGCGCCACTCGACGTCCCGGACGAACACCGAGCGGAGTTCGGCGTACCGGACCTCGAGAATGTCGAGGACTGGCGATTCCGCGAATCGACCGGCGACGAGGGGTTCGAGCGGTACCGTGACGCCCGACGCCGAGCGTACGATGCGGCTGTTAGGGGGGCGGACGACGCGCTCGCGGGCCTACTCGCGGACCTCGACGACGACACCGTCGTCGTGGTGTGTGGCGATCACGGCGAGGCGTTCTGGGAGCACCCCGACCTCGAACGGCGGCTCAACGACGATCCCCGCGGCTACTACGGGACCGACCACGGCCACAGCGTCTTCGAGGAAGTCGCCCGAGTACCCCTCTGGGTACGCGCGCCCGGCGTCCATCCGGAGCGCTCGGATCGACCGGTCTCGCTCGTGGACGTGGCGCCGACGGTGCTCTCGACGCTCGGGGCGGACGTACCGGCCGGTATCAGCGGTCGATCGCTCGATACCGACCCCGACCGGGACCGACCGCTCCTCTGTGAGGAGACCGCCTACGGCTACAATCAACGCGCGGTCTGGCGAGACGGCCAGAAAGTGATCGCGGTGCCCGAAACGGCGACGAGACTGGCGTTCGATCTCGACGGCGGCCTCGAAACAGACCCGCTCGAAACGGTCCCAGACCGTCTCGAATCAGGACTCTCCGGGTTCGGATCGGGCGTCGACGGCGGCCAGCAGATGTCTGTCGACGACGACACCCGCGACCGACTCGCGGAACTCGGCTACCTCGAATAGCTACTCCATGTAGCCGAGGTCTTTGAGGTGCTGTTCGACCATCTCGTCGTCCTCGGCGACGGCGTCGGAGCCGCCCTCGCGCAACCGCTTCATCCGCGCCTGATGGTCGTCGAGCGCGCGCGCGAGGTCGCCGTACTCGGGGGCGTCGCCAGACCGGTCGTCCTCCGGGCGCTCCTCGGGGGTCGCGCTCACGTCGAAGCAGAGTTCGCCGTCGTCGGCGTGGCGAAGGAGCTTCCAGCCGTCGGCTCGCCGGGCGCAACACCGCGCGTACTCGATCTGGCGACCGACGTCGGCGAACCCGTACTCGCGGGGGTCGGCCTCGCCGTCGGCGACCGCGAGCGCGGACTCGCCCTCCCAGCCGGCGTGGGGATCGAGACCGAGCGCGTCCGCGATCGTCGGCGCGACGTCGAGGAGTCTGACCTGCCCCTCGACCGGCTCGGCGCGCTCGACGTCGTTTCGCGCCGGGTGAGAGACGATCAGCGGGACCCGGAGGACGCCTTCCCAGAACTCCGGCGGGTGGCCCGCGTGACCGTGCTCGCCGACGAGTTCGCCGTGATCGGCCGTGAAGACGACGAGCGTCTCGTCGAGCTCGTTACGTTCGCGCAGGGCGTCCAGTAAGGCGTCGAACTGGTCGTCGACGTAGGCGCACTCGGCGTCGTAGAGTTTCCGGATCAGCTCCCACTCGCGGTCGGTGACTGCCTCGGGATGGTGGGTCCCCTTCCGCGAGAGCCCGCGACAGGTCGCGAGGTCGAGCGGTTCGTCCAGAAACTGACGCTGGTACTCCTCGGGCGCCTCGTAGGGGTGGTGGGCGTCCATGTAGTGGAGCCAGGTGAACCACTCGCCCGTCTGGTCGCCGATCCACTCGATGGCGCGGTCGTTGAGCGATTCGGCGCGCTCGTACTCGCTGTCGTTGCCCGTCGCGGTCGCGAACAGCGCGTCGGCGCGGTTGTACACCGTCTCTATCGTCTTGAACACCGCGCCGTCCTTGTCGAGGTTCGACTGGACGAACTGCTTGAGCCGCCCCGCCTCGGTCGTGCCGCTGGCGTCGTACATCGACTCGAACCCCCGGTCGTAGCGGTACGAACCGCTCGCGAAGTGATTGTCGGTGTAGCCCGCGGTGGCGTACCCGGCGTCCCGGAGCGACTCGGCCAGCGTCCTGATGCCGTCGTCCGAGCCCGGTTCCGGGAGGCCCAGTCCCTCGATGCTGGCGAAGTATCGGCTCGCGAGGATGGCCGGGAACGACGCCGGCGTCGAGGGGCCGTTCGCGACGCACTCGGCGAACTCCAGCGCCTCGTCCGCGAACGACCGCGTCGCGGGCATCACATCCGGACTCACCCGGTCGGCGCGCAGGGAGTCGACCGTGACGAGGAGGACGTTCATACCTGCCCGAAGTCGGGCGACCGTTAAAACGCTACTCGTACGGGCCGGCGGGCCGCGAGGGGCCGATCGCCGCCCGCCCTACGATTGGTAGACCGCGGCCACGCGCTCGCTCACGTCGTCCCACGACGGCAGTACGGCGGTGGGGGCGTCGCGCTCGGCGGCCTCACGAACGGCTTCGGAGACGGCCGTAGAGTCGACGTCCGCGACGCCGACGCAGTCATCGCGGTCGGTCCAGTCGACCAGCGCTCCGGCCTCCCGGACGACGCACGGCGTCCCGGCCGCCAGCGCCTCGGCGACCGTCATGCCGTACGACTCGAACGACGAGAGCGCGAGGTAGGTCTCGGCGCCGGCGTACAGACCGGGCAGGCGCTCGTCGGCGACGTAACCCAGAAACGTCACGCGGTCGGCGACGCCGGCCTCTCGGGCGATCGCTTCGAGTTCCGGGCGGTAGTCGCCCGACCCGGCGACCAGCAGGTCGTACTCCGGGAGGTCGGCGAGCGCCCGAATCGCGTGCTGGACGCCCTTGTACGCCTCCAGCCGGCCGACACAGAGCAAGTATGGGCGGTCGCGGCGTTCGGGCGATGCGTCGGCGAACCGCGCGACGTCGAGGCCGTTCGGGATCACGGTCGCCTCGGCTCCGAAGTCCGCGCGGAGCCGGCCGCGTTCCCAGTCGCTGACGGCGATCACGGCGTCGGCTCGGCCGAGCGCCCACCCGCCGACCGGTCGGTACAGCGAGAGCAGTCGGTCCCGAAGGTCGCCGGCGCTCGCGCCGTGATAGTGGGTCGTCACGACGAACCGTGCGTCGCCGGCGCCGAGCGCCGCGAACAGCACCGGTAGCGAGTGATAGTTGTGCGCGTGGATCACGTCGGGATCGACCCGCCGGACCGCGCGGGCGATCCCCGGCGCGACGTGGAAGGCGCCGCCGGGCGCGAACCCCCGGAAGCGCCGGACCGACACGCCGTTTCGCGTCTCCCGATCCGGAACGTCGGCGCCGGCGTCGGCGGCGAACACGGTCACGTCGTGGCCCCGAGCCGCGAGCCGCTCGCTGATCTCGGCGACGTGAGTCTCGACGCCGCCGGTGTGGGGCGGGTATCGCGGCGCGACCTGCAGGATCTCCATCTCAGTCGAACGCCTCGCGCAGTTCCTCGTCGACCTCCCACGTCCCGTCGCCCTTGCCCCGAAGCAACTCGACCGCGGCGTGGAGTAACGACACCTGCGAGTCGAAGACGGCGTAGATCGCCTGCAGTGGCCCGAGCAGGTCCTTCTGTCCGAGCCAGACGAACCCCGCGAGAGCGACCAGGACCGCGAGCCCCGCGGGGCCGACGACCGACACCGCGGCCGCGGTCACCGCGAGCGCGCCGAGCGCGACCAGCCACGGCGAGACGACCATGAACCACCAGTTGAACGGGAGGACGAGTCGGCCGTAGTTGCCGTACTTGCCCAGCGCGTCCCGGTGCTGGACGAGCAGTCGGATCAGGCCCATCCCGCGGCGGTCCTTCTGGAGGCGGCGCTTGCCGAAGTCCGAGTGGGAGGCCTCCTCGTAGCGGACCGCGGGGTCGAAGACGACCCGGTCGCCGCCCCGTCGGATCTTCAGCGCGAGTTCGGTGTCGTCGGCCAGCGAGTTCGGGTCGATCGGGACGACCGCGTCGTTCTCGAACGCCGAGAAGGGTCCGTGGAAAATGAGCGTCGAGTCGAGGTGGGATTCGAGCGTCTGGACGTGGGCCTGTACGCCCCGGTAGCCCGCTTCGACCTCGCTCCCGCCGAGCACCTCGGCGTTGCGCCCGGTGACCGCCGCCACCTCGGGGTCGGCGAGGTTCGCCGCGGCCACCCTGAGCGCGTCGTCGGCGACGTAGGAGTCGCAGTCGGTCTTGACGACCATCTCGTTTTCCGCGGCGGCGTACGCGTCGTTGAGCGCGGGCGCGAGTCCGCGGCGCTCGTCCTCGCGGATGAGGGTGAGTTCCGGGTACTCGCGGTCGGCGAGATACGACTCGATGCGCTCTGGGGTGTCGTCGTCGCTGGAGTCGACGACCACCAGTTCGACCTTCTCCATCGGGTAGTCGAGTTCGAGCAGGTCGTCGAGTTTCGTCTCGACGATGCCCGACTCGTTGTACGTCGGCAGGACGACGCTGACGGCGGGTTCGGCCTCGCGCTTGTCGGCGGGCGAGCCCTCGGGGCGGACCCACGCGTACAGCGCGAGGAAGGCGAGATACGGGAGGGCCGTCACCGCGACCAGCGCGCCGGCGACGGCGACGAGAGCGTTCATGCGCCCGACTACGAAATCGGATTATAACAGGCTGACGGTCGTCGCTCGGGCGGGTCGGCGGGTTCCGCCGTCGGCTGGGGTTCGAGGGTCGACCGCCGCGAGCGTGCGAGAAGTAAGCCTTTTGCGGGAGTGGTGACCACTCCCTGTCAATGGCCGAACGCGAGGACGTGTGCGTGCTCATCCCCACGCTGAACGAGGCCGAGACGATCGGCGAGGTCGTCGACGGCTTCACCGACCGCGGGTTCGAGAACGTCCTCGTCGTGGACGGCGACTCGACCGACCGGACACAAGAGATCGCTCGCGAGCACGGCGCGCGCGTGCTCCAGCAGTCCGGGTCGGGGAAGGGTCAGGCGATCCAGGAGGCGATCCGCCACATCGAGGCCGAGTACGTCCTGATGCTCGACGGCGACGGCACCTACCGGCCCGAGGACGCCGACGCGATGCTCGAACCCCTGCTGGAGGGCCGCTACGAGCACGTCATCGGCGACCGGTTCGCCGACATGGAGGAGGGTGCGATGACTCGGCTGAACAAGGCCGGCAACGGGATGTTCAACTGGGTGTTCCGGACGATCCACGGGGAGGACTTCGAGGACATCCTGAGCGGCTACCGGGCGTTCACCCGCGAGTCGGTCGAACGCTTCCACCTCGACGCCGACGGCTTCGGCGTCGAGACCGAGATGGCCGTCGAGTGCGTGAAACACGACGTGCCGACGACGGTCGTCCCCATCCGGTACGAGGCCCGCCCCGACGAGTCCGAGACCAACCTCCATCCCGTGCAGGACGGCGGGGTGATCTTGCTGACCCTCTACCAGCTCGCGAAGACCAACAACCCCCTGTTCTACTTCGGGAGCGTGGGCGTGCTGAGCGGGCTGTTCGGCGTCGCGGTCGCCGGCTACGTCGGCTACGAGTGGTTCGTCGGCCCGCGGGTCTCCCACGAGGTGCTGGCGGTGGTCGCGGCGTTCGCCATCCTGTTCGGGGTCCAACTGCTGATGTTCGGGGTGCTGTCGGACCTCATCGTGACGCTCCACCGCGAGCAGATGCGCCGGCTCAAGTGAGGTCGCGGGCCTGTCGCTCCCCGTTCCGGACTCGCCGGTACAGTTATTTCACTGACGTGAGTAGCTTCCGAGCGCATGGTGGACGGTCACAACCTACCCGATTACGACGACGCACGCGAGTCGTTCTCGTGGGACCAACTGTACGCCGAGGCCGACTGGGACGCTCCCGGCGAGCTCAACATCGGCCACGAGGTCTGCGACCGACACGCCGACGGCGGGGAGTCGGTCGCGCTCTATCAGGTGAGCGAGGACGGCGAGATGACCGAGACGACGTTCGCCGAACTCGCCGACCGGTCGGGGCGGTTCGCGACCGTCCTCGAAGAACTGGGCGTCGAGCGCGGCGATCGGGTGTTCTCCTACATGCCCCGCATCCCCGAGCATTACGTCGCGCTGGTGGGCACGCTCAAGCGCGGCGCGGTGTTCGGCGGCGTCAACGAGCGGTTCGGCCCCGACGGCATCGCCTACCGGCTCGACGACTGTGACGCCTCGGTCGTCGTGACGACCTCTGACAACCGCGACACGGTCGCGGACGCCCTCGACGACGCGCCGTCGGTCGAGCACGTCCTGACGGTCGACCGCGGTGGGGTCGTCCCCGACGGCGACGTCCGGTTCGGCGACGCGCTCGAGGAGGCGAGTCCCGAGTACGAACCCGCCCGGACGGGCGGCGAGGACGACGCGCTCCTGTACTACACCAGCGGGACGACCGGGCCGGCGAAGGGCGTCCTCCACAAACACCGGTGGGTCGCGGGCGTCGGGGCCACCCAGCGGTACGCGGTCGACCTCCAGCCCGACGACGTCTACTGGTCGACCGCCGACCTCGGGTGGCTCACCGGCCCGATCAACACCCTCGGGGCGTGGTTCTGGGGCACGTCGCTTTTCACCTACGAGGGCGAGTTCGACGCGGCGACGTGGGCCGACCTGCTCGACGAGCATCCCATCGACGTGCTGTTCAGCGTCCCGACCGCCTACCGGATGCTCCGGGAGAACGAGGAACTCCTCGACGGCGCGGACCTCGATCTGCGCCACGCCCTCTCGATCGGCGAGCCCCTCTCTGCGGGCGTGGTCGACTGGGCCGAGGAGACGCTGGGCGTGACGGTCCACGACACCTACGGCCAGACCGAGACCGGGAACATGATCATCAACAACTACCCGACGATGGCGCTCAAGCCCGGGAGCATGGGCAAGCCCTTGCCCGGCGTCGAGGCCGCGGTCGTCGACCCCGACACCGGCGAGGTGCTCCCGCCGGGCGAGACGGGCGAGATCGCCCAGCGGGGCGAGTACCCGTGTTTCTTCGCGGGCTACTGGGAGAAGCCCGAGAAGACCGCCGACTGCTTCGTCGACGGGCCGGACGGCGAATGGTACCTCTCGGATGACCTCGCCAGACTGGACGAAGACGGCTACTTCTGGTTCGAGGGGCGGGCCGACGACGTCATCATCTCGTCGGGCTACCGGATCGGTCCATTCGAGGTCGAGAGCTCGCTGGGCGAGCATCCGGCGGTCGCGGAGGCCGCGGTCGTGCCCAAACCCGACCGCGAGCGCGGCAACATCGTGAAAGCCTACGTCGTGGCGAGCGACGACGCCGACCCCGACGACGAGCTGAAAGACGACGTACGGACCCACGTCCGCGAGGAGCTGTCGGCCCACGAGTACCCCCGCGAGATCGAGTTCGTCGACGAGCTTCCCAAGACCGTGACCGGGAAGATCAGACGGACCGAGCTCCAGGACGACGCCCAGCGGGAGGCCGACGTCCAGCGAGAGTGAGCCGCCCGTGGCGCCGACTCAGAGCGGGAGCGCGGCCCGAAATCGCTCGAAGACGCCCGGCGTCCGGGAGTTTCGGTAGCGTTCGAACACCGGGTGGAGCGCGTTCAGAAACTCCTGTTTGTTCTCGAAGCGGTCGCGGTCGACGTCGCCGACAGCCTCCGAGAGGGGCACCTCGTGGCCCTTCGCGTTGTAGTCGATCTCCGGATCCGACAGCGCCCTGACGACCTCCTCGCCGGTGGCCGGAAACGTCACGTCTCCGTCGTCGAGCGCGGCCGCCACTTCGGCGATGCCGAACTCGATGACGTCCGGGCCGTCGTCGGAGTTCGACGGTGGTGGCCTCATTCCCATGGTCGAAGGTACTCACTCGCGGTACGAAAAGCTACCTCCTCGGTCTCGCGGTCGGCGCCGACCGGCCGTCCGGGCGAACCGACCCGACCGCGCGCCGAGACCAACGGTTTTCTTAACCGTCGGCGTCGTACGTGACGGTATGACAGGCGTACGAGTCGCTGGGGTCGGCCTCACCCACTTCGGGAAACACCCCGAGCGGACGGGTCGGGACCTCTTCGGGGAGGCGGCCGATCGCGCGTTCGCCGACGCGGGCGTCGACCGGTCGGCGGTCGAGGGACTGAACTACGGCAACTTCATGGGCGAACTCGCCGAACACCAGGGCCATCAGGGCCCGCTGATGGCCGAGGCCGCGGGCGTGACCGCGCCCGCGACCCGCTACGAGAGCGCCTGCGCCTCCAGCGGCACCGCGCTCCGGGAGGCGGTCAAGGACGTGCGCAACGGCGAGGCCGACGTGGTGCTCGTCGGCGGGGCCGAGCGGATGAACAACCTCGGAACCGCGGGCACGACCGAGGCGCTCGCTATCGCGGCCGACGACCTCTACGAGGTCCGAGCCGGGATGACGTTCCCCGCGGCGTACGCGCTGATGGCCCGCGCGTACTTCGAGGCGTACGGCGGCTCCCGGGAGGACCTCGCGGAGATCGCGGTCAAGAACCACGACAACGCCCTCGAAAACGAGTATGCGCAGTTCCAGCGCGCCATCTCGGTCGAGGAGGCCCTCGACGCCCCGATGGTCGCCGACCCCCTCGGGCTGTACGACGCCTGCCCGATCACCGACGGCGCGAGCGCGGTCGTGCTCGTCAGCGACGAGTACGCCGACGACCACGGGCTAGAGGCGCCGGTCGCGGTCACCGGGACGGGACAGGGCGGCGACAAGATGGCGCTCCAGGACCGCCAGTACCTCGCTCGGACGCCCGCGGCCGAACGCGCGGCCGCGGAGGCCTACGACGACGCCGGCGTCGGGCCGGCGGACGTGGCGGCCGCGGAGGTCCACGACTGTTTCACCATCGCGGAGGTGCTCGCGCTCGAAGCCCTCGACTTCTACGCGCCCGGCGAGGCGATCGGCGCGGCGGCCCGCGGCGAGACCACCCGGGACGGCGACCGACCGGTGAACCTCTCGGGCGGCCTGAAGGCCAAGGGCCACCCGGTCGGGGCCACCGGCACGAGTCAGGTGGTCGAGATGACCCGACTGCTACGGGGCGACCACCCCAACAGCGACGCCGTGGACGGCGACGTCGGGGTCACGCACAACGCCGGCGGGACGGTCGCGAGCACCACCGTCCACGTTCTGGAGGTGACAGAATGACCGACGATACGCGCGTCCGCGACGAGGGGTTCGACGACTTCCTCGACGCGGTCGAGGCCGGCGAGGGCTTCTACCTCGAGTGTCCGGACGGCCACGGTTCGTTGCCGCCCCGGCAGGTCTGTCCCCACTGCGGGGCGGGCGACCTCGGAGAGACGCCGCTCGCCGAGACCGGCGAGATCGAGACCTACACGACGGTCCACGTCGCCGCCCCGGAGTTCGACGACGACACCCCGTACGTGACCGCGGTGGTCGACTTCGGCGGCGTCCGGCTGACCGGCCAGCTCCGGGACGCCGCGCCCGAGGACGTGGCGGTCGGCGCCGAGGTGACTCCGGACGTCGCCCGGACGGAGACGACCGGCGAGCGAATCCTCGTCTTCCGGTAGCTACGTCTCGACGCCCTCCTCGACGGGCTCGTCGCGTTCTTCGATCGACTCCTCGGTGAGCTCGTCCAACAGCACGTCGAGGAACGGACCCGGGTGCTCGGCGTGGGGGAGGAGTCGGGCGTCGTCGAAGACGACGAGCTTTGCGTCCGCACGTTCGGCCAGCGCCTCGCCCTCTTCGAGGGGCGTCACGGTCGCGTTCCGGCCCCAGACGAGCGTGACCGGCACGTCGACCGCCGCCAGCTCGGCCCCGAGGTCGGCGTCGGGGTCGAGAAAGCCCGAGACGAACGAGGCGGGCGCGAAGCGGGCGCCGGGCTGGTGGGCGGTCTCCCACTGGTACTCGACGTCCTGTTCGGTGTAGCTCGCCTCGGTCGAGTAGGCGTCGCGGTTGTCGAACCAGTCGAGCGAGCCCTTGCTCACCAGCGCGTTGAAAAGCGCCTGTCCGACGAGCGGCGACCGGAACAGCGACCGGACCCACGTCCGGCGCGGGCCGGTCTCACCGGTCGGACACACCAGCAACAGCCGGTTGAACGGCGCGGCCTGTCGCTGTGCGAGCGTGGCGTAGGCCCCGGTCAGCGACGACGCCACGCAGGCGGCGTCGTCGGTCACGTCCTCGGCGAAGTCGGCGACGAACGCGGTGTAGAGCGCCGCCGAGTAGGTCAGGGGCGGTCGGTCCGAGCGGCCGAACCCGGGGAGGTCGGGCGCGATGACGTGGTGGGTCTGTGCGAGCTGGCTCCAGATCTGGTCGAACTCCTTGTTCGACGCGGCGGCGTGGACACCGTGCAACAACAGCACGTCCGGGTCGTCGGGGTCGCCGGCCTCGGTGTACGCGACGTCGAACCCCCGCCAGCGGTAGGTCTCCTGACGGCCCTCCAGCGCGGGGTCGAGGTCGCCGGCCTTCCAGGCGAGCAGTCTGTTTGCGAGCGCGGCGGAGCCGAGTCCGCCCGCGAGGGCGGCGGCGGTTCTCGTGAGCTTCATATCGGATACGTCACTGCGAGGAAAGTTAGCCGTTGCGCCGCGACGGCGGTCGCGGCTCGCGTCCGGGCGACTACCGCTGGACGCCCAACTGGTCGTAGAGGAACGTCCAGCGGTCGAGGTTCTCGCGGACGACCATCGAGGTTGGCTTGCCGGCGCCGTGGCCGGTCTCGGTCTCGGTCCGGAGCAGGATCGGGTCGTCGCCGGTGGTCGCGTGTTGCATCCGGGCGGTCATCTTCCGGGCGTGGCCCGGGTGGACCCGGCTGTCGCCCTCGGCGGTCTTGAACAGCACCGACGGGTAGGCTCGCTCCTCGACGTTGTGGTACGGCGAGTACTCCCGGAGGTACGCGAACGCCTCCGGATCGTCGGGATCGCCGTACTCGGTGGTCCACGACGCGCCGAGCAGGAACTCGTGGAACCGGAGCATGTCGAGCAACGGGACCGCACACACCGCCGCGCCGAACAGGTCGGGACGCTGGGTGATCGCCGCGCCGACGAGGAGTCCGCCGTTCGAACCGCCCATCGCGGCGAGCCGGTCCGGGCTGGTGTAGTCGGCCTCGATCAGCCCCTCCGCGACGGCGTGGAAGTCGTCGAAGACGTTCTGCTTGTTCTCGTACATCCCCGCGCGGTGCCAGTCCTCGCCGTACTCGGCGCCGCCGCGGAGGTTCGCCTGAACGTAGACGCCGCCGTCCTCGAAGAACGGGGTCCGGAACCGGTCGTAGCTCGGCGTGAGCGAGACCCGGAAGCCGCCGTAGCCGTAGAGGACGGTCGGGTTGTCGCCGTCGCGGTCGAGCCCCTCGCGGTGGACTACGAACGCCGGGATCTCGGTCCCGTCGGCCGACTCGAAGAACCGCTGGTCGACCGCGAGGTCGATTTCCTCGTCGGTCGTCTCGCGCTCGCTGACCACCTCGGTCTCGCCGGTCTCGGCGTCGAGCCGCGAGACTCGCGGCGCGCGGTCGAACCACTGGGCGCGGAAGAACGCTTCGGGGGCGTCGGGTCGGCCCCGGAGCGCGCCCCGGCCGATTGCGGCGTACCCCGGCAGGTCGACCTCCCGGCGACCGCCGCCGTCGAGGTCGTACACCGACAGCGACGAGTGGGCGTCGCGCTGGTCGTGGACGACGAGCGAGTCGCCGGCCAGCACCGCGTCGGTCAGGATGGCCTCCCGTTCGGGCACCACTTCCCGGAGGTCGTCGGGGTCGACCTCGACGGCGTCGACGTCACACGCGAGGATCCGGGCGTTCGGCGCCTCGTAGTCGGTCCGGAGATAGACCACGCCGTCCCGGACCAGCGGTCGGAACGAGGCGTCGGCGTCCGCGACGACGTCGACGAGTTCGCCGTCGGTCGGCGACCCCTCCCAGCGGTGGACGGTCGAGGTCGTCCACCCCTGGTGGAAGGCGACGACGAGCCGCCCGTCCTCGGTCTCCAGTTGGGGCCAGACGTGCTCGCCGACCTCGTCGGTCAACACCGGGTCGTCGGCGTCGGTGCCGAGTTCGTGGTATCGTAGCTCCTTGTCGAGTTGCTCGCCGTCGGCGGCCGACCCGGTCGCGACGTAGTAAAAGCCCTCGTCGGTCCACGCCAGCCCGTCGGGGCCGGTCCGACCCCGGTCGGGGAGCACGTCGCGGACCTCGCCCGACGAGACGTCGAGGACCGTCACGTCGTACTGCTCGTCGCCGCCCTCCGCGACGCCGTACGCGACCAGCGACCCGTCCGGCGAGGGGGCGAACCAGTCGAGCGACTCCTCGTCGGCCCACTCGTTGGGGTCGGCGAGCACGTCGGGCTCGGCGTCGAGACGCGGCCGAAAGAGGAGTCTGGCGCGGTCCTCGTCGGGCGCTTCGACCCGCTGGAAGTACCCCCGCTCGCGGGCGACCACCACGCCGTAGTCGGCGACCTCGGCGCGGGCCTCCATCCGGGGCGCGAGGTCTTCGCGGGCGTCGCCGTCGAGGTGGCGGTCGGTGTGGTCGTTCTGCCGATCGACCCACTCGTGTACCGCCTCGTCGTCGCCCTCCAGCCATCGGTACGGATCGCGGACCTCCTCGCCGTGGACGGTCTCGACGACGTCCCGGCGCTCGGTTTCGGGTGGGGTTGTCACACGCGGACCGTACCGCGTGGCGACCATAAATCGGTCGAATCGGCCGACGCGGTCCGCAAACGTGTTAATCCCCGGCCCGAAACCCACGCGCATGGTCGTTTCGAGTGCTCCGGGCAAAGTGTATCTGTTCGGAGAACACGCGGTCGTCTACGGCGAGCCCGCGGTGCCCTGCGCCATCGAGCGCCGCGCGCAGGTCACCGCCGAGGAGCGCGACGACGATCGCATCCGGGTCCGGGCGGAGGATCTGAGCCTCGACGGGTTCACCGTGGAGTACGGCTCGGCGAGCGACGCCGCCCCGGACGTAGACGTCGCGGAATCGCTGGTCGAGGCCGGGATGGGCTACGTCGACGCCGCGGTCGAGCAGGCACGCGACGCGGCCGACGCGCCGGAGGCCGGCTTCGACATCACCGTCGAGAGCGAGATCCCGCTCGGCGGGGGGCTGGGCTCGTCGGCCGCGGTCGCGGTCGCGGGCATCGACGCCGGCGCCCGCGAACTGGGCGTCGAGCTCTCGACCGAGGAGATCGCCGAGCGCGCCTATCGCGCCGAACTCGCCGTCCAGGACGGCGAGGCCTCGCGGGCCGACACCTTCTGCTCGGCGACCGGCGGCGCGGTCCGGGTGGAGGGCGACGACTGCCGGGCCATCGAGGCGCCGGCGCTCCCGCTGGTGATCGGGTTCGACGGCGGCGCGGGCGACACCGGCGAGCTCGTGGCGGGCGTACGGGCGCTCCGCGAGGAGTACGACTTCGCGGCCGACACCGTCTCGGGCATCGGCGATCTGGTCCGTCGGGGCGAGCGGGCGCTGGCCGACGGCGACCTCGAGGAGCTCGGCCGGCTCATGGACTTCAACCACGGCCTGCTCGAAGCGCTCGGAGTCTCCTCGCGGTCGCTCGACAACATGGTGTGGGCCGCCCGCGACGCCGACGCCCTCGGCGCGAAGCTCACCGGCGCGGGCGGGGGCGGCTGTATCGTGGCGCTCGATCCGAGCGACGGCACCGAGACCGCGCTCAAGTTCACGCCCGGGTGCGAGGACGCCTTTCGGGCCGAACTCGACACCGAGGGCGTGCGCGTGGAGGACCGATGACGACGGTCCTCAAGCTCGGCGGGAGCGTCATCACCGACAAGGACCGCCCGGAGGCCCTCGACGGCCCTGCGCTCGACGCGGCGGCCGACGCGGTCGCCGACGCGCTGGCCGCGGGCGACGTCGCCGACCTCGTGGTAGTCCACGGCGGCGGGAGCTTCGGCCACCACCACGCCAGCGAACACGGCGTCTCGAAGACCGACGGGTCGGCCGACGCGACCGCCGCGGTCGAGATCCACGCCGCCATGAAGACGCTCAACGAGTTCGTCCTCTCGCGACTCCACGACCGGGGCGTGCCCGCGGTGCCGGTCCACCCCTTCTCGGCGGCGAGCCGCGACGAGACGGCGGCGCTCGACCTCCCGACCCGACAGGTCGAGACCATGCTCGGTGAGGGGTTCGTGCCGGTGCTCCACGGCGACGTGGTCGCCCACGCGGGCGAGGGCGTGACGATCCTGAGCGGCGACGAGGCTGTCGGCGCCGTCGCCGAGGGCGTCGGCGCCGACCGGGTGGGCTTTTGCTCGACGGTGCCGGGCGTGCTCGACGACGCCGGGGACGTCGTCCCGGAGATCCGGTCGTACGAGGCGGTGGCGTCGTCGCTGGGCGGGAGCGACGCCACGGACGTGACCGGCGGGATGGCCGGGAAGGTCCGGGCGTTGTTGGAACTGGACGCGCCGGCCGCGATCTTCGGCACCGAGGCCCTCGAGGCGTTCCTCGCCGGCGAGGACCCCGGGACGCTCGTCCGGGGCTGACCCTGCTCTCGGAACCGCGGGCGGGGGCGTCCAGCGTGCCGGAACCGGGAGGAATAATTGTCCGGCGACACTTCGACACGGCGTGAACCACCGCTTTGCCACCGCCGGTCTCTTCGTCCTCCTCGCGACCCTGTGGGGGTTCTCGTTTCTGGCGATCTCGGTCGGGTTAGAGACGCTTGAGCCGATCCTGTTCGCGGCGTTCCGGTACGACATCGCCGCCGTGTTGTTGCTCGGGTACGCCGTCTTCGGCGGCGCGACGTGGCGGCCCACCGACCGAGCGAACCTCGGCGCGGTCCTCGCCGGCGGCGTGTTTCTGGTCGGCGCGAACGCGTTCCTGTTCGTCGGCCAGCAGACGGTCCCCAGCGGGGTCGCCGCCATCATGCAGAGTCTCGTCCCGATCGTGACGTCGCTGTGGGCGCTGGGCCTCCTCCCCGAAGAGCGAGTTTCGGCGAGGGGCGCGGTCGGCATCCTGCTCGGGTTCGCCGGCGTCGCGCTCATCGTGCGCCCGGACCCCGCGAACCTGACCGGCGGGCTCGTCGGTCGGCTCTTCATCCTCCTCCAGGTCGCGGGCGTGGCGCTCGGCGGCGTGCTCGTTCAGCGCGCCAGCCCGACGCTCGACAACGCCGCCCTGTCGGGGTGGTCGATGTTCGTCGGGGGCGTCTTGCTCCACGCGGTCAGCGCCGGCGTGGGCGAACCGTTCGCGCTCCCGTCGACCCCGGCGGCGGGCGCCGCGGTCGGGTACCTCGGCGTGTTCGCGACCGCGATCGCCTTCCTCATCTACTTCACGCTGCTTGAGGTCCGGGGCGCGCTCGAAACCTCGCTGGTCTCGTATCTCGTTCCGGTCGTGGCGACCATCGCGGGCGTCGTCGTGCTCGGCGAGTCGATCACGCCGCTGACGATCGTCGGGTTCGGCGTCGTGTTCGCCGGGTTCGTCGTGCTCAAGCGCCGGGCCATCGCCGACCTCGTCGACGGCGCGCGACGGGCCGGCGGGACCGCCGGCGATTGACCCGCGGGCCGTCAGAGATCGGCCCCGTATCTCGCCGGTATCAGCCGCCTTTTGGACGATCCGGCCGAGTGATCCGGTAATGGCCGCCGACTACATCCATCTGAACCTGTTCACGATGAACTCCGTCGAGCACGTCACGACGGGCAACTGGCGGACTCCGGGCGATCAGTCCCACCGTTACACCGACCTCGACTACTGGCTCGACGTGGCCCGAACCGCCGAACGGGGCGGCTTCGACGGCGTCTTCTTCGCGGACGTCCGCGGCATCTACGACGTGTACGGCGGCGATCGGGAGACCGCCGTCGAGAACGCGATCCAGACGCCCTCGAACGACCCCGCGTATCTGGTGCCCGCGATGGCGTCTGTGACCGACCACCTCGGGTTCGCGGTCACGAAGTCGACCTCGTACAACCACCCCTACCAGCTCGCCCGCGAGCTGTCGACGCTCGACCACGTCACCGACGGTCGGGTGGCGTTCAACATCGTCACCTCGTATCTGGAGAGCGCCGCGGCCAACCTCGGGGTCGACGACCGGATGGACCACGACGAACGCTACGACCGGGCCGACGAGTTCATGGACGTCTGTTACGCCCTCTGGGAAGACAGCTGGGACGACGACGCCGTGGTCCGGGATCGCGAGACCGGGGTGTACACGGCCCCCGACGGGGTCGAGGCCATCGACTTCGAGGGCGAGTACTTCGACGTTCCCGGCCCCCACGGCTGTGAGCCATCCCCTCAGCGCACGCCCGTGCTGTATCAGGCCGGCTCCTCGGAGCGGGGCCGGGCGTTCGCCGCCGACAACGCCGAGGCGGTCTTCGTGAGCCAGCCCACCGAACGGGGCGTCCGAGACTACATCGAGGACATGCGCGAGCGGGCGGCCGAGCGCGGCCGGGACCCCGACGACCTCCGGTTTTTCCCGGGCATCGTCCCCGTGGTCGGCGAGACCGAGGAGATCGCACGCAAGAAGTACGAGACCTACGCCGAGAACGTCGACACCGAAGCGACGCTCGCGCTGTTGGCGGGGTTCATCGACCTCGACTTCTCGGAGCTCGACCCCGACCAGCAGGTCGAGCACATCGAGACCGAGGCGATCCAGGGCGCGATCAACGCCTTCACCAAGAACGATCCCGACCGCGACTGGACGGTCGGCGAGGTCGCGGAGTTCGCGGGGCTCGGGACCACCTCGCCGGTCGTGGTCGGCGACCCCGAACAGGTCGCCGACCGGCTCGAGTACTGGCACGAGGAGGTGGGGGTCGACGGCTTCAACCTCAAGGAGATCGTCCGACCGGGGACCTTAGAGGACTTCGTCGACATGGTGGTGCCCGAGCTTCGGGACCGCGGACTCGTCCGCGAGGCCTACGAGGGCCAGACCCTGCGCGAGAACCTCTTCGAGGAGGCGGGCCGGACGGCGCTGGCCGAGGACCACCCGGCACGGCGGTGAGACCGGCGACCCGTCGGGCGATCCGCCACCTCGCTTAAGTCTCTGAGGCGGGTAGATCCGAGCGTGAGGACGCGTTCGGTCGCGGTCGTGCTCGCGGTGGCGCTGATCTCGGTCGTCGGGGCCGCGTCGGGCGTCGGCGCCGACGGGACCGACCGCCCCGAGTGTACGTACGACGAGTCGGCGCTGAAGGCCTACCAGCCGACGACCGCGATCGGACACCTCGACGTCGAGCCGACCGCGAGCTACGGCGGCGTCTACTCCTCGCCCGACCGCGAGACGAGGCGTACGTCTACTTCCTGTGGTACCCCAGACAGAGGGGGACGCTGACCGTCGACAGCCACGCCGAGGACCGCGAACCCGTCTACGTGCTGGTCGACGACGACACCGGGGAGGTACGGCGGATCATCTACTCGGCGTACCACTACATCAAGGGCACCGAGACGCCGTCGGACCTGCCGATGAACGGCTCGCACGTCCGGCTTCGGGTCGTCGAACCCTGGCACCAGTACGCGCCCGCCGACGAGCCCGGGACCCGGGTCCGGTTGCGGAACTACTGCGAGGCGGTCGAGGACTGGCACGCCGACGGCTGGCGGGCGTCGAGGGCGGCCACCGAGAACCCGTGGACGATGACCGACCGGGACAGCTGGTGGCGACGCGGCTCGCTCGACTACTCGCTGTCCGAGCGCTACTGGGAGTCGCGGCGGGCGTTCGAGGACGCGGTCCCGCCGATCAACGTCAGCGTCCCGTCGCTGACGGGGCGACCCGAGCCCACACCCCCGTGAGACGGCGTCCGACGCCGCGGTCGGAACGTCCCGGTCGACTCAGTACCGATAGAGGGTCGTCACGTACGGCAGGCGGTTGTACAGCCAGACGGCGACCGGGAGCCCGACCACGGTCAGCGAGACCACGTACGCCAGCCCCATCCAGGCGAGGCTGGCCCACCATCCGACCAGCAGGAAGTAGACGGCCCGAACAGCCAGATTCGGCTGTTCGCGCGCTCCCGAGCCCGCGACCAGCGACCCCGACCGCTCTTTGAGCGTCAGCACTTTCGGGACGGCGTTTATCATCTTGATGCCGACCGGGAGCCCGACGATCGTCACCGTGAGCACCCACGCGGCCGTGAGCCACAGCCCGGTGGCCCACCAGCCGACGAATAGGTACCAGAGCGCCCGGACCACCAGCGAGTGCTGTTTCCGTCGAGTCGACATGCGTCCTCGGGGAACTATCGCTTCGGGACATATGCCTTCCGGTGGCACGACCGCCGGGTTCGGGAACCGAGCGCTTTTGACCCGGCGCTCCGACACCACGCACATGACCGACTCCCTCGAGATCCTGCTGACCAACGACGACGGGATCGACAGCCCCGGCATCCGCGCCCTCTACGACGAACTCGCGGCGGTCGGGAACGTCACCACCGTCGCGCCCGCCGACGACCAGAGCGCGGTCGGCCGGGCGATGTCCTACGAGGTGGCCGTCGAGGACCACGAACTCGGCCACGCGGTCCACGGCACGCCCTCGGACTGCGTCGTGGCCGGCCTCGCCGAGATCGGGCCGTACCCCGACGTGGTGGTCTCGGGCTGTAACAAGGGCGCGAACCTCGGAGCCCACATCCTCGGCCGGTCGGGCACCGTCAGCGCCGCGGTCGAAGCCGCGTTCTTCGGCGTGCCCGCGATCGCCGCCTCGCTCCACGTCCCCAACGACGAGTGGCCCCGCGAGACCGCGGTCGACGAGTACGCCGAGGTGGCCGAGTCGGTGCGGTATCTCGTCGAGGAAGCTCCCGACGCGGGCGTGTTCGAGCACGCCGAGTACCTCAACGTCAACGCGCCCCTCCCGACCGAGGAGCACACGCCGATGGTGGTGACCCGGCCCTCCCACGTCTACGACATGGACGCGACCCGAGACGGCGACGGCGTGGTCTCGCTCCACGACAACACCTGGTCGCAGATGGAGTCGGACACGCTCCCGGACCCCGAGGGGACCGACCGGCGAGCGGTCTACGAGGGCAAGATCAGCGTCTCGCCGCTGACCGCGCCCCACACCACCGAGCGCCACGAGGCGCTCGACGACCTCGCCGAACGCTACTGATCACGCGAGGAGCGGTCGACCGAGAGAACAAACATATAGGTGCCCGAGCGCGTCTGCAGAACCATGTCGCGAACGCTCCGCGAACTGCTCGACGGGAACGCGGCCCACGCCGCCGACTTCGAGACCAGATTCGACGCGGTTCAGGACGCCCAGCACCCCGAGGCGGTCACGGTCTGTTGTTCCGATTCGCGAGTCCTCCAGGACCACGTCTGGGGCAACGACGAGCCCGGCCGGCTGTTCACCTGCGGTAACATCGGCAACCGGGTCGTCCAGCAGACCGCCGACGGCGAGGTCGTCTCGGGCGACGTCCTCTATCCGATCGAACACACCGGCACCGACACCGTCGTCGTGATGGGCCACACCGGATGCGGCGCGGTGACGGCGACGTACGACGCGCTGACCGACGGCGTCTCCGAACCCCCGGGGATCGACCACTGCCTCGATCTGCTCGCGCCCCACCTCGAACCCGGCGTCGAGGCGCTCCCGGCGGACCTCGACAGGGCGGCGGCGATCAACCGGCTCGTCGAGTACAACGTCGACCGGCAGGTGGCGTTCCTCCGCGAGAGCGACGAGGTCCCCGACGGGACCGACGTGTTCGGCGTCGTCTACGACTTTCAGGACGTCTACTCCGGGCGGCGCGGGGAGGTCCACGTCGTCAACGTCGACGGCGAGCGAGACGTCGAGACGCTTCGGGACGCACACCCCGAGGTGGCAGACCGGATCGAACGCCGCTGGGAGTACTGACTCGGACGACGCGAGAGAAGTCGGGGACGACGGCGACGTGCCTCATCCGAACGTTTTTGAAACACCCTCCCCGAGGACGGTGTAATGCACCGACCCTCGTCCGATCCTTCGAACGGGGAGTCGTCACTGTTTCATCTCGTTTTCGTCTGGTTGCTCGTCGGGCCCTCGGTTTTCGGTCTCGGATGGGACGTAGCCGATGCAGTCCCGGTCTCGGGTCCGCTCTCTTCGATGGGAGCCGGCTTGGTCTTCGGAACTGTCGTCGTCGCCGTACTCTGGATCGCGGGGTTCCGCCCCTCGCTTTCGGCCGGTGGCGGCTACTTCATCGCCGAACTGGCTTCGCACGCTCTACTGACTCTTGGCGGGAGCCTGTTCGTCGTCTCCGAAGGGACGCTCTCACCGTGGGTCGAAGTTTCGGTTCGGAGCCTCTCGATAACACTCGCGGCCGCGCTCGTCTTCACCAGTTCGGGAAGACGGATTCGTGCCGACATCTGGAAGCGGGGACGGAACCTCGTCAAGACGCCGCCCGACGTCGACTCGTAGACGGCCGCTCTGACTATCCTGGGTCCCGTTAGCGACGCTTCCGGTGTTCCGGCTTGAGGCCCGATTATGTAATATGACCGATGAAAGGCGGCATGCGTCTCGTCGACCTCGCGCAACTGGTCGGTGCAGTTCTGCTCGCACTGCTCGTCGTCCCACCGGTCGTGTACGTCGCGTTTCACCGGATCGTGAACTTCTGACCGGCGCCGCTGGCGTGTGGACGCGAGTGCCGCTGTCCGTCGCCGGCGTGATTTTCGCCACCGCCCTCTGGGGAGCCCTCCGGGTGGTCGAGTGAGACTACGCACGAACAGCACGAGTCGACGGCGCCGCGCTCGGTGTTACCTGCTCTCGCGTTGCTCGACCTTGTTCAGCTCGATCAACAGCCGAAAGATCGCCTTCACGAGGTTGTCGTCGACGTCGAACTTCTGGGCGTTCGCGCCCGCCCGGTCCATCACGCGCTGTTCTTGGTCCTCGTCGGTCGTCGGCATGTCCCGCTGGTCTTTGACCTCCGCGACCGTCTCGGCCACGTAGGTCCGGCGCGCGATCAGTTCCACGATCTCCCGATCGATCGTCTCTATCTCTTCGCGGAGCTCCGCGAGGCTCATCTCGTCCGGCCGCCGTCGTTGCGTGTTGTCGTCAACCATGTCGTACCCTCCAGTTCGTTCCATCGGTCGCGGACCCCGGCGAGCGCCTCGCGTTCGCCGACCGCGACGAAGCTCGGTCCGGTCCCCGACAGCGAGACGCCGGCCGCGTCGGGGAGCGCCGACAGCATCGGGTCGGCGGGGAACTCCAGCGCCGCACAGAACGCGAAGCCGTTGACCGTCATCGCCTCGGCGTACCGGCCCTCGAGCGCGAGGTCCGCGACTAACTCCGCGACCGGCGCGATGCGTTCGCACCGCGAGACGTCGGCGTCGGCGCTGTAGGCGGTCTCGGGCGGCGTCCACACGAGCACGTCCCACGAGACGTCCTCGTGGGCGAGCAGTTCGTCGGTCCGGTTGTCGGTGACCGTGACGCCACCGAGCATGCTCGCGCTCGCGTCGTCGAACGCACCGGTCACCGTCACGCCGGCGTCGCGGGCCGCCTCGACCCCGAGCCGACAGGCCGCCTCCCGTGGCACCTCCTCGGCGATCCCGAGCGCGTCGAGAGTCGCCAGCACCGTCGCGTTCGCCGCCGCGCTCGAACTCTTGAGCCCGGCGGCCATCGGCACCTCGCTGTCGGTCCGAACCGACCCGCCCGAGAGATCGCCGTCGCCGTATTCCGCGAGCGCGCGCTCGACGCACCGTTCGATCAGCTCCGTGTCGGCGTCGGGCGCGTCCGCGATCTCGCCGGCGACCGTCCCCGAGTCGTCGAGTTCGACCGTCGCGGTCGTCTCGGCGTCGATGGCGAACGCCGACCCCTTGCCGCAGGCGAGGGCGTTCAGCACTGTTCCCGCCGCGGGCGCCGAGGCTCGACCGTCCATGTGTGTCCGTCTCTCGCGGGGGGTATTGACGCTGGTGGTTGGCGCAAGACCGACTCCGGAGCCGACGAGCGCCGCCGTCCGAAGCGCGTCCCTTTTCCCGATACCTCGCCAATTCCCGGCCATGAGCGCGCGCAACGACGTGGCGCCCGACACGCTCGGCGTCGAGCTGACCGAGGACGGCATCGTCGTCGAGTACACCGACGGCCGGGAGACGTTCTACCACGGGGTGCCGACGAAGGTCGACGGCACGCTCCGGACCCAACCGGGCAAGCTCGTGCAGGTGCTGGTCACCGATCCGACCGAGACCGAGGGCGTGCTGATGTACGTCAACGACCGCAACACCCACGACGAGATCCTCGAAGAGACCGGCGTCGGGCGCGTGATGCTCGACCCCGGCGAGGCGGAGTCGCTGTTCCCCGGCGTCGACGTGCGGATGGACGGCTACGCCATCGAGATCGAGGCCGACCCGGAAGTCGCCCGGGGTCGGGTGTTCGTCTTCGAGGAGGACCAGCTCGGCGAGTCCTCCTACGAGTTCGTCGACGAATGAGCCTCCCGAAACGCTGGCGCGAACTCTCGCGTACGACGGTCGGGTCGGTCCCCGAACGGTACGGCGTGTACGAACTCGGCGACGCCGACGGCGAGGTTCTGTCCGTCGAGTGGGGCGTCCTGCGGGACGAACTCAAGGACGCGCTGGCGTACGCCGACGCCGAACAGGTCCGGTGGGAGGCGTGTGAATCCGAGCGCCACGCGCAGGAACTGGCGGCCGAACACCGCGAACGCGCCGGCCTCTGAGCCGTCCGGAGAGTCGAGCCGACCCGGATCGAGTGTGGCGGGCCGGCGCGGCCGTCACTGGATGTACGAGGGGTCCTCGTGGTCGCAGTTTTCTTCGTGCTGCTCGGCGTCGCCCTCGTCGTCGAACATCATGCCGCAACCCTCGCATTTGTACCACGTCATGTCGTCGCGCTCGGTTTCGACCACCATGTTCGATGGTACAGCACACGAAAGTAAATCGTTTGCCCCGAGACGCGGGCCGGTCGCGGTGTCGGTCCGGAGATTCACGTCCCGCCCGACAGGGGAATCCTCAAGGCGGTAGAGCTATCAGAGGTTGACATGAACGCGAAGGGATCGGCCGCGGTCGAACTCACCGTGCAGGGCGCCGAAAAGCGGGACGCCGGCCGGGGGATCGCCCGCATCCCCGAGTCGGCCCGCGCGACGCTGGGGGTCCTGAGCGGCGACACCGTGGTCATCGAAGGCGAGCGCGACACCGTCGTCAAGGTGTGGCCCGCGGGCACCGGCGTCAGGTCCGGCGTCGTCCAGATCGACGGCGAGACCCGGACGAACGCGGGGGTCAGCATCGGCGACGGCGTCACCGTCCGGAAGATCTCGGTCGAGGACGCCGACGCCGTCAGGCTGTCGCCGACCGCGCAGTTCTCGGCCGACGATCGGGAGACCTTAGAGACCGCACTCAAGCGCGCGCTTCGGGACCGCCCCGTCAAGGAGGGCGAGCGCGTCCGACTCGAACGCCTCGGCGACGCCGGCACCTTCCACGTCGCCGCGACCGATCCGGACGGCGTCGTCCGGGTCTCGGCCGAGACGGACGTGTCGGTGTCGCTTGGCGACGATTCGACGCCGACCTCGATCCCGGTTCTGAGCGGCGACGACGACGCGCCCAACGAGCCGACGGGCGCGACCTACGAGGACATCGGGGGCCTCGAAGAGGAGCTCCGGCGGGTCCGCGAGATGGTCGAGCTCCCGCTGTCGAACCCCGCGCTGTTCCGGCGGCTCGGCATCGACGCCCCGAAGGGCGTCTTGCTGTACGGCCCGCCGGGGACCGGCAAGACCATGATCGCGAAGGCGGTCGCCAACGAGGTCAACGCCCACTTCATCACCGTCTCGGGGCCGGAGGTCATGCGCAAGTACAAGGGCGAGAGCGAAGAGCGGATCCGCGACATCTTCCAGGAGGCCCGCGAGGAGGCGCCCACGATCGTGTTCTTCGACGAACTCGACGCCATCGCGAGCGAGCGCGACGAGGAGAGCGACGTCGAGAACCGCGTGGTCGCCCAGCTCCTGTCGCTGATGGACGGGCTCGAATCCCGCGGGCAGGTCATCGTGATCGGCGCGACCAACCGCGTCGACGCAATCGACCCCGCGCTCCGGCGGGGCGGACGGTTCGATCGGGAGATCGAGATCGGGGTCCCCGGCGAAGCGGGGCGTCGCGAGATTCTCGACGTTCACACCCGCGGGATGCCCCTCGCCGACGACGTCGACGTCGACCGGCTCGCGGCCGGCACCCACGGCTTCGTCGGCGCGGACCTCCACGCGCTGGCGACCGAGGCCGCGATGGCCGCGCTCCGGCGGGCCCGGGACGCCGGGGCCGACGACGAGGAGTTGATGGACGTCGAGGTGACCCGACGGGACTTCGAGACCGCGATGGCGTCGGTCGACCCCTCGGCGATGCGGGAGTTCGTCGCCGAGTCGCCCGACACCACCTACGACGACGTCGGCAACCTCGAAACGGCCAAACAGACGCTCACCGAGGCCGTCGAGTGGCCCCTGGCGTACCGCAACCTCTTCGAGGCGACCCGGACCGAGCCGCCGACCGGGATCCTCCTCCACGGCCCGCCGGGGACCGGCAAGACGCTTCTGGCCCGGGCGCTGGCGGGCGAGACCGACGTGAACTTCATCCACGTCGACGGCCCGGAACTGCTCGACCGCTACGTCGGCGAGAGCGAGAAGACGGTCCGGGAGATATTCGACCGCGCCCGGCAGGCCTCCCCCGCCATCGTCTTCTTCGACGAGATCGACTCGATCGCTGGCCAGCGCGGCGCCGGGATGGGCGGCGGCGCGGAGGTCAGCGAGCGGGTGGTCTCCCAGTTGCTCACCGAGATGGACGGCCTCGCGGAGAACCCCAATCTGATCGTGCTCGCGGCGACGAACCGCCGGGACGCGCTCGACTCGGCGCTGTTGCGGCCCGGTCGCCTCGAAGAACACGTCGAGGTCCCGGCGCCCGACGAGACCGGCCGGCGCCAGATCCTCGACGTTCACGCCGGCGACAAGCCGATCGGCGACGACGTGGATCTGGACGAACTCGCGGCCGACCTCGCGGGGTACACCGGCGCGGACCTCGAAGCGGTGGTCAGAGACGCCTCGATGCGGGCGATTCGGGAGGCCGCCGACGCGTGGGGCGTCGAGCAGGCCGACGCGAACGCCCACGAGATCGAGATTCAACACAAGCACTTCGAGGCCGCGATCGAGAAAGTCCGGCCGACGCTGACCGACGAGTGACGCGGTCGCGACCGTTTATGTCGATCGGCGCCCATCTCCGGTCGTGAGCCTCCCCGAAGCGGTCCGACCGCGCCGACCGCACGCGCTCGCGCTCGTGACGGCGCTGTTCCCGGCGCTGTACGTCGTCTACAGGGATGCGAACGGGGCGTGTCCGGCGGACGCCGACTGTCTCGGCGCGACCCACGTCGGCTACGCGCTCGCCGGACTGGCCGGGAGCTACCTCTTTGCCGTGCTCGCCGTCGCCGTCGTCGACGCCGAGTCGCTCGCGGCCGACTCGCCGCTCGCGCGCCTTGCGCTGTTCCCGTCGGACCTGACGCTCGGAGTCCTCGGGGCGATCGTCGCGGGGCTCGGGGCCTACGCGGTCGCGTCGCTCGCCGGGGCGGTTCCGACGGCGGTCGACGCCGCGCTTGCCCCGGTCGGCCTCCTCGTCGGACTCCCGTTCGCCGCGACGGCGGCCGCGCTCGTGCTCGTCGGGAGCGCGGTCTCGGCGACGCCGCCGTTGGCGTTCCGGTACGCCGTCGTCGCGGGATCGCTCGCGCTCACCGGCGGGTGGGTGTTCGCGCTGGCGACCGGGGCCGCGGCGCTCGTCCGGCGAGCCTCCGCGGTCGGGCCGAATCGGGAGTGAGAGCGACGGCTCCGCCCCGCGAAGTCGCGTCCCGGGAGCGAGGGTCTCGGTCATCGCCGCCCACCGGACCGCGCTCGACCGACCGGACGCGCCGGATCGGCTCCGAACGCTCGACTGATCGCGCCGGGGCGCTGAATTCGTGTCTACTCCGTAACGTATATCGGCGCGGTGCTCGTCCCGTCAGTATGATTGGTGGGAGGCGGCTTTACGAACGCGCTGACGGGTGGCTAACGGGGCTCTCTCGGGTGCCGTACGCGGTCGTCTTGGGGTCGGCGGCGGGCGTCGGCGTTCTCGGAGTCGGTCTCGTATCGGGCGGTGGGCTTCCGGTGCTTCGGGCCCTCACTATGGCGCTGGTCATGTTCGGGTTAGAGTGCGCGTTCGGAGTTCACCAGACCGACGGCTGATTGTGCCGGCGATCTCTCGCGGCTTTCGGAGCCACGTCGGGGGCGAGGCTCGTAACTCCCGACGACTGACCGGGCGCAGTCCCCTACGGATCTGCGGTCGCGGTTTCCGGTGGCTCGGCGACCGCGACCGTCATCTTCGAGACGCTGTCGCACTTGGTCACCGAGTCGACGCGGTACCACTCGCCGAGGCGTATCTCGGGCAGTGGCGTCGGTTCGGTGTCGGTGGCCGACTCGGTATCACCTGCGGTCGTGGTCTCGCTCGTCTTCTCGGTCGTCGTCGCGTCCTGTAACGCGGCTTCAGTTGCAGTCTCCGGCCCGGCGGTCGTCTCTCCGACGGCGGTCTCCGGCGTAGTCGTCGTCTCAGCGGTGTCGTTCACCGCGGTCGTCTCCGGCGTAGTCGTCGTTTCGTCAGTGGTGGCGATCGCTTCCGGGGAGACCAACAGCCCCTCGTACCCGAGGTCGATGTCGCCTCTGTACGCCCTGACGATGAGCACCCGCAACTCCGAGGGATCGCCGGCGTCGCGACAGCTCGCGGGGACGGACTCGGTCGCGGGGTCGCCCTCCGGGGTACGTAGGGGCGACTGGACCTGAAACCGGTCGCCGGTCTGGAGCCCGTAGCTGAAAGCGTAGCTCGACTCCCCGCCGTCGTTCTGCGTGACCGTCCCGTCCAGCGCGGAGACGCCGCTCGCCGCCAACCCGAGTCCCGCCAGTCCCGCGGCCGCCCCCGCCCGGAGGATATCGCGCCGTCGCGGTGGTTCGCCGTCTGGCATGCGGTCTTCTCCCGCGGGTAGGGAGTTATACCGGCGGGGCTGTTCACACTGTTCACACCAACTGGGACCGCGCAACCGACGTTACACCCGCGAAAGGGGCCGTTTCGGCCTCAGTCCCAGAACGACTGGGTCCGGGCGTACTGACGCTCCTGTGCGAGGATGTCCCGGTAGAAGTCGTCTTCGTCCTCGCGGAGCTTGGCGATGATGCGGGCGGCGTTGCGCGGGCCGACGCCCCGGGCCGCCAGCGCGATGACGGCTCGCTTACCGTGGCTCTGGACCAAATTCGCGGCCTTGTACGCACGCTCGGTCATCTTCTCCTGTTCGTCGTCTTTCTCTCTGGCCCGGACGGCCTTCACGACCTCGTCGGCCCACGGGTTCAGCGCCGCGATGCGGGTCGACCCGCACTCGGGACACTCGGGCTGGTCGCGGACCCGCCGGACCGGCTTCTTGCGCTTCCAGTCGGTGCAGTGGAGACACACCAGGATGACCTCGTCGTCCCGGATGCGCTCTTTGACGGTCTGGATGACGCTCGCGTCGGCGTTCTCTGGCGCGAGCAGTTCCCGGCCCGACGACCGGCCGCCGGTCCCGATCGGGGTGTGGCCGCCGGTCGTCACGACCTCGATCTCGCCGGTCCGAATCCGGGCGAGCACCTCGCTCGCGCGCTCGACCGCCAGATCGTCGTGAAACACCTCTCGGACCGCCTCGTCGTACATCGGCGTGTCTTCGAGCGCCCCGAGCAGTCGGGAGACGTTCGGGGTCGACCCCTGCCAGCTCCGGAGCGCGCCGAACTTCGCGGCGACCTGCGAGAGCTTGAACTTCAGCGAGTCGGAGTGTTTGAGGCTGAGCTCGATGATCGCCTCGACGTGGTCGGGATCGGTGTCCTCGAGCACCGCCGCGACCTCCCGGCCCGACGTTTTCGACGGCACGTCCAGTTCGATCCGGTAGGGGTCGACCTCCAGGCCGACCGACGAGCCGGTCCGCTGTCCGACCAGCGACGACAGCACCCGCCCGAGCGTCTCGTTGGTCTTGTGGCCCAAGCAGGCGTTCACCACGACGCTTCCGGCGGCGTGTTCGACCACGATGCGGTCGGCAGTCGGCAACGGTGCGTCGGCCTCGGCCTGTCTGTCGAGCTGGTCGAGCGCCTCGCGTGCGGTGTGCTCGTCGGTCGGGTAGCGGTTCGTGAACTCCCGGGCGACCCCCTCGCGGGGTGCCCCGCGCTCGAACTGCGGGCCGGCGACCGCCCGCATCTCGCCTACCTCTCGGGCGACTTCGTAGGGGACGGGGATCTCCTCGCCGACCCACGACGGGATCTCGCCGCCGGGGTCCTCGATCGGCGAGACCTGCACCGTCTCCTCCTCGTCGTCGATCTCGGAGATGCGCCACATCTCCCCGCGCTGGATGAAGACCTCGCCGGGCGCCGCGAAGTTGACGACGAACCGCTCGTCGAGGGTCCCGACCTGCGAGCCGCTGGCGATGTCCTCGACCGCGTAGGTCTGCTCGTCGGGGATCATCGAGAGGTTGGCGTAGAAGTACTGCCACGTCTGGGAGGACTTCTCGATCGTGTCCTCGTCCTCGTCGACCCAGACGAGTCGGTTGCCCTTGAGCTCCCGCAACACCTCCTTGAATCGAGACTCCGGGAGGTCCCGGAACGGGTAGGCCCGCGTCACGATGTCGTAGGCTTTCATCGCCGACAGGTCCCCGAAGTCCATCACGAGCCCGACGACCTGATTGGCGACGGTGTCGAGGCTCCCGTCGTGGATCCGGGCCGGCTCCACGTCGCCGTCTTTCGCCCGGCGGGCGATGGCGAGCGCTTCGAGGGTGTCGTCGGGGCGCTTCGTGACGATGGTGCCCCGCGAGACCTCGTCGCTCCGGTGGCCCGCGCGCCCGACGCGCTGGAGCAGTCGGGCGACCTCCCGCGGGCTGGTGTACTGGACGACGTGGTCGATCCGACCCACGTCGATGCCGAGTTCCATCGAGGACGTACAGAGCAGGCCGTCGAGCTCGCCCGCCTTGAACCGGTCTTCGACGTCGATCCGGACTTCTTTCGACAGCGAGCCGTGGTGGACGCCCACGTTGGCGTCGAGGGCCTTGAACCGCGAACCGAGCGCCTCGGCGGTCTGGCGGGTGTTGACGAAGATCAGCGTCGAGTCGTGGTCGTCGACGATGTCGAGGATCGCCCGGACGTGGCTGGCGTACTCGACCTCGGTCGCCAGTTCGCCCGCGAGCGTCTCGTCGGCGTCGGTGACCTCGGGCTCGCGGACCTCGAACTCGACTTTGCTCCCCACGTCGACCTCGACGATCTCACACCCCCGGTCGCCGGTCAGAAACCGACCGACCTCCTCGGGGTCGCCGACGGTCGCCGACAGGCCGATCCGCTGGAACTCCCCGGCGAGCTCGACCAGCCGCTCCAGCCCGACGGTGAGCTGGGCGCCTCGCTTCGCGCTCGCGAGCTCGTGGACCTCGTCGACGACGACGTGGTGGACGTCTTCGAGGGCGGTTCGGAGCTTCGAGCCGGTGAGCATCGCCTGCAGGGTCTCGGGGGTCGTCACCAGCACGTCCGGCGGGTCGTTCGCCTGCTTTTGGCGCTGGTAGTCGGTGGTGTCGCCGTGGCGCACGTCGACGTCGAGGTCCAACTCCTCGCCCCACCACTCCAGGCGCTCGCGCATGTCGCGGTTGAGCGCGCGGAGCGGCGTGACGTAGAGCGCCGAGATGCCGAACCGGGGGCCCTTCTCGGCCTGATTCTCCGCGATGGCGTCCAGCACCGGCAACATCGCGGTCTCGGTCTTGCCGGTGCCGGTCGGCGCGACGACGAGGCCGTTCTCGCCCCGGGCCAGCGGCGGGATCGCCCGGCGCTGTGGCTCGGTCGGCGTCGAGAACCCCCGCTCGGAGAGCGCCGCCCGGACCTGATCGCCGAGGTGCGCGAAGGCCCCAAAACCCGCGGCCGACGTCTCAGTCATCGCTTCGGAGTTGGGACGCGAGGGGATTAAGCCCAACGCTAGTCACGGGTGGACGTACCACGATCGGCGGCGACAACTGTCTTTGGGACGCCGGACGAACCCCCCGCATGGGCACCGAAGTCCGATTCCGAGAGGTCCAACGATTCCGCCGACCGTGGGCCCGGGCGACCCTACTCGTACAGGCGATCCTCGCGCTCGCGGGAGTCGTCCGGGGTCGGCGGTCGGGGCGGGCCGCCCTGAAACGGCTGGTCGGCCTCGGGGCGGTCGCGCTGGTACTCCGATCGGTTCGGCTCTACACCGAGGTACGGCCCGACGGCGTGTACGTCAAGTTCGCGCCGCTCCACCGGACGTTCCGCCGAATCCCGCTCGCGGATATCGAAGACGTGCAGGCGACGGGGTACAGTCCGCTCCGGTACGGCGGCTGGGGTATTCGGTGGCGTCCGCGCGCGTTGGCTTACACCGCCAGCAACGCCAGCGGCGTCCGACTGGAGCGGTCGTCCGGCGGGTCGGTGTTCGTCGGCTCGGATCGCCCCGACGAACTCCTCGCGGCGATCCAGACCGCCACCGACCGGGAGGTCTGATCACACCGTCCGGTACGGGCCGAGTCGCGTCCCGTCGAGCAGGTACGCCTCCGCGCCGGGCGCGGCCGCCGGGAGAAACGGCGAGAGGAACTCCTGGCCCTCGACGTTGACCCACGTCCCGCCCGCGAGGTCGTTGAACGCCGGGAACACGGTCAGTTCGGCGTCTCCCGTGGCCCCGCCCTCGCGGTCGGCGAACGCCGCCGGATCGAGTCCGCCCCGGAGCCACGCCCGTTCGACCCGGCTCCCGCCCACCGCGTCCGCTAATCTGACCGCGGGGTGTTCGTGGCCGACGCAGACGGCGCCGCCGCCGAGCACCGCAGGCGCGGGCCATGTGTGGCCGTGCGCGAACCCGACGTCGCCGCGTCTGAGCCCGCCGCCGTCGGTCACCTCGCAGTCGATCCACGACTCGATGTCGCCGTCGTGGTTTCCCTTCACGAGCGTGGCCGCGACCCCGCGGTCGTCGAGTCGTTCGAGTAAGATTTCGACCTCGCCGCGCTCGGCGCCGCCCGGAGCGCCGATGGCGTGCATCAGATCGCCCAGAAAGACCACGCTGTCGGGGTCGGTGCGCTCGACCAGCGAGAGGAGTCGGCCGCGGCGCTCGCCGGCCCGGCTGTCGAGCGAGACGCCCTCCGCGCGGAGCGCCTGCTCGATGCCGGCGTGGAAGTCGGCCACGACCAGCGCGCGCTCGGTCCCGAGGTCGGCGACCGCCGCCGGGCTGTCGGGGACCGGCTCCACGAGCGCCATCAGATCGGCTTGAGCGTGTCCTCGCCCGACTCGTAGCACCGTCCGCCCATCAGCGCGGATTCGAGGGCGTCCTCCACGTCGGCGGGGGTCACGTCGTACTCCTGGACGACCGCCGCCAGCAGGGTCTCGCGGGCGACGCCGTCGCCCTCGTTGCGCTCGCGCATCGTCTCCATCACGACCTCTTCGAGGTTCTCGGGCTCGGCGTCGTCCTCGTCTTCGGCGTCGCTCGCGCCGGCCGCGTCTTCGGCGTCGCCCTCGTCGCTCTCCGCCGCCGGGCTCGGTTCGTCGGGCTCCGCGGCGCCCTCGGCGTCGTCCGGTGCGGGCTCACCGTCTCGGGGCGTCTCGGCGGCGACGTCCTCGGCGGTCGGCTGGGCGGGCTCGCTTTCGTCGGCGTCCGGTGGGGCCTCCTGCTCGGCGTCGGGGGTCTCGATGTCGGCCTCGCCGGGGTCGTCGACCTCCGTCCCCGAGGAGAACTCGAGACCGTACTCCGCTTCGACCTCCTCGCGCTCCTCGTCGTCGAACTCGTACATCTCGTCGCCCGCGCCCGCGGTGCCGATGTCCGGCCCCTCGTCGTCCGGGTCGGGTTCGTCGACCTCGTCGGTCGGGGCGTCGACCTCGTCTTCGACTGTCGGCGGCTCGTCGGTCCCGATTTCGTCCTGAAGGGCCGCGGCGTCGTCGGCGTCCTCGACGCTCGGTTGCTCTCCGTCCGAGCCGGCGTCCCCGACGGTGCTGGTCGGCGCTTCCCCGAGGTCGGGCGTCTCTGTTTCGCTCGTCTCGGTCTCGGCCATTTCGGCCTCACCCGTCTCGGCCTGAGCGGGCTCGGACGCCGCGGTCGTCTCGGTCGCCTTCGGCGCCGTTGCCCCGTCGCCGGCGGGTTCGCCTTCGGCGGCTTCGCTCGGTTCGCCGTCCGCCGACGGCGCCTCTGCCGCCGTGCTCGGCTCGTCGATCGAGTCCGCGTCGGACGAGTCCAGTTCGGCGACCGAGTAGTCGAGATCGAGGTCGGCGTCGCCGCCCTCGTCGGGCGCGAGGTCGAGCGGCCCCACGTCGTCGGCGTCGATGTCGCCGGCGACCACGCGGGCGGCGTCGAGCGAGAGATCGCGGACCGCCGCGAGGTACGTCTCGGCCGTCCCGTAGTGGTCGAGCGCGAGCGGGATCCCCGCCGCGAGGCCGGCGTCGACGCCGGCCGATTCGAGCGACTCGCCGAGCGCGTCGCCGGTCGCGCCCGATTCGAGCGCGTCGGCGACCGTCGAGACCCGTCCGAGCGTCTGCTCGGCGGTCTGGACCACCCATCGGTCGCGGGTGTCGGCGTCGACCGCGTTGATGGATTCGGGTCTGACCGAGGTGAACACCCGATCGCTGTCCTCGGGCTGGAAGGTCCGGGCCTTGCCCGTCACCGCGACGAACATCGGCGGCTCGGCGCCCTCGAGGAACGCCATCTCGTCGGGCTGGTACTGGCCGGCGTAGACGACGAACGCGCCGGTCGGGTCGACGATGCGGGCCCGGAGCACGTCGTCGCTGACCTGCTCGACCTGCGTGAGCACGCCGACCGCGAACAGTCGGTTCACGCGCGCGCCAGTGGGCGTGACGACGTAGTTGGGCGCGCGCTCCTCGTCGCTCTCGGAGTGTTCGAAGTCGGCGTCGTCGAACTCCGCGGCGAAGAGTCGCCACGCGACCTCGCGGCGGCCCGCGCCGCCCTGCCCGTTCTCTGGGTCGCTCATTCTGCCACCTCCGCGAGCAGGCGCTCGGCCCGCTCGACCGGCGAGTCCTCGCAGGCCTCGAACTCGGTCACTTCGAGGTTCGCGCCGTAATCGTCGACCGAGAGGTTCCCCCGGACGCGGAACTCCCGACCCACGATCTCCTCGCGGATGTCGTCGGCCACGACCTCCTTGTCCATCGCCTCGCGGGCCTGGGCCTTGGCGTCCTCGACGTCGCCGCCGTACACCTCCTCGGTGCGCTCGGCGTCGAGCACCGCGGTGACCGTGCCCGTGCCGTCGTCGAGGATGGCCTTCACCCGGAGGTCGTCTTGCCCGTCGACGTCGCCGTGGCTCCGGCACTGACCGTTCTGGGTCACCCGGCCACACTCGGGACACCGCTCGATGAGGCCCGAGCCGTCACGGACCGCAACGATGCTACCGAGGATCTCGACGTCGTACGCGCCGCCGGTGTCGACGGCCTCCCGGACCGTCATCCGGGTGCCGGTGTCGCTCACGTCGAGTTCGCGGTCGAGCCCCGCGACCGTCGTGAACTCCGAGAGGTTCACCGACGGGACGCCGCGAAACTCCCTGACGTAGACGTCTTCGAGCCGGAGCTGTGCGCCCTCCGCGACCTCGGGGCGGGCCTCCCAGTCGGTGAACGGGAGCCGCGCGCTCTCGTCGGCGAGCACGCCGCTTTTGATCTCGGTCTCGCCGTCGCGGCCGTCGATGGTCTTGGTCTCCGAGTCGACCGCCGACACGTCGAGGTTGATCCCGCGGTCGCCGGGTTCGAGGTCGGCGAGGTCGGCGTCCCCGCCCACCTCGTAGGGCACCTCGATGTCGTCTTCCATCGCGACGCTCGTGCTCTCGCCGAGGTTGAGTTCGGGGCGGCCCTCCCACTCGCGGACGCCGGCGTTGCCCGCGGTGATGGTGTCGCCCGCAGAAAGCCCGAAGTCCTCCCACGCGGTGTAGGAGATCGTCCCAGTCTCGTCGGCGAGTTCGCCCTCGAAGATGACCTGGGTGTCGCCCTGATACCGAATCGAGCGCTTCCCGACGGTCAACACTTTCCCGGTGACGGTGACGTTGGCGTCGTCGGTCGTCACGTCGGCGACGTCGGCCCGGGCGGGTTCGCTCGATCCCCCGCCGCCGTCGCCGTACTTCCGGCGGAGGCTCTGTTTGGCCTCATCGACCGGGACGCTGTACTCTACGAGGTTCTGCAAGTCGGCTTTGACCTCCTCCTTGTCGACGCCGAGGTCGGAGGCGAGGTCCTCGGCATGGTCGTCGAGACTCATCGTCCACACCTTGCTCGGGGCGGACTAAAAGTGTTCGTCACCGGAACCGAACCGGCCACCGGAGCGACACCGACACCGACGACGCCCGGAGTTCGGCGACCAGCCACGCCAGCGCGGTGACCGCGCCGACGAGCGCCGCCGCGGCGTGGCCGAACCCCATCCACACCGGGAGGACGAACGAGACGCTGTTTATCGCCTTTCGGGGGGTGATCCCGGCGACTTCGAGCGGGTCGTCGCCGATCTCCTCGCGCTCGCGGCTGGTGAGTTCGGCCGCCGAGGCCGCGGGGCCTCCCGCGCTCTCGTCGCCGGTGGCGAGCCGCTCGACGTCGTACGGCGAGTACGTCTCGATCTCCCAGACGATCTCCCCGTCCGGGTCGACTTCGACCACGCGGTGGTTGTTGGTGTCGGCGATCAGGGTGTTGCCGTTCGGGAGTCGGTCGGCGTCGCGGGGCCACAGCATCTCCTCGTCCGACCAGACCCACGACTGCTCCCACGCGCCGTCGGACGAGTCCGACGAGGCTCGCGAACCGTTCGTTCGCTCACCCCCGTCCTCGCGCTGGTACTCGATCACCCGGTCGTTGAGCGAGTCGGCCACGACGACGGCGGGACCGCCCCGCGCCTCCGGGACGTAGTCGGGGTTGTGCTGTTCGTAGAGGACGCCGTACTCGCCGTCGGCGCCGAGCGTCCAGTTGGACTGGAGCCCGGTTTCGGGGTCGACGAACGCCACCAGATCCTGGTTCCGGAGGCTCGTCATGTACCGGCCGTCGGGCAGGCGTTCGACGTCGTTCAGGTGCGACCAGTCGGCGGGGTACTCGCCGCCGCCCGACAGCGGGAAGTCGGTCTGGGCCGACCACTCCCACGTCTTCAGGCCGGTCTCAGTGTCGACGACGTACAGCCCGTCGCGGTGGATGTCCCCGACCAGCAGTTCGTGGTCGCTCAGCCGGTCGACGTCGTGCCAGTTTGCGCCCCGGTCCTGCGGGACGACCCGCGAGTAGCGGCGGGTGACCTCGCCGGTCGTGAGGTTGACCCGCTCGACCAGCGACTGGGTGCACTTGGCGTTGCAGTGCGGGCTGTCGTACGATCGCTCGGCGACGTACTCGACGGTTGCCCGGCCGGCGTCGACCGGGTCCACGTCGAAGTAGCCGTCGTGGGTGTCGTTGCGGTAGACCACCGTCCCGTCGGGGCCGAACGCGGTCAGAGCCGCCGACCTGCCGTCTTGACCGTGGCCGGCGACCACGGTGACGTCCTCGCGGGGTTCGACGACCGGCGTGCGCTCGGCCGGGGCGAGCGAGGCTTGGGTCTCGTACGTCTCGATGGCGGCGTGGGCTGGCCCGGTGGCGTACCCGTGGCCGAGCACGGCGAGACAGACGAGGAGGACCGCGATCGCGGTTGCTCGGAGGCGTCGCATCTATCCCAACGTCCGCGACTGGAAGCATAAAACGACCGAAAGCTGTTTTCGCGGCGGGCGAGTAGCCCCGCGCATGCACGTCGTCGTCAACGCCGCGACGAGCGCCGACGGCAAGCTCTCCTCGCGCCGGCGCGAACAGATCGCCATCTCAGGCCCCGAGGACTTCGACCGGGTCGACGCGCTCCGATCGGACAGCGACGCGGTCGCGGTCGGGGTCGGCACGGTGCTCGCCGACGACCCGAACCTCACCGTCGACGACCCCGACAGCGACCGGGGGGAGTCCGACCAGCCCGCGCGAGTCGTCGCCGACTCGCGGGCCCGGACGCCGACCGACGCGCGGGTGCTCGACGAGCGGGCGAGTACCTACCTCCTCGTCTCGACTGCGGCCCCCGACGAGCGGGTCGCCGCGCTCCGGGAGGCGGGCGCGCACATCGTCACGGCGGGCGACGATCGAGTCGACCTGACCGCGGCGTTCGCCCAACTGGAGCGGGCGGGCGTCGAGCGCGTGATGGTCGAGGGCGGCGGCGAACTCATCTTCTCGCTGTTCGAGGCCGAACTGGTCGACGAACTCCGGCTGTTCGTCGGGTCGACGATCATCGGCGGCCGCGAAGCCCCGACGCTGGCCGACGGCGAGGGGTTCGTCGAGTCGTTCCCGGCGCTGTCGCTGACCGGCGTCGAGCGCCTCGACGACGGCGTCCTGTTGGAGTACGTCGTCGACTAACGGGTTCGAAAAACTGTCGGCGTCCGGTTCAGTGGTCGTGGCCGGTCATCTCGCCGAACGTGGTCCCGAACCGCTCCTCGAAGAGGTCCATCGTCGCTTCCTCGTAGGCCTCTACTTCCTCGTCGACCTCGCCCTGCGCGTGGTGGACGACCGCGTGGCCCTGCTGGGCCAGCGAGAGCATCGCGAGGTCGCCGAGCACTTCGGTGCGGGTGTCCTCGCCCTCGCGGAGCATGTCGACGAGGCCGTTCGGGACGGTGAGTTCGTCGGTTTCGCCGTCGGGCGCTTCGATAGTGTACGTCGCGGTCTCGACGTCGTCTGGGTCGGTCATACGCTCACTTTCGCCGGCGGACGTAAAGAAGTGCGGGTACGCGCCCGGCGGCGCGGTCGCGGCCGCGTTCGAACACGACGCCGGCGGGTCGACTCACCCGGAGTCGCCGGTCTCGGTGGCGTTCACGATGACGTCTTGGACCGTCGTGGTCTCTTCGGTCGTGGCGTTCCCGTCGACCGTCGTCGCGGTCGTTTCCTCGGTGGTCGTCTCTCCGGTTGTCGTTTCCGTCGTCGTTTGTTCGGTCGTCGTCTCTGTGGTCGTTTCCTCGGTGGTCGTCTCTCCGGTTGTCGTTTCCGTCGTCGTTTGTTCGGTCGTCGTCTCTGTGGTCGTTTCCGTCGTTGTTTCCTCTGTGGTCGTCTCCGTTTCGGTCTCTGTTTGCTCTGTCTCCTCGGCCTGCTGGGTTTGGTCTTCGGCCTGTGCTCGGTCCCCGCCGCCCGTCTCCAACTGGGCTTCGAGGAGCTGGAGCGTGTCGCTGAAATAAATGGCGCTGGTGGTGAACGAGTAAGTTTGGCCCTGTTCGAGCACGCCCTCGCGCAGGAAGACGAGGTTGTACTCGCCGGGGCTACACCCGGTGTAGTTGACGATGTAGCCGTTCCAGTCGGTCGGGTCGACGACGGCGCCGTCTCCCGCGTCGGGATCGGACGGATCCACGTACCCGAGGATCTGATTGACCGTCGGCTGTTGAACTCTGCTCACCGTCTGGAAGTCGACGTTCGGGACGTAGTCGTCCACGAACACCAGCGCCGTGGTCTGTAGTTGTTGCATGGGTTCACTGACGCGTCGTCTCTCAGGAGGGAGCGGTCCGGGGTCGGCTGTCTCACCCCGGCGGTCCCGTTGGCGCGACGAGCGCGGATCGTCCGGTTCGTCGCTCGTGACCGGAGTGGTCACTGTGCGAGTTAGAGGGGGTTTGTCTATCCGCCTCCACCCTCCTCGTTGTCGCCGTCGCCGCCGTTCTCACCGCCGCCGTCCCCGCCGTCCCCGCCGCCGTCACCGCCACCGCCGCCACCCGATTGGATCTGGGATTCGAGCAACTGGACCTCGTTGTCGAAGAAGACGGCGCTCGTAGTGAACGAATAGGTTTCACCTTCGGCGAGCGCGCCCTCGCGCAGGAAGACGAGATTGTAGTTTCCGGGGCCACATCCGGTGTAATTGAAGATGTAGCCGTTCCAGTCGGTCGGGTCGACGACCGCTTGGCTTTGCTGTTGGTTTCCGTCCTCGCCCTGCTGAGACGGGTCGACGTAGCCGAGAATCTGATTGACAGTCGGCTGCTGAACACGGCTCACGGCCTCGAACTCGACGCCGGGTTTGTAGTCGTCGACGAACACCAGTCCGGTGCTCGCCTGCTGGACTCCGTCCTGCTGTTTCAGCGTGTCGCCCGCCACGCTCCCGCTACTAGCGAGTCCGAGTGCGGCCGCGCTCGATGCGAGCGCACCCTTTTTCATAAACGAGCGCCGCGAATCGTCGACGTCCTCTGTCGTATCCTCTCGTGCCATAGTTCTCTCCCCTCACCCCGTCTGGGGCGATTC
Source organism: Halorussus marinus (assembly GCF_004765795.1). Lineage (GTDB taxonomy): Archaea > Halobacteriota > Halobacteria > Halobacteriales > Haladaptataceae > Halorussus > Halorussus marinus. The sequence goes on from NZ_SBIV01000001.1 coordinate 617,538, forward strand.
GTACGTGCCACGGTGAGGTTCATAAAAAACGACGACTGTTCTGACTCGTAACGCCTGTTGGCGCGTTCGGCCGAAGATATTACATCGGCTTTCCAGACTGTATTATTCGTTACCTATCGACACGTCGCCGTTTATAGTCCGAGCCTTCGACCGGCGGAATCACCTTACCGACCCCGCTCTGGCGGAACTCTGAGTCGACCGAGATCCCGTCGGTCCATGACTGCCTACAAGCGACTCCACCGTCGATTAGGAGCGACCTAACGGAGAGTCGGGGTTCCGAAATCAGTCGTCCGAACTCAGTTCTGCGACGGTTTCGACGCCACGACTGGCGACGAAGCTCCCGGTTCCCTCGGCGGTGTCGATGCCCGTCGCTAGTATGACAATTATCCGTTGAACGGTCGGCGGCCTATATTCGCTGGAATCGAGTTAATACACACTCCCATGGATCAGAGGGAACCAAAACACACTGGGGTGGGACAGCGATGGCCGTGAGGAGCCAGATCGGAGCGGTCGCCGTCGCCGTGTTCGTCGTCACCGCGATGGGTGCCGTCGTATCGGCACGGACGGGCGCCGGAGACGCGACTGACGCTCCGGGCGTCGCGGACGCTCAGGAGACGACGACTGCGCAGAACGAGACGGCGGTGATGCTCCGGAATCTGAGCGCGCCCGCCGAGGTAGAAGTCGGCTCGGCGTTCACCGTCCGGGCCGATCTGGTGAATCGCGGCGACGCCGAGGACGTCAGGCGGGTCAGATACCGGATCGCAGGCAACGTCATCCAGTCGACGGTCGTCCAGCTCTCGCCGGGCGACGCCGAAACGGTGACGTTCAACGTCACGGACGCCAACACGTCCGGCTTCCCGACGGGGACGTTCACGCAGGGCGTGTTCACCGACGGTGCGAACGTCACGACCAATCTGACGCTCACCGCCCCCGGCGAGACCGCCACGCCGGGCGACGAGGCGACCAACGAGACGACCGCCGAATCGGCCAACGAGACGACCGAGGCGCCACCCGATCAGACGACCACGCAAGCGACGGCCGACGAGACGGCGAGTCTCGACTTCGAGGACCAGCGCTCGAACGGGAGCGCGGTCACCGTCCGTTCGGTCGCCGTTCCGGAGGGCGGCTTCGTCGTGATCCACGACAACGGCGTCGTGGAAGGCGACGTGGTAGACAGCATCCTCGGCACGTCGGAGTATCTGGACGCCGGCACGACCGAGAACCTCACCGTCCCGCTCGATCGACCCCTGAACCAGTCTCAGGAGGTCGTCGTGGTGGTGTACCGTGACACGAACGACAACCGCACGTTCGACTTCGTCACGTCGAACCGGACGGCCGACGGCCCGTACACGAAAGTCGACTCGAACGAGGCGGTAAACGGGATCGCCGTGGTCGACGTGACCGACGGCGCGACGAACGAGACGGCCTGACCGCTCAGTCGTCGCCCGCCGCGGCTTCGGCCGCGGGCTCCTCGGCTTCGAGCTCCGCGGTTTCGAGGTAGTCGTCGACGTCGAGCGCGGCTTTCGAGCCCATTCCCGCGGCGGTCACCGCCTGCTGGTAGTGGAAGTCGACCACGTCGCCGGCGCCGAAGAGGCCGGGCACGCCGGTCGCGGTCTGGCCGCCGCCGGTCCCGCCTTCGGTCTGCAGGTAGCCGGCGTCGTCCATCTCGACGCCGGTCCCTTCGAGGTACTCCGTGTTGGGGGTGTGGCCGATGGCGAGGAACACCGCGCCGACGTCGAACTCGATCTCCTCGGTCTCGGGGTCCTCGAGCTTCTGGGAGGGGTAGCCCTCGGGATTGCGGACGAGCGTCGCGTAGTCGACGCCATCCTCGACCGAGCCGTGGATCTCGGTGACCTCGGTGTTTTTCATGATCTCGATCTCGCCCTCCTCGACTTTCTCCTGGATGCGGTCGATCCAGTAGTCCTCGGCGCGGAACTCCTCGCGCCGGTGGGCGATGTACACCTTCTCGGCGAACTTCGTGAGGAAGTTGGCCTCCTCCATCGCGGCGTCGCCGCCGCCGACCACGAGCATCTCCTCGTCGCGGAAGAACGCGCCGTCGCAGGTCGCGCAGGTCGAGACGCCGTAGCCCATCAGCTCGTCTTCGCCCGGGATGCCCAGCGTCCGGGCGCTGGCGCCCGAGGCCGCGATGAACGCGTCGGCGGTGTAGACGTCGCCGTTGGTCAGTTCGACGCGGAACGGCCGTCGGGAGTCGTCGACCGACTCGATGACGCCGTTGCGGATCTCGGTGCCGAACCGCTCGGCCTGCTCTTTCATCCGGTTGATGAGGTCGGGACCGCTGAGTCCCTCGGGGAATCCGGGGTAGTTCTCGACTTCGGTCGTCAGGGTGAGCTGGCCGCCCGGCTCGTCGCCTTCGAGCACCAGCGGGTCGTTGTTCGACCGCGCGGCGTAGATGGCGGCGCTCAGCCCGGCGATCCCGCTCCCGGCGATGATCAGCCGGCGGTGTTCGACTGCGCCGTCGGCGACGCCGGTCTCGACGCCGAGCTTCTCGTCGAGTTCGCCCGTCTCGTCGAGCGCACTGGTGTCGTCCCAGCCGCCGATCAGTTCGTCGTCGATGAACACTTCCGGCGCGGTCTTGCGGCCGTCGGCGCGCTCGACCATCTCCTCGAACAGTTCGTCGTCGCCGGTCACGTTGTACGTCTCGTACTCGACTCCCTTCTGATCGAAGAGGTCCATCGCTTTCTCGCAGTACGAGCAGTCGTCCTTCGTGTAGATTTCGACCCGCGGGTGTTCGATCATGGTGCAATATTGACGTGCGGTGGGTATTTAGCTTGTGTTGTGTCGTCGTCTTTCCGGTAGTTCAGACGGGGGTCGCGACCGCCTCGGCCCCCAACGCGGCCGCCACCGCTCTCGAAGGGCTTACGGTTCGGCCGGGCGTGGGTTCGGCCATGGCCGCCGATCTGGGTGAGAAGACCGACCGCTACGAGGGCCTGCTCGCCGAGGCGCTCGACGCCGCCGAGATCGCTCCGCCGCCGGACTCGCCGATGGGCGAGGCCGCGGCGGAGTGTCTGGAGATGGCGAGTTCGTACCTCGAAGACGGTCGTCACTTCCGGACGAACGACGACCTCGTAAACGCCCTCGCGTCTTTTTCGTACGGCCACGCGTGGCTGGACGCGGGCGCTCGGGTCGGACTGTTCGACGTCCCCCGGGACGGCCACCTATTTACGGTGTGACGTAGCGCCGAGGTCGCCGTTCCCGGCGACTACAAGAAACCTCGTCAAGTGCGACGGGGCCGGGGCTCGCGCGTCAGCGGCGACTGCCGTAACGTCGGTCGCTGTCCCCGTCGGTTTGGTTCCGTCGGTCGCCGTCGTCGTGCTGGCCGCCCTCCGGGCCGCCCGCGCCCCGCTGGCGTCGACGGCGGCCGTACCGGCGGTCGGACTGCCGGTCGTCGTTCTCCCGGCCGTAGTCGATGGTCCCGCCGGTCTCCCGACTCGTTGGAATGATGTCATCGCGTGCGCGCTCGCGTCGGCTCGGTCCGTGGCCGCCCTCCTCGACGTACGATCCCCGACCCTGTTTTGGCTCGCCGCCGCGCGAGCGGGCGTCTCCCTCCGGGCGGTGGTCCTCGCGGTCGGCGTTCGACTCTCGGCCTCCAGAAGCGGGGTCGCCGTGTCGGCCCTCGTCGCCGCTGTGGCGCCGGCTTGACTCGCCCGAATGCGGGCTTTGGGACGCGTCGGCGTCGGTTTCACGCCCACCGGCGTACCGGCTCGTGCGGTCCTCGTCGTCGCGCTGGCGTGCCCGTCTGGCCCGGTCGCGGTCGGCGGCGTCGCCGTACCGGTTGGCGTGGCGCGCATCGGATGGGTCTCGGTCGGTCCGGTCGTCGTCCCGTCGGTCGTCGGTCTCGTCGCGCCGCTGGTCGTGGTGCGGATTCGCCATGGTGTACTCCTCCAGATAGACTTCCCCGAGCGTTTCCTTAGGCGTGCCGGCCCGGTCGGTCCCGCGGGGTCGTAACCGCGGCAAGTTTTTTCTATCAGCCTCGCACACGTATCCACGTATGAACGAAACGTACGTCCGGCTGCTCTGCCCAGAGTGTGCCAAAGATTGGCAAGAAGGCCCAGACGAGCTCCCGGCGCCCGAGGAGATGTTTCACTGCCCGAACTGCCACGCGACCCGCCGGACGTCGGAGTTCACTCGCACCGAACGCGACCTCGAAACGCTGAAACAGTTCCAGTAGTCACTCCCCGGTCGCCGACCGGGCGCCACACGCCTCACACCGGAGTAACACCGCTCCCTGTTCGCGTTCGAGCCGCGTGTCCGGTAGTCCACACTCCGAACAGAGGACGAACTCCTCGCTGTACTCGGCGATCGCGTCCTCGATGCGATCCTGTCGAAACTCGCCGGTCAGGCGCGCACGCCCGCTCTCGTCGATGTGGGCGCTCGTTCCGAGTTCGTCCTGCAGGAACTTCAGGACGTGTTCGCCGTCGCGGTCGAGTCGGTCGAGCGTCTCCTGAAAGTTCTCGTAGACGGTGACGTTGCCCTCTTGGCGGACCTCGGCGTCGGGCACGTCGAAGCGGTCGGAACTCCCCTCGATGTCGGGCGTCGCTTCGAGCGCCCGGTCGAGTTGATCGTCGTAACCCTCCATAGGTGAGTAGACGGTCCGGTCCGGATAAAAGTCTTTCAGATCGTGTGATTTCACCGCCGTTTCTCGGTCAGTAAGGTAGTCTTTCCGCGGAAAACGGATCGAAACGATGTGAACTATTCTCGAAGACGAACGGAACGTTTGGCGGGACGAAACCGGTCGTTTCCCGCGAATTTCACACGTCGTGTTAACGGGACTCAAGATAATACTATAACCCTGCAACTGTTAGCCACGGTTGCTCATGAAGAAGCAGGAGCTCATCCACCTTCACGGCCTGCTTGCGGAGGTCGGGAACTACTACGAAGAAGAGCACAGCACGGAAGTCGATCTCGAAGACTACGAATCTCTTGGCGTACGACCGACGTCTATTCACAAGTCGAAAACCGACCACAAGGCGGCGGTGTTTGCTATGGCAAAGTCCATCACATCGGAGATGAGCGAGGTCGAGAGCGGCGAGAAAGTCGCCGCCAAAGCCGACTGAACGCGCGGACGTACCCTAACCCTCACGATACACCTACCCGCCCAGCCGCGGCTCCCGACAGCCCGGTTAGCTCCGACACCGACGGCCGGAAACTCGCCGACTCAGCAGACGGACCGACGGCTGTCGAAATCGAAATCGAACAGAACGAGTGCAGAGCGCCGTACGCGCCGGTCTCGGCGCGCGAGGCGGTCGTCGATCGCGACCCCGATTACTCGATGAGGTCCTCGAACTCGGGAAGCACTTCGTCGTCGTCGCTCTCGTCGGCCTCGCTCACGTCGTCTCCGGAGTCGGTCTCGATCTCGGAGTCGGCGTCGCCCTCGTCGTCGTCTTCGATGACTTCGACTTCGAGGACCGTCAGCGGAATGTTCTCGAGGCGCTGGCCGATCTCCTTCCGGGCGATCCGAGAGGCGTGTTCCTCGCGCTCGACGTTGTACACCGTCATTTCGAGTTCGAGCGCCACGAGGCTCTCGTCGGCCGCGATGAACGCGGGGTCGAGGCCCTCGCCGCAGTGGGGACACGACCGCTCGCCCATGTTTATCTCGACGTAGTTGAGGTCCGGGTTGAGCAACTCGCCGGTCTTCGAGATGGCGATCCGAACCGCCTCGTCGGGCGTTTCGACGTCGTAGACCGGAACCGCCGCTTCGACGACAACTCTGCAGTTCATGCTCGGGTCGAAAGTTGTAGCGCCAACAGTATCAACTTTAGCCACGGAACGAAAGGTTTCCGACGGCCCAGCCCCTCGGTTCTCCCGATGGAAACGGGCTCGATACCGCTTTCGGACGTGCCGGGCGGCCTCGACGTACGAACGACCCTCGAGAGCGGCCAGACGTTCCTCTGGCGGCGCGAGGACGGCCGCGCGTACGAGTCGACGACCGCCGAGACAGCGTCGCCGTGGTACTACACGGTGACCGACGGCGAGGTGATCCGGACGCGCCAGCACGCGGGCGAACTCCGGTGGGAAGCGACCACCGACGCCGACGGTCTGCTCGCCGAACGCCTGCGTCTGGACGACGACCTCCCGGCCATCTTCGAGTCGATACCCGACGACCCCTTGCTGGTCGAGGCCCGCGAGGCCCACGCCGGACTCAGGATCGTCGACGACCCGTTTTTCCCGTGTCTGATCTCGTTCATCTGCTCGGCCCAGATGCGAGTCGAGCGCATCCACTCGATGCAGACCGCGCTGGCCCGGACGTTCGGCGAGTCGATCCGGTTCGACGGCGAGACTTACCACGCGTTCCCGACCCCCGAGCGCCTCGCGGCCGCCACCGAGGCGGAGCTCCGAGAGCTGGGGCTTGGCTACCGCGCGCCGTACGTCCAGCGGTCGGCCGAGCTGGCCGCGGCGGACGAGCTCTCGGCGGCCGAGGTCCGGGACTTGGACTACGAGGACGCCCGCGAGGCGCTCCAGACGTTCGTCGGCGTCGGCGACAAGGTCGCCGACTGCGTCCTGTTGTTCTCGCTGGGCTTCCTCGAAGCGGTCCCGCTCGACACCTGGATCCAGACCGCCATCGAGGACCACTACCCGGACTGTGACCGCGGGTCGTACGCCGAGACCTCGCGGGCGATCCGGGAGGCGTTCGGCGGCGAGCACGCCGGGTACGCCCAGACGTACGTGTTCCACCACCTGCGGACCCGGTGAGCAGTCTCCGAGTTCGGCGCCGAGACCGCGCCGAATGGTCGGCTCCCGATGGTTTTAAACGGCTGAACGCCCGGGTATACCATAATGGCTTTTGAGGACCTGCTGGAGGACCCGGTAATCCAGAAATATCTTCACGAACTGGTCGGGCCGAAGGGGATGCCGGTCGCCGCCGCGCCGCCGGACGGCGAAGTGACCGACGAGGAGCTCGCCGAGGAGCTCGATCTGGAGCTCAACGACGTTCGGCGCGCGCTGTTCATCCTCTACGAGAACGACCTCGCGACGTACCGCCGACTCCGCGACGAGGACTCCGGGTGGCTGACGTACCTCTGGACGTTCGAGTACGACAACATCCCGGGCAACCTCGAAGAGGAGATGCACCGACTCCTCGATGCGCTCGAACACCGCCAGGAGTACGAGCGCCAACACGAGTTCTACCTGTGTGAGGTCTGTTCGATCCGGTTCGAGTTCGGCGAGGCGATGGACTTTGGCTTCGAGTGTCCCGAGTGTGGCTCGCCGCTGGAGTCGATGGAGAACTCCCGGCTGATCGACTCGATGAACGAGCGAATCGACCGGCTCCGCGAGGAGCTCAACGTCGAACACCTCGAAGAGGCCGAGGCATAATGGTCGTCCTCGCGACCAAGTTGTACGTCCGGGGCGACGCCCGCGAACGCGCGCTCGACGGACTGCGGTCGCTCGTCGACAACGCCGTCGGCGACCTCGACGCCGACTACACCGTCGGGGTCCGCCACGACGACTTCGCGGTCGTGACCGTCGAGGGCGAGGACGCGGTGGTCGCGCGCAACCTCCTCCGCGAGGAGTGGGGCGAGATCACGCCCGACCTCGAACCGGGCGAGACGTACGTCGGGACGCTCGAATCGTGGGACGAAGACGGGTTCGTCCTCGACGCGGGCCAGGACGTGCGGATCCCCGCGAGCGAGCTCGAACTCGGACAGGGGACGCCGATCCAGATCGTCGAGCGGTTCGGGCTGGTCCAGCACATGGCCCTGAAGTTCGTGTACGGCGGTGCGAACACGTCGTCGGACGGCTCCGCTGGCGGAGACGAGGCGGCGGGCGAGCCCAGCAGGCTCGCCGACGCCGAGCGCGACCGCCTCTACGAGTGGACCCGGGGATCGGGCCGGGTCAACGTCAACAGCGCGACCCGCGGCGAGGTTCGGGCGACGGTCAACCGCGCGGGCCACGCCAGAGACATCGTGACCGTCGAACGCCTCGGGCTCCTCGAACAGAGCATCGTCTGCAAGGACGAGACCGACCCGCCGGGGCTGCTCGCGGCCATCGGCGACTACCTGCCGGCGGAGATCCGCTGTCTGATCCCATGAATCGGCGCCTCCTGCTCGGCTTCGTCACCGTGGCGGCCCTCGCGATCACGGCCGGCTGTACCGGCCTGTTCGGGTCCGGGGAGTTCAGCGACGATCAGCTCTCGCAGGAGGCCGACTACGACTGGGACACGTCGACCGACGTGACCGTCAACGTCACCGGCGACGAGTATCAGGCGATCTACGACCTCTCGAACGGCTCGGAGGTGACCGCCTACCAGTACGAGGCGCTCGGCGGCGAGGCGCCGGTGGAGGTCGCCGCGGTCCAGTTTCGGTACCCCAACGGGACGGTCGTGACCGCCGAGCGCCTCGACGTCGAGCGTCGCGACTCCGCGACGGTCATCCGGACGCCGAGCGACACCGGGAAGCTGGCGTACACCGTCTCTCGGCGCGGCAAGACGTTCACGATGCCGGTCACCGCCGAGGGGTCCTACGAGGTCGTCTTGCCGAAGGGGATGCGGGTCGGCCACTTCTTGCTGAGCAACGTCAGACCGGGCGATTACACCACCGAGAGCCACACCGAGACGTCCGACGGCCGGGTCCACCTCGTCTGGAACGACGTGACCGCCGACACCGTGTCGGTCCGGTACTACCTCGCGCGCGACCTCACCATCTTCACCGCGGTCGTCGGCGGGGCCGTGCTGGTCGCGCTCGTCGGGCTCGCGTACTTCCGGCTCCAGATCCGGGAGCTCGAACGACAGCGAGAGGATATGGGGCTGAACGTCGACACCGACGACGACGAGTTCGATCAGGGGCCGCCGCCGGGGATGGGGTAACCGCCTCTTTTTGGTCGTCGGGTCACTACGTCTCGCTATGGAGGTAGCTCTCGTCACCGTCGGCGACGAACTGCTGGCGGGCGACACCGTGAACACGAACGCCGCGTGGCTCGGTCGGCGACTGGCCGACCGGGGCGCGAGCGTCGAGCGCGTGGTCGTGGTTCCCGACAGCGTCGGCGAAATCGCACGCGAAGTCAACGAACTCCGGGCGGCGTACGACGCCGTGATCGTCACGGGCGGTCTCGGGCCGACCCACGACGACATGACGATGGAGGCGGTCGCGGCCGCCGTCGGCGTCTCGGTCGAGGAACATCCCGACGCGGTCGAGTGGATCGCCGACAACACCGACTACTCGCGTGCGGACCTCGTGGAGGGGACGACCCACCTCCCGGCCGGATCGCGACTGCTTCCCAACGAGGCAGGGGTCGCGCCGGGGTGTGCGGTCGAGAACGTCTACGTCCTGCCGGGCGTCCCCGACGAGATGGAGGCGATGTTCGAGCGGATCGAAGACGAATTCGCCGGGGCCTATCGCCACGTCGCGGTCGTGGAGGCCGACGAACCCGAGAGCGCACTGGTCGAACGCCTCGCGACGCTACGGGACCGCTTCGACGTGACCGTGGGGAGCTACCCCGGCGACCACGTTCGGGTCAAACTCCAGAGCACCGACGAGGCCGAACTCGACGCCGCGGCGGCGTGGCTCCGCGAGCGGGTCGAGACGCCTCAGCGATAGAGGTACGCGAGCCACGCGACCGTGATGGCGATTCCGACGACCGAGGCGACGATCCCCGACGCGTTGGCGGGAACCGATCCTGCGAGTGTGAACATGTCCGACGCTACCGGTCCCGCGCTCTTAACCCTTGCCAACCGCGGCGTCCGGCGACGGGGAGACTACGGGCCGTTCGGTCGGTCCGAAACGGACGCTTGAATCGACACTCACCGCCGTAACGGGGACGTACCGTCGTTCACACGTCGACGCCCGAAGCCGATTTTCGGAATCAGACGCGGCCGAAATGCCCCCTTTCCGGGCTGAACTGACGCCAACGGTCTGAGCCGTTTATTTATAAGTCGGGTGAAGCTCGGGTCGCCCGACGAAGCGGCCGTAAGAGCCGCCTAAGGGCGGGAGTAGACCAATGACACAAGAGTATCAGCAATCACCGACCAGCGGCCAGCAGACGTACGGCGCCCAACCGACCCAGCAGTCCGGCCACCAGCAGTCGACAGGACAGATGGGCCACCAATCGACGGGCCAGACGAGCCAACAGCCGACGGGCCAGATGGGCCACCAATCGACGGGCCAGACGAGCCAACAGCCAATGGGCCAGATGGGCCAACAGCCAATGAGTCAGATGAGCCACCAATCGACGGGCCAGACGAGCCAACAGCCGACGGGCCAGTCCCAGAGGATGCAGGGCCAGACCGGCGGACAGATGGGCGGCGCACACCGGACGACACACCAGCAGGTCGGCCAGCAGTTCGAGGCCGAGATCACCCCGGAGCTCAACGAGGCGCTCGAATCGTTCGACCGCGTCGTCGAGATCGCGTCGTGGTGCGCCGACAAGTGCATCGAGAGCGGACCGCAGATGGCCGAGTGCGCCCGGCTGTGTGATGACCTCTCCGAGCTGGCTGAGCTAAACGAGAAACTGATCGCCCGCGACTCGATCAACGGCCCGGAGGTCGCAGAGACCTTCCTGCGAATCGCCCGCCAGGGGATGCCGATCCTCCAGCAACACCAGCAGTCCCCGCACGTTCAGGAGACGCTTCAGGCGGTCAACTTCGCGATCGACTCGACCGAGAAGCTCCTGAAATCCATCGGCGGTCCGCAGGAGGCGGCCGGCCAGCAGGGGTTCCAGGAGCTGACAGAGAGCCACCAGCCCCAGGGCCAGCAGACCCAGACGCCACAGCCCCAGTCGTTCCAGGGCGGCCAGTCGTACTGACCCCGACGTCGCTCATTTTTCTGGGACCGGACGGCTTTTGCGACCGACGGCCGTAGCCACGCCCATGCGACGCATCGGCGTAGTCGTCAATCCGATCGCGGGGATGGGCGGCCGCGTAGGGCTGAAGGGCACCGACGGCAAGGTCGAGGAGGCCCGCGAACGCGGCGCCGACCCGCGCGCTCCCGACCGGGCGCGGGCGGCGCTGGCGGCGCTCGGCGAACGGGCGCCCGACGCCGAGATCGTGACCTACGGCGGGGAGATGGGCGAGCGGGCGGCCGAGGCGGCGGGGTTCGACCCCGATATCGTCGGCGACCCCGCGAGCACGGAGACGAGCGCCGGCGACACCCGCGACGCCGTCCGGGCGTTCGCCGAAGCCGGCGTCGGCCTCGTCCTCTTCGTCGGCGGGGACGGCACCGCGGTCGACGTGGCCCAGACCCTCGCGGACCTCGACGCCGACGTCCCGATGCTCGGCGTCCCGGCCGGCGTGAAAGTGTACTCGGCGGTGTTCGCGGTCACGCCCGAGGCCGCGGGCCGGGTCGCCGCCGACTTCGACCGGACCGAGCGACGTGAGGTGAACGACATCGACGAGTCGGCCTACCGCGAGGGCGAGGTCCGGGCCGAACTGAAGGCGCTCGCGACGGTGCCGGTCGCCGAGGACCTCCAGTCGAGCAAGCAGGTCGGCGGCGGCACGGTCGAGAGCCTCGCCGAGGGCGTCGCCGACGACGCCCGCGCCGAGTCAGAACGGCAGGCCGGCGACGGTGCGAGCGAGCGAGCGACCTACGTCCTCGGGCCGGGCGGGACGGTCGGCGCGATCAAGGAGGCGCTCGGCTTCGAGGGCTCGCCGCTCGGCGTCGACGTGTGGCGGGACGGCGAGGTGCTCGTCCGGGACGCCAGCGCCGACGAGATCCTCTCACATCTCGGCGAGCGCAACGTGGTCGTGGTCTCGCCGATCGGCGGGCAGGGGTTCGTCTTCGGCCGGGGCAACGATCAGATCTCGCCGGACGTGCTCGGGCGCTCGACCGTCGAAGTCGTCGCCTCGAAGCGCAAGCTCGACGACATCGGCGTCCTCCGAGTCGATACGGGCGACGAGGCGGTCGACGAGTCGCTCCGTGGATGGCGGAAGGTCCGGGTCGGCCGGTTCGAGCGCCGGATGATGAAGGTGGAGTAGCGTCGAAGGGGCAATAAGTGGCATCTAGGGAAGCTTAAGGTGCTCGCTCTCTGACTAGGGGCGTATGGAGACGCGGAAGGTCCAACGGCTCGGCCCCTCGACGCTGGCGATGACGCTCCCGGCGGAGTGGGCCTCGGAGAACAGCGTGGAGAAAGGCGACGAGGTGTCGCTCCGGATGGGCGGCAAGGGGACCCTGACGGTCCTGCCGGAGTCGGCCCACACCGAAGAGTCCGAAGCGGTCATTCACGCGGAGAACCTCGACGCGGACGCGGTCGAGCGCGCCATCGTCGCCCAGTACGTACTCGGACGGCGGGTGATCCACGTCGAGAGCGAGGACACCCTCGAGAGTGCACACATCAACGCGGTGTACAAGGCCGAGACCCAGCTCATGGGACTGGGCGTGGTCGAAGAGACTCCCGACAGCATCGCCATCCGGTGTTCGGTCGACCCCGAGGACTTCAACCTCGACAACCTGCTCGAACGCCTCGAGAACACGGGCTCGACGATGCGCGGAGAGGCGGTCAAGGCGCTCGCCCACGGCAACCCTGATCTGGCCCAGCGGGCGCTCAACCGCGAGCGCCAGGCGAACAAGATCTTCGTGCTGTTGCTCCGGCTGATCTTCACCGCCTACCAGAACCCGGTGTTGGCTCGGGCGGTCGACCTCGACACCGGCTTCCCGCTCATCGGCTATCGCTCGATCGCGAAGAACCTCGAACTCACCGCGGACAACGCCGAGGACATCGCGGAGATCGTCCTCGAATCCGACAGTCACACCCTCGACGTCGACGGCCAGACGATGCGGCGCATCCGGGAGTTCACCGATCAGGTCGACGAGATCACCGCGCTCGCGGTCGAAGCCGCGGTCGAGCGCGACTACGACAAGACCCGTGAGGTCGGCGCGCTGTTCCACGAGATCGGCGACCGGGAGTCCGACATCCTCTCGGATCTGCCCGAGATGGACAACGACTCGCTGCTGGCGGTCCGGGAGGTGCTGGTCAGCCTCCAACAGACCGCCCAGTACGCCGTTCGGAACGCCGAGATCGCCGCGAACCTCGCGCTGAACGAGGAGAGCGAGCACACGACGATCAACTGAGCCGCCGTCCGGTCCGGTGGGCGATCGCCGACGCCGATCGCGGCTCTCTGCGTTCCCGCAGATTTTTACGCGCTTGGTTCGACCGTTGGTCAATGACAGACGCGACGGGCAGTACCGTGTTAGACAGAGCGCTGAACGGCGGGCTTCCCGAGGGGCGGACGGTGCTGGTCACCGGCGGCCCGGGAACGGGCAAATCGACGCTGGGAATGCAGTTCCTGCAGGCCGGCCTCGAGGCGGGCGAGCGCTGCCTGTTCGTCAGTACCGAACAGACCGACGAGGAAGTGCGGGCGTCGTTCGAGTCGTTCGCGTTCGATCTCGACCACCCCGACCTCACGCTCACGTCGCTCCACGCCCGGTCGGGCGAGACGCTCGAAGACGACGAGGAGGTGTTGACCCTCCAGACGCTCGACGGCGGGCCAACGCTCGACGACAACTACGCGGCGCCGTTCGAACCCCAGTACATCGTCGAAGAGCTCTCGTCGTACGGACCGGTCGACCGCGTGGTGCTCGACAGCGTCTCGGGGCTGTCGGCGATGGGCGAGGACTACGACACCTACCGCCGGGCGGTGTTCGACCTCGTCAGGCTGTTCAACGACGAGTTCGGCGCGACCGCCATGCTGACCGCAGAGCAGAGCGAGGCCACCGGCTCGGTCGAGGGCACCCAGTCGGTCGCGGCGTCCGACGCGATCCAGTTTAACACCCACGGCGTGATCCGACTGTGGCGCGAGAACGTCGAGGGCGACTACCACCGGTTCGTGGAGGTGATGAAGATGCGCGGGGTCGATCACGACACGCGGGTCTTCGAACTGGGCTTCGACGACGCGGGGCTCCGGACCTACCCGCGGATGCGGACCCACCCCGGCGAGTTCCGGCCCGACGAGTACTTCGAGACGGGGATCGAGGGCCTCGACGCGCTCATGGGCGGGGGCGTCGCGCTCGGGGGGAGTCTCCTGTTGCAACACGACGGTCAGGCCAGCCCTCACTCCGTGCTGACGAACCTGATCGCCCGGGCGATCGAGGCGGACATGTCGATCCTGATCGTCCCGCCGGTCGAACTCCCCCCCAAGCGGCTCCGGTCGATCATCGACGAACGGGTCGGGTACATGGACGACCTGCTGAACGACGACCGGCTCTTTCTGCTCGACTACACCAACATCTGGGAGAACACCAGACGCAACGTGTTCAAGCCGGTCGCCCACGACGACGAGACCACCGAGAGCGTCTTCCGGACGGTCCAGGATCGGTCGGCCGACCGGCCGGTGTTGAGCCTCGTCAACATCGAGGCACAGCTCCCGGTCCTCGACGAGGACGAGCTCCGTCGAGTCCGCTTCTGGGAGGAGGAGAACTTCTACCGACCCGGCGACACCTCGGTGTACTTCTTCAATCCGAAGACGGTCGGCGAGGAGCTGTCGATGTTCTACAAGAACGGCGCGTGGCAGGTCCTGCGGACCTGGATCGACGCCACCGGGCTCCAGTACGTCAAGCTCGAAAAGTCCCCGAGCGGCTACATGGGCTCGACGCGGCTCGTCGAGTACACCGACGACGAGCCGTACATGACCGTTCAGTCGCCGCCCCGTCCCGCCGACGGGGGTGGCCGCTGATGGCCGACGCCCCCGACGGCGCGGTCGGTCCGGGGACGAATCACCTCGTTCTGAGCGATCGGATGAACCCCGAGCGCGTGCGGTTGTGCTACCGTCTGCTGACGGCGCCTTCGGTCGACCCCTCCGAGATCAACGTGATTCAGGTCTCGTACACGAAGTCGGCCGAGGACATCGTCGCCGAGTGGCGAGAGCACGTCGGGACCCTTCCGGCGAACCTCTACGTCGTCGCGACCCAGAGCAGTCGGGGGCTCAACGACGAGTCGCCGGTCGAGGAGAACGTGACGGTCGTGACCGCCCATCCCAACGATCTGACGGGGCTCGCGATGCGACTGCGAGACATCGTCAAAGAGGGGCTGTCGGACGACCGGCCGCTCACCGTGGGGTTCGACTCGCTCACGCCGTTGCTCGAGTACAACGACGTCCAGTCGACCTACAAGTTCCTGCACATGTTCACCGGGCGGCTCGCCGAGGTGAACGCCGTCACTCACTTCCACCTCGATCCGAACGCGTTCGAGGACAAGACGGTCCACAAGCTCAAGACGCTGGTCGACCAGATTCACTCCCTCGAAGAGTAAGTCCGGCCCGTCGTCGGGCCGCGGTCGGTCAGTCCGCGCTCGCGAGCTCGCCGTCCTCGCTCGCCGCCGCCTCGGTGGTCTTCTCTGCGGTCAGCGGGTTCCGTCGGGTGATTCCGCAGTCGAACGCGGGGTGCTCGGCGAAGTGACGCACCAGCATGTGGCGCCGCGAGCCCGTGATCCCGGTCCGGCCGACGTGGTCGGCGGTGAACTCCGCGGGGAGCCGGTCGAACATCCGGCGCAACGCGCCGAAGCTCTCGAACACCTTGGAGTTGCCCGCCGAGTCGGCGCCCCGCCGGGACACCTCGTAGGTGCCGTCCTCGCGGTGGACGCCCGCGGTCCGGAAGAACTCCCGGCGCTCGGTCAGCGCGGACCCGACCGCCTCCTGCAGGTCCGCGGCCTCGTCTCTACTCAGTTCGTAGTCGTCACCGTCGACCGCCAGAACTATCGATTCACCGTCTCGTCGTACCGTTACGTCGTTCTCATCGACCGAGAAGAACTCGATCAGGAGCCTGAACACTCCGGGTCATGTACTCGTATCTCTTACCTCGGGCATTAAAGTTCTACCGGCGAGCGCAAAGGTTACGCCGACGCGTCCGTCCTCGCGGGGTTCGACGGCTCGCAAGCCCGTGTGGTGGCGAGCGCAGACTTCGACGGGCGGGGCTCGGAGTACTCCGGGCATACCGTCGAGTAACGGTGGGTTGGGGCTACGCCGTCGCGGGCGAGGCCGGCGACGCGAGGTCTGGGCGGCGAGTAGAATGAACTAAGTTGGGGCCGGCGAAAGCACTCGGCATGGCCGAACACGAGACGGTTTCGACCGACAAAGGTATCGGACTCGCCACGCTGTTCACGCTGTTGGCCGTCGTCGCCGCCGGGGCGATGCTCCTCACGCCGGGGAGCCAACTCGCCGCGTGGGGGTTCGCGGGTGCGATGATCGGCGGCGTACTCGCAGTCGCGGCCGTCCACCTCTTCTGGCGGTAACCGGGTCGGGCACGTTTCTCGCCGGGCGGGAAATCGTTAAGGGTGCGAGCGCCCTATAGGGCGGTGAGGATGACTGACTACACCGACGAGGAACGGCGCATTATCGCGTACCTCAGCGAGAGCGTCTCGCGCGGAGAGCGATACTTCCGCGCGAAGAACATCGCCGAGCAGCTTGGTCTGTCGTCCAAACAGGTCGGTGTTCGACTCCCGCGGCTCGCCGAGAAGACCGAGGAGGTCGACATCGAGAAGTGGGGGCGTGCGCGCTCGACGACGTGGAAGGTAACGCCGAGTTAGTCCGGCGGCTTTTTGGCGGCGTGGCCCCAAGGCCCGATATGACAGTCCGGGTGGAGCGGACGTTCGAGCTCGACGTACCGCCGGAAGACGTGTGGGAATTCATCTCCGACCCGGAGCGACGGGCAAGCGTCATCAGCGTCGTCAAAGATTACGAGCGGACGGGCGAACACTCCTCGATCTGGCACATCTCGGTCCCGATTCCCTTTCTGGACGCGACCGTGGAGGTCGAGACCGAAGACGTCGAACGCGACCCGCCGACCCACGTCAAGTTCGTCGGCAAATCCTCGGCGCTCCGAGTGACCGGCGAACACGAGATACAGGAGACCGAGACCGGGAGCCGGCTCGTGAACCAGTTCGTCGTCGAGGGCAGGGTCCCCGGCATCGAGGGTTACTTCAAGAAGAACCTCGACGACGAACTCGACAACCTCGAAGACGCCCTCAGCGAGGAGGCGACCGCGTGAGGCTGGCGCTGGCCCAGCTCGACATCGAGTCGGGCGCGGTCGAGCGCAACCGACGGCGGGCGCTCGACGCCGTCGGCGCGGCCGCCGACCGGGGCGCTGATCTCGTGGCGTTGCCCGAGATCTTCAACGTCGGCTACTTCGCGTTCGACGCCTACGCCCGGGCCGCCGAACCCCTCGACGGGCCGACCCTCTCGGCGATCGCCGACGCCGCCGCCGACCGCGACGTCGCGGTGCTGGCCGGGAGCATCGTCGAGGACCTCGCCGAGACGGAGGGCGTCCAGACGCCGGCCGACGAGGGGCTGGCCAACACCTCGGTGCTGTTCGATCGGGACGGGATCCGGCGGGCGGTGTACCGCAAGCACCACCTCTTTGGCTACGAGTCCGCCGAGGCCGAACTGCTGGTCCCGGGCGAGTCCCTCGGCGTCGCGAGCCTCGACGGCGCGACCGTCGGGATGACTACGTGCTACGATCTGCGGTTTCCGGAGCTGTACCGCGAACTCGCCGAGCGCGGCGCCGACCTGATCGTGGTGCCGAGCGCGTGGCCGTACCCCCGGGTCGAACACTGGAAGCTCCTCCCGCGGGCCCGCGCGGTCGAGAACCAACTGTTCGTCGCGGCCGTCAACGGCTCGGGGTCGGACGACGACGCCACGTTGCTCGGACGGTCGACGGTGTTCGACCCGTGGGGGACCGCGCTCGCGAGCAC
Source organism: Halorussus marinus (assembly GCF_004765795.1). Classification (GTDB taxonomy): domain Archaea; phylum Halobacteriota; class Halobacteria; order Halobacteriales; family Haladaptataceae; genus Halorussus; species Halorussus marinus. Next base: position 635,166 of record NZ_SBIV01000001.1, read on the forward strand.
GGGCGACGAGCCCGACCTCGTGGTGACGGACGTCGACCTCGACCGGGTGGGTCGGGTCCGCGAGGAGTTCCCGGCGTGGCACGATCGGCGGCGCTGACAGCTCACTCAGCGTACGAAAACGCCTATCCTCGTCGTCGCTGTACGACAGGCCCGTAATGGGGGGATCTGATCCGGAACGGACGCGGGGGGTATCGCTCGATCGCCGGACGTTCGTGAAACGGAGCGCCGCGGGGTCGGTGGGCGTCGGTCTCGGCCTCGGATTCGGCTCCCAAGACGAGTCGACGCCCGAGGAGCCGGGCATCCAGACCTACGACTTCGTCGTCCCGGAAGACTCGGTTCCGGGGACCAGTTACGTCAACAAGTTCCTGTTCGTGACGGCTTCCCGGCGCGAGCGTGAGTCGGTCCCGTTCGCAGGGTGTTTCGAACGAACCGAGGAGCGAGACGTGGACAACTTCGACGAAGGGGCGTACGTGTGGGACGGCGTCGTGGTCGACGCCACCGACTCGCTCCAACTGTTCGGCGGGGACGATGCTCTCGAACGGATACGCCGGATGCTCGAAGGCGACGTGGAGTTCCCGGACGCGCTCACCGGAGGGATCGGGAGCGTCACGGAGACGAGGCTTTTCACGCCGGTTTCGGCCGGCGCTCTCCCGCTCGACGAGGGCTACCGGGTGGTCGGCGGCGAGAACTGTGACGCCGGCTACGTCCGACTCGAAGCTCACGAGCTCGCCGAAGAAGTGACCGGGAACTGAGTCGGTCGGCCGTCGAAACCCGAACGTTAATTACTCTCTGTACAAATATACGACAATAGACAGATGTCTGGGGCGGTAAGTGGAACCGACTCCGGGACCGTCGACGGTGACCGGAGCACGGCCCGACCCTCGCGGGACGCGATGTTCGACCTGCTCGGAAACGCGCGTCGTCGGCGGACGCTCCGCCACCTGCTGGACGAGTCGCGCATCCCGATCACCGACCTCAGCGCCCGGATCGCCGCGTGGGAGAACGACACGACCGTCGAGGCGGTCTCTGGACGCCAGCGCAAGCAGGTGTACTCCTCGCTCTACCAGACCCACGTCCCGCGGCTCGACGACCACGGGCTGGCGCGCTACGACGCCGACGACCGCGTTGTCGAACTGACCGGCGACGCCGCGTACCTCCGGCGGTTCCTCGACGTGACCGAGCCGGCCCGGCCCCGAGACACCCGCCGGTGGAGCCGGTATTTCTTCCTCACCGCGGTCGTCGGCAGCGCGGTGATCGCGGGCCACTGGCTGGGGACGACGCCGGCGACCCACCTCGCGACCGAGGACCTCTACGGCCTGCTCACGGTGGCGTTCATGATGCTCAGCGTCTCGTTCGTGATGGCGGTCGAGGGCCGGAAGATTCTACAGTCCGAGTGAGACCGGTGAGGAGACGGGGCGGTCCGGAGCGATGCGCCGGCGAACGTCCGCTCAGTCGTCCAGTTCTATCGTCCGACAGACGTCCAGAAGCGTCTCGACCGTTTCCGGCGGCCAGGAGTAGCTGATCGCGCCGCTCCGGTCGTCGTACTCGACGATGCCCGCCTCAGAGAGTTTCGGGAGGTGGACGTGATACAGGTCGGTCTCGATGCGATCGACGCCCTCGCTCGACATCTCGTCGACTGACACGCCCGTCTGGCGGGCCGCCAGCTCCCTCGCGAGCCCCGACACCGTCTCCGGATCGCGCTCGGCCAGACAGTAGAGCGCGTCGCGACGGCGCCGGTGGGCCAGCGCGTTCAGCGTCGCGTCGAGCCGCGAGCGCGTCTCGTCGGACGCCAACCGTTCGGCGAGGTCGAGCGGCGTTTCCGGATCGAATGTGTCCTCGTCGCGGCCGCGACCGTTGTCAGCCATTACTGGTCGGGACGTGACGGACGATCATAAATCACCGGAACCGGACAGCCGCCCCGCGTCGGACCGATCGTCGCGAACAAACGAACGATGGATATTCACCGCTGTAGTCCCGAGTACAGCCAACCAGAATGAACGAGAGGTCCCCGCCTGACCCCGCTCCCCTCGTCGACGCGGCTCGCAGGACGTGTCACGACCCCCGGAGCGACCGCCCGGTCACCACAACGGTCATCGAGACCGTCGCGGCGGCGGCCGACGCTGACTCGCTCGAGTTACCCCCGCTGTACGAGCAGGTCAGTCCGGACGCGCTAAACGAGTTCGTCGCGTCCGCGACCGACGCGTCCGACCGCGCCGGCCACGTCACGGTCGCGTTCCCGTTTCACGACCGGCTCGTCTCCGTGACCCGAGCGGGTCGGATCGGCGTTTCGAGCCCGGTCGCGCGCGACGCCCGCCGCGAGCGGCTCCGCCCCGAGCCCACCGTCCGGGACTCGGTCGTCGTCCACCGAGCCGACGACGACGAACGGCTGTCCAAGGGCCTCCTGAGAGCCGTCGCGAGCACGACCGGACTCGAACCGGCCGCCGTGACAGACCGATTCGCGGACCTCCTCGGAACCGACGCGATCGACACCCTGTTTCGGCCGAGAGCGAACGACCGCCGCCGGGAGGTCGGTGCGGTCTGGTTTCCGTTCCGGAAGTACGACGTGACCGTGTTCGCCGATCGGACGATCGAGCTCCGGCCGACGCTGTCGCGGCTCAAGCGCACGGGCGGGAACGTGCTGGTCGTCGGGTCGGTCCCCGACGACGTGATCGGCGCCGTGAGCGCGCCGCTTCTCGGGGCCCCCGACCTCGATCGGACGCGGCTGATCGCGCTCCACGGGACGACCGTCGAGACCGCCTGCGCGCGCCTGCGGTCGGTCGAGACCACCGGAGCGGACGCACACGTCATCGACTCCCGGGCCAGCGCTCGCTCGGCGACGGCGGTCGACCCCGACACCGGCGTTCGCGTCTCGGAGGCGGACGGGGGCCTCGACGACCTGGCGACGAGGATCGACGACGCGATCGAGTCGTTCGAGCGCCAGTCGGAGCTCGACCCCGCCGAACTCCGCTTCTGTCTGGATTCGCTCGGCTCGCTCGCTCGGTCCCACGACTCGGCGGACGTCGCGTCGTTCCTCCGGTCGGTGATCCGGTCGGTCGATCGGGTCTCGGGGATCGGCCACTACGTCCTCCCGGCCCCGCGGGACGCCGAGGTCGTGCGGACGTTCGAACCGCTGTTCGACGCGGTCGTCGAGGTGGGCGTTGGCGCCGACGGTCCGATCCAGCGGTGGCATCTCGAAGCCGCGGGCTACACCACCGATTGGTTCCCCGCCTGAGGCCGCCGTCGGTCGGCTCGCGGCCGTCCCACCGGCTCACGAGCGAGACGGCGACCGAACCGCTCGCAGGGTCCACTCGCTTCTCGAAAACCGTCGGAGGCGTTCGCGTTCGGTCGGCCGAAAAATGCGCGTGATCGTCGCTCGGGATCAGTCGTCGCCGGAGGTCTTGATGTCCGCCGAGAGGCCCTGTGCCATCTCGATGTCCTTGCTGTTGTTCAGCGTCCAGGCGGTGCGCTCGGTGACGGCCTCGATGGCCTCGCGGGCGCTCGGATAGCCGTTGCCCGACTTCTTGACGCCGCCGAACGGGAGCTGGACCTCCGCACCGATACACGGCAGGTTCGCGTACGCCAGTCCGAGCTCCGCCTCGTCGCGGAACTGGTTGATCTGGCGGTAGTCCTCGGAGATGACGGCCCCGGCCAGCCCGTAGGGGGTGTCGTTGTGGATCTCCATCGCGCGGTCCATGTCGCCCGAGTACTCGATGAGCGCGACGTGGGGACCGAAGACCTCCTCCTGAATGCACCGGGGGTCCTCGTCGTAGTCGATCTCGTAGACGAACGGACCGACCCAGTAGCCGTCCTCGTGGCCGTCGGGGATCTCGCTGTCGTCGAGTTCCTCCCGGTCGACGAGCACGTTCGCGCCCTCCTCGCGGGCGAGGTCGTTGTACTTGCCGAACTTCTCGACCTGATCTTCGTTGACCATCGGCCCCATGAAGGTGTCCTCGTCGAGGGGGTCGCCGACCGACACGTCCTCGGCGAGATCGACGTAGCGCTCTTTGAACTCGTCGTAGACGTCCTCGTGGACGATGAGCCGCTCGCTGGAGACACACCGCTGGCCGGTCGTCTTGAACGAGGACATGATCGCCGAGTGGACCGCGACATCGAGGTCGGCCTCCTCGGTGACGACGATGCCGTTCTTGCCGCCCATCTCGCAGGCCGCGAGCTTGCCGGGTTCGCCGCCGACCTTGCCCGCGATCTTGTGTCCGACCTCGCTGCTGCCGGTGAACAGGACGGTGTCGACGCGCTCGTCCTCGACGATGGCGTTACCGGCGTCGCCAAAGCCCTGAACCATGTTGAAGACGCCGTCGGGGATGCCGACGTCCTCGAACATCTCGGCGATGATCTGACCGCACCACGGGGTCTGCTCGGCCGGCTTCCAGACGACCGTGTTGCCCTCTACGAGCGCAAGCGCCATGTGCCAGAACGGGATGGCGACCGGGAAGTTCCACGGGGTGATACAGCCGACGACGCCGCGAGGGCTCCGGCGCATGTAGGCGTCCTTGCTCGGAATCTCGGACGGGACCACGTCGCCGTGGGGGTGGCGGGCGTTGCCCGCGGCCCACTCGACCATGTGGGCGGCCTCGACAACGTCGGCTTTCCCCTCGGAGATCTCCTTGCCGCACTCTTTGGTGATGACTTCGCCGAGCTCGTCGGTGCGCTCGCGGAGCTCGTGGTAGATGTCCCAGAGGTACTCGGCTCGGTCGATGTACGACAGCGACGCCCACTCGTCTTCGGCCTCGGCGGCCTCGGCGAGCGCGGCGTCGACGTCGGTGGGCGTCCCGCGGTGGAACTCCCCGAGCGTCTCCTTGTTCGCCGGGTTCACGCTCTCGAACGTCTCGTCGCCGTCGCCGGCCGTCCACTCGCCGCCGATATAGTGCTCGTACGTCTGCTCGCTGGCTTGTTGGCTCATCTCTGGTCGAACGTGGAACCGCCATGATAAAAAAGACTCCCTATTCCGGCCGAACGATCCGGAACCCCCCGTCGCGTGGCTCGACCCGGCCTCAGCCGGCGCTGTTGGCCTCCGCGAGCTTCTCGATTTCGGCTTTGACCTCGACCGCGTCGAAGTCGTGGTCGGGGCGGATGTTCACGAAGTCGAGAAACTCCCGAGCCGCGAGCAGTTCGTCGGACGAGTAGTGGTCGGTCGCCGCCGCGACCGCGGGGCTCGCGCCGATCAGGGGTTCGAGCGCCGCGAGCGCGCACGCGAGATCGTACGAGCGGGCCTCCGCGAGCCCGTTCTCGCGGACGTTGGTCGCGTCGATGAAGTACACTTCCTCGTCGCGGACCAACACGTTCTCGCCCCGGAGGTCGCCGTGGGCGAGCCGATGATCGTGCATCGCCGCCAGCGCCCCGAACACCTCGGGGGCGAACCGCCGGACAGCATCCGGATTCATCTCGTCGAGCGGCCGGAACTCCGGGAGGTACTCCATCACGAGGACGCCCATCCCGTCGACCTCGAACGTCTCGACCGGCGCGGGGACGTTCACCCCGATCTCGCGCATTCGCCGGGTGGCGTCTAGTTCGTGGTCGGCCATCTCCATCGGGTCGTCGAAGTGCTCGAAGAACCCTTCGGTGCCCGACGAGAACACCCCGAGGTTGCGCGCGCCGGTGAAAAGCGCGTGGACCAGCGAGTTCTGTTCGGTCACGATCTTCACGAACCACCGGTCGTCGACGACCGCGGGCGTCGAGAGCCAGTTGTCGGCGTCGAGAAACTCGACGCGGACCGTCGGCTGGTCGTACCGCCGAGCCACCTCCGCGAAGACGGTCTCGAGTCGCTCCCACTCGATGGTTCCCCGAACCAACCGCCGGATGCTCATCGGCTACGGATTCGCGGGCGTCACTCATAAAGTCATCCGCCCGAACGGCGGCCGCGGCCCGACGTCGGTCCCGACCCGTAGCCTACAAAGAACTAACCGACCGGTCTCCGTACACGTCGGTATGGCAACCGATCCATCGGCCCCACCGCGGGCGGCCTCGTTCGAAGTCAACGCCGAAACCGCCGACGAGACGCTGATCGCGGGGTTCTCTCAGTTCGGTCTCGCGGGGCTGACCGCGGTCGACTACCTCGTCGACCACTTCGAGTTCGAGCCGGTCGGCAACGTCACCGCCGACCGGCTTCCCGCGATCACGCCCTTCGAGAACGGCCGGCCGCGCCACCACACCCGGCTGTTCTCGCACGCCGACCGCGACCTGACGGTGCTCGTCGGCGAACTGTTCGTCCCGGCGTGGGCCGCCGAGTCGCTCAGTGAGGCGGTCCTCGAGTGGACACGGACCAACCGGGTCGAGGAGATCGCGATCCTCCAGGGGATGACGATCCCGCACGCCCCCGAGGAACACGAGGTGTTCTACGTCGCGACCGACGACTACCGCGACCACCGGCTCGGGGACGCCGACGTCACGCCGATGGCTCAGGGGTTCCTCGACGGGGTGAACGCCGAACTCGTCGCCCGGGGGCTCGAATCGTCACTCAGGACCGGGGTGTACCTCACGCCGGTCCACTCGCAGGCGCCAGACGTCGAGGCCGCGATCCGACTCCTCGATGCGGTTTCGTCGGTCTACGGCCTCGAACTCGACACCGGGCCCCTCGAAGCGTTCGCCGGGGAGATCCGCGAGTACTACGAGGAGCTTTCGAAGCGGCTCGCCGAGCAGACTCAGGCCGAGGTTCCGGACGATCGGATGTACATGTGACGGTGACTCGCCCCGAAACGCGTCGGCGACCTACCGGGTCCGGACGCTAATGCAACCCGGTTTCGAAAGCCGGTGCTACTCGAAAGTGGGTAAACCATTTACCGCTCGGGTGTGACCGCCCACCTATGACCTCCGACGACCTCCACGCGACGATCGAACGGGTGGGCGAGCGGTTCGACCTCGGGGAGTACGAGATCGACGCCTACCTCACCGTCCTCGAACACGGCGATCTCACGGCGAGCCAGATCGCCGACCGGACCGACATCCCACAGCCGCGGGTGTACGACACGGTCCGGAGCCTCAGCGACCGCGGACTCGTCGAACTCCGGGAGTCGCGCCCGATGAAAGTCATCGCGGTCGACCCCGACGAGGCGTTTTCGGGCGTCCAGTCGTCGCTCTCGGAGATGGTCTCTGAGCTCGAAGCCCGCTACACCGCGCCGGCCCGCGACACCGAGGCGGTGTCGCTGGTGAAGTCCCGGTCGACGATCCTCCGGTACTTCGAAGACGTGATCGAGGCGGCCGAGTTCGAGCTCGCGCTCTCGCTGACGCCGGACCTCCTGGCGCGCTTCGAGGACCGACTCGCCGACGCCGTCGACTCGGGTGTCAGCGTCGAACTGCTGGTCACGCCGGCCTCCGAGGCGCCCGACCCCGACGAGTACGAGTACCTCGACGTGGCGACGACCGCCCGGGCGCGCCGGGGGATCACCACGCCGGTCGTGGCGGTCGCGGACGGCGAGTACTCGATCTACGCCACGCAGGACGCCCTGCGCGACGACGAGGACCGGTACGGCGTCATCTTCAATCGGTCGGCGCTGGGCTTTCTGGTCTCGGGCTTTTTCGGCACCGTGCTCTGGACCACCGCCGAGCGCACGCTCGCGGCCGACGGCGAGGACCGCCCGTTCCCCCGGCGCTACGCCTCCATCCGTCGGTGTGTCAAAGAGTTGCAGGCGCTCGGGGGGGACTTCTACGCCACCATCGAGGGTCGGGACATCGAGACCGGATCGACGCGCGTGATCGAAGGGGAGGTCGTGGGCTTCTCGTTCGAGGGCGGCGAGCGCGTCGCCGGCATGACCGTCGAGATCGACGCCGGCGAGGTCACCGTCGGCGGACAGGTCGCCGCAATCGAGGACATAGAGGCTCACGAAATCATGATCGGTCGGGACGGCCCGCCCGAGCGCTGACCGTCCGGGAGTCCCGGCGGACCCAAGGGGACGCCCCGCGGGGCCGTCCAGATTCCCACGTCGCTTATCCGGCGTGACGGCGTAGCCCCGTCATGCCAGTCGATCCCACGATAGCGGCCGACTCGTCGGGACGGGCCCGCCGGAGGTGTCGGGGGTGACCGACCGTCGCGATATCCTGCTGTTGCTGACCGACCAGGAGCGCTACGACGTCTCGGCCGCCGACGGGCCCGCCGTCGACACGCCCGCGATGGATCGCCTCGCACGCGAGGGCGTCCGGTTCGAGGACGCGTACACGCCGATCGGCATCTGTTCGAGCGCGCGCGCGTCGCTGTTGACCGGGCTCTACCCGCACAATCACGGGATGCTCAACAACTGCCACGAGCCCGACGCGATCCGGCCCAACCTCCCCGAGGACCACGTCACGTTCGGCGAACTGCTCGCTGACGCCGGCTACGCGAACAGCTACGCCGGGAAGTGGCACGTCGGTCGCGACCAGCGCCCGGAGGACTTCGGGTTCGAGACGCTCGCGCGCGAGGACACGACCGAAGCCGACGGCGGGTTCGCGGCCCACCAGCGCGCGCACGGCGTCGACCCCGACGGGATCGAACTCGAAGACGAGATCTACGCCGAGTACGCCGGCGAGGACCTCCTCGTGTCCGCGACGACGCCGGTCCCGAAGGAGGCCACCCTGACCTACTATCTCGCCGAAGTCACCGTCGACCGACTGGAGTCGGCGGCGTCGGGCGACGAGCCGTTCTTCCACCGGACGGACTTCCCGGGGCCCCACCATCCGTACGTCGTCCCCGAGCCGTACGCCTCGATGTACGACCCCGACGAGATACCCCGATGGGGAAACTACGCCGAGACGTTCGACGGAAAGCCGTACGTCCACGAGCAACACCTCGCCTACCGCGGCGTCGAGGGGTTCGACTGGGAGACGTGGGCGCGGGCGATCAGCCACTACTTCGGGTTCGTGACGTTCATCGACGAGCAGATCGGCCGCGTCCTCGACGCGATGGATCGGCTGGGGCTCGACGAGGACACCGTCGTCGTCCACAGCGCCGACCACGGAGACTTCACCGGGAGCCACCGGCAGTTCAACAAGGGCCCGCTGATGTACGAGGAGGTGTACCACATTCCGCTCGTGGTCCGGTGGCCGGACGCCGCCGACGCGGGCCGGACGGTCGAGGAGTTCGTCGGCCTGCACGATCTGATGCCGACGTTTTGCGCCCTCGCCGGCGTGGACTCACCGTCGAGCGTCGACGGCCGGAGCCTCGTTCCGCTACTCACCGGGGACGCCCCGGACGACTGGCGCGAGCGCTTGGTCGCCGAGTACCACGGCGAGGAGTTCGGCCTGTACAGCCAGCGAATGGTCCGGGCGGGCGACTACAAGCTGGTGTACAATGCCTTCGACACCGACGAGCTGTACGACCTCGCCGAGGACCCCCACGAGCTCCGGAACCTCGTCGACCATCCCGACTACCGCGAGGTGTACCGGGAGTTACGGTCGGAACTGGGCGAGTGGATGGACCGGACCGACGACCCCATCGGCCCGTGGACCCGGAGGGTGCTGGACAAGTCGGCGGACTCGCAGTGACAGCCCAACCGAGACGACTCGGCGTCTCGGCCCCGGGCCCGTGGACCTGAGCCGGTCGCGGCCCCGTTCGCGGCGGGGGACGGCCGTGGCGCGCGTCGGTTCGCTCGTTAGTTATAAGTTCCGTTCTATTGTTGAAGTATGAGGGAATGTCTCACAGACACACAACGCGGGGCGAGCGGACCGACAGGGGGGTTACCCGGCGGCGATTCATCCAGGCCACCGGCGCGACCGGGGCGGTCGCGGCGTTCTCGGGGTACGCCCGCGCCCAGGACGACACCACCGTGGTCCAGTTCGCCTCCGACAGTCTGGCGAACGACAACAGCGAAACGCTCCAGCAGGCGCTGTACGACGCCGGCCTGTCAGAGAACATCGAACTGGACATCATCGCCGGCGCGTGGGAGACCGGCAGGCGACAGAACCAGTACCAGCAGTGGCTCTCGGCCGGCCGAAACGAGCCGGACCTGCTGATGATGGACAGTGGCTGGACCCAGCCGTTCATCGCACGCAAGCAGGTCCAGAACATGAGCGATCTCCTCCCGTCGGATCTCCAAGAGACCGTCAACTCCGACTATCAGGCCCGAGCGGTCGACAGCGTGACGGGGCCGGAGGGCGATCTGTACGGAGTTCCGATGTTCCTCGGCGTCCCGACGATGAACTACCGCAAGGATCTGGTCGAGGACGCCGGCTACGACACCAGCGGCTGGCAGACCGAGCCGCTGTCGTGGGAAGAGTTCTCGCAGGTCACCAGCGACGTGCTCGACCAGAACGACGACATCGACTACGGATTCACCTTCCAGGGGAAGGCCTACGAGGGGCTTGCCTGCTGTAACTTCAACGAGTGGATGAGCTCGTATGGCGGGGCGTACTTCGGGGACCTCGACAACCTGTTCGGGCCGATCGGCGACCGGCCGATCACGATCAATCAGGATCAGGTCGTTCGGTCGCTCCGGATGGTCCGGACGTTCATCAACGGCTCGGACGACCCGGTCGCGCTCGACGGGTTCGCCGGAGACATCGCGCCGGAGGCCGTCCTGCAGTGGTCCGAAGAGCCCTCGCGCCAGCCGTTCACCAACGGCAACGCCGTGATGCACCGCAACTGGCCCTACGCCATCAACATCAACGGCAGCGAAGACGAGGGGTTCGGCGAGGATCTGGGCACGATGCCGATCCCCTCCGGGGTGTCGCCCGACGAGGCCGAATACGAGGGCACCGGCGGGGCGGCCGCGGCGCTCGGCGGCTGGAACCTCACCGTGAATCCGAACTCCCAGAAGAAAGACGCGGTCGTCGAGGTCATCGAGGCGATGTCCACCGACAGCTATCAGGCCGCGCAGTTCGAGGCGGTGGGATGGTTGCCGCCGAAACCGGCGGTGTACGACTCCGAGACGGTCCGGAACGTGCCCGTTCTGGGCCGGTACATCGACACGATCAAGGTGTCGGTCGAGAACGCGATCCCGCGGCCCGCCACCGCGGTCTGGCCCCAGGAGTCCGAGCAGATCGCCCAGACGGTCAACAGCGTTCTCGCTCAGGAGTCCGAACCGGCGCCCGCGCTCGACCAACTGGCCGCGACCGTCGAGCAGATCGAACAGAGCGTCTGATCACCTCGTTCGAGAGTTCACATGACAGTCGGTGACGACGCATGAATCGGAGGGACCGCTGATGGGCGCAGAATCCGGCGAGACGCTTCGGGGCGGCGACAGGGGCGGCCCCTACGCCGCGACGGTCCGGTGGATGGAGAACCTGAGCGAGACGCAGTTCGCCTACCTGCTTTTGGTCCCGACGTTTCTCATCCTCGGACTCATCGCGTTCTGGCCGCTCGTTCGTACGTTCGACATGGCGTTGCACGCCGACGCGCTCGTCGGCCGGGCGCAACTCGGCGAGTACGTCGGTCTGAACAACTTCGTCGAACTGCTGACCGGCGAGCGCGACGCCTTGCTGGTCCGGCCGCTGTTGCCCGACGTCGCCGTCGACGCGACGTTCCCGTTCGTCCACTTCGACAACCTGTTCGTCAGCGCCATCTCCGCGACGCTGATCTTCAGCGTCGTCAGCGTGGCGTTCGAGACGGTGATCGGGTTCGGGCAGGCGCTCGTGCTCGATCAGGACTTCCGGGGCCGTCGGTGGGTCCGGGTCGCCATCATCATCCCGTGGGCGGTTCCGATCGTGATTCAGGGGATGATCTTCTACCTCATGTTCCAGCCCGGCATCGGCTTCGGGGTCGACCTCGTCCAGCAACTCCCGTTTTTCTCGTTCTCGGAGACGCCGCTGGCCAACCCGGTCGACTCGATGGTCATCATCATCGTCGCCGACGTCTGGAAGACCTCGGCGTTCATGGCGTTGCTCATCCTCGCGGGCCTCCAGAGCATCGACCGGAGCCTCTACGACGTGGCCCGCGTCTCGGGAGCCTCGAAGTGGCAACAGTTCAAGTACATCACGCTACCGCTCGTGTTCCCGACGGTGATGGTCGCGATGCTGTTTCGGACCATCGCCGCGATGCGCATCTTCGGCGTCATCGAGACGGTCTCGGGCTGTAACGTGGTGCCGTCGCTGTCGTGTCTGGTCGTGACGACGTTCAGCAACCGGATGTACGGCACGGCCGCGGCCGTCGCGTTCCTGACCGCGGCGATCATCGGGGCGCTGGTGCTGGTCTACATCTACAACTACGCGACGAGCGGACAGGAGGGGATCTGAGATGGCGACCGAGACGCCGGTCGACGACGAGGTCGACCGCGGCCCGTTCGAGCGGTGGGTTCGCCGAGTCATCAGGAACCCAGAGCGGGCCTACCGGGCGATGTTCTACACCGCCATGATCGTCTTCCTGTTCACGACGCTGTTCCCGTTTTACTGGCTGTTGGTGCTGGCGCTGACGCCGTTCAACCGGCTCGCGAACGTCGGGCTGTTCCCGAACGGGTTCAACCCCGAGGCGTTCGTCCGGATCTTCGAGATCCTGCCGTTCCACATCTACATGCTCAACAGCTTCATCCTCGCGGCGATGACGACCGTGTTCGTGCTGGTGATCGCGAGCCTCGCGGGCTACGTGTTCGGCCGGCTCCAGTTCCCGGGCCGGGGGCCGCTCATGCTGGCGGTGCTCGCGATCTCGTACTTCCCGCCGGCGGCGTTCCTGTTGCCGCTGTTCCGACTGTTCAACGGCAACGTCACGATCGGGCTGTTCGGCGCGTCGATCTCGAGCCCGAACCTGTTCAACACGCCGTGGGCGATGGTGCTCCCGTTCAGCGCGCTGTTCATGCCGCTGTCGATCTTCATCCTCACGACGTTCTACGGCCAGATTCCCGACGGTCTGGAGGACGCCGCCCGCATCGAGGGGACGACCCGGCTCGGGGCGCTCTTCCGGGTGATCGTCCCGCTGTCGGCGCCCGGGGTCGCGACCGCCGGCGTGCTGACGTTCATCATGGTGTACAACGAGTTTTTCTTCTCGTTTCTGATGAACGACGGCCAGATCCCCGAGATGCTGTACGAGAGCGGCAAGCTCCTCTACCTCTCGAACGAGAACCACTGGGCGCCCCTCCTGAAGGGCATCCTCGGCTTCCAAGGCCAGTACACGCAACTGTACAACCTGATGGCCGCCGCGAGCATCGTCGGCGTGCTCCCCGTGGCGGTCCTCGTCGTGGTCGCACAGGAGAAGATCGTCAGCGGCCTCACGCAAGGCGCACTCAAAGAGTAACCATGGGACGAGTCACACTCAGCAACGTCACGAAACGCTACGGCGACGTCACCGCGGTCGAAGAGATGAACCTCGACATCCAGGACGGCGAGTTCGTCACCTTCGTCGGCCCCTCGGGGTGTGGGAAGTCGACCACGCTGGAGACGATCGCCGGACTGACCACCCCGACCAGCGGGACCATCACCATCGCGGGCCGGGAGGTCACGAACCTGCCGCCCAAAGACAGGGGGATCGCGATGGTGTTCCAGAACATCGCGCTGTTCCCGCACATGGACGTCTACGACAACGTCAGCTTCGGGCTCCGGCTCAGGGACTACCCCAAAGAGGAGATCGACCGCCGGGTCGAGCGCGCCGCCGACATCGTCCAGTTGGAAGGGATGCTAGAGCGGATGCCCGACGAGATGTCTGGCGGCCAGCGCCAGCGGGTCGCGATCGCGCGAGCGATCGTGCGCGAGCCCGAGGTGTTCCTGATGGACGAGCCGCTGGCGAACCTCGACGCGAAGCTCCGTGTCCACATGCGGACCGAACTCCAGCGGCTCCACAAGGAACTGGACACGACCATCATCTACGTCACCCACGATCAGGCCGAGGCGATGACGATGTCCGATCGGATCGCGGTCATCGACGGCGGCCACCTCCAGCAGATCGCGCCGCCGCTGACCTGCTACAACGAGCCGGCGAACCTGTTCGTCGCGGGCTTTATCGGATCGCCCTCGATGAACTTCGTCGAGGCCGAAGTCACCGCGAGCGGACTCCTCACGCGGGACTTCGACGTGGAGTTCGACCCGACACAGCTCTCGGAGATCGCCGAGGGCGACGCGGTGACGCTCGGCGTCCGCCCCGAGGACGTCTACCTCCGCGAGGACCGCGAGACCGTCGCCAACCCGACTCAGCCGATCCCGGCTCGGACCGACGTGCTGGAGCCGATGGGCGACGAGATCTTCGTCTACCTCCTGACGGGCGACGGCGACGCACAGATGGAGATCGACGCCGAGGCCGAGGCGCCCCAGAACCAGCTCCTGATGAGCGTCGACCCGGCTTCGGACGTGGCGGCCGACACCGATGTCGAAGTGGTGCTCGACCGCGAGCGCATCCACCTGTTCGACACCGAGTCCGGCGAGGCGCTCAGCCACGGCCTCGAGTTCGCGACGGTCGAGCCCGGTCGGACCGGCACCGAAGCGGAGGGCGACGACTGATGGTGACGACTTTCGGGTGGTTCTATCTGGTCGGGGGCACCGTCCTGTTTTTCTTCTGGGCGTACGGCATCGTCTCGTTCGCGCTCGACGTGAAGAACAAGTTCGTTCCGGCGGCCAAGCAGTGGCGTGACTCGCGAAAGCGGGCGCGGGCCGACGCGGAGGCCGAGGCCGAACGCGAAGAGACCGAACGGCAGTTGTACTAGATGGTCGGGAAACGCGCCGCCCGGCGTCGGGTCGCGACCTATCGGGGGTCGCGACGTGACCGCGGCCTGACGAACGGGCGAAGGGAAACACCTAACAACAACTCACGGTTGGCTACGACTAGTTATGACTGGATCGAGTGAGTTGGTCCGGGTGGGGTTCGTCGGGTTGGGGAACATCGGTCACTACCACGCAGACCGCGTCGTCGAACTGTCGGGCGTCGACATTGCGGGCGGCGTCGACATCAACCCGGAGGCCCGGGCTCGCTTCGCCGAGAAGTACGGCGTCGAGTCGTTCGAGAGCTACGAGGTCCTCTACGAGTCGGACGTCGACGCGGTCGTGGTCACGACCCCGAACAAGTTCCACGAGGAGTACGCGGTGGCCGCGCTCCGGGCGGGCCTCGACGTCCTGCTGGAAAAGCCCCTCGCTCACTCGCTCGAGAGCGCCGAACGCATCGCGGAGGCGGCCCGCAACGCCGAGGGCTTCTGCATGGTCGGGTTCCACAACCGGTTTCGGAATCCGATCGAGGTCATCAAAGGGTACCAGGAGTCGGGACGGTTCGGCGAGACCCGTCACGTCGAGGCCAACATCGTCCGCCGGCGGGGGATCCCCGGCCGGGGATCGTGGTTCACGAACGACGACATCGCGGGCGGGGGCGCGCTCATCGACATCGGCGTCCACGCCATCGATCTGGCGCTACACTTCCACGACTTCCCGACCGTGACCGAAGTCACCGGCACCATCCGGTCGCAGTTCGGCTCCCGCGAGGACTACGCCTATCTGGAGATGTGGGGCGAGGACACCCAGTCGGGGGAGTTCTCGGTCGACGACTCGGTGAGCGCGTTCCTGCGGTGTGCGGACGGCAAGACGGTCTCGCTCGAAGTGGCGTGGGCCGCCAACCGCGCGCCGAACGAGGAGTTCGTGATCCGGGGCACCGACGCGGGCGCGTGCTTCGACAAGGCCGACGACTCGCTCACGCTCTACGAGACGGGCCGGCAGGGTACCGACCACTTCTCGGACTCCCAGATCGAGACGCGCCACGAGGACCCCCACAAGGCCGAACAGCGGAGCTTCTTCGACGCGGTTCGGACCGGAACCCCGCCCGGGCGAAACACGGTCGAGCAGGCCCTGGAGGTCCAGCGGGTCATCGACGGCGTCTACCGCTCGAACGCACAAGAGCGCGCGATCCAGCTGGGATAACCGCCAGGGACCGACGAGGCCGCCGACCGAAGCACAACCCCAAAGACGCCGACGCCCCGACTACCAGACGAATGTACGAGGTCGAACTGAAGGTCCGCGCCGACCACGACCGGGTCCGCGACCGGCTCGCCGACCGCGACGCCGATCCCGTCGACGAGGTGACACAGATCGACACTTACTACGACGCGCCCCACCGCGAGTTCGCCGAGACCGACGAGGCCCTGCGGCTCCGAGAGGAGACGACCGCGGCCGGCGAGGCGTCCACCGAACTCACCTACAAGGGGCCGCTGGTGGAGGCCGAGTCGAAGACCCGCCGGGAGATCGAGACCGCGGTCGCCGACGGCGAGGCGGCCGCGGAAATCTTCGAGGCGCTCGGGTTCGAGCCCGCGGCGACGGTCCGCAAGGAGCGCGAGCGGTTCGCCCTTGACGGCTACACCGTCACGCTCGACGCGGTCGAGGGGCTGGGCGAGTTCGTCGAGGTCGAGACCGACGCCGAGGAGAAGGGCGTCGAATCCGCCCGAGAAGGTGCGATCGAGGTGCTCGCGGCACTCGGACTCGACGCCGACGATCAGATCCGGACGTCGTATCTCGGCCTGTTGCTCGCCGGCGAGTGAGAGACTCGGGGCGGGAGATAACTGGTAGTCATTTTACGGGACGGAACCGTTTCCGCAAGTTATAGATTCCGGCGCCGGGAAGACCGAGTAATGACTGACAGGAACATCGAAGTCGAACCCATCGACCGACCGGCGGTCGAGGACCAGGAGATCGAGATCGTCGAGCGGAAGGGGCTGGGCCACCCGGATTCGATCTCCGACGGCATCGCCGAGAGCGTCTCTCGGGCGCTCGCGCAGGCGTACCTCGATCGAGTGGGGAAGGTGCTCCACTACAACACCGACGAGACACAACTCGTCGCGGGCCGGGCCGACCCCGCGTTCGGGGGCGGGGAGATGATCGATCCGATCTATCTGCTCATCGTCGGTCGCGCGACCAAAGAGTACGAGGGCCTCACCATCCCGACCGGGAAGATCGCGCTGGAGGCGGCCCGCGAGTACATCGACGAGCACTTCCCCGAACTCGAGTTCGGGACCGACATCATCGTCGACGTGAAGCTCGGAGAGGGAAG
Organism: Halorussus marinus; assembly: GCF_004765795.1. Lineage (GTDB taxonomy): Archaea > Halobacteriota > Halobacteria > Halobacteriales > Haladaptataceae > Halorussus > Halorussus marinus. The sequence continues at coordinate 652,033 of NZ_SBIV01000001.1, forward strand.
CGGCGACCTCAAGGAGGTCTTCGGCGAGGAGGGCGCGACCGTTCCGATGGCGAACGACACCAGCTTCGGCGTGGGCCACGCGCCGCTGACCGAGACCGAACAGATCGTGTTGAACGCCGAACGCCGGCTCAACGGCGAGTTCGCCGACGACGACCCCGCGCTCGGTCAGGACGTGAAGATCATGGGCAAACGCGAGGGCGACAGCATCGACATCACGGTCGCGGCGGCGCTGATCGACAAGTACGTCGACGACCGCGCGGCCTACGACGAGACCGTCGAGTCGATCCGGGAGTTCGTCCGCGAGGTCGCGACCGAGTACACCGACCGCGAGGTGACCGTCTACGTCAACACCGCCGACACCGACGGCGAGGGCGAGGAGAACGTCTACCTCACGACCACCGGTACCAGCGCCGAGATGGGCGACGACGGCTCGGTCGGTCGGGGCAACCGCTCGAACGGGCTCATCACCCCGAACCGGTCGATGTCGATGGAGGCCACCTCGGGCAAAAACCCCGTCAACCACATCGGGAAGATCTACAACCTGCTCGGGACCCAGATCGCCGAGTCGGTCGTCGCCGAGGTCGACGGGATCCGGGACCTCCGGATCCGACTGCTCAGTCAGATCGGCCGCCCCATCGACCAGCCCCACGTCGCCGACGCGGAGGTCGTCACCGCCGACGGCGTCGCGCTGTCGGACATCGAGGCCGACATCGCGGCCATCATCGACCGCGAGCTCGCCGACGTCACCTCGATCACCGAGCGGGTGATCGACGGCGAGCTGTCGACGTTCTGAGGCGGGCGAGCGTCGTCGGCGCGTCGGCCAACCGAAGGCCGTTTATCCGGCTCGCGTCTACGGGGGGACATGCGACCCCCGGAAGCCGACACCGTCCTGGTCCGTCACGCGGACGTGGGCGTCAAGAGCGGGAAGGTGCAGGCCGAGATGGAGCGGCGGCTCCGGGACAACCTCGAAGCGATCGTCGAGGATCGGGGCGTCGACGCGACGGTCGAGCGCCGGTGGTCCCGGCTGTTCGTCCACGCCGACCCCGAGAGCGTCGACGCGGCCACCGACGCCGCGACCGACACCTTCGGCGTCCGGTCGGCCAGCCCCGCGCTCGTGGTGCCGGCCGAGGCCGACGCGATCGTGTCGGCGCTCGGCCGGACCGCCCGCGAGCACCGCGGGGCGGTCGGGGATACCTTCGCCGTCGACGCCCGCCGTGCGGGGACGACCGACGCCCACCCGTTCACGAGCAAGGACCTCGAAAACGAGGCCGGGGCGGCGGTCTTCGAGGCGCTCGACGATCCCGAGGTCGATCTGGACGACCCCGATGCGGTCTTCTACGTCGAGTGTCGCGAAGACGAGGCGTACGTGTTCACCGAGAAGCGGCCCGGTCCCGGCGGGCTTCCGCTCGGGACGCAGGCGCCGGTCGTCGCGCTGGTGAGCGGCGGCATCGACTCGCCGGTCGCGGCGTGGGAGCTGATGAAGCGGGGCTCGCCAATCGTGCCCGTCTACCTCGAACTCGGCGACTACGGCGGCGCCGACCACGAGGCCCGCGCGATGGAGACGGTCCGGCGGCTCCGGGAGTACGCCCCCAACTTCGAGCTGGCGATCCGGAAGGTTCCCGCGGGCGACGTCATGGACCTGCTCGCCGAGGAGGTCGGACCCGCCCGGATGCTGGTGTATCGCCAGTTCATGTACCGGGTCGCCGAGCACGTCGCCCGCGAGGTCAACGCCGCCGGCATCGTGACCGGCGAGGCGATCGGCCAGAAGTCCTCTCAGACCACTCGGAACCTCGGGGCGACGAGTCAGGCGACCGCGCTGCCGATCCACCGTCCGCTGTTGACGATGGACAAGTCCGAGATCACCGAGCGTGCCCGCCGGATCGGCACGTACCGGGACTCGACGATCCCCGCGGGATGCAACCGGATCGCACCCGACTACCCCGAGACGAACGCCACGCTCGAAATCGTCGAGAACGCCCGGCCGGCGGGGCTGTTCGAGCGCGCCCGCGAGGCGGCCGAGGACGCGACGGTCGTCGAGGTCTGATCGGGGCCGTCGTTACGACTCGTCGCCGTGGACGGCCAGCGTCAGCATCGAAAGAACCACGACGACGGGAATCAGTACCTCGACGTACGTCCCGAACGAGTCGGACCCGCCGTACAGATACGACGCGCCGGCGCCGAGCAGACCGACGACGGCGACGCCGCGCAGGAACGTCCGGCTCTCGCCCGTGTTCGTCACGTCCGACGTGTTTCCAGATTAGCACCAAAGGGCTTACGTGTTCGATGTGGGCGCGACTCCGGGAGCGCTCGGAACAGACCCGTTCCTGCGGCCGACGTCTCCCGGCCGCCGAACGAAATCGCTTTACGGCGCAGATTCCTTCCACAGCGTGTGACTCGGGTCTGTTTCGTCGGCTCGCCGGGGGTCGATCTCCGGACCGAGCTCCGATCGCGCGAGACCGCCCGCGAGGCGCTCGCGACCTACGACCTCCGGGAGCCGTACCGCAACTCGCTGGCGGTCGACACCATCAGTCTGGGGTCGGCGATCGCGCTGTGCAACGACCTGAACTGGTATCTGGTGCGGTTCGCCGACGACGCGCTGGTGATGGAGCCCAGCGTCACCGACGAGGAGTGGCTCTCCCGGGAGCTGGCGACCGCGGTTCGGGACGGCGCGGTCGACCCGGCCGAGACCGACGAGTACCTCAAGGTGTACGGCCTGACCGCCGAGGACGAGCTGGTCGAGCCGATGTACCTCTCGCGAACCGACGGCGACATCCCGGCGTACGACCTGCGGGACGTCCCGGACACCGTCGTCGTTCGGGTCACCGAGTCTGAGTTCGGCGGATAGACCTATATCTCGCCGACGTCTTCGCTGGATCGTTTCACTTACTCGCAGAGTCTGGGACCGTCGCCCGCCGAGCGTTCGGAGCCGTCGGTTTCGAACGCGACCGATCGAGACGGAGTCGCGGCCGCTCAGTCGAACATCCCGGTCGAGAGGTACCGCTCGCCGCTGTCGGGGTAGACGGTCACCACGAGCGGACAGTCGTCGTAGCCGTCGTCGACGCCGCCGTCGGACGACAGCTCCGCGGAGGCCGCGCCGTCCTCGCCGTCCGATCCCGTGAGATCGGCGAGCTCGTCGGGCACCTCCGGGCAGTTGAGCTGGGGTCGGGCGATGCGGTCTGCGACCCGGCGGGCCGCGACCGACGCCGCCCCCGAGGACTGACCCACGAGGATCCCCTCTTCGCGGGCCAGTCGTCGGGCCTCCGCTTCGGCGTCGTCGAGGGCGACCGTCTCGACGGCGTCCAGCAGATCGGTGTCGAGCAGTTCGCTCACGAACCCCGGCCCCATCCCCTGATAGTCGTCGTCGCCGATCGGACGGTCGTCGCCGGACGCGCCGCTCTCGGTGTCCAACTCCTTTTTGAGGACGGCGTTGCGCTCGGGCTCGACCGCGACGACCTCCATCTCGGGGAACGCCTCGCGCAGGCGCGACGCCGTGCCGGTGATCGTGCCGCCGGTCCCCACGCCCGCGACGAAGGCGTCGATCTCGCGGCCCTCGACCTGTTCGAGGATCTCCTCGGCGGTCGTCCGGTAGTGGGCCGCGGCGTTCGCGGGGTTCTCGAACTGCCCCATCTGGACGGCGCCCTCCGTCTCGGCGAGTCGGTCGGCCCGGTCGCGGGCCGACTCCATGTTCCCCTCGACCAGTTCCACGTCCGCGCCGTACGCCCGAAGCAGTTCGCGGCGCTCGGGCGACTTCGAGGCGGGCATCACGATAGTGAGATCGTAGCCGCGGGCGGCCGCCGCGACCGCGAGCCCGATGCCCGTGTTGCCGCTGGTGGGTTCGACCAGCCGGTCGCCGGGCTCGATCTCGCCGGCGCGCTCGGCGGCGGCGATCATCTCTCTGGCCGGTCTGTCTTTGGCCGACCCGCCGGGGTTGAACGCTTCGACCTTCGCCGCGACGGTCGCACCCTCCGGCGAGGCCACCCGGACGAGCGGCGAACCGATCGTATCGAGGATGGACTCTCTCATCGTCGGGAGTACGGCCGGCAGGCATAAACACGTACTGCTCGTCGGCAGGTCGTGCCGGGATTTTCGCCGGGGCCTGTGTGGTTAAATCCGTCCGGCCACTACAGGTCTCACATGGAGACGACCGAACCGAGTCCGACGTGGGACACAGCGGCACACAGCGAAGCCGTCGACGCCATCGAGGCCGGCGTCGGCGAGGTCACCTACCGGATCTGGGGCGCCGACTGGTGTGGCGACTGCCGGGCGGTCCTCCCGGACCTGTTCGCGGCGCTCGAAGCCGCGGGCGTCCCCGACGACGAGATCGCCGTCCACGAGGTCGACGAGAACAAGGACGGCGAAGGCGTCGAGGCGTACGACGTGACCCACATCCCGACTATCGTCGTCGAGCGCGACGGCGAGGAGCTGGCCCGCTTCGAGGAGAGCGAAGACCGACCCGCCGCCGAGTACGTCGCCGACCGACTGCTCTCGTCGGACGTGCTGGCCTGAGCGCCCGGCGAGTCGGGTCCGACCGCCGGCCCCTCGTCCGTGATTAAACACCTAGTAGTGCCCGGTATGCACTTAGGGAAACCGTTAACATTCGGTCAGTGCCACCAATTGTCATGGTGAGAACTGACACATACAGTCCGGACGGCGGAACCTACGAGTGCCGGCGGTGTCTCCACCGCGCGGAGGCGCCCGACCACCCCGGGTCCTGCCCGGAGTGTGACGGCCCACTACGCAACATCGCGGTCCCGCGCGAGTGATCGCGGGCCCGCCGCTACGACGCGTCGGCCCAGTCGAGGGCCGCCGTCACGTCCGTCTCGGGCGGCGAGCACGCGAACCCGCGACAGACGTACGCGGTTGGGGCGCCCTCGCGGGCGGTCCGGTCGGCCCAGATCGGCGGCGCTTCCGCGAGCCCGAGCGCGTCGAGCCACGACGAGAGGCCCTCGTCGGCGGGCGGTCGGACCGACACCACGCGCCGCGGGAGATACCGGGCGGCGAGTTCCTCGCGCCACGCCTCGGGGAGTCGGTCGGCCGCGACGGTGACCTCGAGCGACCCGGTCGCGTACCGGTCGGCCGCCAGCGCGAGCGAGGCGTGCTGGAGCGGGTTCGACGTGATTCCCCGTCCCCGGGTTTCGAGGACGCGCTCGGCGATCGCCTCGAACTCGTCGTCGGGCCGGAACGGATCGAGCGCGAGGAGGGTATCGACCGCGACCCCGAGGCTGGAGGGCGTCGACTGGTCGTGGGGCTCTTGGGGGCGCGCGACCAACTCCTCGCCGCTGTCGGGCGTGAAGTAGATCGTGCCGGCCGACTCGTCGTAGAACTCGGCCGCGACGGCGTCGGCGAGGTCGAGCGCGAACCCGAGGTGGTCGCGGTCGCCGGTCGCCTCGTAGCAGTTCAGCGCGGCCCGCGCGAGGAAGGCGTAGTCTTCGAGGTAGCCCTCGATCGCGACGTCGCCCCCCTTGTACCGCCGAGAGAGCCGATTCTCCTCGTCGTCCCAGAGGCGTTCGCGGACGAACTCCAGCGCGTCGGTCGCGAGGCCGGCGTACCGGTCGCGATCGTCGAGCACTAGGGCGGCCTCGGCCAGCGCCGAGATCATCAGACCGTTCCACCCCGCGAGCACCTTCTCGTCGCGGCGGGGTCGGACCCGCTGGGCCCGGGCGTCGAAGACCTGCTCGCGGGCGTCTTCGAGGCGTTCGCGGACGGTCGACTCCTCGAGGTCGGAGGCGTCGGCGAGTTCGGGGATCGACTCGGAGATCGTGAGCACCGTCGACCCCTCGAAGTTGCCCGACTCCGTGACGCCGAACCGCTCGCAGAAGAGGTCGGCGGCGTCCTCGTCGGCGACCGCCGACCGGATCTGGTCGGGCGTCCAGACGTAGAACGCGCCCTCCTCGCCCTCGCTCTGGGCGTCGAGGGTGCTGTAGAACCCGCCCTCCGGGTGGGTGAGCTCTCGCTCGACGAACCCGACGGTCCGGCGGGCGGCCTCGGCGAATCGGTCGTCGCCGACGGCCTGATACCCCGCGAGCAACGCCCGGGTTATCTCGGCGTTGTCGTACAGCATCTTCTCGAAGTGGGGGACGACCCACTCCCGGTCGACCGTGTAGCGGTGGAAGCCGCCCCCGACGTGATCGAACAACCCGCCGTCGGTCATCGCTTCGAGCGCCTCGGCGGCGACTTCGCGGTACTCCTCGTCGCCCAGATCGGCGGCGGCCCGCAAGAGCAGGTGGATCCGTCCGGCCTGCGGGAACTTCTGGCCCGTGCCGAACCCGCCGTGTTCGCGGTCGGCGCTCCGGACCGCGGCGTCGGCGGCGGTTTCGAGGACGCCGTCCCCGGGGAGTTCGCTCGCCTCGGGCACCGATTCGAGTTCGCCCTCGATGGCGTCGGTCCACTGGTCGGCCCGGTTTTCCATCTCGGCGCGGTCGTCCTCGTCGCCCCAGGAGTCGGCGATGTTCTCGAGCAGGTCCCGGAAGCCGGGCTGGCCGCGCTTGGCCTCCTTCGGGAAGTAGGTCCCGACGTAGAACGGCCGGCCGTCGGGCGTGAGCCACGCCGAGAGCGGCCAGCCGCCCCGGCGGGTGACCGCCTGACAGATGGTCTGGTAGACGCTGTCGAGATCGGGGCGCTCCTCGCGGTCGACCTTGATCGGGACGAAGTGCTCGTTGAGCACCTCCGCGACGCCCTCGTCCTCGAAGCTCTCTTCTTCCATGACGTGACACCAGTGACACGCCGAGTAGCCGACCGACAGGAAGATCGGCACGTCCCGGTCCTCGGCCGCGGCGAGCGCGGTCTCGTCCCACGGCTGCCAGTTGACGGGGTTGTCGGCGTGCTGGCGGAGGTAGGGGCTCTGTTCGTCGTCGAGCCGATTGCGGTCGGTCGGGTCGGCGTCGGGCTCGCTCATGGGCGACCGGAGGGGCTTGACCGACGTAAAGTCGGGGTTCCGATGGAGCGACCGGCCGACCGGCCACCCTACGCCCCGTCGGCCGCCATCCGGTCGCTGTAATCCCAACTGTGGACGCGGTCGGGCCGGATGCGGATCCGGACCTCCTCGCGGTCCTCCGAGAGGAGCCACTCGGCGAGCGGCGAGCCGGCGTCGCCGAGGTACCGCTCGACGAGATCCCGGAGGACCGACTTGTCGGCGTCGGGCGAGAGTGCGGCGGTGCCGTTGCCCCGGACGCCCCGGTAGGGCGGCCGGTTCTCGGACACCTCGAACGCGACCGCGGAGTCGCCCCGGAGGTAGCCGACCACGTCGGCGTTCGCCCCGGTCGCACACTCGAAGACGCCGTCGCGGTAGCGGTACCACAGCGCGACAAGCCACAGCGACCCGTCGGGGCGGTGGCAGGCCAGCCGGATCGGGATCGCCGCCTCCGCGAGATACGACTCGACCGCCGGCTCCGCCCACGCGCCCGTGAACTCGGTCATGTGACTCGGTAGCGTCCGACAGCTAATAGTTCTCCCGCCGACGTCCCCCATACTCGTGCATACATCTTCGTTCGTCAAGAGCAAACTTTACACTCCCGTGCCTACACTCTCCGGGCATGAGCGAGACAGTGCTGTTGGTCGGCGGCGGCGGCCGCGAACACGCCATCGCGCGTGCGCTGGCGGACGGCGACGCCACGCTGTACGCCTGCGCGGGCAACCGCAACCCCGGCATCGCGTCGATCGCCGAGGGGTTCGAGACCCTCGAAACCACCGACCCGAGCGCGGTCGTGGCCTACGCCGAGGACGTGGACGCGACCCTCGCGGTCGTCGGCCCGGAGGGGCCGCTCGCGGCGGGCGTCGCCGACGCGCTCGACGACGCCGGCATCTACGCGTTCGGGCCCAACGAGGCCCAAGCCCGCATCGAGACCGACAAGGCCTACCAGCGCCGGTTCATGCGCGACCACGACGTCCCGGGGTGTCCGGAGTTCGAGACGTTCGACGACGTCGAGGCCGCCTGCGAGTACATCGACGCCGCCGACGGCGACCTCGCGGTCAAGCCCGCCGGACTCACCGGCGGGAAGGGCGTCCGAGTGATCGGCGATCAGGTGACCGCCGAGGAGGCCAAGACGTACCTCCGGGACGCCGACTACGACCGGGTGGTCCTCGAAGAGCGACTGGTCGGCGAGGAGTTCACCGTCCAGGCGTTCGTCGCGAACGGCGACCTCCGGGTCACCCCGGCGGTGCAGGACCACAAGCGCGCCTACGAGGGCGACGAGGGGCCAAACACCGGCGGTATGGGGAGTTACAGCGACGCCGACTCCGCCCTGCCGTTCATGACCGACGACGACTACGAGGCGGCCCTCAACGTGCTAGAGGCGACCGTCGACGCCCTCGACGGCTACAAGGGCGTCCTCTACGGGCAGTTCATGCTCACCGCCGACGGCGTGAAGGTCGTGGAGTTCAACGCCCGGTTGGGCGACCCCGAGGCGATGAACACCCTGCCGGTGCTCGACACCGACTTCCTCGACGTGCTGGTCGCGGCCCGCGAGGGCGAGTCGCTCCCCGACCTCTCGTTCGCGCCGAACGCCACGGTCTGTAAGTACGCCGTTCCCGAGGGGTATCCGACCGATCCGGAGGCCGGCGCGAAGGTCGAGATCACCGAGGAGAACGCGGGCGACGCGCTCCTGTTCTACGCGAGCGTCGACCAGCGCGAGGACGGCATCTACACCACCACCTCCCGGGCGTTCGCGGTGGTGGGCGTCGCCGACACCGTCACCGACGCCGAGGCGATCGCCGAGGACGCCCTCGCGGTCGCGGGCGAGGAGGGCCTCGACGTGCGCCACGACATCGGCAAACCCGATCTGGTCCAGCGGCGGATCGACCACGTCGCCGACCTCCGGAGCCGGTAGTCAAGTCGGGCTTGTCGAGTCGAAAGCGACACATAACAAAGCCCGGTAGCCTGTTCACAGAGGATATGTTCGACTCGGGCGAGCGATCGGCGACGCTGACGACCGACGAGGTCTTCGAGCTACTGAGCGACGCCGACCGGCGGTGTGCGCTCGTCGTGCTCCGCCGAGCGGACGGCGCCGTGTCGCTCGGCGAGCTCGCGTCGGCGACGGTCGCGATCGCCGAGGACCGCGACCCCGAGGGGGTGGCCGACGACGAGCGCGAGCGGACCGCGACCGCGCTCCACCACCGCCACCTGCCCCGGCTCGCGGAGGCAGGGGTCGTCGACTACGACCCGGCCGAGAGCCGCGTCGAGCTGACCGACGCCGCCGCCGATCTCGATCCCGTGTTCCGGATGCTCTCGGAGTGAGCCGACCCGGACCAGCCACCTTCAAGACCGAACCCCTCGAACCTCCGGCCGTGACCGACGAGACGCGACGCCACGATCGAATCGCCCACCACGCGACGCCGGGGCCGTACAACTCCCTCCAGTCGTGGCTCGACGCCAAACACCCGCTCCGGGTCGCGCTGAACTACGTCGTCATCGTTCTGGCTCGCGTCTCGCCCAGCCTGCGGCTCAAAAACTACCTGTTGCGTTCGATCGGCGTCACCGTCGGCGAGGGCGTCTCGTGGGGGCTCGAATCCACGCCCGACGTGTTCTGGCCCGAACTCGTCACCGTCGAGGACCACGCCATCGTCGGCTACGACGCCACTCTGCTCTGTCACGAGTTCCTCCAGGACGAGTACCGCACCGGCGAGGTCGTCGTCGGCGAGCGGGCGATGATCGGCGCGGGCGCGGTCGTGCTCCCGGGCGTCGAGATCGGCGCCGGCGCGAGCGTCGCCGCAAACTCGCTGGTGACCGAAGACGTGCCGGCGGGCGCGACGGTCGCGGGAGTCCCCGCCCGCCCGATGAACAGCGACGAGCTGTCGGACTGATCTGGCCGGAATCGACTCGGCGTGCGCACCGAGATCGCTATCCGGCGACGATCAGTCGTCGGACCCCGGCCTCGACGAGTGCGAGGACACAGAGCCCGGCGACCACCGCGGCCCCGAAGAAGGGGTATATCGCGAGCGGGTCGGACTCCCCGCCGACTCGGAGAAAGAGATACCACACCAGTGCGGTCGCGCCGAACAGCCCCGCCAGCGGCGCGACCAGCCCCCACCGGGCGTAGGCGTAGTAGGGGATCGCGGCGTGGCCGACCAGCACGACCGCGGTGGCCCCGCCGACGAGTAGCCACACGCGGGCGGTCGCCGTCGGAAACAGGTCGGTGACGAATCGTGCCCCGGCCCACACGCCGAGCGAGACCGCGGCGTACGCGAGTCCGCCCCCGACCGCGAACGCCCACGGCGCCGGCAGGCGCTCGCGGACCGCGAACGGCATCGCGGCGGCGAACGCGCCGGCGCCACAGGCGATCGCGACGGTGAGCGCCTCGCTCCCCAGCGCGGGGTCGGGCGTCCCGGGCATCTCAGTCTCGGATCCGGACGACGCCGTCCTCGAACACTCGCCTGTTGGGGATGATGTACTCCTCGCCGTCGCCCTCGATGCGGGTCACGAAGACGTCGATCTCCTGGACGATGCCGCGGTCCTCGCCGACCCGGACCTCGTCGCCGATGCCGTACGGTTGGTTCAACAGGAGGTAGACGCCCGCGGCCGAAGACTGCAGGAGGTCCCGGAACGCGACCGCGCTGAACAGGATGATAGCGAGCGCGTACGAGCCGAGCAGGATCAAAAGCGCCTCGATGTCGACGCCGACCTGTCCGAGCGCGACCAGCGCGGCCAGATAGACGATGGTGTACTTGACCGTCCGCGGGATGATGTTGACCTCCGGGAGCTTGACCGAGCGCAGGCGTTCGCTGACGACCAGTTCGGCCTTGTCGGCGACCACGAAGCCGACGATGAACACCAGAACCGCGATGAAGAGGTCGGGGATGAACGTGAGCACGCCGCTCCAGAACAGCTGGGCGTTCAACAGCTCCGCGATGTTGAGCGCGATGAGCACGACGACGCCGTAGATGAACCACGAGCTGAGCCGCGCGACCAGCGAGACCGTGTCGGTGCCGAGGCTCTGGGCGGTGCGCTCGAACGGCGTCCGCTCGACCGCGTCGGGGACGCCGGCGGCCACCAGCAGGCGCTTGTTCAGTCGGCCGATGACGTAGCCAGCCACCAGTCCGGCCGCGAGCACGAGGACCGCGAGGACGAACTGAAACTCGTCGCGCATCAGGACGGTCCAGTCGACCTGCAGGGGCGCCATCAGTACTCCTCCGGATCGAGCTCCAAGACCAGTTCGCCACCTTTGAACGCCCGGACCATCCCGTCGCTCTCCGAGAGCACGATCGCGGTCGCGTTCGTCTCGCGGGTGATCGAGCCGGCGGCCATGTGGCGAGCCCCCAGCCCCTTCGGGATGTCGACCCCCTCGGCGGAGGGTTCGAGGTACCGGTACGCCGAGACGATCTTGCCGGCGTCGGAGATGACGAACGCGCCGTCGAGCCGCGAGAACTCCTTGAGCATCACGTTCACGATGGGGTCGCCGACGTGGACGTGGGACTTCTCGAAGGGGTTGTAACTGAGCGGGCGGGACTTGTTCATCACCTTGCCGGCGTCGCCGACCACGAACAGCGCGCCGACGGGCTTGCCCTTCTGGCCCTTCTTGCCGAGTTCGATCGCGACGTCGAACACGTCCCGGATGACCCCGGGCTCGGCCCGCGAGCCGGCGAACAGTTCGTAGACGCCCGACCGCATCGACTCGCTGACCCGCACGCGCGTGGCGGTGTCGGTGTTCTCCCCGAACATCGAGGTGGTGCAGACGACCGCATCGCCGTCGTCGACGAGCCCCTCCTCCATCGCGCCCTCGACGCCGAAGGCGATCCGGTCCTCGACGCCGTCGAACTCAAGCGGGAGCTCGACGAAGGTGTCGGCCCCGACCGTGTTCTCCGGCGAGACGACCACGAGTTCCACGTCCGAATCGAGGTCGGCGAACCGATCGTAGTAAGAGCCGCTCGGCGAGAACAGGAAAACGGCGTCCGCGTCGTCGACGATATCCCCCAAGAGTTCGCTCACGTCTGCCATTACCCGAAACGACTCAGTCACCGGAGAAAAGGTTTGTGGGAGTATGTGTCAGTTGTGCGGCGATTGGGGGCCCCAAGAGTGCATCGTATGCGCTACCGCGACTGGTCTCCCCGACGTTCGATACGTGACAGCGCCCCGTCGCTCAGAACACGTCGAGATACTCCTCGACGACCTCGCGCTCGTCGTCGGTCAGATCGAACAGGTCGTAGACCGCGTCGTCGATTTGGGCTTCGAGATCTTCGATGTCGGTCTGTCGGACGTCCTCGCGGTCTGCTTCGAGTCGGTCGAGCAGTTCGACTACGCCGCCATCGGTGCGGGGAATCGGAATTGTCATTTCCTCGCCGCTCTTGACGTTCCGACCGTCCACGGCGTCGTGGACGTACTCGGCCCTTCGCTTTCGAGCCTCGCGATCTTCGGAGTACATCGCCGGGTCGTTGATGGTATCCGATCGCCCGGCCTGCACGGTGAAATTCCCGTCTACGTCGCCCTGTACTTCGGCATCCACCGGATACCGGCGAGTCTGCCACTCGTAGGTGACGTAGTCGAGTTCGCCGTCGTAGTCGCCGAGGTAGGCTTCGGGGAAGCGGTCGGTCCTGCTGTCGAGGTCGATGGTATCAACTATCTCCTCGGCCTTCTCGCGCATCGTTCCGAAGACGCCAACGCTATCCTCGGTAGCACAAGGTATCGGATTCACATACTGCGCCCGATACTCATAGTACCCACCGGCCTTGACCGTCGATATGTGTTTGAAGTAATACTCCAAAGCCTTGGAGTTTAGTTGACAGGCAATTACCTCTGTCAGCCCTTGCCAATCTTCACTCAGTAAGGCCGCATAGGCTGTCTTGAAGTACCACGTTCCTTCTTCGTCTAACATGAACGCGGGCTCATCTGTAATATGGGCAAAGACCGTCTTTGGACGCTCAAACCGTTCCAGATTTCGAGGATAAGCAAACTCCCACCAGTTCTCGCTATCTTCCCACCGGCCACCCTGTCTACTCCGCAATTCGTCTTCGTGAGCCTTGAAATACTTCCAAGTGAGAGGATATTCGTCGCGTAGGGTTTCTTTTGAGATTAGTTGGTCTTCCCGGCTTCCCTCACCTAAGGATGTGTATGGAAGGATGACGTGATTACCCGACCACTCGCACCGCCAACGCTGAACGTCACTGCCACTTAGCCAAGGCCGTAAGAAGTCCGTTTCAATTTCGTATTCTTGTGTCCCTCCGCTGGGGATTACGGTCACAGTGTCGCCCTCGTCGTTGGAACGAATCTGGTGAGCGTCCATTACTTCGACCACATAGACGCTATTTGACCCTGTTGTTGGACCCGGGAAGATCGCATCAGTAATATCCCGCATCCGATTGTCGCCCTCTTGCTCCATCTTGTCGAAGATTTCCTGTTCCTGAGGAGGCATCAGCGCCCAGTAATCAGTCCCGAGCTCACGCTGGGGATAATCGAATACGTCGATAAGTTCATCAGTGTAACCGGGTTCATCTCGATGCTCACGTACTGATTCAATAACGTCCTCGTCTAACTCTCGGTCAGTGTTTTCATCTGTTTCTGCTCGAACCCGGACACATCTGATAGTGTTGTCATTACGTGTCTTTTTGTCAGGCTCGTCTTCCAATATTACGACAGCAGGATAGTTCGTAGCGTCCTCAAATACTCCGGAGTCCCTGAAGTCGTAGATTTCCCGTATGAGTGAGTCTTCCAGGATAATTTCCCGGGTATTTTCCCCGTAGTCGGTAACCATGAACTGATTCGGAGTAATGAACCCAAGTTTCCCGCTTCCTTCTACCAACCAATCAAGCCCCCTTTCGTAAAACGGACAGTATAGGTCAAATTGGCCTACTGCGGAGTCATATAGACTCTGAATTATTTCCTTTTGTTCGTCTCTGATATTTTGGATATTCACGTAGGGCGGATTCCCCACGACGTAGTCGTACTCCATGTAGTTCTTCACGACGAGCGCGAGCACGGTGTCCTCGAACATCTTGAACAAACGCCCGTCGTTGTGCTCTTCCTTGAGATACCGCACGTTCTCCAGCATGTCGTCGACGTACGGTGCGAAGAACTCCTCGACGCCAGAGTAGTCCTGTGAGGTGTGCTGATTGATGCGCTCTTCGAGCCCGCTTTTGTACTCCCAGTCGAAGTCGCCGCCGAACTCCTCGGCCAGCGCCATGTGGTCCTTGACGGTGTCCAAGACGCCTTGTAGCGCCGCGAAGTATTCCCCGAAGTTCCCCACGCCCGTCTCCAATTGGATGGTGTCGAACAGCGGCATCCGAACCCGGCGCACGAGGAAGCCGTCTTCCGTTTCGGGCGCTTCCTCCTCGTCCACCTCGACTGGAAGCGGAACCGGGATTCGTACGTCCTGTTCGTCTTCGGTCATCGCATCGAATGTCATCTGGCGCGTCCCGTCGTCGCCCAGATCCGCGCCAGTCAGTTCCCGTTCGTTGCGGAGCGTGTCGGTCCGGTAGATCGGGAGCCGACGAAGCGTGAACTCCGGGTTCTGTCCTTTGGCCTCACGGTAGGCCGGGAGAATCGCCACTACGAACCGGATCTGTGCCATCAGCACCGCGAACGGATGGATATCGAGCCCGACGATTCGCGGACGCGTACACAGATCACGTAAATGCTCTTCCCAGTCGGGGTCGTCCTCGTAGCGTTCCACGTCCTCGATGTATCGCTCGACTGCTTCGACGAGGAACGTACCGGACCCACACGACGGGTCGATAAGCCGTTCGTTCGAGACACCATGCTCGTACCCGACCCCGTCCATGATGTAGTCGATGACCGGCTGAGGAGTGTAGAACTCCCCGAGCGCTTTGCGCGTCTCAGGGTCGAAGTATCGCTGGTACAGATCACCGAGCAGGTCGCCCTGTACGTCCGAGAAGTCGAACCGGAGTACGTTGAAGAATACCTCGGCTACCGCTCGGCTGAAGCGGTCCCGCGTGGCCTCGCTTACGCGCTCTACACCACCCGTTTCCTTGGCCACGGCCTCGAACTGGTTCGGGCCCGATTCGTGCCCGCGAGAGAGCTGTTCGGCGTACCCATCGGTCCACCAAATGAAGATGTCGTCCTGAAACAGCCCTTCCACCAACTGGTCCTGCATATCATCGATGAGATTGTCCGCCGCGACGGGGAACGCATCGAGGTTGATGCTGTCGCCGAAGCCCTGCAACCCCCGGAAGTAGTCGTCCATCCCCTCGTATCCGGTCCCGGCGAAGAAGTCGTGGTCCTCGGTCGCCTTCGCCAGCAGGAGCCGAGCGAGGAGCGCGTGCCCGCTTTCCAGACAGAACATGAAGTCTCGAAGCGACTGTTTACCATCGATGAACGGCTCCCACGACTTTGGTACCTCGTCCGGCTCGTCGGCGTACGTTGCTTCCCAGAAGTCGTACGCACCCTTAACGAACTTCGCTTCTTGTTCGTCCCGGAGTTCCTCCAAAAGGTCTAGCATCCCGACGACGAGGTTGGCAAACGGACTCCCTTCTTCGAGCCGAAAGGTATCGAAGAAGTGCTCCTGTCCGAGTTGGGCCTGATCGTGTAGCGGAATCGGATCGAGGGCCCCGAGAAATCTGTTAACGTCGTCGGGATCCGTTAGATCGAACGTTCGCTTTTGGAGCGCACTAGTGATGTCGCGGGCTTGGCTTTCGCTTACCGCGTCCAGCGAGACGACCACCATCGGACGGTCCTGCCCTCGACGATAGAGACGCAACTGCTCGCCGTTTGTCAGAACCCCGTACTCGGCCCGAAGATGGTCCATGTAGTGGAACAACTGTGATTCGTGTGGCACGAGGTCACGGCCGGTGGTCTTGAATTCATAGACCGCAGTGACGGCTTCGTTGTTATCTAACGTGAGGTAATCCGGACGACGGTCGTCGGGGAGTGTGAATTCGCTTCTGAGATCAACCCCAGTTCCTTCGTAGTCGAGGGCGTCGTAGAAACCCCGTTCGAGGAACAGATTCTCCACGTCACGCTCGCTCATTTCCCCGTCAGTCTGTTTTGCGATCGCATGGAGGGCATCGTGGAGCCCGGAAGCGTCTGCCATTACTCCGTTCCACTCAACTGGTCTTCAAAAAGGTACTCGAAAGAGAAGACACAGGCACAAATATTTCGAGTCGGACCCGATTCGAAGCACAATGTTCGCTCGGAATTATCAGTCAGACTCGCATGGCTCTTACCTTATCGCGAGGCCTCTATCAACCGAACTGTTGGAGAAGCATCCCCAGGACCGGATTCGAACCGGAGCGAGACGGTCGACCTCGCAAGGTTCGAATCGGTCCTGCTCTTCGCTCACTGCGTTCGTTCATGCGCGGGACCGGATTCGAACCGGCGGACCCCTACGGGATAGCGTCCTAAGCGCTACGCCGTTGGCCTGGCTTGGCAACCCGCGCTCGACTCACGCTACCCGCGAGGGAGACAAGAAGGTGTCGTTCTCTGCGAGCGTTTATGTGGGACCGCGCGCTACCCCCGCCCGTGTATCGAGCGCGCGATCACGTCGAAAACGAGCGGTGGCTCGCGGAGCTCCAGCAGATAGCCGACCGGCTCGACCTCGAAACGGCCGCCCGGTCGCGGGCGACCGACCTCTACCTCTCGACGGTCACCGACTGGGACGACGACGCCGACGAGGCGTCCAAGCGGGCGGTCCTCGCGGCCAGCCTCTACGCCGGCTCGCTCATCGAGAGCGACCAGCGCTCACAGAGCGCGGTCGCCGACGCCGCGGGGGTGTCCCGACTCACCGTCCAACAGCGCTGGAAGGACCTGCTCGAACGGGCGGGGCTCGAACCGCCGTCGTGGTAGGTCCCAGCGGCGCCCGGCGCTCGCACCCCGACGACTCGTCCGCCCGGTCGGACGCTCACTGCTCGGCGGCCCGGCCGTCGCGGTCGGGCGTGACGTTGCCGCGTTCGTCGATCTCGCCGTTGACGATGCGGGTGCTCGAGATGATGTCGCCGTCCTCGGCGCGGACGTGGGGGACCACTTCTACTTCGAGGGGCGCTCGGCCCAGTTCCGTCCGTCGGTCGTTGATGCGGGCCGCGCCGTCGGTCGTCTCGGGCGAGACGATCAGCACGTCGAACTGCGGCTCGGTGGCGATGCCCGTGGGTTCGGTGAGCTCGCGGATCTCGAACTCCCGGTCGTACTCGTCGGCGAACGACGCGAGCTCGGTTTCGAGGTCGCGGCGGCGCTCGTCGAACGAGCGGACGTACCGATCCTCGTGGCGGGTCTTCGGCGCGAGTTCGTCGCTCGTCAGTCCGACCGTCACGTCCCCGAGTTCGAACGCGCGCTCGAACAGCGCGCGGTGGCCGTCGTGGACCGGGTCGAAGGTCCCGCCCAGGGCAACCTCCATACCCCGGCGAAGGGCACCCCGCGGCTTAGTGCCTTCGGAACCGCGTCACTTCACGACTCGTCGTCGGGGTCGCCGTCCTCGACTTCGATGCTCACCGGCTCGGTCGTCTCGGCGGTCCCCTCTCCGCGTTCGAGGTGGTCGTCGAGGTTGAACACGGTGTTGAGCTCGTCTTGGACCTGTCCGACGACGCCCGAGACGAGTTCGCTCGGGGCGATGGCGGTGTACTCGTAGGGGTTGTTGCCCGCGCCTTCGCTCTCGCGTTTGCGACGCTCGACTTTCTCCTCGGCGTGGAGCTCCGCGAGCGACTCCCGGACGGTGCTCGGGTAGAGGCCGGTCCCCTCTGCGATCTCCTCGCTCGTGCTGTGGGGGTGCTGGCGGAGGTAGACGTATATCCGGGCGCGCGTGTCGGTGTCGAGCACCCACGAAAGCAGGTCGACGATGCCCTGATCGAACTGATCGACCGCCCTGTCGGCCTCCTCTTCGAGGCGCTCGCGGCCCTTGTTCAGTCGCTCGCGGCCCTCTTCGGCGGGAGTCTCTTGGTCGACCGGGATCGACTCGCCGGGGTCCCGTTCGTCGTCGACCGTCCCGTCCTCGACGCCGTCGACCGTCTCGTCGACACCGTCGTCTCCGTCTGCGTCGTCTGAATTCTCTCCGGACATGTCCTTTCTACGAGGACAAAAGTCGCCACCGGGTAAAAGCCTTGCTTACGTGGCGATCCCCGACCACAGCTACTCGACGATCAGCGACTCGTAGAGCGCCTCGACGCCGTCCTCCTCGCTGATCCGGCGCTGGCTGGCCGCGCCGCTCTCGGCGTCGTACACGTCTCGGATCCCTGATACGCCGAGCCGATCGCACTCCCGATCGACCGCCTCCCCGAGATCGATCTCGCCGTCGCGGTCGCGGTCGACGAACGACGCCGCGTGTCCGTACCGCATGGCGCGCCACTTGTTCTCGTCGAGGAGCTCTCGGCGGTGGCGATACCCCGTCTCGCCGTCCTCGTAGCGCTCGGCCAGTTCGGTCACCAGCGCGTGGACGTACTCGACGAACGCCAACACGACCTCCGGGTCGGCCTGCCCGTCGGGCGTCCTGACTTCGACCGTGCCGTGGCCGGTGTGAGGACGCACGTCGTACCAGAGTTCGCCCCGATCGTTGATCGACCCCGTCTCGACCATCGTCTCCTCGAACGACGCAAACGCCTCGTAGGAGTCGAACGTCGTCGGCATCCCGGTGTTCGGGAGTGCCTCGAAGATCTTCGCGCGGGCCGACTGGAGCCCGGTGTCGTAGCCGTTCCAGTACGGCGAGTTCGCCGACAGCGCGAGCATCACCGGGAGGTACCACCGCACCTCGTTGGCGACCCACACCGCCTTCTCGGGGTCGTCGACGCCGACGTGGACGTGCAGTCCTGCGGTCGTGTTCCGGTGCTGTGGGTACTGGATCCGATCGAGCTGGGCGCGATACCGGGGCTTCTCGGCGTGTTCGAGCTCCCGCCACAGTGCGCCCGGGTGGAGCCCGGCGGCCGCGATGCGGTACCCCGCGGCCTCGGCGTGGTTGACCAGCGCCGATCGGACCGCGAGCACCCGGTCGCGGGCCTCGCTCACCCGGTCGATCCTCGGCGTCTGGGTCTCGATCACGCACTTGAAAAGCTCGTGGTCGAGGCGTCCGTCGAGTATCTCGGGCGGGTCGCGCTCGTAGACGAGTTCGTCGGTCCCCGCGGTCGGCCGGCCCCGGCCGTCCACGACGAAGAACTCCTCCTCGACGCCCAGCGTGCCCATCTCCGTGAAGTTCGAAGCCGAACCCGAGTCCATTTTTCGAGCTTTCGTAACCCGCGGTATAAATAGTTCCGAACCCGGCAGGGTCGGTCGCGAGCCCTACCGCGGCCGGGCGACCACGCCGAGGTGGTCCTCGTGGTACGGTTCAAGGCGCTCGGTCGCCACCACCTCGTAGGTCGGTTCGAGCGCCGCCAGCGCGTCCTCGAACACCGCCGCCGGCTCTCGGGTCACGTCCTCGCTCCGGGCCTTGATCGCGGCCACCAGTCGGCCGTCGTCCGCGAGAAACCGCGCGTTCTCGACCGCGACGCGGGCCTGTCCGCGAGTCGCGACGTCCTGGACCACCACGTCGACGTCGGACTCGACGACGTGGGCGTACGTCTCGGGCTTTCGGGCGTCTTTCAGGAGCGGGAACAGGTTCCGGCGGTCCTCGGCGACCCCCACGAGGTCCCGGACGGGCCGGGGCGCAAACTCCACCGCGTAGGTCGGGGCGGCGAAGTCCGCGACGTGACTCACCGTCGTCCCGCTGGCCGCCCCCAGATAGAGGACGGTGTCCCCGCCCGCCAGCCCGGCGTCCATCCCGAGTTCGACCATCGCGCCGAGCTTCGATCGCCCGGCGTCCCAGAGGCGCCACCCCTCGTCGGTCGGCTCGCCGTACACCGGCTCGCCCCGTGTCGCGAGCCGCGACTCCCCGTCGAACGACCGGCGCTCGACGCCGGTCGGGAGATCCTCGCTCATTCGGCCTCACCGCCTCGGATCTGAGCGATGCGCTCGTCGAGTTCGGCGTCGAGTTCGGGCTTGCGCTCCCCGGAGTAGCGGTCGACTCGCGCCGCGATGGTGAGCTTGCCTGCGAGGGCGCGGGCCGCCGAGCCCCGCTTTCCGGGCCGGGTCCCGCGGACGTACTCGTGGGTGAAGATGACGCCGTGCTTGGGCGAGGGTGCGTGGCCCCGGAGGTGGGCGAAAAGCGAGTCCTCGGCGCCGAGCACCTGAACCGTCCCCGCGGGCTTCTTCGCGAGCGCGTCGAGTCCGCCGGCCAGCGAGATCAGCCGTGCGGCGAGCACCGGCCCCGCCATCGCGGCGAGGTTCGGCGCGACCTCGGGCGTCTCGCGCTCGACGAACGCCCGGAGCTCGTCGGCCTCGTCGGCGAGTCCCGCGACTCGCTGGGCGAGCGAAACCAGTCGCTCGTCGACCGTCGAGTCGGGGTCGCGGCCTGCAAGCTCCCGGGCGTAGTCGACGCCGGTGGCCGCGTCGGGGTACCGGCTTCCGGCCCACTCTGCGACCCGCTCGGCCAGCTCGTTGGCCCGCTGGTCGAGGTCGTCCATCGCCCGGACGGCGTGGACGAGTTGCTGGTCGTCGGCCCGTTCGCGCTCCGCCGCGGCCTCGCGGGCGGCGCCGATCGTCGCCTCGCGCAGGCGGGCGTAGTAGTCGGACTCGTCGTCGGCGAACCCCGATTCGACGGCGAGCGCCGGCCAGTCGGCGGGAGCGTCGGCCCGACCCTCGCGGATTCGGTCGGCGCCGCCCGCGGCGTCCCCCTCGAACCAGCCGTTCGGGGCCGCGCCGGCTCCGCTACCGCCGGGGTCGCGGTCGGTGTCGTCGGTCATACCCGTTGGTTGCCCGTCGTCGCGTTTAAACCCACGCGACTCGGCCGGCGCGCTCGCGGTCGCCCGAACCGAAACCGGAAAGACCACGCGCCCGGAGTTCCAGTCGATGCACGTCGAACTCTTGGGCGGCACGGTCGACGTCGACGCGGGGCTAATCGACGCCCCGGACGGAGAGATCCGCGAGCAGGTGGCCGCGTACGCCGCCGGCGACCGCCGGGAGTTCGACCTCCCGGTCGCGGTCCCCGACGACTTCACGGGCGACGTGATGGCGGCGATGGCCGCGATCCCGTACGGCGAGACCCGAACCTACGGCGACCTCGCGACCGAACTCGACACCGCGCCGGTCGCGGTCGGGCAGGCTTGTGGCCACAATCCCGTCCCGATCGTAGTCCCGTGTCACCGGGTGGTGAGCGCGGCGTCGCTGGGCGGCTACTCCGCGGCGGGCGGGGTCGAACTCAAGGCGCGACTGCTCGCGCTCGAAGCCCGTTAATCGGCGCCTCGTCGTCGGCGCTCGACTGTTCGGGATCGACGGTCGCTTCGGGCCGGAGTCCCTCGTCGTCGGGAGGGTCGCTCGCTGTGAGGACCGCGGTCGAGAAAATGACGGCCCGACCGACGCGCGCCGACGGCCAAAAAGGCTATGAGAGTGGTGGCACAGGGCTGAACTGCGGTGGCGCCCCACCGCCGGACGATGGCCTGTCGACCCCGCTCGCCGTCCGCGTCTCCTGCTCCCGGACGCGGGCGGTCGCCCTCCAGCCCTCTACGCCCCACCGTCTCGCTGGCCTCGGCCCGCGGTCCCGTCTCTCACTCGAACTTCTCGAACGGCTGTTCGCAGTCGTTACAGTAGTGCATCGACCGACAGAGCGACGGCCCCTTCGGGTGCTCGCGCTCGGTGTCGGTCGACCCACAGTAGGGACACTCCGCGCCGCCGTCCGTACCGGTCGTGTCGACGCTCGGATCGAGTCCTCGCATGGTCAGACGCTCAGTCCGAACTCCCGCAGGTCGTCTCGGCCGTCCTCGGTCACCAGTTCGACGGACCACTCGGGGCTCCAGACGAGGCGCAGGTCGACCGACTCGACGCCGTCGACGCCACGAACCGCCGCCTCGATCTCGCCGGTCAGCATGTCCCGGGCCGGACAGCCGGTGTAGGTCAGTGTCATGGTCACCGCCGCGTGTCCGTCCGTCACCTCGACGCCGTAGATCAGTCCGAGGTCGACGATCGACACCGGCATCTCCGGGTCCTCGACGCCGTAGAGGGCGTCCCACACGCGGGCGGCGACGCCCTCGGCGCCCTCGCCGGTCGCCGGGAGGTCGTCGGGATCGGGGCCGCCCGGCGAGTAGTCGGTGTGTGCACACGGGGTCGGTTCGCCGGCTGAGTCGGGGTCGCTACGCATCGGCCTCGTCGGGGTCGGGCATGATCTTGTGGGCCTCCTCGCGGCCCAGCTCGCGGTACGTGCGGGTCATCTCCTCGTGGAGCGCGTCCCAGTCGTCGGTGTGGTCGCCGTCCCGGCCGATCGTCGCGGGCCGGACCGCCTCGGGATTCTCGCGGACGCCCTCGGGCGGTTCGAGGCCGAGCGACCGGAGGAACGGGATCACGGTGTCGAACCACTGCTCGCGCATCGCCGCCAGCGACTCGGTCCGGAGCCCGAGGTCCTCGATGGTCTCCTCGTGGTCGCTTGGCTCCCAAAGCGCCAGCGCGTGCGGGAACAGTCGATCGACCGCCGCCTGCAGACGCTTCAGACTCGCCTCGTCGTCCGCGAGCCGCTCGAGCCAGTTTTGAGCGTGTTCGCGGTGGTACGCCTCCTCGCTCTGAATCTTTCCGACCCGGTCGGCGATCCGGGGGTACGAGGCGTCCGCGAGCGCTTCGAGCCGGAGCTGTTCGGCCACGTCGTAGAGATACGATCGGACGACGGCGTCGGCCCAGTCGCCGTCCTCGAAGGGGAGTTCGGCGAGCGACGCGTGCCGGAAGTCGGCGGGGTCGCGCTCGAAGATGAGGTCGGCCTCGTCGTACCCGAAGTCCCGGAGCAGATCGTACCACAGCCGGGCGTGGCCGAGCTCGTCCTGTGCGATGTTCGCCAGCGCGAGGTCGGATTCGAGGGTCGGGGCCCGCACCTGCCACTCGGTGTAGCGCTCGGCGAGCACGAGTTCGTCGTCGGCGAGCCGGTAGAGCAGGGCCTCGACGGCCGCCCGCTCGTCGTCGGCGAGCTCCGCGGGACCTCCGAGCCGGTCGCTTTCGGCGGCCATCAGTCGTCACCCCCGGCCGACGCCCGGTCGGCGTCTTCCTGTTCGCTCTCGGACTCGGCGACCTCCTCGGCGAAGGCGGCGTCCAGATCCTTGTACCCCATCACCCACCGGTAGGACTTGTCGGTCGTCCCGCCGAACGCGGCCTCCTCGGCGTCTACTTCGCCGATCTCGTCTTTCGGGACGACCCAGAGGCTGTTGGTCGGCTTCCGGCGACCGTGCTGGATCTGGGCGAACAGCTTGGCCATCTCGCGGTCGGGCGCGTGGACGTTCCCGCAGTGGGTGTGGTACTCGCCGGCGTCCTCCTGTCGGAACACTTCCCAGATCATGGTTAGTCGGCCGCCTGCGGGGCGGTGGTATCCTCGCCGTGCTCCCAGCTTTCGAGGCCCGATCGGACCCACTCGACGGCCTCCTGGGTGCGCGAGCGCTTGCCGATCTGTTCGTGACTCCCCGGCGCGTCGTTTTTCGCGATCGTGAAGAACTCCTCCCAGTCGAGGTCGTCTTCGACCACCTCGTAGGTGCCGTCGCCGTTGTCCCTGATCCGGGGCTCGTCGGGGATTTCGAGGCCGTACTTCTGGGCTTTGGGGACGTAGGCGTTGAGGAACGCGTTCCGGAGCTCGTCGTTGGTCATCGTCTTCAGCCCCACGTCGGCCGAGAAGTCGTGGTGGGTCGACTGGTCGTCGGTCGGACCGAAAAACTGGATGATCCGGGGCCACCACTGCTCGAAGGCGTCCTGGAGCATCTGCTGTTCTTTCTTCGAGCCGGTCGCGAGCTCGCGCATAACGTCCTCGCCGTGCTTGACGTGGAACCCCTCCTCGAAACACACCTTGTCCATCGCGTGGGCGTACGGCTCCCAGCTGGTGCGCTTGAGCGTCGCCTGCCGGCGCATCGCCGCCCCGTCGACGAAAAAGGCGATCATCGGCACCTCGGCCCAGCTCTCCATCGGGTAGTGAAAGCAGTTGAGGAACTTCCCCTCCCCGTTGGCGAGCTCATCGAGCATCTCCTCGCGGGACTTGATCCCGAGCGACTCGGCGGCCCGGTACAGCAACTGCCCGTGGCCGATCTCGTCCTGGACCTTCGCGGAGAACGCGAGCTTCCGGTCGAGGCTGGGCGCCTGCCGGATGAACGGCCGTTCTAAGTACGCCCCCATGATCTCGCTGTTGGCGTGGAACTGGATCATCCGGGTGGCGGCCTTCCGGTACTCCTCCGGGAGGTCGTCTTTCGGGCTGAATTCGCGCGGCCCGGCGCGCTCTTTGACGGTTTCGACGTCCATATACCGGAGACTAGTCACCGATTCGCATACCAATTGACCCGTCTATAGACTGGGTTTAAATATAACGGCGACGAACGACCGTTATGAATCCGGAGCCACCGCCGTGATCGAGGAGTGTCTGGTCGTGGAGTTCGGCGTCACGGGCGACGACTGCCCGCTCGCGGCGGCCTCCCGCGAGACGGGCGCCACCGTCGACGCCCGACCGCCCCAACTCCGGCGCGACGACAACGCGTTGCTCCGGTTCAGCGCGGGCGCGAAGGCGGGCGATCTTGCCGCGACTCTCGACGCCGACGACCGCATCCGATATCTCCACGTCTCGCGGGCCGACGGCCGGACCAACTTCCGGTGTCTCTCGAAACACCCCTGCGTCGTCCACGAGCTCACCGACGCGGGATTCATGGCCGAGAACCTCCAGTACCGCGGCGGGGCCGAGCGCCACGTCGGCGCGGTCGTGGGCCGAGACGTGCTCGGCGGCGTCCTCGAAGCCGCCGCCGAGACCGTCGGCGTCACCCTCGAGCGACTGTTCCCGCTCGGGGGCGAGGACGACACGGCGGTCGCCCAGCGGTGGGATCTGACCCCCGCACAGGAGGCCGCGATCCGGGCCGCGCTCGCGGCGGGCTACTTCTCGGTGCCCCGGGGGGCGACCGCCACCGAGGTCGCGGCCGACCTCGGGATCAGCAAGTCGGCGTTCTTAGAGCGACTCCGCCGCGGACAGGCGTCGCTGTTCGAACAGGTCTTTTGACGCTACCGATACGCTTTATATCATACCTCAGAGTGGTCCTGACGACATGCGAGAAACCATTACGATGTGGCGTGACACGCGAATGATAATGCTGGTCGCGGTCGTGGCGGCGCTGTTCGCGGCCGTGCTCATCCCGTTCAAGGCGCTGACGATCGTTCCGGGGGTCACCGAGATCAGGCCCGCGAACGCGATTCCGGTCGCGTTCGGGATCATGTTCGGTCCCGCCGGCGCGTGGGGCGTGGCGATCGGCAACCTCATCGGCGACATCTTCGGCGGCACGTTCGGGCCGGGGAGCGCGTTCGGCTTCGCCGGCAACTTCTTTTTCGCGCTCGTCAGCTACAAGCTCTGGGGCAACCTCGCCCCGCTGTCGTCGGGCGAAGAGCCCACCATGGACTCCGCACGACAGGTCGCCGAACTCTGGGTCATCGCCCTCGCGGGGGCCGCCGTCTGTGCGGCCATCATCGCGTGGGGGCTCGAAGTGCTGGGCCAGTTCCCGTTCTCGGTGCTCGGTCCGGTCATCGCGCTCAACAACTTCCTCGCGGCCGCGGTGCTTGGCCCGCCCCTCCTGTATCTCACCTACCCGCGCGTCAGGGAGATGGGACTACTGTACCCCGACGTGATGGACGCGCCCGCCCTGTCGGACGCCTCTTCCTCGCGGTCGACGCTCGCGGCGTTCGGGCTCGCGGCGGTCTCGATCGCGTGGCTGGTGATCGGCGTCGGCCTCAGCGTCGGCCTCGGCGGCGGCGCGTTCATCGGGAACACCGCCGAGACGTTCGGTCAGGGCGGCTCGACGCCACAGATCGCGCTCGGCGCGGTCGCGTTCGTCGCCCTGTTCGGACTGTCGGCGCTGTCGAAGAGCCGGCTCCCGGCGGCGCTGAGCGCCCGATAGCGGTCCCGGATTGCAAACCCTTACGGCCCTACTCTATGCACTCGACATCAATGACCGAAAGCGCCGAAACGGGCGGCGTCGCCGCCCGACTTCGGGACGTGTTGTTCTCTTACGATCGGGACGCCGACCTCGACGACGAGGGCTCGGACGACTCCGTCGACCCCGACTCGCGGGGCGGCGCGGTGTTGCGCGGGGTCGACCTCGACGTGCCCGCGGGCGAGGTGGTCGTCGTGATGGGCGCGAGCGGCGGCGGGAAGTCGACGTTGTTGCGCACGCTGAACGCGCTCATCCCCGGATTCCTCAACGGGGCGTTCGACGGCGACGTCGAGGTGCTCGGCCGGGACGCCACCGCGACCAAGACGAGCGACCTCGCCGAGCAGGTCGGGACCGTGATGCAGGACTACGAGGCCCAACTGTTCGGCACGAGCGTCGAGGCCGAGGTCGCGTTCGGCCCCGAGAACCTCGCGGTCCCGCCCGAGGAGATCGGGCCACGCATCGACCGCGCGCTCTCGCAGGCCGGGCTCGGGGACCTCGACCGCCGGCGCGAGCCTGCGGGGCTGTCGGGCGGCCAGAAACAGCGGCTGGTGTTCGCGAGCGTGCTCGCGATGCGACCCGAACTGCTGGTGCTCGACGAGCCGACCAGCGACCTCGATCCGCTCGGCGCCCGCAACGTCGTCGAGATCGTCCGCTCGCTGGCCGACGCCAGCGACGGGCCCGAGACGATCGTGCTCGTCACCCACGAGATCGAGGAGGCGTTGCTGGCCGACAGCGCCGTCCTGCTCAAGGACGGCCGGGTGTTCCGGCAGGGCCCGACCGAGTCGGTGTTCACAGACGTCGCGGCGCTCCGGGAGAGCCGGGTCGAGCTCCCGCCGGTCGTCGACGCGTTCGACCGGCTCGGCTGGGACCGCGAGCAGTTGCCCGTGACGGTGGCGGAGGCGGCCGACCGCGTCGAACAGAGCGACCTGACGTGGGAGCCGCCCGAACCGACCGCGCCGGCGCCCGCGGGCTCGGGCGGCGACCCCGGCGAGGTCCGGTTCGCGGTCGAGGGCGCCCGGTACAGCTACGACACCGACAGGGGCCCGGTCACCGCCGTCGACGGCGTCGACCTCGAAATCCGAGCCGGCGAGGTCGTCGCGATCGTCGGGCACAACGGCAGCGGCAAGACCACGCTCGCCAAGCAACTCAACGGGCTGTTCGATCCCGACGACGGGCGGGTGTCGTGGCGGGGTCGGGACGTTCGGGAGTACGACGCGGGCGAGATCGGCCGCGAGGTCGGCTTCGTGTTCCAGAACCCCGACCACCAGATCTTCGAGGACACCGTCCGCGACGAGGTGGCGTTCGGGCCGAAGAACTTCGGCATCGAGGGCGAGGAGCTAGACGCCCGGGTCGCCGACGCGATCGAGACCGTCGACCTCGGGTCGCTGGCCGACGCCGACCCGTTCGCCCTCTCGAAGGGCCAGCGCCAGCGCGTGGCGCTCGCGAGCATCCTCGCGACTCGGCCGTCCGCCATCGTCTTCGACGAGCCGACGACCGGCCTCGACGCCGAACAGCAGGTGGCGTTCATGGACCTCGTCGCCCGGCTCAACCGCGAGGAGGGGCTGACCGTGGTGATGGTCACCCACGATATGGGGTCGGTGGCCCGGTACGCGCCCCGGACGGTGGTCATGGCCGACGGCCGGAAGGTGGCCGACCGATCGACGCGCGAGCTGTTCGCGGACCCCGAGGCGCTCGATCGCTGGCAACTCGACGCCCCCCAGCCGGTCGCGCTCTCGAACGAGCTGGCGGCCCGCGCGGGCCGCGAGGACGCCCTGCCCGCGCTCACGGTCGAGGAGGTGGTCGCGGGTCTCGGGGGCGAGCCGGCCGCCGACGACCCGGTCCGGGGAGGGGTGAACCGATGAGCGCCGCGCCGACGCTGTACGTCGACCGGGACACGTTCGTCCACCGGCTCGATCCCCGAGCGAAGCTGGCGATGGTCCTCGCGCTGTTCGTCGCCGCGTACATGTTCGAACACCCGCTGGCGGTGGCGACGCCGCTGGCGGTCGCGCTCGGCGTGCTCGCGCTGACCGGCGGGCTCCGAAAGCTCGGCCGGATCAAGGTCGTCATCACCGCGCTGTTCCTCGCGGGCTTTCTCGTCTGGCCCGCCTACGCGCCGGCGCGCGGTCCGGTGGTGGTGTCGACGCCGGTGTTCGACCTGACCGAGTACGAGTTGCTGTTCGCGCTTGGCCGGAGCGAGCGCATCGTGGCGTTCATCGTCAGCGGCTTCGCGTTCATCACCACCACCTCGAACGAGGAGATCGTCTCGGGGCTCCGGGGCCTCGGCGTGCCCTACGCCTTCTGCTTCGCGCTCGGGACCGCCCTCCGGCTGTTCCCGACGTTCCTCGGCGCGACCGGGACGGTCAAGCAGGCCCAGGAGGCCCGCGGACTCGACCTCTCGGCGGGCGGGCCGCTCCAGCGGATGCGCAACTACATCCCCCTGCTGATCCCGGTGTTGATGACGGCGGTCAGAAACGTCAACTCCCAGTCGATGGCGCTGGAGGCTCGCGGGTTCGACACCGACCGCGAGCGGACCTTCTACGACCGCCGGACGTTCCGGGCCGCCGACTGGGGTGTGACCGCGCTGGCGGTCGGGGTCGTCGTCGGCGTGATCGGGCTGTGGTGGCTCGGCGTCGGCCAGCTCTAGAAACTGCTGTCGGCGTGCTCCCAGTCGTCGTAGTACGCCCGCTGGCTGTCGGTGAGTTCGTCGATCGAGACGTCGAGGGTCTCTAGCTTCCGGTCGGCGACCGCGCGGTCGAGCCGGTCCGGGATGGCGTACACGCCCGCCGAGAGCCGGTCGTCGCCGGTCAGCATGTCGCGGGCGGCCACGAACATCATTGCGAACGTCGTGTCCATCACCTCGGCGGGGTGGCCCTGACTGTACGGTCCGGTGAGGTTCACCAGTCGCCCGTCGGCAAGCAGATCGAGGCGTCGACCGTCTGGGAGGTGGTATCTGGTGACGCCTTCCTTCGGGTCCGAGACGTCCTCGGCCATGGCTTCGAGGTCCTCGACGACGATCTCGACGTCGAAGTGGCCGGAGTTGGCGAGCATCGCGCCGTCGGCCATCTTCTCGAAGTGCTCGCGGCGCAACACGTCCCGGTTGCCGGTCGTCGTGACGAACAGGTCGCCCTCCTCGGCGGCCTCGTCCATGCTCATCACGCGGTGGCCGTCCATGTGGGCCTCCAGCGCCTTCCGGGAGTCGATCTCGGTCACGACCGTCTGGGCGCCCATGCCCCGGGCCTTCCGGGCGACGCCCCGCCCGCAGTAGCCGTAGCCGGCGACCACCACGGTCTTGCCCGAGATGATGCTGTTGGTCGAGATGGCGATGTTCGTGAGCGACGACTCGCCGGTCCCGTGGACGTTGTCGAAGAAGTGCTTCATCGGCGTGTCGTTGACGCTGTACACCGGGAACTCGAGCACGCCCTCCTCGTCCATCGCTTCGAGCCGGGTGACCCCGGCGGTGGTCTGCTCGCCCCCGCCGAGGACGCCGGCGGCGACCTCGGGGTGGTCGGCGTGGACCTTGGCGATCAGCTCACACCCGTCGTCGAGGATGAAGTCGGGTTCGCGTTCGAGCAGGTCGTGCTGGGCGGCGTCGAACGCCTCGTCGGACATCCCCTCCTCGGCGAAGGCGGTGATGCCCTCGACCGCGTCGAGGGCGTTCACGACGTCGCCGTGGGTGCTCTGGGGCTCGCTCGGCGCGAACAGCACCTCCGCGCCGGCGGCGTGGAGCGTCTCGATGAGCACGCCGGTCTTCGCTTCCAGATGGGAGGCGACCGCGACGGTGTAGCCGTCGAACGGCCGGGTCTCGCCGTACTCCTCGGCGAACGAACGCAGGATCGGTGTGTGATCGCGGGCCCACGCGAGCGGGTCGTCGGGGTCTGGCATGCCCGGAGGGTCTCGGCGCGGGCGGATAAACGTTCAGAACGCGGTAACGGGTCGGGATTCGGAGCGCGCCGACTACTTGGCGTCGGCGTCGTCCGGACCGCGGTAGTTCGCCAGCGCGGCCCAGCCGAGTACCCCAGCGGGGAGACCGACCAGTACCAGCGCGGCCAGCACGCGCGCCCCACCGAGGGCGACGAGTACGCCCGCGAGCAGGGCGGCGATGGTCGCCAGCAGTACGACGACGGCGTCGAGTCGCCGTCGGAGGGCATCGTCCATACGGAGATCGTGTCCTCTCACCGACAAGTAAGTGCCGGACGCTCGCGGCGGCGCCGAACCGAACCGGACTTACGATCGGCGTCTGACACGAGGGGTATGGCCGACACGGAACTCCGCCGCCGGCTCGCCTACGTCCACCAGACGCTCGAACTGATCGCTCTCCTGCTCGCGGTCGCCGTCGCCCAGACGAACGCGATCGGCCTCCTCGCGGGCGTCGGTGCCGTGGTCCTGCTGGCGGTGAACGTCGCCACTCGGACCTTCGGAGCGTCGGACGACGAACCGACCGCCGAATAGCGGTCGCCCCGCCGGCTACCCCGTCTTGTAGACGCCCCGGGCCTCGGCGACCGGCGTCCCGACGGCTTCGGCGTCTCCACGAGGCTCCTCCGAAGCCTTTCGGTCCTCGGCGTACACCTCCACGTCGACCGCGCCCACGTCGCTCCCACACCGGACCACCTCGGCCTCCGCGCGCAGGTCGCCGGTCCCGGCTTCGAGGTAGTCGATCCGCATGTCGATGGTGGGCACCGGCCGGTCGACGAGCGAGACCAGCGCCGCGCCGCCGACGGTGTCCGCGAGCGTGAACGTGACCCCGCCGTGGGCCATCTGGCGGTCGGCGTTCCACGACAGCTCCTCGCGCATCTCGACGCGACCCTCGGCGCGACCGTCCCCGACCTCCGTCACCTCGACGCCGAGCAAGTCGGCGAACGGCATCTCCTCGAAGAAGGCTTCGACGTCCATACGTCGGGTCCGACCGGCGAGCAATTAAACGTGTGGCCTCCCACGTCGAAGCTATGGACATCACCGACGACGACGGCGTACGCACCGTCACGTTCGACCGCCCCGAAGTGATGAACGCGTTCACCACCGAGACGGCCGCGCAACTGGCCGACGCGCTCGCCGATCTCGACCCCGACGACCACGACGCGGTCGTGCTCACCGGCGAGGGCCCGGCGTTCAGCGCCGGCGGCGACGTCGAGTCGATGGCCGAGCGCGAGGAGAGCCCCGAGGCCGCCTACGAGCGCATCGGCGAGACGTTCGGCCGCGTGGTCGAGGAGGCGATGTCCTCGCGGGTCCCGATCGTCGCCAAGGTGAACGGCGACGCCGTCGGCGCCGGCCTCGCCATCGCCGCGGTCGCGGACTTCGCCTACGCGGTCGAGTCGGCGACGTTCAGTTGCGCGTTCGTCCGGGTCGGGCTGATCCCCGACACCGGCGGTACCTTCCTGCTCCCGGAACTCGTCGGGCTCCGAACCGCGAAGCGACTCGCGTTCACCGGCGAGTTCTTCGACGCCGAGGAGGCGGCCCAACTGGGGCTGATCAACGAGGCGGTCGCCGACGACGCGCTCGACGACGCCGTCGACGACCTGCTCGATACCCTTCGAGCGCGCCCGACGCGGACGATCGGGCTCGCCAAGCGCGCCATCCACCGGAACCTCGGGAAGGGATGGAGCGACGCGCTCGACTACGAGAACGTCGTCCAGTCTCAGGCCTACGAGACGGCCGAACACGAAGAGGGCGTCGCGGCGTTCCTCGACGGCCGGGAGCCCGAGTTCGAGTAGTCTCCTTTTCGGCCGTTCGTCAGGCGAACAGCCGCCGGAAGGCGGCGTCCGGAAGCAGTTTCAAGAGCCACGCGACCGCGTACCACCGCCGGGGGACGTACGCGCGGCGAGGGGCCCGCCGGATCGCCCGGTGGACGCCGCGGGCCGCACGCTCGGGCGAGACCTCCCAGAACCGGCTCCCGCCGGTCGCCATCTCGGTGTCGACGTAGCCCGGCCGGACGTCGGTCACGGTCACGTCGGCGTCGAGGCGCTGGGCGCGGTACCGGAGCCCGTCGAGGTACCGCGAGACCCACGCCTTCGAGGCGCTGTACCCCGGCGCGACCCCGTTTCCGAACAGCGCCGCGACCGACGAGACGCCGACGAGGTGGCCCTCGCCGCGTCGCTCGAAGTGGTCCAGCGCGACGTTCGCCCCCGCGGCGAACCCCCGGACGTTCACGTCGATGGTGCGGCGTTCGGGCTCCCAGTCGAGGGCCTCGTTGCCGTCGCCGACGCCGGCGTTGAGGACGACCACGTCGACGGCCTCCATCGCCTCGATCAGCCGGCCGAGCCGGTCTCTGGCGTCGTCAGGGTCCGAGAGGTCCACCTTCGCGACCGAGGTCTTCGTCGGGAGCCGTTCGCCGAGGGACTTCAGCCGGTCGAGCCGGCGGGCGGCAAGCCCCGTCTCGTAGCCGGCGTCCGCGAGTTCGCGGGCGAGCGCGGCGCCGATTCCCGACGAGGCGCCGACGATGAGTGCGCGTTCGGTCATGGCGGGAGCGTGGGGCGCCAGTGACTTCTACCGTTCGGAGCGCGCCGCGGCGACCGCCGAGGCTACTCGACGACGACGGCTCCTTTCATCCCCATCCGTTCGTGGGGGCGACAGTAGTATCTGTACACCCCTTTCCGATCGAACTCGCGTTCGAACGTTTCGCCCTCGGACTGGAGCGTCTCGCTCTCGAAGCTGTCGTCGTCGGCGACGACGTTGTGCATGCTCCCCTTCCCAGTCCACGTCCAGCGCACCGTCGTCCCCCGAGAAACCGACACCGCCGCCGGGGCGAACGCGAAGTGGCCCTCGTTGCCCGGCGCGCCGACCGTGACCTCGACGGCGTCGGCCCCCGTTTCGTCGGCGACGCCGTCGTAGTTCGACACGTCGTCGAACCACCCGTCGAACTCGACGGACGTGGCGTCGGTCCCGTCGCCGCTCGCCGTACAGCCCGCGAGGCCGGCGACCGACAGTCCAGCCGCCGCCTCGAGTACTATCCGCCGGTCGACGAGGGCGGGCTCGGAGTGGTTCGACATCGACCGAGTGCTATCGCGCGACGGACCTAAAGTATATTCTCCGTGCCGTTCGGCGGCGCTGGCTCAGCCGGCGCTTACGGCCGATCTGTCCGCGCCACAAACGACCGCAGTTACCGCCTAACCGGCCGTACCCGTCGTCTACCTGCAGAAAACTCAAGTCGACGAATACCATTCTGGGTACACATAGATCTCCAGAAATGATTTCGCCACGACAACTACGCGGGACGGTCGCGACCGACCGGCGCGTCTGGCTGGTGGCGCTCGGACTGGTGGCCTGGGCCGCGCTCGGTCGCCTCACCGATTCGGCCCTCCTCACGGAACCGGTGATCCCGCTCGTGTACGCGTACCTCCTCGTCGCCGGCGGGGCCGTCCGACACGCCCCCGGATCGTACGGGTTCTGGGCCGGCTTCGCCGTCTTCTGCTTCTGTATCGCGGTCGTCGTCGTCCGCCTGTTCGACCGGCTCCGGGCGCGAGTCGCGACCGGCGGCGAGTCGCCCCGGCGGGAGGGCGAGTGAGCCGACGATGAACCGCCGACAGTTCCTCGCCGTGGCCGCCACGACCGCGACGACCGCGACGGCGGGCTGTGTCGGCTCGGGACCGACCGACGGCGACCTCAGCCCGCTCGGGTCCGAACGCTCGATCGCGCTGGAGTCGGTCGCCGAGGGGTTCCGCGAGCCAGTGGCGTTCCAGACCGCTCGCGGTGACCGGCTCCGCTACGTCGCCGACAAGTACGGCCGAATCGCCGTCCACGACGAGTCGGGGGTCCGCGAGACGCCGTTCCTCGACGTCTCCGACCAGTTGGCCGAGCTCTCGACGTGGGAACAGGGACTGCTCGGGTTCGAACTTCACCCGGAGTTCGAAACCTCTCGCAAGTGTTACGTCCGCTACAGCGCGCCGCGCCGCGAGGGAACGCCCGCCGGGTTCAGTCACACCTTCGTGCTCTCGGAGTTCCGGGCGCGCCCGGACCTCCGGACCGTCGATCCCGACTCGGAGCGGACGCTCCTCGAAATCCCCGAACAGGGACCGAACCACAACTCCGGGGCGATCGTCTTCGGACCGGACGGATACCTGTACGTCGGCGTCGGCGACGGCCACTCTCGGGGCGGCGACCGCGGGACCGGCCACGCCGAGGACTGGTACTGGCTCAACGCGGGCGGGAACGGGCAGGACGTCACCGAGAACCTCCGCGGGAGCGTCCTCCGGCTCGACGTCGACGACCGGGCGAACGGGAAGCCGTACGCGATTCCGGACGACAATCCGCTGGTCGGCGAGGACGGCCTCGACGAACAGTACGCGTGGGGGTTCCGGAACCCGTATCGGATGTCGTTCTCGGGCGAGGATCTCTA
This sequence comes from Halorussus marinus, assembly GCF_004765795.1. Taxonomy (GTDB): domain Archaea; phylum Halobacteriota; class Halobacteria; order Halobacteriales; family Haladaptataceae; genus Halorussus; species Halorussus marinus. Next base: position 686,177 of record NZ_SBIV01000001.1, read on the forward strand.
CGTCGGCGACGTCGGGAAGGCGCACGTCGAGGAGGTAAACAGGGTCGAGAAGGGCGGCAACTACGGCTGGAACGTCCGCGAGGGGACGCGGTGTCACGCCAACCGGTACGCCCTCGCGGCGCTGGCGAAGCTCCCGTGGTTCGACCAGACTTACCCGGTCTGCCCGGACGAGACGCCCGACGGCGACCCGCTGATCGATCCCGTGGTCGCGTATCCCCACGATCGGGACGGCGAGCCGTTCGGCCGTGCGGTGGTCGCGGGCTACCGCTACGAGAACGAGACGGTGCCCGCGATACGGGACGAGTACGTCTTCGGCGATCTGAGCGGGATCGGCTCGGGGCTCTACGCCGCGACGCCGACCGAGGAGGGCCGCTGGCCGATGCGGAGCCTCGACGTGGTCTCGGGTCCCGAGATGGCGAACCGCTTCGTCCTGTCGTTCGGACGGGACGCCGCGGGTGAACTCTACGTTCTCACCACGCAGTTCGCGGAGGGGACCGGCGCGGTCCATCGGATCGTCACGCCGGAGTCGTAGCGCCGCGAGCGATCACGACGCGTGCCAACCGGACGGAAGCCGACTCACTCCTCGCGTTTGACGAGGAACTTCATGTCGCCCTCGAACACCACGGTGTCGTCTTGGTTCGTCATCGTGGTGTCGATGACGACCAGTCCGGCGTCGTCGCGAGTGCTCAGTTCCTTCGTCTCGGTGACCTCCATGTCGAGGCTGATGGTGTCGTCCATGTAGACGGGGTTCGGGATGTCCATGTAGTTCATCCCGAGGAACGCGAGGACCGTGCGTTCGAGGATCCCGGTCCGGTAGACGAACCCGGTCGCGAGCACGAACGTCATCGGGCCGTGGGCCACCCGCTCGCCGAAGTGGCCCTCCTCGGCGTACTCCTTGTTGGTGTGGAGTTCGGTCCAGTCGCCCGCGAACGCCGAGTGCATCACGAAGTCGTACTCGGTGACCGTCCGCCCGACGCTCTCGAAGGTCTGGCCCGCCTCGAAGTCCTCGAAGTGGTGGGGTCGATAGCTGTACGCCATACCGTCGCGTTCTCCGGTCGGCGATAAAATATTATGGTGTTTAATCGGTGACGCGCCGGGTCGGGGCCACCCGCTCGAACTCGAAGCGCGCGCCGCCGTCGGCGCTCTCGGTGACCGAACACCGCCACCCGTAGACGTCGGCCATCTCCTGGACGAAGGTCAGTCCGAGCCCCATCCCGCCCCGGTCGGCCGCCGACGTGTACCCCGTCTCGAAGACGGTCTCTCGCTCCGCCGGCCCGATGCCCACACCGTCGTCGGCCACGTAGAACCCGTCGGGGAGATCGCCGACCGTGACGGTGACGCCGTCGCCGCCGTGTTCGATCGCGTTCTCGAAGAGGTTCCGGAACAGGTGGCGGGTGTAGGTGTCGTCGGCCTCGATGCTCGCGTCCGTCTCGACCGTCAGGGTCGCCTCCGATGCGTTCAGATCTGTCCACGCCTCACGGGCCACGTCGTCAAGTCGGACCGTCGAGGGCTCCGAGACCGCCTCCCCGCCCCGGGTCACGAGCAACATGATGTCGATCATGTCCTCGATCCGATCGAACGCTTCGGTGACGTACTCGACCGCCTCGGGGTCGGTCGCCGAATCGAGCTGGCGGCTGTATATCTGGCCGATGTTGACGGGGTTTCGGAGTTCGTGTGCGAGCAGGCTGGCGAAACTGTCGAGGCGCTCGTTCTGGCGCTCCAGTCGGCGCTCGCGCTCGTTACGTTCGGTCACGTCTCGGACGATTACCGCCCGGTCGGGGTCGCCGCCGTCGGGGCGGGCGAGCGGCGCGACGCTCCACTCGGCCGTGATCGTCTCCCCGGTGGCTGTCTGGAGCGCCGTCTCGTAGGTGCTCGGGGTGGCCGAGTCGGGCGTCAAATTGCGCTCGACCTCCTCGATGATGTCGTCTGCGCGTTCGGTCTCGTTGGCGACGAGGGAGGTGTGTGCCCCCAGAAGCTCCTCGCGGTCGTAGCCGACCAGTTCGGTGTAGGCGTCGTTGACCAGCCTGAAGCGGTTGTCGGCGTCGGCGACGAAGATGCCGTCGTCGACCGCTTCGACGATCGTGCGGTAGCGTTCGAGCTGGCGGCTGTACTCCTCGGCGTCGACGGCCCGCGTCCGGCCCTGCCCGTCGTGGTATCCCATCCCGAGACCCGCGACGCTGGCGAGCGACGAGAGGATCAGGAAGTTCCCGAGGGGATCGGTGAGCGAGGAGACCGCCGCGATCAGGAGGAGAACGCCGACGATGACGCCGACGGCCCGGAGACACCAGACCGCGACGACGTGGTAGAGGTCGGGTCGGATGTCCGACTCCGGGAGCCGATACCCTCCGTACAAGAGCACGATCCCGCTCAGGCCGACGAGCAGCGAGACGACCTGCAGTTCGTCGGCTGATCGACCGGCCTCCGACACGATCGGAAAGCCGACCGCGACCGCGACGTAGAGTCCGCCGAGCCCCAGAACGAAGCGCCGTCCCCCGACGGCCTCGACCCCCCGCGACAGGTACCCCATTACCCGCATATTAGCCAGTCGGTGGTGATGACGATTGTGGTCCTCTGAACTGTCACGTACGGGGTGGGTTCGCTCCCGTCGAGTCCCGACGCCCCGGGCTCGGGCGGATCGCGTTCGTCCCGGTCGCCTCGCGCCGCGCCGACCGCCTTTCCTTTTCAATTCCAATGAATTTTTGAACCAGTGGTCTCATGCACGCGTATGAAGCGCCGTCCGTTCCTCCGGACCGTCGCCGGCGCGCTGGGGACCGGCGGGTGTGTGGGTCGGGCCGAGACGCCCCCGAGCGCTGTCGAGGCGACCGCCGATACGACTCCCCCCGACGGGTCGCTCGCCGTCGACCGCGTCGCGGCGTACGATCGGGCCGTGCGGCTCAACGATCTCGGCGAGGACCCCGACGGCGAGGTCGCGGAGTTCTCCGGGCTCGGAGACCGCGAGCGAGCGGTCGTCGACGCCGCCCTCGCCGGCGGCTACGAGACCGACGACCCGCCGACGTGGCTGGTGAAGTTCGCGAGCGGGACCGCCGTCGTCGAGCGCGAGGGGACCTACTACCGACTCGAACACACCCTCCCGACGACCGCGATCTCCGGGGAGGCCGTCGCGGCCTCGACCGTCGACGGCGAGATCGCGGACCACCAGACCTACGAGGACGCGGTCACCCACGACGGCCGGATCGCGACCGGGCTGGTCCGGCTCGCCCGGCGCGAGGGCGTCGAACTCACCTACGTCTGGCCCGGCCTCCGACGATTCTTGCGGGAGTACGACGCGGTCGAGTACCGGGGGACGGTGACGGCGTTGTCGGTGGAGGTCGACGACGGGGGCCCGCCCTACCGGCTCTCGGCCGGCGAGGCCTCGGTCTCCGCGGCGGTCGACGCCCCGGTGTGGAACGCCGCCACCGCCGATCCGGCGGTCCGCGAACTCCTCGGGCGCGCGGCGGCGACCCGGGGCGCGTACGGCGTCGACGCCGCGCCCGACCGGTTCTTCGAGCGCGTCGCCGCTCACCCGTACGTCTACCTCGACGGCACGTTCTACGCGGCTTCCGTCGAGCGACGCGAGTCGACGTCGGTCTCGGTCGACGCCTCGGTCGCGGACGGAATCGTCCGGCTCTCGCTTCGCAACGTCGCCGATCGAGAGCTCTCGGTGACCGGACCCGTCCCGGCGCCGTTCGGCGTCCTCGACTGCCACCCGGTCGACGATCCCGACGACCGGCGACTGCTCTGGAGCGACGCCTACGCCGCGAGCGACCACGTCCGAACCGACGGCCGGTCCGTCGAGCGGGTCGCGGACATCGAGGTCACCTCGTCGGTCGCGCCCGGCGAGCGGGTAGAAGCGACCTACGGGGTTCGCCCCGAGGCGCTCGCGAGCGGTCGATACGCCGTCGATGGCTCGGTCGGCGTCGAGCGCGACGGCGAGCGGTCGGTCCCGGTTCGGTACCGCGTCGAGTTCACGGTCCGGTAGCTCGGCCGGGGTCAGCGGTGGTCGTACACGCGCTTTACCTTCCCGACCTCCGTGCGCTCGATAGAGCCCGGCTCGACGACCTCGACCGCGTCCGGCTCGATTTCGAGCACGTCCCGAAGCGCCGACTCGATCCGGTCTCTGAGCTGGTCGGGCGTCCCCCTGAACGCCTCATGGTGTTCGACGGTGATCTCCATCCGGTCGAGGCTGTCCTCCCGGTAGAGGTCGATCCGGTAGTGGGGCGCGACGTCGCCGAGATCGAGCACGACGTCCTCGATCTGGCTCGGGTAGACGTTGACGCCCCGGACGATTAGCAGGTCGTCGGTCCGGCCGGTGACGTTGTCCATCCGGACCGCCGTGCGGCCACACGCACACCGCTCGTAGGTCAGCGAGGTGATGTCGCCGGTCCGGTACCGGATCGCCGGCAGGGCCTCCTTGGTGAGGGTGGTGAGCACGAGTTCGCCCGACTCGCCCTCGGGCAGGACCTCGCCGGTCTCGGGGTCGACGACTTCGGGGTAGAAGTGGTCTTCCCAGACGTGGAGCCCGTCTTGGGCCTCCTCGCACTCGATCGAGACGCCCGGGCCGATGATCTCCGAGAGGCCGTACACGTCGAGTGCACTCACGCCCAGCGCGCGCTCGATCTCCTCGCGCATCGGATCGGTGAACGGCTCGGCGCCGATGATCACCCGCGAGAGCGGGAGCTTCCGGACGTCCATCATCCGATCCTCGGCGGCCTCCGCGAGGTAGAGGCAGTACGACGGCGTGCACGCGAGGGCGTCACTATCGAGGTCCCGGAGCATGTCGAGCTGGCGGGCGGTGTTGCCGCCGCCGGTCGGGATGACGGTCGCGCCGAGCTCCTCGACGCCGTCGTGGAAGCCGAGCCCGCCGGTAAACAGGCCGTAGCCGTACGCGTTCTGGACCGTCTCGCCCGGCCGGACGCCCGCGGCGTGGAGCGACCGCGCCATCACCTCCCTCCAGACGCCGAGGTCCTCGTCGGTGTACGCGACGATCTTGGGCTTGCCGGTGGTGCCCGAAGAGGCGTGGATCCGACGCACGTCGTCGTGGTCGACCGCGAACAGCCCGTCCGGATACTCGTCGCGGAAGTCGGTCTTGGTCGTGAACGGGAGCTTCGAGACGTCCTCGACGCCCTCGATCTCGTCCGGATCGACGCCCGCCTCGTCGAGCGCCTCGCGGTAGAAATCGACGTTCTCGTAGGCGTTCGCGACGGTCTCGGCCAGCCGTTCGCTTTGGAGGGCCCGGAGCTCCTCGCGGGGCGCCGACTCGATGTCACTGTAAACCATGACAGACAACAGTTCGCAAGGCGAAGCCAAAACTGTTTGGCCCCCGAGGTTTCGGGGCGTTCGCGACCCGCTTTGGCGCCGGCTCAGAACGCCAACCGGGCGACCGCCAGCGACACCGCGCTCACGACCGCCAGCGACACCCCGACCACCGCGACCGGTCGGAGCCCCGCGCCCCGGAGTTCCCGGAGTTCGACGCTCGCGCCGAGGCCCGCGAACGCGACCAGAAACGCCCACCGGGAGGCCGTCTCGACGCGGGCCAGCGCCGGGTCGGCGACCGCCCCCGAACTCGCCAGCGCGACGAGTGCGACGAACCCAACCACGAACTTCGGAACGCCGTCCCAGACCGCCCGGATCGACCCGCCCGCCGACTGGCCGGTCCGGGCGTAGACCATCGAGTAGCCGACCACGAGCGCCCCCAGCAGGGCGTTGCGAGTGAGTTTCGTCAGCGTGGCCCACTGTCCGGCGACCTCCGAGTGGGCGAACCCCGCGGCCGTGACCGGGCCGGTCGAGAACATGCTGAGGCCCGCCCAGACGCCGAACACCCGGTCGGGAACCCCGAGCAGATGGCCGACCGCCGGGTAGGCGACCAGCGTGACCGCGTCGAAGACCAGAATCGTCGTCGTGGCGTACGCGACGTGGCGCTCGTCGGCCCGGACCGCGCCGGCGACCCCCACCACCGCCGAGACGCCACAGACGCTCGCGCCGGCCGCCAGCAGCGAGCCGAGTCGGTCCCCGAGGCCGAACACCGATCGCGAGAGCGCCTCGACGAGCGCGAGCGAGAGCGCGACCACGCCGACCACGGCGACCCCGAGCGCGGGACCGGCCTCGACCACCGCGTCGAGCGAGACGCGCGCGCCCATCAGCACGATGCCGACTTCGAGCCAGAGCTTGTACGTCTCGGCGCCCGGCCGGAGCACGGCCGGCACGCCGACGGTGTTGGCGACGATCGCGCCGATCGCGACTGCGGCCAGCAACGCGTTCACCGGCGCGATCGCTCCGAGCGCGCCGGCACCGAGTCCGACCGCGACGAGAAAGCCCAGCCCGGGGGCGAGACCTCGGAGCGACCCCGCCGTCACGGCGCCAGCACCGCGAGGCCGACGACGAGCGCGGCGATCGCGACCGCCCGCCACCCGCGTTCGAGGGCCAGCCACCACTGTTCGAGTCGGGCGAGAGAGTCCGAGAGCGACGAACCTGCCATCCGTTGTCCCCATCCCCGCCCGGTTTCGGGTTAGTGGTTTCGATCCGGCTCTCCCGGTCGTCCGGTATCACATCGTTTAATGGCCCGACCTGCCACCCCGCAGGTACGACCCACAGATGAGCCCCGAACCCGAAGACGTCTCCGAGGAGGAGCGCGACGCGCTGTTGACGATCGCCCACGGCGCGGTCGTCACCTCGGGCGGCGTCTCCGCCCAGCGCGCGCTGATCTCGGCGACAGAGTTCGTCCTCGCGCGCGGGCTTGGCCCGGTCGCCTACGGGGTGTACGCGCTCGCGTGGCGGATCGCGCAGTTGCTGATCCGGCTGGTCACCTTCGGGAGCGTCCCGACCCTCCAGCGGTACCTCCCGGCGTACGCCGAAGAGCCGGCGCGCCGATCGCGGGTCGCCGGACTCGCGTACGCCACCACGGCGGGGTTCGGGGTGGCGATCGCGGCGGGGCTGGGACTGCTTGCGCCGTGGATAAACGAGACGACGGTCGAGCATCCGTCGTTCCCGGCCGCGATGAGGCTGTTCGGCCCGCTGGTCCTGTTGTTCGGGTTCGTACTGGTCTACGCCGCGACCTTCCGCGCGGTCGGGTCGGCCCGGGGTGAGGTGCTTTTCAACAAGCTCCTCCGTCCGGCGGTGCGGCTGGTCGGGGCGGTCGGCGCGCTCGCGGCGGGCTACTCGGTGGTCGGCGTGACCGGCGCGTTCGTCGCCTGCGCGGCGGTGCTCGCCGCCGTCGGGTTCCCGGTGACGGTGAAGGCGACGGGCGTCCGACCGACCGTCCGCGGCCTGCGGTCCGAGGCGCGTCGGTTCTACGACCACGCCGCGCCGGTGGCGATGAGCAACGTCGGGAAGGTGTTCCAGAACCGCGTCGACATCCTGCTCGTGGGCGCGATGCTGACCGCGGTGGCGGCCGGGATCTACAACGTCGTGCTCGTGTTGGTGTCGATCGCGTGGATCCCCCTGCTGTCGTTCAATCAGCTGTTGCCGCCGGTCGCCTCCGACCTCCACTCGAACGGGCGGACGGAGACGCTGAACGCGGTCTACTCGTCGGTGACCCGACTGATCGTCACCACCGTGGTGCCGATCCTCGCGGTGCAGGTGGTGTTCGGTCGGGAACTGCTCGCGCTGTTCGGGCCGACCTACGCGCGGGGGTATCTCCCGCTCGCGGTGTACCTCGGGGGCGTGTTCGTCGGTAGCGCGGTCGGCGCGACCGGCTGGCTCCTCATGATGACCGACCACCAGTACGCACGGATGGCCCTCGACTGGCTGTTGGCCGTCCTGAACGTCGTCCTGACCTACCTGTTCGTCGTCGAATTCGGGCTCGCGGGCGCGGCGCTGGGCACCTCGCTCGCGATCGCGGTGCAGAACGGACTGCAGGTCCTCCTGCTCAGACGCTTCGAGGGGCTGTGGCCGTTCGACGCCTCCTTCCTCAAGCCCCTCGTCGCCGGCGTCGCGATGGCGGCGTCGATGACGGCCGTCCGAATGACGGTGGCACCGCCGGGGGCGATCGGCGTCGGCCTCGCGGTCGGGCTCCCCGTCTACGTCGGGAGCCTCCGGGCGCTGGGAATCGACCCCCGCGATCGGCTGGTGGTTCGGGAACTCGCGGGCCGCTACCGGACCGACATCGCCGACGCCGTGCCGTTCTGAGGGGCGGTCGCGTGGCGCGTCGCGGCGACCGACACGGCCTTGGCGCCGACGCCACTACGTCCGCGTATGCGCCGAGTCGGTCTCCGCGTCCTGACGGGGCTCGTCGGCCTCGCGCTTCTCGCGGCGTACGTCGGCGTCGCGTATCTCGGGTATCGACTGCTCGCGGCGATCTGGCTCGCCCGCGGCGACGTGTTCACGATCGTGGCGTGGACGACCGGGCTCGCGGTCGCGTTCGGATACCTCAACTACCGGTTCGGTACGCGACGCCTGCTGGCGCGCCTCGACGCGGTCGAACTCCCCCGGAGTCGCGCCCCGGGCGCCCACCGCCGGCTCGACCGGCTCGCAGACAGGATGGACGCCGGGCGCCCGCGCCTGCTGGTCGCGGCGCTCGGGGCGCCGAACGCGCTCGCGGTCCACGCGCCCGGCGGGAGCGCCGTCGTGGTCGACCGGTCGCTGTTCGGCCTGCTGTCCGGCGCGGAGTTCGAGGCGCTGCTCGCCCACGAGCTCGCGCACCTCGAACGCAGGGACAGCCTCGTCCAGACGCTCGCGTACAGCGCCGGCCAGTCGCTGGTCTGGGTGGTCGTGGTCGTCGCGTTGCCGTTCGCGGTCGTCGCGTCCGGCCTCCAGCGCGCGCTCGACTGGCTCCGGGGACGACCGCCGGCCGAACGGGACCGGCCTGGCGCGGGGCTCGGGCGTCGGATCGGGCAGGTGGTGCTGGTCGCGTTCTCCGGGCTCACCCTGCTCGTGCTCGCACACTCGCGGCGCCGCGAGCTCGCGGCCGACGACCGGGCCGCCGAACTCACCGATCCGCTCGCGCTCGCCCGCGCGCTCCGGAAGATAGAACGGGCCTCCCAACCCGGATGGGGACTGCTCTCGCCGCTGACGGTCCGGGGCGAGGAGGACGGTCCGCTGACCCGTCTGCTCTCGACCCATCCGACGATGGACGAGCGCGTCGAACGATTAGTCGCGCGCACCGACCGCGAGCCGACGGACGCCGAGACCCGTGGTAACTGGCAACGTGAGGCGTGATACGCCCGAATCGGCCGTACGCGTTATTCGTCTGTAGCCACTAGACCCGGCCATGAACCGACGAACGTTCTTGGCGGCGACGAGCGCGACCGCAGTGGGCGGGCTGGCCGGCTGTTCGTCTCCCGGCTCCGACGACGAGGAGACGACCGACGAGGAGACGACCGAGCCCGACGCGGAGACCACGACGGAGGCGACCGACGGGGAGACGACCATGGCCGAGGAGGGCGGAGCCGTCGAGGTCGCGATGATAACCGAGGGAAGCGATTACTACTTCGACCCCATCGGGGTGGCCGTCGAGCCGGGCACGACCGTCACGTTCGTCAACGAGAGCGGCTCGCACTCCTCGACCGCCTACGCCGAGTCGAACAGTTCCGCCGAGGTGACCCGGATCCCCGAGGACGCCGAGGCGTGGAACAGCGAGACGCTCACCGAGGAGGGCGCGACGTTCGAACACACCTTCGAGGTCGAGGGGACCTACGACTACTTCTGCATCCCGCACAAGACGCTCGGGATGGTCGGGCGGATCGTGGTCGGCGAGCCCGGCGGTCCCGCAGAGGGGAGCATGCCGCCGGACGGCGACGTGCCCGAGAGTTCGACCATCGTCGAGGAGGGACCGATCTCCTACGAGGAGTTCTCCGGGTGAGTCGGTCGCCGACGACCGCCCGGCGTCCGGCCGGAGCCGTTCGGTCGGTGCGACTCGCGCGAGCCAACCCTTAACAACCCCCTCGCCCTACCTCACACCGAATGGCCGGCCAGCGACTCGGTAGTTCTCGGGTGAGCAAGCCGGAGGCCGCGGTGTTCGTCTCCGGCGTGGCGAGCATGGGCCTCGAAATTCTCGCGGGGCGGATCGTCGCCCCCCAGTTCGGGAGCTCGATCTATACGTGGGGGAGTATCATCGGCGTCTTCCTCGCGGCGCTGAGCCTCGGCTACCACCACGGCGGCCAGCGCGCGGCCGAACGGGCGGCCGACCACCAGCTCGTCCGGCTGTTTCTGGGCACCGCGGCGTACGTCGCGGTGCTCATCTTCGCGGGCGACCTGCTTTTGGCCTCGACGGCCGCCATCCCGCTTCCCGGGCGGTTCGCCTCGCTCCCGGCGGTGACGCTGTTGTTCGGCCCGCCGACCTACCTGCTCGGGTTCGTCAGCCCCTACGGCGCGGAGCTGTCGGGTCGAGAAGTGGTCGGCGAGGCGTCGGGTCACGTCTACGCGGTCGGCACCGTCGGAAGCATCGTCGGCGCGTTCGGCACCACGTTCTTCCTCATCCCCGAGCTCTCGATCGTCCAGATCGAACTGGCGTTCGGCCTCCTGCTGGTCGGAACCGCGCTGTGGCTCGCGGCCCCGACGTTCCGGCGCCGGCAGGTCGCCGCCACGCTCGCGGTCGGGCTGTTGCTGGTGGCGGCGGCCGCGAGCGGCTCGCTTGGCGTCTCGGCCGCCGGACAGGTCGTCTACCAGACCCAGACGCCGTACCAGGAACTCGAAGTGATCGACCTCGGCGACACCCGGACGCTGTACCTCGACGGCCAGCGACACAGCGCGATGGACCTCAGCGACCCCGACAGGCACGTCTTCGACTACACGCGGTACTTTCACCTGCCGTACCTGATGGCCGAAGACCCCGACGACATCGACCGGGTGCTGTTCGTCGGCGGCGGCGGGTTCACCGGTCCCAAGCGGTTCCTCGAGGAGTACAACGCGACCGTCGACGTCGTGGAGATCGACCCCGAGGTGATCGACGCGGCGAAGCGCTACTTCGGGGTCGAGGAGTCACCCCGGCTCAACGTCTACAACGAGGACGGCCGGCGTTACCTCCGGGAGACCAACCGAACGTACGACCTCATCGTGCTCGACGCCTACAAGAAAGACAAGGTCCCGTTCCAGCTGACGACCGCGGAGTTCATGCGCCTCGCCGACAGTCGGCTCTCGGCCCACGGGATTCTCTTTGCGAACCTCATCTCCGCGCCCGACGGGCCGGCCTCGAAGTTCTACCGCGCCGAGTACAAGACGGTCTCGGAGGTGTTCCCGCAGGTGTACGCCTTCCCGACCTCCGAGACCGGCGCGATCCAGAACGTCGAACTCCTCGCCACAAAGCGCGACGGCCGGGTCACGAAGGCCCAACTCCGCGAGCGCAACGACCGCCGGGACGTCGGCATCGACCTCTCGAACGAGATCAGTTTCTACCGGAGCGACGAGCGGACCGACGACGTGCCGGTGCTCCGGGACGACCACGCGCCCGTCGACAGCCTGCTCGACCCGATGGTGGGCCAGCGCTACGTGATCGAGACCAGCCCCGATGCCAACGAGACGGTAGTCGACGGCGACCCGGCCGAACGACCGGCCGTGGTTGAATCGCCCGGACGGGCCGGGATCTGAGGGTCGCTCTGTCGGCCCGCGATTCGGGCCGGCGACTCTCCGCGCTTCGACCGATATCGCCGGAGAGCCGCCGTCTCGACGTGACTTCGTTCTTACCCGAAACCCGACGAATCGACGCTTTCATGTACCGGTTGTCGGTTGTGGCTGATATGTCGAACAAGCGGTCGTTACAGTTTCGCAGACAGTTCCTCAGGGCGGGCCTCGCGGGTTCGATGCTTGGGCTGGCGGGGTGTGCGCGGCTCGCGCAAGTCCAGGAGTCCGACGGCGAACCGGAGCCGACCGAGGCGCCGGATCCGAACTTAGAGAGCGCGCGGTTCCGCTTCGAGTACGACGAGCGAGCCCGGCGGGTCGCGATCACCTACCGGGGCGGCGCACGGATCGTCGGCGGCGATCTCCAGATCCGATCTACTACCGGGAAACAGATCGCCTGGTCGCAGCTCGGGTCGACGACGGCCGACACCGACGAGCCGATTCGGGCGGACGCGACCGCGAAGCTGGGGGCGTCGATTCTCAACTGGGACGATCCGGTCGACGCCGGGACGACGATCCGGCTGGTCTACACGGGCCAAGACGCGCCGGCCACGCTCGGGCGCTTCACGGCGTCGGGGACGACGACGCTCACGACCACCGTGCGCTCGACACCGACGACGGCAGCCACGACCGCCCCGACGACCGATTCGGCGACCACCACCCGATCGACTACCGCGTCCACGACGACCACGCCCGACGAGACCCCGCCGTCTATCAGAGCGCTGAGCGTCGCGAACACCGGCGACGACACCCTCAGGATCTCGTTCGACTCCAGCGAGCGACTCGCCGCGATCCGGGCCCGGATCAGCGGCGCCGCGTCGGTCACGCTGACCGCCAGCGACTTCGATGCCAGTCGAACCGGCGACGCCTACACCTACGAGGCGACCTATCAGGCCACGACGACCGGCACGTTCACGGTCACGCTCACCCGCGCCGTCGACGCGAGCGGGAACGACGGCGCCGGGACCGACGAGGCCAGCGTGACGATCGAGACCGACGGCTCCGGGGACCCCGTCGCCGGCGACCAACTCCTCGCGCGCTGGCCGCTCCGGGACGGACTGGGCGATTCGGTCGGCGGCCACGACGCGAGCGTCGACCGCGGCGATCCCACTTCGGACACGTTCGCCGGCCGGTCGGCGACCGCGTTCCACGGCGACGTCGGCGCCCGGATCAGTCGCGGCGACCACGGCGAACTGAGTCTCCTCGGTCGAAACGACGGAGCGTGTTCGTTCAGTACGTGGGTCCTCTTCGACACCGACGCGGGCGGTCGGCCGTACGACAGCGGCGAGACGGCGGTTCACACTCTGCTCCGGAACGACACGGGCTACGTCATCACCGGAGCGCCGGCCGAAGACGCAGACGGCGTCGACATCGGCTTCGCGATCCGCGACGTCGGCGCCAGCGCCGCCCAGAAGTACACTATGCCCGACGGCGACAACGTCGTCGTCTCGACCGGCGAGTGGCACCACGTCGCCGTCGTCGTCGACCCGACGAACTCCGTCCGGATCTACGTCGACGGCGACCGCGAGTTCAGCGACGACTCGATGGACGGGTACAGCGAGCAAAACAGCGACTACTGGAGCGACCTGACGCTGGGCAGTTGGTACGGCGGCAACCCCGCCAAGTGGGCGAACATTCTGAACGGGAAGCTCTCGGACTTCCGCATCTACGAGACGGGACTCTCGGAGTCCCAGATCTCTCGGATACACGAGGCCGGCGCGACCGGCGAGTCGAACTCCGACGAACTGTCCGCGCCGATCTCGGCGGAACACGGACTCGCACACCACGACGGCGTCGTGTACGGCGTCTCCGACGGACAGATACTCGCGTACGACCTCGAGGCCGACGAGATCACCGACCGGATCTCGACGCCGAGCGACGGTCAGCCCGAGGGGCTCGCGTACGGGAACGGCTCGCTCTGGTTCGCCGACGCGATCGCCTCGGACTACGACGGGAAGATCGTCGAACTCGACCCCGCGACGGGGGACGTCGAGTCCGAGATCTCGACGTCCTGGGACCCCCGCGGGCTCGCGTTCGGTGGCGGATCCCTCTGGGCCGTCGACATCACGGGGAACAACGTCGTCGCCTTCGACCCCGACGGGACCGAACAGGGGTCGTTCAGTACCGCCGACGTCTCGTGGGGCCAGGGACTCGCCTACGCCGACGGCTCGCTGTGGCTCGGCAACGACTGCGACGGCGACGGCTGTACCGTCTCGCTCCGGGAGTTCGACACCGACGGGAGCCTCATCCAGCGGACCGACCGGCGCAGCGCCAGTCCCACCACGGGGTACGGCGGCCTCGCGGCGACCGATTCGAAGCTCCTCGGTCCGAGTTCCGACGGCTCCGTGACCGAACTCCGAACGCTCGAGTAGGCCGGTCGAGTCGGTCGCGATCGGCTCGTTCGGCTGACACTCGTGCTGTGGCGTCGGGCCGACCGAGACGGCCGCGCCATCCAAAGCATCGTCGACCGCCGGACACGGGACCGCGAGTTCGTCGTCTTCTCCCCGATTACCGGCGCCTCGCGGACCCATCTCCTGAGGAGTAGATGGTAAGCAGGGACGCGAGACGTCGGTGGCCAAATCCGGCATCCGGCCGCTCCGTTCGTTCACATTTAGATAGATAGAGTATGTAGGATGAAATAATGGCGCGAGACGAGCCGTGGCAAGACGTTCCTCTGGAGGACGGAGAGACGATGCTCCATTCGGAGTTTCTGAACGCAGACGAACTCGCACCACAAGACCAGAATACGGTGTCTGAAGCCCTCGAAAAGGCGATATTCGGCATCTCCAAAAACGACCTCGACAGTCACGTCCACACACTGATGGCGGAGTTGGACACCGACGAGCCTCTATCGGACGGAGAACGCGACGTACTGATCGCTCAGATAGACGCGCTATTAGACAAGCGACTGGAACTCCGACATCGTGAATTGCTGTGGCTGAAGCGGATCGTGATCGGCGCCGGGTTCGTAATAACGTGGATCGGGTCCGCCCGCGAAATCGAGTTACTCCCACCGATCACGATACCGGGAAATCCGTTTGCTGGCGTGGTTCCGTTTTTGCTTTCGCGTTCGAACCTGATTCTGGCTCTGCTCGGAGTTTCCTTGACGCTACTGGGACTCCTCTTTACCGTCCGGACGCCCAAACCCCTCTCCGGGGAGCGAACGCGCCACCACCTCCAGCGCGTGAAGTCGAATCAAGACCAGATGCAGGACGTCCTCGAACAGCAGACGGAGTTTCTCGAAGCCCTCCAGGACCAATCCCGAGCTATCGAACGGATCGAGTCGGAGTTTGAGACCTAAAAGCCGAACTGGAAGACGAATAGAAGACGCCCAGTAGACCGGGTAACTCCGGGAAGCTACGGCTACCGGCTACGACGGCCGTGAGCAGGGCACCTGCGAGCGTGAAGGCGACGAGTTTGTTATCGGGGACTGGAATGGACACCATCAGTTACACCCCGTTTGTGAATCGCTCGCTACTGCGTGTCGGTCGTTTTTTTCTTGCCATTGCAAATAGGCGGTGAGGACCGCCTCAGTAAACCGTTCGCGTCCAACTCTCGAACCTTCGTACACCTATCGAATCGAAAGGGACACTGGCTATCGTCCCGACGCGTGCTGTCTGGCGCCACGACTGCAACGACCAGGATGGGACGAGTCTTCGTGACCGCAGTCTCGAACGCCGCCTACTCCTCCAGCACGATCTGCTCGCGCGGCATCGTCTCGCCGGACTTCTGATCGTAGATCTCCCAGAACTCGGAATCGTCATCCAACTGGTTTGCACAGGCTCGACACCCCATGTGGTTGTTCGTCATCTCCCACGGTGTGTGGCCGTTTGGCGTAGATATCGCGGGCCGGGCAACTCGGGAGGTGATCCTGAATTCCCTGCTGGTCGCGAATCTGAGTGCCACAGAGCGCGCATTCGTGGTGATGACTGTGGTTTTCCCGCTCTCGTAGTGGCGGTACTCGATCACGCCGACCACCCCGAAGATGACCCGAGAACGACAGCTACGACTCTTACGGGTTTACGTCGCTTGGTGACACCAGAAACCTTCGCAACGCTTAATTTCAGAATGGGGTCGGAGGGATTTGAACCCCCGATCGACTGATATCTCCGGTGCGCCTCGGAACTCCAGAGGGTCGTCAACGCGGTCGATGATCAGTCGACCGCTCGGTATATCAGCTGGAGTTTCGTCCCGGGCGCGTAGCCTCTGGAGTCAGTCGCCATCCCTGACTTGGCCACGACCCCGCAGCCATTCGTTGGTCCATCCGCATTAAAGGGGTTTCGATTGCTTACTCGCGGTCGGTGTCCGACCAGTCACAACCCTGACACTTCCACCCGGTGACGAACGCGGTCACGCTGGGCATGTAGCCGACTTCGAGCACGTCGCCGCCACACTCCGGACACTCGCGGTCGGCGGCTTCGATGGCTTCGGCGTCCATTACGTCCTCACCCTCGATCAACTCGGCGAGGGAGTTCGGCGTGACCATCCGGCCCTGCACGACGCGGTTGTCTGGCATACGAGATGCAACTCGGTCCGGCGGGGTAAGCTTTCCCGTCCGGGTCACAGCCACGGTTCGCGGGTGTCGTCGGCCTCGCCGGGGTAGCCGTAGGAGGGCTCGTCGGACGGCGAGTCGCCCGCGCCGTCGGTCGCGAGCGCGCCGGCGCCACCGCCGGCCACCCCGGAGTCGTCGGTCGCCCCCGCCGCTTCGGTCTCGGTGACCGTCCCGTCGACGACGTCGTCGGTGTCATCGTCCTCGCTGGCATCGCCCGGGTCGAACGCGAGCAGCGTGGTGACTCCGAGCACTGCCAGCGGGGCGTTGCCGGGCGCGAGGCCGAGCAGGCTCAGCGGTAGCACGCCCAGCGCGACCGCGCTCCCGAACCGGAAGCGGTCGATGTCGACCACGCCGCGGAGCCACGGCGAGGTCAACGCGACCAACAGCGCGAACCCGACCCCGGTCGCGGCCGCGCCCGTAGCCCGGAGGATGAGTCCGTAGTTCACGATCCCCACCTCGAACCCGGACGGTTCGAAGGTCGCGATCATTCCGAGACCGACGATGACGCCGGGTCCGGGCAGATACTCTCCGATGCGGGAACTCGCGGTCTTCGCGGCGATCGCCAGCATGACCAGCGCGGCGAAGCGCTTGAACGTCTCGGTGTCGAGCACGCTCTCGATGGTCGGCGCGAACGCGGCTTCGAGGGCCGCGAGCGCGATGACCCCGACGCCGACCGTCAGGACGATTCCGGCCTGCTCGCGAGGCGTGCCGTCCATCTCGGCGAGGATGACCGCGACCGTGGCGCTCCCGCCGAAGACGAGGAGCCCGACCTGCAGGACGCCGGTGACGGTGTCGACGCCCCCCGCAAGCACCAGCGCCGGGAAGATGCCGTCTAACAGCGGGAGACCCATGACGGTGGCGAGCAGTTTCGTCGCGCCACCTACCTGCCGCTCCAGGCGAAGTGCGACCGGGTGCTGTGAACTACTCATGACCCGCTAGCTGGGGTGGCCGTAACCATCGGCCGAGTGGTGGTCGCGGTATCTGGGGCGGAGGTCTCGGGCGTCAGTCCGCCGTCGTCCCGCGAGAAGGTTCCCTACCAGTGTAAAAATCGACGTGCATGTCCATTTAAATGGAGCGCCGGAGTCGGAACTCGTCTGACCGGCAATGCACGGTGCAGTGGGACTGGCAGAGTCCATACCTCTACCGAATCGCGTTTTGAGCATAAAAGTTGCGTGAGAGTGAACCTCAGGCGAAACAATACTGTAGATTTACCCCCGATCTAATTGAACAATCGAAGTTCCGACCGCATTTATTTCTACGATAATTACTTAGAGTAGAAGTACCCCATGTTTTTCAAAGTCAATCCATATTCATGTACAATCTCGGAGTGAGAACCCGCCGAAGGGACAGCATCTCGCAACGTTTTTGAGTCGGGGGTGCGTTCGGCTTATATGGCGAGAGATTCTCACCCCGAAGGGCAGTACACCGACAAGCTGCGCGTCCCCGAGGCACTGACGTTCGACGACGTGTTACTCCGACCGAAAGAGAGCCGCGTCGAACCTGACGACGCCGACGTGAGCACGAAGGTCTCGACGAACGTCGAGCTCGAAGTGCCGGTCCTCTCGGCGGCGATGGACACGGTGACCCGGAGCGAACTCGCGATCGCGATGGCCCGCCACGGCGGACTCGGCGTGCTCCACCGGAACATGGACGTCGACGAGGTCGTCGCCGAAGTCGAGCGCGTCAAGCGCGCCGACGAGCTCATCATCCGCGACGTCGTGACCGCCAGCCCCGACCAGACCGTCCGGGCGGTCGATCGGATGATGGAGTCCGAGGGTGTCTCCGGCGCCCCCGTCGTCGACGAGGACGACGAGGTGCTGGGGATCATCTCCGGGACGGACATCCGCCCGTATCTGGAGGTCGGCGAGTCCGACGAGGTCCGCGAGGCGATGACCGACGAGGTCATCACCGCCGGCGAGGACGTGACCGCCCGCGAGGCGCTCGAACTGATGTACGAACACAAGATCGAGCGCGTCCCGGTCGTCGACGAGGAAAACCGACTGCTCGGGCTGGTCACGATGCAGGGCATCCTCCAGCGCCGGGAGTACGGCAACGCCGCCCGCGACGAGACGGGTCGGCTCCGGTGTGGCGTCGCCGTCGGCCCGTTCGAGACCGACCGCGCGGTCGCGGTCGACGAGGCCGACGCCGACGTGCTGTTCATCGACTGTGCGCACGCGCACAACCGCAACGTCATCGACGGCGCCCGCGAGATCAAAGCCGAGGTCGAGGCCGACGTGGTCGTCGGCAACATCGGCACCCGCGAGGCCGCCGAGGAGATCGTCGACTTCGCCGACGGGCTCAAGGTCGGGATCGGCCCGGGCTCGATCTGCACGACCCGAGTCGTCTCGGGCGCGGGGATGCCCCAGATCACCGCGGTCGCCGAGGTCGCGGACGTCGCCGCCGGCCGCGACGTGCCGGTGATCGCCGACGGCGGCATCCGGTACTCCGGGGACGCGATCAAGGCGATCGCCGCCGGCGCCGACGCGGTCATGCTCGGCTCGTACTTCGCGGGCACCGACGAGGCGCCGGGGCGAGTCATCACCATCGACGGTAAAAAGTACAAGCAGTACAGGGGCATGGGGTCGGTCGGCGCGATGGCGTCGGGCGACGGCGACCGCTATCTCAAAGACGAGCCCGAGGACGACGACGAGTACGTCCCCGAGGGCGTCGAGGCCGCAAAGCCCTACAAGGGGAGTCTGGAGAGCGAACTCCACCAACTCGTCGGCGGGATGCAGTCCGGGATGGGCTACGTCGGCGCGGCGACGATCCCGGAGTTCAAAGAGCGCTCGGAGTTCGTTCGCGTCTCGGCGGCCGGCCAACAGGAGAGCCACCCCCACGACGTGATGATCACCGACGAGGCGCCCAACTACAGCCCGGGCGAGTGAGCGCCCCCCGAGGCGAGGCGATCTGAGAGCGCGGCTGGCCCCCGTCGAGTAGAGAAGCGTTTTCGGCGTCGGACCCCTCGGTTCGTCCGTGATCCTCATCGTCTGCGGGCCGCCGGGCGCGGGCAAGACCACGATCGCGACCGGACTGTTCGACCGACTCGACGACGGCGACTTCGAACTGGTCCACTCCGAGGACTTCTCGCGGAACACCTACGATCGGCTGTACGATCGGGTGAGCGCCCATCAGAGCGCCGACTGGCTCCTCGACGGCACCTTCTACGACCGGGCGACACGCGAGCGGTTCCGAACCCTCCCCGACGCCCATCTGGTATCGGTCGCGGCGAGTCTGGAGACTTGCCTGAAGCGAAACCGAAACCGCGAGGACTCGATCGATCGCTGGGGCGTCCACGCGATGCATGCCGACTTCGAGGTGCCCCGCGACCCGGATCTGACACTCGACACCGAGCGACGGTCGGTCGAGGACGCGATCGACGCGCTGGCGCGGTACGTCCGGCGGACCCGGTCGTGAGACCGACCGCACCCGTCGGTCGAAACACTCTCCGCCGTACGATAATTTAAGTATGCTTAGTCCTAAGACCGTCGACAGATGGCGATTTCGAATATCTCGGGGCCCCTTCTCGTCTACGCGCTCGCGTTCGGAACTGCCGCGGTAGCGTGCGGGGTGAGCGTCCTGCGCGCCCGCAAGGTCGAAGACCCCGAGACGAGGCGAGGGCTCACCTGGCTGTTCGCCACTACCGGCGGCTGGGCGGCGTTTCAGGTCGGAACTCTCGTCGCGCCGACGCCGGACCTGATGTATCTCTCCTATCTCCTGAGCCTCACCGTCGGTCTCGCGACGGTCGGGGGATGGCTGTACTTCTGTTCGGCGTACACCGACCGGATGTTCCACCGCAAGTCCGCGTACCGACGCGGCGCGCTCGCGGCGTATCTCTCGATCGTGGCGGTGAAAGCGACCAACCCGATCCACCAACTCTACTTCACTACCGAAGTCGTCGACGCTCCGTTCACCCACCTCGCGGTGTCTCACGGCACTCTCCACTGGATCGTCTCCGGACTGTCGTACGCGCTGGTCGCGGTCGGGTTCTTCATGCTGCTGGAGATGTTCCTCGAAGTCGACTACGGCACCCGAGGGCTCGGCGGGGTGGCGGCCCTCACCGGCCTCCCGGTCGTCTTCGACGTCGTCGGGGCCGCGACGCCGATCCTCCTCGACATCAACTACGAGCCGATCGGCGTCGCGGTGTTCGCGATCGGCGTGCTCTACCTCTTCGAGGAGCGATTCCTCGCGATCCAGCTCACCGACGGTGTCGACGACGCGGTCGTCTATCTCGACACCGACGGCCACATCCGGGACTTCAACGGGTCCGCCCTCGAAATATTCCCGGAGCTGTCCGACCACCGCGAGGACCCGATCTCGACCGCGCTTCCGGGGGTCTCGGCGGTGCTCGGCGACGAGGAGCCGATTCTCGAATGCGACAGCGAGGACGGAACCCGGTACTACCTCGTCAGCGACACCGCCTTCTCGCTCGGGCAGGCCGACATCGGCCAGCTCGTCGTGTTCACCGACGTGACCGAGACCGAGCGCCAGCGCCGGGAGCTCGACCGCCAGAACGAACAGCTCGAGGGCTTTGCGGCCGCGATCAGACACGAACTGCTCAACACCCTCCAGATCGTCGCGGGACAGGTGTCGATCGCGGGCCGGTCGCTCGACGACGGCGACGTCTCGGCCGCCCGCGAGTCGCTCCGGTCGGCGTCGTCGGCCGGCGACCGGATGGAGAACATCGTCGAGGACCTCTCGGCGCTCGCGAGACACGGTCAGACGGTCGAGCGCACCCAGTGGGTCGATCTCGACGCGGCGGTCTCGACCGCGTGGAACCGCGTCGAGGCCGAGGACCTCTCGCTGTCGGTCGACGGAGAGGGCGAGATCGAGGCCGACGCCGGCCGACTGGCGGCGCTGTTGCGAAACGCGTTCACTTTCGCGGCGCACAACGACGCCGACGAGGTGACGGTCTCGCTCCGCGAGGACGGGTTCGCCGTCACCGACGACGGCGACCCGCCCGGCGACGCCACCGCCGAGGAGTTCATGGAGTACGGCGGCGCGGTCCCCGACTCGGAGGCCGGGATGACCCTGCCGAATCTGAAGACGATCGCGCGGGTCCACGGTTGGAACTCGACGATCGACACCGACTACACCGACGGGGTCCGGATCGTGATCTCGGACGCCTCCGTGTCGCAGGCCGCCCCGCAGGCGGCCTGACCCGCGGACGGGGCCGCGGCGAGTCACTCCGTCTCGGATCCGGCGCTCACCGGCGGCGATACGTGCTCGCCCAACTCCGCCATCACTTTCGCCTCCGCGCGGGTCAGGTGTTCCCACGCGGTCGTCGGCGCGATTCCCACGTCGTCGGCGATGTTCTCGATGGTGGTCTCGCGTTTGTGCTGGTAGTAGCCCGACCCGATGGCGGTCGCAAGCACCTCGCGCTGGCGGTATTTGAAACCCGGCGTCGAACTGTTCGGCGTCCGCGATAGCCTTGGTGGTTGCTCGGTCTCTCGTCAGGTACGACGTTCCGGGTCCCTCGACGCGACGGCCGTCATCCGCCTGTCCAACTGCTCGGGCGATGAAAGGCCGGCTGTTGTGTAGGTGATCGGTCCTGGTGATTTCAGTCGTGGGTAGCTCCGTTCACGACGAGAAGATTTGTCGGAGACAGCCTACCTTCACTCCCCGACACACTGTGTCAGGAGTTCGGCCGCTTCCGTCGATTTCTTACTACGGGGATCGAGAAATAGGAGTCAAATGGTAGCGGATGCGGCCGATCTCGACGATGTTCTCGATCGGGTTGCACAGCGGATCGAATTTCTCGACCTGCTCTCTGACGGCGAATGGATGACGAACGAGATCGTCGAGGAACTTCCCCATTCGCGGTCGACAGTATCGCGAGCCCTTCGTCAGTTGCAGGAGACGGATCTGATAGAGAAACGAGCGAACGGCTACACCGTTACCCAACACGGTGGGCTCCTGACCGAGCAGTACCGGGACTACGAGTCTGAAGCGCGATCGATACTCGGTGCCCGGCATCTGCTCGAATCGCTTCCGGACGAGGAGGTGGTCGCCAGAGAGTTCGTTGCGAACGCCCGAACGATCGGGTCTGGGGAGTCGCCGCCGTTTCGACCACTCGAAGTCATCTCGAACCAGATGACTACCGCCCAACGCGTCCACGCCTATCTCCCGACGCTCTCGGGCACGCACTTTCTCCGCGTCTTCCGGCGTCTCGTAGTAGAGGAACGCGGATCACTCAACCTGTTTGTCTCGCCCGAACTCGGCGAGTCGTTGGGATCGCACTATCCCGGAATACTCGGCGAACTTGCCAACGAGGGAGACTTCCAAGTACAGTTCGTCGACGGCCCTTCTTACGGGATCGTCGTTTCCACGGCTGCAGAAAAGCGCGAAGCCACCGTTACCGTGTATTCCGAGGCGGGCGCGATGCAGGGTGGTCTAGCAACGGAGGACGACTCGGGCGTCGAGTGGGCGCTCGAACGAGTTCGGGAGCTTGAATCCGCTGCTACTGACCGAACAGAGGATTTCGAAGCGAGTTCGACGAGCGAGGAGTCGCGTCTGTCGCCGTTAGCGGACGAGTCCCCGCACACGGGAGCGACGTCGAGGACGTTCCCTCTCGAGCTTCGCGAGGGGGGCTTCGAGTTACTCTCGGAGGCCGACTTCGAATCGGACGGACTTCCCCCAGACACCGCACTTCGGGTCGGTCTCTCCTTTGGGGAGATAGACGAAGGGCTGGCCGTCGATCGGACGATCGAGGCCGACGACGGCGAAGAACGCTCTCTGACGAGCGCGCTCGTCGATCAGTTACGCGAAGGAACGGATACCGTCCTCCTCGGGCCACCGGGTTCGGGGAAGAGCACCGTGTGCAAGATGGTCGCTCACGAGTGGTACGCCCGTGACCGTGGCCCAGTCGTGTATCGAGAAGCCGACCACGGTCGATCCTTCGAGTCGGTCGCCGTACTCGAAGATTATCTACAGCGTTCCGACGGCCACACGTTGGTGGTCGTCGAGGACGCGCTCCGTCTGGAGTCCCGTCGGATTCTCTCCGTCGTCGAGACGTTCAAAAACGACGGAGACGTAACGTTCCTGCTCGACTCCCGACAGCGAGAGTGGGACGATCCAACAGAGCCGCTCAGAGACGCGCGATTGAACTCCGTCCGTCGGCAGGTGCTCTCGCAGGTGTCGATGCCCGAACTCACGGAGAGTGAAGCCCAGAGCCTCGTCGATACGGCTGCCCAGGCGACCGACGGAACGATGGACTTGGACGGCAGGGCGATCGTACGACGCGTCCACGACGCCAACCGTACGGACGATGAGGTAACGCCGGGGGAGATGTTTCTGGCGCAGCAGTTCTTGGTGACCAGACTCGACTCGATGGCGCCGTACGAGACGTCGACGGCAACCACTTTCGAAGAAGACGTGCTGTACTGGTACGACCGGTTCGTCAACGCCGAGTCGGACTGCCTCGGCGATCTCGCTCTTCTCGTTAACATCTTCAACGCGGCAGGCCTTCCCATCGCGCCGGAACTCCTCTACAGTCTGTCGGTCCACTACGATACGGAGGCAGTTTCACGAGGTCTCGAAAAGCTAGAGGGGACGCTCCTGTTCGAATCGACGAACAGGCGGTTCGGGCTCGAATATCGGACGAACAGCGAGATCTGGTCTGCCCGCTTTCTCGAACAGTTCGTCCGTTCGGATCCCGACCCATCCGCTCGATTCGAACGATGCATCCAGCCGGTCGTATCGCTCGTGGACGAGCGAGAACGCCGAGACCGTGTTTCGAAGCACCTCGACCACAGCGCCCCGCATCTCAGCCAAATTAAATACCATCCCGGAACGTGGAGTGAGGAGTTCCTCACGCGTCTCTTCCAGGTCGGGCTGACCCACTACCAGCTCGCTCCGATGTTCGGCACCAGTACTGATGCCGAACTGGAACTCCCGTCAGAGTGCTCCGACGTGATGGCCGCTCGAATATCGAGTTGGCGGGCCCGGATGTATCGCGTTCACGGGATGTACGACGAGGCGCTCGCAGAATACGAGATGCTCGAAAGGCGCCTGGATTCGCTGACCGAACTCCGGTCGAACGAAGTCAAGCGACTGCGGTGTGACTGCTTATCCGGGAGGGCATCGGTCCGGAGCGATCAGGGAAAACTGGACGAAGCCGCTGAATTCGCTGAAGAAGCTATCCGCGCCGTAGAGCGAGGCGGACTCGACGACCGGGAACCATCTGCTCGACTGGACTACGCCCATATTGCGTACAAACGGGCTGATTTCGATGCGGCGCTGGATCGGTACGAGACCTGTATCGAAGCGGCGGAACGCGTCGGAGACAAAAGGGCACGCGCGCGTGCTTTGACTGCATCCGGGGCGATTCTCTCGGAACGCGGGAAGTACGATCGGGCAAACCAACGATACAAACAGGCGCTCGGCCTCTCCCGCGAAATCAACGACCGTCGAAACGAGGCCAATACACTGGGAAATATGGGTGTAATGGCTCGAGACAGAAACGAACTCGAGCGAGCGCTCGATCGGTTCAGGGAGAAGCTACGGTTGGCCAGAGAGGTAGGGGAACGACACACCGAAGCCAACGCACTGTGGAACATCGCGAGTGTCGAATCCGAGCGCGGAAATCTCGAAACGGCGGTCGACCACGCGGCGAAGGCCCTCGAGCTGAGTCGAGAGGTAGATGTTCGACGGGTCGTCACCGAATCGCTCCATCTATTCGGAGAGATCGAGCGCCAGCGCGGGAATCTGGAGCAAAGCCGCCAGTACGCCGAGGACAGTCTGGACGCGTTCGAAGCAAGCGGTTACAAATACGGGGTGGCGGCTGCCTATCGAAACCTTGCCCGCGTCGAACTGGCGGCAGAGCACCACCACGCCGCACAGGAGCATGTCGAAGCGGCACGAACGTTGGCCGAAGAGATGGAAACAGAGGCCGGCCTCGCCGCCTGTGACGAGATCGAAGCACGGATCGCCTATCAAGAGGGACGACTCGAAACCGCGGCGGAACTCGCACAGGCGGGGCTGGAAACCTATCGTTCGACCGGTCGCAAGAAGGGCGCCGCTGAGACGCTCCGTGTCCTGTCGCTCGTAGCATTCGCACGAGGCGACTCGGACCGCGGTCGGTCGCGCCTCGACGAGGCGGCGGAACTCGCTCGCGAAGCCGGGGTCCAGCGTACGATCGATCGGGTCGAACGAACCCGTTCCCGGTACCGCACTGCGAAAAAAGAACAAATTTAGCCCGTTACTACGCGGAGAACTCCGCCGGGACGTAGGTGGTAGTGTTGAATCCGCCCAGATCGAGGAGCCCGCCGTCGTAGGTGGCGGTCACGGTGAACTCGAACGTCTCACCGGTGTCGTCCTCGACGACGAGCGGGACGTCGACGTCGTCCCCATCGGCGTATCCATCGGGGAACTCGCCCATCGAGCGGACGGATTCGGGCCACGCGTCACGCTCGCCGCCGGTCGTCTTGAACTTCAGATGCTTGTAGGTCGGCACGTACGGAACCACCTCGACGGAGCCGCCGGCGGGCACCAGAACGGGTTCGTTCGGCTCGTCGAGACTCCTGCGTTTTTCGGCCGTGACTGCCTGCGGGACACCGTCCGTGAGAAACACGGTCGTCCCGTCGTAATTGTAGCGCCACGAGCCGAGGATCAGCGGGGCGTCGCCCGTGTTCTCGATGGTGACGAGCGCGGTGCCGAACTCGTCGGTGTACTCCTTGGCGACCTCCGCAGTGGCCTCGCGGTCGTTCTTCATGGCTCGCGTGCGGAGCCGGGAAACCTCTGGCTGGGCGGAGAACGACGCGGTTGTCGAGTCGATCTCGTTGTCTTCCTCGTCGACGGCGACCAACTCGAATTCGTCCCCGTGTAGTGTCCGGTCGGCCGTCCAGACAGCCGCCTCAGAGACGCCCGTCGAAAATTCTGCGCTACCGACCTGCTCTCCGCTCTGGATAGCGTTGATCCTCGCGACCGAACTATCGGAGACGGAGACCTTCAGCTCACGGCCGTCGAACGCGAGTTCCTCGAAGACGCTTCCAGACGGGGTATCGGGCGAGTCTTCGACAGTTTCCTCGTCTTCTCGGTCGTCCGACGAGGCGGTGTCCGGTTCCGTCTGATTACTACCGGTGCATCCGGCCAGACCGACAGTGAGACCAGCCGTCGCTGTGAGCACTCTACGCCGGCTCAGATTTGGAGAGGCGGTTCCATGTTCGCTCCCGGAATCGGCGGTAGATTCTCTTTGCATCGGTCGTCAGTACCGGGGCCATCTGCCTGTACTCACCGAGTGAAATACTGTGTCACCGTCTGGGATACCCTCGGTCGTTGTACGGAGACGACAGCAACGCCGACCGCGGCGGGGCGACACGCCTCGCCAACGTCCGCGAGCACGTCGTCGGAGAGTACGGCGACGACCAGCGCGCGGCGGCCCGATACTAGTGCGGGGCGACGTGGACCGCGCTGTCGATTCCGAGACGGACGCCGAGCAAATCAAGACCCTCGACGGAAGTCGAGGCAAGTCGTCGGTGGACTCGTCCGGGGCCGGCTTTTAACGACTCCGAGGGCGACACTGGACTCGTCGCGGGAGCTCCGTTCTTCGACAGTACGCACTCACATCACGGAGACCCGACGGGAGTGACAAGGAATGGGACGCCGTAAGCAGAGTTTTGAGGCGCCTCGAAGAAGTACGGGCCGGGCGCGATTATGAACTACGCCGAGACATTCCTGCTCGCTCGTTTCACTCGCTGCGCGGGCTGTGACTCGTCTAGTTCAAATCTCGCCGGATCCGATGCTCACCGCTCGCGGATTTGCTCGCGGCGAGAAGCGGGCCGGGCGCGATTTGAACACGCGACCGTCTGATTAAGAGTCAGACGCTCTGCCTAACTGAGCTACCGGCCCAACGCATTCACGACTTGCCGCGTCGGACGTAAATACGTTTCCGTTTTCTCGGCCTGTTACCCCTTTCGATTCGAACCGAAACTCCGCGACGGAGACGCTACGAATCGGTACCGGCGGCCCTTTCATTACCAAGAATTGGATCGTAAATAGGTGGCCGATACGTCGCTCTGCCCTATAGTTCGGGACTGTTAAGTGTGGTCCGAGGCTACCGGTCAGTAACATGAGCGCCGGGATCACTATCTCCTCGATGTCCGATTACGCTATTCTGGGGTGTGGGAGCGTCGGACACGCGGTTGCCGAGGAGCTCGTCGAACAGGGCAAAGACGTTCTCATCATCGACCGCGACGAGGACCGCGTCGAAGCCCTGCGCGATCAGGACCTGAACGCTCGCACCGCCGACATCCGCGAGGACGACATCTACGAAACCATCTCGGACAACGAGGTGGTCTTGATCCTCTCGTCGGACGTCGAGGCCAACAAGGCGGCGGTCCGGAACATCCGGGAGAACGACGGCGACCAGTTCGTGGTAGTCCGGGCCAGCGACCCCGTCTCGGAGGACGAGCTCACCGAACTCGGTGCCGACGTGGTCATCAACCCCTCGACGGTGATCGCCGACTCCGCGCTCCGGGCGCTCGAAACCGGCGAGCTCGAGTACAAGGCCGACCAGCTCGCGTCGGTCATCGAAGACGCCGGCGACCGGCTCGCCATCGTCACCCACGACAACCCCGACCCCGATTCGATCGCGAGCGCGGTCGCGCTCCAGGCGATCGCCGACAGCCTCGGCGTCGGCGCCGACATCCTCTACATCGGCGACATCGGCCACCAGGAGAACCGCGCGTTCGTCAACCTGCTCGGCATCGAGTTGCTCTCGTACGACGAGGTCGACGTCGACGAGTACGACACTATCGCGCTCGTCGACCACGCCAAGGCGACCGAGGCCACCTTCGACCGGCCGGTCGACATCTTCATCGACCACTTCGAGCCCGACGAGGCCTACGAGGCGGAGTTCGTCGACATCCGCCCGAGCGTGAGCGCGACCTCCACCATCCTCACGAAGTACGTTCAGGAGTTCGACATCAACGTCTCCGAGGAGGTCGCGACCGCGCTGTTGTACGGCATCCGCGCCGAGACCCTCGACTTCAAACGCGACACCACCCCGGCCGACCTGACCGCCGCCGCCTTCCTCTACCCGTTCGCGAACCACGACACCCTCGAACAGGTCGAGTCGCCGTCGATGTCCCCAGAGACCCTCGACGTGCTCGCGGAGGCCATCACCAACCGCGAGGTCCAGGGGAGCCACCTCGTGAGCAACGCGGGGTTCATCCGCGATCGGGACGCGCTCACGCAGGCGGCCTCCCACCTGCTGAATCTGGAAGGCATCACGACGACGGCCGTCTTCGGGATCGCCGACGACACCATCTACCTCGCGGCCCGGTCGAAAGACATCCGGATGAACATCGGGAAGGTGCTCCAGGACGCGTTCAGCGAGATCGGCGAGGCCGCCGGTCACTCGACGCAGGCCAGCGTCGAGATTCCGCTGGGCATCTTCACCGGCATCGAGACCACCGACGACAACCGCGACACCCTGCTCGGGCTGACCGAGGAGGCGGTCAAGCGAAAGCTGTTCGACGCGATGGGCGTCGAGAGCGGCGAGGGGAGCAACGGGAGCTAGGGCGGGCGAACCCCCGGCGCTCACTCCCCGGATTCGAGTTCGTCGACCAGTTCGCAGACGCCCGCGACCGCCGCCTCCACGAGCGCCTCGCCCTTCTCCTCGGTGGCGACGGTCGGGTCGCCGATGTTGCCCGCGGGCGTGAGTTCGGCCATGTCCGCCGCGGTGAGCGCCCACCCGACCTCGTTGTCCCCGAGCGCGTCGTAGTCGGTCAGGGCCAGCGATTCCTCGGGCGGTTCGACCGCCTCCGCGGCGTCCATGTCGACCAGCTCGGGAAACAGGTCGAGCATGATGCTCGTCTCGAACTCCGAGGCGTGAAAGGAGACGTCGCCGGTCCGGATCTCCTCGGCGACGTCCCCAAAGAGGTTGACGAGCGGAACGTGGAACGCTTCGACGTCGCGCTCGGTCCGGAGTTCGCGGACCACGACCTCCAGCTCGGGGTCCTGTGCGAGGTAGTGGCCGTTGAGCAACAGGACGTTCTCGATCCCCCAGTCGGCGGCCGACGCACAGACGTCGAAGACGTACCGCTGGAAGGTCTCGGTCGAGACCGTGAACGTCCCGGGCTTGAACGTGTGATGGGGGCTGACGCCGTACCAGATCGGCGGCGCCAGCAGTGCGGGACTGCGCTCGGCGATCAGTTCGCCGATGGCCTCGGGCATGAACACGTCGACGCCGAGGGGCATGTGGGTGCCGTGCTGTTCGGTGCTTCCCACCGGCACCAACAGCGTGGTGGTGCGTTCGAGCGCCGTCTCGATCTCGCGCCAGGTCATCTCGGCGACGCGAGTCGTCTCGGGCGCGCCGTCCTCGTCGGCTTCGGGAGTCGAGTCGCTGGTCATACTGGCGCTTCGGAGTGCTCCGACAAAACTGGCACGGCGATCGGTCGGGGCTCCCGACCACCGCCGACTCACAAATACCGCGAGACGAAGGCCCTGTGTTCGGCCGCGCGCTCGTCGCGTTCGGTCGGGGTGGCGTCCTCGTGCCACAGCGGGAGGCAGGCCATCGCGTCGATCCGGCACGCGAGCCGGTAGGCGTCGATCCGCTCCTCGATGGCCGCGTCGAAGGCCCACCCGTCGCGACGGTCGGCGTAGGCCCGCCGGAAGGCCGCCCGGAGCGCCGCGGTCCGGCGCTCGCCGTCGTCTTCGGGCCTCAGCAAGTGCGATTCCGCCGTCGCGAGGTTGTAGGCCGGATCGCCCGACAGGAGGTTCGCCCAGTCGAGCACCGCCCGGGTCGCGCCCGTCTCGGGATCGACGAGCAGGTTCCCGTAGCGGTAGTCCCAGTGGCAGTAGGTCGGCGCCTCGGGCGCCGGGAGCCCGGAGATTAGCTCACGGACGCGCTCGCGGAGGTCGGGGACGAGGTCCGCAAACCGCCCGGGCTCGTCGGCCCGGTCGGGGTACCACCCGCCGTCGGCGATGCCGTCGAGGGCCTCCTCGCAGTCGTCGACCAGCCACTCGCGGAAGTCGGCGTACCGCGGGTGATCGTCGGCGTCGAGCACGGCGAGTTCGCCGTCCCGGACGCCGACCCGGCCGACCGCCGGCAGGGGGCCGAGGTCGTGGAGTTCGGCGAGATTCCGGCCCGCCTCGCGGACGACTCGCTCGCGGGCGCCGGCCGAGAGCTCTCCCGGTCGCCCTTCGAAGTTGTCGCCGCCGACGTGGTCTGCGAGGTAAAACGGCGCCGGATACTCCCCGTGGCGGTCGCGGTAGCCGACCACCGACGGAACCGGAATCTCGGTCGTCCGCCCGATCAGTTCGAGCAGTCGGGGCTCCGACCGGGCGATCTCCGGCGGGACGAAATCGGCGGTCGTCGCCTTCAGAACGACGAGGCGGGACCCGTCGGGCGATCTGACTCCGAGGGTCGCGACGAAATCGGTGCCGTGGTCGCTCCGGTCGACGGACTCGACGGTCCAGTCAGGATCGATCGCCCGTACCATGCCTCTCACCGCGGCGTCCGACACGTCACCGCCGACGGGTGACTGGCTCGTCATGGGCGCTCTACTCGGCCGGCCGACAGAAACGTTGGGGTGGATTGCGAACTGGTCCCACGGTCGAGCGGACTCCGCTCCGGGCGGGCTCAGACCGCCGCCTCTTGCTCGTCGGCCTCGGGGCGCTGGAGTCGCTCGATGATGTCGTTGATCAGCACCACGTCGCCGACCGCCCGCACCCACCGGTAGGGTATCATCACGCCGTTTCGGCGTCCGACGACGTCCGAGAACAGTTCGCGGTTGAGTTCGCCCACGGCGAGTCCGGTCACGGTGTTGCCGTTCACGTCCAGACGGACGTCTTCGATCTCCCCGACGAAGACGCCGTTGTTGGAGTACACCTCCCGACCGACCAGCGTGGTTATCTCCTGCGGTGTTCCGTCCATGTAGAGACGGATTGTGTGGGTGGGTCTTAACTTTTGGTAGACGGCGGGGCGGACTCGTCGCCGAATCAGGCGGTCGGCAGGTCGTCCAGCGCGGTCCCGAGGGCGTCGAGCCCGGCCCGGACGGCCGCGGGCTCGCCCGCCACGCTGAGTCTGAACCGTTCGTCGACGTCGAAGAACCGCCCCGGGACCACCAGCACCCCCCGATCCCACGCGGCGTCGACGACGGCGTCGCCGTCGGCCGCCGCGTGTTCGAGGAAGGCGTACGAACAGCCGGGTTCGACGGTTCCCGAGAGATCCTCGCGCGCGTCGAGGAACTCGACCAGCGCCTCGCGGTTGGTCCGGACGCGCTCGCGTGCGTCGGCGGCTAGTTCGTCGGCGCTCGCCAGCGCCCGCCGGGCCAACTGCCGACTCGGCTCCGCGACGGCGTGGACGTGGCGGCTCGCCGACCGGGCCGCCTCGACGAACTGCCTGTCGGCGACGAGCCACCCGATCCGCAGTCCGCCGAAGCCGAGGAACTTGGTCAGCGAGTTCGTGACGACCGTGTTCGGCAGGCCGACCGCCGAGGGGCCGCCGAACGGGCCCTCGCCCGCGCGGTCGTCGAACGGGGCGTACACCTCGTCGACCAACAGGGAGACGCCCTCGTCTTCGACGGCCCCCGCGACGTCGGCCAGCGTCTGGCGGTCGGCCCGTCGCCCGCTGGGGTTGTGGCGGTTGGTGGCGACGACCAGCGCGGTGTTCTCGCGGACCGCCGCCCCGACGCGCTCGGCGTCGAGCGGGTAGCCCGCCTCGGCGGGCCGGCGGAACCGATCGACGGTCGCGCCGAACCCCCGTGGCGTCGCGAGCAGGGGCTCGTAGCCGGGTTTCTCGACCAGCACGCGGTGGGCCGACGCGTCCGCCTCCTCGTCGGGCGTCTCGTCGTCGGCGGCGATCCGGAGCGCGGCCGAGGACGCGAGCGCGTTCGCCTGGGTCGCGCCCGCCGTCACGAGCACGTTCTCGGGCTCGACGCCGTACTCGTCGGCCAGCTGGGCTTCGAGACTGCGGTCCGCGGGCGGATCGGGGCGTTCGGTCAGGTCCGCCGGAATCACCGCCGACCGGTCGTCGGGCGTCCGCCGGAGGTCGCTGGAGCCGAGGTCGTGGTCGGCCGCCTCCGGGCGGCCGGCGATCCACTCGATGTACTCGATGTCGGGAAGCACGTCCCGGCTTCGAGGCTCGGGCAGTTCAACGTTCGGGACCGCGCTCGGCGCCGCCGACCGGTGAGATACATTCACGAACGAACCCCTCATAGTAGTCTTTTCCAGCCTCGGGGATCGACCTCGACTCGATGGACGCTCAGACTGAAGGCTACGCCGCCGCGGTCAGTTCCGAAACGGAGACGTACCTCGATCGGGTCGCCGACTGCGCGGGTCGGTTGCCGGGCGCGATCGACGCGTACGGGGTCGACGACGACGCGTTCGCGACTGCGGTCGAC
Source organism: Halorussus marinus (assembly GCF_004765795.1). Taxonomy (GTDB): domain Archaea; phylum Halobacteriota; class Halobacteria; order Halobacteriales; family Haladaptataceae; genus Halorussus; species Halorussus marinus. Next base: position 718,622 of record NZ_SBIV01000001.1, read on the forward strand.
GACATCGCGGCCGCGGAGTCCGACTGCGACGACGCGCTCCGGGAACTCCGGAGGCTCCTCTCCGAGCGGTCCCCGCCGAACTACACCGACGTCTACCTCCGGGCCGACGACGTCGCGCGCCTCTACGCCGCGGTCGACGAGATCCCGAACGCCGTCGAGCGCTTCGCGCGCGAACTCCGGGCGATCGCGCCTTCCCTCGGCGGCGCGCGGGCGATCGTCGAGGAGATGGCGTCGCTGGCCGTCGAGGCGACGGAGGCGCTGGCGGCCGCGACCGGCGAGTACGTCGAGAGCCTGCTCGTCGAAGGCGGGACCGCGAGCGTCGGACCCGCCGTCGAGGAGATCCGCGCGCTCGAGAGCGCGGCCGACCGACTCAAGTACGAGGGACTCGCCGCGGCGTTCGACGAGGCGGCGACCCCAGACGCGCTGGTCGTCCGGGAACTCGTGGTCGGCCTCGACGCGGCGATCGACGCGGTCGAAGACGCCGCCGATCAACTGCTCGTGTTGCGAAGCGGCAAGCCCTGATTCGGACCGACCCGTGGGGTCGGACGGTCGCCCGCCGGGACCGTAGAACTAAGTCGGACCGCTCGGAAGCGCCGAGTACAATGGTCGACGGCGACGACGAGGAGCTCGCGGACGTACGAGAGCGCAAGAAGCGCGCGCTGGTCGAAGAGCACGGACTCGGGACGCCGCCCTCGCCCGTCTACGTCGACGGCTCGCAGAACTTCGAGCAGACGGTCGCGGCCCACGACGTCGTGTTGGTCCACTACTACGCCGGTCGGGGCGCGGGCCAGCGCGTCCACCCGATCGTGGAGTCGGTCGCCCGCGAGACGTTCGCGGCGGTGGCGAAGGTCAACGTCGTCCACCACCAGAAGCTCGCGCTCGAACGGGGCGTCGAGGGGACCCCGACCTTCGACGTGTTCGCGGGCGGCGAGCGCGTCCAGCGCGTCGAAGGCGCTCCCGACAAGGCCGAACTGATCGAGATGGTCGGCGAGTACACCGACTGAGCTCCGGCCCGTGGGTTGGGGCCGCACACCGCAACATCTTTTAGGCCGGCCTAATCTAAATTAGGGTAGCCTAAACCATGGCCGAACCACTCGACCGACTCCGCGAACAGATCGACGACCGAGCCGACGAGGACGGGGAGTTCTACGTCGCGTGTGCCGACACCGATCGGCGGCCGACGCCGCTCGCCGGCCGGCGATTTCCCTCGGAGTCGGCCGCTCGCGAGGCCGCCGACCGGGCCGCGACGTATCGCGCGCTCCTCCGGGAGTCCGACCCCGCGCTCCCCGAGTACCGGCTCGCGGTGTACGAGACCCCGCGGGACGCCCCCACGATGGTCTCGACCCGCGAACCCGCCGCCGGACGCCGGTCGAACGGCCTGCCCCGGAGCTCCCGATCGGTCACGCTCTCGGGCGAGCGCGAGCGCGAGTGGCTCCGGATGGAAAACGCCCCGCTGGTCCACGTCCGTCACGACGGCGAACCGCTCGACGACGACGCGGTCGCGCGCCAGCTCGACGCCAAGCTATGACCGTCGAACTCCGCACCCACGCCGCGCGCGACCGGGCGGCCGCCGAGTCCGACCGGATCGAGCGGAAGGTCGCGGCCTTCGAGTCGTTCGAGCGCCGGATCCGAGACGTCTCGGCCGAGGCGGCCGGGCGCGCCGGATCGTCGGCGCCGGCCGGACCGTCGACCGGGGGCGCGCTCGCGGTCGGGACGCCGACGGACGGCGCCGCGACCGACCCCGTCCGCGAGGCGTTCGAGGAGACGGTGTTGGCTCTCGCCGACGCCGACGCCACCGCGGAGGCGATGGCCGACGAGCTCTCACCGGACCTCGCGGCGGCCCTCTCGCCGGCCGGCGCCGGCTTCGCGCCCGGGCTCAAGACCCGGCTCCTCGAACGGGTCGGCGAGCGACAGTCCGAGTGTCGACTGCTCGCCGACGCGGTCGCGGCCGAGCGCGATCGGCTCGGGGCGCTCGGCGACGACCTCGACGACGTGACGGCGTGGCTCGCCGAGGCCGACGAGACTTCCCTCCTCGAACTCGGCTTCGAGGAGCTCCGGGCCCGCCACGATCAGCTCGCGGCCCATCGGGAGACCTGCGACGAGCTCGCCCGCGAGCGCCAGCGGTCGCTCGACGACATCCGGTACGGCGGCGCGATCGGGATCCGCGAGCGCGAGGTACTCGATCTCCTGTACGCCGACTTCCCGGTCGACCATCCGGTGTTGGCCGACATCGCCGCCCTCGACTCGCTGCTCGACGACTGTCAGCGCGCGGTCCGGCGCCACCTCTGTGCGCGGGTCTGAGCCCTCGCTTTCCTGTCGTGTCACCGTCGGTGTCGATGCGGAAACCGAAACCGCTTACCCGCTGGTGTGTCGGGTTCGGAGCGATGGCCGACCGCCTCGAAACCCTCCACCGCCGAATCGACGCCCTGACCGACCCCGACGGCGAGTACGCCGTCGTCTGCCCGCTGTCGGGCAAGCGACCGGTGCCGGTCCGGGACGCGTCGTTCGGGACCCCGGACGACGCCGAGGCCGCCGCCGACCTCGTGATCGACTACCGCGAACTGCTCCGGTCGGTCGACCCGCATCTGGAGCACGTTCCGATCGTGGCGGGCGAGGTCGGCGCCGACCCGCTGGCGCTGGCCGACTCCGATCGGGGTTCGGCTCGGTCGCGCACCGTCGTCCTGTCGGGCGAGGGCGACGGCGAGTGGCTCGCCGTCGACGGCGCGCCGGTGGTCGAGGTCCGACGGGACGGCGAACCGCTCGACGACGCCAGCGTCTCGCGCCAGCTCCGGTCGGGGCTCTAGAGCCGATCGGAGTCGCGGATCTCCCGGCGTAGCTCCGGGATCAGATCGAGCGCCGGGTCGGTGTCGCCGAGGACGAACAGCGCGTGGTACCGGACGAACGACTGAACCGGGGCGACGACGATCGCCATCACGGCCCCCATCGCGAGCAAAAACGCCGAGACGACCGCGACGACGACCGCGAGCGCGACCGGGTTCGACGCCAGAACCGCGAGATCGAGCGCGGGCCGGACGAACCACGCGACGAGCGCGACCGGCGCCAGCAGGATCGCGCCCACCGCGCTCCCGACGACCGACGCGACGATCCCCGCCCCGATCCCGAGGACGATCCGGACCGCGGCGTAGACGCCGTACTGCTTCCACTCGCCGGTCAGCGTCGACCAGAACCGCCGCCACCCCGCGAGCACGCCGTCGTTCCGGTGGATCATCACCGGGACGACGAAGTGGGTGGTGAACACGTCGATCGCGGCGGCGGCCGCGCCCAGCGCCACGACGAACGGAATCGACAGCGCGAGCAGGCCGAGCGACACCCGCGGCTCGCCCCCGACCGCCGACAGCACGGCCAGAACGAGGCCGACGAACGGCACCGCCGCGAGCATCCCGAGGACGACCCGGAAGCCGAACAGCCGGAGCCCCCGGCCCAAGTGGCGGCCGACGTACTCCCGAATCCGGACCCGGCGGCGCCGAAGCGACTCCACGAAGACGAACTCCATCACCGAGCCGACGAACGCGTACAGCGCCGCGAGGACGAGACCGATCGCAAGGATCGCGAGGGCCGCCGTCAGGATCGTCTCCGAGGAGTACGGCACCTGGAGGCCCGCGCCGAGCTGGCCCGGCGCGGTCACCGTCGTCCCGCCCGACGAGCCGCTGGCGGTCGCCGACGGCCCGGAGCCGGCGCCGGCGATGAAAAACGCCACGAACGCGAGCGCGAGCCACTGGCGGGCGTCGACCGGGAGAAACAACGCCTTCGTCGCGTCGAGCGCGTCGTCGACCGCCTCGACCGCGTGCCACGTCATGGGACGGGGTACGAAGCCGACCGAGAAAACTGTCGGGGTTGACAGATAGATTCGGGCTCAGACGCCGCCGATTTCGCCGAGCCCGCTGTCGATGAGTTGGATGAGCACCGCCGCGATGCCCGTCCGCGACGACCAGATCGCCGTCTCCTCGTCGAGTTCCAGATCGTCGCGCTCGTCGCGGACGCTCAAAAGCACCGTCGCGCCGTCGACGACCACCACCCGATCGACCGGCCCGTCGTCGTGGGGGTGGTCGGCCGGGAAGTGGTAGACCGAGACGTCGGTGTCTCCGAACCGGTCTTCGAGGGCGTCGGCGCCGACCGCGTTCACCGCCACGCCGTCGGCCGCCCGCTCGACGAGCAGGTCGGCGACGGCGTCCTCGAGCGGGCCGGCGTCGGCGCCGACCGCGAACAGGATCCGGTCCTCGGCGTCGTCGAGCAGTTGGGCGATCCGGCCGTTGATGCTCGCCCGGCCGTGGACCGTCCAGATGTCCTCGCGGCGCTCGCCGGTGTCCCCGCGCTCCTGGCGGGCGGTTTCGAGGTAGTCGAACGCCTGCTCTTGGGTGCGCTCGAACTCGCCGCGGAGGTGGGCGCGCGCGGCGTCGAGGCTCACCGGCCGGTACTGGATCGGCTTGGACTGTTGGACCTCGACGAGCCCCCGGTCCTGGAGGGACTCGGCGGCGCCGTACACCTGCGACCGGGGCACGTCGGTGACCCGGTGGACGTCACGGGCGGTCCCGGTGCCGAGCCGCTGGAGCGCCGCGAACACCTTCGCCTCGTAGTTCGACAGCCCCAGCCGTTCGAGGGCCTCGATGGCGTCTGCTTCCTCCATCAGTCGTCGTCGACACCCCCGTTGGCGACCGCCGCGGTCGGGCCCGACGATTCGGAGAGGTCAGGCCCGAGGTAGCGCGCCCACAGCGTCAGCAGGCTCGGCAGTACGAAGACGCTGGCGAGGAACGCGTAGATGATGGTGAGCCCGGTGATGATGCCGAACTGCTGGAGCGCGGGCAGGATGGCGAAGTACAGCACGCCGAACCCGCCGACCGTGGTCGCCGCGCTCCCCAGCAGCGCGCCGCCGGTGCCGGTGACGCTCTTGTGCAGCGCCGCGTCGACCGATCCCCGGCGCTCGAGTTCGACGTTGAACCGCTCGCTGAGGTGGATGCTGTAGGCGACGCCCAGCCCGACCGTGAGGCTGGTGATCATCCCCGTCAGGACGTTGAACGGCATCCCGAGCAGGTACATCGACCCGAGGATCCACGAGACGCTGAACGCGACCGGGAGCAGGGTGACCGCCCCGAGCACGGCGCTCCCGTGGGCCAGCCGGTAGGCGATCATCAGGAACGCGAACACCGCGACCAGCGTGATGAGCAGGCTCTCGATCACCGTATCGAGGAGCTCTTGCTGGACGATTTCGAACGTGATCGGCTGGCCGGTGGCGGTCGCGGTCAGGCCGTCGCCGTCGATCTCCTCGGCCACGGCCCGCATCTGGTCGGTGACGTCGGCCGACGACGCTCCGCCTTTCACGGAGACGACCATCCGGACCGCGCGGTACTCGCCGTCCTCGCGGTGAATCACGCCTTCCGCCTCGTCGGGCGCGACCGCGAACAGTTCGTCGAAGACGCCCTCGACGTTCCTGTCTGGCACGCCGTCGCCGTCGGTGTCGGCGGCCGCGAGCGTCGCGTTGAACGTCTCGTTCCGGGCGGCGACGCTGTCGATCACCGACGCCGGACTCCGGATCCGGGCCTCGTCGTTCGAGAGGACGACCGCGACGTCGGTCTCGGCCGCCCGGTCGTTGGCCCGCTGGAGCCGATCGAGCGCCTGTGGCGTCGCCACGTCGCCCTCGACCAGAATCTGGGCCTCGGAGTCCTCGCGGATGAAGTTCTCGTTGACGTATTCGAGGTTGGCCTTCGCGGTGTACTCGCCCGGCCGGAACGGCTCGGGGAGGTTGTCCATCCAGCCGGGCGGGTCCTCGGCGAGGAAGTCCTCCTGGCTGAAGCTGGTGTCGACCTGCGTCGCGCCGTACGCGCCGCCGGCCGAGAGCACGAGCGTGATCGCGAGCACGACGATCGGAGCCTTGCGCGCGGCGACCGCCCCGCCCGAGAGGAGCGAGCCGAGCGCGCCGCCGCCGGTGCCGAACGCCCGCTTGCGCCGGTCGAACCCGCGCGATTCGAGGAAGCCGTCGATCTCGACCTTGAGCGCGGGCACGAGCCCGCCGAAGATGATCATCGCGGCGACGATGCCGACCGAACTCACCACGCCGAAGTCCTGGATCGGCGGGAGCGGGCTCACGAGGTTCGACAGGAAGCCGATGACCGTGGTCGCGGTCACCCACACGAGCGCGACGCCGACGCTGGCGAGCGCGACCCGCATCGACCCGCGAACGCCGCCGTCGACGTCCGTGTCACCGAGGCTCCCCTGCTCGGCGCGCTCCTCGCGGTGGCGCATGAAGACGTGGATCGCGTAGTCGATCGACAGCCCGATGAGCAACACCGGGACCGCGATGAAGATCTGGTTGAACGTGATCTCCATCCAGCCCATGAAGCCGAACGTCCAGACCAGCACCACCAGGATGCCGAACACCCCGAGCGCGATGTCGAGGAGATCGCGGTACGCGACCAGCAGGGTCAGGACCACGAACAGCAGGGCCATCGGACCGACGATCGCGATGCTGTCGGCCATCGACTGGTCGGTCTCCTCGCTGATGATGCCCGACCCGAACACGAGCACGTCGTAGTCGGTCGAGGACGCGACGATCTGCTCGATGGCGTTCTGGGAGTCGACGATGCGGTCGCTCGCCATTCCCTGAACCGTCTGGCTCTCCTGGCTCTGGAACACCAACAGCATCGTGGCGTTGGCCTCGCCGCTGTCGGGATCGTAGGAGGTCGGCATGAACGAGAACGCCTGTCCGCCCGAGCCGTCGTCGCTCTGGCCCAGCACCGCCGAGACCGACTCGTCGATCTCCGAGTCGTTCATCGACCGGAGCTGTTCGAGCTGTTCGTCGAGGGTCGGCTGGGAACCGTTCTGGAGCTGTTCGCGCTGGTCGGCCAGCCGCTCGCCCCTGTCGCCGAGTTCGGCGAACTCCTCGCGGAGGACGCCGGGCAGGCCCCGTTCGTACACCTGCTCGAAGCCGTCTTCGACGGCGCCGGCGCGTTCGCGGTACGTCGATTCGTCGATCTCGTCGCGCTGATAGGTGGCGTTGAGCTGATCGAGCTGGGTCTGGAGGGTCCGGACCTGCGCGATCTGGCGGTCGAAGCGCGCCGACTGGGTGTCGGTCAGCGTCTCGTCAGCCCGACCGCGGATCGCGGCCAACTGCTCGTCGAGTCGGGCCGCACGCTGGCGGTACGTCGAGTCGTTCAGTTCGCCCTGCGCCCGCGAGCGGTTCAGCCGGTCGTACTCGCGCTGGACCTCGCGGGTCTCGTTGAGCAGATTCCCGAGGCTCTCGACGGTGGCGTTGAGCCGGGCCTGCTCGCGCTGAATCTCGGCTCCCTCGCGCCTGATCTCGGCCGCCCGCTCGCGCTGGATCGCGACCGTCGCGACGATGTTCGCGACGCCGGTCGTCCGGGTCCCGTTCGCCAGCGTCCGGTTGACCGTCCGGTTGGCCCGGAGCGACTGTTGGAGTTCGAGCGATTCGGTCAGCGCGTCCTTCGAGAGGACGTCGTCCCCGCGGAGGATGAGCTGGACCGTCGTGGTGTTGTCCTGCCCCGACGAGAAGTTCGCGTCGATGTACTCGAGCTTCTCGGCGGCGGTGCTGTCGCTCTGGAACTGATCGAGCGACGAGGACTGTTCGACCATCGGCGCGCCCGTCCCGACGAGCACCGTCGCGACGAGCAACACCGCGATGACCGCGCGGCTGTGCTCGGTGACCGCCGAGAAGAGGTCACGTCCGTTCAAAGCGTCTCCCTCCGTATCGCTGTTTGTAGGATCATACTATCAGTGATGTTGTTAGTAGCATACTAACAGTACGACCATAAATCACGCGGATCGGGACCGTCGGCCCGACCCGACGTTTCGACCCGTCAAAAGCCCGTTAGATCGCACGTCGGATCTTTCATCAGATCTTTGAAGCTCGAGCGTCCTACACGCCGGTGATGAACACCCTCGAGATCGGAGCCCGACTGATCGCGGGCGTGGGTCTCATCCTGGCGAACGGCTTTTTCGTCGCGATCGAGTTCGCCCTGACCCGCGCCCGGCAGTTCACCGAAGCCGAGTTCGTCGATCAGACCCCCGCGCTGGAGCGCGCCTGGGAGATGACCCAGAACCTCGAAATCTATCTGACGACGTGTCAGGTTGGTATCACGGCGTCGAGCATCGCGGTCGGCATCGTCGCCGAGCCCGCGCTGGCGGCTATCTTCGAGCCGCTGTTCGAAAACACCGTTCTGGCCACCGTCGGGTCCGGCGCGATACTCGCGTTCCTCCTCATCAACCTCGTCCACCTGACCCACGGCGAGCAGACCCCGACGTACCTCGGCGTCGAGCGCTCCCGGCTGGTGTGTCGGTACGGCGCGACCCCGCTGTACTGGTTCAACCGTCTCATCTCGCCGCTCATCACCCTCGGCGACGGGGTCGCGAAGTGGACGCTCCGGCTGTTCGACATCGAGATGACCGGCGCGTGGCTCGAGACCGAGACGGACGCGATCGAGTCGCGGGCCGACCTCCGCAACCGGCTCGGATCGGTGCTCGAACGCGGCGACCTCCCCGCCGAGCGCCGCGACGAGGTGATGAACGCGCTCCGAATCGGCGAGCAGTCGGTCCGGGAGGTGATGGTCCGGCCCGAGGAGATCGTCGCGCTCTCGACCGCGGACGACTCCGCGGAGAACTTCCGGCGGCTCGAAGAACATCCCCACACCCGGTACCCGCTCGTCGGCGAGGCGGTGACCGACTTTCTGGGCGTCGTCTACTCGCCGGTGTTGCTCAGGCACCGCGACGAACTCGCGACCGGCGAGATCGACTTCGCCGAACTGGCGGCCCCGCCGATGACGCTCTCGCCCGACGCGGACGTCAGCGACGCCATCGACCAGTTCCAGACCGAGAGTCAGGAGCTGGCGCTCGTGATCGAGGACGGCGAGGTGGTCGGGCTGGTCACCGTGACCGACCTGCTGGAGTCGGTGACCGGCGATATCGAGGACCCGATCGACCAAGAACAGTTCGACGCGGCCGAGCGCTGAGTCGGCACCCGCTCGGGTGGTCCGGCACCCGCCGACCGCGAGCTACCCCTCGATCGTTCCCGACGAGAGCTCCGCCAGCGTCCCCTCGACGGTGTACTCGGGGGTCTCGATCCGGATCGGCGAGTCGGCGGCCACGTCGTAGAACCCGAGGTGGAGCTCGTAGCTGCCGTCGGGCGCGATATCGGTCGACTCCATCTGGCCGGTCGGGTCGTGGTGGCCCCACGCGACGCCGCCCGCCGCCGCGGGCGAGACCTCGCCGGCGACGACCCAGCGGTCGGGCATCCGCGTCGTGTCGCTGCCCGCCATGGGGTAGTCGCGGTCGTTCCACTCCCGGAACCCCTCGTCGATGACGTAGACGTTCTCGTAGCCGTCCTCGATGAGCTGGGCCGCCCGCATCGACGAGAGGTGGTGGGGACACCCGCAGTAACAGACGATGCGGTCGTCGGTCGGCCAATCGCCGACCGGGTCGTCCTCGCTTCGACGACTCTCGGCCGCGGGGCTCAGGACCGCCCCGTAGACGTGGGCGTTCCCGTAGGCGGTCTCGCTCCGGGCGTCGGCGAACCGCGCGTTCCCGGTGGCGTACCAGTAGTAGGTGTCTTCGATCGGCGCGAGCGGCACCGCGGTGCCCTCGACGTCGGTGGTCTCGTAGGCGTCGGTGTCGATCGACCGCTCGTCGGGCGTCGAGTCGAACGCCGGCGGGTAGCCGTCGTCGGGATCGTCGTCCGACGGGAGGTCGTCGCCGTGCTTCGGTCCGCTCGGACTGTCGGCGCCGCTCAGACACCCCGCGATCGAAGACAGGGTGGCCGCGCTGGCCGCGAGAAACGTGCGACGGTGCATCTGTAACCGGAGGTTGGGCACCCCGAGCCATTAACGTTCCCGACTCCGCGGCCCCGGACCGAGCCATCGCCGGCGGCTACTCTGCGTCGACGGCGGCGTCGAACAGGCCCCGAAACCGCGCCTCCGTCTCGTCGGTGATCGCCTGCCGGACCACGAAGTACGCGCCGCAGGCGTCCCGATCGCGGACGATCGGCACGACGGAGTCGAGCAGGCGGTACACCGCGTCCTCGCGCCCGTACATCAACAGGACGTTGAGGCTGTCGAACACCACCCAGCCGCCCCGCGAGACGTATTCGAGCGCCCGCGACAGCCGCATGCTGATGCCGGTGAGGTCGCTCGGTCCGACCGGGTCGGTCGTCCAGAGCCGACCGTCGTACTCGGAGGGCGACCCGGTGATCGGGATCACGCCGACCGCGCTCGGATCCCGGCCCCGCCGCTCGACCAGCGACTCGATCTTCCGGGGCGAGGCGGTCGCCGACACCACCAGCAGGTTCTCGAACGCGCCGTCCGGGAGCGTCGCGAGCGGCGGCTCCATCGAGGGGCTCGCGACCAGCGCCTGCTCGCCCGGGTCGAGCGAGAACCGCCCGGAGTCACTCCTCGGCACGCTCGAATCCCCCCGTCGGCTCGTCGGGCGCCGACGCGCCGAGGTCGTCCGAGACGTCGGCCACTCGCCCGGCGTCGTCGAACCGGACGAACGGTCGGGCGAACGTCCACGTCGCGGCCGCGAGCGAGAGCGCTCCGGCGAGGTCCAGCGCGGCCGAGACCACGCCGAACTCGAAGACGCTGAACGCGACGTGCGAGGCGGTAGTCGCGACGAGCGCGGCGGTCAGAAGTGCCAGTCCGCCGGTGTGGGCCACGTAGCGCCCGTAGGCCACCAGCGGGTACGCGAGAAGCAGGCTCGCGATCACCAGCACGGCCGTCTGGGCGGCGACCCCGACCGTCACGAGGTCGCTCACAGTTTCCTCCGTCCGGTGAGCAACACGAGCAGGCGTGTGGCCGCGACCAGCACGCCGCCCGTCGCGACGGTGGACATGACGAGGACGTACGCCGGCGAAACGGACGCGTCGAGCGCCCAGATCAGGTCCAGTCCGACGGCCGCGACCACGACCACCGGAATCGGCCTGAGCACCTCGCCGAACGGGGCGCCGCGAAAGCCTCGTGCCGCCACCAGCGAGAGCGGGAACGACGCCGCGAGGACGAGCACCGTCGCCACCGACAGGAGGTGTTCGATCGCCATTCGTGCGTGGGTTTCCAGTACGGTCCCAAATAACCCGGGGAAGGCGCGTACGGCCCCGCCGGTCGCGCTTCCGGGACCCTCACGTTCAACTGTCGGCACCCCGAATCCGCCGCCATGAGCCCCGACGCCCGACGCTACTTCGCCGCGCGCGAGACGGTCGGCCCCTCGCTCGCGCCCGACGGTCGGCTGGCGTTTCTCGCCGACACCACCGGAACCGCACAGGTCTGGACGCTCGACGAGCCCGGAAAGTGGCCCCGCCAGCGCACCGTCTACGACGAGCGCGTCTCGTTCGCCGCGTGGTCGCCCGGCGGCGACGCCCTCGCGTTCGGGAAGGACGCGGGCGCCGACGAGCACGACCAGCTGTTCGTGCTCGACCCCGCCGACGAGTCGGTCGAGCGGCTGACCGACCGCCCCGACGCCATCCACCTGTGGGGCGCCTGGAGCCCCGACGGCGACCGACTCGCCTTCGCGGCCAACCGCCGGGCGGGCTCGCGCTTCGACGTGTACGCGATGGAGCCCGACGCCGACGAGCCGACGCTCGTCCGGGAGGCCGACGAGTCGGGGATCCGGTCGGTCGAGGGGTGGAGCCCGTCCGGAGACCGCCTGCTGGTGAGCCGGGCCCGCGCCAGTTCCGACGGCGACCTCTACGCGGTCGCGGTCGACTCCGGGGAGCGTCGCCACCTCACGCCCCACGACGGGCGGGTCCGGTACCACCAGCCGACGTTCGGGCCCGACGGCGACGCGGTCTACTGCCTGAGCGACGCGAACGCCGACACCCGAGAGCTGGTCCGGATCGACCTCGAAACGCAGGCGACCGAGACCGTGGTCTCGGGCGGCGAGTGGAGCCTCGACGGCTTCGCGCTCGACGCCGGCTCGGGCCGGCTCGCGGCGTCTTGGAACGTCGACGGCTACGGGGAGCTTCGGGTGGGCGAGCTGACCGGCCCGACCGACGCCGACCTCGAAGCGGTCGACGTTCCCGACGGCGTGGTCCACGAAGTCGCGATGGGACCGGCCGGCGACCGCGTCGCCGCAACCGTCTCGGCGCCGGCGCTGAACCACTCGGTGTTCGTGGTCGACGCGACGGCCACCGACGCCGATGGCGACGCGCGGCCGGTCGAGCGCTGGACTCGGCCGTCGCCGGGCGGCGTGTCGCTCGATCGCTACCAGTCGCCGGAACTGCTCCGATACGAGACGTTCGACGGCCGCGAGATCCCCGCGTACTTCACGCTCCCCGAGGGCGACCCCGACGGCGCGGGCGGCGCGCCGGTCGTTGTCGACATCCACGGTGGCCCCCACCACCAGCGTCGGCCGTGGTTCCGGCCGATCCGCCAGTACCTCCTCGACTCGGGGTACGCCGTCTTCGAGCCCAACGTCCGGGGGTCGTCGGGGTACGGCGCCGAGTACGCCGCGCTCGACGACGTCGAAAACCGGATGGACTCGGTGCGCGACGTCGCCGAGGCCGTTGGGTGGCTCCGGGACCATCCGGAGATCGACGGCGAGCGGATCGTCGCGTACGGACGGTCGTACGGCGGGTTCATGGTGCTTTCGGCGATCACCGAGTACCCCGACCTCTGGGCGGCCGCGGTCGACTTCGTCGGGATCGCCGACTGGGAGACCTTCCTCGAAAACACCGGCGACTGGCGCCGCTCGCACCGCGAGGCCGAGTACGGCTCGCTCGAGGACGACCGCGAGTTCCTCCGGTCGATCAGCCCGATCCACTCGGTCGAGGCGATCGAGTGTCCGCTTTTCGTCCAGCACGGCGAGAACGACCCCCGCGTCCCCGTCGGCGAGGCCCGCCAGATCGCCGCGGAGGTGCGCGAGCAGGGCGTCCCGGTCGAGACGCTGCTCTTCGACGACGAGGGCCACCACACCACGAAGCTCCAGAACCGCGTCGAACTGTTCGAGCGCATCGGGGCGTTTCTCGACGAGCACGTCGCGTAACCGGGGGCTCACTCGGCGACGACGAGCCAGTGGTCGTCGTCCCGGCGCTCCAGAACCGCCGGCTCGCCCATTCGGACGACGTACCCCGTGACGGTGCGTTCGATCTCGTGGTCGGCCCGCACGCCCACGAGGTTCCCGAGGAGCCGGGCCGACGGCGGCTTTTGGGCCGCGCCGCAGTCGTAGATCGTGAGGAGGTCGGTCTCGCGCTCGTCGTACACCACGATGTAGGCGTGTCGGGGGAGCCGCCACCCGTCCTCGCCGACCGGCACCAGCGTGTTCACGCCGGTAGTAGTTTCGCCGCGCGTAAAAACCCACAACCGGCCCGCCGGGCCGCTTCGGACCTCACTCGGCGTTCGCTTCGAGCGACTCCGAGCCCTCGCCGTCGTTCATCATCTCGGCGTCCTCTCGGACTCCCCGGACGTCGTCGAAAAGCTCCTGATGGTGGGCCGCGATGTCGGTCGTCGTCAAGATCCCTTTCAGTTCGTCGCCGTCGGTCACCGGGAGGTGTTTGGTCGCGTTGTCCTTCATCAGCGCGACCGCCTGTCCGACGCTCGCGTCGGAATCGACCGTCACGACGGGGTGGCTCACGACGTTCTCCAGCGGTATCTTTTCGAACGGTTGGCTGGACGCGACGCCGGCGTACAGGACGTCGGACTTGGTGGCGATCCCGACGGGCTTGCCCTCCTGAGTCACGATGACGCTACCGACGCTGTGGCGGAGCATCCGGGCGGCCGCCTGCTGGATCGTGGCGTCGCTCTCGACGGTGACGACCGCCTCGGACATCAGGTCTCGAACGATCATGTGTGGGGGTCCGCACCGAGGTGTTAAAAATCCTCTCGGTACTCCTGTCGGCCGAGAGCGGGACGCAGGCGTCGATTGCTGACACGATTCGTCTCTCCGGGTGGCTCCGAACCGAGCCCACTCACGGACTTGGGAAGAACTATACGGCGGGAATCTGTCCACTCGGCTAGGACGGATTCACCGTGGTTCCAGACCTCGCAACCGACGGACGACTCGCAGCGTACTTTCACGCCGCGCCCGACGCGATCGTGATCGTGGACGGCGACGGCGAGATAGTCCGTGCGAACGAACGCGTCGAAGACGTGTTCGGGTACGACCGCCGCGAGCTGGAGGGCGAACCGGTCGAGCGACTCATGCCCGCCGAGTTCCGGAGCCGCCACGCCGAGGCGCGTCGCGCGTACTTCGAGAATCCCGAGCGGCGGGCGATGGGCGCCGGGCTGACCCTTCGAGGCCGGCGTCGCGACGGCTCGACGTTTCCGGTCGACATCAGCCTCAGTCCGATGACCGACGGCGGGGAGATGAGGGTGATGGCGGTCATCCGCGACATCACCGAACGCACCCGGCTCCAGCGCAAGTACCGCACGCTGCTGGAAGCCGCGCCCGACGCCGCGTTCGTCGTCGATGCCGACACCGACGAGATCACCGAAGTGAACCAGCAGGCGACGGCGCTCGTGGACGCTCCCGAAGAGAAACTGATCGGACAGGATCGCTTGGCGCTGTTTCCGGAGGCCCACCGCGATCAGTGCGCAGAGCTGTTCGACCGGGAGTTCGAGTCCGGGGACGCGGTCTTCAGCCGATTGCCCGACGGCTCGCCCCTCCGGATCGAGACGACCGAGGGCGACCGAGTCCCCGTCGAGATAAGCGCCCGAACCGCCGACCTCGACGACCGGCGGGTCGTCATCGCGATGGTCCGGGACATCTCGAAGCGTCGGGCCTCCGAACGGGACCTGAAACGCCAGCTCGAACGGTTCAAGAAGATCTCCGAGATCCTCTCGCACGACCTCCGGAACCCCCTGAACGTGGCGGAGGGCCACGTCGAGTTCGCGTGCGAACACGAGGACGTCTCGTACCTCGAAGCGGTCTCGGACGCCCACGAACGGATGGAGCGGCTCATCGACGACACGCTGTCGATCATCCGCGAGGGGTACGGCGCCGAGTCGATCGAGTCGATCGAACTCGCGTCGGTGGCGACCGAGTGCTGGGAACACGTCGCGACCGCCGACGCGACGCTCCGGATCGAGTCGGACCGCTCGATCCGGGCAGATCCGCGACGGATCAGCCACGTCTTCGAGAACCTCTTTCGCAACGCCGTCGAACACGGCGGTAGCGAGGTCTCGATCCGGGTCGGGGCGCTCGCCGACGGGTTCTACGTCGAGGACGACGGGCCGGGAGTCCCGCCGGAAGAGCGAGACGACGTGTTCGATCCCGGCTTTACGACCACCGACGACGGCACCGGACTCGGACTCGACATCGTCGCCGAGATCGCCGACGCCCACGGCTGGGCGATCGACGTCGTCGACGGCCGCGACGGCGGCGCACGCTTCGAGATCACCGGCGTCGAGTGACTCACTCGACGTCCGGCAGTTCGGCCGCGACCTCCGAGAGCGCCTCCTTCCTGCTGTCGTCGTCCATCTCGCCGTCGGTCAGCGCCGCGAGCAGCGACGGGAGCGAGGCGACGTACTCCCCGCCGCCCGCGTGCTGGACGAACCCGCGCTGGCGGAGCCGGCGATTGTGGTTGTACGCGATCTCGCGGTCGTCGGCGCCGCCGGCCGCGACGTGGGCCTCGACCGGCGTCCCCGGACCCTCCCGGAGGTAGTGGGCCAACATTCCGCGCTCGACCGGTTCGAGGGCGTCTAGCTCCTCCCGGATCGCATCGAGGGGGTCGCGGTCGCCGTCAGCGTCGTCGCCGCCGTCGGCGTCGGCCGGCGGGTCGTCGGATTCTGCGGACTCGTAACTGCCGAGCGCGGCCTGCTGGCCGCCGTCGGCGCCGACGTAGGGGTTCGCGCGCCGGTTCCGGGAGGTGTCGAGCATCGCCTTCGCGAACTGGTCGGCGACCGCCTCCATCTCGCGGGCCTCCTCTAGCTGTCGTTCGAGGTCCTCGATCCGGTCGTCTCTCTCTGCGACCTCCATCCGGAGGCGTTCGATCTCGTCTTCGCGCTGGCTCTCGGCCTCGCTGATCTCCCGGAGGTCGCTGACGAGGTCGTCGCTCACCGACTTGAGGTCCGGGCGCTCGAAGTCCTCCAGCCCGGGGGTCGCGCCGGCGTCGAACGTCTGCTTGCGGTGGAACTGAACCCGGCGGGTCTCCTCGGACCAGTCGGTGGTGAGAAACGCCTCGCCGTCGTCCATGTCCTCTATGGCGTCGGCGTAGTCGCTTCCGAGGATGCGCCCGACGACTTTCGTGTCGTTGTTCCAGGTGAGCCGGTGCCAGACGAGCCAGTCACACTGGGTGATGAAGTCTTTTTTCACGTCGGCGGGGCGCTGGCTGATGCCCGCGACCCCGAGGCCGTGTTTGCGCCCGCGCTTGCCGATCTTGATGAGCATCCTGCCACACTCGTCCATCCCGCCGCCCTCGGGGATGTACTCGTGGACCTCCTCGACCACGAGCAAGAACGGCTTTTTGAGCTTCTTCTCCTTGGCGAACAGCTGGCGCGCGACAGCGGTCAGCAGGTCCTTGGCGTCGCTCTCGTTCAGATACCCCGACACGTCGAGGATGATGGGGACGTTGTCCTCGAGCGCGAGGGTGGCGAGCCGTTCGGCGTGCTCGGCGTCGACCTGAATGTCACACTCCTCGTCAGCGCCGGCGTGGAGCAGTTCGTACTCCTCTTTGAGCCCGTAGTACTCGCCGTCGACGTCCACGATCATCACCGGATAGCCGCCGTCGAGGAGCTTCTCGACGACGACGCTCGCGGTGTTCGACTTCCCGGAACCGGACTTGCCCGTGATGAACGCCCGACCGGTCAGCACCTCGACGACCGGGAGCTCGACCGGGTCGCCCGGCGTGCCGGCGTCTCCGCCGACGCCCTCGCTCACGTCCGCGACCGCCATGCGTTCCTGCGACATCTCTCGG
The DNA here is from genome assembly GCF_004765795.1 of Halorussus marinus. Classification (GTDB taxonomy): domain Archaea; phylum Halobacteriota; class Halobacteria; order Halobacteriales; family Haladaptataceae; genus Halorussus; species Halorussus marinus. The sequence goes on from NZ_SBIV01000001.1 coordinate 735,483, forward strand.
TCGTGACCTGACGCCCGGACCCTATAACTGTCCGGGCTCGGGGCGCGGTCGGTCGGCGGTTAGGCACTCGGGTCCGAGCGCACCGACAACAGTCCGCCGAAGACGGTCGCGACCGCGGCGAACCCACATAGCACCACGAAGAGCACGGTGGGGTCGAACAGTTCGAGCACGAACCCCGCGATCCCCGCCCCGGCGGCGCCGATGCCGAACACGCCGAGGTAGGTGTACCCGTACGACAGCCCGCGAGTCCCCGCGGGCGTGTACTGGGCGACCGCCGCCTGATACAGCGGCTGGACGACAAACAGCGCGAACCCGAGCGCGGCGCTCGCCGCCAGCAGTGTAATCAGCCCGGCGTTGAGCGCGGGGATGTACAGGAGCGCGATGACAGCCAGCGCGGCGAACGCCCCGGTGATCCCGCGCTCGACGCGGATGCGGTCGGTGAGCATCCCGCCGACGTACTGGCCGCCGATCCCGATCATCAGCAGGCCCGAGTAGACGTACCGGGAGGGTTCGATCTCCCGGCCCCCGAGTTCGACGGGATCGAACAGCGACTGGTTCGCGAGCATCTCCGGCAGGAACGTGAGGACGCCGCGGTAGTAGAGCCCAGAGCACATCACGACGACGAACACGAGGACGAACGCGCCCGAGAACAGCGTCTTCGAGTCGCCGACGAACTCCGCGAGCGACGAGACGCCGCCGTCGGCTCGGGCGTCGCCCCCGTCGGTGGCGGAGGCGTCGACGCCCGCGGTCTCGTCGAACTCGACGGTCAGCGCGAACACCACCGCGATCGCCGCCGGCACGGCCAGCAGGCCGACCACGAGCCGCCAGTCGAAAAACAGCAACAGCACCGCGGTCGTCAGCGGGCCGAGCGCGATGCCGAGGTTCCCGGCCATCCCGTGGTAGGCGAACGCCGACCCCTGCTGGGAGACGCCCTTGCTGATGAGCGACAGCCCCGAGGGGTGATAGACGCTCGCGGCGATCCCCCAGAGCACGAGCGCCGCGGCGATCACCGGCACGCTCGGCGCGAGGCTCAACAGGACGAACGACCCGCCCATCCCGACCAGACACGCGATGATGAGCCGGCGCGAGCCGTAGGCGTCGGCGAGCAAGCCGCCGGGTAGCGCGCCGAGTCCGAACAGCGCGTAGCCGGCCGAGACGACCAGCCCCATCGTCCCCGGGTTCACCTCGAACAGGTCGAGCCAGATGGTCACGAGGATCGGGATCGACAGCTCGTAGGTGTGGACCATCCCGTGGGCGACCATCACCAGCCCGACGATCGAGCGGTCGTTGCGGTTCATCGACGCACGCCTCCGACCGGATCCGTCGCTCCGCGTTCGCCTGTACGTCGAGCGACCGTGTCACGACTCGTCCGATTCACGCTTTGTCACACCGGAGTCTTGTCGTCGTCGCTCTTGAGTCTGGCCGTTCCGGCAGGCGTCAGAAGTCCGCCAGCGACGATTGACCCGCTGGATCGGCGTCGGTTTCCGCGTCGGTGGGTCCGTTCGAGTCGTCGTCGAGCTCTGGGGGATCCGACGCATCGAAGGAGTCGGCAACGCCGGTGCGCTCGGCGTCGCCGTCCGGCGCGCTCTGGCCGTCCCACCCGCCGAGACTCGTCTGCTCGCCCGCGGCGAACGAGAGGTTCGAGACCCGGACGCCGACCTTCCGAACCGACTCGTCGTCGAACTCCCCGAGCAGTTCCACCGCGACCTCCTCGACCAGCTCCGGGTCGTCGACCGGGCCGGGAAGCGATGTCGCGCGCGTGTTCACGTCGAACGGCGGGGTCACCGCCTTGATGGCGATGGTCCGGTAGAGCGCGCCTTTCCGCCGGGCGCGGTCGGCGACGGCCTCCGCGAGCGTCCGGACGCGCTCGCGCTTGCGGTCGGGGTCGTCGGTCGCCTCGGTGAACGCCGACTCCCGCGAGAGGCTCTTCGGTCGGCCCCGCGGGGTGACCTCCCGGTCGTCTTCGCCGCGCGCCCGCCGGTACAGCTCCGCGCCGCGCTCGCCGAACCGGGCTTCGAGCGCGTCGGGGTCCGCGCCCGCGAGGTCCCCCGCGGTCTCGATTCCCAGCTCCCGGAGCTCGCGGGCCGTGACCGGGCCGACGCCGTGAATCTCGCCCGCGTCGAGGGGCGCGAGAAACGACCGGACCTCCCCGGGCTCGACGACCACGAGCCCGTCGGGCTTGTCGTGGTCGCTCGCGATCTTGGCGGCCGACATGTTGGGCGCGACCCCCACGCTCGCGGTGACGCCGACCTCGCGGTCGATGCGGTTCTTGACGTGGCGCGCGAACCCCTCGGCGACCGTCCACGCGGTCCGGTCGGTCACGTCGAGGTACGCCTCGTCGATGCTGACCTCGCGGACCACGTCCGCCGAGTCGTGGAGGATCTCTTTGACCTCCTCGCCGACCGACTCGTAGTAGTCGATGTCCACCGGTCGGTAGTGGCCCGTCGCCGCCGGGTCGAGGTCGGGATCGGTCTCGGCCGCCGCCCGCCGCGGAAGTCGGTCAAGGGCCTCGCCGATGGCCTGTGCGCTCTCGACGCCGTACTCGCGGGCCTCGTAGCTTGCGGTCGCGACCGCGCCGTGGCTCTCGCCGGGGTCGTAGCCCATCCCGACGACGACCGGTTCGCCCCGGAGTTCGGGCTCCCGGCGGCGCTCGCACGCCGCGTAGAAGCAGTCCATGTCGACGTGGAGGACGATGGCGTCGCGCCCGTCGCCGTCGGGCGTCCCGGGCAGTCGCGACCCGCCGGTCATGTGCGGGAGTAGGCGGCCGCGACCGGATAAATGGACCGCTCGCCGGTGTCGTGGCCGCCCGTCCGGGCGACGGGCGTGTCGGGTCGGGTCCGGTCGGGTCGCCGCCGAGGGCGTTCACGCGAGGTCGCCGTCCCGCAGGAGGTCGGCGACGACGTGGACGTACAGCACGACTGCGGTGAAGCGGGCGTAGACCGGGTCGTAGAGCGCGATCGCGCCGACGAGCGCCCCGCCGACGAGCGCGTGGCTCAGCAGTCGGTGGGTCTCTAACGTGGTCGTGTCGACGCCGTCGAACACCCGCTCTTGCTGGGTGAACGCGAACGCCGGATCGCCGACGCACCGCCGGAGGTGCGACCAGTCACCGGCGTGGTACCGCGCGATGAGAAAGTGATCGAGGTCGACGAAGACGCTGAGTCCGACCCCGTAGACGAAGAGTCCGACCGCCTCTACCGTTCCGAGCGGGAGCGCGACGGACAGCGCGCCGGCGGTGAGAGCGCCGAGGACCGCGTGTTCGGGCGACTTCATCTCGCCGACGTTCGGAGTCCTTCCAGTTAGTTCGCCGGGGTTCGGTTCGGAGCGCCCACAGCGTCGGCGAGTGGCGGCGACTGGCGGCCCGACAGCGATCGGTCCACCGGGTGTGACCGTTCAACAAACGCCACGGAGCCCGGAAAACATCGGTCAAATTTATGAGAGTTTGCGATCAGTCGGAGGTATGGAACGTGACGTGTCGTCAGTCCGGGACGACTTTCCGGTGCTGGATCGACGGGTGGACGACGAGCCGCTGACGTACCTCGACAACGCGGCGACGACCCAGACGCCCCGCGAGGTGTACGAGGTCTACGAGGAGTTTTACGCCGGCTACAACGCGAACGTCCACCGCGGGATCCACGCGCTGAGCCACGAGGCCTCGGTGGCCTACGAGGCGGCCCACGACCGACTCGCCGAGTTCGTGGGCGCGAGCGGCGGCCGCGAGGAGATGATATTCACGAAAAACACCACCGAAGCCATCAACCTCGTGGCCTACGGGCTCGGGCTGAACGAACTCGGCCCCGGCGACGAGGTGGTGCTGACCGAGATGGAGCACCACGCCTCGCTAGTGACATGGCAACAGGTCGCAAAGCGAACCGGCGCCGACGTCCGGTACATCCGCGTCGACGACGACGGCACCCTCGACATGGACCACGCCAAGGAGCTGATCGGCCCGGACACCGCGGTCGTCTCGGTGACCCACGTCTCGAACACGCTCGGGACGGTCAACCCCGTGGCGGCGCTCGCGGAGTTGGCCCACGACGCGGGCGCGTACATCCTCGTCGACGGCGCCCAGTCGGTGCCGACCCGGCCGGTCGACGTCGAGGCGATGGACGCCGACTTCCTCGCGTTCTCGGGCCACAAGATGGCCGGACCGACCGGCATCGGCGGTCTGTACGGCAAGCGCCACCTCCTCGAAGAGATGGAGCCGTTCCTCTACGGCGGCGAGATGATCCGCAACGTCACCTTCCACGAGTCGACCTGGAACGAGCTCCCGTGGAAGTTCGAGGCCGGGACCCCGCCCATCGCGGCGGGCATCGCGCTCGGAGCCGCCGCCGACTACCTCGACGACATCGGGATGGACGCGGTTCGGGACCACGAGAACGAACTCGCCCAGTACCTGCTCGAACGCCTCGACGCCCGCGACGACGTCGAGACCTACGGCCCGCCCGCGGGCGAGGAGCGGTCGGGGCTGGTCGCGTTCAACCTCGACGGCGTCCACGGTCACGACCTCTCGTCGCTCCTGAACGACCGCGGGATCGCCATCCGGGCGGGCGACCACTGCACCCAGCCGCTCCACGACAAGCTCGACGTGCCGGGGTCGGTCCGGGCCTCCTTCTACGTCTACAACACCACAGCGGAGATCGACCGGCTACTCGACGCCCTCGACGGCGCGCGCGACCGCCTCGAGGAGTATCTGGAAGACCGGTATCACGACCGCATCGCCGACCACTACCGGCGGCCACGGAACGCGGGCGGCCTCGAGGACGCCACGTTCACCAAACACTCCGCAGAGACTTCCTGTGGCGACGAGGGCGAGTTCCACGTCTCGGTCGGGTCCGACGGCACCATCGAGGAACTCAGCTTCGAGAGCGAGAGCTGTGCGGTCAGTACCGCGGTCGCCAGCCTCCTCACCGAGCACCTCGCCGGCGAGCCCGTCGAGACCGCCGCGACGCTCGACGGGACGGCGGTCGAACTTCTCGACGGACAGTTCCCCGATCTCCGGCGCGAGTGCGTGACCGGGCCCGAGCGGGTGATCCGGGAAGGCGCCCGCGAGCATCTCGACGCGAGCGCGGAGTCGGCGCCCGCCGACGACTGACCCCTACTCGTCTAACAACTGGAGGTCCTCGGCGACGAGGTCCGCCAGCGTGTCCGCGAGGTCGGGGTCGACCTCCGCGACCGGGTCGCCGCCGTGTCGACGGTCGTTGTGGCGCGCGAGCGTCGCTTCGAGCTCCGGAAGCGGGACCCGGCTGGTGGTCTCGCACTCCGAGCAGACGATCGGCACGTCGGGGACGTCCTCGTCGGTGTCACTCGCCATCGTGTGTGTGCTCGGTGCGCAGTACCAAAATCGGGTCGGTTCGAGCGCCGGGTCCGGTCGCTGGGTCGTCGGACCGACGCGCGGTGGCGAGCGTCCGGGCCTCCCCGGACTGTCGCCGTCGGCAAATTCCCACGACAGCGACAAGACTATGTGGTGTGGTCTCAAGGAACTACTCGTATCGCCATGCAACCGTGCCAGAACTGCCAGACGGTCATCGACGAGTACATCTTGGATAAACAACTCGAACCGCTGCGCGATCTCACGGTCGACGATTTCAACGTCTGTGCCGACTGCGCGACGGTCGTCGACGACGCCTGCGTGGCGTGTGGCGGCGCGGTCTACGTCCCCCGAAGCCACGCGACGGCCCCCGACTACTGTCCGGCGTGTCGGTCCGACCACATCGAGCGCACGGGACGCGACCCCGGCTGGAGCCTCGATACGCCCTCGAGCTGAGCGAGCCCGCCCCGACGGCTCGCCCCCGCTTTTTTCGAACACCCCGGGCCGGCGCTACGTGGCGTCCGGCTCGGTCAGCGCCCCCAACAGGTACTCGGCCCGCTCGGCGTCGAGCGGCTCGTTTGCGTTCCCGCAGTGGGGCGACTGGACGCAGGCCGGACACCCGCCGGTCGAGTCGCAGTCACAGCCGCCGATCATCTCGGCGGTGGTCGAAAGGAGCGACTCGACGGTCTCGTAGCCCTCCCGGACCAGTCCGACGCCGCCGGGGTAGCCGTCGTAGACGAAGATCGTGCTCTGGTCGGTGTGGGGGTGGCGGGGCGTCGACAGGCCGCCGATGTCGCCCCGATCGCAGAGGAGTTCGAGCGGGAACAGCGAGATCAGCCCGTGCTCGGCGGCGTGGATGGCGCCGGGGAAGTCCCCGCGCTCGCGCACCTCGGCCTCGACGTCGGCGGGGACGGTGAAGTACAGCGCCGTCGTGGACAGCGACAGCTCCGGGAGGTCGAGCGACTCGCGAGCCAGCGCGTCGCCGGTGGTCCCGTCCCGGCGCTCGAACCCGGTGATCTGCTTGCGCATCGTGACGTCCGCGAGTCGGACCGGGACGTCCTCGCGGGTCGAGAGGCGCTTCTCGCGGCGGTCGGCTTCGACGGTGATGGCCTTCTCGTGGAGGACCTTGGTGTAGTAGTCGGCCCACGTCGGCGTGAGTTCGGCGACGCCGGCGTCGAGGTCCAGTTCGACCACCTCGTAGGCCTGCCCCTGGTGGTAGTAGATCGCGCCGGGGTGGGCGTCGGTCAGCGCGTCGCCAAATGGTAGGGTCGCGACGGTCTCGCCGTTCCTGCGGTCGAGCAGGTTCACCTCGCGGTCGTCGATGGTCCGGAGGCTCGTCTCGTGTTGGGGACTGCCGCCGCCGTCGTACGTCCACCGGACTCCCTCGGCGGTGGTGCGGCGCTCGAGTTCGCCCGCGTCTTCGAGCCCCGCGACCAGATCCGAAAACTCCTCGCCGAAGAAGCGCTCGTCGGCGGGTTCGAGCCACGTCTCGCGAGCCGCCGAGCGGACGTGATCGGGCATCAGTTCGTCGTTCGCGGGGTTCACGACCGCGCGCTCGGGGTCGCCGTCGAACAGCTCGTCGGGATCGCTCATCAGGTACTGGTCGAGTTGGTCCTCGCCCGCGACCAGCCCCACCAGCGCGGGGTCCTCGCCCCGGCCGGCGCGGCCGGCCTGCTGGAACGCCGCCATCCGAGTGCCGGGGTAGCCGTCGAGCAGGACGGCGTCGAGCCCGCCGATGTCGACCCCGAGCTCCAAGGCGTTCGTGCTCCAGACGCCCGGAATCTCGCCGTCCCGGAGCCCGTCTTCGATCTCGCTTCGTCGGTCGCGATCCAGCGCGGCCTGATACGCGGTCACGTCGGGCGCGAGGTCCCCGCGACCGCGCTCGCGGAGTTCGTCGGCGCTCTCCATCGCGTACCGCTCGGCGGCCTGTCGCGCCCGGGTGAACGTCAGCGTCTGGTAGCCCTTCGAGACGAGGTCGGCGAACAGCCGCTTGGTCTCGGTGTGGCTCGACGTGCGGCGGCCGCTGGCTCCCGCCGCGGGGTTCTCGTACTCGGGCGGGTTCCACAATACCCAGTGGGTCGGGCCGGTCGCGCTCGCGTCCTCGTCGACGAGCCGGAACGATGATTCGGGCTCGCCGGTCACGCTCGCGGCGTGTTCGACCGGGTTGCCGATGGTGGCCGAACAGCAGACGAAATCGGGGTCCGAATCGTAGCGCTCACAGACCCGCCGGAGCCGGCGTACCACGAGCGAGACGTGGCTCCCGAACACCCCGCGGTACTCGTGGACCTCGTCGAGCACCACCGTTTCGAGGCCCTTGAAGAACCAGTCCCAGAGCCGGTAGGCGTGGGGCAACAGCGCGTAGTGGAGCATGTCCGGGGTCACGAGCAGGACGGTCGGCCGGCGGTCCCGGACCGCCTCTTTGTCCGTCCGGTCGAGCCGACCGGTGTATCGCTCGACCGAGACGCGGCTCCCGAACCCGAGGTCGCGCGCGAGCCCCGACAGCGTCTCGTGCTGGTCGTTGATGAGCGCGACCTGCGGGGCGACGTAGAGAGTCCGCCCGCCGTGATCCATCGCGCGCTCGAACGCGGGGACGGTGTAGGTCAGGCTCTTGCCGCTGGCGGTCGGCGTGGCGACGACGGCGTTCGCCCCGCCGCGGACCGCCTCGACCGCGGCGGCCTGATGGCGGTAGAGCGCCTCGATCCCGCGGTCGGCGAGCGCCGACTCCAGTCGCGATTCGAGCGCCACGTCGCGGGTCTCGCCCGCCCGTCCGGGTCGGGTGCGGTGGGCCGCGATCTGGCCGTCGTAGTAGGGGCGCTCGCGGAGCCACTCGATTGTCTCGTCCACGTCCGGGCGGTAGGGGCCGGTCGTCTAACGCCTTTCGCCCCGGAGCGACCGCGATCGCCCGAGGCGGGCCGAACCCTTTTAATCGGGCGCCGAGATGTCGGCGCATGGACCAACCGACCGCAACGAAGCGATGCGAGCGCGTCCTCGACGCGGTCGGCGACGCGGTCATCGCCGACCGGGAGTTCCTCGAAACCGTCCTCACCGGGATCCTCGCCCGGGGCCACGTCCTGCTGGAGGACGTGCCCGGCACGGGCAAGACCCTGACCGCCCGGAGCTTCGCCGACGCGCTCGGACTCTCGTTTTCGCGCATCCAGTTCACTCCCGACCTCCTCCCGGCCGACATCACCGGCTCGAACGTGTACAACGAGGGGACCGGCGACTTCGAGTTCTCGCCCGGCCCCGTCTTCGCGAACGTGGTACTGGCCGACGAGATCAACCGCGCGCCGCCCAAGACTCAGGCCGCGCTCCTCGAAGCCATGGGGGAAGGACAGGTCACCGTCGACGGCGACACCCACCGGCTCCCCGAGCCGTTCTTCGTGCTCGCGACCCAGAATCCGGTCGAACAGCAGGGCACCTTCGGCCTGCCGGAGGCCCAGCGCGACCGGTTCATCGTCAAGACCGAGATGGGCTACCCCGACTTCGACGGCGAGCGCGAACTCATCGACCGGCGGGCCGACCGGGTCGCGAAGGCCCCGAGCGTCGAGGCGGTCCTGCAGGGCCGGGAGGTCCCCGAGATCCAACGGGTGCTCGAAGGCATCCGGGTCGACGACAAGCTCCGGGACTACGTGGTCGCGCTCGGGCGGGCGACCCGAGAGGACGACCGGATCGACGTCGGCGTCTCGCCGCGCGGAGTCCAGCGGCTGTTCGAGGCCGCCCGCGCCGGCGCGGTCGTCAACGGCCGCGACTACGTGGTGCCCGACGACGTCAAGCGGGTCGCACGGCCGGCGCTCGCCCATCGGCTGGTGCTGACCGACGAGGCGGGCGTCCGGGGCGTCGACCGGGAGGCGGTCGTCGCTGACGTGCTCGATCGGGTCGACGTGCCCGCTGTCACGCCCACCTGAGCGGCGCGCCGAACGTCATCGGGGCGGCTCCCGCGGGCCGGGAACCGCCGCAACTCGTTTTTCGCCCCGTTCGAATCGCCGTCCATGGTCGAGAAAGCGAGACGCGCGAAGGTCGGACCCGCGCGTGCGGACCCGGACCGGACGTGGGAGGTGTTCGCCCGCGACGAGGCCGGCGACGACCCGCGGTACGTCGGGCGGGTTCGGGCGGGCGACGCCGACGCGGCCCACGCGGAGGCGAGTCGGCTGTTCTGCTGGTACGCCGCGGAGGTGTGGGTGGTTCCGTCGGCGGCGATCCGGACGTATGCGGTCGACGCCGCCGGCGAATCCGAGTCGGCGCTCCCGGAGACCGGCGACGAAGGCCGGACCCACGAGCTGTAAGTCCGCGCGACCGGCGGCCGGCTCACCGGAGCGCCGCCACCAGCAGGACGATCGCGCCGACCGCGCCGACGAGCGCGACGGTCACGCCGCCGACCGCCGTCGGCGCCGCCGACGGGATCGCGTCCGCCACGCCGTCGGCGGCCGCGAGCGCGAGCCCCCCGACCGCGACCGTTCCGACCGCGTGCAACAGTTCGGCGCGGCGGGTGTCGGCTCGCCGACCGACCTCGGCGCCGAGCGTCGTCGCGAACTCCCCCGCGTCCCAGACGACGAGCGCGAGCGCGAGCCCCGCGAGCACCGTCCAGAGGGGCACGTCAAGCGTCCCCGCGAACGCCGCCGCGACGAACAGCCCGCCGGCCGCGAGCGACGGCCCGGCGATCGCGTCGGCGACGAGCCCGATCGCGAAGCAAAACCAGAGGGCGAACACGCCGAGCGCCGCCAGAAACGCCACCAGCGCGGCGAGCCCGACGACGACGGTCTCGGCGCCGTAGAAGTCGACGACTCCCCCAGAGAGCCGGCGGAACTGGTCGGCGAGCGCCGCGTCGAGCCGCCCGGCGACGAACGCGACCAGTCCGTCGACGACCCGTTCGCCGGCGACCCACGACGCGGCGGCGATCGCGACGCCCGCGGCGTACGGCGCGTAGCCGACGAGCAGGTCGGCGGTCGGCGTGCGGGCCGACCCTCTCACGAGCCCGAGCGCGACCGCGACCGCGAGCGCGCCGACGGTCAGCCCGACGAGGGCGCGGCGAAGCCCGGTGTCGGTGGTCACGTCGACGAGCGGATCGAAGGCGGCGGGCGGGAGCGCCGCGCGGAGGGCGTCGGTCGGGACCGCGACGCCGACGAGGAGTGCGATCGGGAGCGCGGCCAGCGCCGCGGTCGCGACCCAGACCGCCGCGCGGTCGAGGGCGTCCGCGACGGCCGCCACTTCGAGGTCGCCGACCGTCGCCCCGCCCGCGAGTTCGCGGGTCGGGAGCGCCCGGAGCGCCCGGTAGGTCGCGAACGCCGCGGCCGCGACCACCGCGGCGAACGACCCGATCTCCGGGTCGGACGCGGCGGGGGCGAACAGCCAGCCCGACGCCCCGGTCGCGACCCGGTCGACGATCCGGTCGACCGCCACCAGATCGTACTCCGTCGCGAGGGCGGTGGCCGCGAGCCCGACGGCGACCGCAACCGGGACGACGGCGGTCCGGACCACCAGCCCCCAGCACCGCCCCAGCGTCTCGCCGGTGGCGACCCGCCGGACCGACGCGGCCGCGCCGAAGACCGCGAGCGTACAGCCACAGAGCACCGCCGCGATCCCGAGGAGCCGGAGGCTCTGGCCCGCCACCCGGGTCGGGTTCGGTGCGGGGAACACCGCCGCGAACTCGACGAGCAGTTCGTAGCCGATCCCGGCCGCGACAGCGCCGACCGCGGGCACGACGAGGAGGCTCGCCGCCAGCGTCCCGGAGACCCGCCACGAGTCGAGGTCCAACAGCCAGAGCGCGGCCGCGAGCCCGACCGCGCCCGCCCCGGCGACCGGCACGCCGGCGCCGACCCCCGCGAGCCGGCTCAGGAGCGCGACGCCACAGACGGTGCCGAGTCCGGCGATCGCGGTGCTCGTTCGGGTCGGGGCCCAGTTTCGCTCCGGGACGGTGTCGGTCGGGCTGTCGGGCGCACGATCGGGAGTAGCGTCTGTCATGAGTGTGCGAGGAGCGTCCGTAGCGATCGTTCGAGCGCGACGTCGAGCGGGTCGGCGACGTCCCAGTCGACCGTCGACGCGCCGGTCGCCCGGAGGTCCCAGAGCCGTAGCGTCCGTCTGGCGGCCGCGACCGTCCGGCCCGGCGAGTCGTCGCCGGTCACGTCGGGGCTGAGGACCGCCAGTTCGTGACCCCGGACCGCAAGCGACTCCGCGAGCGACTCGGGCCAGCCGTCGAGCGCCGGCGAGACCAGCACGACCTGCGAGTCCGCCGGCAGTCGGGCCAACAGCCGGCGGATCACGGGGTCGGTCCGACCGCCGTCCGGGGCCGCCGCGCCGGGGGCGTCGGCCGCATCGTCCGGGCGCTCGGCCGTCGGCTCCCGGGGCCCGGCGGCCGGCGCGGCCAGCGAGCCGTCGGACTCGTCGGTCGGGACCGATCCGGGGTCGTCGCGCTCGGCCGCGCGCCCGACCGCCGCGAAGACCCGCCGGGCGCTCCCGACCCCGTCGTCGGTGCCGACCCACGGGAGGCCGTCGGGCGGGAGCGCGCCCTCGTAGTCGCCGTCCCGGAGCCCGACCGCGGTGACGGTCGTCGCCACGCCCGCCGCGGTGAGCGCGTCGTACAGGCGTTCGGCCGCGTACGCCGACAGCTCGGCGCCGTTCGGGTAGCCGGCCCGGGCGGTCGCCCGCGCGACGGGACGGGCGTCCACGACGACCACGGTCCGAGCCGCCCGCTCCTCGCGGAACCGGACCGTCGTGAGGTCGCCGGTCTTGCCGAACCGCCGCCAGTCGATCCGGCTCAGCGAGTCGCCCGGCCGGTACTCCCGGGTGGAGTGAAACTCGATTCCCTCCCCGCCCGAGTCGGTCGTGTGGGTGCCGACCCGGCGGGGCGACGGGCTCGCGAACGGCGGCTCGGACACTCCGAGCGAGCACGAGAGGGTGTCGGCGCCCGACGCCTCGACCGCGACGGTCGCCCGGTCGGTCCCGCTCAGCGTCCGGACCCGGACCGCGGGGTCGCCGAACGCGTGGTCCCCGCGGGTGGCGACGACCGAGTACGTCGCCGTCGCGGTCTCGCCCGGCCGGAGCGCGAGCGCGGCGCGCGGCGACCCCTCGACCACCCGTAGCTCGTCGGGGACCGCGTCGACGAGCCGGAGGTCCGCGAGCGCCGACTCGCCCTCGTTGCGGACGGTGAGTTTCACCTCGACGGTCGCGCCCGGTGGCGGCTCTGCGGGCGAGAACGACCGCTCGACGCTCGGCGCGGGCGCGTCCGACAGCGCCGAGAGCGCGCCGTACGCGACGTAGCTCAGCGGGACGACCGAGGCCGCCAACAGCCGCGGTTCGGCGTACAGCAGGCCGATCGCGGTCAGCAGGAGCGTCCCGGCGAGGCCGCCCCGCCACCGCGGGACGCGCTCGCGGGTCACGTCGCCTCACCTCCGTCTCCGGTCGATCCGGCGTCGAAGGGGTCCTCGAGCGCCGCGACCGTGCGCTCGATGCGGCGCCGGCGCTCGGCCTCGGGGTCGAGCCACTTTCGGAGCCGGGCCCCGAGCGGGAACGCCGGCCCGTCCTCGGTGGCGAGAAATGCCGCGGCGGTCTGGTCGGCGGTCCACGCGCCGGTCTCGACCGCCCGGGTCGCCGCCTCGGGCGAGCAGTCAGCCCGGCGGGCGTGAGCCGCCTCCGCGGTCTCTGCGAGGGTCGCCCGGACCGACGCCAGCGCCGCCGGGTCGCCCGCGACCGCGTCGGCGACGCGCTCGTCGAGGGTCCGACCGGTCCGGGCGCGATCGGCGGCGGTGACGCGCTCGGGCGGGTCGCCGACCCCTTCGAGCGGCGCCGACGGCCCGACGGGAACCGGCGGGCGAGCCGACCCCGACCGGGCGCTCCACGCGGCGTAGAGCCCGACGACCGCGCCGAGCGCGAGCAGGAGTCGCCGAGGGTCGCGAGATTCGAGGCGGGCGGCGACCGCGGCCACCTGCTCGGCCGTGATGTCGGGCGCGAAGACGACGACCGCGGTGGCCGCGGTCAGGAGCGCGCCGAGGCCCCCGAGCAGACGCCGGCCCATCAGTCCTCACCCCCCGCGCCGTCGGCGTCGGCGTCGTCTTCGGGCCGGGTCGCCGCCTCGATGGCCGCCAGCGCGTCCTCGACGCGGGCGAGTCGGTCGGCCGGCGAGCGCGCGCCGTACTCGACGTCCCGGAACGCGTCTCTGAGCGTCGCCACCGCGTCGGCCGGGAGGTCGTCGACCCGGACGGCGTGGACCGCGAGCTCGCCGGGGGTCATCGCGGCCGGCCGGCGCACCGAGACGGCGCCGAGGAACTCGCGCCACGCCTCCCGGAGCGTCCGATAGGAGTCCTCGTCGGTGGTTTCGGCGTCGTTGGCGGCCGGGGTGCCGACGCGGTCCTCGACCGACCGGCGAACCCGCGACCGCATCGCTTCGATCCGCTCGCCCAGCCACGCCCGGAGCCGCGCGAGCAGTTCGCGGACGGTCGTCTCGCGGGCCACGAGCTCCCGGAGCGCGGCCGCGACCGACGCGATCGCTTCTTCGAGGAACGCCGCGATCCCGAACAGCGCGGCGACCGCGAGCCGCGGCAAGGCGGTCGTCGCGGCGAGCACGACGCCCGCGACGCGTCGGGGCGTCACGCCCCGTCGAGCCGCGAACAAGGCCAGCCCGCCGACCGCGAGCGCGACCCCGAGCAGGACGCCCGCGAGGTTCGCGAACAGCCCCGAGACGGTCTCCCGGGCGGTCTGGCCGTCGGCCGAGACGACGACGTCGGCGCTCGACGCGAACGGGAGCCGGGCGGTCACGGTGCCGTCGACGCCGGTTGTCAGGTCGGCGCCGCCGACCGCCACCGACGCGTTCGCCACCGGCTCGCCGTCGTAGTTCGCCGACACCTCGACGCCGGTGGCCGGCAGGGCGACCGGAAGCGACGGCTCGGCGGTGACGTTCAGCGCCGGGAGTTCGACGGTCGTCTCGCCCGACACCGGGCCGCGCGAGGCCGCGACCGTGACGGGACCGGGCGAGTCGGGGAGTCGGATCTCTGCCCGACCCCGGCGGTCGGTCTCGGCGACTCGCTCGCCGCCGACCCGCACGTCGGCGTTCCGGAGCGGGACGTCGTCGACCGTCGCGGTCACGACCACCTCGCCGCCGGTGACGATCTCGCCGGATACGGTCAGCGTGGCGTTGGTCTCGAGCGCGTACGATCGAGAACCGTTGGTCTCGTTGGCGACCGAGAGCGCGCCGGGCGGCGTCGAGACCGAGGCGGGGCGGTCGAACGCCAGCGACCCCACCGCGGCGGTCCGGGAGACCTCGCGTACCGTCACGGTGAGGTTCCGGGCGTAGGGGACCTCGCCGGACACTCGTCCCGCGTCGTCGGTCGTCCCGACCGGCTCGCCGTTGAACAGGACCTCCACGCCCGACGCCGGCGATCCGTCGCGAGCGACGGTCGCGGTCACGGTCGCGCCCGGCACCGGCGTGCGGTTGAGCGAAACGTCGTAGCCGGCGGCGGCCGTCTCGTCGGCCCCGTCGGTCTCGTCGATCTCTTCGGAGTTGTCGGTCTCGTCGGTCTTTTCGGAGCTGTCGGTCTCGTCGGTCCCGTCAGTGTCGTCGGTGTCCTCGGCGTCGTCGGTCGTTTCGCCCGGTTCGCTCGATCCGTCGCCGGTCGTCTCGGTCGCTTCTCCGCCGGTCGTCTCGTCCGATCCGCTCTCTTCCCCGCCGGACTCGCCCGACTGCGTCCCGCCGGCGTCGTCCGCCGTCGCGCCCGAGCCGTCGGGCGTGCCGGTCGACGCCCCCGGGTCGGTCGCGGTCCCGGGTTCGCCGTCGGCCGTCCCGTCCGACCCGCCCTCGGTCGCCGGGCCCGCCGTCGAGCCACCGGCGGTGGCGTCGGCCGTCGCGCCGGTGGCGGTGCCGACACCGTCCCCGCCCGTCTGGCCCGCCCCGGGCGTCACGGTGCCCTCCGCGGAGAACGTCTCGTTCGGGCTCCCCTCCTCGACGGGGTCGTAGTCGGTCTCGCCGGTCCGGTTTTCGAGCGCGGCCTGTTCGGCCCGGAGTCGGTCGCTCCCCGGCGTGGGGTCGAACCGGACCCACCCGACCTCCGGGAAGTACACCTCGACCCACGCGTGGGCGTTCATCCCCCGGACTTCGTAGGTGTTTGGCCCGACCTGCTGGCCGGTCGAGTAGCCGACGACGTACCGGGCGGGGACGCCCTGGGACCGGAGCATCGCTGTCATCGAGGTCGCGAAGTACTCGCAGTAGCCTTGCTCCATCTCGAAGACGAACTCGGCGGCCGCGTCCTCGCCGGGGCGGCTGGCGTTCAGCGAGTAGCTCTTGTTCGCTTCGAGCCACGATTCGATCCGGGTCGCGGTCCCGTACGGCGAGTCGGCGTCGGCGGTCAGGTTCGCGGTGAACGGGGCGAGCCGGCGCTCGGTGTCCTCGGGCAGGGCGGTGTACCGCGACTCGATCTCGTCGGGGTACTCGCGGCCCGCGGTGCGGAGCAACGTCGGGTCCTGCGGAGGTCGGTGGCTCACGCCCGTGTAGGTCGTGCCCGCCGGCAGGGCCGTCTCGCTGGCGAACGCACGGCGGTCGGTGACGAGCGGCGAGTCGACGCCCGAGATCGATTCGGGACGCCAGACGCTCGGGAGCGCGGTCGCCGACTGATTGAGTCGGACCCGGTACTCGACGCGCTCGCCGGCGATTCCCTCGCCGCCGAGCGGCCCGGTGTACGGTCGGGGCTCGCCGGATCGCTCCCAGCCAGCACCGGTGTAGGTGTCGTACGCGCCGGTCCGCCAGTAGCTCTTCGCGCTGGCTCGGACGGTGAAGTGGACCGCGGCGTTCTGCGATCGGAAGGCGCTGGCGCCGTCGCTCGCCAGCGGCCCGCCCACGTCGGTTCGCTCGCCGGGATTGAGCGCGCCGAGGCTCCCGCCCCCGGAGAGCGCGCCGGCGCCGCCACCGCTACCGGCGGGCGCGGCGTCGTACGGGTCGGCGTTCGGTTGCGGGACGGTCGAGCCCAGCGGCGAGTCGCCCAGCCCCGACGAGGAGACCGCTGGCACGACTATCGCGGCGAGCGCGACGGCCGCGACACAGCACACGACCAACAGCGTCCGGAGGCGGTCGCGCGACTGCTCGTCGTCGGGCACCAGCGAGGGCGACGTGTCGGTCATGTCGGGTGCGGACCCGGCCCCGGGTCGATCGCGTCGGGGCCGAGAGGTACGGGTGCAAACTCCGAGGACACACGTAAAAAGATTGGTGAATGTGGGAGTCGTTGCCGAGTCGATCGCTCGCGTCCGGCGGTCGTTTAAGTGCTTTTGGCGATAAGGAGAATATACGAGCGGAAGCCGATCCGGGTTCTACTGGTCTCGCGTCTCCTCGAAGCCGCCGCTCCGCCCGTCGCCGGACCCTCGGGTTTCGAGGCTCGGGAGGTTCGGGTCGCGGTAGGGGTTGTGGCCGTGGACCGCCTCGTCGAGCCCCCGCTCGTCGATCTGGTCTCTCAGGACCCGTCGGAGCCGGTTCAGGCTCGTGATGTCGATGCCGTGTTTTTCGGCGAGGTCGGCGAACGCCGGATCGTCGGTGATCGAGTCGAACTGATCGTAGAGGGCTTCGAGGCGCTCGGGCGGGAGGCTCCCGATCCACTCGGCGTCGTGGAGCCCGAGGTACCGCTCGCGCTCGGTGTCGACGACGTGGCGGATCGTGACGAGCGCGACCTTCGGGATCGCCCGCTGGCTCCCGAACGCGGTGAGATCGAGGTCGGCCATCACGCCGATGACCCGGTCGCGTTGCCACGGCGTCAGCGACAGGTCGTTGCAGAGGGCGTGGGTGATCCGGAGCTTGTCGAGGCGGTGCATCCGCTCGCTGTGGCCGGCCATCGCGGCGTGGCGCTCCTCGTGGAGTCGGCGGACGCTGTCGGAGAGGTCCGCGTCGGGCGAGCGCGCACGGCCGATCTGGGTCGCGGCCGGCGTCACCGGCCCCCACTGACGGACGATGCCGTCGCGCTGGAGGTCCGCGCGCGCGACCGCGCCGTCGCCGGCACGCCGGCTGAAGCGGCGCTCGTCCGCGGGGTCGTGTTGCCACGTCGGAAGCGCCGCGTCGGAGTCGCTCTCGGTCATCACCCACCTCTAGCGGCGCGACGCGGTTTAAATATACGGCTCGTCGAACCGTCGAACGCCGTGGCTCGGCGGGCGATTGCTTCGGGAGAACGGCGATCCGTTTCGCCTCGTATCTACACCTTATCGCCAGAACCACTTAAACGAACCGCGATCAGCGAGTCGATTCGGACTCGTCGAACGCCGCACGGAGGTGGTCGGCGATCTCGGCGATGGCCTCGCGGGCGCGGTCGATCTCCTCGGTCATGGTCGCGAAGCCGTGGATCATGTCGTCGTAGTTGACGTGGCGGACGTCGACGCCGTCGGCCGCCAACTGGTCGGCGTAGTTCGCGCCGCCGTCCCGGAGCGGGTCGAAGCCCGCGGTGAGGACCGTCGCCGGCGGGACCCCCGAGAGGTCACAGGCGTTCGACGGGTCGGCGTAGGGGTTGCGCTCGTGAACGTCGCTTTCGAAGTAGCACTCACGGAACCACTCTAGATCCCCCCGCTCTAAGACCCGACCGCCGTGTTTCTCGACCGACTCCTGACCGTCCTCGACGCCGACGCCGGGGTACAGAAGCGCCTGATAGTCGATATCGGGGCCCGCCTTCTCGGCCGCCATCAGGGACGCGACGGCCGCCAGCGCGCCGCCCGCGCTGTCGCCCGCGACCGCCAGCCGACCGTCGCCCGCGAGCGCGTCGGTGTTGTCGGCCGCCCACTTCGTCGCGGCGTAGGCGTCCTCGACCGCCGCCGGGAACGGGTGCTCGGGCGCGAGCCGGTAGTCGACCGCCATCACCACGCAGTCGCTCTCGCGGGTCAGATGGCGACACAGTAGATCGTGGCTCGCCAGATCGCCGATGACGTACCCGCCGCCGTGGAAGTAGACCACCGTCGGGAACGGCCCCTCGCCGGTGGGCCGGTAGAGTCGGACCGGGAGGTCGCCGTCGGGCCCCGGGATCGTCCGATCGACGGTCCGGCCGACCGACGGGGGGTTCCGGTTCTGAACCCAGTTCGTGAGCCGCATCAGGAGGCGCAAGCGGCCGAGCCCGACCTCTCGGATCGGGGCGAGGCCGAGCCGCTCGCGCCGGTCGAGCATCGCCCGCGCCTGCGGGTGGATCTCGTCGGCTTCCATACCGGCTCTGCGGGCCGTTCTGTCAAAAAGTCGGCGATCGGTGAACCGACCCGAGATCCGACCGCGCGGCGTTCGAGCCCGTCACGTCCCGGCGTCAGCGAGACGAGTCAGCCCTCGGGGTCGTAGAACTCCGCCCGGAGGTCGTCGTCGTCGAGTTCGGTCGCCGTCTCCGAGAGGCGGGTGCGAAGTTCGGCGATCTCCTCGGTGAGTTCGACGTACTCGTCGTTGGCTTCGAGTTCTTCGGGGGCCTTCTTGGCTTCGATCGCGGCCTTCTTGTTCGCCAGCGACAGGAACCGCCGCATCTGAGCGTCGTAGGTGGTGCGCCGCACCAGCGTCTCGACGGTCTCGAGGAGCTCTTCGGCGTTCGACACCGGCTTTTCGAGGTACGCGTCGAAGCCGAGTTCGAGGATGTCGAAGTCGGGTTCGACCGCCGAGACCAGCGCGACCCGGCAGGTGAGCCCCCGATCGTGGATCTCGTCGAGCACGTCCTCGCCCGAGATGTCGGGCATCCGCCGGTCGAGGAGCACGACGTCGACCTCGGCGTCGAGCTTGTCGAGCGCCTCGGAACCGCTGTAGGCGGTCCGGACCGCGTACTCCTCTTCGAGCCACTGTGCGTACGCGTCGGTGATCGGCCGCTCGTCGTCGGCTATCAGGACTGTCGCTTGCTGGGGCATGGAACCGGTCTCGTTCTGACTCCCTGTTGATTCACTCATACTCTGTGATCGTAACCTCTCTGGCCGCTCGGTTTCGCGACGCGGCCGATCGACCGCATCCGCGCGTGACTGACACCGAACATGATCAGCTCGACTCCGTCTCGAACGGCGATTTGGCGGTCTCGGGCTCGTAACCGCTCAGGAAGACGAGGTTCCCTCGACCGACCTGGACCCGAGTGATGAGGCCTTTGTCCTCCATCTTCGAGAGCTTTCGGCTGACGGTGGATTTCGACCAGTCGGTCTCCTCGGTCACGTCGGTCTGTTTCATCCGACCGCCGTAACTGGTGAGTAGCTCGCGGATGCGGTCCTCGTCGGTGAGCATCGCGTCGTTCGGCACGTCGTCGACCGCGTTTCCGGCGGGCGAGTCGGAGGGGCTCGCCGGGCCGTCGGTGGTCGGTCGTTGCGTCGAGTTCTCGCCGTTCGACGCGGCGGCGTCTCCGCCCGAGAACAGCGACGACAGCGAGTCCCGGATGGCATCGAACACGCCGCCGTCGGTGTCGTCGATCTCGACGTCCGTGTCGTGGTTCTGGGTGTGGTCGCTGGTCGCGGTCCGGTCGCCGTACGTCTCGGTCACCGACCACTCCTCGCCGTCCGGGGACACCTCCACGACCGCGTCGAACAGCGTTTCGAGCGTGTTGATCGTCTTTTCGTCGTGAACGTCCGGATCCATGTGGTAGACCCCGATGGCGTCGACGGCCCCGACCCGGTGGGTCAGGATGTGGAGATACCGGAACGCGGTGTCGAAGTCCACGTACTCGAGCAGGACGGTCAGCGTCTGGACCGACACCACCGTCTGGTTGCCGTTGTCCTGCCACCGGGTCAGCTGCTCGCTCAGCGGCGCGATGATGTCCATCGGCTGGTTCGGGTCGACCCGGCCGACCGACACGCGCTCGGGAAGCGAGTCTTCCCCGTCGGGCCGCGTCTCGACCGTGTTGGCGTGGATGAACGCGAGTTCCGCGGGAAGCATCCCGACGTGTTCGCGCCAGTTTGCCACCCACGTCTCGGGCGGCGGCGTGTAGGTCACGGCGGCGACGTTGGTCCGCGCGGGCGGTTCTACGGCCGCGAGCAGTTCGAGACAGGCTCGGTTGCCTGTCGGCGTTAACGGAGCCAGCAGGAGCACGTTCGAGGACTGTTCGAGCTGTCTCCTGTCGGATGTGTTTATATTCATTCGTTGTAGGTCGTGTCCTCGTTCGTTCGGGGGGGGAGATGTCGCAGACAGTTCGCCAAGTATCTGCCCTAACGCTATCGAACGTATTAATCTATCCTTCCCGTACTTGAGTCCGGTACGTTCCATTGAACGATACCGGCGTTCTCCGACCCGCCGTCGCGGGTGACGGGTCGAGAACGCGGTGGCGGTACTGAATCCAACCACGCCGAAGAATAAAAGAACACGGGGAGCCACGAGACCCCCACACTCAAACCGGACGAGCACCAATTCGAGCCCGATGAACGCAGTCATCCTCGCGGCGGGTGAAGGCACGCGGATCCGCCCGCTGTCGGCGTCGCTCCCGAAACCGATGTTGCCGGTCGCCGACCGGCCGCTGGCCGCCCACGCCGCGGCCGCCGCCGTCCGGGCCGGCGCCGA
>NZ_SBIV01000002.1 GCF_004765795.1 Halorussus marinus
CCACGCACGAGCGCAGGTGTTTCTTGCCCTGTGCCTTCGCCTCGTCGTCGCTATCACCAACTACGAACGTGGAGACAATCCGGGAAGTACGATCATCAGGGTGTGACAAGAGTTCTATGACACCCTCGTGAACCAAGACAATCACACAGTCACCTTCTCGACGTACGGAAACCACACGCAGTTCAATTTCACCCGCGAGATCGACTCCAGCGATTCCGGATCGATACCGACTCCGAAAATCACCGACGTCGAGGTGACGATGGGAACCGCTAAGGGACAAGAGTCCGTCGTCGCCAACGTCACGCTGGCGAACCCGTCGGAGCAACTCTACAGCACGAAGCTCATGGTCCACACCGTCGGGACCGACGGCAGTCTGTATCCCGCCTCCGTTCGCCCGGGAGACACCCGGACGATCAGCGTCGAACTGCTCGACGAGCGCGACGCAGAAATCGCGGGCGAGGCGCGGTTGTACACCGGTAATATGACGACGGAAGACGGCGCAATCGATCAGGTCGAGTTCGCCGGGACCGTCGAGGACGACACGGCAGTCTGGAACGCGCCGTACGAACCCGTCCGGCCGACGTGGATGGACGACAACTACGAGTACGAGAACGCGAGCTACGAGCGTGACATCGGCGCGAAGTTGAGTCGAGGCCACGAAGTCGGCGGCGTCCCCGCCGTCTTCGTCGCCGCGGCGCTGGTGGTCGGACTCGTCAGCCTCCGGCGACTCCGATAGCGCTCAGGACTCTTTGGTCCGGAGGATCTCGCGCATGTTCAAGTAGATGTCCTTCGGCGACGTCTCCTCGTCCGGATCGTAGAGGTCGCTCACCCGGTAGAGCATCGCGGCGACCTGCTCGCTCTCGGAGGAGTCTCCGCGAACGTCGTCGGCGATCTCCCGGAGCCGTTCGGCGCGTTCGGGGTCGGAACCTTCGGTATCAGGGTCTTGGGACATGGCTCACTGTTGCGTTCGGCGTTTGATGATCCCGACGTTGTTGGCGACGTTCTCGGTCAGCACGCGGAACGCGTCGCCGGTGTCGCTGTCCTCGTCGAGCACGATGGGTTCGCCCTCGTCGCCGCCGGTCCGGACCGAGGGGTCGATCGGGATCGAGCCGAGGAACGGCATGTCGTTGTCTTCGGCGAACGCCGCGCCGCCGCCCCGCCCGAAGATGTCGTGTTCCCCGCCACAGTCCGGACACTTGAACGTCGCCATGTTCTCGGCGATCCCGAGGACGTTGGTGTCGTGCTTGCCGAACATCCGCAGGCCCTTGCGGGCGTCGTCGATCGCGACCTCTTGGGGCGTCGTGACGATGACCGCGCCCGTGACCGGGACGCTCTGGAGGAGCGTGAGCTGGGCGTCGCCGGTCCCCGGCGGGAGGTCGACGACCATGTAGTCGAGGTGACCCCACTCGACGTCCTCCCAGAGCTGGGTGAGAACCTTGTGGACCATCGGACCGCGCCAGATGACCGGATCGTCCTCGCCGACGAGAAACGCCATGCTCATCAGCTTCACGCCGAACTGCTCGGGCGGGATCATGGTCTCGTCTTCGGTCGCGGTCGGCACGTCGTCGGCGGCGACCATCCTCGGGACGTTGGGGCCGTACACGTCGGCGTCGAACAGTCCGACTCGCGCCCCGAGTTGGGAGAGGCCCGCGGCGATGTTGACCGCGACTGTCGACTTGCCGACGCCGCCCTTACCCGACGCGACCGCGATGATGTTCTCGACGTTCGGGAGCACCTGGTCGTCGGCCGCGACGTCATCGTCGACGCGCGCCGAGAGAGCGACCTCGAGGTCGTGGTCGGCCAGCACCTCGCGAACTCGATTCGCGATCGCCGTCTCGTTGGGGGAGTACGGCGCGCCGAGCGCGAGCGAAATCTCGACGGTGTCGCCCTCCACGGAGATGTCGTTGACGAGGTTCAGCGAGACGATATCGTCGCCGAGATCCGGGTCCTCGACCTCCCGGAGCAGGTCGCGTACCGCTGGTTCGTCCATGCGGGTGGGTAGGGTGCGAGCGAGCGATAAGGCTTGTGCAGTCCGGTGAGGACGAAGCGTGGGGACCCGACCCGGCGCCGGCGTGACAGCGATCGAACCGGAAAATGAAAACGACACCGGCCGGATCGCCGCACATATGTAACTATATTTGGTTACAACACGGCGTCGTTCGCCCGCGATTTTAAGGTGTCTCACGAGAAAGGATCGCATATGTTGGAGGACGACTTCGGGCGCGAGGTGTCTGGGGTGCGGGTCTCGCTCACGGACCGCTGTAACTTCGATTGCGTCTACTGTCACAACGAGGGGCTCGGCGACACCCGCGGACCGATGGACCCACAGGACGACGAGATGACCGCCGACGAGGTCGTCCGGTTTCTGGAAGTCGCTCGGGAGTTCGACGTCCGAAAGGTGAAGTTCACGGGCGGCGAGCCGATGTTGCGCCAGGACTTAGAGGAGATCATCCGACGCACGCCCGACGCGATGGAGGTGTCGCTGACCACGAACGGGACCTTCCTGCCCGGCCGCGCCGAGGACCTCGTCGACGCCGGACTCGAACGGGTCAACGTCTCACAGGACGCGCTCGACCCCGAGGCGTTCGCCGAGGTGACCGAGAGCGGCGCCTACGACCGCGTGATGGAGGGCGTCGACGCCGCGCTCGACGCCGGGCTCGATCCGGTGAAGCTCAACATGGTCGTGTTCGAGAAGACCGCGGGCTACGTGCCAGAGATGGTCGACCACGTCGCCGACAACGACGGGCTCCAGCTCCAGCTCATCGAGTACATGCCCGAGCTGACCGGCAAACCCGAGTGGGCGATCGACATAGACCGGGTCCACGGGTGGCTCGAAGAGCAGGCCGACGAGATCGAGATCCGAGAGATGCACGGCCGGCGGCGCTACTGGGTGGGCGGCGATGATGCGACCGAGGAGGCCGGCGCCCCGACGGACTCGTCGGGCCGCGGGATGGTCGAGATCGTCGACCCGGTCGAGAACGAGAGTTTCTGTGCGAACTGCCATCGCGTCCGCGTCACGCACGAAGGATACCTCAAGGGCTGTCTGAACCGCAACGACGACTTGCGGCCGATGGGTGCGATGACCAAGCCCGAGATCCGCGAGACGTTCCGCGAGACCGTGGCGAACCGGGTGCCTTACTACGGCGAGTATATGGTGAAAGGCGAGGGCGGGGAGTGGGAGATCAACGACGACTACATCGAGGTCTGATTCTCGCGGGCGGCCCGCACGCTTAACCGACTCTCGGGCCAACGTCCCGTATGAGCCATCTCGCCGAGACGTTCGGAGAGGTCGATGCCGAGGACATCGTGCGCGTCGTACTCGACGACGGGACCGAGTTCGAGGGGCGAGCCAGCCCCGTCGACTACGTCCCCGACGAATCGTTGCGGGTCGAGGTCCGACCCCGAGATCGAGCGGGCGAACGCTACGAGATCAGCGGGGAGTACGACGAAGGGTGGAGCGACTTGACGGTCCGACGGGCCGACATGGACGGCGACGAGACCGAATGGGCGCGACTGGGGACCGTCGAGAGCCTCGAAGCCCGCGACGCCGGGGGCGACGTGAGCGCCGACAGCGACGAGTCGTAGGTCGAGACGCCGGCCCGGCCGCCCCTCGGCGATTCGTTGCGTTTATATGTGTCCCCTGGGTACGTTGAGTTGCAAACCTGTAGGGGCGCCGGGTCCCGAGTCCGAGAGGGCGACAGTGAATGCACGAAACGTGTCGAGGTAGCCTAGTCTGGCCCACGGCGCAGGGTTGCTAACTCTGTGGCGTCAAGCCTCGAGGGTTCAAATCCCTCCCTCGACGCTTTCAGTACCCAACTATGAGCACGGAAGAACCACAGGAGGAAGACGAGGACCTCCAGTACTTCGTTCGCATCGGGCGCACAGACCTCGATGGGACGAAGACTGTCGAGCGATCCCTCTCCGAGATGAACGGGATCGGTCGCCGAGCGGCGCGCATCATCGCCGACAAGGCGGGCGTCGACCGAACGGCGACGTTCGGCCGTCTCGACGACGACAAGATCGACTCGGTCGTCGACGCCGTCGAGAGCTTCGCCGACGAGGTCCCAGAATGGCTCGCGAATCACCGCAACGACTACTTCTCCGGTGAGACCACCCACGAGACGGGCAACGATCTGAACATGACCCGTCGTCAGGACATCAACCGGATGAAGATGATCGACTCGTACAAGGGCGTCCGTCACAAGCGCGGCCAGAAGGTCCGCGGACAGCGGACCCGCTCGACCGGCCGTACGGAGGGCACTATCGGCGTCAACGTCGAGGAGATCAAAGAAGAGCAGGCCGCCGAAGAGGCCGCCGACGAGGAGGGTGGTGAGGAATAATGGCGCTCGGACAGAACACCAAATCGTACGAGACGCCGAACCACCCCTTCCAGGGCGAGCGCATCTCCGAGGAGAGCGGTCTGGTCGACCGCTACGGACTCCACAACAAAGAAGAGCTCTGGCGCGCCCAGTCGGAACTTCGCGGCTTCCGCCGGGAAGCCCGCGACATCCTCGGCCAGCGAGCGCAGGGCGACGTCGAAGCGACCGAGGGCTCGGAGTTCGTCTCCCGGCTCAAGCGACTCGGCATCCTCGACGACGGCGACGAACTCGACGACGTGTTGCTCCTGGAAGTGACCGACGTCCTGGAGCGCCGGCTCCAGACGGTCGCCTACCGAAAGGGGCTGGCCCAGACGCCCCAGCAGGCGCGTCAGTTCGTGGTCCACGGCCACGTCACCGTCGACGGTCAGCGCGTTCAGGCGCCCTCGTACAAGGTCGAGGTCGCCGAGCAAGACACCGTCGCGTTCGACGAGAACAGCCCGCTGGCGGACGACCTTCACCCCGCGCGATCGGAGGGTAACGAATGAGCGCAAACGAAGACGGCAAATGGGGCGTAGCCCACGTACACGCATCGTTCAACAACACCATCATCACGGTCACTGACCTGACCGGCGCCGAGACCATCGCGAAGTCCTCGGGCGGGACCGTCGTCAAGCAGAACCGCGACGAGTCCTCGCCGTACGCGGCCATGCAGATGGCCGAGACGGTCGCCGAGGACGTCAAAGACGCCGGTATCGAGGGCGTCCACGTTCGGGTCCGCGGCCCCGGCGGGAATCTCCAGCAGAACCCCGGTCCGGGCGCGCAGGCGACGATCCGCGCGCTCGCCCGCGCCGGACTCGAGATCGGTCGCATCGAGGACGTGACCCCGATCCCGCACGACGGCACCCGAGCGCCGAAAGGAAAGAGTGGATTCTAATCCATGAGCGAGGACTTCGACGTTGAGTTCATCGAACGCGGGGACCGAGACTCCCGGTTCCTCGTCCGGGGCGTGACGCCGGCGTTCGCCAACGGCATCCGCCGGGCGATCATCGCCGACGTGCCGACGCTCTCGATCGACACCGTTCGGTTCATCGAGAACTCGTCGGTCATGTTCGACGAGCAGATCGGGCTCCGACTGGGTCTGGTCCCGCTCAGCACGCCGCTGGGCGAGTTCGAAGAGGGCGACAGCGTCACCCTCAGCCTCGACGTGTCGGGGCCGGGGACCGCCTACTCGGGCGACCTCGTCAGCTCCGACGAGATGGTCCAGCCGGCCGACGACAACGTCCCCATCATCGACCTGAAGGACGGCCAGCGTCTCGAACTCGAGGCCGACGCCGTCCTCTCGACGGGGAAAGACCACGCCAAACATCAGGGCGGCGTGGCCGTCGGCTACCGACACCTCCAGCGCGTGGAGGTCGTCGGCGACCGCGACGCCTACGACGAGGCCGAGACCAACATCCTTCGCGGGGTCATCGAGGACGACGGTGAACTCGTCCCGACCGAGGCGTTCGACCACGACCTCACGAACCGCTACCCCGGCAAGGAGCTCGAAGTCCACGACGTGGACAACGCGTTCGTGTTCAGCGTCGAGAGCGACGGCTCGCTACCGGTCGACGACCTCGTCACCGCGGCGGCCGACTCGATCGCTTCCCGCGCCGACGAACTCGAACAGGCCGTACAGCTATAGAACAATGCAGGGCACTTCGAACCGCGTTTCGGCGCCGCTCGCCCGGTCCGGCCAGCGACGCAATCGCAAGCCGGGAGCGCGACGGCGGACGCAGACCGAAACAGGTTTGAAGGGCCACCCACTACACACAGTTGCCCGCGACGGGCTGCACGTGTGTTCTACGTGCAGGGATAGCCAAGTCAGGCCAACGGCGCAGCGTTCAGGGCGCTGTCTCGTAGGAGTCCGCAGGTTCAAATCCTGCTCCCTGCACTTCAGTTTTCATTCCCATCAGGAGGAAGCACTATGAGCAAGACAAATCCGAGGCTCAGCAGTCTCATCGCCGATCTGAAGTCGGAGGCCCGCAGTTCGGGCGCCGACGTGTGGAGTACTGTCGCAGATCGCCTCGAGAAGCCCCGAAGCACGCACGCGGAAGTCAACCTCGGCCGCATCGAGCGGTACGCCGAGGAAGACGAGACCGTCATCGTGCCCGGCAAGGTTCTCGGGAGCGGCGTTCTGCAGAAAAACGTCACCGTCGCCGCAGTGGACTTCTCGTCCACCGCGGAGACGAAGATTCAGCAGGCAGACGGTGAGACGCTCAAGCTCGAACAGGCAATCGAACAGAACCCCGACGGCTCGAACGTACGGGTGATCCGATGAGTATCGCAGAATTCGACGCAGACGTCGTCGTCGACGCCCGCGACTGTATTCTCGGTCGCGTGGCAAGTCAGGTCGCACAGCGCGCGCTCGACGGCGAGCGCGTCGCCGTCGTCAACGCCGAGGACGCGGTCATCACCGGCAGCGAGGACGACGTGATGGAGACCTACGAGAAGCGCGCCGAACTTGGGTCGGACAGCGGTCCGTACTACCCCAAGCGGCCGGACATGATCTTCAAGCGCGCGATCCGCGGGATGGTTCCGTACAAGAAGACCCGCGGGCGCGAGGCGTTCGAGAACGTCCGGGTCTACGTCGGCAACCCCCACGACGAGGACAGCGAGGTCCTCGAGGGCACGTCGCTGGACCGGCTCTCGAACATTCGGTTCGTCCAACTGGGCGACATCAGCAAGAATCTGGGTGCTAACGTCACATGGTAACCAACACGAGCGGCAAGAAGAAGACGGCCATCGCCCGTGCGACGGTCACGGACGGCGAGGGTCGCGTGCGAATCAACTCCCGACCAGTCGAACTGATCGAACCGGAGACGGCCCGACTGAAGATGCTCGAACCGTTCCGCATCGCCGGCGAGGAACGCCGCGACGCGGTCGACGTCGAGATCGACGTGCAGGGCGGCGGCGTCAGCGGGCAGGCCGACGCGGTTCGGACCGCGATCGCTCGCGGACTCGTCCAGCACACCAGCGACGCCGAACTCCGGGACGCGTTCACCGAGTTCGACCGGTCGCTTTTGGTCAACGACTCCCGGCGCTCCGAGCCCAAGAAGTGGGGCGGCCCCGGCGCTCGCGCGCGCTACCAGAAGTCCTACCGCTGATTACCATGACAGGAAACCCGCGGTCCACGGAGGCCCGATAACCCATGATGGTACCGGTCCGTTGTTTCACATGCGGGAAGGTCGTCGGGGAGTACTGGGAGGAGTTCAAGGCGCGCTCCGAGACGAAAGAGGGCGACGAGGACCCCGAGAAGGTCCTCGACGAACTCGGCGTCGAGCGACAGTGCTGTCGCCGGATGCTCGTCTCGCACAAGGACCTCGTCGACATCGTCTCCCCCTACCAGTAATGGCTCAGCAACGCTACTCCCGGTACGAGAAGGCACGCATCATCGGGGCCCGAGCCCTGCAGGTGTCGTACGGCGCACCGGTGCTGGTCGAGACCGACCAGACCGAGCCCATCCTCATCGCGGCCGAGGAGTACGACGCCGGCGTCCTTCCGTTCACGGTGCGACGAGGCGAGCGATGACGCTGGTCAGCGAGGTCCGACTCCGCCAGATCCTCGACTCCCGAGGCAACCGGACGGTCGAGGCCGACGTGATAACCGAGAGCGGCGGGTTCGGCCGGGCGGCGGCCCCGAGCGGGGCGTCGACCGGCGAGTACGAGGCGATCGAACTCGACCCGACCGAGGCCATCGCCTCGGCCCGGGAACACGCCGTCCCTCGACTCGAAGGGCAGGTGTACGTCGGCGATCAACGCGACGTCGACCGCACCCTCCGGGCCGCGGACGGCACCGACGACTTCTCCGAGATCGGCGCGAACAGCGCGGTCGCGATCAGCATGGCCGCCGCGAAGGCGGCCACGGACGTGCTCGGCACGCCGCTGTACCAGCATCTCGGCGGCGCGTTCCGGGGCGACGAGCTCCCGACGCCGCTCGGTAACGTGGTCGGCGGCGGCGAGCACGCCGCCGACGCGACCGCGATTCAGGAGTTCCTCGCGGCGCCCGTCGGCGCCCCGAGCGTCCAGGACGCGGTGTTCGCCAACGCGGCGGTCCACCAGGAGGTCCACGATCGCCTCGACGACCGAGGCATCGCCGCCGGCAAGGGCGACGAGGGCGCGTGGGCGCCGTCGATCGACGACGACGAGGCGTTCGAACTCGTCGACGCGGCGGTCGAGACCGTCGCCGAGGAGTTCGGCTTCGAGATTCGGTTCGGCCTCGATATGGCCGGCGCCGAACTCTACGACGCCGACGAAGAGGCGTACGTCTACCGCGAGACCACCCGCGACGCCGACGAGCAGATCGCGTACGTCGCCGACCTCGTCGACGAGTACGACCTCGCGTACGTCGAGGACCCGCTCGACGAGAACGACTACGAGGGCTTTGCCGAGCTGACCGACCGGGTCGGCGACCGGACGCTGGTCTGTGGCGACGATCTGTTCGTCACCAACGTCGAGCGACTCCGGACGGGCATCGAGCAGGAGGCGGCCAACGCCATTCTGGTCAAGCCCAACCAGATCGGCACCCTCTCGGACGCCGTCGACGCCGTCGAGCTCGCGGTCGAGAACGGCTACCGACCGGTCATCTCCCACCGGAGCGGAGAGACCGAAGACACGACTATCGCACACCTCGCCGCGGCGACCGCCGCCCCGTACATCAAGACGGGCGCGGTCGGCGGCGAGCGAACCGCGAAGCTGAACGAGCTCATCCGTATCGAGCAGAACGTTTCCACACCATGAGTGACAACGAGAGCGAACAGGTAGAAGACGAAGGCCTCGAAGCCGCCGAATCGGAGACCGACCTCGAAGCAGAGGGCGAATCCGGTGCGGAGCCGTCGGTCGACGCCGACGACGACGTGGCGGCAGAGGCTGACGACGACCAGACGACCGACGACGCCGAAGTCGAGGACGCCGGCCCGAGCCTCGACGAGGACGTCATGGACAACCAGGAGGAGGCCGACCTCCTCATCCCCGTCGACGAGTACCTCGGCGCTGGGGTCCACATCGGGACCCAGCAGAAGACCCAGGACATGGAGCGGTTCATCCACCGGGTCCGGACCGACGGGCTGTACGTCCTCGACGTCTCGAAGACCGACGAGCGCATCCGGACCGCCGCGGACTTCCTCGCGAACTACGACCCCGAGCAGGTGCTCGTCACCTCCTCGCGCCAGTACGGTCGATTCCCGGCCGAGAAGTTCGCCGACGCCGTGGGCGCGCGGGCCCGTACGGGCCGGTTCATCCCCGGCACGCTCACCAACCCCAAGTACGACGGCTACATCGAGCCCGACGTGCTCGTCGTGACCGACCCCATCGGCGACGCCCAAGCTGTCAAGGAGGCCATCACTGTGGGCATCCCGGTCATCGCGATGTGCGACTCGAACAACAACACTTCGAACGTCGACCTCGTCGTCCCGACGAACAACAAGGGTCGCAAGGCCCTGTCGGTCGTCTACTGGCTGCTGGCCAACGAGACGCTCGATCGGCGCGGCGCCGAGCCCGCCTACTCGCTCGACGACTTCGAGAGCGGGATCTAACGCGGGCTTTCTGCGTTCGTGGTCGTATTTCGCACGAATGCTCGTAGCGACGGCCGCGACCGGCGAACGCTTTTGTCCGTCCGTCAGAATGTCTCTCTATGATCGACAGCGACGAGTTCGAATCCGGCACAAGAGTGAGGTTTCGGGACGTCCGAGCGAGGATCCGCCCCGCGAGCGGTCGCGCCCGGCCCGGTGACGTCCGGAGAGCCGCGTGACGCCGGCGTTCTGGGGGCTGGTCGTGCTCGCCACCGCCACCGGACTGGTCGCGGCGTGGGCGCTCGGCGCGAACAGCAACTCGCCGCCGTTCGCCCCCGCCATCGGCGCGAACGCGATCTCCACGATGCGTGCGGCGTTCCTCATCGGGATCCTCGCCGCACTGGGGGCGTTCGTGCAGGGCGGGAGCATCTCCGAGACGGTCGGCGCCGGCCTCGTCGACGGCGTCGCGATCACGCCGCTGGCCGCGACCGCCGGGCTGTTGACCGCCACCGGGTTCATGGCGTTCGGCGTCTACACCGGCTATCCGGTGCCCGCGGCGTTCGCGACGACCGGTGCGATGGTCGGGGTCGGGCTCTCGCTCGGCGGGGATCCGACGTTCGAGACGTACCGCCGAATCGGGACGTTCTGGGTTCTGGTGCCGCCGATGTCCGGCGGACTGGCGTACCTCACTGCCACGGTCTTGCGCCGCGACGACGTTCCCGACACCGTCGGCATCCCGCTGTTGGCCGCCCTCGTCGCGGGGATCCTCGCGCATATCCGGCTGAGCGTCGTCCCCTCGCCGCCGGAAGTCAGTCAGGCGTCGGTCGCGGAGTTCGCCGCGCGAACTGTCGACACCCCCGCCGTTGGCGGCGTCGACGTACTCACCGTCGTCACGACGCTGGCGTTCGCCGCCGCGGGCTTCCAGTTCATCCGACGCCGGACACAGCAGTCCGTCGAACGGGGGACCCGGACGTTTCTGGTCGGACTCGGGAGCGTCGTCGCCTTCTCCAGCGGCGGGAGTCAGGTCGGGCTGGCGACGGGGCCGCTGGAAAATCTCTACCGGGTCGAACTCGGCGCGCCCGGGATCGTCCTGCTGGCGATCGGCGCGGCCGGCATCCTCGCCGGCGCGTGGATGGGCTCGCCCCGGCTCCTCCAGGCGACCTCGCGCGAATACGCCCAGCTCGGCGCTCGGCGGTCCATCGCGGCCCTCGTGCCGGGGTTCGTCATCGCACAGCTCGCGATCGCGTTCGGAATCCCGATCTCGTTCAACAACATCATCATCTCCGGGGTCATCGGCGGCGGGCTCGCCGCCGGATCGGCCGGCGTCTCCCGCCGGAAGATCGGGGTGACGCTTGCGTTCTGGGTCGTCACGCTCGTGACCTCGATCGTGATCGGATTCGGACTCTACCGGACGCTCTCGTCGGTTCTCGGGCTCCGATAGGTCGGCGGTCGGCGAGCGCTACCGGACGACGGTCACCGTGACGGGCGCTCGGGCGACGACGTTCGTCGCGACCGTCCCCAGCAGTCGGGCGGTCAGGCCGGTCTCGCCGCCGTGGCCGCCCATGACGATGTGGTCGACCGCGGAGGCGTCGGCGTACGCGAGTATCGTCTCGACCGGGTCGCCCGTCTCGACCGCGGTATCGACCGTTCGATCGACCTCCCGTGCGCGGGTTTCCGCCCGCTCGATCAGCTCGGCCGCGCGCTCGCGGGCTTCGGTGTGGCGTCGCTCGTTCGGGTCGAGGACGCCGCTCTCGATCATCGATTCGTCGATCGGCGTCACGACGTTCAGCACCGTGACGCGACAGTCGAAGGTCTCGAGGGCGTGGACGAGCGCTCGGTCAGCGAGCGGCGAGCCGTCGATGGGAACGAGGACGTGGTCGGGCGCCATACCGACGCTATCGCTCCCGCGTACAAGTACCCACCCCCGACAACTCGATCTCGCCGCGGAATCCGAGGCCGGGCCGACTCACTCCCGGGGCGCTTCTAGACACCGTTCGAGCGGTTCGATGACCTCGTCGGCGACCGCGTACGGATCGGTCTCGCAGGCGACCACGTCCGCGAGCAGTTCCTCCATCCCACCGCGGCGCTCGATCTCGGCTTCGAGGAGCTGTCCGACGTCCTCCCGGAGGAGGTTGCGGATCTCCTCGGCGTATCTGGTCCGGGCCTTGGCTTCGAGCGCGCCCGACGACTCCAGATAGTCGTAGTGGTCGGCGAGCGTCTCGACCAGTCGCTCGACCCCCTCGCCGGTCTTGGCGACCGTCTCGACGACGCTCGGCGTCCAGCCCTCGTCGTCGGCCCGCTCGTCGGCGTCGCCGTCCGAGACCGCGCTCGCGCCGTGGTGGCCCGTCGCGAGGTTCGCGGTGCGGTCGGTCTGCATGTGGATCATCTCTCGGAGCTCCTGGACGGTGCGGTCCGCGCCGTCGAGGTCGGCCTTGTTGACGACGAACACGTCGCCGATCTCGAGGATGCCGGCCTTGAGCATCTGGACGTTGTCGCCGCTCTCGGGCGGGACCAGCACCGCCACGGTGTCGGCGGTCTTCACCACGTCGATCTCGTTCTGGCCGGCGCCGACGGTCTCGATGAGGATCTTGTCCTTTCCGAAGGCGTCTAAGGCCTTTACCGCGTCCGTGGTCGCGGTCGAGAGCCCGCCGAGCGTCCCGCGGGCGCTCATCGACCGGAAGAACACGTCCATGTCGCCGACGTTACTCGCCATCCGGATGCGGTCGCCAAGCACCGCCCCGCCGGTGAACGGCGAGGAGGGGTCGACCGCGATGACCCCGACGGTCTCGCCGCGCTCGCGGTAGTAGTCCGCGAGCTTGTCGACCAGCGTCGACTTGCCGGCGCCCGGACTGCCGGTGATGCCGACGACCTCGGCGTCGCCGGTGTGGGCGTGAAGCGCCGAGACCAGTTCGCGGTAGCCGGGGTCGCGGTTTTCGATCTTGGTGATGACGCGGGCGAGCGCGCGGTGTTTGCCCGCCAGCAGTTCCTCGAGCAGTTCGTCGTGGTCGGGCGCGCTCATCGCTGTGGAGCGTTCTCGCGGACGAACTCGACGGTCTCTTCCATCGGCGTGCCGGGGCCGAACACCTCGGCGACGCCGAGGTCTTTGAGTTCGGCCTTGTCGTCGTCGGGGACCACGCCGCCGACCAGCACGAGCGTGTCCTCGAACGCGTCGTACTCCTTCAGCCCGTCGATGACCTTCGGGATCAGGGTGTTGTGAGCCCCCGAGAGGATAGAGATGCCGAGGACGTTGACGTCCTCCTGGACCGCCGCCTGCACGATCTCGTCCGGGGCGTTGTGGAGCCCGGAGTAGATGACCTCGAACCCCGCGTCCCGGAACGCTCGGGCGATGACGTGCGCCCCCCGGTCGTGACCGTCGAGACCGACCTTGGCGACGAGACAGCGGATCGACTGCTGTTCCTGGTCTGCGCTCATACCTACCGATTCCGTCCGTTCGGGTTTCACTTTAACGGAAACATTTGCGAAAGTTCATTTGGATTCGCCCAAACGGGGTTGGAGAAACGCCCGACTGCGGTCGCTTCGTCGCCGGCCGAACGCCGGACAGGAACGCTCTTGGGCCGGTAGTCCCAACCACCGGACATGGCAACCGCAACGGCGAGGCGCCGGGTGAAAAACAACCCCCGCGCCGCGACCGCGATTCTCTCGGCGGTGGGGTACGTGCTCGTGCTCGGGACGTTCGCGGGACTGCTCCCGATCTATCCGGAGCTCTCGCGGGCGACCACCGACCTGTTCAGCCACGCCATCGCGGCGGTCAACACGGTCGCGCTCACCGCCCTCCTGCTCGGGTGGCGGTGGATCCGCCGCGAGGAGGTCCGCAAACACCGGGCCGCGATGCTGACCGCGTTCGGGCTCATCCTCCTGTTTCTGGTGCTCTACCTCGTGAAGATCGGCGGCGGCGGCGAGAAGAGCATCGACGCGACCGGGCTGGTCTACTACGCGTACCTCATCATG
Organism: Halorussus marinus; assembly: GCF_004765795.1. Lineage (GTDB taxonomy): Archaea > Halobacteriota > Halobacteria > Halobacteriales > Haladaptataceae > Halorussus > Halorussus marinus. Next base: position 13,837 of record NZ_SBIV01000002.1, read on the forward strand.
CTGGCGATCCACATCGTCCTCTCAGCGGTCTCGGTGCCGGTCGTGATCCACGCCGTCGTGCTCGGGCTGACCCACACGCCGGCCGAGCTCCGCGAGACCGCCCACGCCCGCGTCGGGCGCATCGCGGCCGCCGCGTGGGGGCTGAGCCTCGCGCTCGGGATCGTGACCTACCTCATGCTCAACCACATCTACGGCGTCGAGGAGTATCTCGCGGCGCTCGCGCCGGTCGTCTGGCGCCGATGAGCCAGCCCGACGTCGGCTCGCGCGTCGCCGACGCGCTCGACACGGCCGTCGAGGAGGTCTCGGCGCTCGAGGGCGGCGAGGTCGGCGCGGTCTTCCGGACTACCCTCGCCGACGGTCACACCGTCGTCGCCAAGACGGGCCCGACGCCCCTCGGAGTCGAGGCCGAGATGCTGGCGTTTCTGGGCGATCGGGGCCTGCCCGTCCCCGAGGTCGTCCACGGAAGCGACGATCTGCTGGTGGTAGAGTACGTCGCCGGCGACGGCGACCTCACCGCCGACGCCGAACGCGACGCGGCCCGTCACCTCGCCGCGCTCCACGAGGAGTCCCCGCGGAAAGAGCGGCGAGCCTACGGCTTCCCGTTCGACACCCTCGACGGGCCGTACCGCCAGCCGAACCCGTGGACGGAGTCGTGGGCCGCGTTCTACCGCGACCACCGCCTGCTGTCCGTCGCGGCCAAGGCCCGAGCGGCGGGCGCGCTGTCGGCCGACCTGTTCGCCCGCGTCGAGTCGCTCGCCGCGGACCTCGAGTCGTTGCTCCCGTCGTCGCCGCCCGCATCGCTCCTCCACGGCGACGTCTGGGACGAGAACCTCGTGGTCCGGGACGGCGAGGTCCGGGCGTTTCTCGACCCCGCCTGCTACTTCGGCCACGCCGAGGTCGAACTCGCGTACGTCGACTTCGCGGGATCGTTCGGCGACGTCTTCTTCGACGCCTACGAGGCCGCCCGGGGTATCGACGCCGGGTTCTTCGAGGGGCGCCGCGAGGTCTATCAGCTCTACCCGGTGTTGGTCCACCTGCTGTACTTCGGGGACGACCGGTACGCGAACCGGCTTCGCGAGACGCTCGAAGCCCTCGGGCGCTGACCCGTCTCCGACCGGGTCGACGACGCCGAAGCCGCTCCAGTTGCCGAACACGTAGTCGCCCCGGAGGTCGGCCATCGCCTCGCCGTCGTAGACGTACCCGCCGACGACGACCGAGCCGTCGATGAACGCGGTCGTGCTCTTGGAGTGGGCGTACTGTATCTCCGGATCCCGAATGTCGGTCCCTCGCGGGCTCTCGGTCGAGCAGTCGGATACCGTCCCGTGCGGTAATCCAGAATGCGGAACGGTACGGCGCCGTTACGTCGTTTCGCTCGGATTACCGTCGGCGCTTGCGATCAGTCCGTCTCCGGGATCGCGTACGCGCCGGCGGCGAAAAAGGCGACCGCGAGCGCCGCCAGCACCGCCAGCTCGCCGGCGACCGGCCCGCCCGAAAACGTCAGTTGACGGACGCCGCGCGCGAAGTACGTCAGCGGCGAGACGTTCATCGCGGGCCGGAACCACGCCGGCAGGAGCGCCGGCGTGACGAACGTCTCCGAGAGAAAGAGCAGCGGGAGCGCGATGCCGTTGCTCGCGGCGATGACGCCGTCCTGCGAGTCGGCGGTGCTTCCCAGGATCGCGCCCAGTCCGCAAAACAGCGCGACCGCCAGCGCGGTAAACGCCGCCACCACCGCCAGATTCGCGGGGCCGAGCGCGAGGGCGGCGTCGGTCGCCAGCGTCAGCAGGCCGAGGATGAGCAACGCGGCGATCCCGATGATGAGGACGTTGACCAGCGTGTGGGCCAACAGCCACTCGGCCCGCGACAGCGGCGTGGTCGCCAGCTTCTCGAACCGGTTGCCCTCACGGTGGCGGGCCACGGTCGAGCCGACCCGCGACAGCGGCGTGAAAAGCACCACGACCGCCAGATACCCCGGGAGGTAGTAGCCCGGCGGCTCGGCGAACAGCCCGCCGCCGCCGGGATTGGTCCCCACCAGCACCGCGAAGATGAGGATGAGGATGACCGGGAAGAAGAAGGTGAAAAACACCGCGGTCCGGCGGCGGACGAACGCGTGCCACGCCGCGACCGCCTCGGATCGGATCCGGGCCGGCCCGCTCATCGGTCGCCCCCCGCGAGGACGGCATCGGTCGGCCCACCGACGCGGTCGGCGTCGTCGTCGCCGACCGTCCGGTCGGTCAGCCGGAGGAAGACGTCTTCGAGGTCGGGCTCTTTCCACGTCAGCGCGTCGTAGGCGACGCCCCGATCGTCGAGGGCCGCGACGACCGCGCCGATCCCCTCGGGATCGACCCCGCGGACGACCAGTCCGGCGTCGGTCGGCTCGGCGTCGAAGCCGTCGGCGAGCGCGGCCGCCGCGTCCGAGCCGTCGAGTGTGTCCGCGCTCTCGTCGGGCGCGGCGAACTCGACGACGAGTCGGCTTCGACCCGCGTGGTCGGCGACGAGCTCTGCGGGCGAGCCGACCGCGACGAGCTCGCCGCCTCCGAGCAGTCCGACGCGGTCGGCGAGCCGCTCGGCCTCCGCCATGTAGTGGGTCGTCAGGAAGACGGTCGTGCCGCCGGCGGCGAGGTCTTCGATTAGCCCCCAGAGGGCGCGCCGGCCCGCGGGGTCGATGCCGGTCGTCGGCTCGTCGAGAAAGAGCACGTCGGGGTCGTTGACCAGCGCGGTCCCGACGCAGGTCCGGCGGCGCTGGCCGCCCGAGAGGTTCTCGTAGCGGGTGTCGTCGGCCGCGTCGAGGCCGACCTCCGCGAGCACCGCGTCGGGGTCGCGGGCGTCGTCGTACAGCCCCGCGTAGTAGGCGACCAGCTCGCGCGCGGTGAGCCGTTCGGGCGGGTCGAACGACTGGGGGAGCAGTCCCAGCCGGGAGCGTTCGACCTCGTGCGGGCGTTCGCCCAGCACCGAGACCGTCCCCGAATCGAGGTCGGTCGTCCCCGTCAGGGCCCGGACCAGCGTGGTCTTGCCCGCGCCGTTGGGGCCGATGAGCGCGAACACCTCCCCGTCGGCCACCGAGAGCGAGACCCCGGCGAGCGCGGCGGTGTCGCCGTACGTCCGCCGGACCTCCTCGGCGACGATTGCGTCGGTCATGGCCGGAGGTTGGGCCGTTCGGGGGTAAGGGGTTTCGGAACGCTCCGAGAAGCGGAGACGGGCTGTCGGCGACTCCGGCCGGTTACTCGCCGGCCGGGGGCGAACGCCGCCCTATCAGCGCCGCGACGAGGAGTGCGACCAGCGCGGATCCGATGCCGAACCCGGGTACCTCGGACGTGACCGACCCCTCGTCGGCCGAATCCACCGAAACGCTCACCGGTCCGACCTCGGAGACCCGTCGGTCGCTGTCGTTGCGTCGGTCGAAGTAGTACACCGCCTCCCCGGTGAGATCGTACTCGCCGGGGTCGTTGAACCGGACGTGGACCCGCAGGGTTTGCTCGTCGCCCGGACCGACCGTGATGTAGTCGGTCCCTTTCCTGCTCACGACTTCCCCGCCCTCGACCGACGAGATAGACGCCCCCTCGGAGGGAAGTTCGAGACCGAGCTTCGCGTCGAGCGATCGGTTCCGGAGCCTGTTGGTCACCGTGAACGTGACGATGGCCTCGTCGCCGACCGACACGTTCGAGCGGTGGGAGGTGAACTGGAACGTCGCGCTCTTCTGAACGGTGAGCACGCGCGTGAGGACGCCCGGGACGCCCTCGCCGTCGACGACCTTGAGAGAGACGGTGTGCTTGCCGACCTCGTCGAACGAGTGTGACACCGTGTTCCCGTCCGCCTCGAACTCGCCGTCGGCGTCGAAGTCCCACTCGTAGCCGGTCACGTTGGCGGGAGAGCTCCCGGTGAACACGACGTCCATCCCGTCTTTGGGCGTCTCGGGACTCCACTCGAACGACGCCTCCGGCGGGACCGCCGCCCGAACCGTCTTGCGCTCGCGTACCCGGTTGCCGGTATCGTCCCCGACCGTCAGCGTCACGTTGTGCGTCCCGGGGTCCGAGAACGTCCGCTCGACGGTCCTCCCCCGGAACGTCCTGCCGTCCTCGAACTTCCAGACGTAGTCGGTGACCCGCCCGTCCGGGTCGCTGGACTCGGCGGCATCGAACCGGACGGCGTTCCCCGTCCCGACCGGGTTCGAACCGAACGAGAACTCAGCGGTCGGAGGCTCGCTGACGCCGACGGTGCGGGTCGTAGACGCCGTCTTCTCACCGTTGTCCGTGACTTCGAGGCGAACGCGGTACGATCCCTTCTCGGAGAACGAAATCGTCGCCGTCTGTCCCGACGCGACGTGGCGGTCGCCGACGTACCACGAGTAGTCGTGGATAGATCCGTCGGTGTCGTTCGATTCTGACGCGTCGAGTCGAACGTCGAGCCCGTCGTCGGTCGAGACCGTGTAGTCGAACCGGGGCTCGGGAGCGTCGTTCGAGACCGTTATCGTCCGGCTCACGGTCCGGGTCTCCTCGCCGTTATCGGTGACTTCGAGCCCGACTGTGTAGGTGCCGGCCGTCTCGAACGCAGTCGAGGCCGTCTGGCCGGTTGGTTCGCCCCAGCCGCCGTAGTCGCCGTCGCCGTTCGTGTCCCACACGTAGGAGGTGATTTGGCCGTCGGCGTCCGTCGAGCCCGACGCGTCAAGCGTCACCGTCTCGTCGGGCGCCGGCTCGGACGGCGAGAACGTGAAGTTCGGCTCTGGAGGCTCGTTGGTGACTGTTATCTGCTTGGTTACGGTCGTCGACTCCTGGCCGTTATCGGTGACTTCGAGCCCGACTGTGTAGGTGCCGGCGGTGTCGAACGCCACCGAAGCCGTCTGGCCGGTGGGCTCGCCGTAGTCGCCGTAATCGCCGTCGCCCTCCGTGTCCCACGCGTAGGACGTGATCTGGCCGTCGGCGTCCGTCGAGTCGGTGGCATCGAGCGCTATCTCCTCGTCGGGCGCCGGCTCGGACGGGGAGAAACTGAAGGTCGCAGTGGGCGCATCGTTCGTCACCGTCACCGACTTGCTGAACGTCTTCGATTTCCCGCCGTTGTCGGTGACTTCGAGCCCGACGGTGTACGTTCCGGCGGTGTCGAACGACATGGTCGCGGTCTGGCCGGTGGGCTCGCCGTAGTCGCCGTAATCGCCGTCGCCCTCCGTGTCCCAGTTGTACGACGTGATCCGGCCGTCGGCGTCCGTCGACCCCGACGCGTCCAGCGTCACCGTCTCGTCGGGGACCGGCTCGGATGGCGAGACGCTGAACGACGGTTCTGGCGCCTCGTTCGTCACCGTCACCGTCTCCGTCACGGTGTGGGTCTTACCGCCGTTGTCGGTCACTTTCAGCCCAACGGTGTAGGTCCCGTGGCTATCGAACGTCTTCTCGGCTGTCTGGCCGGTGGGCTCGCCGTAGTCGCCGTAGTCGCCGTCGCCCTCCGTGTCCCACGCGTAGGAGACGATCTCGCCGTCGGCGTCCGTCGACCCCGACGCGTCGAACGTCACGGTATCCCCCGCGACCGGGTCCGACGGCGTGTAACTGAACGACGCGGTCGGCGCTTCGTTGGTGACCCGTATCGTCTCGGTGTAGGTGTCGGTATCGCCGCTGTCGTCGGTCACTTTCAGCCCAACGGTGTAGGTCCCGTGGCTATCGAACGTCTTCTCGGCTGTCTGGCCGGTGGGCTCGCCGTAGTCGCCGTAGTCGCCATCGCCCTCCGTGTCCCACTCGTAAGAGGCGATCTCACCGTCGGCGTCCGTCGATCCCGACGCGTCGAACGTCACCGTGTCTCCCGCGACCGGATCCGAAGGGGAGTATTCGAACGTCGCAGTCGGTGATTGGCTCGCGCCCGCGAGACCTGCTCCGGAGAGAAGAAGCACTGCGACCACGACTGCGTACGAACGGCTGTCGAAAGTCATGAATTCCATTCGTATGTTGACCGTCAGATGTCGGCCTTATAGCTTTCGTTAGACGAGTAATTACAGATCAAGTATACGTCCGAGAAGTTGGATGAGTGCCCGACTGTGGCCCGACTATTCGTCTTATTGCTAGCTAATGCGCTACAGATTAGATGTAGTTAGCAAGATATAAGTCGGAATATCCGAGTGGAACGCACGAACTGAGAGATGATACGGAACACGACACGAGTCGTATCTGTCGCTATCGCATTCACGGTGTTGCTCTCCGCTCTCGCTCTCCCGGTCGGAGCGAGCGGTCTCGCTCTGGCGCAGGACGGCGGCAACGACGCGACTGCTACTGCGACGACGACGGAAACGACTACGACGACTGCTACGACAACGACGGCGACTACCTCTTCGACGACGGCGGAGACGACTACGACAGCCACTCCGACGACCGCAGAAACGACCACGACCGCGGCGTGTGAGCCGGGCAGTTCGGAGCCGAAGCTTTCCCAATCGCGGCTCTACGCCGCCCAGAAGACGGTCGAACCCGGAAGCCCCGGACGCATCGCCGGTGGCTTCCAGGTCGACCCGACTGCCCAGTGCCCGGTCGTGGTCCACATCACGATGTCGGTCCCTAGCGGAATGTCCATCGAGGGATCGTCGGACATCGCCAGCGCCGGTGCGGGGATGGTCACCGCGAAGTTTACCGTTCGCCCCGGCGCGAACGTCAAGGACATCGCCGCGAACGTGTACAGCCAGAACACCGGTCAGCGAACCGTCACCGCCGACATCCAGTACTGGCCGGAAGGCCACCAGGAGATGGCCCGCGAGATCGACGGGCTGAGATTCACCTACGACGTGAAAGAGCCAGCGACGCCCACGCAGACGGGGTCGGAAGACGGTGAGGGCCTCCAGATCTCCACGCCCGGCTTCGGTGTGATCGCGACGCTCGGTGCGCTCGTCTGTGCGTTCGCGCTTCTCCGGCGCGAGTAACTCCTTCTTCGTCCGATTTCGAGAACGCGTCGGATCGGTCACCGACCGACGGTCGGGCGCCACACCAACAGCCCGACGGTGACGGCGAACGCGACGGTCCCGAGCAGGTACGACCACTCGCTGGCGGCCGCCGCGACAGCCGTGCCGCTGCCCGCCACCGCGCCCGCGACGCTCGCGAGGACGGGCCACGTACAGCTCACGCACGAGACCAGCCCGAGCAGACCGGAGACGGCCGACCCGGCGGCGTCGAGGACCGACGCGTACACCAGATACGCAAGCGTCAGGTAGCCGACGACCTTGTACGGCATCAGAGTGAGCTGGACCGCCGTCCCGCTGTAGACGAGCGCCGGCCCCCAGCCGGGCGGGAGCCACGCCACCCGCCAGCCGAGCGCGTGGTCGACCCCGACCCCCGGCGAGACAAGCCCGCCGACCGACGCCAGCACGAGCAGGTAGCCCGCACCGATCGCCGCCCCGACGTACCGGGCGCGACTCGATTCGGCGACGAGGTCGGTTCGGCCCACCGCCAGCGCGCTGAGGTTGATCCAGACGAACGGGTAGACGAGGTAGCGCCACTCGGTGACGGTCACGTCCGCGACGAGGAGGTACGCGGCGGTCAGGATGATTTCGGTGTTGACGACGAGTCCGGCCCACAGCAACGCGTCCCGGTCGGGGGTCAGCCCCGCGAGGTCGAGATCGAGGGTGCGGCTCATAGTCAGAGGACCAGCGCGTCGGCGACGACCGCGAGCAACAATGCGCCGAGGTAGGCGTTCGAAGCGTGGAACGACCGGAACGCCGCCCGCTCGGTGCGCTCGTAGTGGAGGCGGACCACCGCCCAGAGGAAGAGGGCGCCGAACGCCACGCTGGTCGCGGCGTAGAGCCACCCCAGCGTCGTGACCGTCGAGAGCACGCCGGCCGCGAGCAGGGTCGCGCCGAGGTACAGCAGGATGTGCTTGCGGGTAACCGCCTCGCCGCGCACCACCGGCATCATCGGGAAGCCCCCGCGGGCGTAGTCGTCCTTGTACGCCAGCGCGAGGTTGTAGAAGTGGGCGGGCGTCCATAGGAAGATGACCCCCGCGAGCACGAGCGCTGGGACCCCGACGTCGCCCGTCACGGCGGCCCAACCGATCAGGGCCGGAAGCGCGCCCGCGAACCCACCGATGACCGTGTTCTGGACCGTGTTGGGCTTGAGGATGAGGGTGTAGACGACGCTGTAAAAGACGATGGCGAACAGACCCAGCACCGCCGCCAGGAGGTTCACCGAGAGGAACGCGACCAGCGAGAGCGCGGCCAACAGCAGGCCGAACGCCACGGCGTTGCGCACCGGGATCCGGCTCGTGGCGGCCGGGCGGTCGGCGGTCCGGTTCATCTTCCGGTCGACGTCCCGTTCGAGGACGTGGTTGAACGTGCCCGACGCCCCGATCGAGAGCACGCCGCCTGCGAGCGTCGCCACCACCGTTTCGACCCGAAGCGCGGGGCCGGCCGCGAGCGCCATGCCGGCCGACGCGACCAGACAGAGCAGCCACATCAGCCGGGGCTTCATCAGCCGGAAGTACGCGCCGACTGTCCGCCGAGCGCGTGCGAGCGCGGACGTGGGCGTCTCGCGGGGCTGGGTCGGGGCGTCGCTGGCCGGCGCCACCTCGTCGGGGTCCTCGACGCCGCGGGGCTCGTCGTGGGTCTCGGGTTCGAGCGTCCACGCGAGCGCGAGCACGACGCCCGAGAAGATTCCCATCCCGACGAGCAGGTGGAGCCCCGACAGCAACGCCGGGGTGGCGGTCGTCGCCGCGAGCGCGCCCATCCCGATCTGGACCGGGTAGAGCGCGGTCGCGATGCCGACGCCGAGTTTGACGCGACGCGAGACGTCCGAGCGGCGCAGGCCGACGACCGCGGTGGCCGCTAGCAACAAGCCGACGCCGAGCGCGGCGACCCGGTGCCCCCACGCGATCGCGAGCTGGGGATCGCCGAGCGGGACGACCCACTGGCCGTGACACGCGGGCCACGTCGGACACGCCGCGGCGGCGTCGGTCAGCGCGGTCGTCGCGCCGACGACCACCAAGAGGTAGACGCCGATCGCGGTCGCTGCGAGCAGCGAGACGAGCCGGCGGGGAGAGCCTTGTTCGGTCACGCGAATCCTTGGTCGTATCTTCCGTCTCGTCGTATTTAGTAGAACCGAAATCGGGGCCGGACGGCCGCCAAGTCAGTAGGTATTTATGGAAATCGTCCTAAGTTGGACCCAGTATGAAAGCCAAGCGGACAGCGCTCACAACGCTGCTGGGCGTCGGGGTGCTCGCCCTGTTCGCCGATCCGGTCCTCGCTCAGGGGTACGACTCCACGACCGAGGAGCTGATCCGGTCGCTCAACACCCAGTTGCTGTTCATGGCGATCCCCATCACGGTACTCGTCGAGGGGATCCTCATCTACACGGTGTTGAAGTACCGCAACAACGACGATCCCCAGCCCACCAAGGAGAACCGTCGGCTCGAGATCTCGTGGACCATCGCGACCGCGCTGGTGTTGCTGGTCGTCGGCTACGCCTCCTACGGCGTGATGGCCAACGACTACGTCTCGAACACGGGGGACCTCGAAGCACAGGGCGACGCGGTCGAGATCGAAGTCGTCGGCGAGAAGTACCTCTGGACGTACAACTACGAGGGCGAGAACGTCTCGACGACCGGGACGATGGTCGTCCCGAACAACACCGACCTGTATCTCCGGATCACCTCCTCGGACTGGATACACGCGTTCCACGTCCCGGAACTCGGGCTGAAGCAAGACGCCATGCCGGGCACGCACAACACACTCAAGACGAAGGTGACCAGCGAGGGGACCTACCAGCTCTACTGTGCGGAGTACTGTGGCGTCGGTCACTCCCAGATGCTTGGCGAGGTCGAAGTCGTCTCCCAAGAAGAGTACGAGGAGTGGCTCGACGAGCAGTAGCGCGGTTCTGACAGCGTCTCTGCGGTCGCCGATTCTTCCGTTGCCGTACCCGTTCGACCATGACACCCGAGCGTGCGGACTCTTGTGTACGGCGACTGTCCCGTGACGGCGAGCCGAGGGCTCGCGACGCGTCGAAACGACTCCTCAATGGTGGCCGGGTCGCCGACCCCGTTCAGACCGCGCAGATGTCGTGGAGGTCTTCGAGCGAGTCGATGTCCCACGTCGGCCAGACGTTGAGGTACCAGTCGTCGCGGTGGGGTCGGCGGATGAACGCCGAGTCGATGCCCGCGTTCTCGGCGGCCCGGATGTCCGACTCGTTGTCGCCGACGAACAGGACCGAGTCGCCGTCGATGTCGGCGAGCGCCTTGTCGATGTAGTGGGGGTCGGGCTTGCACCGCCGGAGGCTCTCGACGATGGGCTCGCGGCCGTACGCCGTGTCGAAGATATCCGAGACCCCGAAGTGGTCGAGGACGAAGTCGACGGTCTCCTGTTGGTTCGAGCTCACGATCCCCATCGGGACGTCGAGGTCCCGGAGAGTATCGAGGTCGTCGTAGAGGGTCTTTCGGCCCGCGCGGATCTCCTCTTGCTGGGCGCGCGAGAGCATCCGGTCGCGCTCGGCGAAGAACTCGGCGGCGTCGAGCCCGTACTCGGCGCAGACGTCGGCGACCTCGTTGGGGGTGGTTCCGACGGTCACGCCCTCGACGTGATCGGGGTCGGGATCGGCGATATCGAACTGTGCAAAGGTGTCCTGCACGGCCTCGCGGAGAACGTCGTAGCTCGTCCGGCCGACAAGGACACCGTCGTTGTCGAACACGACGGCGTCGTAGTGCATAGCGGATATGGGTGGTTCGCACTGATAAGCGTTTCCTGAACGCCGCGGCGGTCCCGGTCGCGAAAGCGACTGTGTTCGCGAGGTGAAAAGAGTGGGGCGTCTCAGAGCGTGATCGCCGCGCCGGCGTACAGCACGACCACGAGGAAGATCCACACCGCGTCGACGAAGTGCCAGTACATCGAGACCGTCGACACCGAGACGTGGCGGTCGGCGGTGTACTGTCCGTACAGCCCCCGGACGAACACGATACCGATGAGCACCGCGCCAAGCGAGACGTGGAGGCCGTGGAGCCCCGTCAGCCCGAAGAAGGCGCTACTGTAGATGCCCGAGGTGAGATTGAACCCCTCGTGGACGATGAACTCGTAGTACTCGTATATCTGGCCGCCGATGAACACCACGCCGAGCAGGAGCGTCGCCCCGATGCCGACGACGAAGTTCTGCCGGTTGCCCTTCCGGAGTTCGACGTGGCCCCAGTGGAGCGTGATACTCGAAAGCACCAGCAGGGCGGTGTTAGCGAGCACCAGCGAGCTGAGCAACGGCGGGAGCTCGGCGCCCGTCGGGGGCCAGGTCCCCGCACGGATGAAGAAAAAGTACACGAACCCCGCCCCGAACGTCGCCAGCTCGGAGCCGAGGAACAGTATCATCCCCCATCGCAGTGAGCTGCCATCGCCGTGGCCGCCGCCGCTCCAGAAGGCCTTGACGAACGCGTGGTACACCCAGCCGTACAGCCCGACGAGGAACAGACCGACCGACCCCACGAACACCACCGAACCGTAGATGGCGTCGACGATCGGCTCCTCGCCCTGCGCGAGTACGAACAGCGCCGCGCCGATGTAGACGCCACCGGCGCCCAGCGCCGCGATGAACGGCCACCAACTGGCCTCGCCGAACCCGCGGGGCCAGTCCTCGACCGCCGGGAGGTGATGGCCGTGCTCTTCCGTTGAATCGTCCGCTACTGTCATATCGGTGGTTTGCGCGTCGAATAGTAAAAAGCCACCTGAACGCGTCCGCCCTGCCGGAGCCGACCGGCCGGGAGCGACCGCCGCGTCGGACGACCCTATCGGTCGACCTCGGGCTCGTCGACCACCCGCTCGCGCTGGCGGCGGAGTCGCTGGGGCGTCCGGGCGTAGACGTGCTCGAAGATGTCGTCGACGTCGAGGCCGGTCCGCTCCTCGGCGGCGACCACCGCCTCGGCGACCCGCTCGTCGGCCCACGCCCGGAGGTCGCGCTCGTCGGCGGCTGTCCAGCCGTGGGCGTCTTCGAGGTACTCGCGGGTGCGATCGAGCGGGTCCCGCTCGGCCCACCGCTCGACCTCCGAATCGTCGCGGTACTGCGAGGGGTCGTCGGTCGTGGTGTGGGCGCCCCGGCGGTAGGTGACCGCCTCGATGAGTCGGGGCCCCTCGCCGGCCTTCGCGGCGTCGAGGGCGTCGCTGACCGCGCCGTACACCGCCAGCACGTCGTTGCCGTCGACCCGGACGCCCTCGAAGCCGTAGGCCCGGGCCTTCTGGGCGATGGTGGCGCTCGCGGTCTGGCGCTCGCGGGGCACCGAGATCGCCCACTGGTTGTTCTGACAGAAGAACACCGTCGGCGCGTCGAACACGCCCGCGAAGTTCAGCCCCTCGTGGAAGTCGCCCTCGGAGGTGGCGCCGTCGCCGAAGCTGACAAGCGCCGCCCGGTCGTCGTCGCGGTAGTCGGCCGCCCTGCTCACCCCGACGGCGTGGGGAATCTGTGTGGCGATCGGGATGGTGGGCGGGAACGTCCGGCGGCCCGGGCCGTCGGTGCCGTCGACGTAGTTGCCCTCGCCGAGGAGGTGGACCACCACGTTTTCGAGCGGGACGCCCCGACCGAGGTACAGCGCGTGGTCACGGTAGGTCGGAAAGCAAAAGTCCTCGGCGGTGAGCGCGGCCGCCGCGCCGACCTGCGCGGCCTCCTGTCCGCGGACCGGTGCGTACGTGCCGATCCGGCCCTGGCGGTGGAGCCCGACCGCCTTCTCGTCGAAGGTCCGGGCCAGCACCTGCTGGCGGTAGAGTTCCTCGACGGTCGAGGCAGGGAGATCCGGGTCGGCCCGCTCGTCGACGGTGCCGTCGAGGTCGACGACGCGGTTCACGTCGGGTGTCTGGGTTGCCATAGCATCGATCACCGACTGTCCACCGGTGTAACGTCGTAGGACGTTATAAAAAGCCGGCGTCATGAGAAAAGCTCGGTGGATAGACGACCGTATTGAAATATCCAGTGAAGATTCGTAACCGATCCGCCGCCGAACCGGCGCCCGAGTAACGAACCGTCGGGTTTCGATTCGAAAAGCTTACCAGCGATCCACGAGCACGCGAACGTATGACACACTGGATCGGCGAGACGTTCACGAGCGACGCCGGCTGGAACCACCTCGAGGACCTCGTCGACATCGGCGACCGGATGGCGGGCAGTGAGGGCGAACGCGAGGGCGCCGAACTGACCCGCGACGCGCTCGAATCGGCCGGGGCCCGGAACGTCCGCCTCGACGAGTTCGACATTCAGGGCTGGACCCGCGGCGACAGCGAGATACGGGCCGGCGGCGACAGCCTCTCGTGTATCGCGCTTCCGCGGAGCCCGGCGGGAACCGCCGCGGGCGAGCTCGTAGACCTCGGCTACGGGCTACCCGAGGACTTCGAGGACGCCGACGTCGAGGGCGACGTCGTGATGGTCGCGACCAACGTCCCGAGCCACTACGACCGGTTCGTCCACCGCCGCGAGAAGTACTACCACGCGGTCGAGGCGGGCGCGGCGGGCTTCGTGTTCAAGAACCACGTCGAGGGGTGTCTCCCGCCGACCGGGAGCGTCGGCACCGAGGACGACCCCATCGGGGACGTGCCCGCGGTCGGCGTCTCGAAGGAGGTCGGCGCGCGACTCGCCCGGCGTTACGACGGCGAGGAGGTCGCCGTCGAGGTCGAGGCCGACGCCCACGACGCGACGAGCCAGAACGTCCACGCCGAACTCGGCCCCGACACCGACGAGGAGGTGCTGGTCACCAGCCACGTCGACGCCCACGACATCGCGGAGGGCGCGGCGGACAACGGCGCCGGCACCGCGATGGTGGTCGAGATGGCGAAGGCGCTGGCGGCCCGCGAGGACGACCTCGACACGAAGGTCCACTTCGTCGCCTACGGCGCCGAGGAGGTCGGACTCGTCGGATCGGGGTACGACGCCGAGAAGCGCGACTTCGAGTCGGTCAAGGCGGTCCTCAACAACGACGGCGTGGTCCGGGGCCGCACCCTCTCGGTGTACACCCACGGCTTCGACGCGCTCGAGGAGGCCGCCAGCGAGGTCGGCGACGCGTTCGGCCACCCGATGACGACGATCCCCGAGCAGGGCCCCCACAGCGACCACTGGCCGTACGTCCAGTGGGGCGTCCCCGGCGTCCACCTCATGAGCGAGACCGGCGACGAGGGCCGCGGCTGGGGCCACACGTACGCCGACACCCTCGACAAGATCGAGGTCCGGGACCTCCGTGAGCAGGCGATCTTGCTGACCGAGCTCGCGGTCGCAGTCGCCGACGAGACGTTCGAGGTCGCGCCCAAAGACCCCACCGAGATCGCGACCGCGCTCGAAGCCGAGGACAAGGCCGAGGGGATGAAGATCATCGGCGACTGGCCCTACGACGAGTAACGACGACTCCGTACGCTTTTCATGCACGCCGCGCAAGGGGCAAGGTGATGGTTAGGGCTCACGAGCGGGGAGTCGGGCGACTCGGCGTCGTCGGCGAGGGATCCGTGGCCGACAGCGTCGCGGCCGCGGCCGACACCAGCGACGCGACCGCCGTCCGGGGGTCGGCGGCCGAACTGGTCGGGACCGACCTCGACGCGATCGCCGCGGTCGGCGAACCGGCGGTGGTCGCGCTGGTCCGGGCCGGAGTCACGACGCCCGTCCTCCCGGTCGGGGCCGGAGACGGCTACGGTGCGGTCCCCGAACCGGACGCGGTCGCGGGGGTCGAGTCCCTGCTCGACGACGGGTTCGAGACCGACTCCCGGACGGTGCTCGGCGCGTCGGTCGACGGCGACCCCGTCGGGCGCGCGGTGGCCGACGCGATGCTGGTCACCAGCGAGCCGGCTCGCATCTCGGAGTACGCGATCCGGTCGGGCGGCGAGTCGGTCGCGAGCGTCCGGGCCGACGGCATCGTGGTCTCGACGCCGACCGGCAGTCCCGGCTACGGTCGGAACACGGGCGGCCCGCTGCTCGAACCCGGCGGGGGCGTCGTCGGCGTAGTCCCGATCGCCCCGTTCGCGGTGAACGTCGACCACTGGGTGCTCGACGTCGCGGAGCCGATCTCGCTGACGGTCGAACGCGACGACGGCGAAGTGGAGTTGCTCCTCGACGGCGAGCGCGCACGCGCTGTCGCTCCGAGCGCGCGGGTCGATATCGTCGCCGACGACGCGGTCCGACTGGCTCGGGTGCCCGAGTCACGGCGGTTCTTCGGGTGAGCGCCGCGATCGCTCGCGGCGATGGAAAGGATATAATACGCCGCCTTCACGAATATCTAGTATGCAATCGCTGTCGATGTTCGGACCGGTGGACGCCGTCGTCGCGCCCGTCATCGAGTACGTGGTGCTCGCGCTGGTGCTGGTCAACATGGGGACGCGGCTGTTCGCGTACCGCGGCTACCGAAAACAGGCCCAAACCGACGACCACGACGACGAACTGAGCCGCAACGTCGTCCACGAGGTGTCGAACGGCGTGCTCGTGCTGGCGTCGTTCTACCTCCTGACGGTACACCACCACGCGGGGATGGTGATGTCGGCGCTCGTGCTCGGGCTGTTCATCGCCGACTTCTTCGAGTTCGAGGCCCGGGAGGTCGAACTCAGGAAGGGCGAGCGGCTGAGCAGACCCAACGGCGCGCTCACCGCGTCCGCGCTCGTGTTGCTCTACGCCGGCTACCAGAGCTTCTTTTATCTCATCGAGCCGTACTGGAGCGCGATCGTCTAACCGGTTGGGTTCTCGACGCCGCCGACGCCAAACCGCGTCGGGGCGGCGCCGTTTCTACGTTCTCATCGGCGCCGTCTTTCGCCGAGCAGTCCTCGTTCTGACGAGACCGACTCGCTCGTCTCGCCGATGTCTCGACGCCGACGCTCGGCGCGTTCGAGGGGGGCGTCGGTGTGGACGCTCGCAAGTGGCTCGGTCGAGTGATCGTCGACAGCGCGAGGAGTACAGGGCCGGCACGCTCCGGAAGACCTGACCGGACCCTCGGGCCTCGCGCACACGACGGCGGGCCGAGACGACCACGCCGTCCGGCCCGAAGCCTACGGTCGTGAGCGTGGCTCGGGCCCGAAACGGCGACGCTACCGGGCGTCGAAATCGTCCGCCAGAACAGACCGCGACCTCACGTCGAGGCTTCTCGAAGCTGTTTGAACGCCGGGATCAGCACCCAGAAGGTTAACACGCCCAGAATGATGAACCAGAACAGTCCCGCGCGGAGCGCGATCGCGGCCTCGCCGTACGCCCCGAGCCCCTCGGGGATCTCCCCGACGAGCTGGGTGTCCTCGAACCCCGGCGTGGTGTACCAGCCCGACAGCACCATCCAGAGGAGCCCGCCACCCGTGAGGATGCCGAGTCCCTTGATGAATTCGTCAGCCATTGTTTGATGGTTCGTCGGAGCCGTCTTTAGGTTTTCCCATTCCCTCGGCGCGGAACCGGGTCGAGAAGGCGTACACCACCGCCCCTGCGGCGATCATCACCACTCCGAGGATGGCCAGCGGGACGTCGGCCTCCGCGATCGAGAGGCGCGCCCGCTGGGTCGCGGTGTCGAGGACGATGAATCCGCCGACCACGAATCCGACGGCGAACATCGTCGAGAAGACGGTCACGACCTTGTACAGCTGGAGCGGGACCACGACCTCGCGGGCGCTTGCCTCCGGGTCGGCGTCGGTGTCGGTGTCGTCGATACTGGAATCCATGAAAGGTGACCGAGTCCGTTACTTCGGCGGCCGAAGCCGGTAGTACCGGCGGTTGAGGTCGTACATGTACCCCTCCTGCATCGACTTCAACACCGCGTACGAGACCGCACCTGCCACGATGGGTAGCAAGAACGTGAGGTCGAACAGCAGGTGGGGGTCGATGAGGTCGCTGATGATGTTCTTGACCGACAGCACGCTGATGGTGAACGCGAACACGACGCCCGAGACGCCGACGCTCGCCCAGAACGGCTGTTCGACCGGGCGGCGCGCGCTCCCCTTGTTCAGGAACGGGACGATCGCGATGAACCCGACCACGACCACGTTGGCGAGCACGCCGTAGGTACGGTCGGCGAACAGCTTCTCGCCGCCGAGGATGGCGAGTTCGGGGTTGAGCGGGCCGAGCTTTAGCAGTCCGAACGACCAGTAGAGATACCAGTCGGGCAGGATGATCGCCGGCGTCGAACTCGGGTCGGCGGGCGGGCCCAAGTGGGGCGGGAGCGTCGCCGACAGGAACACGATCATGCCGACGAAGAAGCTCGTCAGCGAGAGGTTCCGGATCATCTCGTGGGGCCACGTCGGGAACGCCAACACGTCGCGCTCGACGTAGCTGGACTCCTGTCGGAGGTCCTGGTCCTCTCGGCGCGAGCGCTCGAAGTACTCGTAGGTCAGCCGCGAGAGACCCTGTCTGCGCTCTTTGCGCTCGCTCCACGTCGGCGTCTCGTCGTCGGGCGGGACGATGCCCGTGCCACCGTCTGTCTGTGCTTCGCCGCTTTCGTCGGTTTGTGATTGGTCGTCTGCCATGGTTGATTAGTGGGGTTCGGCGATGCCCTGAATCCACACGATCGCGATGTGGACCGCGATGATCGTAGTCACCACGAACGGGAGCAAGAAGACGTGGATGATGTACATCCGCTGGAGCGTCGACGCCCCGAGGCTGAAGCCGCCGAACAACAGCTTGGCGACCCACTCGCCCGCGAGGGGGATCGAGAGGCTCATCTCCACGCCGATCTGGCCCGCCCAGAACGCGAGCTGGTCCCACGGAAGCAGGTAGCCCGTGTACCCGAACACCATCGTGAGACTGATCAGGATGATCCCGATAATCCAGTTCAGCTCGCGCGGTTCCTTGTACGCCCCGGTGAAGTAGACCCGGAGCATGTGGAGGAACACGGCCGCGACCATGACCTGGGCCGACCACCGGTGGATCGACCGGAGCATGAACCCGAAGTTCAGGTCGGTCATGATGAACGCGAGCTGGTTGTACGCCAGTGACGGATCGCCCTCCGTGCCCGGTGCGTAGTAGAACCCGAGCAGCGCCCCGCTCAGGGCGGCCACCACGTACGCGATGGTCGAGAAGCTCCCGAGCGCGTACAGGGGGTACCAGTACCAGAACTTGTTGTCGAGGTTGTACTGCTCGGTGTGGCTTTTCGGCATCTGGAGGTTGACCCGGTAGTAGAGGGTCTCCAGGATCTCGAGGTAGTCGACGATCCGAAAGCGCCGGTCCATCCAGACGAGCGTCGTCAGGAACACTGACTCTACCGGCGTGAGATCCTTCTCTTTCATCCACTCGCCGTGGTCGTACTCGTCTTTGCGCTCGAGACTCATCTAGCTGTCCTCCGGGATCGGAAGCGCGGCGAACGATTTCTGGACGATGCTGAACGGGTCGTACGCCGACTGGTGACACTGACAGTAGATCTGGTTCTCGGCTTCGGCGCTGGCGGAGCCGGCGAGGCCCTTGAACGTCGGCACGCAACAGAAGTGCGTGCACTTGTTCAGGTTGGCGATGAAGCCTTCTTCGGTGCTGGCCGAGAGCCACTCGTTGTCCTGGGCCATCTCCTCGACGCGGGTCGAGCGGATGACCTGAACCGGCAGAATCTCCGAGGAGGAGACGTCCTCGGAGCGCCACTTCGCCTGCGCGGGCTTGCCGAGGCCGTCGTCGCCGATGCCGTTGCCCCACGTCTCGTAGTCGCTGAAGTCGTCGACGTGGATCTTAGCGCCTTCTTCCATCTCGCTGTTCTGCCAGTCGTACTTCGAGTTGCCGATGTACCGGAAGTAGTTGTCCTGATCGGCGTCGGGACGGACGCCCGCGTTCGTCTGGACCCCGCAGTACTGGTACCACGTTGAGGAGTAGGTGGTGCCGCCGAGTTCCATCTCCGCGACGGTGATCTCGGAGCCGTTCTCGAGCGTTATGGTCTCGGGTTCGGGCCAGATGCCCTTGAGATACCCCTCGGAGTCGACTTCCAGCGGGATCTGGGGCATCGCCCGCGGCGCGGGGCCGGCGGTGTTCTCGACGCCGTAGAAGTCGACGATCCCGCCGCCGCCGCCGGTCGGACCGGTGGCGGAGTCGATCCCCACAGCGGTCGCGGTGCCGACGCCCGCGAGCGCCGCGCTCCCGACGACTCCTTTCACGAAGCGACGCCGCCCTGTGCTCTCTGGATATTTATCGTCTGCTGACATGATTTATCGTTTGTAGTACGGATACACTGCGCGCTTGAACTGGTCCCACGCGTCGCCGACCGTGTCGACGCCGTCCTGCTGATCTTCCCGGATGTAGAGGTCTTCCCACTTGCGCCGGCGCTTCTTGACGATCATCACGTCGGGGAGGAACTCCTTGCGGTAGAGCAACAGGATGAACGCGAGGTCGATGAAGATGACCGCGAGGACCGACCCGAGATACATGTTGCCGATCCCGGTGTACCCCCAGCCGTCGATCAGGCCGTACGTGAACAGACCCACGAACACGATCTCGACCACCGTCAGCAAGACGATGGCGATCGCGGCGGCCGTGCTCTCTCGGGGCGGTTCGTAGCGGTGAATGTCGCCGTAGGTCGAGCCTGTGGATGACATCGTCAGTTACCTCCCTCGGTGTGTGGCGACTCGCCGTACTTCACCACGAAGAACGTGTAGACGAGCGATACGATGATCATCAGGATGGTCGCGATGCCGACGAAGTGAGCCTGAATCGGGACCCCCATGTGTTCGGGGTCCTGCTCGGCGGCCGCGCCGCCACCGCCGCCACCGCCGCCACCTTCTTGGACCGTGATACTCCCGACCATCCCCGCGCTCCGGTGGGGCGTACAGTAGTACTCGTAAGTGCCCTCGACGGTGAACGTGTGGCTGTACTCGTGGCCGGTGTTGTACGTCTCGCTGTCGCCGCCTTCGGTGCCGTCCCAGTCCGCGCCCTCGGGCTGGCTCGATCGGACCACGTTGTGGTTGTCCGAGTCCCAGACCCACCGGACGGTCGTCCCCGGCGCGATCGTCAGTTCGGCCGGTTCGAACACGAGGTCGCCGCCGGGGCCGACCGTGACCTCCTGGGTCGGTCCGCCGCCGGCCGCGCCCCCGCCGGACTGAGTCCCCTCCGCGGTCCCGTTGGCGGTCGTCGTCATCGTCTCGTTTCCGGAGGCAGTCGTGGTGTCACCGGCGGACGTGGTCGTCTCTTGTGCGCCCGCAGTCGCCGCTCCCGCGGCAGTTCCGCCAGCAACACCGCTGGCTGCCGTCAGAAAGTCCCGCCTCTTCATACAGTTCGAACTCAGGGCAGGACTTGCTTAAAGCCACCGATGCCGCCGGACGGGAGTTTCGGCCGCGAGCCCGGCCAGCGAGGGCTCAGTTGCCGTCTCGGGGTTCCGACGAGACGCCCGCGTCGTTCGGCCCGACCGGGGCGTCGCCGGTCGCCTCCTCGGCGTCCTCGTCGGGGAGGAACGCGGGGCGCTCGCCGTCTTCGACCCCGACCGCCCGGAGCCGGTTGCGGTACTCCTCGGATCGGAACCGATCGGAGAGACGCGCGTTCGCGACCAGCAGGAAGACGAACCCGCCGAACAGGAGGAAGCCGAATCCGGCGACCCCGGCGACGAGCGGGAGCGCGAGCGGAACCCAGGCGACCAGCAGTGCCACCCCCGCGAGGAGGTGGACCGCCGCGATGATCTGCATCAGTCTGTTGCCGAGTTCGCCCGATCCCTCTGGGACCTCGGTGGGCTCGGGAAGCGCGCCGCCCTCGGGCGGGTCGGGGACCTCGTAGCTCTCCATCGACGCGAGCGCGATCGACGGCTTCACGTCTCGGAGGACGGTCCCGCTGCCCTCGACGGTGCCGTCGGGGTAGACCACCGCGTACCCCTCGTCGGAGTACGCGAGCAGTTGGTCCTCGCCGTCGCGCTCGATGCGTTCGGTGACCGCGAACACGTCTCGCTTGGCGACCCGGGTTTCGAGGTCGGCCGCCACGCGGTCGAGGAGCCGTTCGCCGGTGATCCACGAGTCGTGGTCGAACGCCGCTTCCCACTCCTCGTAGGACATCTCGGCCATGTCGCGGGGGCCGAACTCCTCGAAATCGTACTTCTGCTCGACCTCGTCGCGGAGTTCGGCGCGGTCGTCGGTCTCGGGGACCGATCGGTCGCCCGCGCTCTCGCCGGGCGGGTCCTCGCGCGACGACTCGCTCTCGGGGTCGGCCATCGGTCGACGGTTGGGTTTCGAGCGGCTAAACGCTTCTGTCTCGGCGAGGCTGGTCGGGACGGTCGATCAGAACTCGGTCCACGTCGCGGGCTGGCCGCCGAGCCCCCTGACGCGGAGTTCGGACGTGCCGTCGGTCTCGCGGACGTCGATTCGGCCGTCACACAGTTGCGTGATCGTGTTGACCACGCGCTCGTCCTGCGTGGTCGAGTCGATGAGAAACACGCCGAGGCCGTCGCTGGCGGCGATGCGGCCGCCGAGAGTGTGGACGAACCGCGAGACCGTCTGGAGGTCCGAGTACATCAACAGGGTCGAGACCGAGTACAGTCCCGCCCGGACGCGGTCGGTCGCCTCCTGGTACAGCGACTCGTAGAGCCCCGAGAACTCGATCCCGATCCCGGTGAGGTCGCTGGGGTTCGACACCGTCGCCATCCGGACCGGGAGGTCTTTCGGGCCGTGCTGGTCGCTCAGGCAGTCGAGGAGCCCGAACTTGCTTCGGTCCAGATCGGGACACAGCCGATCGCAGTCGCCCAGCAGTTTCTCGCAGTGTCTGTTGGTCGAGACCATCAACATCCCCTCGGCCGCGTCGTTGCCCCGGGTGACCAGTCGGAGCGCGAGGTCGCGGGCGCCGCCCATCGTCGACCCGGCCACGAGGATGTTGGTCCCGGGGTCGACCGCCGCGAGCGGGAGGTCGGGGCCGAACTCGTAGGGTCGATCCGAACTGCGACTCATCGCGTGTCACCTCCCGCGGCGTCGTCGTGAAGTTCGAGCAGTCGCATCGCGACGGTCGAGAGCGTCCGGAGGTACGCCCGATCGTCGTCGTCGAAGCTCCGGGGCTCGTCGTGGTAGACACAGAAGGTCCCGATCGTCTCGCCCGACGGCGTCGTCAGGTCCGCGCCCATGTACGACCGGATCCCCATGGATTCGAGCGTCTCGTTGTCCGCGAACCGCGGGTCCTCGGCGACGTTCTCGATGACCGTCACCGAGCCGTCGTCGACGATGGTGTAGGTGCAGATGGCGTCCTCGCGGTCGGTGGGCGTCCAGTCGGCGCCGTGACAGACGAGAAAGTCCTGCTGGCTCTCGTCGATGATGTTGATCGACGCCGTCGAGACGCCGTAGTGGCGCGCGGCGAGCGAGGTGAGTCGCTCGACGTCGGCCCGCAGGTCGTCGGCGTCGAGGTCGTAGCTGTCGAGCGCGGCGAGCCGAGCAGACTCGTCTTTCGGGAGCGGGTAGGCGGTCTGGGTTCGGAACCGCGCGGTCGCGTCAACGAGTCGCGCGAGCCGCACGCTCGCGGTCTCGGCGCTCTTGTCGACGTACTCCACGACGACGTCGTCGGGGGCGTTCGCCACGACCGTCTCGCGGTCGACGGCGGTGTGAAGCACACACCCCGTGTCGGGGGCGATCTCTCGGATCCGCGAGACGAGCTCTAGCCCGGTGCCGTCGGGGAGGTCGTACTCGGTCACGACGCAGTCGGGAGCGTGGTTCCGACACGCCGCGACGGCCGCCTCGATCGAACCGGCGGCCACGAGCGCGGCGTCGTCGATAGCCGCCCCGAGGCGTTCGACCGTGGCCGCACGCTCCGACTCGTCGGGGTCGACGCAGATCGCGGTGAGTTCCGGCATGTCAGTCGGTCGTACGTGACGACTGGGTGGAAGGGAATTAACTCTGTCGCCGCGAGCCCGCCGGAACCGCTTTCGGGTCGCTTAACCGCGCTCGCTCCTAACCGCCGCGCATGGTCAGCGACGCGATAGTTGCGAGCGCCGTCGCCATCCTCGTCACCGCGAGTCTCCCGTTTTACCTCTACGGCGCGTGGTACATCCTGAATCAGGAGACGGTGACGTGGGACGTGCTGGTCCACCACCTCAAGTACATCGCGGTGGGCCTGACGCTGACGACGGTCCCCGTCGTGACCTGGATGGCGCCCCGCTTTCTGAATCAGGTCGGGGGGTTGACCGCGCTCCACGTCTTCCTCGGCCTCCAGGCGTACGCGATGCTCGTCCTCGCGCTGACCGGCATCGTCCGCATCTTTCAGGTCAAACACCGCCACGACCTCTACGAGGACCCCGAGACGGACGTCGACATCGACGAACTCCACGAGAACATGGGCGCGTGGCGCGCCCGCCTCCGGATGGGCGTCGCCGGCTACGTGGTGTTCTGGTTGCTGGCGTGGATCGTGGGCGTGGCCCGCTACCTCAACGAGTACGTGCTGTACGGGTGAGAGCTCCTCGCCCCGCCTTTCTCGTCGTCCGCGAGCGACCGCGGCGTCAGGACGGAGTCGGGCCGCCGGTGCGACCGTTCAGGTACGCGCCCATGAAGGCGACCCCGACGAGCGCGAACGCGCCGACGATCCACGGCCCGATCGCGCCCGGCCACTCGCCGGTGACCTCGCGGACGACGACCGCGAGCCCCGCCGAAGCGAACGACAGGACGCCGACGACGAGATACTCCCGGATCGTTGTCTTCCCCATGTGTGGCGCTACGCTAACGAGCCGCCGGTACAAATAGCGTGTGCCCGACGAGGGGCCAAGTCGAGCGAGACGGCCCGGGCGGCCTACGCCCACTTCTCGCCGCTGGCGAGGTCGACGTCGCCGTCGAGCTTCGAGGACGGACAGATGTCTTCGAGGACGCAGTCGGCGCAGTCGGGGTTGCGCGCGGTGCAGGTCGCCCGACCGTGGCTGATGAACAGGTGGGTGTACTGTTGCCAGTCGTCTTCCGGGACGATCTCCATCAGGTCCCGCTCGATGGCCTCCGGTCGTTCTTCGTCGGTGATGCCGAGCCGTCGGGAGATACGCTGGACGTGGGTGTCGACCACGACGCCCTCGACGACGTCGTGGCCGTGCTGGAGGACGACGTTGGCGGTCTTGCGCCCGACGCCCTTGAGGTCGGTGAGCTCGTCCATCGTGTCCGGGACCTCGCCGTCGTGCTCGTCGAGCATCAGCTGGGCCGAGGTCTTGATGTAGTCGGCCTTGCTGTTGTGGTAGGTGATCGAATTGAGGTCTTCCGAGAGCTCGTCGACGTCGGCGTTCGCGTAGTCCTCGACCGTCCCGTACTTCTCGAACAGATGGGCGGTCTCCTTGTTCACGCGCTCGTCTGTACACTGCGCCGAGAGGATCACGGCGACGAGGAGTTCGAGCCGGTTCGAGAAGTTCAGCGAGATGGTCGAGTCGGGGTAGGCGTCGTAGAGGCGGTCGAGGACCTCCTCGACCTGCGCCTCGCGCGTGTCGAGTGGCGTTCCCATACTGTCGTGGTGGGGTGGGCGCGGTTTGAATCTTGTTCGTCGGCCCCGAGACGCGGCGTCGAGAGGTCCGTTTGGAACGCCGAGCGACCGGGTCCGTCTCGAACGTCGAACGATCGTTCCGAACGCGAGGAAACGAGCCGAGCGTCACTTCGACTGGAGTGTGAGAATAACAACACCAACCGCCATTCGAACACGCTCACTAACCGCCGTTCGCTCCCGACCGACGTTCCGAGAGTTTTAACCGCCGACCCCACACCTGTCCACGCATGAAGGCGACCGCGAAGGCCCACCCGATCCAGGGCCTCGTCAAGTACCACGGGATGCGCGACGAGCAGCTCAGGCTCCCGTACCACGACTCGATCAGCGTCTGCACCGCACCGAGCCACACGAAGACCACCGTCGAGTTCGACCCCGACCTCGACGGCGACACCTTCGTCGTCGGCGGCGAGCA
Organism: Halorussus marinus; assembly: GCF_004765795.1. Taxonomy (GTDB): domain Archaea; phylum Halobacteriota; class Halobacteria; order Halobacteriales; family Haladaptataceae; genus Halorussus; species Halorussus marinus. The sequence continues at coordinate 38,542 of NZ_SBIV01000002.1, forward strand.
ACTGGCCGACCACGAGGCCGACCGGGTCGCGAGCGTCGTCGCTCGGGTTCGCGAGCTCGCCGAGGCCGACCACGCCGACTACCCGGTCCGGCTGGAGAGCGAAAACTCCTTCCCGTCGAACGTCGGGCTCGGCTCGTCGTCGTCGGGGTTCGCGGCCGCGGCGCGGGCGCTCGCCGAGGCGGCCGACCTCGATCTCACGCTCCCCGAGATCTCGACCATCGCGCGCCGGGGGTCGTCGTCGGCGGCCCGCGCGGTCACCGGCGGGTTCTCGGACCTCCACGCCGGGCTCAACGACGAGGACTGCCGGTCCGAGCGCCTCGACTCGCCGCTCGAAGACGACCTCCGCATCGTCGCGGGGCTGGTGCCGGCGTACAAAGAGACCGAACACGCCCACCGCGAGGCCGCCGACAGCCACATGTTCGAGGCCCGACTCGCCCACATCCACGACCAGCTCGCGACGGTCCGGGACGCGCTCCGGGCCGGCGACTTCGACCGGGTGTTCGAGACCGCCGAGCACGACTCGCTGTCGCTGGCGGCGACCACGATGACCGGGCCCTCCGGGTGGGTGTACTGGAAGCCCGAGACCATCGAGATCTTCGACGCCGTGCGCGAACTCCGAGAAGAGGGCGTGCCGGTGTACTTCTCGACCGACACGGGCGCGAGCGTCTACGTCAACACGACCGCCGACCACGTCGACCGCGTCGAGGACGTCGTCGCCGACTGCGGCGTCGAGACGATGGTCTGGGAGGCCGGCGGTCCCGCCGAGATACTCCCCGAAGACGACGCGCTGTTCTGAGATCGGCCCCGTTCTCCGTCCGCTGCCGGGTCCCGCCTGCCGGTGGGCGAACGCTTTTGTCGACGCTCGGACAGAGCTAACGCATGCCAAAGCGAGAGCTGTTCGAGACGATCGAATCCGAACGCGAGCGACTCCGTTCGGTCTCCCGAGAGATCTGGGAGACTCCGGAGGTCGCCCTGCAGGAGACCGAGTCGAGCGAGCGCCTCCAGTCGGTGCTCCGCGAGGAGGGCTTCGACGTGGAGGCGGGCGTCGGCGGCATCGAGACCGCGTTCGTCGCCCGCTACGGCGACGAGGACCCCGTGGTGGGGACGATGGGCGAGTTCGACGCGCTCCCCGGTCTGAGCCAGCGGCCGACCGCCGAGCGCGAGCCGATCGAGGAGGGCGAGCCGGGCCACGGCTGTGGTCACAACCTCTTCGGCGTCGGGAGCCTCGGCGGCGCGCTCGCGGTCAAGCGCGCCATCGAGCGCGGGGACCTCTCGGGGAGCGTCGTCTTCTTCGGCACGCCAGCCGAGGAGGCCGGCGGCGGCAAGGTGTACATGGTCCGGGACGGCGCGTTCGACGACGTCGACGCGGTCGTCTCGTGGCATCCCGGCTGGTACAACGCCCCCGGGAAGGGGTCGTGTCTCGCGGTCGACTCCTTCGAGTTCGCCTTCGAGGGCGAGTCCTCCCACGCCGCGGCCGCCCCGGAGGCGGGCCGGTCGGCGCTCGACGCGGTCCAGTTGCTCAACACGGGCGTCGAGTACATGCGCGAACACGTCCCCGACGCCGCCCGGATCCACTACGTGATCACCGAGGGCGGCGACGCCGCAAACGTGGTCCCGCCCCAGGCCAGCGTCGAGTATCTGGTCCGGGCGCCCGAGCGCGAACAGGTCGAACGCATCAGCGAGTGGGTTCGGGACGTCGCCGAGGGCGCGGCCCTGATGACCCAGACCGACCTCGAAACCACCAAGACCAGCGGGATGTACGGCGTCCTCCCCAATCACGCGCTCGGGGACGCCATCCGGGAGAACATGGCGGACGCGGAGTTTCCCCTCGACGACGAGCAGGCCGCGTTCGCCGCGGAGCTCCGGGAGACGCTCGGCGACGTCGACGGCGCGCTCGCACAGCTCCCCGAAGACCGCCGCGAGGAGGCCGACGACGCCGCGATGTTCACCCAACCGATCGACGCCGTCGACGAGGGCGTGACGGGGTCGTACTCGACCGACTCAGGCGACGTGTCGTGGAACGTCCCGCTCGGTCGGTTCCAGGCGGCGACGTGGCCGGTCGGCACGCCGGCTCACTCGTGGCAGGCGGTCGCGGCGGGCGCGGATCTGGGCACCGGCGGGATGGAGTTCGCCGCGAAGGTGATCGCCGGAACGCTGTACGACCTGCTCGACGACGACGAACTGCTGGCCGAGGCCCGGGCGGAGTTCGAGGACCGCACCGCCGACGCGGAGTACGACTCTCCGCTCCCCGAGGGGGCCGACCCCTACGAGCTCGTGAACCGATAGCCCGCTCGACCGCGCCGTCCGTGCGGCGCGCCAGCGAGCCGGCCCCCTCCTTTATGCGCTCGCTGGTCCAATGGGCCGGTATGGCGCACGTCACCGTACACGATGAGGACGTCGATCTCGACAGCCCGACGATGGTCGAAGGACTGCCGGGCGTCGGGCTGGTCGGCAAGCTCGCGACCGACCACCTCGTCGAGACGCTCGATATGACCTACTACGCCAGTCTGGAGTGTGAGGGCCTGCCGCGCATCTCGGTCTACGAGTCGGGGAGCCGCGAGGTCCGCCCGCCGGTCCGGGTGTACGCCGACGCCGACCGGGACCTGCTCGCGCTCCAGAGCGACGTGCCAGTCTCGGCCTCGGCGGCCGCGGACTTCGCGAACTGCGTCACGGAGTGGCTCGACGACAACGACGCCACGCCGATCTACATGAGCGGGCTCCCCCGCGAGAAGGAGGCCGACCGCGTTCCGTCGCTGTACGGGGTCGCCACCGGCGACGGGGCCGGACGGCTCGACGACAACGACATCGGCCGCCCGAGCGAGCGCGGCGCCGTCAGCGGCCCGACCGGCGCGCTCCTCCACGAGGCCGGCGTCCGCGGGTTCGACGCGGTGGGACTGGTCGTCGAGAGCGACCCGCAGTTCCCGGACCCGGAGGCCGCCCACATCCTGATCGAGAACGGCATCGCGCCGCTGACCGGCGTCGAGGTCGCGACCGAGGACCTCGTCGACCGCGCCGAGGAGATCAGCGATCAGAAAGAGCAACTCGCCCAGCGGATGCAGGAGGCCGACCCCGACGAGAGCTCGCAGGCCCAGCCGCTTCGGATGTTCCAGTAGAACCTTTTGCTGTGGGCGCGGCACGAGCGCCGCGCCCTTGCAAAACGTTCGTGAAAACCGCCGGGAGAGCTTCGCTCTCCCGAGCCTGCGTTCGCTTTGCTCACGCAGACGCCGTCACCGCCTCACGAGCGCCTGCGGCGCTCGTTCGACGGTTCCTTGGTCCGCTCGCTCACGGTACGTTCGCTCGCGGTGTGGCCTCTACGTCCCCATAGAGTTTCGAATCTGCGCTGGCTGGTGAAAAATACCAGTCGATAGTATTACATTTTCTTATTCAGAACTTCCAGTGTAACCCCGGATAGATGCAGAGCGTGTATTGAACATTTCAATTGGTAGGGGTGGTATACCACTCACAGATAGAGTTTATATGAATGACCGTTGTATCCCGACTCTCTGATGAATGGCGAGCAAGTACATCAAGGGTCGCACCGCCAAAGACGGGAGCCAGACGTTTCTGGCAACTGGTGGTACATCCTTCTACTGAATGGACTTATCTATATTATTGGCGCTCTTGTTGGAGTCGGAATTGGGTTACTCGGCAATAGCATTGCCTCTCTGGCCGACACGCAGACAGCAGTCCAATTTGTTGAAACCGCTCTTAACGTAACCAGCGTAGTGATTATCGGACTAATCTTTCTTACTCCGATAGCAGTTCACTTTGACCGAGAATACGTCCGAGCAGTTTCCTCGTGGACACCAACGCCGTTCTACTATCTCGTCTTCCTTGGGCCACTCGGGTCGCTCATCTCACTTATCTACCTCTACCACCGTCACAACCATGTGGGAACACCGTAACTGTCTGAACCATGGGCGCCATTTTACTTTCATTGCTCAATCCGCACCACGTATCGAGCAAAACCACGGAGTCATTCACGAACTGCAGACTAAATAAAACCGTATCACCAACTGCTGTTACACTCGATCGAGCACTTCCGGGACCTCACGGAGCGACTCGACGACGGCGTCGGCTCGATCTGCGCCGTCGTCGGGGTCCTCGGCGAGGTAGATGCCGGCGAAGCCGGCGGCCTGCGCCGGGAGCACGTCGCGTTCGAGGTCGTCGGCGACGAAGGCGTACTCGTCGGCCGACAGTTCGTCTCTGGCCGCCGCGAAGATCTCGGGGTCGGGCTTGGCCGCGCCAACGTCGCCCGAAACCACGACCGCGTCGAGCCGATCGGCGAGGCCGTACCGGTCGAGCTTCCGGCGCTGGACCCGCTCGGAGCCGTTGGTCAGCACGCCCGTCGGGCAGTCGAGGGCGTCGAGCGCCTCGCGGGCGCCCGGCCGGGGCTGGGCGGCGTCGACCTCCCGATCGACGTAGGCCGACGCGAGCTCGTCGAAGTCGGCCACGAAGTTGAACTCCTCGCAGAGGTCAGCCATCGCCGCCCGGGTGGGTTCGGGGTGACACTCCTCGAGGTACTCGAAGAAGACCTCAGTGTAGTACTCGTGGTAGTCGGAGTCGGGGGTCACGCCCGCGTCCGAGAGGGCGGTTTCGAAGACCGACTCGAAGTCCGCCGGGAGTTCGACGAGCGTTCCGTCGAGGTCGAAACAGACTGCGCGCATGGCAGGGACCTCACACCCCACCGACAAAAGTCTCAGGACTGCCGATACACGAGGTTTCGCTGGATCTCGTTTGCGCCCTCGTAGATAACCGGGATGCGAACGTCCCGATACACCCGTGCGATCCGGCGGTCGGTCAGGATCGAGCGTCCGCCGTGGAACTGCATCCCCTGCTCGGCGCAGTCGGTCGCGGTCTCGGTCGCCTTCACCTTGCTCATCGCGGCCCACCGACCGGCGTTCTCGCCGTCCCGGACCTTCTGGGCGGCCCGGTAGGCCAGCGCGCGGGCGGACTCGAACTCGATCTGCATGTCGGCGAGGCCGTGCTGGACCGCCTGGAAGTCAGCGATGGTGCGGCCGAACTGCTCGCGGTCGTGGACGAACGACCACGCCTCCTCGATGGCGGCCGCCGCGAGCCCGAGCCCGTGGCCCGAGACGACCACGCGACCGAAGTTGAAGAACTCGGCGAGCATCATGAACCCGGCGCCCTCGTGGCCGACGAGGTTGTCGGCCGGGATCCGGCAGTCGTCGAAGACGATGTGGGCCTGCTTGCTCGCGCGCATCCCCATCTTCTCGGGGATGTGCTCGGCGTCGTACCCGTCGGCGTCGGTCGGGACGATGAAAAGCGAGTGGTTGCCGTAGCGGTTGTCGGGGTCCTCGCCGGTCCGGGCGTAGACGGTGAGCCAGTCGCCCTCGACGCCGTTGCCGATCCAGTACTTCTCGCCGTTCAGGACCCACTCGTCGGCGTCCTCGTCTTTCTCGGCGGTCGTCTCCATCCCCGAGAGGTCGCTCCCGGTTTCGGGCTCGGAGACCGCCAGTCCCGTGAGCTGGTCGCCCTCTGCGACCGGCCGGAGGTACGCCTCTTTTTGCTCGTCGGTGCCGTACTTCTCGACGATCTCGGCGCCGAAGCTCGCGAGCTGGAGCGACAGCGCGATCCCCGCGTCGGCCCGGAACCACTCCTCGGCGACCGCGAGCATCTCGACGACGTCGAGGCCCCGGCCGCCGTACTCCTCGCCGATGTCCTGTGCGACGAGGCCGGCGTCCCGGCCGGCCTCCAGCACGTCCCACGGGTACTCGCCCGCCCGGAAGCACTCCTCGGCGTTGGGCGCGACGTGTTCGTCGGCGAACTCGCGGGCCTCCTGTTTGACGTCTCGGGCGTACTCCGGAACGACGTCCGCGGAGAGCAACTCCATACCGGACGAAGGGACCGCGACGTGAAATAGCTCGGGGCTACTCGGACTCCTCGTCGGGGGCCGCCTCCTCGGGGACCGCCCCGTCGACGAGCGAGTGGTCGTCGTACTGGTCGCGCAACACCTTCTTGTCGAACTTGCCGGTCGCGGTCTTGGGGACCTCCTCGATGAACACGACCTCGTCGGGCGCCCACCACCGGGGGTACTCCTCGCTGATCGCGGCCAGTAGCTCGTCTTTGAGCGTCTCCTGATCGGTGCCCGCGGTCGGGACGACGAACGCGACCGGCCGCTCCTGCCAGCGCTCGTGGGGGACGCCGACGACGGTCGCCTCCGCCACGTCGTCGTGGGCCATCAGCGCGTTCTCGAGTTCGAGCGAGGAGATCCACTCGCCGCCGCTCTTGATCACGTCTTTGGCGCGGTCGACGATGTTGATGTAGCCGTCCTCGTCGACGGTCACGACGTCACCGGTCTTGAGCCACTCGCCCTCGAAGTCCTCCTCGTTGGCCTCGGGCCGTTTGAAGTACGACTGGGTGACCCACGGCCCCTTGATGTAGAGTTCGCCGAAGTCCTCGCCGTTCCACGGCACCTCCGTGCCGTCGTCGTCGACGACTTTGAACTCGAGGCCGGGCACGATGAGCCCCTGTTTGCCCTGCTTGTCGTACCGGCTGTCGGCGTCCCACTCCTCCATGCCGTCTTTGAGGTGGGAGACGCTGCCGATCGGCGCGGTCTCGGTCATCCCCCACGCGTGGAGCACCTCGACGTCGTACTCCTCGTCGAACCGCCGGATGACCGACTTCGGGGCGGCGCTCCCGCCGATGACGATGGTTTCGAGCGACGAGATGTCGGCGTCGTTGTCTTCGAGGTACTCCAGCAGTCCGAGCCACACCGTCGGGACGCCCGCGGTGAAGGTGACCCCTTCGGACTCGATGAGGTCGGCCAGATCGGCGGGGTCCGGCGACGGGCCGGGGTAGACGTGGGTGGCGCCGGCGGCGGTCGCCGAGTACGGCATCCCCCACGCGTTGACGTGGAACATCGGGACGACCGGCATGATGACGTCCGACTCGTCGAACTGGAGTCCCTGCGGGGTCAGCGACGCCATCGTGTGGCCCCACAGCATCTGCTGGGTGTACTCGACGCCCTTCGGGTCGCCGGTGGTGCCGGAGGTGTAACACATCCCGGCGGGCGTGTCGCCCGACAGGCTCGGCCAGTCGTAGTCGGTCGACTCGTCGCCGACGAACGACTCGTAGTCGGTCACGGGCGCGAGGTCGGTGTCGGGCACCTCCTCGTCCATCACGACGAACTGCTCGACGCCGTCGAACGCCGCCGAGTCGGCCGCGCCTTCGAGCTTTTCGACCAGCGAGGCGTCGACGAAGATGAGTCGGTCGTCGGCGTTCTCGACGATGTGCTCGATGTGGTGGTCGGGAAGCAGGGGGTTGATCGTGTGGAGCTGTCGGCCCGAGTTCGGCACGCCGAAGTACGTCTCGAAGTGGCGGTGGTGGTTCCAGCAGAAGGTCGCGACCCGTTCGCCGGACTCGATCCCGGCGGCGTCGAGGGCGTTCGCCAGGCGGGCGGTGCGGTCCTCGAAGGTCGCGTAGTCGTAGCGCTCGATCCCGCGGTTGGTGCGCGAGACGATCTCGGTGTCGGGGTAGAGGTTGGCCGCGCGCCACAGGAACGGTCGGAGCGTCGTGTCTGCGCCTCCCATACCGTCGAGTTGGTGCCCGGATTGATAGGGCTTGCTACCACAGTCGACTACCGGCGGGGAGTTTACTCCACGAATCAGAATCGTTATCACCGAAGTGTCGAAACGAGATGACGTGACGGAGGCCGACCCGTTTCGGGTGGACTTGCACGTCAAGGTGCTCGACGAAGGCGTCGTCGAGCGGGCGAAAGCCCGCGGGCTCGACGCGATAGCGTACGCGCCACACTTCACCCGGCTCCCCGACGTCCGCGAGCGCGCCCGGCGGTTCTCCGACGAGGACCTGCTCGTCGTCCCGGGCCGGGAAGTCTTTACCGGGTCGTGGCGCAACCGCAAGCACGTCCTCGCGCTCGGGCTCGAGGAGCCGGTGCCCGACTTCATCTCGCTCGGCGACGCGATGGCGGAGTTCGACCGTCAGGACGCCGCGGTGCTGGTCCCGCACCCGGAGTTTCTCACGGTCGGTCTCGACGCCGGTGATCTGGCGGCCTACCGCGACCGGATCGACGCGGTCGAGGCGTACAACCCCAAACACTGGCGACACCACGACCGGCGGGCCCGCGGGCTGGCTCGGGAGTACGACCTCCCGGCGTACACCTCCTCGTACGCCCACCTCCGGCGGACGATCGGCGAGGCGTGGGTCGAGTTCGACCGCCGGGTCGACTCGGCGCGGGCGCTCGTCGACGCGCTCAGAGACGGCGTCGAACGCCGGGTGGTCCACCGGACGGGACTGGGCCACCGGCTCCGGTGTGCCGCGGAGTTCGCCCACCTCGGGTGGGAGAACTCCTGGAAGAAGATCGATCGGCTGTTCCTCTCGGGGACCGAACCCACCCACCCCGATCACATCGTGTACGACGGTCGCTTCGAGGGCGTCTACTGAGCCGCCGCGGGTCCGTCGCGGCGATCAGACGAGTCCGGCGACGACGGTCGTGATGTCCTGAACCGGCACGTCGAGGTGGACGACCGCCGCGATGGCCGCGAGTTCGAGACCGGTGACCGCGACGGTCACCGCGGTCGCCCGGTCGCTGGAGACCGCGACGCCGACCGGGAGGTTGTACTCCTTCGAGTACGGGTAAAAGAGGGCGATACCGCGCTTGCTCCCGATCACGTCGAGGACGTAGTGGGTGGCGACGCCGATCCAGACGTAGTGGAGATTACCGAAGTAGACGGGGTAGGCCGCGATGACCGCCAACACCGGGAGGTTGTGGAGCGTCTTGCGGTGCTTGCCGAACGCGGTGTCGACGTCCGGGAACAGCGCGCCGAGCACGACTGGCACCGACACCTCGGCGATCATCCGGAACGTCGGCACGTCGCCCGCCGGGTAGATGATGTACCCGAGTCCGATGCTCAAAAGCACCGCGTTCAGGACGTGTCCCTCCTTGTTCATGGTCGGACCTCCGTCGCCTCGTCGTCGCGTCGCGGGGGCATGTCCGATGCCTTCGCCGGAGGGGTGACAAGGTTTTCCCTATCGGAGTTCGGCGCGGAGGTCCTCGAGCGCCCGGCGGGCGATCTGTTCTTTGATCGCCCGGCGGTCGCCGTCGAACTCGTAGCGCGAGACGGTCGCGAACGACTCCTGGGTGCCCCAGTCGGCGGCGTACGCCACGCCGACGAACACGGTCCCGACCGGCTTCTCGTCGGTCCCGCCGGTCGGCCCGGCGATCCCGGTGGTGGCGACGCCCCACGTCGCGTCGGCCACGTCCCGGACCCCGCGGGCCATCTGGCGGGCGACCGGCTCGCTGACCGCCCCGGACTCGTCGAGGCTCTCACGAGAGACGCCGAGGTGCTGGCGCTTGGCGTCGTACGAGTAGGTGACGAGACTCCGGTCGAAGTAGTCGCTCGATCCGGCCACGTCGGTCAACAGCGAGCCGATCAGGCCGCCGGTACACGACTCCGCGACCGCGACGGTCTGGTCGGCCTCCCGGAGCGGGTTCCCGATCCGTTCCTCGATCGGCGGGTCGTCGGCGTGTTCGCGCATGGCCGGACCGAGGGGCGCGGACGGAAAGAATGTGTGGGCTCCGGCGGGGCGGTCACCCGCCGGTGTCGTACTTGTAGGTCGCGGAGTCGGGGTCGATGCCGAAGTCCTCGGCCGACTCCTCGGGCTCGCCGTCGTCGTCGGTCGGCTGGGCGCCCTTGAACCGCTCGCGGAGCCGGTCGGGCATCTCGAACTCCGCGACGGCGAGACGCATCCCGACTGCGTCGGGGTCGAGGTTCTCGCGTTTGGTTTCGAGGCGCTCGACGAGCCGATCGGGGAGGTCGGCGGCATCGGCGCCCTCGAAGCCGAACTGCGCGAGGTAGTCGGTCGCGCTCGTCAGCGAGTAGACGGTCTCGAACGACTGATCGCGGGCGTGTTCGACCAGTCGCTCGACGACGTGGGCGCCGACGCCCTGCCGGCGCCACGAGTCCAGCACGCCGATGCTGGTGAGCTCACAGAACTCGCCCTCGTCGGTCTTGTGGATGCGGATGCGGCCGAACCCGGCCTTCTCGCCCGACGCCTCGTCGATGGCGACCACGTAGTCTCGCGAGCGGAACGCGGTTTCGTCCAGCCCCATCTCCTCGATGTGGTCGAGCAGCCAGACCTCCTCCCTGTTTTTCGCGTCCCGGACGTACATGGGTGTCCGTTCGCCGCCGTACGGTAAAAAGGGTGGCGCTCGCCCGAGTCGGGCGCGGCCGGAGCCGACCGGAGTCAGAGCCCGCCGGTCACCTCGTCGAGGCGGTTCACGACCTGCTGGAGGTCGGCCGCGTCTTCGATGGCGTCGCGTGCGCGCTCGCGCTGGCGGACCTCCGCCGCGCTCGCGCCGTAGGCCCGGACGTACTCCGCTCGCGAGTGCTCGTTGAACGCGTGCCGGATCGCGAAGTAGCCGTCGGGGACGACCGACCCGCACACCTTGCACTCGCGGCGCTTGTGGTCGGTCGTCTGGTGGACGATGGCTTCCTCGACGTCGTCGAACTCCTCGCCGCAACCGTCGATGGCGCACTCCCAGTCGCTCATGAGCGGGTGGTCGAACTCCCCCGGTAAATCTCTTTCCGCCCGACCTTTTGCTGCGGGCGCGGCACGAGCGCCGCGCCCTTGCAAAAGCTCGATCAAAAACCGGCGCTCCTCCCGACGTTCGCTGCGCTCACTCTGGTCGTCGCTTGGTCCGCTCGCTCGGGCTTCGCCCTCGCTCGCGGTGCGATTGCTGGAGCAACTGTGGACTGTCGAGGCGGCGCGACTCCATCAGACCTTTCTCGGCGACTCACATTCGTGGACGTATGAGCGACATCGAAGACGCAGTAGACGAGTTCCTCCGCGAGACGGATACGGTGTTTAGCGAGTACGAACAGGGGTATATGGACGCGGACGCGGCCCTAGAGCGTATCGAGAACCATATCGGGACGCTGCGAGAGCAGCGGGAGTAGCGACTCTCGAAGCAGCCTGACTAACCGCCGTTGAGTACCTGCAGTCGCACCGCGAGCGAACGGAGTGAGCGAGCGGACCAAGGAACCGTCGACCGAACGCCCGAGCGAAGCGAGGGCGGGAGGGAGGCGGTGACGCCGTGTTTTTGATCGAGCTTTTGCAAGGGCGGCGCGTTCAGGCGCCGCCCGCAGCAAAAGGTCGTTAGTATTTAGGCTCGGCGCCGGTCGTCGCGTAGATGTCGTCCATGATCGCGTCCCGGCGGGCCTGCCACCCCGAGAGCCGGTCCGGCGAGGAGGGGTAGTCCCGATAGTGGTCGATGAGGTCGTCGGCGTGGCGCTTGGTCTTGTAGAGGTCGTAGATCAGGTCCCAGTGGCCGATGGACTTGATCGCGGTCTGGACCTTGAGCCACCAGCCGACGTTGGCGCTGCCCGAGTAGAGCGCCTCGGCGAGCTTGTCGGAGGGGAGCGCGCCGAGCAGTCCCATGAGGTCGTCAACGTCGACCGCGGTCGAGAAGACGTTGTACACGTCGAGGCCGGCGTAGCGCGCGCCGAAGTGGTCCATGACGCGCTCGTTGTACTCCCAGAGGGCGTCCTCGCCGACGTCGCCGTCCTCGATCGCGTCGATCGCGGCCTCGGCGGCGTACTTGCCGGCGTAGGCCGCGCCCGCGATCCCGCCGCCGGTAGTGGGGTTGACGTGGCCGGCCGCGTCGCCGACCGCCACGAACCCGGGCGCGACCGCCGAGTCGTAGGGCCGGCGGGTCGGGAGCGCCGCCCCGAGTTTGTCCTCGACCGTCGCGCCCGCGAACTCCGGCCGATTGCGGAGGTCGCGCTTGAGGTCGTCGACGAGGTGCATCGGCTCCTCGTTCATCTGGAAGCCGAGCCCGGCGTTGATCTCGGTCTCGGTCCGCGGGAAGTACCAGAGGTAGCCCGCCGCCCGTTCGGTCGGCTTGAACACCAGCGCGTCCGACCACTCGACCGGCTCCTCGACTTCGACGATCTCGCGGTAGGCCGAGCAGAACTGCGAGTAGGTGACGTTGGTGTCGAACGTGCTCTGGTCGAGGTCGGCCTTGTCCTGGAGGATCGACAGCGAGCCGGCGGCGTCGACCACCACGTCGGCGTTGTACCGCTGGACGCTCCCGTCGCGTTTGCCCCGGACGCCCGTGACCCGACCGTCCTCGCGCTGGGTCACGTCTTTGACGACCGTGTCGTAGTGGAACTCGACGCCGGCGCGTTCGGCACCCTCGATGATCGACCGACCGTACTCCCACCGGTCGATGACCGCGAGTTCGCCCGGCACCGGGATCTCGAGGACGGTGTCCTCCTGTGGGATCTCGAACCGGCCGTGGTCGACGTCGGTGTTGGTGAACGACGACGCCAACTGGGACTTCGGGATGGCCTCGGGAAAGGCGTCGGCGCCCTTGAGCGCGTCGCCGCAGGCGATGTGGCCCGCCTCCTCCTCGTCCTTCCGCTCGACGACGACGACATCGTAGCCCGCGTCGCTGGCGGTGGCGGCGGCGTAACAGCCGGCCGTTCCCGCGCCGACGACGACGACGTCGTGCTCGTGAGTAGCCATACCTTCGGCTACGAGACGCAGGGGGCAAAACTCTTTATACGCGGAATTTGGAATCTGTCGGGCGCGAGCCGACGCGACGCGGTCGCCGGGAATAAAGAGTGAAGTGTCGGAGTTGTCTACTCCGAGGTATGGCCGACTACACCGTCGAGTTCGCCGGGACGGGCGAGACCGTCGAGGTCTCGGACACCGAGACGATCCTGAGCCGCTGTATCGAGGAGGGCATCGCCCAGGAGTACTCCTGTCGGGTCGGGATGTGTCTGGCGTGTTCGGCCGAGATCGTCGAGGGAGAGGTGACCCAGCCCGCGGCCCGGGGACTGACCGACGAGGAGGCCGAGTCGTACGCGCTGACCTGCATGGCCCGCCCGCAGAGCGATCTGGTGCTCGACCGCGGGAAGTACCCGCCGAGCATCGACGACGAGGCGGCGGCCAGCGAGGCGCCCGCGGCCGACGACGACTGATCACCGACGAGTTCTCTCGAACCACTCGACCGCGTACTCGACCAGCGGGCGCTGGTCGAGAAGTCGCGCCTCGGCGTGGCCCACTCGCCCGCGAGCGACCGCGTCCGGCCGATCGCGCTCGAACGCCCGACCGAGGTCCGCGAAGTCGCCGCCGTCGTAGTCGGGGCGCTCGAACTCGATCCACGCTCGCTCGCCGTCGAGCAGGACGGGCGCGCCGTCGCTCAACACCGTCTGGTCGAACCGCGCGCGGTGCTCGGCGAGGTGGAGCGAGGTGTCGCTGTCGTGACCGACCCCGAGCAGTAGCACCGACCCACCGCGGTCGTACACCGCCGCGAGCGGCGATTTTTCCCCGAGTCCGCCGTCGTAGGCGTGGTCGGCGACGACGGCGTCTGCGTCCGCGCCTCGCGCCGCGAACGAGTAGATGGGGTGGCGACTCCGGACGACGCCGGGCGACGACCGGAACGACTCGGGGATCGCGCCCATCCCGCGGGTCGGCGACACGTCGGGGCGGTACGGCGCCATCGAGGTCCGGATCCCGCCGGACGCGCCGTCGGGAGCCGTCGAGTTCTCCCAGTCGGTCGGGTCCGCGTACTGGGGCGAGTGAGTCGGCATCACCAGCGTCCCCGCCGCTGAGACGGCGTCAAACAGCGCGTCGACGACCGCCCGAGCGCCCCCGGGGACCCACCCGAGCGAGGACAGCGACGAGTGGACCAGCAGGGTGTCGTCCTCACGAACACCGAGCGACCGGAGGTCGTCGGCGAGGCGCGAGACGGTCACGGGGTCGGATCGGTCGACGGCGTCGGCTCCGGTCATGCTTACGGGGGTCGCTCCAGCGCGAACTGGTCCTCGATCGTCGTGTAGCGGCTCCCCGAGAGCCGCCCCACCGCGTCGAGCTTCGTGGTGTCGAGTTTGCCGTCGGTCGTCACCTCGTCGGCGACGTGGACCCACTCGACTTCGCCGAGAATCATCGTCGAGTCGCCCACGGCGACCATCTCGTACAGCGAACACTCGAAGGCCACGTCAGTTTCGGCCACCCGCGGGGGCGTCACCGTTCGGGAGTCGGCCCGCGCGAGGCCGGTGTCGTCGAACTCGCTCTCGCCGGCGGGGAGGGTCGCGCTCGTGGCGTTCATCGACTCGGCGAGCGGTTCGGTGACGACGTTGACGACGAACTCCTCGGTCGCCCGGACGTTCCGGGGCGTGTCTTTGAGCCCCTCCGGGGCGTCGTCGTCGTTCACCGGGGCGAACATCACCACCGGCGGCGCGACCGATACGACGTTGAAGAAGCTGTACGGCGCGAGGTTGTCGACGCCGTCGGAGGTGGTCGTGCTGACCCACGCGATCGGGCGCGGGACCACCGCACCGGCCAGCGTCCGGTAGAGCGAGGACAGCTCGTCCGGGTCGAGTTCCATACCTCCGGAACGGCCCGCGAGAATGAAGGGATTGCGGTCGCGGTTCGCCGGTCTCAGTCCGGGGTGACCGCGCAGTTGTTGGGCCCGAGTTCGAGTTCGAACGCCGCCTCGTCGTCGACGCGCTCGGTCCCGAGGTTCGCCGGAATGATCCGCTCGTAGTTGGCGGGTCGGGGCGGAAGCGAGTCGGTCACCCGCGAGACGAACGCCTCGCGGTCGGCGGCCAGCGAGATCCGCTCCCGAACCGTCGAGAGCGCCGCGGCGTGGGCCTCCCCAGAATCGACCGGCGCGTCGGGCGATCGGTGGCCCGGCGCGACCACCGTCTCGTCGGGGAGCGCGAACAGTCGATCCCGGAGGGTGTCGTACAGCGATTCGGCGAGGTCGGCGGCGCCGTCGGCGCCGCGTTCGAGGTCCGGGCGGCCGAACCCGTCGAGAAACAGCGCGTCGCCGGTGAAGATCGCGTCGCCGAGTCTGAGCGCGGTGAGCTCAGTGGTGTGGCCCGGGGCGTGGAGCGCGGTGAGGGTCGCGTCGCCGAACCGGAGCTCGTCGCCCTCAGCCAGCAAGCGCGCGTCGAACGCCAACCCCCGGTCGCGGGCGCCCGCCGGGAGAACCGCCTCGACGCCGTCGCGTTCGGCGAGCGTCCGAACGCCCGAGAGGTGGTCGGCGTGGACGTGGGTGTCGACGGCGTGGGTCACCGCGGCGCCCCGAGCCTCGGCGTCCGCGACGTATCGGTCGGCGAACGCCCGGAGCGGGTCGACGACCGCGGCCGCCCCGCCGGAGACGACGAGGTACGACAGACAGCCGCTCGCCGGTCGGTCGTACTGGACGACCGTCGCGTCCGCGGACGCCGCCGGGAGTTGGCTGGCGACGTACACCCGGGCCCAGCCGTGCATCCCGCCGGCGAGGTTCCGGGCGTCGATCCCCGCCGCCCGGAGGTGGTCGGCGACGGTCGCGCTGACCTCGCCGCGGGGACAGACCGCGATCACCGGCGAGTCGAGGTCGAGGTCGGCCGCGAACTCGTCGATCTCGCCGCGGGCCTTCGCGGCGGCGAACTCCGAGTAGGGGACCTGCGTCGCCGTGACGGTCTCGCCCGCGATCCGCCACGCCTCGAACTCGTCGCGATTTCGGACGTCGAGCAGGTGGACGGGATCGCCGCGAGCGAGCGTGTCGTACAGCTCCTCGGGCGACAGCGAAGGGGTGTCGTCGGTCACGCCCGGCGATACGGGCCGCGCGGTCAAAACGCTGTGGCAGACCGGGGTCGGCTCGGAGCCGCCCGCTCGCTCCCGTAGCCTTTTAACGCTCACACCCCGAACGGCCGGGTAATGACTGCTCAGGCTGTCCAGCAGGAGGACCTCGCGGTCGTCATCGGACTGGAGGTCCACGTCCAGCTGGAGACCGACACGAAGATCTTCTGTGGCTGTTCGACCGACGTGGCCGACGACGAGCCCAACACCCACACCTGTCCGGTGTGTCTCGGCCTGCCGGGAGCGCTCCCCGTCCTGAACGAGGCGGCCGTCGAGTCGGCGGTGAAGGTCGGGAAGGCCATCGACGCCGACGTCCCCGCGGAGACGGCGTTCCACCGGAAGAACTACTTCTACCCCGACCTCCCGAAGGGGTTCCAGATTACCCAGTACGACGCGCCGATCTGTCAGGACGGCGAGCTCGAAGTCGAGGTCGAGGGCGAGCGCAGGACCGTCGGCATCCGGCGCGCCCACCTCGAAGAGGACCCCGGGAGCATCCAGCACGAGGGCGGGAGCATCGACACCGCCGATTACACGCTGGTCGACTACAACCGCGCGGGCGTCCCGCTGATGGAGATCGTGACCGAGCCCGACTTCCGGGGCGCGGCCGAGGTCCGGGCGTTCCTCGCGAAGCTCGAAGAGGTGCTCGAGTACCTCGGCGTGTTCGACAGCCAGCGCGACGGGAGCCTCCGGATCGACGCCAACCTCAGCGTGGTGCCCGGCGAGGAGATCGACGACGGCGCGATCAGCGACGAGGCCCTCGAAGACGCAAACCGCACCGAGGTCAAGAACATCTCCAGCCACAAGGGCGCCGAGAAGGCGCTGTCCTACGAGGCGACCCGCCAGAAGAACGCGGTCAAGCGCGGCCGCGAGGTCGCCCAGGAGACCCGCCACTGGGACGAGTCGCGGGGCATCACCGTCTCGATGCGCTCGAAGGAAGAGGAGAAAGACTACCGGTACTTCCGGGAGGCCGACCTGCCGCCCCTGCGGGTCAGCGACTGGAAGGAACAACTGGAGATTCCCGAACTCCCCGACGCCCGCCGCGAACGGTTCCGCGAGGAGTACGGCCTGAGCGCGGAGGCCGCGAGCAAGCTCACCTCGACGAAGCAGGTCGCGGACTTCTACGAGGACGTGGCCGGCGAGTACGACCCCGACCTCGCGGCGACGTGGGTCGCGGACAACCTGCTCGGCGAACTCAACTACCGCGACATGGCGATCACCGACGTCGCCGACCGGCTCGGGGAGTTCAAGCGACTCGTCGAACTGGTCGCCGACGGGGAGATAACGACGAAGAACGCCGAGGAGGTCGTCCTCCGCGAGATGCTCGACGAGGGCGACGACCCCGAGACCGTCATCGACCGCGAGGGGCTCGGGAAGGCCGACGAGGGCGCCGTCGAGGGAGCCGTCGCGGCCGCGATCGAGGAGAACCCCGACGCGGTCGAGGACTACCACGCCGGCGAGGACGGCGCGCTCAACTTCCTCGTCGGGCAGGTGATGCAGAAGACCGGCGGGAGCGCCGACCCCGGGTCGGTCAACGGGCTGTTGCGCGAGCGCCTCGACGAGTAGCGGACGGGCGACGCGTCGGTTCTCGGACCGCGAGGGGCGCGCCGCGCTCCTGTCTCGACCCCGTTGCGGCGTGCTGTCAGGTCACGCGACGAGGTGGCCGCGCCTTCCGATTTAAGTCCTCAGTCGCCGGGCGTGGCCGCCGGCTCCTTCTCCACGACGCCGCGTTTCCACCGGCCGAGCGCGAACCACAGGACGCCGACCACGAACGATCCGATCGCCGACGCCGCCCACGACCACCAGAGGCCGGTGACCCCCCAGCCGAACCCCGAGAGGGTGAGCCCCGCGACGGTGACCGTCCCGCCGTAGGCGAACAGCACCGCGAGCGGGATCCGGAGCACCCACCGCGAGAGGAACGATAGGGCCATCGCGACCAGCGTGTCGCCCGCGCCCCGGAACCCGCCCTGTACGACCATCAGCCCGCCGAAGAAGGCGAGGAACGGTCCGATGATGCGGAGAAACCGCACGCCCTCGGCGACGACCGCCGGATCGCCGATGAAGATCCGCATCGCCGCCCCGGGGAAGGCGAACATGAGCCCGCCGGCCCCGAACAGCACCGCCATCGTCCCCGCGGTCGCCTTCCAGGTCACCTCAGCGGCCCGGTCGGGGGTGTCGGCGCCGAGGTTCTGGCCGACGCCGGTCGCGGCCGCCTGTCCGACCGCGCCCGAGACGGTCCACGACACCGACATCAGCCGGACGCCGACCCCGTAGGCCGCGGTCGGGATGGGCCCGAACCGGGCGACCAGCGCCGCCATCGCGACCGCGGCGAAGCTCCGGGCCGCGCCGTCGACGGTCGCGGGCGAGCCGACGGTGACGAGCTTCTTGAGCACCGGCCAGTCGGGCCGGAGATCCGCCAGCCGGAGCCGGACGCCCCACTCGCCTTTGACGAGGATGTAGACGCCCACGATCGCGACGAGGACCCGCGAAATCAGGGTCGCCACCGCCGCGCCGCGAGTGCCCCACGCCGGGAACGGGCCGTACCCGAGGATCAGGAAGGGGTCGAGCACGACGTTGAGCCCCGCCGAAAACACCATCAGCCACATCGCGGTCTTGGTGTCGCCGGCGCCCCGGAGCACCGCCCGGAAGACGAAAAAGAGGAAGGTGAACGGGATCGCGACGAAAAGCACCTCGATGTAGGCGAGCGCCGCGGTGTAGACCTCCCCGCGCGCGCCGACGAGCGTGACGAGGGGCTCGCGGAACGTGTAGCCGGCCGTCGCCAGCGTCACCGACACCGCGACCGTGAGCAACAGCGTCTGAGCGACGACGTTGTCGGTCTGTCGGTCGTTGCCCGCGCCGACGTGCTGGGAGACCAGCGCGACCGAGGCCGCGGTCAGCCCCATCGCCACCGAGACGAACATCCACGAGGTCGGGAACATCAGCGAGACCGCCGCGACCGCCTCGGGGCTGACTCGGCCGACCCAGAACATGTCCGCGAGGTTGTAGAACGTCTGGAGGAGGTTGCCCGCGACCAGCGGCCACGCGAGGCTCGTCAGTTTCGGCGTGATCGCTCCGGTCGTCATGTCGACGCGGCTGTCGGTGCTCTCGGACACTACTCAGTGGTCAATCGGGCGATCAGTTCTTAAACGCGCGGGTTCCCCGTCGGACCTGCCGGGAGTCGCGGTCGGCGTCGCGGGGGTCGCGAGCGGCCGGTCGCCACGCGTCAGGCGCCCGCGACGGACCCGCGCGTGAGCGCGTCTGTCCCGCCGCCCGCTTGCGATTTCTCGCGGCGAAAGCTTTAGGCGGTCTGTTGTCCTACCGGGAACACGATGACCGACCAGCGACCCCCGGCGGGCCTTCGCGCCGGGCGACGCGAGCCGACCGGAGGTGGGGCATGGAGCTGATAATCACCGAGAAGGACAACGCCGCCCGGCGCATCGCCGCGATTTTGAGCGGCGAGTCGGCGGAGGCCGAGCGGCGAAACGGCGTCAACGTCTACAAGTGGGGCGGCAAGCGATGCATCGGGCTGTCGGGCCACGTCGTGGGGGTCGACTTCCCCGACGAGTACAACGACTGGCGCGACGTCGAACCGGTCGAGCTCATCGACGCGCCCATCGAGAAGAAAGCCACCAAGGAGAACATCGTCCGCACCCTCCGACTGCTGGCCCGGGACGCCGATCAGGTCACCATCGCGACCGACTACGACCGCGAGGGCGAACTCATCGGCAAGGAGGCCTGGGAGCTCGTCCGGGAGGCCAACGACGACGTGCCGATCCGGCGGGTCCGGTTCTCCTCGATCACCGAAAACGAGGTCGTCGACGCGTTCGCCGACCCCGACGAGCTCGATTTCGACCTCGCGGCCGCGGGCGAGGCCCGCCAGGAGATCGACCTCATCTGGGGCGCGGCCCTGACCCGATTTCTCTCGCTTTCGGCCCGCCAGCTCGGCGAGGACTTCATCTCCGTCGGGCGCGTCCAGAGCCCGACCCTCAAGCTCATCGTGGACCGAGAGCGCGAGATCGAGGCGTTCGACCCCGAGGACTACTGGGAGCTGTTCGCCGACCTCCTGAAAGAGACCGACGAGGAGACCGCCGAGTTCGAGTCCCAGTACTTCTATCTCGACGAGGACGACAACGAGGCCGAGCGCGTCTGGGACGAGGCGGCCGCCGAGACCGCCTTCGAGGCGCTCGAAGCCGCGACCGAGGCGATCGTCGAGCGCGTCTCGCGGCGGACCCGGACCGACGACCCGCCCGCGCCGTTCAACACCACCCAGTTCATCCGGGCGGCCGGGAGCCTCGGCTACTCGGCCCAGCGCGCGATGAGCATCGCCGAGGATCTCTACACCGCGGGGTACATCACCTACCCCCGGACCGACAACACGGTGTACCCCGACGATCTGGACCCCGAGGAGTTGCTCGACGCCTTCGCCGGGGACTACCACTTCGGCGACGACGCCGAGGACCTGCTTGGGGCCGACGAGATCGAACCGACCGAGGGCGACGAGGAGACCACCGACCACCCGCCGATCCACCCGACCGAGGACGTCCCGACGAAGGGCGAACTCGACGACGACGAGTGGGAGGTGTACGAGCTGGTCGTCCGGCGGTTCTTCGCCACGGTGGCCGAGTCGGCGACGTGGGAACACCTCAAGGTCGTCGCGGGCGTCGAGGCCGACGGCGACACCCACCGGCTCAAGGCCAACGGCAAGCGCCTGCTCGAAGAGGGCTACCACGCGGTCTACCCCTACTTCAACAGCACCGAGAACTACGTCCCGGACGTGACCGAGGGCGAGTCCCTCGCGATCACCGACGCCCGCATCGAGGACAAACAGACCCAGCCGCCCCGGCGGTACGGCCAGTCGCGGCTCATCGAGACCATGGAGGAGCTTGGGGTGGGGACGAAGTCGACCCGCCACAACACCGTCGAGAAACTCTACGACCGGGGCTACGTCGAGGGCGACCCGCCGCGCCCGACCCAGCTGGCGAAGGCGGTCGTGGAGGCCGCCGAGGAGTACGCCGAGTTGGTGGTCAGCGAGGAGATGACCAGCGACCTCGAAGCCGACATGACCGCCATCGCGGAGGGCGAGGCCGACCTGAACGAGGTGGCCGACGAGTCCCGCGAGTACCTCCAGCAGGTGTTCGACGAGCTTCGGGACTCCCGCGAGGAGGTCGGCGATCTGCTCCAGAAGTCGCTGAAGGCCGACAAGACCCTCGGGCCGTGTCCCGACTGCGGCGAGGAGCTACTGGTGCGCCAGAGTCGTCGGGGGTCGTACTTCGTCGGCTGTGACGGCTACCCCGACTGTGAGTACACCCTGCCGTTGCCAAACACCGGCAAGCCGCTGATCCTCGACGAGACCTGCGACGACCACGACCTCCACCACGTCAAGATGCTCGCGGGCCGCCAGACGTTCGTCCACGGCTGTCCGCTCTGCAAGGCCGAAGAGGCCGACGAGGCCGACGACGAGGTCATCGGCGAGTGTCCGGACTGCGCCGACGAACACGGCGGCGAACTCGCCATCAAGCACCTCCAGAACGGCTCGCGGCTGGTGGGCTGTACGCGCTATCCCGACTGCGACTACTCGCTGCCGCTCCCCCGTCGGGGCGACATCGAGGTCACCGACGAGCGGTGCGAGGAACACGACCTGCCCGAGCTGGTGGTCCACAACGGCGACGAGCCGTGGGAACTGGGCTGTCCGATCTGCAACTACCGGGAGTTTCAGGCCCGCGACAGCGAGTCGGGCACCGACCTCGAGAGCCTCGACGGCATCGGCGCGAAGACCGCCGAGAAGCTCGAAGCCGCGGGCATCGAGAGCGTCGACGACCTGAAAGACGCCGAGGTCGAGACGGTGGCGTCGGAAGTGCAGGGCGTGAGCGAAGACCGGCTCCGGAGCTGGCAGGCGAAAGCCGACTAGGTGTAAGGGAGTCCGGAGTCGCTGTCTGGAAGCGAGACCGGACCCGAGACACCCGGTTCGGTAGGGTCGTGGTGTTTGCTCTCCGGTGCGGCACCTATCAGAATCAGACCGGTTTGGAGGAGAGTTGTAGAATGCATTACTATTATGGTCGAGCCTCGGATCTCTCCGATATGTCCCTCGCCGACAGCGGACGGCCCGAAATCGAGCGCTGGACTGGGCGACTACTGGGGGTCGCTGGCGCGACCCTCTTGATCGAGGCCGCCAGTGGCCTCTACGGTGAGAGTCTGGCCGGCGTTCCGTTTTCGTGGGCGCTCTCTGCGATTCCGTTCGGCATCGGATTCGCCCTCGCACCGCTCGTGTTGCTCAGGTCGTATCAGTCTCTCGCCGACCGCACCCCGATGACAGCAATCGTCGGGGTTGCGTTCGTGGCGTCACTACCGGTGGGGACCATCGTCTTGGTTGGGTGGGCCAGCCTGGCGCGTGCCAGCGATCTCGTACCCAACGTGACTGTCCTGCCGGTCACGATCAGTACCGCCTTTTTCACGCTTTTGGGCCTGTTTGCGATTGGTATCGCGGTGTTCGGAGTCGTTTTCTTCCGGGACGACCGAACCCGGTTGCTCGGTGGATCGCTGGTGCTGTTTGCGTCCGGGTGGGCCATCCCGCTGGCTGTGGCAAAACTGTCGGGCGCATATCCATCGTGGCTCGCGGATGTGCTGGTCGTCTCGGTGGCGACGAGCATGCTCGTCGTCGGCTACGCCTTTCCACCGACCGAACCCGATCGTGGTTGGCACAACTAATCGCGCCACAGTGCGGGCGGGAGGAAGTGACAAGCGAGATTCCGTGACGGCGTCTGGCCGGGAAAAGCGAACGCAGGCTCGGGGACTCTGCTCTTTCGGCGGTTTTCGATCGAGCGTTTGCAAGGGCGACGCGTTCAGGCACCGCCCGCAACGAAAGGTCGTTCCGAAGGGGTTTTAGCCCGCCTCGGGGTTAACTCGAACAATGACTGCACCGTGGGACGACTGGGACCACGTCCTGAAGATCGACCCCGACAAGCGTCTCGTGGAGGGCGAGACCTTCGAGGACGTCTGTCGGACCGGAACCGACGCGCTCGAAATCGGCGGCACGCTCGACGTGACCAGCGAGAAGATGGAGCAGGTCATCGACGCCTGCGCGAAGTACGACGTCCCCCTGTATCAGGAGCCGAGCAACCCCGCGGTCGTCGTCGAGGACGAGGCGCTCGACGGCTACCTCGTGCCGGTCGTGCTCAACGCGGGCGGCGTCTCGTGGGTGACGGGCGCACACAAAGAGTGGGTCCGGATCACCGACGTCGACTGGGACCGGACGACGACCGAAGCCTACATCATCATGAACCCCGACGCGAGCGTGGCCGAACTCACCGGCGCCGACTGCGACCAGTCGGTCGAGGACGTGGCGGCCTACGCCGAACTGGCCGAACAAATGCTCGGCCAGGAGATCGTCTACGTCGAGTACTCGGGCACCTTCGGCGACCCGGAGGTCGTCGCGGCGGCTCAGGGAGCGCTCGACGCGGCCACGCTCTTCTACGGCGGCGGCATCCACGACTACGACTCGGCGTACGCGATGGCCCAGCACGCCGACACCGTGGTCGTCGGCGATCTCGTCCACGAGGAGGGCGTCGACGCGGTCGCAGAGACCGTCGACGCCGCGAAAGACGCCTAGAAGGCGAGTCGTTCGAGGAGTTTTCCGACCGGCCCCGGACGCCGCGACCGGTGGGGGTACACCTGGATCGAGGGCGTCTCGGACTCGTCGACGATCTGTTCGTGCGAGCGACTCCACAGGATCCGGCGGACCTGTCCGCCGTCGTCGCCCACGACCGCGATGTCGACCGCGTGGGTCGCGTCGGCCAGATCCGCCAGCGCGTCGCCGTCGGTCTCGACGAGTCGAGACTCGACCGGCACCGAACAGACCGATTCGAGTTCGGCGTGGTAGTCCCGGAGCGTCTCGCGGCGTTCGGGCGTGGCCGACGGCGAAACCGGGTAGAGCAGTTCGATCTCCGCGCCCACTTGCGCCGCGAGCGCGTTCGCGACTTCGACCTTCAGCGGGTCGTAGGGGCCCCGATCGGTGACGATGCCGAGCACGCCGACGGCGTCGAACCCCCGGTCGTCGACCGCGAGCACGTCGCAGGGCGCGTGGTCGAGGACCCACTCGAAGTCGTTGCGCAACAGACCGAACCGGCGCGGCGTCGAGTCGCGTTCGAGCACGATCACGTCGGTGTCGTGGTGGTCGGCGAAGTTGACGACCGCGTGCTTGGTGTCGTGGCTCACGATCTCGCCGTACTCGACGGGCACGTCGACGTCGGCCGCGAGCCGGTCGGTCCGTTCTTCGAACCGGATGTCGGCCGGCGACTGGGTCGCCGAGGCCTGTTCGAGGGGCGTCTGGTCGGGCACCTCGTCGAACTGGACCACCCGGACCGTCCCCGAGCCCTGCCTGACGAGGTCGGCCGCGACGCCGAGGAGCGCGGCCTCGCGCTCCTCTGAGGTGTCCTCGGTGACGGGGACGAGCACCTCGTAGCCGCCGGCGCCGTCGACCGCCGAGCGGGTCCGTTCGACGACGCGCCGGCCCATCGACCGCCTGACGGCGTCTCTGGCGACGCCCTCGCGGTCGATGCGGTCGCGGACGTAGACGACGTACCACACCGCCGATCCCGCGATGATAGCCGCCGACCCGAGCAGCGCCACGGTCCCCATCTGGGTGAGGAGCGCGAGGCCGCCGACCGCGCCGAACGCCTGCGTCCACGGGTAGAGCGGCGACTCGAACGCCGGGTCGTAGTCCTCGACGTCGCCCTCGCGGAACGCCACGACGGCGACGTTGATGAGCACGAACACGAGGATCTGGAACGCGCTCGCGAGCTTCGCGATGTCGAGGATCGGGACGAACGCGATCAGCGCGAGCATCACCACGCCGGTGAGCGAGATGGCGCGCGTCGGCGTGTTGAACCGATCGCTGACGGTGCTGAGCGAGTCGGGCATCAGCTTGTCGCGGCTCATCGCGAGGGGGTACCGCGACGACGAGAGGATGCCGGCGTTGGCGGTGCTCACGAGCGCCAGCACCGCCGCGACGACGACGATGACGACCCCGGGCTGGGCGAGCGCGACTTCCGCGGCGTCGGCCATCGGCGTCAGCGACCCGGACAGCACCTCGCCGGGCACGATCCCGACGACGACGAACACGATGAGAACGTACAGCAACGTCGTGAAGCCAAGCGAGCCGAGGATCCCGAGCGGGATGTTCCGGTCGGGGTTCTCGACTTCCTCGGCGACGCTGGCGATCTTCGTCACACCCGCGTAGGAGACGAACACGAGTCCGGTCGCGGCGAACAGTCCGCCGGCGCCCTTCGCGAAAAAGCCCTCGTACTGGGCGGCCTCGATCGACCCGGCCCCGCCGCCGACGAACCAGACGAGCGCGGCGAGCATCGCGGCGACGATGCCGACCTGGAGCCGGCCGGTCTGCTTGGCGCCGAGCATGTTCACCGCGACGAGGAAGGCGGCGAGTCCGAGCGCCACCGGCTTCACCGGGAGGTCGAACAGTACGACGAGGTACGGAACCCCACCGACGAGCGCGAGCGCGCCCTTGAACGACAGCGAAAACCAGGTTCCGAGCCCGGCGATGGTGCCCAGTAGCGGGCCCATCCCGCGTTCGATGAAGATGTAGGTCCCGCCGGCTTCGGGCATCGCGGTCGCCATCTCGGCCTTGCTCAACGCCGCGGGGAGCACGAGGAGGCCCGCCGCCAGATACGCGAGGATGACCGCCGGACCCGCCATCTTGAGCGCGAGCGCGGGGAGGATGAAGATACCGCTGCCGATCATCGCGCCGATGCTGATAGCGATCACCGCGAACAGTCCGAGGTCTCGTTCGAGTTCCTTTCCCATGGTCAGCTCTCCCCGGAAGAGCGTTTGAGGCGGTCGTTGACACCCGACGCGACCAGATCGGAAGCACACACCGCGTCGACGTCGAGGGTTTCGAGCGAGTCGACGCGGTCGGGGTCGTTGACCAGCATGAGGATCCTGTCGACGCCGAACCGGGTCCGGAGCAACTGCGCGGCGAGGAGGTTACTGCCGTCGGTCCGCGACGCGACGACCGCGAGCGACGCCTCCCCGGCGCCGATCCGATCGAGCGTTTCTGCGCTGATCTCTTCGACGTGTCTGGCGGTCACGGTCGATTCGTCGGCTCGTTGGGCCGCCTCCGGCGCCGTGGCGAGAAACGTCACCTCGTAGTCGGTTGCGAGACGCTCGGCGAGCAGGCGCCCGACGTGACCGCCCCCGACGACGAGGGCACGACGCCGACGGGCGGACCCGGCGGCGGTCCCCGATCCGACGGCCGACATCAGCCCGGCGGTCGGTCCGTTTCGGGACATTCGAACTCACCTCCTCCGAAGGAAACGGCAGGGATTCTCGGCCGTGAGTCTAACGTGGTCGGTCCGCGGGCGTCTCTCGACGAACGGTCGAGTCGTAACGATTGCATGGTTCCGTCACCCGACCGTAGACCACGGATAGCAATAAATGGATCGGATTAATGCCCGGTCCGTGAATATATTTAGAATATATTGTCGTTTCGGGGATGAGGAATGAGATCGCGACGGCCGTGGCTACCGCGGCTGGGAATCCGGGGAGAAACGCTCCTCAGGCGTCGTCGGCTTCGAACGTCCGGAAGCCCTCGTAGGGGTTCTCGTACTCGTTGCGGATCAGATCCTCGTCCTCGATTTCGAGCCCGAGCTCGTCGAGCTCCTGGCCGATCCGGCTCAGATCGTCGCCGTCGGTGCCGACGACCTCGATGTGGATGTTCTCGTGGCCGGTCATCACCTCGCGGACCGCCACCACGCCCTCGACCTCTTTGGCCCTCTGGGCGAGCGCCTCGCGGTCGGGTATCGGGGCCGAACAGACGATGAGCGTCCGGAGCTGGAGCCCGGCCGCCTCGTAGTCGACCGCCGGATGGTAGCCGGTGATGATACCGTCGTCCTCGAGCTGGCGGATCCGGTGGCGGACGGTGCTGGCCGACACGTCGGCGTGTTCGGCGATGGTGCTCGTCGACGCCTTCCGGGCGTCGCGCTGGAGCATGTGGATGATGTACTTGTCGAGGTCGTCGAGGCGTTCGTCGCTCATACGTTCGGTGTCGTAGGGCGGCCTCAAAAGAACTGTTCCGTTTTCGCTACCCGGGGATACAGCGACGCCGGTGGCGGCCGGCACGCGGCGGTTCCGGTGTCGGGACGCCGCGCCCACCGCGAGCGCGGCGACCGGTCGCGCGGAAAATGACCGCGTTTAAGACCGGGCCGCGTGAATCGAGAGGTATGCAAGACCGAACGTACACCGCGGACGCCGAACCCGGCGACACGGTCACCGTGGCCGGGTGGGCACACGAGATCCGCGACCTCGGCGGCATCGCCTTTCTCATCGTCCGGGACACCACCGGCAAGATTCAGGTCAAGTTCGAGAAAGACGAGATGGACGACGACCTGGTCGAGACCGGGACGGACGTCAACCGCGAGAGCGTGGTGAAAGTCTCGGGCGACGTCGAGGAAGAGCCCCGGGCTCCGACCGACGTCGAGATCGTGCCCGACTCGGTCGAGGTCATCGCCGCCGCCGAGCCCGAGCTCCCGCTCGACCCCTCGGGCAAGGTCGACGCCGACCTCTCGACCCGACTCGACAACCGGACCCTCGACCTCCGCAAGGACGAGCAGAAGGCCATCTTCGAGATCCGCGCGGAGATCCTGCGGTCGGTCCGCGAGGCGTTCCGCGAGCTGGGTTCGACCGAGATCAACACGCCGAAAATCGTCGCGACCGGCACCGAGGGCGGCACCGAGCTGTTCCCGATCACCTACTTCGGCCAAGAGGCGTTCATGAACCAGTCGCCCCAGCTGTTCAAGCAGCTGATGGTCGGCTCCGGGCTCGAACGCGTCTTCGAGATCGGGCCGATCTTCCGGGCCGAAGAGCACAACACGCCCCGCCACCTCAACGAGGCGACCTCGATCGACTTCGAGAGCGCCTTCTTCGACTACGAGGACGCGATGGACGCCTGCGAGACGGTCGTGAAGGCCGCCTACGAGGGCGTCGCCGAGAACTGTCAGGCCGAGCTCGAAGCGCTGGGCTACGAGGAGTTCGAGGCGCCGTCGGGCGAGTTCCCCCGGCTGACCTACGAGGAGGCCATCGAGCGCATCAACGCCACGGGCGCGCTCGACGACCAGCTCGTGTGGGGCGACGACCTGCCGACCGAGGGCGAGACCGCGCTCGGCGACGACGTCGGCTCGCACTACTTCATCACCGACTGGCCCAGCGAGATCAAGCCGTTCTACATCAAAGACCACGACGACGATCCGGAGCTGTCGACCGGCTTCGACCTGATGCACCCCTCGATGGAGCTGGTCTCTGGCGGCCAGCGTGAGCACCGCTACGACCGGCTCGTGGAGGGCTTCGAACAGCAGGGTCTCGACCCCGAGGCGTTCGACTACTACACCAAGATGTTCAAGTACGGCATGCCGCCCCACGCCGGCTGGGGGCTCGGCGGCGAACGGCTCGTCATGACGATGCTCGGGCTGGAGAACATCCGGGAGGCCGTCCTCTTCCCGCGCGATCGCCAACGGCTGAGCCCGTAGGACTCGTTCTGAGCTGACGTCCGTTTCTGTGGCGTCGCGCCGGAGTCTGCGCTCGGTCGGGGGTCCGCGGTCCGGCTCGAAACGGGCCACCGCGGCCCGAGATTGTAACCGTTAAACGTGACCGCTCCCGAGATGCGGGCGATGACTGACGACCGAGAGTCGGCGCGGGCGTTCGTGCCGGGCCACGTCACGGGCTTTTTCAGCGTCCACGACGCCGACGACCCCGAGCAGGCCGGGTCGCGCGGCGCGGGGGTGACCCTCTCGGAGGGCGTGACCGTCGACGTCGAGCCCGCCGCGGAGACCGCGATGCAACTGAACGACGAGCCCGCCGCGATCGAGGCGGTGACGCGAGTGCTCGACGCGCTCGACGCCGAGGCGCGCGTGACCGCCCGGACCGACCTGCCCGTCGGCGCCGGCTTCGGCGTCTCGGGGGCGACCGCGCTCGGGACCGCGCTCGCCGCGAACCGGGCGTTCGACTGCGAGCGCTCGGCGAACGAACTGATCGCGCTCGCCCACGCCGCCGAAGTCGAGTCGGGCACCGGGCTCGGCGACGTGGTCGCGCAGGCCCGCGGGGGCGTCCCGATCCGACTCGACCCCGGCGCGCCCGAGTACAACCGGCTCGACGGCGTGCCCGCCGCGGGTCGGATCGAGTATCTCACCCTCGGCGAACGCTCAACCGAGGCGGTGCTGTCGGGCAACACCCAACGGCTCTCGTCGGTCGGGGTCGACATGCTGGTCCGACTGGTCGAGACGCCGACCCTGCCGATGCTGATGGACGCCTCCCGGGAGTTCGCCGAATCGGCCGACCTCCTCACGCCGGAGGTCGAGGGCGTTCTGGCCGACGTGACCGCCGCCGGCGGCGAGGCCGCGATGGCGATGCTCGGCGAGACCGTGTTCGCGCTCGGGACCGGCCTGACCGACGCGGGCTACGACGCCGACGCCTGCGAGGTCCATCCCGCGGGCGCGACGCTCCGAAAGTAGCGATAGCTTTTCGGTGATCGCGGGCGCGAAATCGCGTATGGGCGACCGCAGTCCCGACACCCGCTCCGGGTACGGCGAGGACCCCGACGGCGCGCTCGAAACCATCGCCGTCGGCGCGAGCATGGTACTCATGGGGGTGCTTGCGGTCGCGTTGCTCGCCGCGGGCGTCTCGTGGTGGTGGATGGCGTTCCCGATCGGCGGCGGACTGATCCCGCTGGCGGTCGGTCTCGCCCAGTGGTACCGCGACCGCGGGGTCGACGAGAGCGACGAGCAGGACGCGCTCGACGCGCTTCGGGCGCGGTACGCCCGCGGCGAACTCACCGAGGCGGAGTTCGAGAGCCGGCTCGAACGCCTGCTCGAAACCGAGACCCCCGAGAGCGCCCGGGCGTCGCTCGACCGCGAGCCCGCGGCCGACGAGCGCGACCGGACGCCCGAACGCGACCCCGAAATCGAGTGACGGCGATCGTCCGCCCCGCGGTCGGACGTAACGACGCCTTTTCGGTGATATGGGGCAAGCCACGAGTATGACCGAGATTCCCGAGGACCACCCCCGACAGGAGTCGTTGCTCACCCGCCACCGCATCGAGGAGGGCGTCGAGAAGGGCATCACCAGCAGACAGGGGCTCATCGCGGAGGGTCGCGGCGAGGCGTTCGACTACCTGCTGGGCGAGCGCACTCTGCCCAGCGCCGACGACGCCGCGCGGGCGGCCGCGGCCCACCTCCTGCTGGCCGACCGGCCGGTGCTGTCGGTCAACGGCAACGTCGCGGCGCTCGTCCCGGGAGAGATCGTCGAACTCGCCGAGGCGGTCGAGGCGGACATCGAGGTCAATCTGTTCAACCGGACCGACGAACGGATGCGAGCCATCGCCGACCACCTCCGCGAGCACGGCGCCGAGTCGGTGAAGGGACTGGCGGCCGACGCCCGGATTCCGGGGCTCGACCACGAGCGCGCGAAGGTCGACGCCGACGGCATCCACGCCGCCGACGTGGTCGTCGTGCCGCTCGAAGACGGCGACCGGGCCGAGGCGCTCGCCGAGATGGGCAAGACCGAGATCGTGATCGATCTAAATCCCCTCTCGCGGTCGGCGCGGTCGGCCGCGGTCCCGATCGTGGACAACATCCTGCGGGCGGTGCCGAACGTGACCGAGCACGCCCGCGACCTGCGGGACGCAGACGAGGCCGCCTTAGAGCGAATCGTCGCCGAGTTCGACCCCGAGGACGCGCTCCGGGAGGCCGAGCGCGCGATTCGGCAGGGCGACCTCGAGTGACGGCGGCGTCGCTTTCGGCCGGAGCGGTCCGTAAAAATCGCTATATCGCGTCCCGTGCGGGACGTTGTGTTCCGACTTACGCGCGGACGACGTTCGTCGCGCGCGGGCCCTTGGGGGCCTGTTCGATGTCGAATTCGATGTCCGTTCCCTCTTCGAGGTCGGGGCCGCCAACGTCCTCCATGTGGAAGAATACGTCGTCGCCGTCCGCGTCGTCCGTCGAGATGAAACCGTAGCCGCCAGTGTCGTTGAAGAAATCAACAGTTCCGTTTGCCATTGCAAGTATAGGGAGGCGCCAGCCACGCATAACTGTTCCGAGAGTCGAGGTATCACGGTTTTCGGCGCCTCAAAGCGGTGATTTGCTCGTCCGGGCGGGCCCGAAGCCGCACCGCAACGACTTTCACCACGCAATAATACTACTAGGTTGTATGCGCGAATTCGACCAGTTCAGCGACGTCGGCGAGGCGGAAGTGACCCGCGCGATCGGACAGGAGTGGACCGAGGAGTTCATGGACTTCACCGACTCGGACGTGATCATCGTCGGCGGCGGCCCGTCGGGGCTGATGGCCGCGAAGGAACTCTCAGACCGGGGCGTCCAGGCGATGGTCGTCGAGAAGAACAACTACCTCGGCGGCGGGTTCTGGCTCGGCGGCTTCCTGATGAACAAGGTGACCGTCCGGGACCCGGCCCAGCAGATCCTCGACGAACTCGAGGTCGACTACAAGCCCGCCCAAGACAGCGAGGGGCTGTTCGTCGCGAACGGTCCCGAGGCGTGTTCCGGCCTCATCAAGGCGGCCTGCGACGCGGGCGCGAAGATGCAGAACATGACCGAGTTCACCGACATCGTGATCCGAGAGGACCACCGGGTGGGCGGCATCGTGATGAACTGGACGCCGGTCCACGCCCTGCCCCGGGAGATCACCTGCGTCGACCCGATCGCCGTCGAGTCCGACCTCGTCATCGACGCGACCGGCCACGACGCGATGGCGGTCTCGAAGCTCGACGAACGGGGCGTACTCGACGCGCCCGGCATCGGCGACGCGAAGGAAAACGCCACCGGGATGGACCAGACCGGCGACGACTCGTACGGCGCGCCCGGCCACGACTCACCCGGCCACGACTCGATGTGGGTCGGCGAGAGCGAGGACGCGGTCGTCGACCACACGGGGGTCGTCCACGACGGCCTGATCGCGACCGGGATGGCGACCGCGACGACCTACGGCCTCCCGCGGATGGGCCCGACCTTCGGCGCGATGCTGGTGTCGGGCAAGCGTGCGGCTCAGTGTGCCCTCGACGAACTCGGCGTCGACGCCGACCCCGTCGAGATGTCCCCGCCGACCGCGCCCGCCGACGACTGAGCCCCGACCTCGACGGCCCAGAACCGACCCCGCTGACGACCGACCCCCGACCGGCCGACCGCGCGATCGCCCCGCGTTCGCCGCAAGCCCTACCGTTTTTGCCCCGCGGTCCGAGCCGAGACTATGGACGTACTCGTCACCGGCGCGACCGGCGCCATCGGGAGTTGGATCGTCGAGCGCCTCGCCGCGGACGGCCACGACGTGGTCGGCGTCGACCTCGAACGCCCGCCCGGCGACCGGGAGAACGCCCGCTTTTACGCGGCGGATCTGACCGACCAGGGGCAGGCGTGGGAGCTGATCCAGAGCGAGGACCCCGATCAGGTCGTCCACTGCGCGTCGATCCCGGTCGCGGGCACCCACCCGGGCACCGAGACGTTCCGCAACAACGTCGAGTGTACGTACAACGTGCTCGTCGCCGCCGGGACGGTCGGCGCCGACGTGGTCTGGACCTCCAGCGAGAGCCTCTACGGGATGCCGTTCGCCCGCGAGCCGTCGCTGCCCGACTACCTGCCGATCGACGAGGCCCACCCCAAGCGCCCCGAGGACCCCTACGGCACCTCGAAGCTCGTCGGCGAGGAGGTCGCCGAGATGGTCGTCCGGCGGTACGGGATCGCGGTCACCTCCCTGCGCCCGTCGTGGGTGAACTACCCCGGCCGCTACGAGGTGTCCGAGGTTCGGGAGGACTTCGACCCCGAGACCGCCGATCGATCGGGCAACTTCTGGTCGTACGTCGACGTCCGGGACGTGGTCTCGCTTGTCGCGGCGGCGCTGGCGGCCGATCGGTCCGGCCACGAGGCGTACCTCGCGGTCGCCGACGACAACTACCTCGGTCGGCCCACCGCCGAGACCGTCGCGGCGGTGTTCGGCGGCCTGCCCGACGACTGCGATCTCGACGGCGAGCAGTCGGCGTTCTCGACCGCGAAGGCCCGCGAGCGGTTCGGCTGGACCCCCGACCACTCCTGGCGGACGGCCGAAGACGAGTCGGTTCCGGGGCCATCGTTTCGCTGAGACCCGGACGCGGAAGTTGGGTCCGTCACCGAAACGAGCGACCGGTTCCGGACTGGTTCCGCATATCTGTCCGATAGTTAGTTTTATTGTTCATTGACCCCTGTGACCGATTGACAGACACGGAACACGCCTGTCAAGGAGTGTCTGTCATCCCGGGCTGACACCCCGAAACCACTGTTTCGATCCCTCCGGATCCGACAGCCCCCGAGCGACTGCTACGGGATCCGTCCGCCGGTCACCCGAACCACGCCCAGCGCGTGTTCGGTGTGGGTCGTCTCGTCTGCGCGCGCCCGGAGCGCTCGCCGGGCGGCGTCGACGCGGTTGTCGAGTACCGTCCACGGCGCGCGCTCGTAGCCGTCCGTGCCGGTCGGCGACGACGCGACGACCAGCCCCCGGAACGCCCGGTTGACGGGCCAGCCGAACCACCGCGCGGTCTGGGCGGCGTCGAGCAACGCGATCCGGCCGCCGGGCGCCAGCAGGTCCGCCCACCGGTCGACGGCCGCGCCGGGGTCCGCGAGCATCCCGACGACGAACGTGGCGAGGACGGCGTCGACCGCCTCGCGAAACTCGACCTCGGCGGCGTCGGCCCGCACGAGGTGGACGTTCGCCCACCCCTCGCGCTCGATCCGGTCGCGGGCCCGGGCCAACATCCCCCGCGTGAAGTCCACGCCCACGACTCGCCCCTCGGGACCGACCCGCTCGCGGAGGTGCGGGAGGTTCGCGCCCGTGCCACAGCCCATCTCGACCACGGTGTCGCCGGGTTCGAGCGCCAGCGCGTCGGCCGCCCGCCCGCGGAGCCGTCCGAGGCCGGGCGTCGAGCGCGCCAGCACGTCGTAGAGATCCGCCCATCTGGCGTAGAACTGCTGGGCCGCCGCCTCGCGTGACATGGAGAGTCATACGGCGCCCGACAGGTAAATCGTACGGGCCAAACGGGACGCGAGCGGTCCCGCCTTCGGGCGGCGAAAGGGGAGAAATATATTCCCGTACATTACCTATATATTCTTAGGTTTTATACGGTCGTGAAATCGAGGTCCGCGCGATGACGGACTCCGACAGGCGGTTCCGGCAGGTCGACGCGTCGTCGCTCGTTCCCGATGCGATTCGGCGTCGATACGCTCGCAAGTTCTTCGTGGGCGTTCTGGTGGTGATACTCGTGACCGGGACCGTCGGTGCGTTCAGTTACGCGAACACCCAAGAGCGGTTGGAGTCGCAGGTCCGGAATCAGCTCACCTCGACCGCGGAACTGCAGGCCGACGGCCTGAACGGGTGGATCGAGGGGCGCTCGCGCCAGACTGAGACCCTCTCGCAGGCCAAGCAGTTCCAGAACGGGAACGTCGAGGAGATCGGCCTCTATCTGCTGGACCGACAGCGGTCGCTCGACGGGAGCCTCGTCGCGGTCCACTACGTCAGAGTGCGTTCGGGCGAGATACTCGCCAGTACCTCGCGGGAAACGGTCGGCGGGAATCTGTCCGAACTCGCCGGCTGGGACACCGCCACCATCGACAACAGAACGAACCAGCCGTCGTACGTCCACGTCACCGGCGATCCGTACGAGAGCCCGGTCTCCGGGAATCGGTCCATCGCGTTCGTGAGCGCGCCGCCGAAAAACACCGAGCACGCCGTGGTCGCGGTCGCCAGTCTGGGCGCGCGAGCGAGCGACTTCCATCAGACCGTCGACGCCGGCGAGACGATGGTCGTGGACGGCGGGGGCGAGACGGTGCTCGACACCGACGACACCGAGGCCGAGTCGTTCGACGCGGCGGCGCTGGCCCGGCGGACAGAGGGGAACGCCGATGGGTCGGCGACGCGGAACGCGACCGGATTCGCCGCGACGGAGTCGTCGGTCGTCGGATACGCGCCCGTGACGGGGACCGACTGGATCGTGTTGACCCACGCGCCGAAGGCCAGCGCCTACGCGATGCGCGACAGCGTCGGGACGAGCCTCGCGGCGATGGTCGTCGCGACCATCGCCATCCTGGGCGTCGCGGCGATCTGGTTCGGTCGGCGACAGACCGAGACGCTCGAATCGCTCACGGAGTCGGCGGCGGAGATAGAACGCGGGAACCTCGACGTTCCGCTGGAAACCGGGCGTATCGACGAGTTCGGCCGGCTCTACGACGGCTTCGACGCGATGCGCGACTCGTTGCGCGACGAGATCCGAGCCGCCGAGTCCGCCGAGTCCGAAGCCGAGCGCGCCCGCGAGGAGGTCGAGCGAGAGCGCCGGGAGGCCGAGCGCGCCCGCGCCGAGGCCGAGCGCCTCAGCGATCGACTCGAGGCGACTGCCGCCGATTTCGGCGACGCGATGGCGGACTGCGCCGACGGCGACCTGACGCGTCGGCTCGACGAGGACGTCGACAGCGAGGCGATGGCGGCGGTCGCGCGCGCCTTCAACGAGATGCTCGACGAGTGGGACCAGACCCTGCGGTCGGTTCGCGCGTTCGGCGAGGCGGTCGCCGACGAGAGCGACCTCGTGAACGAGACGGTCTCGCAGGTGACCGAGACCAGCGCCGAGGTGAGCGACTCCGTCCGGCAGATCTCCGACGGCGCGGCCGAACAGAGCGACCACCTCGAGACGGCCGTCGCCGACATAAACGACTTTTCGACGACCGTCGAGGAGGTGTCGGCCGCCGCCGACGAGGCCGCCGAACGGGCCGAGCGCGTCGCCGAACGCGGCGAGGACGGGCGCGAGTCGGCGGCCTCCGCGGTCCGGGACCTCGACGCCATCGAGGCCCGGACCCAAGACACCGTCGAGGCGATCGAGGAACTGCGCGATCTGGTCGCGGACATCGAAGACGTGACGGAGTTCATCACCGAAATCGCCGAGCAGACCAACTTGCTCGCGCTCAACGCCTCCATCGAGGCGGCCCGCGCGGGCGACGCCGGAGACGGGTTCGGCGTCGTCGCCGAGGAGATACAGGAATTGGCCGACCAGACCCGCGACGCGACCGAGGACATCGCGGCCTCTATCGACCGGGTCCGCGAACAGACCGACGACGCGGCGGCGGGAATTCACGAGACCCGGCGGGCGGTCTCGGACGGCGCCGAGACGGTCACCGAGGCGGTCGAGGCCTTCGAGGCGGTCGTCGACGGGGTCGCGGAGACGAACCGGGACATCCAAGCGATGAGCGACGCGACCGAGCGACAGGCCGAGTCGGCTCGCGAGGTCGTCGAGACGGTCGAAGCGGTCTCGGCGATCAGCGAGGAGACCGCCGCCGAAGCCCAGACCGTCGCGGCGGCGGCGACCGAGCAGACGACCGCGCTGGACGACGCCGCCGACGGCGTGGCCGCGCTGGCCGATCGGGCCGAGGACCTGAACGCCCTGCTCGAATCCTTCGAGACGGCCGGGGACCGAGAGATCGATCGAATCCCGGACGCCGCGAGCGCCGAGCGTTCGGACGACCGGGACGCGAACGGCCGCGGGGCGAGCGACGGCCGCGATCACGGGAACGACGAGGCCCGGAACGGCGACGAGGACGGTACGGGATCGCGACGGAACGACGAAAGCGGCGAAGCCGTGACGCCGCCGTAGGGGCGACCGACTGCGTCCGCGGTCGGGCGCCGTAGCTGTCGACCGGCGTGCGGTCGTCCCGCCGACGCCGTCACGGCGCCCGGCCGCGTCTCACAGCAGGTCGCGGGCGGTCTCGGCCACCGATTCGGCGTCGTCGCCGAGGACGTACGTGATCGGCTCGATCCCGTAGCCGCCGGTGTGATAGAGGACGGTCGCGCCGGGCGTCTCGCGCAGGGCGGCGCCGACCGCGGCGTCGAGGTCGTCGTACTCGGCGTCGAACGCCGCGGTCTCGCGGCCGAGGTCGCGCAGGGCCGCGACCAGATCGGGGTCGTAGCGGAGGTTCATCGCCGCTCGCGCGTCGCTACCGTTGGCCCGGGCCGCCAGCAGGACGGAGGCGACGTGCTCGCTCACGCCGAACTCCGGTTCGGAGGGGATCGTCGCCCGACCCTTCACGTCGAAGATCCGGCCCGGGACGCCGGCCACGTCGTCGATTCCGTCGGCGTCGGGCGTACACTCACAGAGGTTCGACCCGACCGCCGGGATGAGCGACGCGAACCCGCTGGCGCTCTCGACGATGGTCAGCCCGCGCCTCAGAGACGACCGGACGCGTTCGGTCACCCGGAGGTCGCCCTCCGGATCGTGGACGTTGAAGTCGCCGCCGTAGCCCGACAGTTCGGGCATCTGGAGCTCGTGGATCTCCGCGAGCAGGTCGCGGTCTTCGAGCCGACGGACCAGCACCTCGATCTCGACCAGCGCCTCGACTCGGCTCATCGTCCCCTCGGCGAGCCCTTCGCCGACCCGGGCGACGAGGGACTCGACCCGGTCGTCCCGGAGCACCCGGTCGTTGCGTTCGACCTCGCCGTTGGCGTACTTCGAGACCGCGCTCTGGGAGATGCCGAGCAGGTCCGCGACCTCGCTCTGGGTGAGCCCGCGCTCGCGGAGGTCCTCGGCCAGCATCGACCGCACCGTCGGAAGCAACTCCTCGACGACGATCTCCTCGACGAACCTCATCGGGAGTCACCCGACCCGTCGGGGGCCTTCTGGTCGCCGCCGAACTCGTGGTCGCCGCCGATCCGAGAGGCCTGCGGCCCCGACTGGTCCTGATACTTCGAGCCCCGCTCCTCGCCGTAGGGGCGGTCGGCGGCGGTCCGGAGCTCGGTGAAGATGAGCTGGGAGATGCGAGTGCCCGGTTTGAGCGCCACGGGCGCGGTGCCGAGGTTCGAGAGTTCGAGGGTGATCTGACCGCAGTAGCCCGGGTCGACGACCCCGGCGGTGGCGTGGATGACGACCGCGAGCCGGCCGAACGACGACCGGCCCTCGACGTGGGCGATGAGGTCGGCCGGGATCTCGACGCGTTCTTTGGTGGTGCCGAGCACGAAGTCCCCGGGGTGGAGGATGAACTCTTCGCCCTCCTCGACGACCGTCTCGGAGACGTACTCGGAGATCTCCTGCTCGCTGTCGGGGTGGATACAGGAGATGTTAGTACGTTGGAACTCCAGGAACTCCCGACCCAGTCGGAGGTCGACGCTGGCGGGCTGGATCTGGAGGTCCGGGTCGTCGAGGGGGTCGACGACGAGATCGCCGGCCTCCATCCGGTCGAGGATGTCCGCGTCCGAGAGTATCATACCCGGCAGTTAGTGCGAGGGTGCCTAAATAATCCGGTCTCTCAGGCGAGCGAGACGAGCAGGCCGGCGAGCGCGACGGTCCCCCCGGCGAACGCCGCCGGGCGCGTCGGGAGGTCGCGGGCGTGTTTCAGCCCGAACGCCACCGCCGGTTCGAGTAGTCACCGATTTAACGGCCGACCGCGTTCGAGCGGACATGAAACAGGCCATCGTCGCCCGAACGGACGTCGGCATGGGACAGGGAAAGCTCGCCGCGCAGGTCGCCCACGCCTCGCTGTCGGCCTACGAGGAGACCGGAACCAAGGCCCGCAAAGAGTGGAAAGGCGGCGGCCAGAAGAAGATCGTCCTGCAGGCCGACGGCGAAGACCGGATCTTCGAGCTCGCCGAGAAAGCGCGAGCCGAAGGGCTCGCCCACGCCGTGGTCCGGGACGCGGGCCACACCCAACTCGACCCGGGCACCGTCACCGCGCTCGCGGTCGGTCCCGCCGACGAGGAGCTCGTCGACAAGGTGACGGGCGACCTCTCGCTGTACTAATCCGGGCAGTCGGACTCGTCGACGAGCACGTCCAGAAGCTCGTCGAGCGGATCGGTCCCGCGATAGCGGACGACGTCGGTTCGGGGGTCGAAATCGACGACGCCCTCGTCGGCCAGCCGCGGTAGGGTGCTGTGGTGGAGCCCGACCAGCGCGCGCTCCCGATCGGAGCCGTCGGGACCGCGGGCGAGGACACCGGCGAGGTCCTCGATCGAGCGGGCCGGCTCGTCGGCCGCGTACAGCGTTTCGAGGACCGCGCGCCGGCGCCGATCACCGAGCACGTCGAACGCCTGGTTCAGCGCGGCGTCGTCGGCCGTCTCAGTGGTTCGAAGCCCGTTCTCGGCGTCGGTCGCTCCGAGTCGGTTTGTATCGGACATCAGCTCTATTTGTGACTCGAAACGGAAACCCTTGCGAGCTTTTCACGATCGAGCGGGTATTGATTAACCGAGTGAACGCGATCGCGGTCGAACACCGACGCGGCGACGCGTTCGCCGACCCGCGACTCGGAGCGGGACCGTCGGCCGTCGGCGGAAGCCAGATACAAGCGGTTCCTCGACCAAGGGCCGACGAATGCGCGAGGCGTACCCAGTCGAGCGGGCGGTCGGGATCGAGCACTTCGTCAGCGACGCCGACGGCGTCGGCGGCCACATCCGCGAAGAGGACGCCGACTTCCGGGTCCGGGAGGTCGAACGGTTCGACGCCGAACCGGTCGGCGCCGACCCGGGCGCCTACCCCTACCTCGTGGTCCGGGCGACTCTCCGTGGGTGGGACACCAACGACTTCGCGAGACGGCTCTCGGACGCGCTGGGGATCAGCCGCGAGCGCGTCTCGTGGGCCGGCACCAAGGACAAGCACGCGGTGACGACCCAGCTGTTCAGCCTCCGGAAGGTCGACGCGGAGGACCTCGACGGCCTCGACGTCCGGGACGTCGACCTCGACGTCGTCGGGCGCGCGGGCCGCGGGCTGGAGTTCGGCGACCTCGCGGGCAACGCCTTCGAGATCACCGTCCGGGACGCCGATCGCCCCGCCAACGCCCCGGCAGTCCGCGAGCAACTCGAAGCGTTCGGCGGGGGCGACCCCGGGACCGTCGGCGTCCCGGACTTCTTCGGCCAACAGCGGTTCGGGAGCCACCGGCCGGTCACCCACGAGGTCGGGCTCGCCGTCGTCCGCGGCGAGTGGGAGGCGGCGGTCCGGGCGTACGTCGTCGAACCCTACGAGACCGAGCCCGAAGACACCCGGCGGGCGCGCCGGGAGGCCGCAGACGCCTTCGCGGCCCGCGACTGGCGGGGCGTGGTCGAGGCGCTCCCGCGGCGGCTCGGCTTCGAGCGCGCGATGGCGAACCGGCTGGCCGAGCGCGGCGGCGACGCCCCCGAGGACTTCCGGGCGGCGCTCGAAGCGGTGCCATCGAACCTCCAGCGGCTGTTCGTCAACGCCGCCCAGTCGTACGCGTTCAACCGCATCCTGAGCGAGCGCCTCGAACGCGGGCTCCCGTTCGACCGGCCGGTCGCCGGCGACGTGGTCTGCTTCTCGGAGACCGTCTCGGGGCTGACGGTGCCCGACACCGACCGCGAACAGCGCGTGACCGAGAGCCGGGTCGAGACGGTCGCGCGCCACTGCGAGCGCGGCCGGGCGTTCGTGACCGCGCCGCTGGTCGGGACCGCGACCGAACTCGGGGCGGGCGAGCCCGGCGAGATCGAGCGCGAGGTGCTCGATGATCTCGATCTGAGTCCCGGGGACTTCGACCTGCCGGGGGAGTTCGACTCGACCGGGACCCGTCGGCCCGTCCTCGTGCGGACCGACCTCGACGTCGCGATCGAAGACGAGGCGGTGACCTTCGAGTTCTCGCTCCCGAAGGGCTCGTACGCGACCGTCGTGCTCCGGGAGTTTCTGAAGACCGATCCCGCCGACGAGTGAGCGACCGCCGGCTGGGTCGCCGAGGCGAGCCGCGCGTCGGGGCGCCCGGCGGGAGTCGATCGGCGCGACGCGAAACACCGGGGTTAAATCCCGCCCGCGGCTAGGACCCGACTATGGAGTGTCGGCAGTGTGCGTCCCCGCTGGAACGACCGGGCGACTACTGTCTGGTCTGTCGGACGCCCAACGCCGACGCCGTGGTGCTGGACCTCGACCGCGACCGGGCGACGCTCACGATGCTCGACGGCGAGGAAGTAGTCGGCGAGACCATCGTCACGACCACCCCCGAGGACGGCGGCGAGGAGGGGGTCGTCGAACTCCGGAACTTCGCCGGGCGGGTCGCCGACGAGGTCCGGCGAAAGCGCCCCGAGGAGGTGTACGCCGCGGGCGACCGCGACGTGCTCCGGGCGACCCGCGGGCAGTTGCGCTACTCGTTCTACCGGGTCGAGGACGACGACCCCGTGGCGGCGGTCCAGTCCCGGCGAGGCGACCGCGCGCTGGAGGTGGTCGAGACCCCGCCGGCCGAGAAGATCGGCGGGAGCCACTCGACGCTGATCGGGGGCCGCACCGGCCGGAAGGTCGTCCACACGGTCGCGGGCCACCCGCACGTCAAGAAGGTGATCCCGGGACCGATCGAGGCCGGCGGTTCGGGGAGCCGGACCGGCATCCGCGCGAAGGCGACCCGGGCCGGCGAGAACGGCAACGTACGACTCTTGCTCCGGGACGGCTCCAGCGTGCAGGAAAACCGGATCGTCACGACCGCGAAAGACCGCGAGACCGGCGAGCGCGTCAGGGCCGACCTCAACGACGTGTTGACCGAGGCGGAGTTGCAGTAGGCGGTCCCGGGTCGAGTTCTCCGTTCGAAAAACGGGTTCCGAAGGCGTTCAGCGCACGCTACGTCGGCGGCGGTCCGCATCGAGCGCCGCAAGCTTCTTGTGGGAAGTAATTATATCTAATTACGCGATGGTCAGCTACTACGACGCGGTCCTCGCGGCGATACCGCTACTCTCCGGGGGCGGGTATCTGGTGGGACAGCTCACGGGGCTTCCGGGCGCGATCGCGGGGCTGGTGGCGTCGCTCGCGGTCATCGGTCACGAACTGTTCGATCCGCCGGGCGCGGGCGACTGAGCGCCGCCTCGACTCAAAGGCTTTATGAGCGCGCCCGGATAAATTCGCAGTACTATGGCCGAAGACACTCAGAGCCGCACCGGCAGCGCCGGGCGGTTCGGAGCGCGATACGGGCGCGTCGCTCGCAGGCGCGTCGCCGACATCGAGAGCGACATGAACGACGACCACGCCTGCCCCGAGTGCGGCTCGGACGCCGTCGACCGGAAGGGCACCGGCATCTGGCAGTGTGGCAAGTGCGACTACAAGTTCGCCGGCGGCACCTACCGCCCCGAGACGCCCGCCGGTCGCACCGTCACCCGATCCATCCGGGCCGCGCTCGGCGACGACGAAAGCGACGAATGAGCTACAAGTGTTCGCGGTGCAAGCGCGACGTCGAACTCGACGAGTACGGCGGCGTCCGCTGTCCGTACTGTGGCCACCGCGTGCTACTGAAAGAGCGGAGCCGCGACGTCAAGGAAGTCAGCGTCAACTGAGCGTCCGCGCCCCCGCATGAGCGACCGCCCGCACGACGCCGTTCTCCGCTTTTCGTACGAATCGACCAGCCGCGCCCGGACCGTCGCCCGCGCGGTCTCCCGGGAGGTCGGCGAGATCGACGGCGACCGGTCGGCCGCGAGCGTCTCCCGAGAGGGCGCGACCGTCGCGGTCCGCGTGGTCGCCGACGACCTCGTGGCGCTCCGAGCGGGGCTGAACTCGTGGGGGTCGCTGGTCGAGGTGGCCGAGCGGACGACCGCGGCCGCGTGAGTTCGGGCTCGATCGGCGGCCACTCCCGACGGCGTACGAGCGCCCGCGCGCCGGGTCGCCGAGTCCGGGACGACCGCCGGTCAGCGCCGCCGGACCCGAAAGCGGGGGTTTTTCAGTCCGGGGAGCATCCATCGACGTATGCAGGGTAATCTGCCACCGGAAGCACAAGAGAAACTCGAAGATCTGCAGGACCTTCAGGAGACGGCCCAGCAGGTCGCCGCCCAGAAGAACCAGGCCGAGACCCAGCTCACCGAGGCCCAGACCGCCCTCGACGAGCTCGAGGACATCGACGAGGAGACGACGATGTACCGCGAGGTCGGCGAACTGCTCGTCAAGACCGGCTACGACGAGGCCCAGGACGACCTCGAAGAGAAGGTCGACAGCCTCGAAATCCGCGTCGAGACCCTCCAGAAACAGGAAGAGCGCGTTCAAGAGCAGTTCGAGAGCCTCCAGCAGGAGCTCCAGCAGATGCTGGGCGGCGGTGGCGGCCCCGGCGGCCCGCAGGGCCCCGGCATGGGCGGCGGCGCCGGCGGCGCATAGATGCCCAGCGACGACGAGGTCGTCCAGACCGCCGCCGAGGCCGCCGAAGGCGTCATCTTCGCCCGGTTCAAGCAGTCGGCGGTGAAAGACTTCGACGTGACGGTCACGTTCGAAGACGGGATCCTCGACGTGGACGTGTATCTCAACGTTCCTGACGCCCGCGACGAGGAAGACCAGGTCGCCGAGGACGCCGCCCTCGCGGCGCGTTCGGCGGTCGACGACCTATTCGCCGAGACTGACGGCTGAGGTCCCGATCCGGCCGTCATTTTCTCACCCCGAGCGTAGACTGTGACGCGCCCGCGAACCGCGTGACACCACAAAGTATATTTCGTTCGCCTGGGCTCAGTCCGAACACCGCGGGTAGGGGTACTTCGCGGTGTTCTTTCGTGACCGCGCCGAACGGCGGCGGTTCAATATGAGAAATCTAATTTATTAGTGTCTCGTAGTCGCCTCGATGAGTATCCTGACCGAGTTCTCGGTTCCGGCCGACGATTTCCTGCTGAACTGGTCGCTGCAGAGCGTCCCCGAAATGCACGTCGAGATCGAGCGCGTCGTCGTCGAGAGCCGCGACGTGACGCCGTTCTTCTGGGCGAGCGGGAGCGACTTCGAGACGTTCGAGGACGCCCTCGCGGAGGATCCGTCGGTCGAGGACGTTCGGATGCTCGACGACCATGACGACGGACGACTCTATCAAGCGAACTGGCGCCAGAACTACCAGCACGTCACCTACGCGGTTTCGGACACCGACGCGACGATTCTCGACGCCGAGGGCGGGGCCGACGGGTGGTCGGTCCAGATTCTGTTCCCCGAAGAGGACGCCCTGCAGTCGTTCCAGGAGTACGCGGCGGCTAACGACGTCTCGTTCGTCCTCGAACGCCTGCGACGCTCGGAGTACCCCGAGATGCTCGGCAAGTACGACGTGACCGACGAACAGTACGAGGCGCTGGTCGCCGCGTACAAGCGGGGCTACTTCGAGGTGCCGGGCGAGATCAGTCTCGCGGACCTGGCCGAGGCGCTCGACATATCGAAGAACGCCGCCTCGGCCCGGCTCCGGCGGGGGTACGGCAACCTGGTCGAGAACACGCTCGTACACGATTTCTGACCCCATATGAACGATGTGACGCGTCACACGACACCGGGAGGGAGCCATGTGACCACCACTACAGTATGGCAGAAACTCTCCCCGACAGCGAGCGACCCCCGTCGATCGACTCGCTGTTCGACGCGCTGTCGGATCGCCGGCGCCGCGTCGTCGTCCGGTATCTGATCGACCGCACCGACCGAACCGCCCACGTCGGGACGCTGGCCGCCGAACTGTGTCGAGCAGCGAGCGCCGACCCCGGCGCGTTCGAAGCGACGCTCCGGCACGTTCACTTGCCGAAGCTGGCCGACGTCGGTCTCGTCGCCTACGACGAGGCCGACGAGACGGTCCGCTACCGGGAGCACCCTGCGGTCGAGTCGCTGCTCGAAACTGCGGCTCCGACAGAACGCGAGCCGGTCGCGGCGGGGAACTGACCGAACCCGTCGGCGGTAGTGCTCACGTCAGGAAGAAGATCACGAGGCTGATCGCCATCGCGGCGACGATGACGGCGCCCGCCAGCGCCCCGCCCATCGAGACGACGGCGTTGGCGTGGCTCGCCAGCGTCTCGGTTCGGTCGTTGCCAAACACCGTGACCGCGGCACGCTCGGTCGCCATCCCGGCCTCGACGGGCTCGCAGTCCGCGCGGGCCTCCGCGACGAGGTCGGCGATCAGCGCCACCAGTTCGTCCTGGGAGATCGACGATCCGACCTGATTCTCGGCCTCGACCGTGTTGACGACGTGGTTGTCTGTGGTCAACACCTCCGCGTCGTCGACGCCCTCGATGGCGGCGATGATGCGATCGCGAAGCCCCGGCTCCATGTTGTTGCCGTCGACCAGCACGTAGGCGGCGGTCCGGTCGCCGATCTCGAACACCGCGACCCGGACCCCGAGCGGTCCGACCCCCTCGCGGGGCTCCCACTCGGTGGGGTCCCACGCGGTGCCGAGTCGGATCGGGCGCTGGGTCGTCTCGTCGAGTTCGGTCGCGGCCTCGCGGGCGGCCGCCATCAGGTCGAACGATCGCTCGCTCCCGGGGTAGACGTGGCCGAGGTCCTCCACGTCGCTGAGCCCGTCGTTGGAGTTGTGTGCGTCCGCC
Source organism: Halorussus marinus (assembly GCF_004765795.1). Taxonomy (GTDB): domain Archaea; phylum Halobacteriota; class Halobacteria; order Halobacteriales; family Haladaptataceae; genus Halorussus; species Halorussus marinus. The sequence continues at coordinate 83,458 of NZ_SBIV01000002.1, forward strand.
AACAGCACGTCGTCGAAGCCGCTCGATCGGGCCTCCGCGGCGGCCGAGAGGCCGACCGCGTACATGATGTCGTCGGCGAACCCCGGGGCGTAGGTCGCGGTCAACAGGAGGTCGTCGCCGAACGCCTGTCCGAACACCTTCGCATCCCCGACCTGCGATCGGACCGGCGGCGTCGCCGTCTCGCCGTACTCGATGTCGTCGTAGGCCGATTCGGCGGTCTCGATCACCGATTCGAGCTCGCGCTGGGTGACGAGGTTGAAGTCGTGGCCGGCGGTCGCGTGGGGCGGGAACCCGAGCCCGTCCGCGGTCTCGGCCACTCGTTTGGGGAGGTTGCCGCCCCCGATCTCGCCCATCGGCCCCGGGTGGATCATCGGTAACACGAACCGGGCCTTCTCGGTGTGGTCTCGTCGGCGGAACGCCAGCACCGTGACCGGCACGACCGCCTCCTCGCCGATCTGTTCGAAGAAGTCCTCGAGCTCGTCGGTCCCCTCCGCGAGGTGGCCGACGAACCCGCGGAGGAAATCGAGCATGCTCACCCCGAGACTGCGCTCCCACGGCCGGTCGATGAACCGGACGAACGCCCAGACCGCCACCCCGTAGAGCAGACAGAGCAGACCCAACAGCACGAAGTCGACCGCGACGATGGCGCCGAGCTCCGGCGGCGCCTCGGCGGCCCGTGTCATCGTGATGTCGATGAACGTCTCGACCAGCGGGCCGCCGCCGACGTAGAGGTACTGCATGGTGCCGCTGTAGATGAACACGAGCACCGCGGCCGCGGCGGTCTGGACGCTCGCCGGGATCGCGGCGACGACGACCGACGTCCCGGAGATGGCGAGGACGACCAGCAGTCGGAGCGCGAACACCGACGCGAGCGCGACGATGAGCGCGTCGAAGACGAACCCCTGATCGAGCCCCTCGAACAGGACCGTGGCCGCGCCCGCGGCCGCCATCACCGCGACGACGACGCCCTCGCAGGTCAGCGCGAGCAACGACGATCGGTTGTAGGTGAGTTGGCCGCCGAGTCGTCGGTCGACCGGCGTGGTGAGCAGGCTGGCGACCACGGTCGGAACGCCGATGAAGAACACGCCCTGCCAGGCGTCCTCCAGCACGTAGCCGGCGTCGAACGCGCCGACGCCCGCGACCGCGGCGACGAGGAGCGCGAAGCCCACGCTGGCGTACCAGCGAGGCGCGCGGAAGATGTACCGCGACAGGCTCGCCAGATCGCCCTGCGTCGCTGACATACGCGGAGGATACGCGACCGAACGGTTAAAAGATGCTACTCGCAGATCGCTTCGAAGTTTTCGAACACTTCCTCGCCCTCGGCGGTGTGGGCGACCTCCGGATGCCACTGGACGCCGTAGAGGTCCCGCTCGGGGTCGCTCATCGCCTCGACGCCGCAGACGTCGCTCTCGGCGGTCCGGGCGAAGCCGTCGGGGACCGCTTTGACCTCGTCGGCGTGGCTGGCCCAGACCCGGGTCTCGGGCGCGAGCGAGCCGACCAGCGGATCGTCGTCGTCCAGAACGTCGACGGTCACGTCGGCGTAGCCGCCGTAGTCGCCCTCGCCGACCGCGCCGCCGAGCGCGTCGGCGATGAGTTGCATCCCGAGACAGATGCCCAGCACGGGCACGTCGAGTTCGAGGTAGTCGGCGCAGTTGCCGGCGTCGTCGATGTCGGGACCGCCCGAGAGGACAAGCCCGTCGGCGTCGATCTCCTCCGGGGGCGTGGTGTTGTCGATTATCTCGGTGTCGACCCCCATGTCGCGAAGCGTCCGGTGTTCGAGGTGGGTGAACTGCCCGTGGTTGTCGACCACGACGATACGCGTCATTGGAGAGAGGTAGTGAGGCGGCCTACAAAAGCGGTTCGAAGACCACAGCCGGCGAACCGCGGTCGCCGAGTCGGAGCGATCACCGCGCCTTCGCGCGGTCGATCCACGTCACGATTCGCTTCTCGGAGACGCCGGTCTCGGCCGCGAGCTGTTCGGGGTCGGCCCTCGCGAGCTCGGCGATGTCGCCGACGCCGGCGTCGTTGAGCCGCTCGGCGTACGCCGAGCCGATCCCCTTGATGTCGTCGAGGGGTTCGCCCTCGCCGAGCTGTTCGTCGGAGGCGGCCGGCTCGTCGTCGGCTTCCGCCTCGTCGTCCGTTTTTTCGTCGGCGGGCGCCTGTTCGTCGGCTGTTTCTTCGTGGTCGTCTGGTTCCTCGCCGGCCCCGTCGATCGTTTCGTCCTCGTCGTCGGCGACTTCCTCGTCTTCGGTGTCGTCGGTCGTTTCTTCGTCGAGCCCGTCGTCGGTCGCTTCGTCCTCGTCGTCGCCGTCGACGTCCGACTCCGGCGTCGGCTCGGGCTCGGTCCCCGCCGTCTGTGTCGGCTGTGCGGCCTCCGTGGACGGCTGGACCGCTTCGGCCGGCTCGGCGGCGTCGTCGGTCTGGCTCTCCGTGCTCTGGGCCGCCGGCGCCGTGGTCACGTCCTCGGTCGAGATGCCGGTCTCCGCGCTGTCCGCGTCGGTCTCGGACTCGTCGGTCGCCTCGAAGGACTCCTCGGCTCCCGCGTCGACGCCTTTGACCGCGCTCTCGGTCTCGGTGTCGGGCGACGCCTCCGGTTCGCGCTCGATGGTGACGCCCGAGTCGGTGCGGCGCACCTGCGAGCGGTCATCGTCGAGTCCGAGCAACGACTTCAGCTTGGTGAGCAGTCCCATTTGCGTGACAGTAGACGACCGGACTACTTAAAGTCGTGCCCGGAGCGCCGCGTTCATCGCGTCGACGGGCGCGTCCAGTCCGGTCCAGCGTTCGAAGGCCTCGACGCCCTGATAGAGGAGCATCCACGCCCCGTCGACGGTGGTCGCGCCCCGCTCGCGGGCCTCCCGGAGCAGTCTGGTGTCGAGCGGCCGGTAGACCGCATCGAGCACCGCCAGATTGGCGTGGAGCGCGTCGGCCGGGATCGGCGATCGGTCTTCTTCCATCCCGACGCTGGTGGCGTTGACCACCACGTCGGCCGCCGCCACCCGGTCGTCGAGGTCGTCGAGTCCGCCGGCGGTCGGCGCGGTCGACGCCGAGGGGGTCGCCCGCCCCACGTCTGCCGCGAGCGCCTCGGCGCGGTCGGCGGTCCGATTGGCGACGTGGAGGGTCGCGCCCGCATCGGCGAGCGCGAACGCGGTCGCCCGCGCCGCCCCGCCGGCGCCCACGACGACCGCGTGCCGGTCTGCGAGTCGGACGTCGTGGTGGGCGAACGCCCGCCGGACGCCCGCGGCGTCGGTGTTGTGACCGGTCGGGGGGTCGCCCGGCCCGGCGTCGGAGAAATCGAGGGTGTTGACCGCGCCGATCCGGGCCGCGAGGTCGTCGGGCTCGACCCGATCGAGGGCCGCCTCCTTGAACGGGATGGTGACGTTGAGTCCCGCGATCCCGAGCGCGCGCGCGCCCTCGATCGCGGCCCCGAGGTCGTCGGGGTCGGGCTCGAAGGTGACGTAGCGGGCGTCGAGGCCGAGTTCGTCGTAGGCCGCCTCGTGCATCGGCGGCGACAGCGAGTGGCCGACGGGGTTGCCGAGCAGGCCGAACACGTCCATGTCTGGGCCGAGCGCGCCGAACCCGATAGTTCCCCCGGTTGGTTCGGTCGCGGCGTTTCGATGAACTTTAACCACCCCCACAGAAAGAAGCGCTAAATGTCACTGGCTCCACTCGCGATCGCCACCGGCCCGCTACTCGATCTCGGGCTCCTCCTCGGGGGCATCCTGTTTCTGTACCTCGGCGCGGAACTGCTGGTCAACAGCGCCTCGAAGCTCGCTGTCGGCTTCGGCATCAACCCCGCGACCGTCGGGGTCACGATCGTCGCGTTCGCCACGACCGCCCCGGAGCTGTTCGTCAGCACCGTCGGCTCGATCGGCATCGGCGACGACATCGGGCTGGGGAACATCCTCGGGTCGAACATCGCCAACATCGGACTGGTGCTGGGCGCGTCGGCGCTCGTCCGGCCGATGAACGTCAACAGGGACGTGCTGATGAAACACGGGCCGTTCATGTTCGCCGCCGCGGCGCTGCTCGTGGTGCTCGGGCTCGACGGCTCGCTCGGCGCGCTCGACGGCGCGCTGTTGCTGGCGCTTCTGGCGGGGTTCACCGGCTACCTGTTTTACACTTCCCAGCAGGGCGAGGTCGCGGTCACCGAGGAGGTCGAGATCGACGACAGCGCCTCGGCTACCGTGCGGGACGGCGTGGTCCTGCTCGGCGCGGGCGTGTGCCTGCTCGGGGGGTCGATGGGACTGCTCGAAGGCTCGACGAACCTCCTGCGTGCCTACGGGTTCAGCAACCTCTTCATCGGCCTGACCGTCATCGCGTTCGGCACGTCGCTCCCGGAGCTCGCCACCTCGGTCGTGAGCGCGTTCCGGGGCGAGGCCGAGTTCAGCATCGGCAACGTCATCGGGAGCAACATCTACAACGTGCTCGCGGTTATCGGCGTCCTCGCGGTCGTCGACCCCCTCAGAGTCGCCCCGAGCGTCCAGTCGTTTCACTTCCCGGTCCTGATCGGGTTCACCGTCGGCGCGATCGGGCTGATGGCCGCCAGCCGGCGGATCTCCCGACCGAACGGCGTCGCGTTGCTCGGCGGCTACGCGGTGTTCGTCTACTTCCTGCTCCCCTGAGCCGGCCGGGACGAGCGCGCACCGTCGTCGGTTCGGAGCGCAAAACCTACCTTTCCGCCCGGTCTATCCACGCGGAACGCTATGTCTGCTCGACTCCGCCATCCGCTGACCGCAGTCGCGGCCACGGTTCTACTGACGGTGCCGTGGCTGGGGATCTACGCCACGGGCTCGGCCGAGGCGGTCGGCACGCTCGGCACGGTCGCGATCTCGGGCGTGGCGGTGCTCGGCGCCTCGTTTCTGCTCGCGTGGGGCGCCGAGACCGCGGAGAAAGACGTCCCGCGGGCGTTCGCGATCGCTATCCTCGCCGTGCTGGCGGTCGCCCCGGAGTACGCGGTCGACGCCCTCTACGCGTGGACCGCCGGGGCCAACGTCGGCACCGAGCGCGGGATCGAGGCCGCCAACCTCGCGGTCGCGAACATGACCGGCGCGAACCGGATCCTCATCGGCCTCGGCTGGTCGGGGATCGCGCTGTTCACCGTCTACCGCACGCTGAGCTCGGCGGACCCCGCGGTCGTCCGCAAGCCCGGCTTCCTGCGGAGCACGGTCCAGCTCGACCGCAACCTCGCGACCGAGATCGCCTTCCTGCTGGCCGCGACCGCCTACGCCTTCGTGGTTCCGTTCGGCGCGGGCATCGGCATCGTCGACACGATCGTTCTCGTCGGCATCTACGCGGTCTACATCGGCATCATCATCCGGGGTGACGTCGAGGACCACGACGAGCAGGTCGGCATCCCGGCGTACCTCCAGTCGTTCCCCAAGGGGCGCCGGATCGCGAGCGTCCTCCTGCTGTTTGGCTACTCGGGCGCGATGATCTACACCGCGGTCCACCCGTTCGCCCACGGGCTGGAGGAGATCGGACTGGCGCTCGGGATCCCGCCGTTCTTCATGATCCAGTGGATCGCGCCGCTGGCGTCTGAGTCGCCCGAGCTCATCGTCGTCGCCTACCTCGTCAACAAGGCCCGGTCGACCGCGGGGTTCAACGCGCTCATCTCCTCGAAGCTCAACCAGTGGACCCTGCTCATCGGGACCTTGGCGGTCGTCTACAGCATCGCGGCGGGGTCGGTCGGCGCGCTCCCGTTCGACGAGAAACAGCAGGCCGAGATCTGGATCACGGCGGCCCAGAGCTTCTTCGCGCTCGGCGTGCTCGCCAACTTCGAGATCAGCGTCCGGGAGGCGCTGGTGGTGCTCGTGCTGTTCGCCTCGCAGGTGCTCGCGGAGTTCTACGTGATCCGGACTACGGCCGAGCCGGCGGCCACCGAGCTCAGTATCCTCATTCTCTACGCGTACACCGCGGTGTACCTCGCGATCGGTGCGGCGCTGTTCGTCGTGCGTCGCGACGAGGTCCGTGGAATCTTCGGTCGCACCGCCGCGAACGCCCGGAGCGCCCTGCCGGGTCGCTCGAAATCGCCCGAGCACGCCGACTGAGCCGGTCGTTCGCGAGCCCGTGGCGCCTTCCGACGCGCTTTTCCCCGGTTCGGACCCTACGTGTGGCCGTGATAGCCATCGTCGTCAGCAGAGCCGACTCGGCGTCCGAGCACATCGGCGGCCGCCTGCTCGAACTCGCCGACTGGGAGCCCCGGGAGGACGACGCCCGGCCCGACGGCGCGGGCGGCGGGACCTACTACCGACGCGACGGGTTCGAACTCCGGACGTTCGACGACCTCCACCTCGAAATCGAGGACGTCGCCGACGCCTTCGGCGAGCCGGCGGGCTCGCGAGCGACCCCGGATCTGCTGGTGTTCGTCTCCCGACACTCGGGGGAGACCGGCCCGCTTCTCACCGCTCACTTCACGGGGAACTTCGGACCGGCGGAGTTCGGGGGCACCGCGGGCGGACTCGCCGAGGCGTGCCCGAACGCCCACGCCGAACTGCTCGCGGCGTTCGACGAGCACGCGCCCGGCGGCTACGAGGTCGGCACCGAGTGCACCCACCACGGCCCGTCGTCGGTCGGCGTCCCCTCGATGTTCGTCGAGTTGGGTAGCGACGAGCCCCAGTGGGACGACCCCGAGGGCGCGCGAGCGGTCGCCCGTGCGGTGCTGGACCTGGAGGGAGTCGAGCCCCACCGCGACCGACAGGTCGTCGCGTTCGGCGGCGGCCACTACGCACCCCGGGTCGAGCGGATCGTCCGGGAGACCGACTGGGCGGTCGGCCACGTCGCGGCCGACTGGGTGCTCGACGCGATGGGCGCGCCCGACGCGAACCGCGACGTGCTCGGGCGGGCCTTCGCGGCGAGCGGGGCCGACCGGGCGGTGGTCGACGGCGACCGCCCGGAACTGGCGGCCGCGATCGCGGATCTGGGCTACGACGTGGTGAGCGAGACGTGGCTCCGCGAGACGACCGGCGTCGCCCTCGGGCTGGTCGAGGCCCTCGAAGCCGACCTCGCGTCGGTCGCCGAGGGGCTTCGGTTCGGCGACCCGGCGACCGGGGCGGGCCCGGACGCCGACTACGAGGTGGTCGGGCTCCCCGGGAAACTGCTCGCGGAGGCCCAGGGGATCGACCCCGACGCGGTCCGGGAGGCGGTCGCGTCCCGGGCGCTCGCGTTCGAGACCGAGCAGGGCGCCAGCCGCGCGGCGGGCCGGGTCGCGGTCCGGGCGACCGCCGACCGCGACGCGATCGTCGACGCGCTGGCCGACGTGCTGGCCCGGAAGTACGACTCGATCGAACGATCGGACGGGGCGATCCTCGCGCGCGAGGTCGCCTTCGATCCCGAGAAGGCCGAGACGCTGGGCGTCCCCGAGGGTCCCGCGTTCGGGAAACTGTCCACCGGCGAGACGGTGACGCTCGGCGGCCGGGAGATCGACCCCGAGGCGGTCCGGACCGAGCGCGTTCACGAATTCCCGGTTTGACCTCCCGGCGGGCCGGAAATATCAGAAATCGTCAGACATTCGTCCGACGAAGAGGGGAAAGATAATTAAGCTCCGTTCTCAAGCCAACTTCAGCATGGACTCGCTAGTCGAAGACGCCATCGAGGAAGCCGAGGAGGACGAGGAGCCCTCCCGGCAGCCCACTTCGGGGGGAGCCGCCCAAGACGTGACCCCGTCGGGAACGATGACCGACGAGGAGCTGAAAGACGTTCTGCAGGACCTCCAGACCGACATCACGGTGGTCGGCTGTGGCGGCGCCGGCGGCAACACGGTCAACCGCATGGCCGAGGAGGGCATCCACGGCGCGAAGCTCGTGGCCGCAAACACCGACGTACAGCACCTCGTCGAGATCGAGGCCGACACCAAGATCCTGATGGGCGAACAGAAGACCCAGGGCCGGGGCGCCGGATCGCTCCCGCAGGTCGGCGAGGAGGCCGCCCTCGAGAGCCAAGACGAGGTCTACGACGCCATCGACGGCTCGGACATGGTGTTCGTCACCGCGGGTCTGGGCGGAGGGACCGGTACGGGGTCGGCCCCGGTCGTCGCGAAGGCCGCCCGCGAGTCGGGCGCGCTCACCATCTCCATCGTGACGACGCCGTTCACCGCCGAGGGGGAGGTCAGACGGACCAACGCCGAGGCCGGCCTCGAACGGCTCCGGGACGTCTCTGACACCGTCATCGTCGTCCCCAACGACCGACTGCTCGACTCGGTGGGCAAGCTCCCCGTCCGCCAAGCGTTCAAGGTCGCCGACGAGGTGCTGATGCGGTCGGTCAAGGGCATCACCGAACTCATCACCAAGCCCGGACTCGTCAACCTCGACTTCGCCGACGTCCGGACCGTCATGGAGAAAGGCGGCGTCGCGATGATCGGGCTCGGAGAGAGCGACTCGGACGCCAAGGCCCAGGACTCGGTGAAGTCGGCGCTCCGCTCTCCCCTGCTCGACGTCGACATCTCCGGGGCGAACTCCGCGCTGGTGAACGTCACGGGCGGCAACGACATGTCGATCGAGGAGGCCGAGGGCGTCGTCGAGGAGATCTACGACCGGATCGACCCCGACGCCCGCATCATCTGGGGGACCTCCATCGACGAGGAACTCGACGGCGAGATGCGCACGATGATCGTCGTCACGGGCGTCGAGTCGCCCCAGATCTACGGCCGCAACGAGGCCCAGCAGGCCAAGGCCGACCAGAAGCTCCAGGACATCGACTACGTCGAGTAGCGCTCCCCCCGATCGCCCTGCCCCGCGTCTCTCCCGTTCTGTCGATCGCCGCCCCCGCCCCAGAACAATAGATAGAAAACCCTCGCTCTCTAACCCCCGATAACATGGATGTCAAGCTAGACCTCTCGTCGTACGTCCGCGTGCTGAAGCTCGCCAGCACGCCGTCGTGGGAGGAGTTCTCGAAGATCTCGAAGATCGCCGGCGCCGGAATCGTGCTGGTCGGCCTGCTCGGATTCCTCATCTTCGCGGTCATGAGCTTCCTCCCCTCGTAGGTGATCTCGGATGCCAATGTACGCCGTCAAGACGACCGCGAGCCAGGAACGCACCGTCGCAGATATGATCATCAACCGCGAGGAGCCCGAGATCCACGCCGCGCTCGCGCCCGACTCGCTCACGAGCTACGTGATGGTCGAGGCCGACGACGACGCCGCCATCAGCCGGGTCCTCGAAGAGATCCCCCACGCCCAGAGCATCGTGCCGGGCAAGAGCGACATCTCGGAGGTCGAACACTTCCTGTCGCCGACCCCGGACGTCGAGGGGATCGCCGAGAGCGACATCGTCGAACTCATCGCCGGCCCGTTCAAGGGCGAGAAGGCCCAGGTCCAGCGCATCGACGAGGGCAAAGACCAGGTGACCGTCGAACTGTACGAGGCCACGGTCCCGATTCCGGTGACGGTCCGGGGCGACCAGATCCGGGTGCTGGACTCCGAAGAGCGGTAGTCGCCGGCGTACGCCGAACGGAGTGTGGCGTTTCACCGACCGCGTTCGCGGTCGGTCTTTTTGGTCCAGATTTTTGCGCCGAGCGGTGCCCACAGCGAACGGCGTGAGCGAGGACACCCGAGGCCCAAAAAGGTGTCTTACAGCCCCTCCAGCGACCGGAGCTTCTGCTCGACGCTCGGGGGCGCGGCGCTCGGCCCGTCGCGCACCCGGTGGTCCGGGATCACCAGCGGCGCGGGGTTCTCGGCGAGCGCGGTCCGGACCGCGTCGAGGTCCGCCTCGTCGGTGTGGTCGACGCCGCTGGTCATCCGCGCCAGCGTCTCGACGGTGATCTGGTCGCCGTACGGGACCCGGCGGACGCGCTCTAGCACGGCCCGCTGGGTCGTCGGCACGGTCAGCGCGACCTCCGCGTCCGAGAAGTCGTCCTCGACGCCCCCGAGATAGTCGGTGATCCGGTCGAGCAGGTCGTGGTCCTCGATCGCCTCCTTGTCGGGCGAGTCGGGAAACGAGACGCTGAGCACCCGCCCGCTCGCGATGCCGAGTTGGACGTATCGGTCGAGGTACGACGATTCTCGCGCGTAGATGCCGGCGACGTCGTCCATCTCGTCCATGCCCGCCGCTTCGAGCGGTTCGGACTTGAAGATTCCGCGGGCGGGCCCGGACAGACGCAAGCCTTATGTACAATTCCGTCCGTTAATGCACAATGATGGACGAAAACGACGCGCTCGCGCCCGCGGTCAGATCGATCCTGCGGGCCGCGGAGGACCGGGGCGACCCCGACGCCGACCGACTGTCTGTCGACGCTCGATCGTTCCCGGACGCGGTCGCGTCGGCGGAGGCCGACGGCCGCCTCCCGGTCGTCGCGGAGATCAAGCCGACGAGCCCGACCACGGCGGGCACCCGCGAGGCCGACCCCGTGGCGCTCGCCGAGCGGATGATCGACGGCGGTGCGGCCGCGCTCTCGGTGCTGACCGAGCCCGAACACTTCGGCGGCTCGCCCGAGACCCTCCGGCGGGTCCGAGCGGCGGTCGACGTGCCCGTGCTCCGGAAGGACTTTCTGCTCGAAGCGGCCCAACTCGACACCGTCGAAGCGGATCTGGTCTTGCTCATCGCGCGGTTCGTCGACGACCTCGACGGGCTGGTCGCCGCCGCGAAGGCCCGTGGCTTTCAGGTGCTCGTCGAGGTCCACGACCGCGCGGAGCTCAGACGGGCGATCGAGGCGGGCGCCGAGATCGTCGGCGTGAACAACCGCGATCTGGCGAAGCTCGCGGTCGACCTCGAAACGTTCGAGTCGGTCGCGCCCCACGTCCCGGACGACGTGACGCTGGTCGCCGAGAGCGGGATCGCGACCCCCGACGACGCCCGGCGGATGCGAGCGGCCGGCGCCGACGCGCTGCTGGTCGGCTCGGCGATCATGGACGGCGTCGCGGACGGCGAAGGCGACGCCCTCGAAACGGTGACCGAGAACACACAGAGGCTGACACACGCATGAGTAGCGAACCCAAGTTCGGCGATTACGGCGGCCAGTACGTCCCCGAGGCGCTGATGCCCGCCGTCGAGGAACTGACCGACGCGTACGAGCGGTACGTGTTGAAAAACGAGGACGGCTTCGTCGACGAGTTCCGGCGCCGGCTGGCCGACTTCGGCGGCCGGCCCACGCCGCTCCAGCGCGCCGACGCCCTCTCCGAGCGGTACGATCGAGAGATCTACCTCAAGCGCGAGGACCTGCTCCACGGGGGCGCCCACAAGCTCAACAACGCGCTCGGGCAGGTCCTGCTCGCGAAGTACATGGGCAAAGACCGCATCGTGGCCGAGACCGGCGCCGGCCAGCACGGCACCGCGACCGCGATGGCGGCGGCCCACCTCGACATCGACTGCGAGATCTACATGGGCCGGACCGACATCAACCGCCAGCGCCCCAACGTCTTCCGGATGCGCATCCACGACGCGGCGGTCAACCCCGTCGAGATGGGGTCGGGCACGCTCAAGGAGGCGATCAACGAGACGATGCGCGACTGGGCGACCAACGTCGAGGACACCCACTACGTGATCGGCTCGATCGTCGGCCCGCACCCGTTCCCCCAGATGGTCCGGGACTTCCAGTCGGTCATCTCCGAGGAGGCCCGCGAGCAGATCCGCGAGAAAGCGGGCCGGCTCCCCGACAGCGTGGTCGCGTGCGCCGGCGGCGGCTCGAACACGATGGGCGCGTTCCACGAGTTCGTCGACGACGAGGCGGTCGACCTCTACGCGGTCGAGGCCGGCGGCTCGGGGCTGACAATCGACGAGGAGAACGACCTCGCGCCCCACTCGGCGTCGCTGTCGGCGGGCGAGGAGGGCGTCCTCCACGGCGCGCGCACCAAGCTCCTCCAGAACCCCGACGGCCAGATCCTCGAGTCCCACAGCGTGAGCGCGGGGCTCGACTACTCGGGGGTCGGCCCGGAGCTCGCACATCTGGTCGACGACGACCGGGTGACGCCGGTCAACGTCGGCGACGACGCCGCCCTCGAAGCGTTCCACCGGCTCTCGAAGTTAGAGGGGATCATCCCGGCGCTCGAATCGAGCCACGCGCTGGCCTATCTGGAGCGCGCGGCGCGTAGCGTCGCCGACGGGTCGAGCGGCGAGCAAAGCGAGCCCGGAGACGACAGCGCCGACGAACTGGGCGACCTCGTGGTCGTCAACGTCTCGGGGCGGGGCGACAAGGACCTCGATACGGTCATCGAGGAGAGCGACGCCCGCGACATCGACGCCGCGCCGAGCATGGAGGTGTTCAACGGTGGCGAGTGAGATAGAAGCCGCCTTCGACGACGACCCCGCGCTCATCTCGTACGTCGCGGCGGGCGACCCCGACGCCGAGAGTACGAAGGAGTACGTCCGGGCGCTGGTCCGGGGCGGGGCCGACATCGTCGAGTTGGGCCTGCCGTTCTCCGAGCCGATCGCGGAGGGCTCGACGATTCAGGGCGCGATCCGGCGCGCGCTCGAGGCGGGCATGACGCCCCAGACGTATCTCGACCTCGTCGCGGACCTCGACGTCGACGTGCCGCTTGTCTGTATGACCTACTACAATCTGATCTACCAGTACGGCGACGACCGGGGCGTCGAGCCCTTCGTCGCGGCCGCCGCCGAGGCGGGCATCGCGGGGCTGATCGTCCCCGACCTCCCGGTCGACGAGAGCGACCCGCTAAAGGAGGCCTGCGACGCCCACGGCCTCGATCTGATCTTCATGGTCGCGCCGACCACGACCGACGACCGGCTCGACCGGATGCTCGCGCGGGCCTCCGGGTTCGTCTACGTGCAGGGACGGCTCGGGACGACGGGCGCGCGTTCGGACGTGAGCGACGAGACCCACGTCAGCCTCGACCGGCTGGACGCCGCCGACCTGCCGAAGGCGGTCGGGTTCGGGATCAGCGAGCGCGAGCACGCCCGCGAGATCGTCGCGGGTGGCGCCGACGGCGTGATCGTCGGGAGCGCGTTCGTGGACATCGTGGCCTCCCAGGAAAACGTGGCCGACCGCCTCGAAGCCAAGGCCCGCGAACTCAAGGCGGGCGCGGTCGAGGGCGCGGAGAAAGTACCGGAACCAGAACGAACTTAACGGCCGCTTGCCACAGACTCACATACTATGGACGCCGGAACTGCGGCACGACTCGACCGGATCGGTACAGACGGAAACTACGTAATGGTCCCGATGGACCACGGCATCACGCTCGGAGCCGTCGACGGCCTCGTCGACATCGAATCGACCGTCGACGCGGTGACCCGCGGCGGCGCGGACTCGGTGCTCACCCAGAAGGGCATCGCGCCCCGCGTCCACCCGAACAAAAACGGGAAAGGCTACGTCGTCCACCTCAACGCCTCGACGACGATCGGTCCCCACAACAACGACAAGCGGCTCACCGGGAGCGTCAAGGAAGCGGTCCGGGCGGGCGCGGACGCGGTCTCGTTTCACATCAACGTCGGGAGCGACTACGAGCGCGACCAGCTCGAAGCGCTCTCCCGGATCACCGACACCGCCGACGAGTACGGGATGCCCGTGCTCGCGATGGCCTACGCTCGCGGGCCGGGGGTCGACGAACACGACGCGGAGAGTCTGGGCCACGCGGTCCGACTCGCCGAGGAGGTCGGCGCGGACCTCGTGAAGACCGCCTACAGCGGCGACGCCGAGAGCTTCGAGCGGGTCACCGAGTCGACCGCCAAGCCGGTCATCATCGCGGGCGGCGAGCCCGAGGGCGACCGCGCGACGCTCCGAAACGTTCGGGGCGCGATGGACGCCGGAGCCTCGGGGGTGTCGATGGGCAGGACCATGTTCCAGCACGGCGACCCCGAGGCGCTCTCGAACGCCGTCGCGCTCGTGGTCCACGAGGGCTACTCGGCCGACGAGGCGCTCGGCGAGGCCGGGCTGGCGGTCGAGGCCTGACGCGGTTCCGGCAGACGCCGTTCTCGCGGTCTTCACGAGTGCAGTCGCGTTCTACGCCGGATCGCTCCGAATCGAAGGCCCAACGCCGGACCGAGCCCCGAGGCCGGTCGGGAACGGAACCGATAAACGAATCCCGGCAATTTTTACTCGCATGGAGCGCGAACCGCAGGACTTCGGGCGGGTCCTCTCGTCGATGTGTACCAAGCCCCACCCCGACGCCCGCGCGGCCGCCGACCGCTTCCTCGCGAGCAACCCCGGCGACCCAACCACCTACCCCGCGGTCGCCGACCTGGAACGGGAGGTGGTCGCGACGCTGGGAGAGATCACCGGCCTCTCGGACCCCCACGGCTACGTCGCCAGCGGGGGCACCGAGGCGAACCTCCAGGCGGTGCGGGCCGCCCGGAATCGCTCGGACGCCGACGCCCCGAACGTCGTGGCCCCCGAGAGCGTCCACTTCAGCTTCCGGAAAGCCGCGGACGTACTCGGCGTCGAACTGCGGCTCGCTCCGGTCGACGCCGACCGCCGGGCCGACCCCGCCGCGGTCCGGCGGCTCGCCGACCCCGACACCGCGCTCGTGGTCGGCGTCGCGGGGACCACCGAGTACGGGCGCGTGGACCCGATTCCCGACCTCGCCGCGGTCGCCGAGGAGGTCGGGGCGCTGGTGCACGTCGACGCGGCGTGGGGCGGGTTCGCCCTCCCGTTTACCGACCGCGATTGGAACTTCGCCGACGCCCCGGTCGACACGATGACGATAGACCCCCACAAGCTGGGCCGGGCGCCGGTTCCGGCGGGCGGGTTCCTCGCTCGCGAGCAGGCGGTCGTCGACGGGCTCGCGGTCGACACGCCCTACCTCGATTCGGCCTCCCAGGCCAGCCTGACCGGCACCCGGAGCGGCGCGGGGGTCGCGGGCGCCCGCGCGGCGCTCGACGCGCTGTGGCCCGACGGCTACCGCCGCAACTACGAGCGTGGGCTCGCGAACGCCGAGTGGCTCGCCGACGCCCTCGAATCGCGGGGGTACGACGTGATCGAGCCGGTGCTCCCGCTCGTCGCGGCCGACGTGCCGGCGGCGACCGTCGAGTCGCTACGGGCCGAGGGGTGGCGGGTCTCGCCGACGGGCGCGGGCGAGCTCCGGGTGGTCTGTATGCCCCACGTCACCCGCGAGATGCTCGAAGCGTTCGTGGCCGACCTCGACGCGGCGTGACCGCCGGGACGATCTGGGGACCGCGCTCACGGCGTTTCTCGCGAACGCCGTCACCGCCTCGGCCGGCGCCGGCCCGTCGCGCTCGCCACCGGGAGACACAACAACTAAGACCGCGGTTTCCCATCTACGAGCCGTGTTTAGTCTGGGTCTGCCGCTGCTGCTCGACGTCCCCGCGCTCGGATCGTTCGAGTGGGTCCAACACGCCGTCGAGACCGCGACAGGGTGGGTCGGATTGGTCATCATCTTCGTCTACTCGTTTCTCATCGCCTTCGCGCTCCCCGGCGTGAGCGAGGTGGTGCTCGCGGCGCCGCTCGACCTCGGGCTCTCGCGGCCGGCCAAGCTCGCGGTCATCATCGTCATCAGCGGGCTCGGCAAGGCCGCCGGGAGCATGCTCGCGTTCCACATCGGACAGGAGGCCAAAGAGTCGGGGCCGATCATCTCCGCGCTCAGGCGATCGCGGTTCGACATCATCGAGTGGTCGGAGAAAAACACCGTCAAGCTCGCCCGCAAGTGGGGATACCTCGGGATGGCGCTGGCGCTCTCGGTGCCGTTCTTCCCGGACACCATCTCCATCTACGCGTTCGCGGTGCTCGAAGAGGACTACGGCAAGTTCGCGCTGGCGACGTTCGCGGGGAGCGTCGGCCGCCTGCTGGTGACGCTGTTTCTCGTCGGCTCGACGGTGCTCGTGTTCTGAGGCGGGCTACAGGTAGTCGAACTCGCGGTCGGTCCCGGTCTCGAACCCCTGTCGCTCGTGGGCCCACTCGAACGGGCGCTCGTCGGTTCGGTCGGCGAGGAACTCCACGATCCGGTCGCCGACGTCGCTCCCGTAGAGGGCCGGCCCCGCCGCCATGCGCTCGCGGGTCCGATCGTCGTCGTAGACGTGCTCGATCATCTCGCGGACGAACTCGCCCGAGACGGGCGGGACGAGCAGGTTGGTGTTCGCGTCGAACACCGTCTCGGGGCGGTCGGTGTTGAACCGCGCGGTCAGACACAGCGCCTCGTCGATGTGGTTGAGCTCTTCCTGCATGCTCCCCGAGTCGGTGAACGCCGCGAAACACTGGCCCGATTCGAGGAACTCGTAGACGTGGGCGTGTTTCTTCCACAGACCGGTGAACAGGAAGTTGTCGCGCTCGTCGGCGAGCCCGACCAGCTTCTCGCGGAGCCCGTACTCGCGCAGGGCGCGTTCGGTCGCGGTGAGCTCGACGAAGTTGACGTTGTGGCCGTCCTCGACCAGTCCGATCACGGCGTCGACGACGCTCTCGAAGCGCTCGGGGAGCAGATTCGCGCGGCGGTGGATGTCGACCCGGATCCAGTCGTCGCGGTCTTCTAAGACCGGGTAAACGTCGAAGACGCTCTCGTCGAGGTCGGCGTCTTTCTTCGCCTCGATCGCGTCGACCACGGAGTTTCCGACCACCGGGATGCGCTCGCGACCGTCGACCGCGCCGGGATAGCCCTCCTCGCGGAGGTGGCGGCGGTTCAGGTCGGTCGGCGCGAAGTGATAGAGCGCGGCCGCCGAGCCGACGAAGGTGTCGTACTGCTCGGGGAACGGCTCGGTCCGGTTGCGCTCCCACTCGCCGTCCCACTGGGCGGCGACGACCTCGGCGGGGTCGGCCGACGGCTCCAGTTCGACCGGCGCCATCCCGCGGAGCCCGGCCTCGTTGTGCGCGACCAGCTGGTTCGTCGCGAACAGCCACGCCTGCGGGACGATCCCCGCCGCGAGGGTGTCGCCGTGGACGATCGGCAACACCGTCGTGTCGGGGTACCGCTCGTCGAGCGTCTCGGCGAACCGCTCGACCTTCCGCATCAGCTGGGCGGTCTTCTCCGAGAGGTCGCCCCGGACCCGGAGGTCGGCCCCGACCCGGTCTTCGATGCCGTACTCGGTCAGTCCGTGGCCGAGCACGTCGTCGTAGTGCTGGCCGGTGTGGAGCACGAAACACGGGACGCCGCGCCGGTCGGCCGCGGTCACCAGCGGCGCCTGCTTGTAGAAGTCGGGCTTCGTCGCGGTCACGACCGCGAGTGCGCGGTCGGCTCGGTCCAACTGGGCCGCGAGTCGGTCGTGGTAGATCTCCATCTCGGGCATTCGGTACGGAACCAGTGTGGCGAGCGACGAGTAGGTTCCCATTCGCGAACGGAAGCGTTCAAACCGGGCGGGCGACAACCGACGAGCCGATGGACGACGAGAGCCGGATCGCCGACCTCGACGCGGTACCCGCAGACTCGACGCTACTGTTCACGGTCCGGGACGGCTTCGACGAGCGCGAGGCCGTCCTGACCCGGACCGACGACGGCGACGCGGTCGCCTACGAGAACTACTGCCAGCACTGGACCGACGTGCGCCTCGACAAGGGGAGCGGCGCGGCCAGACGCGACGGCGAACTCGTCTGTGGCAAGCACGGCGCGCTGTTCGCCGTCGACACCGGGACCTGTACCCACGGTCCCTGCGAGGGCGCGACCCTCCAGTCGGTCGAGGTGACGGTCGACGGCGACGGGGTGTATCTCACCGACGACGACTACGAGTTCGTCCAGACGGGGTCGGCGATGGAGTACGACCTCTCGTCGGACCGATCGCTCGGGTTCTGAGGCCCCGGGAGATCAACTCGGAGTCAGGACTCCTCGGCGATCCGGAACTCGGGCTCGGCGACCGACTCGCTCTTGCACTCCGGGCACCGTGACGGGCGGTTCGCTCGGTCGTCGAACCGGTCGAAGCCACAGTCCCGACACTCCGGGGGCGCGACCAGCAACTCCTCGTCGCGGTCGGACAGCGACCGGGCGACGTGCCGGACGTGCTCGACCGCGACGTTCGCGGTCACGTCGAACTCGGCCGCGAGCGAACTCGGCGACGCGGCGGTCTCGCGGAGGTGGGTAGTGATGCGCTCGCGGGTGGTTGCGTCGGCTTCGCGCATGCCCGGTGGTCGCCCCCGCACGGACATAACCCTTCTCCCGGCGGGGGAGTTAAATACCGGACGTGCGACGTACCGCGGAACGACCGAGAGATGACCGAGACCCAACGCGACCTCGACGACCTCCGACGGCGCGTCCACCGGCTCGAGGCCGTCGTCGAGACCACCCCCGACCCGATGGTCCTCAAAGACGACGCGGGCCGATACCGATTCGTCAACGCCGCGACCGCCGAGTACCTCGACCGCGAGCCCAGCGACGTCGTCGGCGCGACCGACGTCGACCTGTTCGGCGCGGAGACCGGCCGCCGGATCCGCCGACAGGAACGGGCCGTCCGCGAGACCGAACGCACCCAGACGTTCGAGGAGACGCTGAGGGTCGGCGGACGCGAGCGGGTGTTCGAGACCACTCGCTCGCCCTACTACGACCCGACCGGCGACCTCGCGGGGACGGTCACGGTCTGTCGGGACGTGACCGATCGGATCGCGCGCGAGCGGACCTTAGAGACCCAGCGCGACCAGTTGGCGACGCTGAACCGGATCAACGACGTGACCCGAGGCGTGATCCGGCGACTCATCGGCGAGCCGAGCCGCGAGGACATCGAGCGGTCGGTCTGCGAGCGGCTGCTCGAGTCGACGCTCTATCAGTTCGCGTGGATCGGCGCGCCCGAGCCCGCCGGCGAGCGCGTGACCGGCGTCGCCGGAGCGGGCCTCGACGACGACCTCCGGGAGATTATCGCCGACGCCGACGCGAGCGAGGACAGCGATCAACCGCTCGCGCTCGCCTACTACGACGCCGAACCGCAGGTCGTCGAGAACGTCTCGGACCACGAGTCGCTCGACGCCGACCGCCGGGAGGCGTTCGTCGAGCGCGGCGTCGAGTCGGGGATCGCAGTGCCGATCCGGTACGGCGACGCCACCTACGGCGTCCTCGCGGTCGGCTCGGAGCGGCCCGCGGCGTTCAGCCAGCCCGAGACCGACGCCTTCGAGCTACTGGGCGAGGTGGTCGGGTTCGCGATCGACGCGGTCAACCACCGGCGGCTGGCGCTGTCGCCGACGGTGACCGAGGTGGAGTTCCGGCTGACCGACGCCGACTCGTTTTACCTCTCGCTCACCGAGGCGTTCGACTGCACCCTCGAGCTCGAAGGGATGACCCCGGGGCCGGACGGATCGCTGTTGTTCTACGACTCGGTGACCGACGTCGACCCCGACGCCGTGCTGGCGTTCGCGGCCGACTGGGACGGGATCGAGGACGCGAGGATCGTCAGCGACGGTCCCGAGCGCACGCTGTTCGAGTTCACCGCCACGGGCGCGTCGGTGGTGCTCGCACTCTCCGAGCACGGAGCACACACCACCGAGGCCGTGGCCGACCGCGGGGAGGGTCGGATCGTCGCCGAGCTCCCGGCCGACGCCGACCTCCGGGCGGTGATCGAGCGCGTCCGGGCCGCGTTCCCGGACGTAGAGTTGGTCGCCAAGCGCGACCGCGAGCGCGAGGTGCGAAGCGCACGGGAGTTCAGGCGAGAGCTGAGCGGCCGGCTGACCGAGGCCCAGCGGAGCGCGCTCCGGGCGACGTACTTCGCGGGCTACTACAACTGGCCCCGCGACAGCACCGCCGAGGAGGTCGCCGACTCGCTGGGGATCGCCTCGCCGACGCTCCACCAGCACCTCCGGAAGGCCGAACGCGAACTGCTCGGGGCGTTCTTCGACGACGAGCTGGGCGGACCCTAGACAGTTAGGCCGACCGTTCTTAACCGTCTGTACGAAACACCGTAGCGACGGGGATACATCATGAGCAAAGACGGGTTTCCGGACGGCGGCGGAGCGAACGGGCCGACCACTCCGCGAGAGGCGGTCTCGCAGTTCGCCCACGAACAGTCGATCGCGACGGCGAAACTCGACTCGCTGTTCGGGATTCTCGCGAACGGACAGCGTCGGCAGATACTCGCATATCTAGTCGAGACCGACGACGGCGTCGCGACGCTCCCCGAGCTCGCCGACCGGATCGCCGACGGCGAGGATCCCGAGCGCGCGACCCTCCGGCTCCACCACAATCACCTACCGAAACTCGAAGACGAGGGCTTCGTCGAGTACGACGCCCGGAGCGAGACGGTCCGCTATCGCGGGTCACAAGCGGTGACGGCGTGGGTCGAGTTCGCCCGCCGGTAGCGACGGCGACGAGAGCGACCGCCCGAGGGGGTCGGCGGCCCGACTTGCGAAATGAAAAAGGACTTATCGCGCCGAGTCGACTCTCGGGGCATGAAAGCCGTCGTTCTTGCGGGCGGGTACGCGACGCGACTGTGGCCCATAACCAAACATCGACCGAAGATGTTCCTCCCGGTCGGCGACTCGACCGTCATCGACCAGATATTCGGCGAGCTCGAGGCCGACGATCGGATCGACGAGGTGTTCGTCTCGACCAACGAGCGGTTCGCCGAGGACTTTCGCGACCACCTCGACGACAGCGAGTTCGACAAGCCGACGCTCACCATCGAGGACACCACCGAGGAAGACGAGAAGTTCGGGGTCGTGGGCGCGCTGGCCCAGCTTTTCGACCGCGAGAACGTGACCGACGACACCCTCGTCATCGCGGGGGACAACCTCATCAGCTTCGGGGTCAGCGACTTCGTCGACTTCTTCGAGGCGAAAGAGTCGCCGACGCTCGCGGCCTACGACGTCGGCTCCCGGGAGCGCGCGAAGTCCTACGGGCTGGTCGAACTCGACGACGACGAGGTCGTCGACTTCCAGGAGAAGCCAGACGACCCCAAGAGCACGCTGGTCTCGATCGCCTGCTATGCCTTCACCGCCGAGACGATCCCGATGTTAGAGGAGTACCTCGAGGGCGGAAACAACCCCGACGAGCCCGGGTGGTTCCTCCAGTGGCTCCAGGCCCGCGAGTCGGTGTACGCCTACACCTTCGACGAGGCGTGGTTCGACATCGGTACCCCCGAGAGCTACCTCGACGCGGTCGCGTGGGAGCTAGACGGCGAGAACCGGATCGCCGACGACGCCACGGTCGAAAACACCACGTTCGGCGAGAACGTTCACGTCATGGCGGGCGCCGAACTGATAAACTCCAGCGTCAACAACTCCATCGTGTTCCCCTCGGCGACGATCCGGGACTGCGACATCCGCGACTCCATCATCGACGAGAAGACCCGGGTCGAGAACATGGACCTCGCCGGTGCCCTGATCGGCGCCCACACCCAGATCCTGAACGGCGAGTAGCCCCGAGGGTTACGGCTCTCGGGGGTCTTCTGGGGTGAACCACGTCGCGACGCCGCCGAGGTCGGGCTCGCGGCGGGCCCAGAACCGGGACCACTCGACGACGAGCATGGCGGCAGTCACGACGAGCGCGTAACAGACCGCGATGACCCGCCCGGTCAGCACGGTCTCGAACACCGCCGGGCCGAGCGCTTCTTGGATCCCGATCAGCAGGAGGATGCCCCCGACGTGCAGGACCAACAGCACCGAGCCCATGAACGCGATGATCCGAATCGGAATCTCGAGCACCATGTGGACCGACAGCTCCTCGTAGCGGCGCTTTCCGAAGAACTCGCGGCGAAGCTCGACGAGCTGGGAGACGAGGATGCCGACGGCGGCCGCGAGGACCGCCGGCGACACCGCCGACGCGACGTCGACGTACGGGAAGTCCCCCCAGAGGGGAACGGCGATCCAGAAGACGCCGAAGACGAGCGACATGAACACCAGAAACGCGTTCCGGCGGTACACCGGCGGGAGCGGCCCCGGCAGGCCAACGGGATCGGGCTCCTCGCGCCACTTGGGGTCGAGTTCGGTGTTCTTGCCGACGCCGGGGAGGTAGACGCTCCGCCCTTCGAGTCGAATCGGTCGCTCGGCGAAGAGCGCCGCCACGCTGTAGGCGCCAAGCATGGCGGCCATCTCGATCCAGTAGGTCGCAAGCACCTGCACCACCGCCCAGTCGAGGACGACCACGCCCGCGAGCGGCAGGAGGTTCGAGAGGGCAACCGGGACGAACGCCCGGTAGTCGCCCGCTCCGTCGGTCTCTCGGTCGGGGGCCATACGGCGAGCATGGTGGCCCCGAGTCGATAAGCCCAACGCTCCGGCGACGCTCGGCGGTCAGTCGGCGAGCCGAGCGTCCGTGATCCGAAGCGTCCCCCGGGTCCCGTCCCACTCTGTCTCGGACTCCAATTCGATAGCGCGGTCCATGTGTGGCCCGTCGGTTACGAGCGTCTCGAACTCGCCGCCCTCGCCGAGTATGTGGACGCCCCGGCGCTCGTTGAGCGCTTCGAGTTCGTCGAGAGCCGCCGCATCGAGCCTGCGCCCGAGCCACGACTCGTCGAGCCCGTCGGCCGCCACTCGGATGATGGTGATCTCGAAGCCGGCGTCGAGCATCGCGTCGGCGAGCTCGCGGGGGTCTTCCTGCCAGAGGGGCGCGAACAGGTCGGCGTCGAGCCGGTCGCACATCGCCTCGATGCGGGAGGTCTGATACTCGCTCTCGACCGCGCCGGCGGTCACGCCCGCGACGCCGCCCTCGAGGTCGGCGTCGAGTTCCCCGAGCGCGGCTTCGAGGGGCCGGAGTTCGGCGTCGCCCTGCGCGCCCGACTCGGTCGCGGCCTCGGCCTCGAAGTCGTCGGGCGCGACCTCGACCAGTGGGATCCCGACGCTCTCGGCCGCGAGAGTCGCCAGCTCGGTCGCCGGGACGTGGTACATGTACGAGTCGCCCTCGGGGTGGACGGTGACCAGCCGGGCGACGTCCAGTCCCTCCTCGAGGGCCCGATACAGCGCCCACGAGGAGTCTTTGCCGCCCGAAAAGAGGCTCACCCAGTTGTCGGTCATGGTCGTCGATTCGGGCGCGAGCGAGTAAAGACCCCCCGGTCTCGGTCGCTTTGGTTCGGCGCCCCCGTCTAGAATCCGATGAGGTCGTCGAGTTCGACCTCGGCCACGCGGCCGCCACAGGCCGCACACTCGTCGACGTACTCGGGACCGGCGCCGCCCTGGAGGTGAAGGTTACCACAGTCGGTGCACACCTGCGGGTCTGCGTCGAGCATGCCCGGACGTTCAGACGCGAGTCAAATGTACCTTGTGCCTACTCGGCCAGTTCCTCGTCGAGGGTCGTCCCGGTGACGTACGACGAGAGCTGGACGCCGACCAGACTCACCACGACGCCGGCGACGACGAACACCGCGAGTCGGGTGCCCGGCGGGACCTGCATGCTCTCGATCACGAGGTTGCCGACTTCGATCCGGGGGACGACGATGGGCGCGACCAGCCCCGCGGGCTGGAGGAAGTACGCCGAGAACCCCCGGACGACCAGCCCGACCGCGAGCACGCCGAACGGGAGGTTGAGGTAGGCGTTTCGGACCCGGTCGTTACGGATGGCCTCGTCGAGCAGTCGGCCGGTCGAGGCCGCCATCGCGGCGCTCGCGAGCCACGGCACGCTCGCGAACGCGAACGCCATCGCGGGCATCAACACCCCCTCGTTCGAGATCGTCATATCCGAGACCCGGAGCGCGCCGGCGAACACCCCGACCAGCGACAGCCCCGCGGCGACGACGTAGGTGACGATCGAGACCCGCCCGGAGTAAAGGGCGTCCCGGACCTCCGCGGGGAGGTCTGCCACGTAGTCGTCGACGCCGAGCCCCTTGTAGAGGACGAAAAGCCCCATCACGGCGGTGATAGTCGAGACCGCGATCGCCTGCCCGAACCCCATCAGCAGGATGGGAAACGCGATCAGCGCGACCCCGACCGGGACCAGCACGGTCTGGCGGAGCTCCTCGTCGGCGAGAAACTGCTTGAGCAGGTAGTAGGTGGACTCGATGTCCCTGGCCTGCCGGACGACCACCCGGTCGACCGCGTCGACCTGCACCCGGCTCTCGATGATCGGGACCAGCCGCTCGTCTTGGGCGCTGTCGATGACGACGATCGCCGAGTCGGGGTCGTACTCCGCGATGAGGTCGTCGGTCTGGGCCGCGACCGCGCGGTCGCGACCCACCATGGTGTCGGCCGCCCCCGAGATGACCGCGACGGTGACCTCCTCGTCGCCGTCCCTGAGATCGCGGGCGACCCGGAGCGATTCGAGCAAGCAGTTGACGCCGGCGTCCTCGGGGTCCGCGATCCCGACCTCGGTGACCAGCGACCGGACCGCCTCCCATCCGACGACCGGGGTTTCCAGCCCGGTCTTGGCACCGATGTCGTCGTCGCGGTCGACACAGACCACCAGCGTGCTCATGTCGTTCGACTGGGCCCAGACGCGCGAGGGATAAAAAGGCTCGCGTCGGGGCGGCCGACTCCGCGATCAGTCGGCGTCGGCGGGATCGACGACCTCGCCGAGTCGACCGATCAGAGAGTCGTCTGATTCCGAACCGCCGAGAGCGCTTCGTCGTCTTTGTATCGTGAGTACGGATTTAGCTCGGGATCGAGATACACGCAGTCGAACCCCCAGAGCGCGTCGGCCGAGAACGTCGCCGTCTTGCCCGAGTCGCCCTCGGTATCGCTCTTGTTGAACTGGTCGGGGTCCATCTCGCCCATTCGGACTTCCCAGATCCACGCGGTGTCTTTCCGCGTTCCTCGCTCGTAGTTTCGGTCTCGATCCGCCAGAACGTACCGAAGCGTGACGTACAGGCCCGGTTTCGGGAGGTGTCCTTTCGGCATGTTGTTCTCCATCGCGACTTTGATCTCGATCCCCGGAACGCCACTCCGAGCGCCGGTGCTGATCAGATCGGGGAAATTCCCCGCGTTCACTTCGTAGAGCCCCTCAGACGCCTCGGCGACACCGGAGGCGAAAAACTCCCCGATCACGGTCGAGAGCGCAGAGTACTCGTCGAACTGTTCGGCGAGCGGTTCGACACCCCGCCGTTCGAACGCGAAGTCGATCGTATCCAGGTTCTCGTACGCTCTCTCGATCCCCATCAGAATCGCCGAGTTGTCGAAGGGAACGTCGTCGTAGATATCTGCGTCCTCGATCACGTACTCTTCTTTCGGTGTTCTGAACGATTCGGGGTTCACCAGTTCGGTGATGGTGACGTCTAATGCGTCTGCGATCCGCATCACGATCGAAATACCGGGCTCTCGTTCGCCCCGTTCGATCTTCCCGAGCGTGGTTCGGTGTATGTCAGCGGTCTCGGCGATCTCTTCGAGGGAGTTCCCGTGTAGCTCGCGGAGTTCCTTGATTCGCCGACCGAGATCCGATCTGAACTCGTCGCTCATGCGTTGGGACCAGACACCGTCGCTCGTTAAACATAATTGAGACAATTGTCTCATCGTTGGCGATCGATTAACTCTGCGCCGATCTGACAACGGTTCGATCGAATTCGAGGCTCCTACGAAGGGTATTAAGGCGGTGCGAAGATAGCTACGGATAATGCATCGCCCCAGTCAGACCGAGACGGCCGTAACTGGCGACGAAGCGATCGTCTCACCGTAATCTATGGTAGGTGTCATCGACCTGTTCTGTGGCACGGGCGGCTTCACGTACGGCTTCGAGACCCACCCCTCCGACCAGTTCGAAGTCCTGTTGGGACTCGATAAAAAGGACGTCGCCGCCGAGACGTTCGAACGAAACCATCCGGACGCGGAGGTCGTGAACGCGGACATTCGAGAGTGGCCCCCCGAGAAAACGGCCCGACAGACGGACGTCACTCCCGACGACGTCGACGTGATCGTGGGCGGTCCGCCCTGTCAAGGCTTCTCTTCGATTCGTCCGGACCGCGGCGACGACGTTCTGGACGAACGGAACGGGCTGTACTCCGACTTCATAGAGTACGTCGCCTACTACGAGCCCGACTTCTTCGTGATGGAGAACGTGGTCGGACTGGCCACCCACGAAGACGGCGAGACGATCGGCCAGATTTTGGACGATACGCGACACATCGGGTACACCGCCGACTGGCGGATCCTGAACGCCGCCAATTTCGGCCTGCCACAGCGCCGAGAGCGACTGATTATGATCGGTGCGGCCGACGAGCGGGAGATCGAATTCCCGGATCCGACACACGAGGCGGACGGTCGAACGATCGGGTACCGGGACAAGTCGAAGGTCGTGACGACACAGCCCACGCTGGACAGTTTCCGGGACGCCAAAGCCCTCCGAGAGGCGAGAACGATAGTCGACGCCATCGGCGATCTCCCGGAACTGGAGGCCGGAGAACGCGCAGTCGAGTACACACAGCCGCCACAAAACCGCTATCAGGCGTCGCTACGCGACGGATCGGCGGAGCTCACGCTACACGAGGCGACCGATCACGGGGAGAAGATGCTGACGATAATCAGACACAGCGGCCCGAACAAGCAGACGACCATCGAGAATCTGGAGCGGTCGCCGGAAGTGGACGACGTCGACGACTACATCACTACGGGGTACAGTTCGAGCTACTCCCGCCTCGACCCGGACCTCCCCTCGGTGACGATGACGGTCAACTTCATCCATCCCGCCTCCAACAAGTGCATCCATCCGACCCAAGACAGAGCGCTCACGCCGCGGGAGGGTGCTCGGATACAGAGTTTCCCCGACAGCTTCGAGTTCGTCGGAAACCGGAGCGACGTCGTAGAGCAGATAGGAAACGCCGTCCCGCCACTACTCGGGCGCGTGCTGGCAGAACACGTCGTCGGGATGTACGACGAGTCGTATCGGGCTGATTACGCCGCGTGTGTCATCGATGACGGACCCGAGCGCACGGCCGAAATCTAAGCGACCGCGTTCTCCAGAGGCCCGCCACTCCGCCCGGTAGCAGTGCTGTGGCCGCCTGAGCCGGAAGCGGATCTCGAACGGCGCTACTCGTTTGTGACGGCGTCGGCGGGATCGACGACCTCGCCGGTCGCGGGTTCGACGCCCACCCGATCGCAGAGGTCGGACAGCGGACACGCCTCGGGACCGTCGAGACACGCCGGTTTGCGGGCGGTACAGTGCTCGCGGCCGAACTGAATCGTCGCGGTGTGGCCGAAGCCGCACTTCTCGGCGGGCACCTCGCGTTCTAGGACCGCCCGGACGGTCTCGTGATCGGCGTCGGGCGCCGCGACCCCGAGCCGCCGGTAGATGCGATGGACGTGGGTGTCGACGGGGAACACGCCCGACTGCCCGCCCGCGAACAGCAACACGCAGTCGGCGGTCTTCGGTCCGACGCCGTTCAGATCGAGGAGCGCCGACCGGACCTCGCCGGGATCGCCCTCCCGGACGAACTCGTCGAAGGCGGCCGCGCTCCCGTGGTCGTCGAGGACGCGGTCGGCGACGGTCGTGATGACGTCGGTCTTCTGGTTGTAGAGGCCCGCCGGTCGGATAGTGTCGGCGAGTTCGTCGGGATCGGCGCCCGCGAGCGCGACCGCGAGGTCGGTGTCGTCGGACCCGTCCGCGCCCCCGGTGGCGTACCGCTCCATCAGCGCGTCGTGGGCCGGCTGGCTCGCCTTGTCGCTGGTGTTTTGACTCAGGATCGTCCGGACCAGACACTCGAAGGCCGGCCGACCGCCGTAGGTCTTCGTCCAGTACAACCGGCCGAGTTCGTCGACGACCGCCTCGGCGCGGGTGTCGGGGTCGCCGTCCCGGAAGCTCGCGAACGAGCTCCCCGCGGGGTCGCCGCCGCTGATGTTCTCGGCGGGTTCGGGATCGTCCATACCGGGCGTTCGGGACGCCAGCGGATTAAAACCTACACGACCGAGAGGGTCACCGTCAGGTCCGCCCCCGCCGCGAGCGCCGCCGCGAGGTCGCGGTCGAACGCCTCGGCGGCGAACTCGGCGCCCACCATCACGGTGCGGTCGTCGACGTAATCGCTGGTCCGGCCGACCGCGCTCCGGTCGCTCTCGAAGGTGAGGTCGGGGTCGCCCCGACCGGTCACGGTCTCGCGGTGACCGTCGGCCTCGAACGTCGCGGTGACGGTCGCCTCGGCGTCCCGACACGCCGCGACGAACTCCGGGTCGAAGTCGGCGGGCGCCCGGTCGGCCTCGATGCCGAGGATGCAGTCGCCCGCCGGCGTGAGGAAGTCGTCGGTCGTGACCTCGAAGGTGCTCGCGTGGGCGGCCGAGACGTGCTCGTGGCCCGTCGCGTGGATGACTTCGTCCATCGTGTCCGGGAGGGTTCGCGGCGGGGGTACTTGAGCGCGGCCTTCCGATCACGGTGTTCGGGCGCCGTCGGGCGACTCGGCGGGTCCCCGCGGGACTCAGCGCACCACGGTCACCGTGACCGCGCCGCAGGCACACTCGTAGGCCCGGCGCTCGCCGGCGGCGGTCACCATGCGGACCAGCAGTTGGTCGTCGCCGAGCGCGCGGTCACAGCCCGGAGCGTCGCAAGCGCACCGAAGATCGTCGAGCATGTCGGGGAGTCGTCGCGCCGGCCCCCTTAAATTGAGCCATGGGTGCGGTGAAAGTGAAAGTGAAGCTCCGCGGGACGTAAAACATATCACGCCGGGGTTTAGTTGCCTCAGTATGTCTCTGCCCGACTGGACGGGCGCGGTCGTCGAACCGTCCGCTGGGGACGACCCTCCATCCCCCGACGAGTGGCGCGCCGTCGAGGTCCCCGGCCGCCCCGCCGAGTTCGCCGGCGCCGACGCAGTCGCCTACCGCACCCGGTTTCCCGACCCCCGGGACGGCGACGAGCGCGCGACCCTCGAACTCCGCGGACTGTTCGCCCGCGCCCGGATCTGGCTCAACGGCGACCTCCTCGGCGAGCACGGCGCCTACTTCCGGCCCGCCCGGTACGAACCCGATCTCGACGCCGAGAACGAACTCGTCGTGGAGTGTCGCGCGCCCGACCGGTTCGGCGGCGTCTACGCGACCGATCGGGTCCCCGACGAGCGGGCGGTCCCCGGCATCTGGTGGGGCGCCACGCTCGAAACGCACCCGGAGACGTACCTCGACTCGGTGTCGCTCGCGCCCCGAACGACCGACGACGGGGCGGCCATCGACGCCGAGATCGCGGTCGAGGCGGGCGAGGACCTCGACGACCGGATCTCGCTGTCGGTCCGTCCGCAGGGGTTTCGCGGGGGCGGCGTGATGGAGCGGGCCCGCGTCGAGGCCGACGCCGGCGAGCGGGCCCTCGTGGAGAAGACCCTCGAACTCAGAGACCCCGCGTACTGGTGGCCCGCGGGCCACGGCCCCCAGCACAAGTACGCGGTCAGGGCGAAGCTCGGCGGCTCCGAGCGGGTGGTCGAGACCGGGCTCTCGACGGTCCGGGCGACCGACGGCGGACTGGTCGTAAACGGCCAGCGCGTCCCCGCCCGGGGGTTCTCGTTGCTCCCGACCGGCGACCCGACGTGGGACGTCGAGCGGGCGGCCAACGCCAACGCCAACCTCGTGCGGGCGTACGGTCACGTCCCGCCGCCGGCCTTCTACGAGGCCGCCGCCGACGCCGGAGTGCTGGTGTGGCAGGACCTCCCGCTGGCGGGGCCGGGCGAGTACGACGCCGACCGCGCGACCGACCTCGCCGGCCGGCTCGCGGACGCGGTCGAGCGCCACCCCGGCGTCGCCGCGTTCGGGGTCCACGCCGACCCGACCGACCACCTCTCGGGGGTCGGCCCCGGCCGGCTCGCACGCTACAAGGTGCGGTGGCGGGCCTGGCGGGCGTCCTACGACCCGACCGTCGACCGCGAGGTCGCCGAGGCGCTTCCCGACGACGCCGCGGTCTACCCCGTCTCGGGCGCGCCCGGAATCGACCCCGACGCCGCCCACCTCTATCCGGGGTGGGAGTACGGCGACGCCGCCGACGCGGCGTGGCTCGCCGAGAAGTACGACTGCGACGGCGCGGTCGGGGGCTTCGGTGCGGGCGCGCTCGCGACTCCGGACGGCGCCGACGACCCCGACGGCGTGGCGGACTTCGACGCCGCGGCCCACGACGCCCACGTCTCGGGCGGCGTCGACGAGTCCCAGGCCTATCAGGCCCGCCTGCTCAAGACGGTGACCGAGACGCTCCGGAGGCGGGGGATCGACCTGCTCGCGGCCGACGCGCTCCGGGACGCCGACGCGGGCGCCGGGATGGGCGTCTTGGCGGCCGACGGGACCGAAAAATCGGGGTACGCCGCCGTCGCGGCGTCGCTCGAACCCGTCCAGGTCGTCCTCGACGCCTACCCGCGGGCGGGCCAGAGCCGGGAGCTGACGGTGCTCAACGACACCCCCGAGGCGGTCTCGGGGAGCGTCTCGTGGACCGCCGGCGACCGGAGCGGCGGCGCGGACGTGAGCGTCGAGGCGTACGGCCGGGAGACCGCCGGGCGCCTCCGGGTGCCCGACGGCGCCGAGGCGGTCGAACTCGCGCTCGACCGCGGCGAGGCCGCGGTGACCAACGAGTATCGTTTATAACCCTGCCGGAAGTGTGGGAACGGCTTACACGGCGGGTAGCGGCCGTGTGAACCGGTTCCACCGTTCTAAACAGCACAACATTTAAATATCCATGGCGAATACGTAAGGATACCAGAACGCCACCGGCGTTCGGCGGGCATCGTGCGACAAATGACAAGGGACTATTGTCACCGAACGGTTGCTACCGGTCGCCAGCGCTCGCTGTCGATCGCCGAACCCCGGGGCGGGCATGGAATCGAGGTTTAACTAAGCATGGTAAGTGTAACGGAAGAAGAACTTCAGAACAAGTCGAAGGGCGAACTAATCAAACTCGCGGGTCAGCTTCGAGACCGACGAAACGAGCTGAACCAGAAGGCCAGCAAGCGCGCGTCGAAGCGCGACGACCTGAACGCCAAGACGCGCGAGAAGGTCGACGAGGCCCAGGAGCACCGCGAGAAGCGCGACGAGCTCAACGAGAAGGTCCAAGAGCACAAAGAAAAGCGCAACGAGCTCAACGCGGAGGCCAACGAGCTGTTCGACGAGGTCGAGCAAAAGAAGTCCGACCTCGAACTTGACGAGGGAAAGGACCTCGAAGAGCTCGAGAGTGAGATCGAAGACCTCGAGTTCAAACAGCAGACAGAGGTCCTCTCGACCGACGAAGAGCGCGAACTCATCGAGAAGATCGAGGCCAAGCGCGAGGAGTACCAGCAGCGCAAGGAGAAGCTCGACGGCACCGAGGACCTCGACGAACTCGTCGAGGAAGCCGAGGAGGTCCGCGCCGAGGCGTCGCGTCACCACGAGAAGGTGACGGAGCTCGCGGACAAGGCCCAAGAGCACCACAACCAGATGATCGAGGCCTATCGGGAGGCCGACGACATCCGCGACGAGGCCGACGAGATGCACGAGAGCTTCGTCGAAGCTCAGGAGTCGGCCGACCAGCACCACGAGGACTTCGTGCGCGTCCAAAAGCGCCTGCGCGAACTCGACAAGCAGGAAGAAGAAGAGCGCAAGTCCGAGAAAGAAAAGGAGCGCGAGGAGGCCAAAGAGGAGGCCGAGGAGATCTACCAGCAGTTCAAGGAAGGCGAGACCCTCGACACCGAGGACCTCATGAAGCTCCAGAAGACGGGCCTGCTGTAATCTACGTTCGTCGCTAACTGCGATCTGCTGTTTCTCGACCCGAACCGGCTCGAACAGCGACGTCTCTCGTCGAACGCGTCGGACCGGGCTGTGTCTGGGCGCCGAGAGGTGTGGCGGACGACCTGACCTTTTGCCCGAGTCGAATCAACAGATTACAGCGTTGAGCGCGTTTGCGTCCGTTTTTTAAGGGAGTGGTCTCTACCCTCGGTAGAGATGACTGCGGACGAATATACCGTTCTCACCGGGGGCGACGCGATGAGCCGCGGGCGTCCCCGCGCGGCTTCTGGCGCGGTTGTCGGCGTCTCCACACACGGAGGCGACCGTCCATGACCGACCGCTTCGACGTGATCGTCGCCGGCGCCGGCCCCGCCGGCGGGCAGTGCGCCCGCGATCTGGCGCGGCGCGGCTACGACGTGGTCGTCCTCGAAGCCGAACCCGAGGACGGGTTCCCGCGCCAGAGCAACAAGTCGACCGCGGGAACGTTCCCGTCGATGATGTCGGCGTTCGGGATCCCCGACGACGTGGTGATGCAGTACACCGACGACGTGGTGCTCGAATCGCCGAACGACCACTACGTCCGCCACCAGCCGGGCGCGGTCCTCGAGTTCGCCGACTTCAAGCGCTACCTCGTCCGGGACGGCCGCGAGAAGGGCGCCGAGTACCGCTTCGACGCCCGGGTCTCGAAGCCGGTGATGGAGGGCGGCGACATCGTCGGGGTACGGTACGACGGCGACCGGGAGGTGTACGCCGACGTCGTGATCGACGCGACCGGTCCGGCCGCGCCGCTCGCGAAGGCGCTCGGCGTCAGCGATCTCAAGCGCAAGAATCAGGCGATCGGGATCGAGTACGAGATGGAAGGCGTCGAGATGGACGCCGAGGGGTACGCCGACCTCAGCGACACGATGATGCTCCGGCTCGACCACGACCTCGCGCCGGGCGGTTACTCGTGGATCTTCCACACCGGCGGGGACACCGCGAAGGTCGGGCTCTGTTACATCCAGAATCAGGCCCACCGCGAGAACGCCCGCGAGGGGATGGGGATCGACGACTACCTCCAGTACTGGCTCGACGAGGACCCCCGGTTCGCGGACGCCGAGCGGATCGAGGGCAAACAACACCGCGGCTCGGCCCACATCCAGATGCCGACCGGGCTGAGCACGGACAACTTCATGGCCATCGGCGACACGGTGCCGACGATCGACCCCCTCTGGGGCGAGGGAATCCACACCTGCATGAAGTCCGGGCGGGCCGCCGCGATGACGGCCGACCGGTGTTTCATGACCAACGACCGCGACACGTCGGCCGAACGGCTCTCGATCTACGACGAGCTGTGGCACAACGACGTCGCCCCCCACATGCGACAGCGACTCCTGATGACCCAACTGCTGTACCTCGCGTCGAACGAACGGTACGACACCCTGATGGCCGATCTGCGCCGCGCCGACGAGGAGGTCCTGAGCGCGGCGAACGGCGGCAACTGGCGGAGCCTCGCGAAGCTGTTCCACCTCGACGACCTGCCGCTTTTGACCCGGTTCGCCCGCGAACGGCTGACCGAGTGACTCGGCGCGAAGCGAGAGACTTATGACTCCGGGGTCGCTTCGAATCGAGGGGTATGAACGACATCCGAACCGGACTGAGCTACGGCGACGTGCTGTTGGTTCCCCAGCGCTCGCCGGTGGATAGCCGCGCCGACGTCGACCTCTCGACGTCGCTCACGCCGAATCTCGAACTCGACGCACCGCTGGTGTCGGCCGCGATGGACACCGTGACCGAGGCCGACCTCGCCGTCGCGCTCGACGAGAGCGGCGGGCTCGGCGTCGTCCACCGCTTTTACACGGTCGACGAGCAGGCCGCGGAGGTCGCGGCCGCGAGCGACGCCGGCGCGCGCGTAGCCGCGGCGGTCGGGATCGACGAGGACTACGCCGCCCGGACCGAGGCGGTGCTGGAGGCGGGCGCGGACGCCGTGGTCGTCGACGTGGCCCACGGCCACCTCGAGCGCACGCTGACCGCGGTCGAACGCCTCCGCGAGCAGTTCCCGGACGCCGACCTGATCGCGGGCAACGTCGCGACCGCGGCGGGCGTCGCGGACCTCGCGGCCGCCGGCGCCGACTGCGTGAAGGTCGGCATCGGCCCCGGCTCTCACTGCACCACCCGGAAGGTCGCGGGCGCGGGCGTCCCCCAACTCACCGCGGTCGACGACTGCGCCGAGCGTGCACGCGAACTCGGGGTCACCGTGATCGCGGACGGCGGCATCCGCACCTCCGGCGACGCGGTGAAGGCGCTGATGGCGGGCGCGGACGCCGTGATGATGGGGAGCCTGTTCGCCGGGACCGAGGAGGCGCCCGGCGAGGTGATCGAGCGCGACGGCGTCCGGTACAAGCGCTCGCGCGGGATGGCGACGACCGCGGCCGCCGAGGAGCGCTCGGACAAGGCCGAGAACGTCAGCGCCGACGAGGGCGTCGAGGGGCTGACTCCCTACAAGGGCCCGGTCGGCGACGTCTGCGAGGAGTTCTGCGCGGGGCTCCGATCCGGGCTGTCGTACTCCGGCGGCCACACGATCCCGGCGGCCCGCGAGAACGCGGAGTTCGTCCGGGTCGCGGCCAGCGCGAAGGAGCGAGAGGGCGCCCACGGCGACCGCGAGTGGGAGACGATCGGGGTCGACAGCACCGAGAAGGCCCACGCCGACGACGACTGAGCCCCCGAGGAGGGCTCACCGCTCGCCGAACGCCCGCTCGACGGCTTCGCGGTCGATCTTCGAGGGCCCCGAGGTGGGCATCTCGTCGACGAACGCGAGGTGGCGCGGGCGCTTGAACCGCGCGAGCCGCCCGTCCAGAAACGCGGTGAGTTCGTCGAGGGTCAGCGACTCCTCGCCCTGCACGACCGCCTTCCCGACCTGCCCCCACCGGTCGTCGGGGACGGGGACCACGACGACCTCCTCGACTTTGGGGTGGTCGGCGATGCGGTCTTCGACCGCCGGCGGGTAGACGTTCTCGCCGCCCGAGACGTACATGTTCTTCTTGCGCCCCTCGACGTAGTAGTAGCCCGCCTCGTCCCTGCGGGCGAGGTCGCCGGTCGAGACCCACCGGCCGAACGTCTCGGCGGTCTCGGCCTCGTCGCGCCAGTACCGGTCGGCGGCGTGGGGGCTTGCCAGTTCCAGTTCGCCGATCTCGCCCGGCCCGAGCGGGTCGCCGTCCTCGGAGACGATCCGGGCGTCGACGTGCATCGCGGGCACGCCCACGCTGTCGGCCGCCTCCTTGGGCCACCCCTCGGGCATCGTGAAGTTGTTCGGGCCACACTCGGTCAGGCCGTACCCCTGCGAGAGGTCGACGCCCCGGGACCACCACGCCTCCATCACCGACTCCCGGCACGGCCCGCCGCCCGACTTGGCGAACCGGAGCGTCGAGAGGTCGGTGTCGGCCCACCGGTCGTGGCCGGCCATCGTCCGGAGCACCGCCGGCACCGCGACCAGCACGGTCGCGCGCTCGGACTCGATGCGGTCTAGCACCGTCGCGGGCTCGAACTCCCGGGCGATCACCACCGTCCCGCCGAGGTGAAACAGGGGGACCGTGATGACGTTCCACCCGCCGGTGTGGAACATCGGGAACACCATCGGGGTCGCGTCGTCGGGCCGGAGCCCCCACGAGGTGATGGTGTTGAACGAGTTCCACAGGATCGACTCGTGGGTCAGGACGGTCTCTTTTGGCACCCCGGTCGACCCGCCGGTGTGGAGAAAGAGGTGCGGGTCGTCCATCGACGCGGCGCCGGCCTCGACGGGCGAGTCGTCGGCCGGGAGGCGTTGGGGCCACGACTCCCAGCGCGGATCGCCGGTCCCGTTCGCGCGCGCGTCGTCGCCGTCGGCCGAAAGCGTCAGGACCCGAGGGTCGAAGTCGGCGTCCTCGTGGTCGAGGACGTCGGCGGCGAGGTCGGCGAACGGCGCCTCGACCACGAGCAACGCGGGGTCGACGTCGCCGAGCATTTCGACCAGTTCGGCGGCCGCGAGCCGGTGAGACAGCGGCGCGAGCACCCCGCCGGTCTTGGCGGTCGCGAAGAACAGATCGACCAGCTCCGGGCGGTTTCGCGAGATGACCGCGATCCGCTCGCCGTCCGCGACCCCCTGCTCGTCCAGCAGGCGGGCGGTCCGGTTCGCCCGCCGGTCGAGCGCCGCGTAGGTGTAGCGCTCGTCGGTCGTCGCGTCGACCAGCCCCACCGCGTCGGGCGAGAGCTCGGCGCGCTTGCGGCTCCACGCGCCCACCCAGTCGTACGGGCGCTCGCCGCCGCTAAACATCGGCGAGAAACGCCGCCAGCCGGTCGTTCACCTCGTCGGCGCGCTCGATGAAGAAGAGGTGCGAGCCGTCCTCGAACAGCGCGAGCCGACTGTCGGGGAGGTCCCGATGGAGCAGGTCGGCGTTCTCGATCGGGATGACGCGGTCGGCGGTGCCGTGGGCGACGAGCGCGGGGAGTTCGACCTCGCCGAGGCGGTCGCTCGCGTCGAACGCGGCGACCGCGGCGCCCTGCGCCTCGCGGGCGTGGTCGGGC
Organism: Halorussus marinus; assembly: GCF_004765795.1. Lineage (GTDB taxonomy): Archaea > Halobacteriota > Halobacteria > Halobacteriales > Haladaptataceae > Halorussus > Halorussus marinus. The sequence goes on from NZ_SBIV01000002.1 coordinate 119,296, forward strand.
GCGTCGCTCTCGAGTCGCCAGTCGACGATGTCCGAGATCAGGTCGTCGTTGTCGGCCCGGAACTCGTCGGTCATCGCGGGCGCCATCTTGTACCGGATCGCCTCGCGCTCGTCGGCGTCGTCGGGGACCTCGAACATCCGGCGCTGGGTTTCGGGCGGCGTCGAGACCGCCTCGTCGCCGCCGGGCGAGGTGCAAAACAGCGCGAGGCTCTCGGCGCGGTCGTAGTCGAGGGCGTATCGCTGAGCGATCATCCCGCCCATGCTCGCGCCGACGACGTGGGCGCGCTCGACGCCGGCGTCCGCGAGGACGGCGTCGAGGTCGCCGGCCATCTGTTCGATCGTGTAGGGGCCCGACGGCGCGTCCGAGTCGCCGCTCCCGCGGTTGTCGGGCAGGACGACCCGGTACCCCTCCGCGAGGAGTCGCTCGCGCTGCCAGCGCCACATCCACCGGCCGTAGCCAAGCCCCTCCACGAGGACGACCGTCTCTCGGTCGGCGCGTCCGTCCTCGGGCGCGTCGAGTTCATAGTGGAGCGAGACGCCGGCGTTGTCCGCGTAAGGCATGGAGGTATCCACGCACGACCGCGCCTTCAAAACCCTGTTTCACATGTTAACCCGCGGATTGATTCGACGCCCGGGGCCACGTACGGGCATGCCAGTCGCATCCGTCGGCGACGCCGCCGAGGCGAGCCTCGCGGTCGGCGAACAGACCATCGACGACTACGCCGTGCTCGTCGGCGACGACAATCCGATCCACCTCGACGGCGACTACGCCGCCGACACCATGTTCGGCGGCCGGGTCGCCCACGGGATGCTGTCGGCCGGCGTCGTCAGCGCCGCCCTCGCGGATCTGCCGGGCGACATCGTCTACGTAGAACAGGAACTCGACTTCGAGCGCCCGGTCCGGCCGGGGCAGACCGTCACCGCGACCGCGACCGTCGTCGAGGCGATGGGCGGGGACCGCGTTCGGGTCGAGACCGCCGCCGACGTGGGCGCCGACGGGGACGAAGACCGCCAACGGGTGCTGTCGGGCGAGGCGGTGGTGCTGTCTGTCCCCCACGCTGAATAAAAAGCCGAAAACGGACGCTCAGTAGGACTTCGCGAAGTAGGCGGTCTCGTCGGCGTCGTCGCCACAGACGCCACATTCCTCGCCGATCGGCTCCTCGTCGCGGTCCATCGGGACCATCACGATCTCGGCGGCGATCTCCTCTTTGATGACCTGCTCGCAGGCCTCGTCGCCACACCACGGCGTCTTGACGTAGCCGCCGTACCGGCCGATGGTGCCGAGGATCTCGCTGGTCTCGTAAGCCTCCCGGACGTTCGCTTCGAGGTTCTGCTCGGCGGCGTCGTAGAGTTTGTCGTAGACCGCATCGAAGTGGTCCTCGACCGCGTCGGCGATGTCCTCGCGGTCCTCGACCGCGTCCTCGCCGTCGGGGCGGTGGACGACGGTGATCTCGTCGTCCTCGACCTCGTTGGGGCCGATCTCGAACCGGACGGGGACGCCTTTCAGCTCCCACTCGTTGAACTTGAACCCGGGGTTGCGCTCGTCGCGGTCGTCGAGTTCGACCCGGACGTCCGCGGCGTCGAGGTCGTCGGCCACCGCCTCGGCGTAGTCGAGGACCTCCTCGCGGTTGTCCTCGTTCCAGATCGGGACGATCACGACCTGCTCGGGCGCGATCGTCGGCGGCAGGACCAGCCCCTGATCGTCGGAGTGGGTCATGATGAGCGCGCCCAAGGCCCGCCACGACAGCCCCCACGAGGTGGTGTGGGCGACCTTCTCTTCCTCGTCGGCGTCGGTGAAGGTGAGGTCGTAGGCCTCGGCGAACCCCTGACCGAGGTAGTGGGAGGTGCCCCCCTGGACGGACTTGCCGTCGGGCATCAGCGCCTCGACCGTGGTCGTGGTGTGGGCGCCCGGGAACTTGTCGTGGGGCGGCTTGCGCCCGCGCAACACCGGGATCGCGAGCACGTCCTCGTAGAGGCGCTCGTACTGATCGAGTCGGAGCATCGTCTCGTCCCACGCCTCGTCTTCGGTCTCGTGGGCGGTGTGGCCCTCCTGCCAGAGGAACTCCTTGGTCCGGAAGAACGGCTTGGTCTCGGTCGCCTCCCACCGGATGACGCTACACCACTGGTTCAGTCGGAGCGGGAGATCGCGATGGCTCCGGACCCACTGGCTCATGAACGGCGTGATGATCGACTCGCTTGTGGGCCGGAACGCGAGCCGTTCTTCGAGTTCGTCGTGGCCGCCGTGGGTCACCCACGCGACCTCGGGGTCGAACCCCTCGACGATGTCGCTCTCGCGTTCGAGGTAGCTCTCGGGGATGAGCGCCGGGAAGTAGGCGTTCTGCGAGCCGGTCTGTTTGAACCACGAGTCGAGGTGGTCCTGCAGGCCCTCCCAGAGGGCGTACCCGCGGGGTCGGGTGACGATGAACCCGCCCATCGGGGCGTAGTCGGCGAGCTTGGCCTTGGTGACGACCTCGGCGTACCAGTCGCCGGGGCTGTGTTCTTTGGACTCGGTGATGCCGAGTTCCTGTTCGTCGTCGCTCATAGGTGTAGACCACCAGTGTAGTGGTCTTAAATCCGGTGAAGCGACCGCGTCGGGGGCGGTCTCGCCGCCCGACGGCTCCCCGGGTCGCCCGATCCCGAGTGAACCCAATCGCTTTTCCGTCCCGCGATCGATTCGGAACGAACAGACACCACCATGAACCGCCAATCGCGCTCGGCCGCGCCGCCGGCGAGCGCTCAGCTACGGGCGGTCGCGGACGCGACCTCGGACGGCATCCTGACCGTCGACACCGACGGGGTGGTCCGCTTTGCCAACCCCGCGATCGAAGACATTCTGGGGTACGCGCCCGACGAACTGGTCGGCTCGCGGCTGACTCGGATCATGGACGACGACCTCGCCGAGCGACACCGCGCCGGCTTCGAGCGCTATCTGGAGACCGGCGAGCGGCGCCTCGACTGGACGGACGTCGAGCTCGCCGGGCGCCACGAGGACGGCACCGAGGTTCCCCTGAGCGTCTCGTTGAGCGAGTTCACCGCCGACGGCGAGCGGTTCTTCACGGGGATCGTTCGGGACATCACGAGTCGCAACGCCCGCGAACAGGCGCTCGAACGCTATCGCTCGGCGGTCGAGACGGTCGCGGACGGCGTGTACGCCCTCGACGAGAACGCGCGGTTTCTCACGGTCAACGCGGCGTTCGCCGAGCTGACCGGCTACGATCGCGACGAGCTAATCGGTGCGCACGCGAGCGTAGTGACCGGGCCCCGGTCGGTCGCGGAGTTCGACGAGGCGCAGGCGCAACTCGAACGGGGCGAGGCCGACGTCGACACGATCGAGACGACGATAGAGACCGCCGACGGCGAGCAGTTCCCGGGCGAGATCCGGATGTCGCTGTTCCCGCTCGGCGACGGGGAGTACGGCCGGGCGGGCGTGCTCCGGGACGTCTCGGACCGCAAGCGCCGCGAGCGCCAGCTGTCGGGTCTACACACGTTCGCCCAGTCGCTCACGGCCGCCGAGACCGCCGAGGGCGTCTACCACCTCGCGATGGCGACCGCGAGCGACCTCCTGCCGAACCTGCTCGCGACCGCCTACCGGTACGACGAGGACGCGGGGCGACTCGACCCCGCCTCCCACACGCCCGCGGTGCCGAACGTCGGCGCGCCGAACGGCGAACTGCTCGGCGCCGACCGGTCGCTGGCGTGGACCGCGTTCCAGCGACAGGAGCGATACGTCTGTCCCGACACCCGGACCGACGACGCGGTCGACGACTCGGCGACGCCGCTCCGGAGCGTCGCGGCGGTTCCGTTCGGATCGTACGGCGTGCTGGTCAGCGGCGCGACCGCGACCGCGGCCTTCGACCGGGAGGCGGTCAAGATCCTCGACCTGCTGGCCGCCGACGTCGAGACCGCCCTCGAACGCGTCGAGCGCGAGCAGACGCTCCGCGAGCGCGCCGACCAGTTAGAAGAGCGGGCCGCGGCTATGGAGCGGGCCAACCGGATCAACGACCTGATCCGCGAGTCGACGACCGCGCTCGTCCGGGCGGAGTCGCGCGAGGGGATCGAACAGGCGGTCTGTACGAAGCTGGCGAACACCGACGTGTACCGGTTCGCGTGGATCGGCTCGCCGACCGCGACCGGGCAGGTGCTCACCCCCCGCGCCTCGGCGGGCGTCGAGCGGGGGTATCTGGACGCGATCGCCGCCACCGACGGCGAGGACGCCAGCGGGACCGAGCCCGGCCGGCGCGCGGTCGCGACCCGCGACGTGCAGGTCCGCAACGGCCTGTCGGCGAACCCGCCGTTCGAGCCGTGGCGCGAGGAGGCGCTCCAGCGGGAGTATCGCTCGTGCATCGCGGTGCCGCTTCGGTACGAGGACATGCTCTACGGCGTGTTGCACCTGTACGCCGTCGAGTCCGACGCCTTCGACGACCTCGCGGTCGACGTGCTGACCGAGCTCGGGGAGGTGGTGGCGTACGCGATCAACGCGGCCGAGCGGAAGAACGCGGTGGTGAGCGACTCGACCGTCGAACTCAGCTTCGAACTCGACGACCACGAGCTACTGCCCGCCAGGCTGGCGGCCGAGACCGACAGCCGCTTCGAGTTCGAGTCGCTGGTCGAACAGGCCGACGGATCGCTCCGCGTGTTCTTCTCGATCGAGGGCGCGGACCCGGCGGTGGTTCGGGACTACCACGACCGCGGGCTGGAGGTCGAGAGCGTCGATCACGTCGCGGACCGCGAGGAGGGTCACCTCTTCGAGGCGACGCTGGGCGCCGAGAGCTTCCTCGCGTCGCTGCTCGATTACGGCGTGCGGCCCACGGAGCTGATAGCCACCCCGTCGGGGACGGAGCTGACCGTCGAGCTCCCACAGAGCGGCGACGTTCAGGCGTTCCTCCGGATGCTTCTCGACACCTACGAGGGCGTCTCGCTCCGGACGCGCCGCGAACTCGATCGGCCGGTCCGGTCGGACGCGGAGTTTCGGGCCCACTACCGCGAGCGGCTGACCGACCGCGAGGCCGAGGTGCTCCAGACCGCCTACTACGCCGGCTTCTTCGAGTCGCCGCGCCGGAGCTCCGGCAGCGAGGTCGCCGAGATGCTCGGGGTTTCCCAGCCGACGGTGAACCGCCACCTGCGCCGGGGCGAGCGCAAGCTCCTCGCGATGGTGTTCGACGAGCGGGCCGACGAGTGAAGCTGTATTCACGCCGCCACCCCTGCGGGCGTATACACTGACGCCCCAGAAATAGGGAGGTAGCGCCCCTCGTATCGGATAGAATCACCATGAACGAGCCCATCCACGACACCGCCGCCGACTCGGTCCCCGTCCGAATCGTGAACGCCGTCGCCGACGCGACCGGCCGCGACCCGAACGCACTGCCGCCGCTCTACGACACGGTCGACCCCGACGCGCTGGCGGCGATCGTGGCACGCGCTCCGAACCACGCACGCGGCGGCGACGAGATCGAGGTCTCGTTCGCGTTCGCCGACTGCGACGTAACCGTCTCCCCGACCCGCGGCGTCGAGGTCGCGGTCGCGGTCGGCGGCGACGCGCGGCGTCCGGACGCCCCGGCGCCGGTCGATGAGTGACGAGTCGATCGCGGAGGCCTGTCGCCGCGAGGCGCCGGCCCCCGACGCCGATCGCGCCCACGTCTGTGCTGTCTGTGACGAGCCGATCGACGACGCCGAGCGCCATCCGGTCGCGACGCGGATCGGCGAGTCGGGAGCGGTGGTCCTCTACCTCTTCTGCTCGCCCGCCTGCCGGACCCGCTGGGACGAATCGAGCGACTGACCGTCGAGCGCGCCCTACCGATACTCGATGAACGACACCACCCAGAAGTACACGACGCCGAACCGCTGGGGTCGCTACAACGACCGCCACGAGACGAACTACACCGCCTACACCGACTACGATCCGGACGCGGGCCCGGTCTACGTGATCGAGGCCGAGGACGGGGCCGACGCGTGGCTACAGTCGACGCGGCCCGTCGACGTCGAGCCGTGAGCGACGCGCCAGGAGACGAGCGGTAGCGACGCCGCGCCGGACGGGACGATAGCGACACCCCACCGGACGTCCTGCGTCGACGCCGCGCGACTACTCGCCGTCGGGACGGTCCGCGACGGCGAACGGGCTCTCGGCGGCGGTCCAGTTCCATCCCGGGAGCCGCGTCTGGAACCCCGCCGCGAGGGCGGCGTCGAGGTCGTCGAGGCCGGCGGCTTCCGCGTCGGGGTCGCGGTGGACGAGCACGTCGGCGACGTGGAACGTCGCCTCGCCGAGCAGGCCGAGCGGCTGGGCCCCGGCGATCGTTCCGGCGAGCCGCCGGCCGAGAAACTCGTCGACCACGAACCCCGGGTAGTCGCCCTCGACGTCGAGGGCCCGGAGGATCGCGACCAGAGCCGCGACGTTGACCGCGAGGTCGCCGTCGGCGAAGACGGCGTCGACCTCTCGGCGGTAGGTCCCGGCGGTCACCTCGCCGACGTCGGCGTCGAAGCGGTCGGCGAGGTCGGCCCGCACCTCGTTCACCAGCGGGACCACGACGGCGGCCCGCTCGCGCACCCAGCGGTACTCGTCGGCGACGGTCTCCGGAGTGAGTCGCATACCGGGCGGACGCGCTCGCGGGCCTTGGGCGTGTGCGTTTTGAGAAGGCTTTTATAACATCGGCGACTAATACCGACTAAGCGGGTTTTCCTGCGTCCCCGAATGAGCGTCCGGTCCGCGGCAGTCCCGCCGGGGACGCGAACGCTCGCGCACTCGCGCGAGCTTCACCCCGCGGAGAAGCGAGATCTATGCTTCGCTGTACTCTACGTCGTAGTCGTCACGGTTTTGCGACCGTATCGACACGGGCATTACAACCGATAGCCCGCTCGGGACCGACACCGGTCGGTCGCCGGGACCGTAGACGCCGGACTCGGCCGCGCGCCGAGCGCCGACACCGCACCACCGACGAAGCCGACTTTTGCCACTATGAGTAACGTAGACCAGCAACTCGAAGAACTGCGAGAAGAGATAAAGAGCGAGCTACCGAGCGACATCTCGGTCTCGGACGTGAAGTACGAGGGGCCAGAGCTGGTCGTCTACACCCGCGATCCCAAGAAGTTCGCGCGGAACGGCGACCTCATCCGACAGCTCGCGAGCCAGCTCCGCAAGCGAATCACCGTCCGGCCGGACCCGGACGTGCTCTCGCGGCCCGACCGAGCCCGCGACGACGTGCTCGACGTCATCCCCGACGAGGCCGGCGTGACCGACCTCGACTTCCACGTCGACACGGGCGAGGTCGTCATCGAGGCCGAAAAGCCCGGGATGGTCATCGGCAAGCACGGCTCGACGCTCCGGGAGATCACCCAGGAGGTCGGGTGGACGCCCGAGGTCGTCCGGACGCCGCCGATCGAGTCCTCGACGGTCTCGAACGTCCGGAACTTCCTGAAACAGGAGCGCGACGAGCGGCGCGACATCCTGGAGAAGGTGGGCCGACAGATCCACCGCGAGGAGATGTCCGACGACGAGTACGTCCGCGTGACCACCCTCGGGTGCTGTCGGGAAGTCGGACGCGCCTCGTTCATCCTCTCGACGCCCGAGACCCGCATCCTCGTCGACTGCGGCGACAAGCCCGGCGCCGAGGGCGAGGTGCCCTACCTTCAGGTCGAGGAGGCGCTCGGGGCGGGCGCAAACACCATCGACGCCGTCGTGCTCACCCACGCCCACCTCGACCACTCGGCGCTCATCCCCCTCCTGTTCAAGTACGGGTACGACGGCCCGATCTACACCACCGAGCCCACCCGGGACCTGATGGGACTGCTCCAGTTGGACTACCTCGACGTCGCGGCCAAGGAAGGCCGCGCGCCGCCCTACGAGTCCGAGATGGTCCGGGAGGCGATCAAACACACCATCCCGCTGGAGTACGGCGACGTGACCGACATCGCGCCCGACGTGAAGCTCACCCTCCACAACGCCGGTCACATCCTCGGGAGCGCGGTGTGTCACTTCCACATCGGCGACGGCCTCTACAACGTCGCGTTCTCGGGTGACATCCACTACGACGACACCCGGCTGTTCAACGGCGCGGTCAACGACTTCCCGCGGGTCGAGGCGCTCATCTTCGAGTCGACCTACGGCGGCCGCAACGACTACCAGACCGACCAGGAGGACTCCGAGCGCCGGCTCAAGGAAGTCATCAACGAGACCTACGAGCGCGGCGGGAAGGTCGTCATCCCGGCGTTCGCTGTCGGGCGGTCCCAGGAGATGATGCTCGTACTCGAAGAGGCGATGCGGACCGGCGACATCCCCGAGATGCCGGTCCACCTCGACGGCATGATCTGGGAGGCGACCGCGATCCACACCACCTATCCCGAGTACCTCCGGGACGACCTGCGAGACCGGATCTTCCACGAGGACGAGAACCCGTTCCTCGCCGACCAGTTCAACCACATCGACGGCGGCGAGGAGGAGCGCCGCGAGGTCGCCGACGGCGATCAGTGCATCGTCCTCTCGACGTCCGGGATGGTCACCGGCGGCCCGATCATGTCGTGGCTCGACCACCTCGGCGGCGACCCCGACAACCGCATGGTGTTCGTCGGCTACCAGGCTCAGGGGACGCTGGGCCGGCGGATCCAGAACGGGTGGGACGAGATTCCGATGAACCGGAGCGGCGGTCGCGGTCGGGGCGGCCGGAACGGGTCCCTGAAACTCGAACTCGACGTCGAGACCGTCGACGGCTTCTCGGGCCACGCCGACCGACAGGGCCTGATGAACTTCGTGAAGACGATGAGCCCCCGCCCGGAGAAAGTGCTGTGTGTCCACGGCGACGAGTCGTCGACCCAGGACCTCTCGTCGGCGCTGTACCACGAGTTCAACATGCGGACGTTCGCGCCCAAGAACTTAGAGACGTTCCGGTTCAAGTAGCGCGATCGGTGGTTCGACGACCGCTTTTTCGCGTACTCGACGGCGTGACCGCCGGGACGGCCGCGGTCCGGACGGTCACGGATGTCGGTGACGATCGGTAGCAGTTCAGAGTCCAGTACGCCGATCTCGTAGCCAATGGACTTATACTGTCGTCTGAAGTACACTGCAAAGAACGTCAGACGTTTCCATCTGCATGATTAACTTGGAAATAATTCCTGCGGCCGAAACGGGGGACCGCCAGTGAACGGACCGTCGCTCGACGACCTGCTGAGACTGCTCGCGAACCGCCGGTGTCGGTACGTGCTCTACTGTCTCGACGAGGCCGACCGGACCGTCCTCGGCCTCGACGAGCTGGCCGATCGGGTCGTCTGCCGGGAGTGCGAGTGGGACGACGCGGCCGGAACCGACACGTCCGCTCACCGCCGGACCGTCACCATCGAACTCCACCACAACCACCTCCCCAGACTCGCAGCCGCCGGCGCGATCGACTACGACGCCCGGACCCGGACGGTCCGGAACCGGCGCCACGCCTCGCTGGCCGAGTGGATCGACGGGGACGCAAACGAGCTCCCGCACCTCCGGTCGCTGCTCGCGCCCTCGCGAGCCTGACCGCCAGCCGCCGGGGCAGTCACCGGAGTTCGAACTCGAAGCCGTCCACCCGAGAGCCGTCCTCGCCCGCGAGCGCGCTCGCGACGCCCGCCCCGAGCGCGTACGCCACCGCCTGCGAGCCGCCCCGGAGCCGCTCCATCACGTTCTTCTCGGGCTCGAACGCCCGGACCTCGATCTCGTCTTCGTCGAGCCGATCCGCGAGTCGGTCTTTCACCTCGCGTTTCGTGCCGAGTTCGTCGACCAGCCCGATGCTCAGCGCGTCCTCGCCCAGATACACCCGGGCCTCGGTGTCACGGACCTGCTCGTCGCTGAGCTGCCGGCCGTCGGTCACCCGATCGACGAACTCCTCGTAGTAGCCGTCGATGAGCCCCTGGAGGTACTCGCGCTCGTCGTCGGTCATCTCCTTGAGCGACGTGCCGGCGTCCTTGTACTCGCCGGCGGCGAGCCGCTCGTACTCCAGCCCGAGCTTGTCGGCCATCCCGGCGGCGTTGATCCGCGAGCCGATGACGCCGATGCTCCCGACGACGCTTCCCTCCCGGGCGTAGATCTCGTCGCACCCGCTGGCGATCCAGTAGCCGCCGCTGGCGCAGGTGTCGGTGGCGTAGGCGACCGTCGGCCCGTCGAAGCGCTCGGCCGCGATCCGGATGTCGTCGCTCGGGACGACCTCGCCGCCGGGGGTGTTGAGCTTCAGGACGAGCGCGCGGGCCGCCTCGTCGTCGTCGGCGGCCTCGATCTGGTCGACGATGTCGTCGGCGGGCGTCCCGCCGGGCGTCGTCGGGAGCCGGCCGCCCCCGCCGTCGCGGGTGATCGGCCCCTCGACGGCCACCTCCGCCACGTCGTAGTCGGCGAACGCGCTGGCGGCCAAGCCGCTCGCGGCCCGCGCGCCGAGGACGCCCGCGAGGACCGCGAACACGACCCCGAGGAGCCTCGCGAGGTTCCCGTCGGGGACGAACACGAACAGGACCCACCCGATCCCCACCGCGACCGCCAGCCCGGCAAGAACCACGAGCGTCTGCAGGATTCGCGCGCTATCGGCCACGACCGCTCACCTCGGTGCGCTGCATACCGGCGAGTGAGGCCGCACGGCGGTTAAGCCTTGGCTCTCCGGGGGCGAAGATCGAAAAACGCGACGCCGGGCGAGAACGAGACGGGAACGCTCAGTAGAACTCGCGGACGAGGTCGGTCGCGCCGTCGGGCGCGCCGTCGGGGATCTCGGACATGTTGCTGTCGAGGCCGTGGAGTTCCGAGTAGGGGACGCTCTGTTCGTTCTGGTAGAGGATGCCCTGATACTCCTTGTCGGCGTCGAGGATCTTGTCCTTGGCCGCGTCGCGGTCGGTCGGGTCGTGGTCGGTCTCGTCGAGGTCCACGATGGAGTCTCTGAAGTAGTCGTAGGTGTCGACGTCGTTGAACGTCACGCACGGGCTGAAGACGTTCACGAAGCCGAACCCGTCGTGCTCGATGGCCTGCTTGACGATCTCGGTGTGTCGCTGGGCGTCGGTCGAGAACGACTGGGCGATGAAGCTCCCGCCCGCCGACAGCGCCAGCGCGAGGGGGTTGACCGGCGGCTGTTTGGGGCCCTCGGGGGTCGTCGAGGTCTCGAAGTCCTCGCGGGAGGTCGGCGACGCCTGACCCTTGGTCAGGCCGTAGATGCGGTTGTCCATCACCACGTAGGTCATGTCGACGTTCCGGCGGACCGCGTGGATGAAGTGGCCCGCGCCGATGGAGTAGCCGTCGCCGTCGCCGCCCGCGACCATCACTTCGAGGTCGGGGTTGGCGAGTTTGACGCCCGTCCCCACCGGAAGCGCCCGCCCGTGGACGCCGTGGAGCGCGTAGCTGTGCATGAAGGTGCCGATCTTGCCGGAACAGCCGATGCCCGCCACGACGAACGTGTCGTCGGGGCTGTTGCCGGTCTCGGCCAGCGCCTTCATCATGCCGTTCATCGTGCCGAAGTCCCCGCACCCGGGGCACCACGTCGGCTGCTTGTCGGATTTGAAGTCGGTGAAGCGTACGTCTGAGCTCATGCTGTAACCTCCTCCGCGCTGAGTTTCGCTCTGATCTCGTCTGCGAGTTCGTCGGCCTTGAACCTGACGCCGTTGTACTTGTTGACCCGCTTGAGCCGGGTCAGCGCGTCGTGTTCGAGCACGTCGGCGAACTGGCCGGTCTCGTTACACTCGACGACGATGACCTCGTCGGCGGCCTCGATGTCCTCGGTCAGGTCGGGCCGCGGGAAGATGTACGGCACGGAGATGAATCGCACGTCGATGTCCTCTTCGTCGAGGAATTCGAGGGCCTCGCGCAACGCGCCCTCGTTCGACCCCCACGAGATGACGAGGTTGTCGGCGTCGGGGTCGCCGAACTCCCGGACGTCCCAGTCCTCGCGCTCGCGGGCGGTCTCGACCTTCCGGTTGCGCTTGTCGACCTGTTCGACCCGGACATCGGTGTCCTCGGTCCGGCGGCCAAGCGAGTTGTGTTCGAGACCCGTCGACATGTGGGCGGCGCCGTCGGTGCCGGGGAACGCCCGCGGGCTGATGCCGTCGGCGGTCGAGAAGTGGGGCTGGAACCGGTCTTGCTCGTCGGTCCAGGCCTCGATTTCGTCCTCGTCGACGACCTTCCCGCGGTCGATCTCGACGGCGTCCATGTCGAACTCGTCGGGCTCGAACGTCTGCTCGGTGACCGCCATCGAGAGGTCGGCGATCAGGAAGACGGGCGTCTGATACTTCTCGGCGAGGTTGAACGCCTCGACCGTCTTGTGGAAACACTCCGCGATGTTGGTCGGCGCGACCACGAACCGCGGGATCTCGCCGTGGCCCCCGTAGAGGGCCATGTTGAGGTCGCCCTGCTCTTGCTTTGTCGGCATCCCGGTCGAGGGACCCGACCGCATCACGTCACAGATGACAAGCGGCGTCTCGCTCTGGGCGACGAGTCCGAACGTCTCGGTCATCAGGTCGATGCCCGGACCGGACGTGGCGGTCATCGAGCGCGCGCCCGCTCGGGCCGCGCCGAGCGCCATGTTGATCGCCGACAGTTCGTCCTCGGCCTGGACGACCTCGCCGCCGAACTGGTTGATGCGGCCGGTCAGATACTCCATCACGTCGGTCGCGGGCGTGATCGGGTAGCCGGCGTAGAACCGACAGCCCGCCGCGATCGCGCCCATGCCGATGGCCTCGTCGCCGTTCAGCAGGACGTAGTCGTTGTCGGTGGTGTCGAGGTCGTAGTCGAACTCGTGGTCGTACTCGTCGGCCACGAACTCCTGACCCTTCCGGGCGGCCTCCTTGTTGTTGTCCACGATGGACTCGCCCTTGCTCCCGAACTTCTTCTCGAGGGCGGAGTCGAGGTTCTCGATCGGGAAGTTCGTCACCTCGCAGGCCGCCCCGAGCGCGACGATGTTCTGCATGATCGCGCCGCCGGCCTCCTCGGCGAGGCGCTGGAGCGGCACGTCGAGTCCGATCATGCCCTCGGGCACCTCGACGTCCTGCATCTCGGTGCGCTCGCCGTCGTAGATGATGACGCTTCCCTCGTGGAGTTCGTCGAGGTTCTCGTCGATGGTGCGCTCGGTCAGCGCGACGAGAATGTCGAGGCGGTCCACGACGCTCTCGACGCGGTCGGTCGAACTCCGGATTTTGTACGCGGTGTACCCCCCACGGATGCGGGACGCGAAGTCTTTCGATGTGAAGACGTGTCGGCCCGCTCGCGAGAGCGCTTGCGCGAAGATTTTCCCCGTCGAGTCGATGCCATCGCCAGCCTCGCCGCCGATGGCCCAGTTCAGGTCGTCTGGCATTCCTAGCTAGGCCGTAACCCACCCCAAATCAAAAGCCTTCTGAAGCGCCCGTCGTCGTTCTACCGGGCTGTCGGTCGTGCGAGGCGTCGAGATTCCGGCGACGCGTTCCGGTATCTCCCGGTGTTGTCGGCTCGCCCGCACGTTTCGCCGATCGCGCCGCCGCGCCGCCCGGCCCCGAATCCGCGGGTCGCAGGGCCTTTAGTCGTCCCCGCGCAACCACGACCATGGACGGCACAGCAGTCGCGGTTCGGTCGGTCGAGTCGGTCGGCTCGGACACGGTCGCGCTGACGATCGAAACCCCCGACGGCTTCGCGGCTCACCCGGGCCAGTTCGTGCAGGTCGGCGCGACCGTCGACGGCGAGCAGGTCGCGCGCCACTACACGCTCTCCTCGCCCGGGAGCGCCGCGGGCGAAGCGGGCGCCGACGACACCTTCGAGGTGACCGTCGAGGTCGACCCCGAGGGGACACTCGGGCCCCACCTCGCGGGCCTCGACGCCGGCGCGACGATCGAGATCGCCGGCCCGTTCGGCGACGCCTACTACGAGGGCGAACAGCGCGTCGTGGTCCTCGCCGGCGGGCCCGGCATCGGCCCGGCGGTCGGGATCGGCGAGCGCGCGACCGCCGAGGGCGGCGAGGTGGTCGTGGTCTACCAGGACGACGACCCGGTCCACGAGGCGCGACTCGCCGGCCTCTCGGCGGCCGGCGCGACGGTCGCGATCACCGACGACGTCTCGGGCGAGGAGGTCGTCGGCCTGCTCGCAAACAGCGTCGGACAGGTGTTCGTCTACGGGTTCGCGGACTTCCTCGACGAGGCGACCGCCGCGCTCGACGCCGCGGGCCGCTCGACCGAGGGCGCCAAGACCGAGAACTTCGGACCCGCGCCCTGAGCCCGGGCGGCGGGCGTGGGGACGCCACGGGCCGTCTCTCGATCAGTCCAGATCGCGCGCGGCCTCGATCTGGTCGGCGTAGGCGCTCGCCATCCGCTCGACGATCGCCTCGCCCGCCTCGGCGGTCCCCTCGCGGGGGTCGCCGAGGACGCCGTTCTCGGTGACCGCCTCGAACCCCCCGTTGATCATCCGGGCCGCCGAGATCTCGCCCTCCGCGCCGGGTTCGAGGGCGTCGGTTCGCACCAGTCCCTCCTCGACCGCCAGCACGACCGCGGTCTCGGCCGCGCCGGCGTGGATCGACGGCTCCTCGTAGTCGACGCCCGCCTCGGCCATCCCCTCGTTCATCAGCGCCATGTTCTCCTCGAGGTCCGCGAGCGTCACGATCGTCGCGTCGAGTTCGCGGGCGAGTTCTGGCGCGACGGTGTTGACCGGCCCGAAGTTCCCGCCGTGGGTCGGCACGAGCGCGATGCACTCGAAGCCGTGCTCGTCGAGCGACCGGCAGTACGACTCGATCAGGTCCATCAGCGTCTCGGGCGGGATCGTGATCGTGCCGGGAAACGACATGTGGTGGCCCGAACAGCCGGGCTGGATCGGGGGCGCGGCGAGCGCGTCGCCGAGCTTCGCGGCGATGCGCTCGGTGACGGCCTCGCCCGCGATGGTGTCCATCCGGAGGGGCAGGTGCGGGCCGTGTTGCTCGATGGAGCCGACCGCCACGACAGCGGTCCGGGTCCCGTCTTCGAGCGCCGCCTCGACTTCCGTCCACGTCATGTCGTCTAACCGCAGTGTTTCGTCGGTCATCTACCCTCTCGGTCCCGGTCGGAGCAGTTAAGACTATGGGAGCCACTCGCAGGGGAGCCGACGCGTCGGGGCGGCGCGCGCGTCGGGGGACTCTCAGTGCTCGACGAACTCGATCAGCGCCCCCCCGGTCGACTTCGGGTGGAGGAACGCGACGTCGTGGCCCCACGCGCCGGGGCGGGGCTCCTCGTCGATCAGGTCGACGCCGTGGTCGCGGGCGGCGTCGAGCGCGGCCGCGACGTCCTCGGTGGCGAGCGCGAGGTGGTGGAGCCCCGGCCCGTTCGCGTCGAGGTAGCGCGCGATAGTGCCGTCCTCGATCGGTTCGAGCAACTCGAAGTAGCCCTCGCCGAGTTCGAGGAAGACGACCCGAAGCCCGTCGAACTTCTCCTCGTGGGCCACCGGCGCGTCGAACAGGTCGGCGTACAGTTCGGCGAGCCCGGCCGCGTCGTCGGTCGCGATGCCGGCGTGGTCAAAGCGCATGGCCGATGGCTCGGCTCGCTCGGAGATAACTCCGGTGATCCGGGGCGCCCGCAGTTGTCGCTTCGACAGTCTTTATCAGACCGTCGGCCGTGCCGACGACCATGGAGCCGACCGATCTCCGCGCTGACATCCCCGCGCTCGACCGAACGATCTACATGAACACGGGGGCGGCGAGCCCGAGCCCCGCCCGGGTTGTCGACGCCGTCGAGGACTGTCTCGAACATCAGGAGTACGAGGCGCCCGCCGCGGAGGGCGCCTACCCCGCGGCTTTCGAGGTGTTAGACGAGACTCGCGAGGTCGTCGCCGACCACCTCGGCGCGACCGTCGAGGAGATCGCGCTCACCCAGAGCACGACCGACGGGATCAATCGGATCGCGGCCGCGCTCGACTGGGAGCCCGGCGACACGGTGGTCCGGACCGACCTCGAACACTCCTCGGGCATCCTGCCGTGGAAGCGACTCGCGCGCCGGGGCGTCGAAGTCGAGGTGCTCGACAGCGAGGCCGGACGGATCGACCTCGACGCGGCCGCCGACGCGATCGCGGACGCCGACCTCGTCTGTCTGAGTTCGCTGACCTGGACCCACGGCACGCTCCTGCCGGTCGAGGAGATCGTCGAACTCGCCCACGACGCCGGCGCGCTCGTGCTCGTCGACGCCGTCCAGTGTCCGGGCCAGATGGAGACCGACGTGACCGAGTGGGGCGCGGACTTCGTGGCGGGCGCGGGCCACAAGTGGTTGCTCGGCCCGTTCGGCGCGGGCTTTCTCTACGTTCGGGAGGGCGCCGAGCGCCACCTCGACCCCGCACACATCGGGTATCGGAGCGTCGAGGACCCCAACGCCGAGGCGTACGCCTACGAACCGGGCGCGAACCGACTCGAAGTCGGGACGGTCTCGCCCGCGCCGTACGCCGGGCTCGCCGAGTCGATCGAGATCGTCGAGGAGATCGGCTACGACACCATAGAGGCCCGCATCGAGGAGCTCACCGACCGGCTGAAGGCGGGGATCGTCGACGCCGACGGCGTCGAACTGCTGAGCCCCCGCGAGTACGAGTCGGGGCTCGTCACCTTCCGGGTCGACGGCGCCGACGCCGAGGCGCTGGTCGAGGAGTACGCCGACGACGGGGTGCGGATTCGGGACCTGCCGTACCCCGACGGGGCGGTCCGGGCGTCGACCCACGTCTTCAACACGGCCGAGGACGTCGACGCGCTGGTCGAACTGCTCTGAGACGGGGCCTCGCGGTCGGTCGGCCGCACCGATCGGCCCGGATCAGATCGCGGCGCCGGGCTGGTACTCGCCGAACGTCTCCCGGAGCACGTTGCAGACCTCGCCGACGGTCGCGTACGCCTTGACCGCGTCGACGATGTACGGCATGAGGTTGTCCTCGCCCTCGGCGGCCTCGCGGAGCGCCGCGAGCGCGGCCTCGACCGCCTCGTCGTCGCGGTCGGCTTTCACCTCGTTCAGCCGGTCGATCTGCTTCTGTTCTTCCTCCTCGGTGACCTCCTGGATGTCGACCTCGGGCTCCTCGTCGACCTCGAACTCGTTGACGCCGACGATGACCCGCTCTTTCTCCTCGATCTCGCGTTGGCGCTCGTAGGCGACGTCCTGGATCTGGCGCTGGACCCACTGGTCCTCGATCGCCCGGCGCATCCCGCCTTTCTGGTCGACGGTGTCGAGGATGTCGAACGCCTCGGCCTCGACGTCGTCGGTCAGGCTCTCGACGTAGTAGCTCCCCGCCAGCGGGTCGATGGTGTCGGCCGCCCCCGACTCGTGGGCGAGGATCTGTTGGGTCCGCAAGGCGGTCCGGACGCTCTCTTCGGTCGGGAGCGCGAGCGCCTCGTCTTTGCCGTTGGTGTGGAGGCTCTGGGTCCCCCCGAGCACCGCCGCCAGCGCCTGATAGGCCACCCGGACGATGTTGTTGTCGACCTGCTGGGCGGTCAGGGTCGAGCCCGCGGTCTGGGTGTGGAACTTGAGCTGTTTGGACTTGGGGTTCTGGGCGTCGAAGCGCTCGTCCATGATCGTCGCCCACATCCGCCGGGCCGCCCGGAACTTCGCGACCTCTTCGAGGATGTTGTTGTGGGCGTTGAAGAAAAAGGAGAGCTGGGGGGCGAACTCGTCGACGTCGAGTCCGGCGTCGAGGGCCGCCTCGACGTACTCGATGCCGTTGCCGAGGGTGAACGCGAGCTCCTGGGCGGCGGTCGCGCCCGCCTCCCGGACGTGGTAGCCCGAGATCGAGATAGTGTTGAACTTCGGGGTCTCGGCCGCGCAGAACTCGAAGATGTCGGTGATGATCCGCATCGAGGGCTCGGGCGGGTAGATGTAGGTGTTGCGCGCGATGTACTCTTTCAGGAGGTCGTTCTGGATCGTGCCCCGAAGCTCCTCGCGGTCGACGCCCTGCTTGTCGCCGACCGCGATGTACATCGCCAGCAGGACCGACGCGGGCGCGTTGATCGTCATCGACGTCGAGACCTCGTCGAGCGGGATGCCGTCGAAGACGGTCTCCATGTCCCGGAGCGAGTCGATCGCGACCCCGGACTTGCCGACCTCGCCGGCCGCCATGTCGGCGTCCGAGTCGTACCCCATCTGGGTCGGCAGGTCGAACGCCATCGACAGCCCCGACGAGCCGTTCTCGATGAGGTACTCGAAGCGCTCGTTGGTCTCCTCGGGCGTGCCGAACCCGGCGTACTGGCGCATGGTCCAGAGCCGGCCGCGGTGCATCGTCGAGTACGGACCGCGGGTGTACGGCTCCTCGCCGGGGAAGCCAAGATCCTCCTCGTAGTCGAGCTCGGCGACGTCGTCGGGCGTGTACAGCCGTTTCACGTCTTGGCCGCCGGTGTCGGTGGTGAACTCCGCTTTGCGCTCGCCGAACCGCTCGACCGTGGGCCCGACGGTCTCGTCTTCCCAGTCCTCGCGGGCCTCGCGGATCTCCGCGAGGTCGTCGGCGTCGAACATTATCTGAACCGACGGCCGGGCCGGTCTTAACCCTTGGCGGATCGGAGTCGTCGCGGTCTCGGGGGCCGACCGGCGGGCTCGCGCGCCGAATTCGCCCGCCGACGCCCCCACCACGAGCTTTATGCCCGACAGCGACCCAGTTCGGGCATGGAGCGCTACGACCAGCTCTACCGGCTCTACGACGAGTTCGACGCGGCGACCCTGCGCGCGCTACAGGACTTCGTCGACCTCTTTCCGCCGGTCGACTCGCGGGTCGCCCTCGAACACTGGCAGGAGGCCAGCGACGACCTCGCCGACCGCAAAGAGACCGTCCGGTCGGCGTTCCCGGACGCCGGCGAGACGTTCTGTGATCTGGCGGCCCACGCCACCCGCGATCAGGCGTTCACCGGCCTCGACCTCCACGCCAAGTACGACCGGGGGATCAACGTCCTCGTACTCGACGTCGACGAGACCCTGCGGTCGGCCGGCGGCACCGACAACGAGATCCCCCGCGAGACGCTCCACCTCCTGACGGAGTTCCACGAGGGCGGGGTCCCGATCGTGGTCTGTACCGGCCAGACCCTCGAGAACGTCAAGGGGTTCTTGATCCAGGGGCTCGGCAACGAACTCGTCCACTCCGGGGACCTGAGCGTGGTGTACGAGGCCGGGACCGGGGTGTTCACCCCCGGCCACGGCGCGGACACCAAGCGCCTGCTCTACGAGGACCTCGACGAGGACATCCGGTCGATCTTCGACGACGTGCGCGCCCGCGTCCTCTCGGACGCCCCCGAGGCGCTCCGGCGGGGGTGTCACCTCCAGGGCAACGAGTTCAACGTCACGCTGAAACCCAACTTCGAGACGGGGAGCCCGGAGGCCGCCGAGGTCATCGACCGAGCGCTCGTCTACGAACTCGACCTGCTGGGCGAGGCGGTCGTTCGGCGGGTCGGCACCGACGCCGCCGACCCGGAGGCGAACGCCCCTGCCAGCGAGTGGGCCCGCGCCTACTACGCCGATCAGGACCCCGAGATCCGGGCGGTCCTCGAAGTCGAGGGCCGAACGCCAGACTGCGCGCCCGACGACGCGCCCGAGCCGGTCCGGTCGGTGTTCGAGCGCATCGACGTGGCGTACTACGAGGCCGACGCCGCCGAGATCGGGAGTCTCGAACTCAACAAGGTCGCGGGCGTGCAGGCGGCCTTCGACGTGCTCGGCATCGAAGATCCCTTCACCGCGGTGATGGGCGACAGCAAGAGCGACCTCAGAGTGATGGAGTGGGTCGCGGAGAACGACTGCGGGGTGGCGGCCGCGCCCGAGCACGCCTCCCGGGACGTGCTCGACCACGTCATCAGGACCGACGAGCTCGTCTTCGACCGGGGGAAGGCCGGGGACGTGCTCCGGACGGTGTACGCGCTGAACCGGCTGGCGAGTCTGGGAGCGTAGCGACGAGCGACCGGCTCAGACGTTGAGTTCGAACCGAACCGTATCGCCGTTTTCGAGCGAGCTCGCGGTCGAGAGCGTCTCGCCGGCGTCGACGGATTCGCGGACCACCACGGTGTCCGAGCGCAGGCGCTCGCCGTCGAGGACGCCCGCCCGGACCTGCGGCCCGTAGGAGTCGGCGAGCTTCTCGACTACGTCCCGGAGAGTCGCGTCCTCGGGCACCGCGATGCGGGCCTCGCGGGTCCCGGTGCGGGCGACCAGCGTCCCCGTGAGCTTGACGGTCACGTTCATACCACACCCTCCGGATCCCACCGACTAAAAGTTTACTCACTCTCGAAAAAGTACTCTCGCACGGAACGGCTTAAGGACGCGGCTCCCGACGCGACGAACATGGGCAACGCACCACCACCGGGTTCGGACGACCCGCTCGACGTTCGCGGGGTCGTGCCGCCGACGATCACCGCATTCGACGAGGACGAATCGGTCGATTACGAGGCGACCGCGGCCCACGCGCGGTTCGTCGTCGACCGGGGCGCCCACGGGGTCTTCCCGCTGGGGACCAACGGCGAGTTCCCGCTACTGACCCCCGAGGAGCGCGACGACGTGGTCGAGGCGGTCGTCGAGACCGTCGGCGGCGACGTCCCCGTCATCGCGGGGGTCGGCGCGCCGAGCACCCGCCAGACGGTCGCTCACGCCGAGCGCGCCGAGATGGTCGGCGCCGACGGCGTGGTCGTGGTCACGCCGTACTACTACCCGCTCGACCGAGAGGCCGCGGTCGAGCACTACCGGCGGGTGGCCGAGTCGGTCGACCTTCCGGTGTACGTCTATCACATCCCGAGCAAGACCGGCAACTCGCTGTCGCTGGAGACCCTCGACGCGCTCGCCGACGTCGACAACCTCGTCGGACTCAAGGATTCGAGCAAGGACGTGCCGTGGCTCGGACAGGCGATCGACGCCCACCCCGAGTTGACGTTTCTCGCGGGGTCGGACTCGCTTCTGTTCCCGGGGCTCGAAGTCGGTTGTGCCGGCGTCGTCAGCGCGGTCGCCAACGCCTTCCCCGAACTCGTCGTCGACCTCTACGAGGCCTACGACGACGGCGACGAGGAGCGGGCCCGGACCCTCCAGAGCGAGGTGTACGAGGTTCGGTCGGCGCTGAAGCGCGGGCCGTACATGGCAGGGGTCAAGACCGCCCTCGACCTGCGCGCGGTCGACTTCGAACCGGGGCCGCTCCGGAGCCCGCTTCGGAAGATGGACGACGCCGATCGCGACGCGCTGGGAGACGATCTCGCCGACCTCGACCTTCTGTAGCGGTTTCGGGCCGCCGTCCCGTTTTTATCGACCGTAAACGGTCGCAAGGCTTAACATTTTCAGTGCTAACATTTAGCACGGTGTCGGAGATCACGACTGATCGTCGACCCCGCTCGCGGAACCGCCCGACAGCTCGCCGCTCCGCCAGTCGATCCAACACATCATGACACCGCTCCCATCCCGTCTCGACAAACGGACCGTCCTGGGGGGACAGTACCTGATCGTCGGTGGCGCCCTCGCCCTCCCGCCGGGCGAACCCGCGCTGGCGGCGCCGCTGGTCGCCGCCGGCGCGTACCTGCTTTTCGGCCGGCGGCGAGAGCCCGCCTGGACCGTACCCTCTAAATTTTTACTCCGTGCCAAGTAAGTCCCTTCATGGTGCGCAACTACGCGGAGCTCCACGACCCGAACGCCGAGTACACGATGCGGGACCTCTCGTCGGCGTCGATGGGGCTGGACCGCGAGCGCGGCGACCGCGAGGTCGAGATCACGGACGTCCAGACCACGATGATCGACGGGAACTTCCCGTGGACGCTCGTGCGCGTGTACACCGACGCGGGCGTGGTCGGGACCGGCGAGGCCTACTGGGGCGCGGGCGTCCCCGAACTCGTCCAGCGGATGAGGCCGTTCCTCGTCGGCGAGAACCCCCTCGACATCGACCGACTGTACGAGCACCTCGTCCAGAAGATGTCGGGCGAGGGCTCGATCGAGGGCGTCACCGTCACCGCGATCTCGGGGATCGAGGTCGCGCTCCACGACCTCGCCGGAAAGCTGCTGGGCGTGCCCGCCTACCAGCTACTCGGCGGGAAGTATCGCGACGAGGTGCGGGTGTACTGCGACTGTCACACCGCCGACGAAGCCGACCCCGAGGCCTGCGCCGACGAGGCCGAACGCGTCGTCGAGGAACAGGGCTACGACGCGCTGAAGTTCGACCTCGACGTGCCCTCGGGCCACGAGAAGGATCGGGCGAACCGCCACCTCCGGAACCCCGAGATCGACCACAAGGTCGAGATCGTCGAGGCGGTCACCGAGCGCGTGGGCGACCGGGCGGACGTGGCCTTCGACTGCCACTGGACGTTCTCGGCCGGGAGCGCCAAGCGACTCGCGACCGCGTTAGAGGCCTACGACGTCTGGTGGCTCGAAGACCCCGTTCCGCCGGAGAACCACGACGTCCAGAAGAACGTCACCCACTCGACGACCGTGCCGATCGCGGCGGGCGAGAACGTCTACCGCAAGCACGGCCAGCGCCGCCTCCTCGAAGAGCAGGCGGTCGACATCGTCGCGCCCGACATGCCGAAGGTCGGCGGGATGCGCGAGACCCGCAAGATCGCCGACGTGGCCGACACCTACTACACGCCGGTCGCGATGCACAACGTCTCCTCGCCGGTCGCCACGATGGCCTCCGCCCACGTCGGCACCGCCATCCCGAACTCGCTTGCGGTCGAGTACCACAGCTACCAGCTCGGCTGGTGGGAGGACCTCGTCGAGGAGGACGTCATCGAGGACGGCTACATCGAGATTCCCGAGGAGCCGGGGCTCGGCGTGACCCTCGACATGGACGTCGTCGAGGAGAAGATGGTCGCCGGCGAGACGTTGTTCGACGAAGCGTAGCTTCGTCGGGCTCGCGGAGCTTGCTCCGCGGCGTTCGACCCGGCCTAAGCCGGGTCAAACCGGCGAATCTTCGATTCGACTCGTTCGACGAAGCGTAGCTTCGTCGGGCTCGAAAATCTCCGATCGGAGCCGTTCGACGGCTCCGTCTCGACCGTCTGAAAACACCGCGTGGGACGTGGGTCCCGAGATTCTTCGACGGAGGAGACCGGATGCGCGCTACTGAACGAGCGATTCGAGGCGTTTGCGGAGGTCTTTTGCCGCGTTTGTGACCCGTCGCCGACGGCGGGATTTGGCATCGACCGTCGTGTCGTGGCTCTCGATCCAACGGCGCATCGTACTGCTACCGGCTTCCCGGTCGATGCCGACCTGCCGGATGTGTTTGATCGGGTGGCGCAGCCAGTTGTACTCCTCGTGGGCGAACACGTCGAGATACTCCGGCGAGTGGGCGATGAGGATGACGTGGAGCTGTCTGTCGGCCAGCCGTGACTGTCGATACGTCCAGCTACCGTTTGGCTCCGCTCCGACCGGCGGCCGGTGGTACCACGCCAGCGGGTCCCACTCGAACCCGTGTTCTCTGAGCGTCTCCGTGAACTCGTCCAGCGGTTGCTCGATGGTGCCGACGTATTCGGTGTCCAGAAGGCGGTACTCGGGCTGGCCGAAAGTGCGCGCGAGTCGGGTGAGCGAGGGCCCGAGTCGCTGTCTCACGAGGTAGGGAACGTCCGGTTCGAGAGTTTCGACGATGCTCCGCATTTAGTACCCACTGGGTTTCCAGCACCTCAAAACTATTGCACGCCCCGAGAAACGCGAGCGTAGTGAGACGCCGCGACGGCCTGATCCGAACGGGCCCACGCCGTGCTGAGACTTTCCGCCGTATCCCGGGCGATTATTGTCATCCGCCAGTAGATTCTACAGGACCGTTCGATCCCGAAACAAGTTCGCCCGAGACGGCCGGTCAAAAACGCGCTGAGAGCCCACCGGGGCTACTCAGACGGCACCTGAACCAACGCGGGATTCACCTGCCGACCCACCCACAGGAGACTCCCGACCAGCAACACCACCGCGGCGGGGACGAGCCACTGAAAGACGGTCACGACGGCAGTGGAGGCCTGAATTCCGAAGACGATGAGGACGATCGGCCCACAGCAGGCCGCCCCGGACGCCAGCGCCGGAACGCCGGCCAGCAGTCCCGAGGTCGACGAGCCGATGCCACAGGCGGTCGGCTGGGTCCACGCGAGGTACGTCACGGCGAGATTGAGCCCGACGAGCACGGCGACCCCGAGCCCGACGACGGTGTTCAGCGAGAACAGATAGGTGGCGACCCCGAACTCGACGAGCGCGACCGGTTCGAACGAGAGAGCGCCGTTGGCCGGACGGAAGAGCTTCCCCATCGGGTCCGAGGCGACGAGGACTCCCACGTCGGTGCGCCCGAACGTCAGGAGATCGCCGAGCCAGAGGTACGCCACCAGATAGAGCGCCGTGACGCCGCCGAACACCGCGAATCCGTCGCGTCGGCCGAGGGCGGCGACGACCGCGTACCGAGTCCGGGAGACGGTCCGACGAATCGCCCCGCGCTCGCCGGTGTCGGTCGCCATCAGCCCACCACCGCCGTGCTCGGGTAGAACCCAGACCACGCGAACCACATGGCGTCGAACGCGTACGCTCGGTCCAGCGGGAGCGCCGCCGGATCGTGGGCGGTGGCGTCGCCGGCGATCGCCCGCCCGTCCTCGTAGTCGAACGACGCGCCGTCCGGGTTCCGGTACACGTAGCCCGTCTCGAGTTCGGAGTCGTAGACCGCCAGATGCGGAGTGTCGCCCGCCGTCCCCGACAGGAGGCGGTCCTCGCGGAGCGCGTCCGCCTCGAACGCGATCCGCCCCTCGTCGGTCCGAGCGCCGATCACGACGCGCTTGGCCGGGAACGTGTCGTCGTCGCCGAGCGCCGGGAACAGCGTCGAGTCCCGGTCGTAGTAGCCGCCCCGATTCGGGACGTAGGTGCCGTACGGATCGGTCCCGTAGTCCCGGACGTGACCGGTCTCCTCGGTGAGGACCGCCGTCTCGGGGACGGCCGCCTTCCACCGGCCCCACCGAGTCCAGACCAGTCGGAACTCCCGGAGGGATTCGCCCTCGAGTGGGCCCGAGATAGCGGTGCCGAGGATCTGGGGCCACCGGCTGTCGGTCTCGCGGTCGTACATGATCAGGTTGTTGTTGACCAGATCGCCCGAGACGCCGAACTCAGTCTCGCCCCGGCGAAACCCCATCGCGGTGCCGGTCAGCGGGCAGTAGGTTATCGCCACCGGCTCGCCGCCGATCGCGTCGTTCGCGACCTCGTGGTGGACCAAAATTCGGCGGGGATAGGCCTTCGCCTCGCCGTTTCGAACGACACCGAACACAACTGCCCTGTCGTCGAGGTCCGCGTCGGCCGCCTCGGCCGGCCGGAACGTCGGCTCGTCGATCGACGGGATGCCGTCTTTCGGCGGGCCGCCGTTCTGGATCTCGCTCCGGAGCGCGTCGAACTCGTGCTCGACCGGGAGCGTCGACCGGGCGAGCGGAATCCCGGCCTCGACCCGGCTCGCGGTCGGCGACGCGGTGCCCGCTGTCGTCGATTCGGCCGCGTCGTCGACCGACGGACCGGCGCTGGTACACCCCGCGAGCGAGACCGCCGCCGCGACCGCCCCGAGAAACCGCCGCCGTGAAGTCGGAGTCATGCCCGCCGGTAGCCCCCGAGTATAGTTAACGCTTCTACGACTGTGGCGTCGGGACGCACACCCGCCGGTATCCCGGCACGGCGCCCCCGAGACCACAGCCACAAACGCCAAACCGGAGAGTCTCGATTACACCCTGCGGGTCGTTCGCAGTCCGTCGCGGGCGTTCGAGAACCTACGGAGGCACACATTCGATGACGACACCATCACGAGACACGGAGCGTACTCGGCGAGCGTCCAGTTCCGACAGATCCGACCGCCCGATCGCCGACCGGGCCAAGCGCGCCGCGTCGGCCGCCGTCGGCGGCGCGCTCGTCGTCGGCGGTCTGCGGCGCCGCTCGCTCTCGGGAGCGGGGGCGGCGCTGGTCGGCGGCTGGCTGATGTCCCGAGCCCTCGGGTCCCGACCCGACCCGGACGGGCAAGACGTCCCCACCCGACCGACCGGCCCGGTGACGTTCAGCCGGTCGAAGACCGTCGGCGCGTCCGCCGACGAGTGCTACGAGACCTGGCGGGATCCCGATCAGCTCTCCCGGATCATGGCGGAGTTCGCAGACGTGACCCGGTCGGGCGACGATCGCTTTCGGTGGACCGTCCACGGCCCGCTCGGCCGAGACGTCTCCTGGGAGACCCGGATCGCGGAGGCCGAACCGGGCGAAGTGCTCCGCTGGGAGACGCCGCCGGACGCGACGCTCCCCAACGAGGGCGAGGTCCGCTTTCGGCCGGCGGCCGGCGACCGGGGGACGGTCGTGACGCTGTCGCTCAGCTTCGACCCGCCGGGCGGCGCGGTCGGTGGGACCGCGCTCGATCGGCTCGGTGTCGTCCCCGAGACCCTCGCGGGCGAGGCGCTGGGGCGGTTCAAGAGCCTCGTCGAGAGCGGCGAGATTCCGACGACGGAGGCGAACCCGTCGGCCCGCGGGAGCGGGGATCTGATATGAGAGGTGATCGCACATGAGAGCACTCACTTGGCACGGCGAACAGGACGTTCGGGTCGAGGAAGTCCCCAGACCCGAGATCGTGAATCCGACCGACGCGATCGTCGAGGTCACGGCCACCGCCATCTGTGGCTCGGACCTCCACCTCTACAACGGCCGGATGCCGACGATGCGCGAGGGCGACGTCCTCGGCCACGAACCGATGGGCGAGGTGGTCGAGGTCGGGACCGACGTCGAGACCCTCGCGGAGGGCGACCGGGTCGTGGTCCCGTTCACGATCAGCTGTGGCTCGTGTTGGTTCTGCGAGAACGACATGTACTCGCTGTGTGACAACTCGAACCCGAACGCCGAGCTCGCCCGGGAGATGATGGGCCAGTCGCCCGCGGGGCTGTTTGGCTACTCGCACCTGCTCGGGGGCTACGCCGGCGGGCAGGCGGAGTACCTGCGGGTGCCCTACGCCGACGTGGGGCCGGTGAAAGTCGACTCCGAGTTGCCCGACGAGCAGGTGTTGTTTCTCTCGGACGTCTTCCCGACCGGCTACATGGCCGCCGAGAACGCCGAGATCGAGGACGAGGACACGGTCGCGGTCTGGGGGTGTGGACCGGTCGGACAGTTCGCGATCCAGAGCGCCGAACTGCTCGGCGCCGACCGCGTGATCGCGATCGACCGGGTCCCCGAACGCCTGGAGATGGCCCGGGAGTACGGCGGCGCCGAGACCATCCACTACGAGGACGAGGACGTCTACGACCGGCTGATGGAGATGACCGGCGACCGCGGGCCCGACCGGTGTATCGACGCGGTCGGGACCGACGCCCACGGCACGGGACTCGCCGCGGCGTCGGACCGGGCGAAACAGAAGGCGAAGTTAGAGGACGACCGCCCGTACGTGCTCCGGGAGGCGATCCGGTGCTGTCGGAAGGGCGGGACCCTCTCAGTCCCGGGCGTCTACGTCGGGCGGGTGGACAACCTCCCGTTCGGGGCGGCGATGAACAAGGCGCTGACCATAAACACGGGCCAGACGCACGTCCAGCGCTACCTCGACCCGCTGTTGGAGACGATCGAGTCGGGCGAGATCGACCCCTCGTTCGTCGTCACCCACCGGGCGGATCTGGCGGACGGGCCGGAGCTCTACGAGACGTTCAACGACAAGGACGACGACTGCATCAAGGTGATACTGGAGCCGTAGGGGCGGCGGGAGCGAGTCCGGGCGCGCCGCGAGCGCCGCCGGGCCCCTACTGGGTCGCCGCCTCGCCGAACTGCTCGCGGACCTTCTTCACTTTGGGTTCGGCCTGAATCGAGCAGTACTGGTCGTTCGGATTCTTCTCGTAGTAGTCCTGGTGGTACTCCTCGGCCTCGTAGAACTCCTCGAGGGGTTCGACCTCGGTCACGATCTCGTCGTCGTCGTAGGCGCCCTCGGCTTCGAGGCGCTCGATGAACGACTCGGCGGTCGCCTGCTGGTCGTCGTCGTGGGTGAAGATCGCCGATCGGTACTGGGTGCCCACGTCGGGACCCTGTCGGTTGAGCTGGGTCGGATCGTGGACCGTGAAAAACACCTGCAGGACGTCCTCGTAGGTGAGCGCCTCGGGGTCGTACTCGACAAGCACGACCTCGGCGTGGCCGGTGTCGCCCGAGCAGACCGCCTCGTAGGAGGGGTCCTCGACGTGGCCGCCCGCGTAGCCGGACGTGACCGACTCGACGCCGTCGAGTTCCTTGAACGCCGCCTCGGTACACCAGAAGCACCCGCCCGCGAGCGTGGCTCGTTCGGTTCGACTCATGGGCGATCGTAGGGGCCCCGAACGGTTAGGTCTGCGGGAAACGGAAGGCGACGACTCGGCCCGGGTCGTCGGCGGACCGAGGCCGCGGCCGCCCGACCGCTACAACACGTCGAGGACCACGACCGAGAGGTAGAGCTGGCCGAGCCCCGCGAGGATCATCACCACCGCGGCCGCCCGTTCGAGCGTCCCGGCGTACCGGCCGAGGTCTCGCCACGCCTCGACGCCCGCGCTCGCGAGGAGAGTGACCCCGACCAGCGGCGCGGCGACCGCGCCGGCGTAGGCGCCGAGGACCGCGACGCCCCGGACCGGCGGGAACGCGAGCGCCTGCGTGACCACCCCGAGGAAAAGCGGCGCGACACAGCCGGCGGCCGCGACGGCGTACGCCGCGCCGAAGGCTCCAAAGCCCGCGACCGACTCGGGGCGCGCCGGGAGCGCGACCCGGAGGTCGGGCGCGCGGCCGGTCAGCGTCAGGGCGCCGAACGCGACGAGGCCGACGCCGACGACGGGTTCGAACAGCGGCAGGAGCGTCGTGACGGTCCGACCGAGCGCGAACGCGAGCGCCGCGACCGCCGCGAGCGAGACCAGCGCGCCGGACGCGGCGGCGGCCGCCGCGGCGACCGCCGACTCGTCGCCGCTCTCGTTGACGTAGTAGCCGACGTACCCCGGAAGGAGCGGGAACGCGCACGGCGCGAAGAACGTCGTCACGCCCGTGCCGGCGGCGAACGCGAGTGCGCCGACGAACCCCGAGGTCATGGCGTCGCGAGCGCGTCGTCGACCGCCCCGCGAAGGTCGGTCGCGTCCGTGAGGCCGGAGTCGGACCACCGGACCGCGCCCTCGGCGTCGAACACCGCGACGTACGGGAGGCCGCTCGCGCCGAGCGCGGACATGAGTTCGCTGTCCGGGTCGAGGCCGAGCGCCCACGCGCCGTCGTTCTCGCGCCACCACTCGCGCAGGTCCTCGCGCGAGAGCGACCCGCCGAGTCGCTCGTTGGTGACCGAGATCATCGCCACCTCCTCGCCGTACGACTCCCGGACGGTCGCGAGGGCATCCATCTGCTCTTTGCAGGGACTACACCACGTCGCGAAGAGGTCGACGACCGTCACGGCGTCCGCGGCGGGGACGCGGCGTTCGCCCGCCTCCGACCCGGGGGCGTCCATCGTCGTCACTTCGATCGGGAGTCCCGAACCTGACGCGGCGTCGTTGCGAACCGCCCACGCGCTCGCGCCCGTCAGGCCGAGTCCCCCGAGCGCGAGCAGGACGCGTCGGCGGTTCATGACCGGACGGTTTCGAGGTCCGACAGTATCCGCTCGGCGTCGGGCGAGTCGGTCCGGTACGCCCGTTCGACGTACCCATCGGCGTTCACGAGCAGGGTCAGGGCCGTGTGGGTGAACATGTACATGTCCATGTCCTCGGGCTCGGTCCGCTCGAACATCACGCCGAACTGCTCTTGGACGACCTGCGTGGCTCGGTCTTCGGACGCCGGCCGGAGGAACGCCCAGTTGTCGGCGTCGGTCGCGACGTTCATCTCGTCGGCGTACGTCCGGAGGCGGTCGGCGTCGTCGCGGGCCGGGTCGAACGTGGTCGGGAAGAACGCCACCTCGTCGGCGTAGCCCTCGTTCAGCGTGTGGGTGTGGACGTTGCGCATCGTCGACAACAGCACCGGACACACCGTGTTGCAGTGGCTGTAGAAGAAAGTCAGGACGCTCGGTCTGTCGATCGCGCGGAGTTCGACCGTGCGGTCGTCGAGCGGCGCGGGGAGCGCCACGTCCGGTATCCGTTGGCCCCACGCCGGGTAGGGCGCGTCCTCGCTGTCGAACTCCCGGTCGGGTTCGCCGAGCGCGACGTTCGGGTTCGAGTCGAGGACGCTCGCACACCCCGCCGTCCCGCCCGCGAGGCCGACGGCGGCCGCGGTTCGGAGGTACTCTCGCCGGTCCATACTCCCGGGTAGCCGTCGCGCCCTGAAAGGTAGTCTGGTGCGATTCTCGAAAACCCGCGACGGTCAGCAGAGCGGCTTCGGGTCCAGCCCCATCCCGGTCAGCGTCTCGGCGTAGTCGTCGTACGCGACCTCGACGACCGACTCGGCGACCGCCAGCGCCCGGTCCCAGTCGCCCTCCTCACACCGGGCCGCGAGGAGGTCCGCGCCCGTCTCGACGCCGGCTTTCGTGTCGGCGCGCAGTTCCCGGAAGAGGTCGGCCCGGCGCTCGTCGGCCTCGTTGACGAAGAAGTTCACGACCTGCAGTTGGGTCCGGTCGCCGACGAGCGACCGACCCACCAGCCCCGCGGCGCGCTCGGCGGTGGTCTCCAGGTCCCGGAGTCGCTCGTGCATCGGGTCGAGACCGTCGGCGTGCTCGGCGTCTTCGAGTTCGGCGACGACCCGATCGTAGTGGTCGCGCTCCCGGTCGGCAAGCTCCGCGAACGTCCGGCTCGCGGCCTCGTCGGTCTCGGCCTCGGCCCACGCGGCGAACGTCTCGGCGGCGGTGCGCTCGCTCCGGGCGGCCGCCCGGAGGACCGACTCGGCGTCGAGGTCGGCGTCGGTGAGCGCCACCACCGCCTGCTGGGAGCCGAGCCGGTCGAGTTCGGTCGCCGTTCTGGCTTCGATCTCCTCGGGAAACGCGGCGGCGTCCATGCCCGACCGTACGGGGCCGGCTCGGATGAAGGTTTGCGCGCCCAAAGCAGACAGTTATCTGATACGTGTCTGACGTGCGTTTTATGGTCCTACCGTGGGGGTTGGGACATAATGAGCGACGCCGAACAGCGAGTCGAAGAACTCGAATCGAAGGTCGAACGCCTCGAAGCCACGATCCAGGGGCTGACCGAGGAGCTCGTGGAAGTAAACCAGCGGCTCGAAACCCTCGAAGAGGACGCCGAGTCGACGAGTCAGCCGCCGGCCCGAGCCGGCGGCGAGTCGGACGCGACGCGGGCCGAGCCCGACGAAACGCCCGAAAGCGACGACGCTAAAGGCGACGAGTCCCAGACTGAAGACGAGACGGAGGACGACTCCGGGTTGGGCGACGACATCATCGTCGCGTAACGCGGTCCCTCCCACGAGCAACCCATGCACATCAAAGCGCTCGTCTTGGACAACTTCAAGAGCTTCGGGCGGAAGACCGAGATCCCGTTTTACGAGGATTTCACGACAGTTAGCGGTCCGAACGGCTCCGGGAAGAGCAACATCATCGACAGCATCCTGTTCGCGCTCGGACTCGCTCGAACGCGGGGCATCCGAGCGGAGAAGCTCACCGACCTCATCTACAACCCCGGCCACGCCGATGGGGCCGCCGAACGCGAGGGCGCCCGCGAGGCCAGCGTCGAGGTCGTGCTCGACAACGCGGACGGGACGCTCGACCGGGCGCAGGTCGTGAACGCCGCCGGAACCGAGAGCGTCGGCGACGTCGACGAGATCACCATCAAGCGCCGGGTCAAAGAGACCGACGACAACTACTACTCGTACTACTACCTCAACGGCCGGTCGGTCAACCTCTCGGACATCCAAGACCTGCTGGCCCAAGCCGGCGTCACGCCCGAGGGGTACAACGTCGTCATGCAGGGCGACGTGACCGAAATCATCAACATGACCCCGTACGAGCGCCGCGAGATCATCGACGAGATCGCGGGGGTCGCGGAGTTCGACGCCAAGAAAGAAGACGCCCTCGACGAGCTGGAGGTCGTCAAAGAGCGCATCGACGAGGCCGAACTCCGAATCGAGGAGAAACGCGACCGGCTCGAACAGCTCGAAGACGAGCGCGAGACCGCCCTCGAATACCAGGGGCTCCGCGACGAGAAAGAGGAGTACGAGGGGTTCGTCCGGGCGGCGGAACTCGAAGAGAAGCGCGAGGACCTCGCCCACACCCGCGAGGACATCGAGCAACGGGAGGCCGAGCTCGCCGAACGCCAGGCCGAGCTCGACGAAAAGCAGGGGACGGTCATCCGGCTCGAAGACGAGCTGGAGGAGCTCAACGCCGAGATCGAGCGGAAGGGCGAGGACGAACAGCTCGAGATCAAAAGCGAGATCGAGGAGGTCAAAGGCGAGATCTCGCGGCTCGAAGACGCGATCGAGACCGCCGAAGAGAAGATCGCCGACGCGGAGGACACCCGCCGGCAGGCGTTCGTGGAGATCGACCGCAAGCAGGAGACCGTCGACGACCTCAAAGCCGACATCCGGGACATCAAGATCGAGAAGTCCTCGGTGAAAGCCGACGTCCAGCAGAAGGAGGCCGAGCTCGCGGAGATCGAGGCCGAGATCGACGCCGTCGACACCGAGTACGACGAGGTCAAAGCCGAGCTCGCCGAGAAGAAAGACCGGCTGGAGGCCGAGAAAAGCGAGAAAAACGACCTCCAGCGCGAGAAAGACCGCCTGCTCGACGAGGCCCGGCGGCGCTCGAACGCCGAGAGCGAGAAGGAGGCCGAGCTCGACGAGGCCCGCGAGCGGATCCCGGCGCTCGAATCGAAGCTCGACGACCTCGAAGACGAGCTCGCGAAGGCCGAGCGCAACCGCGCCCAGATCGACGACGTGGTCGCGGACCTCAAACAGGAGAAACGCGAGCTTCAGGACGACCTCGACGAGGTCGAAGACCGGCTCCAGGCCGAACAAAGCGAGTACGCCCAGCTCGAGGCGAAAGCCGACGAGAGCGGCGACTCCTCGTACGGCCGGGCGGTCTCGACGATCCTGAACGCGGACAAACCCGGCGTCCACGGCACGGTCGCCCAGCTCGGGAGCGTCGCCGAGCAGTACGCCACCGCGGCCGAGACGGCCGCCGGCGGCCGGATGGCGCAGGTGGTCGTCGACGACGACGGCGTCGGCCAAGAGTGCATCGAGTACCTGAAGTCCCGGAACGCCGGCCGGGCGACGTTCCTGCCGATGACCGAGATGCACGACCGGACCCTCCCGTCGGCGCCGTCGGCGCCCGGCGTGGTCGACTTCGCGTACAACCTCCTCGACTTCGACGCGGAGTACTCGGGGATCTTCTCGTACGTGCTCGGGGACACGCTCGTCGTCGAGAACATGGAGACCGCCCGGGACTTCATGGGCGACTACCGGCTGGTGACCCTCTCGGGCGAACTAGTCGAGAAGAGCGGCGCGATGACCGGCGGCTCGAAGTCGGGGTCCCGGTACTCGTTCTCGACGTCCGGGAAGGGCCAGCTCGAACGGGTCGCCCGCCGGATCAACGAGCTCGAAGACGAACGCCGGTCCATCCGGGAGGACGTCCGGGACGTCGAGGAGCGACTCGACGACGCTCGCGACCGCAAGAGCGACGCCACCGATCAGGTGCGCTCGATCGAGTCCGACATCGAACGCACCGAGGGCGAAGTCGAGGCGGCCCGCGAGCGCATCGACGACCTCGAAGACGAGCTCGTCGCGATGGAGGCCGAGCGCGAGGCCGTCAACGAGCAGATGCAGGAGCTCGAAGACGACATCGACGACCGCGAGGCGGCCATCGCCGACCTCGAAGACGAGATCGCGACGCTCGAATCCGAACTGGCCGACTCGCGGATTCCGGAGCTCACCGCGGAGGCCGAGGAGATCGAGACCGACATCGACGAACTCGAAGACCGAATCGACGATCTCGACGGCGAGCTCAACGAGCTCCAACTGGAGAAAGAGTACGCCGAGGACGCGATCGAGGACCTCCACGACGACATCGAGGCCGCCCAGAACCGCAAGGCCGAGCAAGAAGAGCGGACCGCGGAGCTCGAAGCGAAGATCGAAGACCAACGGGCCCTGCTCGAACAGAAGCGCGAGGCCGTCGAGGAGCTCGAAGCCGAACTCGCCGAACTCAAAGACGAGCGGACCGAACTCAAAGACGAGCTTCGGGAGGCCCAGCGAGTCCGCGACGAGAAGCAGTCGGCGGTCGAGTCGGTCGAGAACCGCCTCGAAAGCCTCCGGCGGGCGGCCGACCGGCTCGAAGACGAGATCGCCGAGCTCCGCGAACAGGTCGGGGACTACGACGCCGACGAGATTCCCGACCTCGACGAGGTCGAGGAGAACATCTCGCGGCTCGAACGCCAGATGGAGGCTCTGGAGCCGGTCAACATGCTCGCGATCGAGGAGTACGACGACGTGAAGGCCGACCTCGACGACCTCGAAGAGCGCAAGGCGGTGCTGGTCGAGGAGCGCGACGGCATCCGCGAGCGCATCGACTCCTACGAGTCCCAGAAGAGAGCCACCTTCATGGAGGCCTTCGAGGCGATCGACGACCAGTTTCAGGACATCTTCGAGCGGCTCTCGAACGGGACCGGCGACCTCCACCTCGAAGACGAGGCCGACCCCTTCGACGGCGGGCTCACGATGAAGGCCCAGCCGGGCGACAAGCCCATCCAGCGCCTCGACGCGATGTCGGGCGGCGAGAAGAGCCTCACCGCCCTCGCGTTCATCTTCGCGATCCAGCGGTACAACCCCGCGCCGTTCTACGCCCTCGACGAGGTCGACGCGTTCCTCGACGCCGCCAACGCCGAGCGCGTCGGCGAGATGGTGGACGAACTCGCGGGCGAGGCCCAGTTCGTCGTGGTGAGCCACCGGTCGGCGATGATGGAGCGCTCCGAGCGCGCCATCGGCGTGACGATGCAGGGCGACAACGTCAGCACCGTCACCGGGATTCAGCTCGGCGACGGCGAAGAGGAGGTGCCCGCCGATGACTAGCGATTCTCCCGAGGAGAATCGGAAAAGCGAGCGGGGAGCACAGCGACCCGCGAGCACCGCGACTCCCGAGGAGAATCCGAACGGCGAGCGGGGAGCCACCCCAGAGCTTCGGTCTGACGGGGGCGTCCCGCTCAACATCGCGAACCACGACGAGGAGGCCGGCGAGCGCGAGGGCGAAGGCGTCGACGGCGAGTCGACCATCCTCGACGAGGTCGCGCCCGACGCGCCCGAGTCCGGCGACGAGGAGGCCGAGCCGGTCGAGCTCCTCGTCCAGTTGGCCGAGGAGGGCGAGATCGAGCCGTGGGACATCGACATCGTCACCGTCACCGACAAGTTCCTCGACCGGCTCGACGAGGCCGACCTCCGGACCTCCGGCCGGGCGCTGTTCTACGCGAGCGTCCTGCTCCGGATGAAAAGCGACGCGATGCTCGCCGACGACGACGAGGACGAGCCCGAGGAGCCGGGGTGGGACGAGTGGGACGCCCCGACGGCCGGCGACGGGGAGTTCCCGGCCCACGACCCGATCGACCAGCTCGAAGACGAGATGGAGCGCCGGCTCGACCGGAAGACCGCCCGGGGAACACCCGAGACCCTCGACGAACTCGTCCGGGAGCTCCGCGAGCGCGAGCGGGGATCGTGGTGGAAAGAGTCCCGCAGCTACGACACCTCCGACTCCCCGCAGGGGTTCGAGCGCGGCACCCAGACGCTCGACTATCGCGCCGACGACGCGATGCGGGTCGACGAGGAGCCGTCGGCCGACGACGTGACCGGCACCGCCCACGCCGAGGACATCGAGGCGGTCATCGACGACGTCCGGGCCGAACTCGCCGACCGCTACGACGCGGGGCGCGACGAGGTGCTGTACGCCGAGATCGACACCGCCGGCGGGTCGGAGATCCAGACGTTCCTCGCCCTCCTCTTTCTCTCTCACCGCGAGGCGGTCGTGCTCGAACAGGACGATCTGTTCGGCGACCTCTGGGTCCGGAACCCCGAGGCGGTCGCCGACGCCGACTCAGACGACCCCGAGACCGAACCCGAGGCGATCGCGGACTGAGCCGCGGTCCGCTCGCCACCGGACTTTGGAACACGTTGGCAATACACTTATCACTCCCCGAGACGTGTGGTAACATATGACGCCCGAACGGTTCCGCGAGCGGCTCGAAGAGACCGACGGTCGGGTCGATCCCTCGGAAGTCGCGGCGGCGCTCGAGTACGTCCGGGGACGTTAGTCGAGGTACTCGCCGACGAACGCGTCGACCCGGTCGCGCGTCTCCTCGGGGATGGCCTCGGTCGGCGTGTTGATAGTGCCCTGCAGTGCCGACCCGCAGTCGCAGTCGCGCTCGTCGGGCATGTTCCGGATAGCGTGCTCGACGACCTCCTTGATCGCGTCCTCGTTCTCGGCGGCGTTTTCCAGCACCTCCTCGAGGGTGACCTCGCTGTCTTCCTTCCAGACGTCGTAGTCGGTGACCCCCGCGACCGTCGCGTAGCAGAGTTCGGCCTCGCGAGCCAGTTTCGCCTCCGGGATCGTCGTCATGCCGATGACGTCCCAGCCCTGCTCGCGGTAGAACTCGCTCTCGGCGCGGGTCGAGTACTGCGGGCCCTCGATGCAGACGTAGGTGCCGCCTTTCTCGTGGTCCGCGTCGGTCGCGCTCGCACAGGAGTCAGCGAGGTGCTCGACCATGTGCGGGCAGTACGGCTCGGCAAACGGCATGTGGACCACGATGCCGTCGCCGAAGAACGTCGAATCGCGGTGTTTCGTCCGGTCGAACGTCTGGTCGGGGACCACCAGCGTCTGGGGGGGCAGGTCCTCGCGGAGGCTCCCGACCGCGTTGCTCGACAGCACGCGCTCGACGCCGACCTGCTTTAGCGCGTAGATGTTGGCCTTGTACGGCGCGTTCGTCGGCGTGTGCTGGTGGTCGGGGCCGTGGCGCGGGAGGAACGCGACCTCCTCGCCGGCGAGTTCGCCGATCGTGACCGGCGCACTCGGATCGCCGAACGGCGTGGTCACGTCCTCTTCGCGGGTGTTTTCGAGTGGCAGCGCGTCGTAGATGCCGCTTCCGCCGATGAAGCCGATCGTCATGGGCGTGACTCGCGCGGGTAGCTACTAAACGGCTGTTCTTTGAGTCCGCTCGGAGACGGCCCGCCCGTCGAACGCGTCGCGGCGAGCCCGAGTCTTATGGTCGCGGGCGCCCGAGTCGCGGCCATGACCGATCGCGAGTTCCGCAAAGTCGTCGTCGACGACCTGCCCGACGCGCCGAACCCAACCCGACGAAAGAAGGAAGTCGACGAGGCCGTCGGCGCGACCGAGTTCGGGTTCAACGTCTACGTCGCCGATCCGGGCGAGCAGTTGCCGTGGGCGCGACACCGCCACCCCGACCACGAGGAACTGCTGTACGTACTGGAGGGGACGGTCCGCGTCGAGACCTCCGACGGCGAGCACCGCGTCGGGGCAGGCGAGGCGTTGTTCGTCCCGCCGGACGCGACCCAGCGCGCGGTCGCGACGGGCGACGGTCCTGCGCGGGTGATCGCGGTCGGCGCGCCAAAGACCAGCGACGGCGCGATCATCGAAGAGCCGTGTCCCGAGTGCGGGGCCGAGACCGACCGGGAGTACGAAGCCGTCGACGGCGGGGAGACCTACGTCCTCTCCTGTGCGGACTGCGGCGCGGAGGTCGAGCGGCTGGTCGCGGGCCCGGAGTGAGAGCGCCGCGGGCCGTCTACGGGAAGCCTCGGGGCTTGACCCCGAGGGGGTTCACGCGTCCCCGACGTTCTCGACCAGCCGCCACTCCTCGCCGGCGTCCGCGATCACGTCCCGGCGGACCATCTCCTCTAGGACCTCGTCCATCCGGTCGGGCTGGGCGATCTCCATCTCGATGCGCTCTACGTCGTGGTACTCGCCGAGGAGGTGGCGGATCTCCGCGGTCGTGAACGTCTCGCCGTCGGCTTTCTCCATCACGCCCGCGGTGAGGTCGATCATGTCCTCGATGAAGTTCCACGGGTAGACCACCCACGCCCACTCTTCGAGGCGCTCGCCGACGTAATCGGGATCGAACTCGCTCGTCTGGAGGAGCTGGAGGGTCGCGGTCCTGACCTCCCCGGCGTCCCGATCGGTGACGTACTCGTAGGCGCGCTCGATCGACCCGCCGGTGTCGGCGATGTCGTCGATGATGAGCACGTCCTTGCCCTCGACGCTCCCCTCGGGCATCGGATACCGGACCTCCGGATCGCCGGTCTTCTCGGCGGTCCCGACGTAGTGTTCCATCTTGAGGCTGGTGAGGTCATCGAGCCCGAGGAAATCGCAGATACACCGCCCCGCGAACCACCCGCCGCGGGCCAGCGCGACCACCACGTCGGGCTCGAAGGCGTCGCCTTTGACCTGATCGCTGACGTCGCGACACAGCCCGTAGATGTACTCCCAGTTCGTGATCGTGCACTTGAACTCGTCGGGGAGGTCGCTCATACCACCTCGCCACTCGCATCCGTGCACACTTAACCGTTTTCAGGTGCGTTCTCGGGCGATACGGCGGGATCGGCGGACCGAGCGAACGCGGATGACCAAACGATATGAAGCCGGCGTCCGTGGGCCCGTGCATGGAACCGGAACACCGACGCGCGCTCCTCGTCGACGCGTTCACCGACGCGCCGTTCGCCGGCAACGCCGCCGGCGTGGTGCCGAACGCCGACGGCCTCGCCGACGACCAGATGCAGGCGATCGCCGACGAACTCGCGGTGAGCGAGACCGCCTTCTTCGCCGAGACCGACGCCGCCGACCGGCGGGTCCGCTATTTCACCCCCACCACGGAGGTCGACCTCTGCGGGCACGCCACGATCGCCTCCCACGCCCACCTCCTCGACGACGGCGTCATCGACCCCGGCACCCACACCCTCGAAACCAACGTCGGCGTCCTCGACATCGACGTCGAGGCCGACGGCACGGTGTGGATGACCCAGAACGACCCCGAGATCCGCGAGGTCGACCTCGGCTACGAGCGGGTCGCCGACGCGCTCGGCATCGACCACGCCGCGCTCGAAGACGTCGGGGCCGACTTCCCGCTCGCGGTCGCCTCGACGGGTCTGGCCTTCCTCGTGGTGCCGGTGAACTTCCTCGAACACGTCAGCGCGATGGATCCCGACCACCGGAAGATCGAGGCGATCAGCGAGGACGTCGACGCCGCGGGCGTCTACGCGTTCACCTTCGACGCGCTCGAAGCCGACTCGACGCTCCACGGCCGGATGTTCGCGCCCGCCGCGGGCGTCCCCGAGGACCCGGTGACCGGCACCGCGAGCGGGGCGTGCGGGGCGTATCTGCGCGAGTACAGAGCCTTCGACGGGGAGTTTCCCGACGAGATGCGCTTCGAGCAGGGCCACTTCGTCGACCGGCCCGGGTACGTCCGGGTCCGAATCGGCGAGACGGTTCGGGTCGGCGGCCGGGCGGTGCCCGCGCTCGACGGCGAGCTCCGGGTGCCCGAGCCGGACGGCGACGACGAGATCATCGAGGCCTGACTGTCTGGTCGCCCGACGACGCCGCCCGCGGACTGCAAAACGTTAACCAGCCGGGATTCTAACACACCCACATGGCACCGCTGTTGGACTCGCTTGCGCTGTTGCTCTTCGTCGCCGGCATCGCGCTGGCGATCGCCGAGGCGCTGATCCCCGGCGCGCACTTCATCGTCCTCGGCGTGGCGCTGATCCTCGCGGGGCTGGTCGGGCTGCTCGTTCCGCCGCTGGCGGGGCCGCTCGTGCTCGGGGCGCTCGTGCTCGGGTTCGGCGGGCTCGCGCTCTACGCCTACCGCGAACTCGATCTCTACGGGGGGAAGGGCGTCGCCCGGACCAGCGACTCGGACTCGCTGAAGGGCCAGACCGGCCGGGTGACCGAGCCGGTCACGCCCCAGGACGGCCAGATAAAGCTCCACGAGGGCGGCTTCAACCCCTTCTACGCCGCCCGGAGCATGGACGGCGAGATCCCAGAGGGGACAGAGGTGATGGTCGTCGATCCCGGCGGCGGCAACGTCGTCACGGTCGAGCCCGTCGAGGCCATCGAGGATCCGATCGACCGACAGCTCCGCATGGAACGCGAGCGCACCGAGCGAGAGTCCGAGTCCGAGGAAGCGTGAGCGTCGCCGGACGGCGATACGTTTACCACGCCGCCGTCCGAGCGTCCGACTGATGGCGCTTGCCCCGTTGCAGTCGTTCGCGGACGGCACCCTCTCGGCCGGCCTTCTCGCGGCCGCGGTCGTGCTCGTGACCGTCGTCCAGTCGCTCGAATTCGTCGACGGCTACGAGACGCGGGCGCTGACCGTCCTCGGCGAGTACCGCGGACTCTTAGAGCCCGGCGTCCACCTCGTTCCGCCGTTCGTCAGCGGCACCCGGAGCTTCGACATGCGGGCCCAGAGCCTCGACGTCGCGAGCGCCACCGAAGGGGCGTCCGCGACCGTGTCGTTCACGATCGAGGACGCTGAGACCGCGTTTCTGGCGGCCGACGATTACAGAGCGTCGCTCGAAGCCGCGGCGCGCGAGGGCTTCGAACGGGCGGTCGGCGACAGGACGCCCGACCAACTCCGCGCGGAACGGGATCGTCTCGCCGACCGACTCGCGGACGAACTCGGCGAGGCGGCCGACGAGTGGGGCGTCCGGATCGACGGAGTCGAGATCCGAATCGACGACTGAATCGTCGCCGACCGGCCGCGGGAGGGATGTTTTCGCCCCCGTATCGGCGAGTACGAGCAGAATGTTTAACACTGGTTCTTTCTTACACCCAAGTATGTTAGTTCCGCTACAAGCTACCTTCGGCGGGCTCACCGTCGTCGCGCTGCTGTTCCTCGCGTTAGTCGTCATTACCGTCTGGCAGTCGGTCGAGATCGTCGACGCGACGGAGAAGCGCGCGCTGACCGTGTTCGGCGAGTACCGAAAGCTCCTCGAACCCGGCATCAACTTCGTCCCGCCGTTCGTGAGCGCGACCCACCGCTTCGACATGCGGACCCAGACCCTCGACGTACCGCGACAGGAAGCGATCACCCGCGACAACTCGCCGGTGACCGCCGACGCCGTCGTCTACATCAAGGTCATGGACGCCAAGAAGGCGTTCCTCGAAGTCGAAGACTACAAGCGAGCGGTCTCGAACCTCGCACAGACCACCCTCCGGGCGGTGCTGGGCGACATGGAACTCGACGACACGCTCAACAAGCGCCAGCAGATCAACGCCAAGATCCGCAAAGAGCTCGACGAGCCCACCGACGAGTGGGGCATCCGCGTCGAGAGCGTCGAGGTCCGGGAGGTCAACCCGAGCAAGGACGTCCAGCAGGCGATGGAGCAACAGACGTCCGCCGAGCGCAAGCGCCGGGCCATGATTCTGGAGGCCCAGGGTGAGCGCCGGAGCGCCATCGAGACCGCCGAGGGTGACAAGCAGTCGAACATCATCCGGGCGCAGGGCGAAAAGCAGAGCCAGATCCTCGAAGCGCAGGGTGACGCGGTCTCGACGGTCCTGCGAGCGAAGTCCGCCGAGTCGATGGGCGAGCGCGCGGTCATCGACAAGGGGATGGAGACGCTCGAATCCATCGGGCAGGGCGAGTCGACCACGTTCGTGCTCCCCCAGGAGCTGTCGTCGCTGGTCGGTCGCTACGGCAAGCACCTCACCGGCAGCGACGTCGAGACCGACGGCGACCAGCTCGACAGCCTCGACTTCGACGAGGAGACCCGCGAGCTGATCGGCCTCGACAACATCGAGGAGATCCTCGGCCAGATCGACGAGGAGGCCGAGATGGACGTCGAAGCGATGGAGCAGGAGGCCGAGGCCATCAAGCAGGGCGAGGATCCGACCGACATCAAGAGCCCCGACGAGGTCATCCAGGAGATGGACGAGGAGAACCCCGTCGAGGACGTCGAGCCGGAGATGGACGCCGAAGTAGAGAAGTAACCCCTACTCTTCGGACGCTTTCGTGTCTCGCGCTCGCCCGAGAGCCCCGCCGTTATCGGGCCGTCTTGGCGAGCAGATGAAACCAATTGTGACTGGGGTCCGAGAGGCCGCGACCGATCCCGGCGAGCGAGCGCCGAACGAGCCGGCTCGGCGCCGACGCCGACCCCTCTGGTGTGCGAGGGTTTGGCAAACGAAGACGTTTTAATCCTCCGTACCGAGAATCCCGTGTAGATGAGTGAGCGTTCCGACGTGGACGAAAATAAGCGGGCGACGCTTCGGCGCTTCGCGGTGTTAGGCGCCGCGACGCCGCTTGCCACGCTCCGGGACGACGACGGCGACGAGAGCGAAGTCCGGGACGCCATCGCGGGCTACGTCGCGACCACGCCGGGCGCGCACTTCTCGAAGATCCGCGACGACCTGCAACTCGGGACCGGCGAGGCCCAACACCACCTCCGAGAGCTCCTCGACGCAAAGACCCTCGAGAGCCGTCGCGACGGCGACTACCGCCGGTTCTACCCCACCGAGCAGTTCTCGGCGTTCGAGCAGGTCGCGCTCGGCTACCTCCGCCGGGAGACCCCGCGGGGGATGTTGATCGAACTGCTCAGAGACCCCGCGGCGACCGGTAGCGACCTCGCGGACGCCCTCGACGTCTCGCGACCGACCGTGAGCAAGTACGCCGCCAGCCTGGAGGAGGCCGGACTCCTCGACCGGGAGGACGGCTACGCGGTCCGCGAACCCGAGACGGTCATCACGCTCCTGGTGCGGTACGCCGACTCGTTCGGCGAACGCGCCGCGTCGTTCGCGGCCCAGGCCGACGGCTTCATCTCGTTCGACCCGTAGCGGGCGCCTCGTTTTCCGGCGCCGCGAACCCAAAACGGACCGATTCAGTCGTCGGTCGGTTCGGCGGCCTCGGCCTCGACGCGCTTGCTCTGCTCGACCGCCTCGGTCAGCGAGACGTTCAACACCAGCATCGAGCCGACGCCACCGATCAGCGTAACGACGTTTTTGACCGCGTGATCCAGGATGGCCGCCCCGAGCGCGACGCTCCAGCCGATGGGGGTCAGCCCCGCCACGAGGACCGTAAACGCCCCCTCGTAGAGGCCGATGCCGCCGGGCGACAGCGGCAACAC
Source organism: Halorussus marinus (assembly GCF_004765795.1). GTDB lineage: Archaea > Halobacteriota > Halobacteria > Halobacteriales > Haladaptataceae > Halorussus > Halorussus marinus. Next base: position 162,087 of record NZ_SBIV01000002.1, read on the forward strand.
CTTCGCGAGGTTGCCGACGCTGACCGCGAAGAAGCCGACCGCGACCATCGTGACCACCGGTAGCGAGACGTCGAACGCCGCGAGCACGAGCAAAGCGGTCGCCACGTCGAGCGTCCAGATGGCGAGGCTCGACGCCCCCACCGTGGCGAACGCGCCCCGGTCGCCCGCGACGGTCTGGACGTCGCCCGTGAACCGCTCGACGACGCCCGCGACGTACTCGGCGTACGAGTCCGAGCTGAGCCGCGAGACCGCCCCGCGGACGAAGTTGCGGTCCGACCGGGCGCTGGCGACGATGACCGCGACCGCGAGGATGGCCGCGAGGCCGACCCCGCCCGCGACGTACACCGCGGTCTGGCCGCTCGACCCGACGCCGCCCTCGGCCGGCCCGGGGCCGAGCACGGTCGACTGGAGGCCCGCGATCGAGGTCACGCCGGTGAGCGCGAGCCCGATCAGCACCGCGCCCGCGAGCACCGTGATCGTCAGCAGGTCGAAGACGCGCTCGACCGCCAGCGACGCGAACCCGGTCGGGTACGGGATCGACCGGCGGGCCTTCACGACGTAGGCCCGGACCCCGTCGCCGAGCCGCGCCGGGAACACGAGGTTGCCGGTCTGGCTGATGAAGATCGCCCCCGTCAGGAACCCAGTCGTCTCGGTGTAGTCGAGTTCTTCGAGGATGTCCTTGTACCGGCGCCCGCGCAGGGGCCACGACAGCGCGTAGACGACCGCGGCGACCCCGACCAGCGTCGGGTCGGCCGCCCGCATCCGGGCGAGCACCTCCTCGACCGGGAGGTAGAGGGTCGTCAGCGCGATCGCGATCACCGTCAACAGCAGACCCGCGACGATCGACACCCGACGGGTGATCCGAGGCTGGACCGAAAACTCCCACCAGCACCGCAGGATCTGGCTCCCCATGCCGAACACGTCCCGGACGATGTCGACCTTCGAGTCGCCTTTCGGGGTCCAGTCGACCGCGAACTCCTTGACGTCGTAGCCCCGCCGCTGGGCCCGGACCAGCACCTCGGTGTCCCAGAACCAGTGTTCGTCCTCGACGTCGGCCAGCACGTCGAACAGTGCCGCGCGATCGAACGCCTTGAACCCGCACTGGTGGTCCCGGAGCCCCGAGCCCAGGAACGTACGGGTCAGCCCGTTGAACCCCCGGCTGGCGACGTCGCGTTTCGCCGGCCGGTCGGCCTCGTCGCCGGGCATCCACCGCGAGCCGGTGGCGAACTCGTACCCGCCCGTCCGGACGCTCTCGACCAACTCTTCGAGGTGTCGCATGTCGGTCGCGAGGTCGGTGTCGAAGTACACCAGCGTCTCGCCGTCGGCGGCCTCGAACGCGCGGTTGAGCGCCCCGCCGCGGCCGAGTCGCTCGTCGCTGTGGAAGTGTCGGACCCGGTCGTCCTCGGCGGCCATCCGGTCGGCGATATCGGGCGTACGGTCGTCGCACCCGTCCTCGGCGACGATGACCTCGAAGGCTCCCGCGGGGAGAAACGACCCCAGCGTCGAGAGCGTGGTCTCGACCGTGTTCTCGATGGTCGCCTCCTCGTTGTAGGCCGGGAGGACGACGCTGACCTCGACTGCGCGGCCACTCATTGTCGAACGGGACAGTCCGCCGGCCTAAGTACCTTCTGCTCCGTTCCGGGAGTCAGCGACGGGCTAAGCGGGCCTTCGACGCGCTCGGGAGCCGTCGGACGGCGATCGCGGCCGACGCGACGAGACACCCGCCGGTAACTCGGCGTTACTCTCGTTCCACGCGACGTTTCCCGCCGTTTCGACCGTTTCGGTCGCCGGCCGAATCCGCCCGGGCGGGCGGCCCGGGCGAAACTCCGGATTAACCAGCCGTACCAACACCCCGTCCCGGGGGTGTTTTGTTCGTTTCCCAGCTTGCGAAATCGCATGCGGGCGGCGTGTTAACCGGGTGTACCAAATCCCCTAAGGCGGACGCCGCGCTACGTAGAGATAGTCATGAGCACGACCGCTGCTGGCACGACCACCCTCACCGACAAGCAACAGCGCATCCTCGGGTACCTCCGCGAGCACGGCGACACCAAGACGTACTTCAAGTCCCGGCTCATCGGCGACGAACTCGGCCTGACCGCCAAGGAGGTCGGCGCGAACATGACCGCCATCGCCGAGGGGAGCTTCGACGTCGACGTCGAGAAGTGGGGGTACTCCTCGTCGACGACGTGGAAGGTCACGGCCTGAAGCCGCCCGCCGAACCCCGTCCCCGGTCGTTCCGCTGCTGGCACGCGCTCGGGGGTTTCCGCGGTTCGATTCCGCTCTCGCTTTTTCCGCAGCGTGATCGAGACCACAGCCGCCCCGCCGCCTCACTCGTAGCGGTCGGTCACGAACGGGCCGAGCGCGCCCGCGAGCGCCGCGGCGAGCGCGCTCTCGCGGTCGATGACCTCGCCCGTCAACACCCCGGCCGCACCCTGCCGTTCCGCGACGTCGGCGGTGCCCAAGACGTCGTCCATCACCGGACCGAGTTCCTCGCCGGCCCTGACGCGGGCGGCGACCGACTCGGGGAGGCCGAGTCGCGGGCCCGCGCCGAGCCCCGATCGCTCGCCGTCGGTGACCGCCGCCCACATGGTCAAAAACAGGCCGTCGGCGCCCTCGACCTCGGCGACCCCGCCTTCGAGGCCGACGCCGAGATCGAACGCGCCGGCGTCGAGGGCGTTCCGGGCGCGGGTCCGCGCGCCCTCGATCGTCTCCGACGGGCCGAACGGCTGTTCGCTCACGCCCGACCGGACGTCGACGGCGTCGACCGACGCGTCTGTGACCCCCGAGAGCGCGGTCTCGGTCGCCCGCCGCTTCACCGGGTTCGTGCTGCCGACGGCGACTCGCATACCCGAGCCGAGACGGGCGTCCGACTTGGCGGTTGCGCTCGCGGGCCGATCCCCCGACGCGAGCCGACCTACGCCTCGATCGCCGCGGGGTGGAGGACGGCCGCGAGCGTCTCGACGCCCTCGATCAGCCGCGGACTCGGCTGGTTCAAAAGCGAGTCGTCGAGGACGTGGACGTTGTCCCGTTCGATCGCCGGGAGCTCCCAGCCCCGGTCGGCCACGACCGCGGGGTCGCTCCGCTCGCCGTGCCCGCAGACGTGGAGCACGACGTGTTCGGGGCCGGCGGCTTCGACGCTCGCGGCCGAGACCTCCCGAGAGCGTTCGCCCGGCGGGACGAACGGGTAGCGCCCGCCGGCGGTCTCGATGGCCTCGGGCACCCAGTTGCCCGCCGCCATCGGCGGGTCCGACCACTCCTCGGCGTAGACGACCGGGCGGTCGCGGCCCGCCACGAGCCCCCGGACGCGGTCGAGCCGGCTCCGGGCGCGCCACGCGAGGTCGTGGCCCGCCTTCGGGAGCCCGGCGGCCGCCCCGAACGCGGCGAACGACTCGACGACGTCCGCGAGCGTGGCCGGCGCCGCGTGGAACACCTCGTGGCCGCGCTCGCGGAGGTCGGCGGCGACCTCCGCCTGGAGGTCGTCGGACGTCACCACGAGGTCGGGGTCGAGGGCCGCGACCGCGTCGTAGTCGGGGTCGAGCCAGCCGCCGACCCGCGCGGCGTCGACATCCGAGCAATGGTGGGTCGCCCCCACGACCCGGTCCAGCCCGCCGAGCGCGCGCAGGGTCTCGGTCGCGCTCGGCGCCAGCGAGACGATTCGCTCGGGCCGCGAATCGGGGGCCGTCGGCTCCGGTCGGTCGGGTGCGGCGTCCATCGCGTCCCACTCGGAGCCCCGGGGGATTAAATCGTCCGCTCGCGGGGCCCCGCGCCCAGTCCGAGAGACGCGCCGTCTCCGCGGCGACTTCGCGGACCGTGGTAGCCGTTCACGCGAACCGCGAAATATAATTCCGAAAATACTAAATACCTTTCGGAAGTATTGAGGTGTAAGAACTGAGGTCCGGGTTTCTCAGGTTTTCCCCCTGCCCGGTAGCCCACGGCCTCTCGCGTAATTAGAGGAGCTAGCATGACAGACACCCGAATCCAGACCAGAACTGCGAGCGAGAACGAAGTCGAAGACGAACGAGAAGACGGAACCGCCTGCCCGGAGTGCAGCGGCCACCTCATCGCCGACGACGAGCGCGGCGAGACCGTCTGCGAGGACTGCGGCCTCGTCGTCGACGAAGACCAGGTCGACCGCGGCCCCGAGTGGCGCGCGTTCGACTCGAAGGAGAAAAACGAAAAGAGCCGGGTCGGCGCCCCGACCACCAACACGATGCACGACAAGGGGCTGTCGACCAACATCGACTGGCGCAACAAGGACGCCTACGGCAACTCGCTCGGTTCGCGCCAGCGCGAGAAGATGCAACGGCTCCGCAAGTGGAACGAGCGGTTCCGGACCCGCGACTCCAAAGAGCGCAACCTCAAGCAGGCGCTCGGCGAGATCGACCGCATGGCTTCGGCGCTCGGGCTCCCGAACAACGTCCGGGAGACCGCTTCGGTCATCTACCGGCGCGCGCTCGACGAGGACCTCCTGCCCGGCCGCTCGATCGAGGGCGTCTCGACGGCCTGCGTCTACGCCGCGGCCCGACAGGCCGGCGTCCCCCGGAGCCTCGACGAGATCGCGGACGTGAGCCGGGTCGAGAAGAGCGAGGTCGCCCGGACCTACCGGTACGTGGTCCGAGAGCTCAACCTCGAAGTCAAGCCCGCCGACCCCGAGAGCTACGTCCCGCGGTTCGCCTCCGGGCTCGACCTCTCAGACGAGGCCGAACACCGCGCCCGCGAACTCCTCCAGACCGCCAAAGAGCAGGGCGTCCACAGCGGGAAGTCGCCGGTCGGGCTCGCCGCGGCCGCCGTCTACGCCGCCGCGCTACTCACCAACGAGAAGACCACGCAGGCCGAGGTCAGCGAGGTCGCCGACATCAGCGAGGTCACGATCCGCAACCGCTACCACGAACTGCTCGAAGCCGAGGAAGCGCCCGCAGTCCTGTAGTCTCCCGAACCGAAAGACCGTTCTGTCGCCCGCGTGAGATGCCACCAAGCGGATGGAGACCGAACACCGGATCCACGTCGGCGACGCTCGCGAACTCGACGGAGTGAGCGACGGCTCCGTCGAACTGGTCGTCACCTCGCCGCCGTACCCCATGATCGAGATGTGGGACGATCTGTTCGGGGCGCTCGACCCCGCGATCGAGGACCGCCTCGCGGCGGGCGAGGCCGACGCCGCCTTCGAGGCGATGCACGACGCGCTCGACCCGGTGTGGGACGAACTAGCCCGCGTGCTCGTCGACGGCGGTATCGCCGCGATCAACGTCGGCGACGCGACCCGAAGCCTCGGCGGGGGCTTCCAGGTGTTCCCGAACCGGGCCGAACTGGTGGCCCGGCTCCGCGATCGGGGGTTCGCGCTGCTGCCCGAGATCGTCTGGCGCAAGCCCGCCAACGGCCACACCAAGTTCATGGGGTCGGGGATGGTGCCGCCCAACGCCTACCCGACGCTCGAACACGAGTACGTCCTCGTGTTCCGAAACGGGACCGAACCCCGGTCGTTCGAGCCGGGCGCCGACCGGCGCTACGAGGCCGCCTACTTCTGGGAGGAGCGAAACGAGTGGTTCTCGGACCTCTGGACCGACGTTCGGGGGACCGGCCAGTCGCTCGACGCCGAAGCCCTCCGCGATCGGTCGGCCGCCTACCCCTTCGAGATCCCCCATCGGCTCGTCCAGATGTACTCGGCGTACGGCGACACGGTGCTCGACCCCTTCTGGGGGACCGGCACCACGACGCTCGCGGCGATGGTCGCGGGCCGGGACTCGGTGGGCTACGAACTCGACCGGGAGTTCCGGGCGGTGTTCGACGACCGCGTCGCCGGCGTCGGGTCGCTGGCCGACCGCGTGGCCCGCGAGCGACTCGACGCCCACCGCGCGTTCGCGGCCGACGCCGACCTCGGCTACGACGCCGAACACTACGATTTCGGCGTGAAGACGAAACAGGAGCGCCGGATACGGCTGTACACCGTCGACGGCTACGAGCGCGAGGGCGACCGGTACGTCGTCGCCCACGAGCCGGTCGAGGAGTGAGGCCCCGAGCTACCCCGTCTCGTCGGGAAGCGTCAGCGCCGACCGGACCAGCGCCTCCGAGCCCCGGCGGATCCGCTGGGAGGCGGCGTTGGCCGAGATGCCAAGCGCCTCGCCGATCTCCTCGGCGGACGCGGCCCGCGGGACCGCGAAGTACCCCGCCTCGGCCGCCGTGACCAGCGCCTCGTACTGCGCGGGCGTCAGCCCGAACTCGCGCTGGCGCGGTTCGGCGGGGTGGGTGAGGTGGTTGACCTCGAACGAGTGGTCGGTCTCCCGGAAGTGGGTCTGGAACGACGACACCATCTCCTCCTCGGCGAACCGCAGTCGCAGGGTCCACCGGTCGGACCGCGCGGTCGCCTCGATGATCACCGCGTGGTGGTCGATCATGTCGTGGACCAGATCGCAGACCTCGTCGGTCCACACGACCCGGTACAGCACCTCCCCGTCGGCCTCCTCCGCGACGTCGACCTCGGCGACCGTCGGGTCGTCGGCCAGCGCTCGCCGGAACCGCTCGAAGTCGCCGCCGGTCGCCCAGAGAAACGGGAACACCTCCCTCGGGCTGTGAGTTGCCAATCGGTCGGCCTCGATCGTCATCTCGGGGACCGCCGACAGCGCCTCCGCCAGCGCGAAGGCGCGTGCGGGGATGGTGAACTCGCCGACGATACTCATGGCCCTACTCCGGGAGCCGGCGAAATAAGTGCCCGGGCGGACCCGACGGATACGCTTTTACCGGTCGGTCCCACAGGGTCGGGCATGGAGTTCGACGAGTTCGTCCTCGCGGCCGCCGTCGGCGACCTCGACGCCGAGCCCCGAGCGCGCCCGCACGCCGACGCGGTCGAGTTCCGGATGGACCTCGCCGACGACCCGCTCGCGGCGCTGGCCGACTACGACGGCGAGCTTCCGGTTATCGCCACCAACCGCGCGGCGTGGGAGGGCGGCGAGGCCGGCGACGACGAGGCCCGACTCGCCGCCCTCGCCGAGGCCGCCGAACTAGCCTGCGTCGGCGCGGTCGACGTGGAACTGAAGAGCCTGACCGACGGCGAGGGCGAGACGGTCGCCGAGCGCGCTCGCCGGACCGGGACCGCCGTGATCGCTTCCGTCCACGACTTCGGGGCCACGCCGCCGACGCCCGAACTGCGCGGCCTGCTCGAATCGGCCACCGACCGGGGCGACGTCGGGAAGCTCGCGGTGACCGCCGAGGACCGGGCCGACGTGCTCGACCTGCTCGGGGTCACCCACGAGTTCGGGACGGCGGGCGCGCGGGTCGCCACGATGGCGATGGGCGCGGCGGGTCGACACTCGCGGGCGGTCGCGCCGGTGTACGGGTCGAAGATCGGGTACGCGCCGGTCGACCCCGCCGAGGCGACCGCTCCGGGTCAGTACGACCTCCGGACGCTCGCGGGGCTGGTCGAGCAGTTGCGGTGAGCGGGGACAGCATTTATATTCGTCGGCCGGTAACCCCCGGACAGTGACTCGTACGAAATCCGGAAAGCGACCGTGGCTGGGCGCCCTACTGTCGTTTTTCCTGCCCGGTATCGGGCACGTCTATCTGAAGGAGTGGCTCCGGTCGGCGATGTGGTTCGCGCTCGCGGTCAGCGCGGTCTTGCTGTTCGTTCCGATGCCCGACTCGGTGATGGCGTCGGCCGAGGCCGGCGGGATGGAGTCGGCGTGGACCGCCGCGATGGAGGCCACCTCGGACCTGTCGCTGGAGGCGATGCTCCCCGTGCTCGTGGTTCGGATCTTCAGCGGGATCGACGCCTACTGGCTCGCGCTCCGGACCGACAGCGTCGGCGGCGACGACGGGAACGGCGGCGCGGAGTGTCCCTCGTGCGGTCGCACCGTCGACGAGGACCTCGACTTCTGTCAGTGGTGTACGGCGCCCCTTCCGGGTCGCGACGAGGGCTCGGAGGGGGAGGTCTCGGCCGAGAACGGCGCGGTCTCGCGGTAGTTACTTCTCGATGATGCTCTCCTCGACGGTCTCGCCGAAGTGGCGAGCGCCGCCCTCGCGGTAGACCCGGAGTTCGTCGCCGACCGCGAGATCGGTGACGGCGGTCCGGCCCTCGCGGGTCGGGACCTTGATCGTCTCGGCGTTCTGGAGCAGCGTCTCCACCCGGTCGCCGGGGCCGCTCGAACTCTCGTCGTCGAACTCCGCCTCGACGCGGAACATCGGACGCTTCTCGATCTTGACCCGGCCGACGGTCGCCTCCCTGGTGGTGCCGTCCAGATCGACGATCTGGACTTGATCGCCGGATTTCAGCTCCGAGAGGTACTTGGTACCGCCGTCGGGCGTCCGGACGTAGGCGTGGACCGCGCCCGCGTTCACCCGGAACGGCCGGGAGGCGACGTACGGCGACTCGGCGGTCTCGGCGTGGACGAAAAAGAGCCCGCGGGACATCGACCCGACCAACATCCCCTCGTCGTGGTCCATCAGGCTCCCGGTGTCGATACAGACCCGGTCGGCGGTGCCGGTGCGCTCGACCGCGGTGACGGTCGCCCAGTCGAACTCGAGGGTCTCGCGTTCGGCCTCGTCGCGGACCGCGACCGTCTCGCGGATCTCGTCGGGGTCGTCGGTGTCGAGCAGGACCGCGTCGCTCCCGATTTCGAGGGTCTCGAACGCGGTCTGGGCCTCGGCGGCCGTGGTGACCCCCGCGACGAGTTCGGTCTCCTCGCCGATCCGGGCGATGAGATTTTCGAGGGGGATGATCGTCCAGTCCTCGCCGACGACGAGGGTGTAGTCGGCCTCGGTCGCGGCCGCCTCGGCGAACGCCTCGTAGTCCTCGTCGAAGATGCGAACGTACGCGCCGTCGGCCCGGTCGTCGTCGCGCCGGAGCGTCGAGAGGTCCGCCGACCCCGAGAAGTCCGAGGGGAGATCGACCGTCCCGTCGCCCTCGCCGTCCTTGCCGACGACGTAGGCGTCGGGTTGGGCCGCCGATCCGGCCTCGTCGATCACTTCGGCGTCGCCATCGGTGAACGCCGCGACGTTCACGTCCCCGAGCTCCCGGACGCGTCCGACGTCTTCGCGGTCGACGAGCACCCAGTCGACCCCGGATTCGAGTCCCGCGGTGATGCGTCGCCGACGCGCGTCCCAGTCGCCGACCGCGTCGTCGGCCTTCAGCCATACCGAGCGTGTCATACTCGGAGGCTTGCGTCCCGGTGGCTTGAACGTGGCGGATGCGGCGACCCCACGCCCGCGCGCGGTCGGAGCCGGGTCAGTCCGAACCCGGCGCCGTCGTGGGCGTTTCGGCCGTCGCGTTGGTCGACCTGAGCGCGGGCGCGACCCACTTCGGGCGCTCGACCGATCGCTCGTCGAGGTCGGCGAGTTCGAACTCGTAGTGGACCCGGGTGGTCGGTTCCTCGCCCTCGTAGCCCGCCGTCAGCGAGAGTTCGTGGACCCGGCCCTCGCGGTCGACGACCGCGGTCGCGTCGAGGTCGGTGACGTTGGCCGCGCCGGCGGGCTCGGTCGCCCGGAGGACCGCGACCTCCCGGCCGTCGCGCTCCTCGATCCGGTCGATGTCGTAGTCGCCGGCCGCCAGCGCGAGTTCGACGAGCCACGCGTTGGTGACCTGCGAGTCGAGGTCGGCCCGCGGCAGGTGGGCCCACGACTCGTCGGGGACGCCGATCCCCTCGCCCGAGCGGTTGTACGCCCGGACCCGCGTCCAGTCCTCGCGATCGTACCGGACGACGCTCGCGGTGTGGTTCGCCCAGATGTCGGTGGCGACCGCCGTCGTCTCGTCGCCGAGGTCGCGCTCGCTCGTGGAGTTGACGACCAGCGGCGCCAGCCCGGTCTCGACCCGCCCGCGCTGGACGGTCCGCTGGCTCGCGGGCCCGACCGTGACGTTCGCGCGGAACGCGAACGCGAACCCGGTCTCGTTGAGCGCGGCCCGGTGGGCCGCCACCAGCGCGGCGGCGTCCGCGACGCCCGACTCGTTCAGTCCGGGTGCGAACGTCGCGTTCGCGCCCTCGTCGGTCACCGGCGGGGCGTCGGTCGTCGTCTCGGTCGCCGTGGGCGCGACCGTCCCGCCCGAACAGCCGGCCAGAAGCGTCGCCGCCGCCAGAACCAGCGCGGCCGTCGATGCACGCATTTCCGGGACGTGGGCGCTCGTGCCTGTTAAACCGGCTCGATTGTACCGGCTCGTTTACTCGCGTAGCCGGTGCTTTAGAACGGCTAAGTCGCGGTTACCCGGCCGGCGTTTCGGTCTCGGACGCCGTCTCGAAGCCGAAGCTCGCGTTGACGAGCGGAGTCCCGGTCGGTCCCGCGACCACGAAACGGTACTCGCCGTCGAGCCGGTCGGCCTCGCCCTCGGCCGGCGGTTCGTCGCCGATCACGGGATCGGCGCCGTCGGCGGGGAAGTAGACGTACGCCGCCTCGCCGGGTGCGAGCGATCGGTTCAGTTCGAGCGTGACGTTCCTCGCCCCGCGACGGACGCGAACCGTCGACTCGGGCGCGAGCGTCTCGCCGCCCTCGTTCGAGACGACGAAGTGGTCGTCCGCGGAGTCGACGTCGATATCGGCGGCGACGGTCGCCAGCGCGCGGTCGGCCCACGCCGGGTACTCGACGACGACCCCGCCGAGCGTTTCGAGCGTGAACTCGTATCGGAAGCCGGTCCGGTCGGTTTCGACGGTCACGTCGAGCCGGTGGATTCGCCCGCGCTCGTCGGCGACGACCGTCGCATCGTACGTCGAGACGTTCCCGAACGCGGTCGAACTCCGGTTGGGCGCGGTCGCGCGGAGCGTGGTCAGCGTGGATCCGTCGGTCGACCCGACGTCTGCGACCTCGAACTCGCCGGCCCGGAGCGCGGTCTCGACGAGTCGCGCCAGCGAGGCCTGCTCGGTCACGTCGAACGCCGTCGAGCCGACGACCGGCTCGCCGTCGGGCGACAGCGACGCGTTGGATTTGTCGTACACCGTCCGGTTCCGGGTGCGGTACTCGTAGAGGGCGACCGACTCGTTCGCCCAGATGTCCGATCGGATCCGCCGGGTACCGTCGTCAGACTGGACGTCGGTGACCGACCGGAGCCGGATCGGGGCGTGGTTCGTCCCGACCGCGGCGCGGGCGGTCCCCTGCTGGTCGAACGAGCCGTCGGCCGACCCCGCGGTCCGGACCCGGTAGGTGTAGCCCGTCTCGGCGAGCGCCGCCCGGTGGGCCGCCACCAGCGCGCTCGCGTTCGAGACGCCGTCGGGGCTCACTCCCGGCGGGAGGTCGGCGCTCGACGCGTCGGACCGGGCCGTCGTTTCGGTCGGCTCGCCCTCCGCGGCGGTCGTCGCCGTCTGGGCCGCGCTCCCCGCACACCCCGCGAGGACGACGAGCGCGAGTACCGCGGCTGTCGCCAATCGTGTCGACATACCGAACGGCTCCGGCGGGTGCGGAGATAAATCGACGGGACCGTCCGCGGTCCGACCCGGGAGAAATCGAGGGTTCGACCGCGGTAAGTCGTCGTTAGCGCACCGAGTCGAGCACGAGCTTCTGTTCGACGCGCTTGACCTCGTGTTGGACGTCCCGGACCGCGTCGATGTTGGCCGAGATGGAGCTGACCCCTTCGTTGACGAGGTGCTGGACCATCCGGGGCTTCGAACCGGCCTGCCCGCAGATCGAGGTCGCGACGTCGTGCTCGCGGCAGGTCTCGATGGTCTGGGAGATGAGTTCGAGCACCGACGGGTGGAGCTCGTCGAACCGGTCGGCGACGTTCTCGTTGTTGCGGTCGACCGCGAGGGTGTACTGGGTGAGGTCGTTGGTCCCGAACGAGGCGAAGTCGATCCCCTGTTCGGCCATCGCCTCGATGCCGAGGGCCGAGGCGGGCGTCTCGATCATCACGCCCCACGTCCGCTTGTCGGGGTCGATGCCCGCGTCCGCCATGAGGTTCCGGGCCCGAAGCACGTCCTCGGCGTCGTTGACCAGCGGGAACATGATCTCGACGTTGTCGTACCCCATCTCGTAGAGGCGGGCGAACGCCTCGAGCTCGTGGGCGAACACGTCGGGCCGGTCGAGGCTCCGTCGAATCCCCCGGTAGCCGAGCATGGGGTTGTGCTCGTCGGGCTCGTCCTCCCCGCCCTCGAGCTGGCGGAACTCGTCGGTCGGGGCGTCGAGGGTCCGCACCCGGACCGGCCGGGGGTAAAACTCCTCGGCGACGCCCCGGATGCCGTCGACGATCTCGGTGACGTAGGCGTCGACCCCGTGGTCGTCGAGGTACTTCGCGGGCGTCTTGTTGGTCGAGAGGATCATGTGCTCCATTCGGAGGAGCCCGACTCCGTCGGCGCCGGTCGCCGCCGCGCGCTCGGCGGCCTCCGGGATCGAGACGTTGACCTTGACCTCGGTGGCCGTCATCGGCTTGACCGGGGTCTTCGGGCGGGCGTCCTCGATCGGCTCGCGCTCCTCGTCGGTCTCCTGACGGCCCCGGACGACGGTTCCCTTGTCGCCGTCGATGGTGATGAGCTGGTCGTCTTCGAGCGCGGCGGTGGCGTCGCCCGACCCCACGACCGCGGGACAGCCAAGCTCCCGGGAGACGATGGCGGCGTGGCTGGTCATGCCGCCCTCGTCGGTGACGATGCCGGCCGCCCGCTTCATCGCGGGCACCATGTCGGGGGTCGTCATCTCGGTGACGATGACGTCGCCCTCCGCGACCTTGTCGAGCTGGTCGAGCTTCGTGACGATGCGGACCGGGCCGCTCGCGATGCCGGGGCTCGCGCCCAGCCCGGAGACGAGTACGTCGTCGCCGCTCGACTCGGCGCTGGCGTTCGCGCCCGCGGCCGACTCGACCGCGCCGCTCCCGTCGGCGATCCCCTCGGCGCTCCCGGCGCCGGCGTCTGTCTCGATCTCGCTCTCGTCGTCGATCGTCGTGATCGGACGCGACTGGAGCATGAAAACCTCGCCGTCGACGACCGCCCACTCGACGTCCTGCGGGCCGCCGTAGTGGTCCTCGACGCGCTCGCCCAGTTCGACGAGCCGCGCGATGTCCGACTCGTCGAGGACCTGCGACTCGCGCAGGTCGTCGTCGACGGCGCGCTCGACGGTCTCGCCCGTCTCGTCGTCTTTCTCCATCATCGTCTTCTTGTCGGCGACGGTCACGTCGACGGTCTCGCCCGTCTCGCGGTCGACGACGTAGTTGTCGGGCGAGACCGATCCCGAGACGACCGCCTCACCGAGCCCCCACGCGGCCTCGATGATGAGCTTTGGCTCCCCGGTCGAGGGGTGGCTGGTGAACATCACGCCCGACTTCTCGGCGTCGACCATCCGCTGGACCACGACAGCGATGTCGACTTTCGAGTGGTCGAACCCCTGCTCTTGGCGGTAGTAGATGGCCCGCTGGGTGAAAAGCGACGCCCAGCACTGCTTGACCCGGTCGACGAGGTCCTCGCGAGTGATGTTGAGGAAGGTCTCCTGCTGGCCCGCGAACGACGCGTCGGGCAGATCCTCGGCGGTCGCGGACGACCGGACCGCGACGAACGGATCGTCACCGAGGTCGTCGTAGGCGGCGAGCATCTCCTCGCGCATCCCCTCGGGGAACTCGGTGTCCAGAATGAGTTGTTCGGCCCGCGACTGGGCCTCGGCGAGCGCGGCGGAGTCCTCGGTGTCGACATCGACGGCCTCGAAGAGTTCCTCCTCGATGCCGGTCTCCTCCAGGAACCGGCGGTAGGTGCCAGCGGCGACGACGAACCCCGACGGGACGGGCAGGCCCGCGCCGGTGAGTTCCCCCAGCGACGCGCCCTTCCCGCCCACCGATTCGAGGTCGTCCGCAGTGACTTCGTCCAGCCAGAGTACAGCCATTGTGTCCGTGTAGTCGAACACGAAGGCGAATAAAGAATGTTCCGACCGTGTCGTCGCGGTAATATTTACTCGAAATCGGATACCGATACGGATTCGGAAATCGGACGACGGAGCCGCCCTCCCGGTCGGACGCGCGGTCGTGTTATTCGGCCGATACGAAACGCGTGGGTTTTATGTTCCGGGGTTCGTGGCATCGCTCATGGACGCGAAACGCTCGATTCGGTGGGCGCTCACCTACGTCGCGCTCTCGGCGGTCGCCGCCGTCCTCGGTGGCGGCCTCGTCGCCGCGGGCGCCGTGCTCGGACTCGGGACCGCCTACGAACAGCTCGCCGGCGGCGCCGCGCTCGGGTCGGTCGCCGCCACCGCCGCGCCCGGCCTCGCGCTCGCGGCGCTCGGCGCGGTCGTGTGGGCGGTCGGGTCGGTCGCCGCCTTCCTCAAGGTGTTCACCGAGGCGGTCGACGAACAGATGCGCGAGCGCTTCGACAGCGAGAAGGTCAAAAGCGAGATCCTGAGCGTGCTCGACGACCGGCTCACGGACGTCGAACGCGACACCGAGGAGACTCGCCGGAAGGTCGCCGAACTCAAGCGCGAGGAGACCGCAAGCGAGTTCGAGTTCGGCGAGCAGTGAGGCCGCCGGCCTAGAACACGTCGACGTCGACGCCGCCGTCGCCGTCGTCCGGAACCCCGCCGACGATAGCCTCGGTGAACGTGTCGAGCCCGCGGGTCTGGTACCACACCGTTCCCGGGCCGGTGAACTCCATCACGATCCCCTCCCCGCTCAGGAACGTCGACTTGAGGTCGCCGACCCGACGGGCGTCGAACTCGACGCCGCTCTCCCACGCGAGGACGTGTTCGTTGTCGACGACGTACGACTCGCCGTGGTCGAGTTCGACGGTCTCGATGCCGCCGAACGCCTCGATGAACACGTCGCCGGTCCCTCTGAGCGCCAGCGGCGTGATGCTCGCGCCCGCCAGCATCGACTTGAGGCCGCCGAACTCCGAGTCGATGTCGAGGTCCGGGTTCGACGCGAGATACGCGCCGTCGACCGCATAGAGGGTCTCGTCGTTCAGCTCGTGGTGGTAGATGTCGCCCGGGGTGGGCGGTGAGAGGGTCACGGTGCCGGCCTCGCCCTCGGCGGTGAACTCGTTGGCGAACATCGACTCGCCGCCGAGCATCGACTTGGCGGAGCTGAGGAGGCCGTCCCGGGTCGAGGTTGTCTCGACTGACACCGACGGCGAGTGGCTGACCATCGCGCCGGGTTCGGCGAGGACCGTCTCGCCTGCGCGGAGGTCGGCGACCAGATGAGCGTACGACGGGCGGTGGGTGAGTTCGAATTCCATGGGAATTACCGGACGAGGAGTCTCGTCCGCGCGAAGCTATTCGTGATATCGTGTTAACGTTTTCCCACCGGAGCGCCGACGGATCAGACCGCGAGCAGAACGAGCCGACCGAACAGCGCGAGCATGGTGAGAGCGCCGAGCGCGACGAAAAAGGCGTTCTCCGCCGACGGCGACCCCGGGTGAACCGAGAGATCGAAGTCCTCGATCTCGGCCTCGGCTTCGGCGTCCTCGCCGACGTCGTCGAGTTCGTACTTCCACTCCGAGTCGGAGTCCGGCATACGACCCGATACGGCACCCACCGTCAAAGCCTTGGCGACCTCCTCACGCCCCGCTCACGGTCGGTCGACGAGGCTGATGTCGCCCTCGTAGACCACGCCCCGCTCGGCGTCGAGGGTCACGACGTCGCCGTCCCGGATCGCGGGGTCGAGGGGCGCGCCGCTGATCATCGGAACGTCGAGTTCGCGAGCCACCATCGCGGGGTAGCCCGTCATGCCCGGCCGGGCGTCCACGATGCCGACCAGCTTCGCGGGATCGCCGGCGAACTCCCCGTCGAAGCCGGGTTCGAGCGCGAGCAACGATCCGTCGGGCGCCGCCGAGAGGTCCCCGTCCTCGGTCCGGAACACCGGCGCGGCGACCCGCCCGCGGACGACGCTCCGACCCGTGGCGATGGTCTCGGCCGCGACGTGGACTTTGAGCATGTTCGTGGTACTGGTGTCTTCGAGCTGAGACATCATTCCCGAGAGCACGACCACGGTGTCGCCGCTCTCGGCGACCCCCGCGTCGAGTGCGGCCTGCACCGCGTCCTCGATGATGTTGTCGACGCCCTCCGACATGGGCGTGTACTGGGCGTTGACCCCCCACGAGAGCGCGAGCTGGCGCCGGACCTCGTCGGTGGGCGTGCTGGCGACGACCGGCATCGCGGGCCGGAACTTCGCCACCTTGAGCGCGGTGTACCCGGACTCGCTCGCGGCCACGATGGCCGAGGCGCCGATGTCGCGGGCGAGGAACCGCGCCGACCGCGCCAGCGCGTCGGTCCGGGCGTCGTCGGCCGGCGGGACCCGCTGTTCGCGGCTCTCGTCGTACTCCGCGGAGTTCTCGACCTCCCGGACGATGCGGTCCATCGTCTCGACGACCCGGACCGGGTCGTCGCCGATCGCGGTCTCGCCCGACAGCATCACCGCGTCGGTGCCGTCGAGCACGGCGTTTGCCACGTCCGAGGCCTCCGCGCGGGTCGGGCGGCGGGCGTGGACCATCGAGTCGAGCATCTCGGTCGCGGTGATGACCGGGACCCCCGCCCGCTGGCACGTCCGGATGATGCGTTTCTGGATCATCGGGACGTCTTCGAGCGGGCACTCGACACCGAGATCCCCGCGTGCGACCATCACGCCGTAGGCGGCGTCGACGATCTCGTCGAGGTTCTCGACCGCCCCGCGGCGTTCGATCTTGGCGACCACGGGGATGTCGGCGTCGTGGTCTTCGAGGTACTCGCTGACCTCGTAGACGTCGGCGGCGCTCCGGACGAAGCTCGCGGCGACGAAGTCGACGCCCTTCTCGGCGGCGAGATCGAGGTCTCGGCGGTCTTTCTCGGTCACGACGTCGAGGTCGAGTTCCACGCCGGGGACGTTGACGCCCTTCCGGCTCTGGAGCTCCCCGCCGCTGTCGACGCGGGCGTGGACGGCGTCGCCCTCGACCGATTCGACGGTGGTCTCGATCCGGCCGTCGTCGAGCAACACCGTGTCGCCGGGTTCGACGTTGGCGATGGCGTAGCTCAGTCCGACCTCCTCGGGCGTCGCGTCCTCGCCCTTCACGAACCGGACCGTCGAGCCGGTTTCGAGGTGGACCGGCTCGTCGACGGGCGCGGTCCGAATCTCCGGCCCCTGGAGGTCGAGCATCACCGCCAGCGGGTTCTCGGTGGTCTCGTCGACCGCCCGGACGTGGTCGACGAGCTCGGCTCGGTCCTCGCGCGAGCCGTGGCTGGCGTTCAGCCGGGCCACCGTCATCCCGGCGTCCGCGAGCTCGCGAATCGTGCGCTGGGAGTCGGAGGCCGGCCCCAGCGTGCAGACGATCTTGGCGTTTCTCATGGCCCCCGGTAAGCCGCCTCGGACAAAAAAGCTCGTGATTAACTCGGGGTGTAGTAGTCGATCTACCCAAACCACTTTATTGCGTTGCGAAGAATGAGACAGATATGCACACGTACGCGTCACTGGTCGACGTGAGCAAGGACGTCCAGAACCCCCAGGAACTCACGTCGGTCTGGGGCGACATCCGAAGCGATCTCGAAGATCGAGACGCGACGCTGAAAGACACCTACGCCATCCTCGGAGAGTACGACTTCCTCGTGATCTTGAGCGCGCCCGACCGCGACGCGGCCTATCAGGCGGCGCTCGCGCTGGACCGCCACGGCCTCGACTCCCAGACGATGGAGATCATTCCCACCGACGAACTGGCACACGTCGTCGACGACGCGTAGCCCGACGGGCCCGAACGCTACCGGACTTTCGTTCCCGGCGCGCTGTCGCCGTGGGTCGTCAGGATGTCCGCGTCCTCGCCCGCCGCCAACAGCATGCCGTTGCTCTCGACGCCGAACAGCTCGGCCTTTTCGAGGTTCGCGACGATGACCGCACGGGTACCCGCCAGCTCGTCGAGGTCGTGGAGCTGTTTGATGCCCGCGACGATCTGGCGACGCTCGACGCCGATGTCGACTTCGAGGCGCGCCAGATCGTCGGCCCCCTCGATCGGCTCGGCCGCCTCGATCTCGCCGACGCGGATGTCGAGGTCCTGAAAGTCCTCGAAGCTGATGCGGTCGTCGGCGATCGGTTCGAGATCCGGTGCGGGCTCGTCCTCGGCGTCGTCGGCGCTCTCGCCGTCGGTCTCACCGTCGTCGGCCGGGCCGGCGCTCGCTTCCATCTCGGCGCTGAGTTCCTCGACGCGGTCGTCTTCGATCTTCTCGAACAGCTCGTCGGGCTCGCCGAAGTCGCCGGGCGGCGATTCGAGACAGGCCTCGAGGTTCGCGTCGTGGACCGACCCGTCCTCGCCGAGTTGCTCCCAGAGCCGCTGGGCCTTGCCGGGCAGGATGGGCGCCGCGAGCACCGCGACCGCCTTCGCCACCTGCACGCAGTCGTAGATGACCTGCTCGGCCCGGTCGGGGTCGTCGTCGGTGAGGTTCCACGGCTCGTTGCGCTGGATGTACTCGTTGCCGAACCCGGCGAGCGCGACCGCCGCGTCGCCGGCCCGCTTGAGCGAGTAGTCGTTGACGGCGGCCTCAAAGTCCTCGACGGCCTCCTCGATACGGGACGCGACCTCCTCGGAGGTGGTCGCGTCGGGGGTGCCGCCGTAGTTGCGGGCCGCAAAGAGCAGGCTCCGGTAGGCGAAGTTGCCCAGCGTCCCCACCAGTTCGCCGTTGACCCGCTCTTGGAACTTCTCCCACGAGAAGTCGACGTCCTGCTGGAAGCCGCCCGTCGTCGTCAGGTAGTACCGGACGAGATCCGGGTCGAACCCTTCGTCGAGGTACTCGTCGGCCCACACCGCGCGGTCGCGGCTGGTCGAGAACGCCGCGCCGTCGAGGTTGACGAAGCCGCTCGCCATCACCGCGCGCGGTTCGTTGTACCCCGCCGCCCGGAGCATCGACGGCCAGAACACGGTGTGGTGCTGGATGATGTCCCGGCCGATGATGTGGACGATCTCGCCGGTGTCGCGACCGGCCCACGTCTCGGCGTCGGCGGCCGCCGGGTCGTCGGCGTCGGGCGCGTTCGCCTTCCAGACGGTCTCCCAGTCGAAGGTGTCGGCGCCGACCCGCTCGGTGTACTGCTTCGTGGACGCGACGTACTCGATGGGGGCGTCGACCCAGACGTAGAGGACCAGATCGTCGCCGTCCTCGCCGGGGTAGTCGATGCCCCAGTCCATGTCTCGGGTGATACACCAGTCCTGGAGGCCGTTCTCGATCCACTCGCGGGGCTGGTTTTTCGCGTTGCTCGTGCCTTCGAGCCGGTCGAGAAAGCCCGTGAGATAGTCCTCGAACTCCGAGACCCGGAAGAACTTGTGGGTCCGCTCGCGGTACTCGGCGGGGTTGCCCGAGATGGCCGAGACCGGGTCCTCGATCTCGCCGGGTTCGAGGTGGCGGCCACACCCCTCGTCGCACTCGTCGCCGCGGGCCTGCTCCCCGCAGTAGGGGCAGGTGCCCTCGACATACCGGTCGGGGAGCCACTGGTCGTCGGTGGGGTCGTAGGCGACCTGTATCTCCTTCTCGTAGACGTGGCCCGCCTCGTCGAGCGTGCGGACGATCTCCCGGGTGAGTTCGGTGTTGGTCGGTTCGTGCGTGTGGCCGTAGTTGTCGAACTCGACGTTGAACTTCGGGAACGTCCCGGCGTACGTCTCGTGGTGGTCGAGGGCGAACTCCTCGGGGGAGACGCCTTCCTTCTCGGCGTTGACCGCGACTGGGGTGCCGTGCATGTCCGATCCGGAGACGAACGCGGTCTCCTGACCGAGCGTCTCCAGCGCGCGGGCGTACGCGTCGCCGCTGACGTACGTCCGGAGGTGGCCGATGTGCAGGTCGCCGTTGGCGTACGGCAGTCCGCAGGTCACCACCGCCGGCCGGTCCGTCGGGAAGTCGTCGTGGCTCATACTGTTCGGTCCGTCGCGACGGGTGTAAAAGCCGCCGATTTCGGTGTTTCGTGCGCGGGTCGCGTCGCGTCGACCTCGCTGGATCGTACTCCCCGGCCATCGTCTCTTATAAATGAGTTCCGAGTCGGGGCGAGCGGGCCTCAAACGACTTTTTGTGACCGACGCCCCCGCGTCGTGTCGTGACAGTGATATTGGAGGTATCGCCCGTTTCGAGCGTCGAGAGCGGATTTTTATATCTGATAATCCCGTCCAAATCTTTATTAGGTGGTCTTTTCGACTCATCTCCATGTCCACTGGGTACTCACGACGATCCGTCCTCAGGCGGGGCGGCGCCGCTCTCGTCGGCGCCGGCTCGCTCTCGGGCTGTCTCGGGGAGGTCCGGGGCTCGGAGTCCGCCGTGCGGTTCGGAACGATCTTCCCGCTGTCTGCGGAGGGGCCCCTCGAAGTCCTCGGCACGCACCACCGCCGGGCCGTCGAGCAGGCCGTCGAAGACGTCCGAGCCGGCGGCGGGCCGCTGGGGCGAGACGTCGAGCTACTGGCCCGCGACAGCGAGGTGAGCCCCGAGGCCGCGGTCGAACGGTGCGAGGCGCTCCAAGACGAGAACGCCGTCGGGTTCGTCGGCGGCCTCGTGAGCGGCGTCTCGCTCGCGCTCGCCGAACACATCGCCGACGACCCGATCGCGCAGGTGAGCCAGTCGAGCACGGCCCCGGGGCTCGCCGACCGGGGGTACCGCGAGGACACCAAGTACGTCGGTCGGACCGCGCCCAACGACATCCAGCAGGCGTCCGTGATGGCGAAGGTCCTCGACGATCCCAAGTACGTCGGCGCCGACGACGTCGCCGTCCTCTACCTCGACGACGCGTTCGGCAACAGTCTGGTCACCGAGGTCACGGCGGCCGTCGACGCCGACGTGATCGCGGAGGTCCCGTTCGAGTCGGGGGCGGCGTCGTACGACGACACCATCTCGACGCTACTGGCCGACGATCCGGACGGGGTCGCCGTGGTGGGGTCGCCCGGGAGCACGAAAGACGTGCTCACTCGCGGGCTCAACAGCGACTACGACGGCGAGTGGGTGCTGAGCGCCGGGCTGGTCCCCGACGCGCTCCCTAACCTCTACACGAACGTGTACGACGCGACGGTGATGTCCCAGCAGTCGAACGGCGCCCAGAAGCTCGCCCAGCGACTCGAAGACATCGCGCCGCTGGCGCCGTACACCCAACACGCATACGACGCGCTGTTCCTGCAGGCGCTCGCGATCGAGCGAGCCGGCGAGGCGACGCCCGAGGCGATCGCGAACAACCTCCAGGCGGTGTCGGGCGGTCGGGGCCACACCGTGACGGTCGGGGAGTTCGACCGCGCCCGAAAACTGCTCGACGCCGGCCGGGAGATCAACTACGAGGGCGCTTCGGGGAGCGTCGATCTGAACGCCGACCTCGAACCGCTCAGTCCGTACCTGATCCGGGAGGTGTACCGCGGGTCCGTGAGGAACCGCGAGCTCGTGAAGACCTCGTTCTTCGAGGGGGGAGACGATGAGTGACGACGACTCCGGGCTCCGCGAGCGGCTGGGTCGGGCGTCGGGCTGGCTCGAACGCCGGCTCCCCAGCGCGATCCGGCGGAGCTACGCCGCGAAGTTCAACCTCGTGTTGGTGCTCGTGATCGTGCTCGTCGGCGCCATCGGCGTCTTCACCCACTTCGACACGCAGGGGCTCGTTCGAGACGACACCGAGGCCGAAATCACCGGTATCGCCCAGCGGGAGGCGACAGCGATCCAGAACTGGGTGAACAACAGGAAGACGACCGCGTCGTTCATCGCGACGTCGATCACCGCGGGCGACACCGCCAAGATCCAGGCCAACCTCGAACGGAAACTTGTCGAGGTGCCCGCCGACGTCGAGTCGATACACTACATCGGCCGAAACCGCGGGACGATCATGGCGAGCACCGACGACGGGAAGATCGAGACCAGCGTCGCGGGCGAGACTCCCTGGGCGAACAACCTCACCGACCTCGAACAGGGGACCGTTCGAATGTCCGAGCCCTACGAGACCGACGCCGGGCCGGTCGTGGCGTTCGTCACTCCGGTCAACGCCGATCGGGCGATCGTGCTGACGACCTCTCTGGAGAAGCGCTCGCTCGGATTCAGCTCCCCGATCGCCACCGGCGACATCAAGGTGGTCGACGCCGACGGCACCATCGTCTTCGACAACCGGAACGCGAACATCCTCGACCCGTACGCCGACGGCGAACTCCCAGCGGCCGTCGCGACGGGGATGAACGGCGAGAGCGCGTTCGAGACGATCTCCGCACAGACCGGGATGGAGTCGGGCAGCTACGTGATGGCCTCGGCCCCGGTCGTCGGGACCGACTGGGTGCTGGCCTACCACGTCCCGAAACAGCAGGCCTACGGCCTCCAGACGCAGGTGACCCGGAACATCGGGGGTCTGCTGGTCGTGATGCTCGTCGGACTGGGGCTTGTCGGGCTCACCATCGGTCGCCGGACCGGCCGGGAGCTCGACGTCCTCTCGGAGAAGGCCGACGCCATCGCACGCGGCGAGCTCGACGTCGACCTCCCCGAGACGCGCCGGGAGGACGAGCTCGGGTCGCTCATCCACGCGTTCGCGGCGATGCGGACGTATCTCAACACGGTGGCCGATCAGGCGGGCGCGCTCGCCGACCAGAACTTCGACGATCCGGTGCTCGACGAGGACGTGCCCGGCACCTTCGGCGACGCGCTCGACCGGATGCAGGGGAACCTCGAAACGATGGTCACCGACATCGAACGCGCCCGCGACGAGGCCGAGGGCGCGAAACAGGAGGCCGAGGCGCTCAACGAGGCGCTGGTCCAGAAAGCCGGGGAGTTCGGCGAGGTGATGGAGGCGGCCGC
Organism: Halorussus marinus; assembly: GCF_004765795.1. Lineage (GTDB taxonomy): Archaea > Halobacteriota > Halobacteria > Halobacteriales > Haladaptataceae > Halorussus > Halorussus marinus. Next base: position 184,698 of record NZ_SBIV01000002.1, read on the forward strand.
CGACGGCGACCTCACCCGGCGGATGGACACCGACAGCGACAGCGAGGCGATGGCCCAGATCGCTCGGGAGTTCAACGAGATGATGACCGAACTCGAGGCCACCGTCGAGGAGGTCCGGAGCTTCGCCGGGAGCGTCGCCAGCGCGAGCGAACAGGTGACAGCCCGGACCGAGGACATCGCCGACACCAGCCAGCAGGTCTCTCGGGCGAGCCAGCAGCTCTCGGAGGCCGCCCGCGAGCAACAGGAGAACCTCGACACCACGTCGAACGAGGTCAACACCCTCTCGGCCACTATCCAGGAGGTCGCCGCCTCCGCCGACGAGGTCGCCAAGGCCGCCGAGAACACCGAAGCGCTCGGCGAGGACGGCCGCGAGGCCGCCAACGAGGCGATCGAGATGATGAACGAGATCGAGACCGAGACCGAAGCGACCGTCGAACAGATCGACGGGCTCCAGTCCGAGATGGACCAGATCGGCGAGATCGTCGATCTGATCCGGGACATCGCCGACCAGACCAACCTGCTCGCGTTGAACGCCAACATCGAGGCGGCGGCCGCCGACGGGTCGAGCGACGGCTTCGAAGTGGTCGCCAACGAGATCAAGGCGCTGGCCGAGGAGTCGAAGGAGGCCGTCGACCAGATCGAAGATCAGATCGCGGAGATTCAGGCCGAGACCGACGACGCGGTCGACGACATCCGCCAGACCCAATCGCAGGTCTCGGCCGGCGTCGAGACGGTCGACGAGGCCCAGGAGTCGCTGAAGGCCATCGTCGAGAACGTCGAGGAGACCGCGGTCGGCATCCAGCAGATCAACTCCGCGACCGACGAGCAGGCCAGTTCGACCGAGGAGGTCGTGAGCATGATGGACGACGTGACCCGGCTCAGCGAGGAGTCGGCCGACGAGGCCGAGCAGGTCGCGGCCGCGACCGAACAGCAGTCCGACGCGGTCTCGGAGGTCACCGACAGCGCCGACCACCTCGCGCGGCAGGCCGACGAACTGATGGAGATGCTGGAGGACTTCCGGGTCGAGCGCGAGGAGCCGAGCGAGTCGTCGACGAGCGCGCCCGAGCAGTAGACACCGAAGGTCACTCGACGGCGCGCGATCACTCGCCGTCGCGGTCGAACCGCTCGGCCGCCGATTCGAACGCGGTCTCGGACCGCTCGCGCGACCGGCGGCCCTCCTTCTCGGCGATCGCCTCGGGGTCGGGGTTCGCGTCGTCGTCGATCCGCGCCCACGAGTCGTGGACTTTGGCGTGACACCACCGACAGAGGTACACCGTGATCTCGTGGCTCAGGGTCCCGGCCTCGTCCGCGTACGAGAGGTGGTGTTCTTCGAGCAGGGGGCGCTCGTCGGAGTGGGCCATCCGGCGTTCTCCCAACCCACACCGGACGCACGCTCGATCGCGGTTCCGACACCGGTAGTGGGGACACGACTCCCAGTCGCCGTCGGGGACCGCCGGACACCGCAGGTCGTCCTCGCGGCGCTCGCGGGCGAACGCCGGATCCCGTTCGGGGTGTTCGAAGGCGTACCGGCACTTTCCCTCGTCGGTGAGATGGTCACAGAGCCCGGCGTGGTCGTAGGGATCGTCCACGCCGACGGGCGTCCCCGAGGGCGTCTCTTTCACGCCCGCCACTCGGGGGTCTACGGATAAAAATGTGTAGCGACGCGCCAGCGCAACGCTTTTGCTCGCGCCGCGAACACCTCGGCCCGTGGAACTGATACACGAGTCGGGCGGCGAGCGACAGACCCTCGCTACCGACGTGGAGACGGCCGATTCGTTCCTCTCGCGGGCGAAGGGCCTGATGTTCAGGCGGTCGATTCCCGACGACTACGCGCTGGTCTTCCGGTTCGACGGCGTCGGGACCCGGGACGTCCACATGGTGTTCGTGCCGTTCGGGCTCGACGTGCTGTGGCTCCGGGACGGGGAAGTCCGGCACAAAGAGCGCCTCTCGGCGTGGACCGGGCTGGCCGAAGCCGAGGCCGACACGCTGGTCGAACTCCCGGCCGGCGCCGCCGACGGCGTGGCTGTCGGCGATGCGGTTGGGCTCGACTCGTAGGTCCGACAGACCCGCCTGTCACAAAGGCCCCCTTAAGCCGGTCGGGCTCCGAGCCCCTGTCGTGGTTTCGCATGACCCGTGAACGTTTTATTCGGGGGCTTCCCGAATAGCACACCTCTCTCAGACCGGGACGTACAGCTGTTAGATACGACGCTTCGCGACGGCGAGCAGGCACCGGGCATCTCGCTGGCGCCCGAGGAGAAAGCCGAGATAGCCGCGGCGCTCGACGCGGCGGGCGTCTCGGTCATCGAGGCCGGGAGCGCCTGCACCGGCGAGGGCGAGCGCGAGGCGATCCGTCGGGTGACCGACCGGGACCTCGACGCTAAGATCACCAGCTTCGCCCGCGGGGTCCGCGACGACGTCGACCTCGCGCTCGACTGCGACGTCGACGGGGTCGGCATCGTGGTGCCGGCCAGCGACCGCCACGTCGAGGGGAAGGTCGGGACGACCCGCGAGGAGGTGGTCGAGACGACCGCCGACCTCGTGGCCTACGCCCGCGACCACGGCCTGTGGGTCGAGGTGCTCGGCGAGGACGGCTCGCGGGCCGACCTCGACTTCCTCGAAACCCTGATGGCCGAAGCTCTGGACGCCGGCGCCGACCGGGTGTGTTTCTGCGACACGGTGGGCCACGCAGGTCCCGAGCGCACCTACGAGGCGGTCTCGCGGCTCGCCGAACTGGGCCCGACCAGCACCCACACCCACGACGACCTCGGGCTCGCGGTGACCAACGCCCTCGCGAGCCTCGCGGCGGGCGCCGACCTCGTCCACGCCACGGTCAACGGCGTCGGCGAGCGGGCGGGCAACGTCGCCCTCGAAGAGGTCGCGATCGCGCTCGACCACTGCTACGGAGTCGAGACCGCGGACACGACTCGACTCTACGACCTCGCGCGCGTGGTCGCGGACGCGACCGGCGTCGCGCTCGCGCCGAACAAGGCGGTCGTCGGCGAGAACGCGTTCGCCCACGAGTCGGGCATCCACACCGACGGCACGCTCAAAGACGAGCGGATGTACGAGCCGTACCCGCCCGAGAGGGTGGGCCGCGAGCGCCGGCTCGTGCTCGGCAAGCACACCGGTCGGGCGGGCGCGAAGGCCGCGCTCGCCGAGCACGGCGTCGAAGTCGACGACGACGAGCTCGGCGCGGTTGTCGCCCGGGTCCAGCGGCTCGCCGAGCGGGGCAAGCGCGTGACCGACGCCGACCTGCTCGCCATCGCCGAGGACGTGCAGGGACGGGACCGCGACCGGCGAATCGAGCTCCGGGAACTCACAGCCACGAGCGGCGGTCCGCTCCCGACCGCGAGCGTCCGACTCGTCGTCGACGGCGACGAGCGGGTCGCCTCCGGCACCGGCGACGGCCCCGTCGACGCCGCGGTCGCCGCGGTCCGGGAGGCGGTCGGGTCGATGGCCGACGCCAGCCTCGAATCGTACCACGTCGACGCGATCACGGGCGGGACCGACGCGGTCGTCACCGTCGAGGTCGAGATGAGCCGGGGCGACCGCACGGTGACCGTCCGGGCCAGCGACGGCGACATCACCCGCGCGAGCGTCACCGCGATGGTCGACGCGCTGGACCGACTGCTCGCGGCCGCGCCCGACGGCGAGGCCGGCCCCGCGGTCGCAGACGACTGAGCGGTTCCCCTTCTTTTTGGGTCACCGGCGCGTAGGACGCGTATGAGCGTTCTCGACAGGCTACGATCGACGCCGGGCGGGCGATCCGTCGAGTGGCTCGCGCTGGCGGCGAGCGTCCTCGTCTGCGAGCTCGCGGGCGTCGTGCCCTCGCTCCTGACCGCCGACGACGTGGCGACGTGGTACCCGACGCTCGCCAAGCCGGCGTTCACACCGCCGAGCTGGGTGTTCGGCCCGGTGTGGACCGTCCTCTACCTCCTGATGGGCGTGGCGCTGTATCTGGCGTGGCGTGGCGGGACGGGTCGGCGCCGCCGGATCGCGCTCGGGGCGTTCGCCGTCCAGTTGGTCCTCAACGCGGCGTGGACGCTCACCTTCTTCGGCGCCCGCGAACTCCTCGGCGGGCTGGTCGTCATCGTCGCGCTCGTTGCCACCATCCTCGCGACGATGGCGGCGTTCGCCCGGATCGACCGCCGGGCCGCGGCGCTCCTGGCTCCGTACCTGCTGTGGGTGGGGTACGCGACCGCGCTGAACTACGAAATCTGGCGGCTGAACGGCTGACTCGGTGGTGCCGTCGCGACCGAGTATCGGGCCGTTACTCGCGAGCAGGCCGTCCCAACCCTCGCCTGATTCGGGCTTGACCGCGGTTACCGCGAGTTTGCGCGCCGCATAACAAAGGACGGCTGTGGCGTCGGCTGGGTCGTGTCGAACAGTTCGGTCTCGGAGATCGGTGTGGCCGGCGGTCGCTACGGCGTGGGCGCGAGCCGCGCCGCGCTACTGGTGGTGTTGATCGCCGGCAAGGCGCTCGACGCGGTCAGCACGGTGACGGTCCTGTCACTGCGCGACGACGTCTACGAGTCGATGTACGTCACCCGGACGCTGATGCAGGAACTCGGGATGGTGCCCGGGGTGCTCGTCACCGTCGTCATCGCGGTCGGGGGCGTGGCGCTACTGGCCGAGAGCGCCGAGGTGGTGGCTCGAATCGTCCCCGAGGGGTGGGCCCCCGACGACTACCCCGCGGCGTTCCGGGTCGTGACCTACGCCTCGGCGGGAGTGTGGTACGGCTTTCTCGGAGTCCACAACTTCATGTTGCTGTTCTGAACAGCCGCGGCTCGCCGGTGTGGGAACGAAGAAGCGCCGAGGAGGAGATTTGAACTCCTGTGTCCGTGAGGACAGTTGCTCTCGAAGCAACCGCCTTGGCCGGGCTAGGCTACCTCGGCTCGTCTCGACGTACCGCCGTCTCGGACTTAGTGGTTTCGATTCCGCGCCCATCCTTCAACCGACCGTCACATTCAAGCGAGTGGCACGCCGGGGTAGCGTATGGACGTAACCGAGGCGAGCGAGCGGTGTGAGTCGGTCCTCGACGCGATCGGCGGCGCGGTCATCGCCGACCGGGAGTTCCTCGAAACCGTACTGTTGGGCGTGCTGTCGAGCGGCCACGTCCTGCTGGAGGACGTGCCCGGCACGGGCAAGACCCTGACCGCCCGGAGCTTCGCGTCGGCGCTCGGGCTCTCGTTTTCGCGCGTGCAGTTCACCCCCGACCTCCTCCCGGCCGACGTGACCGGCACCCACGTCTTCAACGAGGAGACCCGCGACTTCGAGTTCAACGAGGGGCCGATCTTCGCGAACGTGGTGCTGGCCGACGAGATCAACCGCGCGCCGCCCAAGACCCAGGCCGCGCTCCTCGAAGCCATGGAGGAGGCGCAGGTCACCGTCGACGGCGACACCCACGAGCTCCCCCGGCCGTTCTTCGTGATCGCGACACAGAACCCCGTCGAGCAGGAGGGCACCTTCCCCCTGCCCGAGGCGCAGGTCGACCGGTTCGCGGTCAAGTCCTCGATCGGCTACCCCGACGCCGACGGCGAGTACGAACTCCTCCGGCGGCGGGCCGGCCGGAGCGCCCAGAGCCCCTCGATCGGCACCGTGCTCGACGAGAAGTTGGTGACCGACCTCCGGGAGGTGCCCGAGACGGTGCGCGTCGACGACGACCTGCTGGAGTACGTCGCCGACGTGGCCCGCGCGACCCGCGAGGACCGCCGGGTCGAGGTCGGCGTCTCGCCCCGCGGGACCCAGCGGCTGTTCGAGGCCGCCCGCGCCCGGGCCGTCCTGGAGGGCCGGGAGTTCGTCACGCCCGACGACATCAAGCGCGTTGCACAGCCGGTGTTGGCCCACCGCGTGGTGCTGACGCCCGACGCGAAGGTCAACGGCGTCGAGAAAGCCGCGATCGTCGACCGCGTCCTCGACGAGGTGGCCGTCCCGACGGTCGAACAGCGCGCGTAGGACCGTTTCACTTTCACCGCGGTTGGCTCGCCTTTATTTCGGAGCGCCGGACACTGACGGGTATGGACGACGACCGCGAGACGGATTCCGAGACGCGAGAGACCGACGACACCGCGCGACCCGACCGCGAGGACGAAGGCGGCGAGGAGAGCGCCGACGCCGACCTCCGCGACCTCGATCCGAACGCCGAGGACGCGGCTCGCCGGGTCGAACGCCAGCTCCGACGGGTTCGGCGCGAAACGCGGCCTTAGGCCCGAAGCGCCGAGGTCAGCGCGACCGCCCCGAGCAACAGGAACACCAGCGCCGTCACGGGCTGGCCGCCCGACGACCCGAGGTAGATCGCGTACCCCAGTCCGCCGGCGCCCGCGCCGACGACCGTGCTGGCGGCGGCGTGGGTCGCCTCCAGTTGGGCGGTGTCGGCCGCCCGGCCCAGTTGCTCGCCGACGTTGATCGCCTGCTCGCCGAAGTCCCACGCGAGCACCGCGGCGATGACACCCGGCAACAGCAAGAACGGCGCCCCGGTCAGGACGCCGCCGGCGAGCGCGCCGACGAGCAGGCCGCTCGCGCCCAGCCCGACAGCGCGCCGCCAGCCCCGGGCGAGACCGATCGCGACGAGGACGAACCCGGCCGCGCCGAACCCGAGCCCGATCGTCGAGGTGAGCGCGCTCGCCCCCGCCGAGATCGCCGCCGCCGAAGCCGCCAGCGCCGACGACAGCACCGCCGGCGACCGGTCGATCTCGCGGGTCACGCGGTCCACCTCCGAGCCGACCGTTCGAGCGCTACGCCGAGTCGGTCGTCGAGCGACCAGTCGATGGCGCGGATTCCGGCCTCCCGGAGCCCCGTGAGCCGGTGGGCGCGCCGGGTCCGGGCGAGGCGCTGGCCCGGCGTCTCGGTCGCGGTGGGGTCGGGGCTGAGGACGGTCACGAGGTGGCCCTCGGCGTCGAGCCGGCGGGCGACCTCGCCGGCGAAGTCGTCGCACAGCGGCGTGACGAACAGGACCTGCGAGGAGGGCGGGAGCCGCTTGCGGAGCCACTTCAGCCGGCTCGTCGGGTAGAAGGTGCCGCCGGCGGGCACCGGCCCGAACGCCGGGTGGGTCGCCAGCAGGTCCCGGGCCCGGGCCTGATGATCGTGGCCCGCGCCCGGCGCGAGCCAGCACGTCTCGGGGCCGAACGACGCCAGCCCCGCCCGGTTGCCCGCGTCGAGGAGCTTGGTCAGCGCCTTGCCGGCGGCGTCGACGCCGTACTGGACCGCGTTCCGGTCGTCGCCCGGCGCCGAGCAGTAGGCCTCCTCGCGGGCGTCGACGACCACCACCACGCTGGCGGCCCGTTCCTCCCGGAAGTCGATCGTCGTGAGATCGCCCGTCCGTGCGAGCCGGTTCCAGTCGACCCGCGAGAGGGGGTCGCCCCGGCGGTACTCCCGGGTGGCGTGGAACTCGACGCCGGAGCCGCCCGAGTCGGTGGTGACCCGACCGGTGTACTGGGTGGTCTGGGCCCGCAGGGGCACGTCGACCGTGGTGCCGAGCTTCGGCACGCAGGTGAGCGTGGTCTCGCACTCGATTTGGGTCTCGACCTCGGTCGCCCCGCTGAAGTCCCGGGCGACCACCGAGACGGGGTCGAAGGCGTGGTCGCCGCGTTCGGCGGTCACGGCGTAGGTGAGCCGGGCGGTCTTGCCGGGGCGGAGCGCGGTCCCGAGCCGGGGCGAGCCGTCGACGACCCCGAGCGCGTCCGGAACGCCGTCGACCAGCCGGAGGTCCGGGAGCGTCGCGTCGCCGACGTTCTCGACGGTCAGGTGCACCGTCACCTCCTCGCCCGGCAGGGGTTGGTCGTCGCTCACCGCGCGGGTCACCTCGAGGGCGACCGCCGGCGGGCTCGCGGTCCGGGCGTAGGCCGCGAACGCGACCCCGACCACGCCCGACAGCAGGACGACGGGACTGCTGAACAGCACGCCCAGCCCGCCCGCCAGAAACGCGACCGCACTGACGCCGCGCCAGCGGTTCGTCGTCCGGATCGTCCGGCTCCGGTCGTCGTCGCGGTCGCTCATCGCGACCCCTCCCGCGCGTCGGCGTCGTCGCCGACCCCGGCCACCCGAGCGACGGCGTCGGCGGTGCGACGCATCTGGTGTTGGCGAAGCGACTCCGAGCCGGCGACGAACCGGAGCTTCGACCGGAACGGCAGGCGGGGTCCGTCCGGGCCGGCGAGAAACGCCGCGGCGTACCGGTCGTCGGTCCACTCGCCGGCCTCGATCCGTTCGCGGGCGGTCGCCGGCGAGCAGTTGCGGGCGTGGGCGACCGCCGTCACCGCGGTCTCGGTGAGATGCTCGCGGATGTCCTCTCGCTCGCGGACCGTGGTCCGGCGGGCGCCCGCCCCGAGCCCCGCCACGCGGTCGTCGAACGCCTCGCCCGGGGTCGGCACGGTCTCTACCGTCTCGACGTCGGGCGTCGCCGCGCCGCGGATCTCGGTCGATCGGCGGCGCTGAACGACCCGGACCGCCTGCACGACCGCAAGGAGTCCGACCACGGTGACCGCCACGTAGTCGGCGCCGACGGCGGCCGCGAGCCCCGGCTGGACGACCAGCAGGACGCCGAGTCCGACCGCCCCCACGCCGACCGCGGTGAGAATCGGGTGATCGGTCATCGACCGGGCCCTCCGTCGTCGGCGTACTCCTCGACGCTTCGGAGCGCGTCCAGCGCCCGGCGCTCGCGGTCGTCGGTCGGCGACTCGCCACCGTACCGGACTTCCTCGAACAGCGCGGTGAGTTCCTCTACGTCCTCCCGATCGATGCCCGCCTCGACCGCGGCCGCCGCGAACTCGGCGGGCGTGCTGGAGTCGGGGTTGGCCACGTCGAGATGGCTGGTCATCTCGCGCCACGCCCGGTAGACCTCGTTGTCGACGTCGGTCGCGTCCTCGATGCGGTCGGCGGCCGCGCCGGCCGCCCGGCCCACCGCGGCGACGTCCTCTCGGGTCTCGGGGCCGGCGACCGACTCGTCGGGGTCGGCGTCGTCGCCGCTCGACGAGACGACCAGTAGCGCGACCGCTCCCGCGAGCGCGAGGCCGAGTCCGACCAGAAGTAACACCGAGGGGTCGGTCAGAGTCGTCCCCGACCCCGACCCCGGCACGCCGCTCCCGCCGCCGGGCAACGAGATGTTACCGGCCCCGCCCGGGAGCAGGCTCTCGGACTCGGAAGTCGACGGCGAGAGACACGCGGTGAGCAACGCGTGGGCCAGCACGAGCGGGATTCCGACCGGAAGGGCGTATGCCACGACCCCGATCCCGCCGAGCCGACGGTACGCGAGATACCCCCCGAGCGCGAACGCCGCGACGATCAGCCCGACCGCCCACGGTTCGACCAACATGGGGTAACACGGGAAGTCGAACCCGAGCCCCGCGCCCGCCGATCCGTTCCCGAGGCTGAACTCGGGGTCGGCGCCGCCGGGCGACCCCGCGTCCGACGCCGGCGATCCGACGCCGAACCCGCCGCCGGCGTCGGTCCGAACCGCCGAGTTCAGCGTCGCGGCCGCCACGCCGATAGCGAGGACACACAACAGCGCCAGGACGACGGGCCGTACGGTATCGCTGTCCACGGCAGAAGGTAGCGCGATTGATACCTTAGCGTTTGGGGATTCGTCCCGGGATCGAACGCCGGCGATACCCGACGGCGTTCGAGTCGAGCGGGGTCGGGTCGCCGGTCGCCCACCCAGAGTTATCCACCGTCTCCGTTTCTAAAAATTTAAATTGTATAAGTATCAGAATTATCCTATGGCAGGGCTATCGCCGTCTCCGGAAGCGCCGGGATCGGCTCCCGGCAGCCCCGAACCGCCGACGGTTCCGGCGCCGAAGCCGCCGGACGACCCCGACGCGTGGTACGCGCCGACCGTCCGCGACCAGTACGAGCTCCACCCCGACGTGATCGCCACCATCCGCGAGGCCGGCGAGGGCTTCGACTACCGCGTGCGAGAGCCGAGCCTCTCGCCGGCCGGCGCCGACGCCCTCTCCCGGGTCGAGGAGCACTTCTCGGACGCGAACCTCCGGCGGCCGGTGACCCGGGAGGGCGCGACCGAGCGGATGGACGCGGGCCTCGACCCGAAGTACCGCCGGATCGTCGACCGGCTCACAGATCTGCCGCCCGAGGCCCGCCGGCGGGTCGAGTACCGAGCGCTCCGAGACCTGCGGTGTCTGGGCGAGCTCACTCCGCTCGCGCTCGATTCCGGCATCGAGGTCGCCGACACCGCCGGCGACCGCCTCGTGGTCCACACCGACGACTACGCGCCCGCCGACACCGCCCTGCCCGCCGACGCCGACTTCCTGAGCCGGTTCGCCAGCGAGCGCGTCGAGACCCACGCGGTGGGGTTCCGGAACTTCCGGGTGCCGGTCGTGATCTACCGCGAACACCTGCTGGCGAACGACGCCTTCACCACGAAGTACGCGGTCCAAGAGCCCGATCTCCTGCCCGGCGACGAGGAACTGATACGCGAGTGCAAAGACCGCATCTGGGAGACCAACGTCGACGGCGTGGTCGAAGACCGGGCGGCGTTCGTGCGCGAGCGCGCCCGGACCTTCCTCTCGCGGCGGCTCACCGCCCGCAACACCCGAGCGTGGCTCGACGCCGCGGCCTACCGCACGCGGGCCGCCCTCGCGGAGTACGATCTGGCGGTGCCGCCGGTGAACCACCGCTTTTCGACCGATCGGCTCTCGGACCTCGTCTACTACGTGATGCGGGACTTCGTTGGCCACGGCAAGCTCACGATCCCGATCCGGGACGACCTGCTCGAAGACATCGAGGCCAACCGCGTGGGCGAACGCATCAAGGTCGTCCCGCGGGGCCGCGAGATCGGCCACGGCGAGCGCATCCCGACCAACCTCTCGTTCGACGACGAGTCGGCGTTCGTCAACGTCGTCACCCAGATGGCCGCCGCCGACGGCACCGAGCTCAACGCCTCGAACCCGAGCGCGAAGGTGAACCTCCAGCCGGAGGGCGTCCCCGACGGGACGACCATCCGGTGTGCGGTCGCGCTCGGAGTCATCAGCGAGGACGGCCCACACATCTCGATCCGCAAGCAGGCGCCCGAGGCGATGACGCCCGTCGACCTGCTCGAATCCGAGAGCCTCTCGACGGAGATCGTGACCCTGCTGTGGCAGGCCTACGAGCACCACGGCGTCGTCCTCTTCTCGGGGCCGACCGGGGCCGGCAAGACGACGCTGATGAACGCCCACATGCCGTTCGTGCCCTACCGCGACCGCCCGATCTCGATCGACGAGGGCTCCCGGGAAGTCCGGCTCCCCCACGAGACGAGCGTCTCGCTCACCACGCGCGACCACGAGAGCGACTACAAGCGCGTGACGATGGCGGATCTGATGACCGAGTGCAACTACCTGAATCCGGACGTGGAGGTGATCGCGGAGATCAACACGCCAGCGAGCTTCCGGACGTTCGCCGAGAGCCTCAACACCGGCCACGGCATCATCGGCACAACCCACGCCGAGGACGTCGAGAAGCTCGTCAATCGGGTGGTCGAGCAGGGCCTGCCGCCCTACCTCCTCCGGGAGCTCGATCTGGTCGTGTTCCCTCGGCGCGTCGACGGCGAGCGATACGTCGGCGAGGTCGTCGAACTCCTCTCTGAGTCGGCGTTCGAGGCACTTGACGCCGACCGGTCGCGGTGCGGCGCGGTCCACAAGGACGACGCCACCGTCTACTGGAACACGGTCGCGTACCGGGACACCGACGGGCGATACCGGTTCGCGTACGACCACCCCCAGCTCGGCGACGACGAGCGCGACCGGCGCCACCGGTTTTTCCACCGTCTCGCGGCCCGCGGCGACCGCACCGTCGAGGACGTCGAGGCGGAGTTTCACCGGAAACACCGGTACGTCCAGTACCTCCAGCGGGAGGGAATGGACGACTTCGAGGCGCTGTTCGGGTTCCTCTCGGACCTCCAGACCAACGAGGCCGCGACCGTCGAGCGCGCCAACCGGGGGGCGCCGTGAGCGTCGCCGAGACGAGCGCCGTCGACGACCGCGGGTCGCGGTCGCTCTCGGTCCTCGATCGGGCGCTCTACGCGTTGTTCTCCCGGCACGCCGATTCGGCCCGCCACGACGCCGACCGCAAGCGCTACCGGGCGACCGGCGTGACCGCGAGCTTCGACGTCTACCTCGCGCGGACGTACGGCCTCTCGTGGCTCGCGTTCGGGCTGGCCGGGGTGTGGGCGTTCGGGGCGGTCGTGGCTCTGCCCGACGCGAGCGTCGGGGCGGTCGCGTCGTTCGTCCGGCGGGGCGTACCCGGCCTCGACGCCGTCTCCGGCCCGTCGGTCTCGGGGACGACTACGGCGCTCCTCGTCGGCGCCGCCGCGGGGCTGGCGGCCAAGCGCGCGGTCGTCGCGCTCGGGGGACGCTACCTCAAGTGGGCCGCCGACGCCCGCCGGTCGAACATCGACCGGACGCTCCCCGGCGCGGTCCGGTATCTCCACGCGCTGTCGTCGGGAAGCGACGACGGCGCGGCGATGCTCCGGAAAGTCGCCGACCGCGAGGCCGCGTACGGCGAGACCGCGGTCGCGTTCCGGAAGGCGCTGAACAAAGCGGCCCTGAGCGGGAGCCTCGGGGAGGGGCTAGGCGTCGTCGCCCGGGACACCCCCTCGCGGGACGCGCTGGCGCCGTTCCTCGTGAAGTTCCGCGAGCACGCCGAACAGGGCCCCGACGCGTTGGCCCAGTACCTCCAGATGGAGAGCCGCATGCTGAGCCACCGCCAGTCGAAGACTCGCGAGCAGGCGGGCGACTTCCTCGAACTCGTCGCGGAGATGTTCATCGTCCTGCTGGTGATGCCCGCACTGTTGGTCATCGTCCTGACCGTGATGAGCGTGCTCGCGCCGGGGCTGAGCGAACCCGTTGCGACCCCGTTCGGGACGACCTCGACCCGCGCGGTGCTGGTGTACGGGAGCGGCGCGTTCATCCTCGTCGTCGGGGGCGGCGCGGCCGCGATGGTCGCGCGGCTCCGGCCCCCGGACCAGTCGGGCCGGAGCTACGACCGACCCGCGGGCGCGCTTGCGACCGCCGCGAGCGCGCTCCGGAACCCGGCCAGCGCGGTCGTCGCGGCCGCGCCGTTCGCGGCCGGCGTCGTCGCGATCCTCCACGCCACCGGGGCCAAGCCGGTCGACGTGGCACTGTTGGGCTACGTCGCGTTCGCGGTGCCGGTCGGGCTCGTCGCGCTCCGCCGAGCCGGCCTCGACGACGCGAAAGACCGCGAGATCAAGGACTTCGTCCACGCGGTCTCGGGCCACGTCAGCCTCGGCCGGCCGTTCTCGGCGGCGGTCGAACGGGTCGCCAGCGACGTCGATCTGGGTGCGCTCGACCCCGACGTCGCCGATCTGGCGTTCAACGCGAACCTGACGACCCGCGAGCAGAACCTCCAGTCGGCGTCGCTCGCGCGGTTCGTCGACCGGGTCGGGACGCCGCTGGCCGACCAGAGCATCGGCCTCGTGACGGGCGCGCTCGACGCCGGCGGCGACGCCGAGGCCGTCTTCGAGACCCTGCAGGTCGAGATCGGACGGCTCTACCACGAGCGCAAGGCGCTTCGCGCGAACATGCTCGTCTACGTCGCGGTCGGGTGGACCACCGGCATGCTGGTCGTGCTGATCATGGTCGCGGTCGACGTCTACGTGCTCGACAGTTTCGCTCAGTTGTCGTCGCTCTCGACCACCGACGCAGGGATGGCGCTCGATCCCGACGCGGTCGAGCCCGCCCGCGACAGACACCGGTTCTACGTCGTCACGCAGGCCACGATGCTCGCCTGCGGGTGGTTCGCGGGCTACGCGAGCAGGGGTCCGTACGAGGCGCTGTTGCACTCGGGCGCGCTGGTCGGGGTCGCGTACTTCGTGTTCGCGGGGGTGGGAATGGTATGAGTCGGCGCCCGAACTCGCGCGTCCGCGCCCAGTCGAGCGTCGTCGGCGTCGCGGTCCTGCTCGGAGTGGTCGTCGTCTCGCTCGGGACGCTGACCGCGAGCGTCGGCACGGTCGTCGAGGAGAACGCCGCCACCGCCGACGCGACCCGGGTGGCGACCGACCTCGACGCCGCGCTCGCGCCCGTCGAGGCGACCGGCGTCCGCCGCGGGCGGGTGTCGTTCACCGAGGGGCGACTGGAGACCGTCGACCGGAACCTCCGGGTGTTGAACGAGTCGGGGGTCGTTCGCACCGTCGGCGTCGACGCGCTCGTGTTCACCGCGGGCGACCGGCGGGTCGCCGCCCTCGCCGGCGCCGTCGTCCGCGGGACCGGCGCGAACGCCCGCCTCCGGACGCCGCCGCCCGTGACGGCGTCCCGCGGAGACAGGGGCCCCGAAGGTGTGCTCGTCGTCGGCGCGCCGGCGCTGAACGGCTCGGGGTCGATCGCGGCGACCGGCGGCGGATCGGCGCTCCTCCGCACCGACGTGAGCCACGCGCGGACCGACCTCGGAACCGGCTCCTACCGAGTGGCGATCGAGACCGCGACGCCGGCGGCGTGGACCCGCCACTTCCGCGAGCGGAACGCGACGGTGACCACGCGGCGGTTCGCGGGCGACGACGAGCCGAGCGTGGTCGCCCGATTCCCCGGCGAGCGCGTCGCGTACCTCGTGGTCCACGACATGCGACTGGAGGTCCGCGGTGCGTAACCCGCGACCCGACCGCCGGGACAGGGGCGTCTCGCCGGTCGTCGGGAAGGCCCTCGAAGCGAGCATCGTCGTCCTCTACGTCTCGTTGCTCGGGGCGACGCTGTACGGCGGGCTGGTGCCCGAGTACCGGACCGCCGCGGGCGCGGAGGTCGGCGATCGGGTCCTCTCCCAGTCGACCCAGCGCGTCCAGCAGGCGGTTCCCCCGACGGCGCGGGCCGTCGAGACACGGGTGCGGGTGGCACTGCCCGCGACGATCCGCGGGCGGGGGTACTCGATCCGGGCCCAGAACCGGACGCTCGTCCTCGACCACCCGCGCGACGGGGTCGGCGGCCGGGCGCGGCTCGCGCTCCCGGCGGCCGTCGAGTCGGTGACCGGCAACTGGTCGAGCGGCGAGCCGGCGGTCGTCGCGGTCCGGGGCGACGCCGACGGACTGACCGTCGCGCTCGAATCGGGGGCGGCCGAATGAGTCGCGCCCAGATGAACCTCCCGGCGCTGGCGGTGGCCCTGCTCGTCGTGACGACGGTCTCGATCCTCGGATTCGGGATGGCCGACCGGGCGTTCGTCGCCGCCGACCGCGACCCGGGCGAGCGGCGGGTCGCGGTCGCGCTCTCCGAGCGGTTGGTCGGCGCCGAGACGCGGGTGACCGCCCGTGCCAACGTCCTCGACGCCGACGAACTCGGCGCGCTGAACGGGAGTCGGCTCCGGACGCTGTTCCCGGTCGCCGACGGTCGGGACGTTCGGCTCCGGATCGGCGACCGAACCGTGGCGATCGCGGGCGACCCCGCCGGCGGGACGACGATCCAGCGTGTAGTGCTGGTCGAGGAGCGCGAAGCGGCGACGCTCCACCCCGACCTCTCGGCGGCCGAACCGACGGTGACCCTCCCGCGGCGCTCGCCGAACGCCACCATCGAGCTCTCGCCGCCGGCAGGGACGACCGTCGAGACCGTCCGGGCGAACGACCGGGTCGTCCTCCGGAACGGGTCGGGGCTTGCGGGGCGGTTCGACGTTCGGCTGTCGGCGTTCGAGACCACGACCCTCTCGTTCGAGACCGACGGTCCGCTGCCGACCGAGAGTCTCGAAGTGACCTACGCGCCGGCCGAGACGCGCAAAGAACTCCTGGCGGTGACCGTCGATGGGTGACCGAGGGCGACGCGGACAGCTCTCGCTGTCGGTCGTCGAGGCCGGGGTCGGCGCGATCCTGATCCTCGCGGTCGCGATGGGGTTCGCACTCGGCGGTCCGCCGCCCGACGATCGGCGCGCGCAACTCGACGCGTACGCCGCCGACGCCGCGACCGTCCTCGCGGGAGAACCGCCCCGCCATCGGGGCGCGACCAGACTCGCGGAGGTAGTCCGGACGCGGGCGGCGTTCGACCGCGAGCGCGCCGCCCTCGAACGCCGGGTCGCCCGAATTCTCCCCGACAACCTCCTCTTCCGGGTGACTACCCCATACGGATCGGTCGGCTTCCGCAAGCCAGCCGGGATCGCGGTCGGGTCGGCGACCGTGACGACCGGCGGCGGCGACGTGAGAATCAGGGTGTGGTACGCGTGAGCCGACCGGTAGCGCCGGGCGAGCGCGCCCAACTCGTCCTCGTCTCGGCGGCGGTGGTCGCCGTCGCGCTCGCGCCGGTGGTGATGGCGTACGTCCAGTTGGGCTACCACGCCGACGTGACCGCGAGCGAGGGGTACGACGCGCCCGCCGAGAACGCCGACCGGCTCCTGACCCGGGCGGTCCACGACGCCGCGGCCGGAACGACCGGCGCGGCGTGGGACGAGCGCGACGACGCGGTGGCCACGATGCGGTCGTCGGTGGCGCCCCGACTCGACGCGCTCCGGTCCTCGCGGGTCGAGTCGGGGACCGTCTATCAGGTCGCGTACAACGAGTCGGCGGCCGACGCGTGGCGCCGCGCGAACTGCCCCGGCGGACCCGACCGGCAGTTCGGCGACTGCGAGGCGATCGACGGCGTCGTCGTTCAGGAGCGGGCGGGCGAGACCCACGTCCTCGCCGCGGCGTTCGACGTGCGGATAACGACCGACGGCGCGGAGTGGTCGCTGACGACCGTCGTCCAGAGCGTCGGCTGACCTCGAGAGCCGCTCACGGTGGCGCGACGAACCGCAGACCGGGGAGCGATGCGAGAGACGCTCACAGGTCGCTCCGGTCGAACCGGAGGATTCCGACGACGAGCGGGAGACAGAGCCACGCGACGAGCACGAGAACGCCGAACCACGCTGTCGCGTAGAACGCTTCGGTGGGCGCCGGTCCGCCCGACACGAGTCCCCGGACCGCCGTCTGGAAGGCGTTCGTGGGGTTCAGCTGGCCGAACACCGCGACCCATTCGGGGATCGGGCCGCGGGGCGGCGAGAAGCCGTTGAGCACGTACCGGACGATACCCGGGAGCTGGCTCCACAGCCCTAAAAACAGCAGGTAGGTCCCGAACCCGAGCACGGCGGCCCGATTGGTAGTGCGGACGGCCGCCGAGATGCCGACCGCGAGCCCGACGATCGAGACCGCGAGCAGGACGCCGAGCGCCCAGACGACCGCGAGCGATCCGAGTTCCGGGACCCCCGTCCGGAGAGCGGCGACGAGCGCCGCCGCGAGGAAGCCGGCGGTCACGAGCCCCGCCATCACGATCGCTCGCCCGACGGCGGTCCCGACGACCACCTCGCGGCGCGTATGCGGGTACGACAGCACGACCCGGAGCCCGCCGTTCTGGCGGCTTTGAGCCACCGACTGGTAGCCGACCACCAGCGAGACCAGCGGCACGAAGAACGCGACGATGCCGACCAGCGCCGCGGCGAGTGGCTGGCCGCCCGGCGCGACGACGTAGCCCGCCAGCCCGAAGAGGACGACGAACACCGCGAGGTACACCCACAGCGACCGCGACCGGTAGGGGTCGAGCGCGTTTCGCTCGGCGACGACCGTCCAGCTCATTCGCGCCCTCCGGTGTAGGCGGCGAACAGGTCGTCGAGCGACGCGTCGCTGGTCTCGATGTCGAGGACGGTCGCGCCGTCGGCCCGGAGCGCATCGAGGGCGTCCATCTTCCGTCGGTCGGGACACGACAGCGACACGGTCGCGCCGTCGGCGGCGACGTTCGAGACGCCGTCGAGGTCGCCGACGGCGTCGAGCGCGCCGTCGGGCGAGCGGTCGAGAGTCACGGTCATGGTCGCCTCCGAGCCGACGGCGTCCTGGAGCCCGTCGATGGTGTCGACCGCGACCAGTTCGCCGTCGGCGAGGATGCCGACGCGGTCACAGACCGCCTCGACCTGCCCGAGGATGTGACTCGAGAAGAAGACGGTCGCGCCCCGGTCGGCTTCGGTCCGGACGATCTCGCGCATCCGGCGCGCGCCGTTGGGGTCGAGGCCGGTCGAGGGCTCGTCGAGGATCAGCAGGTCGGGGTCGCCGACCAGCGCCATCGCCAGCAGGAGCCGCTGGGCCATCCCCTTCGAGAAGCCGCCGACCCGGCGGTCGAGCACGCCGTCGAGGCCGACTCGATCGAGCAGCGCCGCGGGGTCGTCGTCGGCGCCCTTCGAGTCGACGGCGAATTCGAGGTGGTGGCGCGCGGTCAGGTGGCCGTCGAGGTGGTAGCCGTCTGGGAGGACGCCGATGCGGCGCCTGATCCGTTTGGTCTCCGTTTGGGCGTCGAGACCGAAGACGCTGGCGTTGCCGGCCGTCGGACGGAGGAAGTCGAGCAGGACGTCGATGGTGGTGGACTTGCCCGCGCCGTTCGGCCCGAGGAAGCCGAACACTTCCCCGGACTCGACGGCGAGGTCGAGCCCGCGGAGGGCGACCACGTCGCCGAACCGCTTGCGGAGGGAGTCCAATTCGATGGCGGTCATGCGTCGTGACCTACAGAGGGCGCCCGGATAGATCTTGTCATCGTGCTGTCGTTCTCGCCCGGCGAGCCGCGGGAGACGGCCATTAACGCGGGGGAAGACTATTGTCCCGACCGTCCCACGTCCCGATAATGCCCTCCCGACGCCAATTCCTCGCGACGTGTAGCGCCGCCGCCGTCAGCGGCCTCGCCGGCTGTACCGGACTCCTCGACGATCCGCCCGAGGGAACCGTCTGGAGCGCATCGGTCGGCGGCGCGAGCCCCCTCTCGCCGCCGGTGCTCACGGGGAGCGTCGTCGCGGCCGCCGGTCCGGACGGGGACCTGGAGGACGGTCGCGTCGACGCCTTCGACGCCGCGTCGGGCGAGCGGCGCTGGTCGAAGGAGGTGGGCCGCGTCACCGGCGTCGAGGCCGCCGGGGGCGTCGTCTACGTCGGCGTCAAGGCCGGCGGCGACACCGCCCGCGTCCTCGCGTTCGACGCGAGATCGGGCGAGCGGCGCTGGAACGGATCGGTTCGGAATCTCGCGTCCGCGATGGCCGCCGCCGACGGGGCGCTCTACGCCGCGAACGGCGGGCTCGCGGCGATCGACCCCGCAGACGGGAGCGTGCGCTGGCAGTTCGACGACCGGGACGGCGCGACCTTCACGATCGTGGTCGCGCCGGGCGAGCAGCTCGCGGCCGACGGACGGCGGGTCGTCTACGGCGGGAACGGCGGCATCGTCGCGCTCGCGCCGGCCGACGGGAGCGTCGAGTGGCGCGCCGACACCGACTTCTCGACGAACGCCGGCCCGGCTCTCGGCGACGGGACGGCGTACGTCGGCGGGGACAACGGCGACGGGCTCGCCGCACTCGACGCGACGAGCGGCGACGTCCGGTGGACGCACACCTTCGGTCAGAGCGCCGGCGTGGCCGGGATCCGTCCGACCGATCGGTCGATGCTGGTCGCGACCGGGACCGCCGGCGTCGGCGGATCGTTCGGGACGCTGTACGAGCTCGACCCCGAAACCGGGGTCGAGCGCCGCGAGACGCGGTTCGACGCGCCGGTCCGCGGGACCGCGACCGGCGGCGACTGGTTCGTCGTCCGGACGGCCGAGGACACCGTCGCCTGTTTCGACGCCGAGACGTTCACCGAAGCGTGGCGGACCGAGCTGTCGGCGAGCGCCCTGCTGGCGACCGACGGCGAGCGAGCGTACGCCCAGACCACCGACGGGACGCTGTGGGCGCTCGCGCCCTGATCACTCCAGCGTCTCGTCGAACCCCCACTGCTCGGCGCGCTCGCGAGCCTCCTCGCGTGCGCGCTCGCGGATCGCGTCGATCTTCTCCTCGTCGTCGAGAAACGCCTCGACCGCGTCCATCGACCCCGCGTCGGCGGTTTCGTCGCGACGGCTCGTGGGGGCGGCCGCCCGCGTCCGGTCGGCGAGGGCGGCGTCGCCCGCCAGCAGGTCCGCCGGCGCGTCGGCCGCCACTCGGCGGTCGGCCTCGCGGTGGTACGCTTCGAGCGCCCCCGCCGAGACAGACCGGAGTTCGACCCTGTAGGGTCCGGGCACCGCGAGGTCCGCGAGTGCGTCGGCGCCGCGCCGACCCGTCCCGGTGTGGCCCGCCGCGACCGGCACGCCGTCTTCGAAGGTGAGTCGGCCCTCGCCCGTCCCGTCGAGCAGGAGCGCGTCCTGGGGTTCGAGGACGGCATAGCCCGTGAGCCCGCGGTCGAGGGCGGTCGCGAGCGCGTCCCCGGGGTCGCCGACGACTCGCGACAGCACGAGGGTACCCGACGGGAGGCTCATGGCGAGTCCGGCGCGACCGCGCTCCGGAAGCGGTCGGCCACCGCGTCCGATTCGCCGGCCCGCACGTCGAGCGTCCCCGCCGCCGCCTGATACGCTCGGGCGGCGTCGCTGTCGGGGGCGTGAGCGAGCAGGGGAGCGCCCGCCCGCCGGGCCGCCCGGGCGGCGTCGCTGTCGGGGACCGTCGCCAGCGTCGGCCCGTCGAAGTACCGCTCTGCCTTCTCGGCGACGTCCGAGGCGGCCTCGGGGTCTCGGACCTTGTTGAACACGACGCCCGCGGTGTCGGTGCCGTAGGAGGCGGCGTACTCCTGGACCTTGAGGCCGTCGCTGAGCGCCGGGATCGTCGGCTCGACCACCACCGCGACCCGATCGGCCAGCACGACCGGGAGGACCGCGCTCTTCGAGCCGAGCGCCGCCGGCGAGTCCAGCAGGATCACGTCGGCGTCGGCCGCCAATTCCGCGACCACGGCTCGGAGCCGGTCGGGGTCGGCCGCCTCGAAGGCCTCGAGGCTGGTCCCGCAGGGCACGACTCGCATGCCGAACCGCTCGTAGACGGCGTCCTCGACCGATCTGGCCGACCCCGCGATCAGCAGGTCGTGGAGGGTCGCGTCGGCGTCGGTCAGGCCGGTGTGAAAGAGGAGGTTCGCCATCCCGGTGTCGGCGTCCACCACGGTCACGTCGTACTCCTCGGCCAACGCCATCCCGAGCGCGACCGTCGTGGTGGTCTTGCCGGTGCCGCCCTTCCCGCTCGCCACCGCGAACGCCTCGACCATTGGGCCGTGATTGCGCTCGACGCGGTAAAAATCTAACCTTCGAGGCGAGAAATTATAATCCGGGCACGTCGGGGTGGCCCTCGTCGAGCGAGAGCGCGACGTTCTTGGTCTGGAGGTACGAGTCGAGCGCTTCGAGTCCCTTCTCGCGGCCGATTCCGCTCCGCTTGTAGCCTCCGAACGGGGTCGCCGTCCGGTCGCCGAACCACTCGTTGACGTAGACGGTTCCGGCGTCGATGCGGCCCGCGACGGCGTGAGCGCGTTTCACGTCGCGGGTGAAGACACCGCCCGCGAGGCCGAACTCGACGTCGTTCGCGACGGCGATCGCCTCGTCGACGTCCGAAAACGGAACGACGGTGAGTACGGGACCGAAGATCTCCTCGCGGGCGATCCGCATCTCGGGGGAAACGTCGGTGAACACCGTCGGTTCGACGAAGTGGCCGTCGCGGTCGAGCGACCCACCGCCGGCCGCGACCGTCGCGCCCTCTTCGCGTCCCACCCGGATGTACTGCTCGACCTTCTCGCGGTGTGCGGCGTGGTTGAGCGGACCCATGTCTGGGTCGTCGAGTCCGGCGTCGAGTTCGTACGCGTTCGCGACGGCGACGATGCGATCGACGAACTCCTCGTAAACGTCTTCGTGGACCAGGGCCCGATCTGCGGCCGAGCAGACCTGTCCGGCGTTAGTGAAGATTCCGGTCGCGATCCACGAGACCGCCTCGTCGAGATCGGCGTCGGGGAAGACGACGGCCGGGTTCTTCCCTCCGAGTTCGAGCGTGACCGGCGTTATCGTCTCTGCGGCCGCTTCCATCACGCGCTGACCGGTGGGGACGCTCCCGGTGAACGTGATCGCGTCGACGTCCTCGTGGCCGGTCAGGGCTGCGCCCGGCTCGGCGCCGCCGGTGACGACGTTGACGACCCCGTCGGGGAGACCCGCGTCCTGACAGAGTTCGGCAAGCCGGAGGGCCGAAAGCGGCGTCGTGGGCGATGGCTTCACGACCGTCGCGTTACCGGCGGCGAGCGCGGGCGCGACGCCGCGCGCGAAGATGTTCGCGGGGAAGTTCCACGGGATGATCTGAGCGCTCACGCCGTACGGTTCCCGGACGGTGTAATCGAGACGATCGGACTCGACCGGGACGGTCGTCCCCTCTAATTTGTCGGCCGCGCCGGCGTAGTATTCGAAGTAGCGAGCCGCGCCCTCGATGTCGCGACGGGCCTGCGACAGCGGCTTGCCCTGGTCGCGACTCTCGAGTTCGGCGAGGTCGTGGGCGCAGTCCCTGATCTCGGCGGCGACCGCACGGAGGAGACGCCCGCGCTCCGACGGCGAGACGTCTCGCCAATCGGGAAACGCCGACTCCGCCGCCTCGACTGCACGGTCGACGTCGGGAGCGTTCGCCTCCGGGACGCTGGCTATCGCTTCGCCGGTCGCCGGGTCTTCGGTCGTTAGCCATTCGCCATCGGTCGCTGGAACGCGCTGGCCGTCGATGAAGAGGCGCTCGCGCTCGGTATCTGTCGTCGGCATGGGTGCTGTCACCGGTGTTCGTCCGGCTCGTCAGAACCCTCTCGGCGAGCGCGTATAAAACTAGCCGGTGTCGGAAACTACAATAGATTACTATATCGCCGGAAAGTCCGTATTACGAAACCGTATTTAGTTACTTCGCACGGGATCGACCGAGCTCACCGCGACGGCGCGCCTCCGCGGTCCGTCACCCGCAGTCGATTTCGTATCGCCGGTTACGGTGTAAACACCGACGCCCGCCGATCGGTCACGACCCCGTAGTCTGCGTCCGCGACCGACTCGGGGAGCGCTGAGTCGCCGTCGCCGTCGGCGTACCGCGAGTCGAGGCTCGCCGAGACCGCTTCCCGGACGCAGGCCCGGGCGCACGCGCCGACCTCGGTCGCGCTCCCGGAGAACGCCGCCGGCTCGCCAGCCGGGTCGCAGGCCGCGATCGCGGCGTCGCTGGTCGTGCCCGGAAAGCCCGTGGCGGCGAGCAGGGTCGCGGTCTTGGCCTCGACCGCGACCGCGAGCAGGTTCGCGAGCGCGCCGTCGGCCAGCGATCGGTCGGCGCCGACGACGACGTTGACCGTCCCCGCGTGGCGGGGCGAGTCGCTCGGCCGCTCGACGCCGTCGGGGTCGGGGTCGGGGTCGGGGTCGATCGGGAGCGCCGCCGGGTTCGAGAGGCCCGCGGTCGCGACCGCCGCGACCGGCCCACACCGCGCCCCCCGGGCGTGGCGGAGGTCGACGCCGGTGAGCAGGGCCGGCCCCGCCCCGTCGAAGCCCACCCGGTCGCGGCGCTCGGCCAGATAGGCGTCGAGGTCGGTCCGGTCGAACCCCTCGGGCACCGAGACGTTGTACGCGGCGTCGGCCCGGCAGTGCCCGCCCGCCCACCCCGAGGAGAGCCAGCGAGCGCCCTCGCGGCGGAGTCGCAGGACGCCGTCCCGAACCGCCGTCTCAAACACTCGCGAGCACCTCCAGCAGGCGGTCGTTCTCGGCGGGCGCGCGGACCGCTACCCGGACGTGCGAGTTCAGTCCCCGGAAGGTGGTGGCGTCCCGGATCGCGACGCCCCGGTCGCGGGCGGCCGCGACGAGGTCGGCGGGATCACGGGCGCCGGTATCGAGCAACAGGAACGGGGCCTCGGAGGGGTGGACGTCGAAGCGCTCGCCGAGCGCGTCCGCCAGCCGGGCGCGCTCGCTCGCGACCCGGTCGCGGGTCGCGGCGACGAACTGGGACTGGTCCAGACAGTAGGCGCCGACCCGGGCGGCGGGCGTGCCGAGGTTCCACGCCCGCCGGGCCGTCCCGAGCGCCTCGCGGGGGTCGCCGGTCGCGACCGCGAACCCCGCCCGGAGCCCGGGGAGCCCGAACAGTTTGGTGAGCGAGCGCGCGACGATGACGCCCTCGGTGCCCGCCAGCGAGGGTCGATCGGTGAACCCCAAGAACGCCTCGTCGACGACCAGACGCGTGTCGCGGTCGCGACAGCGAGCCGCGAACGCCTCGATCGCGTCGGGGTCGTACGCGTCGCCGGTCGGGTTGTTGGGGTTGCAGACGACCGCGAGCGCGTAGTCGTCGGGGTCGGCGTCGAGCACCTCGTCGTGGGGGACGAACTCGGGCGTCGCGCCCTGCAGGCGGACCTCGCGGGCGTACTCCCCGAAGCTCGGGGACGGGACCAGCGCGTCGTCGCCCGGACCCAGCGTGGTCGCGAACGCGAGCCGGAGCGCCGCGAGGCCGCCGGGCGTCGGGACGACCGATTCGGAGTCACAGCCGACGAAGGCGGCGGCGGCGTCTCGGAAGGCCGGATAGCCGTCGTTCGGGTAGGATCGGGCCGCGTCGAGCGCCCCGTCGTAGACCGCATCGACTCCGTCGGGCGTCCGGGGGTTGGTGTTCGCCGAGAAGTCGAGCAGGTCGGGGTCGTCGCTCCCGCCGTGGGGAACGCGGTCGACCCCCCGGACGCTATCGGGGTCCATCCGCACCCCCGAGCAGGGTTTCGGCGAGGTCGGCGTCCGATCGTCTGTTCACGTTGAGCGCGAATCGCGCGTCGTAGGTCTCGTAGATGGTCTCCTCGGAAGCGTCGGCGACGACGTTGATCCCGGCGGGCGCGAGCGCCCGCCCGTCGCGCTCGAAGGTGGTGTCGGCGCTCGCGCCCAGTCGGCGCTTGAGTACCGCCGGCACGCAGACCGTCACCGACCGCCCGTCGAAGGCGTCCCGGACCCGGTCGACGGCCGCCCCGTCGAGCACCGGCAGGTCGGCGGCGACGGTCAGCGCAGGCGTCCCGACCCGGTCGAGTGCGGTCCGGAGGTCGGCGACGTACCCCTCGCCGGGCGTCTCGACGACCGCGAGGTCCTCGCGGGCCGAGACGTGCGCGCGGGTCTCCGGGGCGTGGGGCGAGACGACGGCGTGGGCGCGTTCGAGCCCGCTCGCCGCGAGCGCGTCGGCGACCCGGTCGACCATCGGCGCGCCGGCGACCTCGAACAGGGGCTTTTCGGCGTCGGCGTCGAGGCGGGTGCCCCGCCCGCCACACATCACGAGAGCGTCCACGCGATCACCCCCAAGTGGAGGCCGGCGAGCCGGCCGAGCTCGTTGGCGGCGCCGAACGCGTCGCCGCTGATCCCGCCGAGAGTCGCGTCGAACCACCGCCGGACGCCGAACGCGGCCCCGAGCGCGCCGAGGACGGCCGCGATCGCTGGCGCGCCCAACAGCGCGACGGGGGCGGCGACGACCGCGGGCCCGGCGAGTCGGGCGGGCGGGTGGCGGGCGAACGCCGAGCCCAGCCCCTCGTGGGCGGGCCGGCCGAGACACGCCAGCGACGCCATCCCGAGTTTGGCGCCGACCTCCGCGGCGACGACGACCCCGAACGCCCCGGCCGGCGGTCGACGCGCGAGCGCCAGCCCCGCCAGCGCGACCCCGACGAGGACGACCCCGAGCGCCAACAGCGCGCCGACCCCGACCTCGGTGTCTTTCAGCACCGCCCGGCGTTTCTCGGGGCCGCCGTGGACGACCGCGGCGTCCCCGAGGTCGGCGACCCCGTCGGCGTGGTTGATCCCGGTGATCGCGTAGAGCGCGAGCAGGTAGCCGAACGCGGCAGTCGGCGCGGGGACCCCGACGAGGAGGGGTCCCGCCGCGACCGCGCCGACGATCCAGCCGACCGCGGGGAAAGCGGCGGGCGTCGCGCGGAACGCGTCCCACGCCCGCTCGTCGTGGCCGACCGGCGCGCGCGTGAGAAAGCCGAGCGCGCCACGGAGCGCGGTCAGGTGACGCTCCGCGAGCGACCCCTCGTTCAGGGCCACGCGACCACCCCCGCGAGCAGGAACGAGAGCAGTCCCGCGACCCCGACGATCCGGACGCCGCCCCGAGCGTCCGCGAGCGTCGGGAGCGGGGCTCCGGGGTTGAGCGCGTAGGCGCCGGGCTTTTCGAGCCGGACGTCCAGAAGCGCCGCCAGCGTCGCCATCGGCCACCCCGAGTTCGGCGAGGCGGGGACGCCGGCCCACTCGCGGGCCGCCCGGAGCGCCGCGAGCGGTCGCGGTCGAGCGGCGTCGGCGTCCCGGACCGCGAGCGCCCCGAGAGCGAGCAGGCCGGCGCTGGCTCGGGCCGGGACCCACATGACGAGGTCGTCGAGGCGGGCGCCGGCCCCGCCGTGGGGCTTGTGCGGGTAGCCCACCATCGAGTCGACGGTGTTGACCGCCTTCACCCACGCGGCCGCGCCGGCCGCCAGCGCCACGGAGGCGGGCGCGAGGAGGGCAAACGCCAGCAGGGGCGCGACCAGTCCGTCGGTGAGGTTCTCGGCCGCGCTCTCGACGGCGGCGCTCCGGACCTCGCCGGCCGAGAGGTGGGTCGCGTCCCGGCCGGCCAGCCACCGGAGGCGCTCGCGGGCGGTCGGGAGGTCGGTCTCGGTCGCCGCCGCGACCTCGGCGGCCTTCGCGACGAGTCGCCGGAGGCTCGTGGTCGAAAAGAGCGCGACCCCCGCGACGAGGACGCCCGCCAGCGGGAACACTCGGCGGGCGAGCGCGACCGCGAGCGCGACGACGCCGGCCGCCAACAGGGGGAGCGCGACCGCCGCGACCGCGCCGGCGAGCCGCGGGCGGACCCACTCGCGGTCGAAGGAGGCGACCAGCGAGCCGAACCACGCGACCGGGTGGAACCGCGTCGGCGGTTCGGCGAGTGCGGCGTCGAGGACGATCGCGACCGCGACCGCGCCGGCGGCCGCCGCGGTCATCGCCGACCCTCCAGCCACGCCGGGAACTCGGTCAGGCCGACGTCGTCGAGCAGGACCGCCTCGCCTCCCGCGTCCGCGACGCCCGCGTCGGTCCGAGGGTCGTCGCCGACGTGGACGAGCGCCTCGACGCCGACCCCGAGCCGGTCGGCGCAGGTCTCGAACGCCCGCGGGTCGGGCTTGCGCCACCCGCAGGCGACGCTGGTGACCACCGCGTCGAAGGCCTCGCGGTCGAGCGCCGACCGGATCAGGGTCCGGCGGGCGAGTTCGGGCACCGCGCAGTTCGAGAGCACGCCGACCGGCCCCCGATCGCTCGCGGCCGCGACCGCGGCGACGGCGCCCTCGCGCGTCTCGACGTCGGGATCGAACGCCGCGACGACCGCCCGGCGCGGGGCGTTTCCGGGCGCGTCGACGCCGCGGCTGGCGAGGGCCCCACTGACGTGGGCCGGCAGCGGCACCTCCGCGCCGGCCGGCGCGTCGACGTGTCGCTCACGATAGGCCGCGTCCCAGTCGTCGGGGACCCGGACCCCCCGCTCGCGGAGTTCGGTCGCGACCGCCGCCGCGGGATCGGTCGGCCGGTCGGCCTCGACCAGCGTCCCGAACAGATCGAACGAAACTGCCACTACTCCGGGATTAGTCCAAGCCGACTTGAATCGCTCGGAGTCGACCCTACTCGACCGGGATGACGTTCGATTCGAGGTCTCGCGGGAAGTAGGTCAGCCACTCGACGCCGTCCTCGGTGACCGCGATGGTGTCCGAGTGGCGATAGCCGTACTCGTCGGTGTAGATTCCGGGCTCGATGGTGTAGACGTGTCCGGGCTCCATCTCGGCGTCGGCCGGGTCGCGCTCCTCGCGTCGCTCGCAGTGGTCGGACCATCCGCGGTCGATGTACGGCGGCTCGTGGGCGCCGAGCCCGATGTTGTGGCCGACGTGGTGCTGTGCGAGATCGGTCACGCCCTGTTCGTCGAAGTACGACCACACCTGCTCGTCGACGTGCGACAGCGGGACGCCCGGGCCGAGCGCCTCGATGGCGATCGTCTGGGCCTCCAGCATCAGCTCGAAGTAGTGGGCCTGCTCGTCGGAGGGTTCGCCGAGGAACATCGTGCGTTCGAGCTCCGAGTGGTAGCCGTCGACGTTCGCGCTCGCGCCGGTCACGAGCACGTCGCCTTCCCGGAGCCGGCGGTTCGCGGTGTGGCCGTGGGGCAGGGCGGTCTGCTCGCCGGTGATGTAGCCCGCCATCGCGGGACCGTCTCCTCGCGTGCGCGGGACGTACTCGTCGCCCAGCGCGTCGAGCATCGCCCGCGAGGCCTCCATCGACGCTCGCTGGCTCACCGTCGCGGGGTGCTCGCCGACCTCGGTGTAGTCGGCGAGATAGCGGTGAGCGAGGTTGCCCCACCGCGCGGACTCGCGGATGAGGTCTACTTCGACGTCGGACTTGGCCCACCGCATCCGGTCGACCCAGCTCTGGGACTCGACGTCGACGTACTCCGAGAGCGCCGGCCCCTCGTAGCCCATCGCGCCCGGGGCGCCGTCGGCGTCGGCCGCGACCGACGACGCGTCGAGACCCGCGAGCATCTCGGCGGCCACCTCGATCGGTTCGCCGCCGGGGTAGTCGAAGTAGTTGTGGACCGCGTCGATGAACGGGTTGGTCTCGACCCGCTCGACTTCGAGCCGGGGGACCGTGACCTCGGCTCGGTCGTCGGTCACCGCGAGGACCACGGGCCGTTCGGTCTGGATGTGGTCGAACCCGGTCAGATACTCGATGCTGGTCGCGCCGAACCAGACGCCGGCGTCGGCGCCGGCGTCGGCGATTCGCTTTCGGACGGCGTCGAGGCGGTCCGCGAACTCGGACTCGGGAACGCGTGTCGGCATAGGCCGAACCACGCAACCCCCGCGGTTAAATATTGACGTGGAGGCAACCCCGCGGGACCCGGTCACGAGAGTCGCAGGCCCGCCCGGAGCGCCACCGCGTAGGCGGCGATCCCGATCCGGAAGAACAGGCCGAACACGACGACGAACAGGACCGACAGACCGACCGCAGTCGCGGCGACGTCGAGCGCTGACGGGGCGGCGCGGGCGGCTTCGATCGCGACGATCGCCAGCGACAGCAGGGCCGCGACCCCGCCCGCGACGTACGCACCGACCGAGAGCCCGACGCCGACCCGGGCCTCAACGAGGTCGGCCGTCGTGCCGAGGTCGCGTGCGACACCGCCGTAGAACCCCACCAGCGCCACGACCACCGCCGCGTCCGCGAGTTGCGCCGACATCACGACCGGACGTTCGACCCGCCGGAGATAAAACGTCCGGAAGACGTGCGTCTGACGAATAACTTATGCCGGAACGACGCGAAACGAGACCGATGGCAGACGCTCGCGGCCCGGCGGTCGGCGCGGAGGCGCCGGAGTTCACTGCACCACTCTCTACCTCTGAGGGAACGACCCGATCGGTGTCGCTGTCGTCGCTGTGCGAGGACCGCGCGGTCCTGTTGGTGTTCCAGCCCACCGACTTCGGACTCGAACCGTTCGCCGAAGAGTCGGCGGTCGGCGAGTACGGCTGGTTCACCGTCGACGATCGGGTCCGGGTCGTCGGCGTCAACCGGGCGCGACCCCGGACCAACCGGAAGTTCGCCGCGCACCTCGACGTCCCGTACCCGTTTTGCTCGGATCGGAACCTCTCGATCGCGAGGGCGTACGGCGTGACCTACCGGGCGTTCGGGGTTGCCCCGCGGGCGCGCCCGGCCTGCTTTTTCGTGGATTCGGACGGCGTGGTCCGCCACCGGTGGGTTGCCGATCGGGCCCGACGGAGTCACGCCCGGGCCCAGATCCGGGACCTCTACGAGTCGGTCCTCGAGGTGCTCGGCCGCCCGACCACCGAGACCTTCGGACTCGCGTGATCGCGGGACCCACACCTATTTGTATCGGGAATCGGAAGCTTCGCCGAGTAGCATGCGCTGGTCGACCCCATCGCCGGCCGGAAACGCGACTCTCGGCGGCCTCGGGGTCGCTGGCGTCGGATTTCTGCTGACTCGGTTCACGGTGACGCTGGCGATCTACGACGAGCCGCGGGCGTTCTATCTCTCGGGGCTGGTGCCGCTGGTCCTCGGACTCTCGCTGACGGCGTTCGGCGTCGCGCTCGTGGTCGGACCGTTCGACCGCGCGTTCGTCCGCACCACCACCGCCTGGTGTCTGGTCGGCGCCGGCGCGATGCTCCTGCTCGTGATGTTGACGGTGCTTGGCTCGAACCCGGACGGCGTCGACGGGATGGCGCCGGTGCTGTCGGAGACGTACCTCTCGAACTTCCTCATCGGCGGGAGCGTCGGCGGGACGCTGACCGGCGTCTACGCCGCCCGGGCCGAGCGCCGGCGGCGCCAGCTCCGATCGCAGGCCAACCGGCTGGTCACCCTCAACCGGATCCTCCGCCACGAGGTCCTCAACGCGGTGACCGTCATCGGCGGGTACGCCGACGCGATCGCCGACCGCGAGCGCCCCGGGGACGAACGCGAGTCGGCCGACGTCATCCGCCGGAGGTCCGACCACATCGTGGACACGATCGAGGACGTCGAGTACCTCACCGAGACGGGCCGATCGGCCGGGAGGGGACTGGAGCCGGTCGGGCTGGCGACGTGCCTGCGGGCGAGCGTCGAGTCGGTCCGGGCGGCGTATCCGGACGCCGAGTACGCGCTGGCTGTCGATCCGGCGGAGGGAGTCGAGGTGTGGGCCAACGAGCGGCTCGACCAACTGTTCGAGAACC
Source organism: Halorussus marinus (assembly GCF_004765795.1). GTDB lineage: Archaea > Halobacteriota > Halobacteria > Halobacteriales > Haladaptataceae > Halorussus > Halorussus marinus. The sequence continues at coordinate 215,113 of NZ_SBIV01000002.1, forward strand.
TGATCGAGAACGCCGTCGCGTACGACGGCTCCGACCGGCCCCGCGTGGAAATCGACGCGACCGTCGGCGGGCGTCGCGCGACCGTCCGCATCGCGGACGACGGACCGGGACTGCCGGCCCGCCACCGCGAGATCCTCGAAGACGGCGCCATCACCGACCACGACGACCCGTCGAGCGGGTTCGGCCTCAACGCAGTCCGCCTGCTCGCCGAGCGGTTCCACGGCGACGTACACACGACCGTGACCGACGACGGGACGACCATCGAAGTGACGCTGGTCCGGGCGAGCCGGCCGGCGCCGGCGTCCCCGACCGAGAGCGTCTCGTCGTACGGCGTCTCGCCGTCGGAGCTGACGGTCGCGGTCGGCGCGTCGGTGCTCGCGGGGGGTGCGATGGGCGTGTTCAATCAGCTCACCGGCGGGTCGATCCCCGTCATCGGCGCGCTGTACGGCGTCGCGAACCCGCTCGTCGGCTGGATCACCCACGAGTTCCACAGCGTCGTGTTCGGGATGATCTACGCGGCGATGCTGGCTGTCGTCCCCGAACGGTACGGCAGGAGCCGGCGCGGCCGATTGCTCGTCGGGGCGGGCTGGGGCGCGTTCCTCTGGGCGTTCGCGGCCGGCGTCGTCATGCCGACGTGGCTGCGGCTGGTCGGGATCTCGGCGCCGCTGCCGAACTTGGCGTGGCCGTCGCTCGCGAGCCACCTCGTCTGGGGGCTCGGCCTCGGCCTCCTGTACAGTCTGGGAACCGAGTGGTTCGGATCTGATACGCGTCCCTGGCCGCGATAGTCTGATTTCAGCTACGCTAGAAATAAGTGATCGGCGGGCGTGAACGCACTGGATGCGATCCGGAACGACCCGTCGGGGGTTCCTGGGGACGGCGGCGGCCTCGCTGCTCGCGGTCGGCACCGCGAGCGCCCGAGATCGAACGCCGAGAGCCGACCATCGGGCGCGCAGTCGCGCCGGGCGCCGGGGCGTGTCGAGGCGGGGCGGCCCCGACGCCGACGGCTTCGACCCGGCGGTCCACGGCTTCGGCTTCCGGAACTGGTCGACGAGCGATCCCGCGTATCCCGAGCACGATCACGACGCCGTCGACGAAGAGCAGATTCGGCGGGTGCTCGGCCGGCGGTGGCCCGAGTCGGTCCGCGCCGACGCGGGCGTAAACGTCCGGGACCTGCCGGGCGCGCTCCTCGACGCGATCGCCAAACAGCTCTACGTCTCGGTGAACCAGCAGTCCGCGACCGACGGCCACTGCTACGGGATGGTGTTCGCCGCCCAGCAGTACTACGAGCACCCCGACACGCTCCGCGCGGGTCGGTCGGTGGCGAGCGACCTCGCCCATCCCGAAGCGCCCGCCGGCGACGACGGCCGGCCGGCGAGCCGGGAGATCGACCTCTATCAGCTCACCCAGTTTCTGAACGTCCACGCGTGGCTCGGCCGGCGGGCGATGGCCGCGCCGGAGCTGATCGACTACCGGCGCCAGCTCGATCGGGTCACGTCGGTCGTCGACGAGTTCGACACCGCGAGCGTCACGCTGTTCGATCGCGACCACCGTCGCGCCCACCAGGTGCTGGTGTACGACTACCGCCGGGACTCGGACCGAACTCGGCTGTTCGTCTACGATCCGAACTACCCCGCCCGGCGGTACGAACGGGTCGACGAACCGCCCGCGATCGACGTCGCCACCGCCGGGGATCGACCCACCGTCCGGCGGTACGACGGCGAGTACGGCGAGTTCGTGTTCAACCGACGGGACCGTCTCGTCGCCGCCCAGACCGCGCCCGGGCCGGGATCACTGCTGGCGGCGAACCCCGATCGACTTCGGGAGGCGGCGTTCCGACTCGCGCTGTTCGTCGTGGACTCGCCGGGGGTGTCGCTGACCGTGGTCGGACCGAACGATCGGCCGCTCGGACGCGACACCGCGACGTACATGGACCGGGGGCGAAGCGCCTACGCCCGGATGCGGTACCGCTACGGCTTCGCGCCCGGCACGTATCGGATCCGGATCGCGGGCCGGCGCGCGACCGAGTACACGCTGGAAGCGCTGGTAGCAGACGACGCGCCCCGCCTCGACGCGACGACCTCGGCGTCCATCGCCCCGGGCGAGGTCCACCGCTACACCGCGACCGCGCCCGACGACGGAACCGGGTCGCTCGAACGCGTCTCGGCCGGGCGGTCCCCGTGGCTGGCGGCGCTCGGCGGCGCGGGCCTCGGAGCGGGCGTCGCCGGCGGGTACGCGTACCTCCGGTGTCGGGACGGAGCGTCCGACCGGGGCGACTCGGAGTGAGTCGAGGCGAGGACGCCTAAAGGGCCAAGAGTCGAGACGAGAAAGTCGCGCGAACGATGTCGACTGTGTTCTTTAATGTGGTAGCGGGCACGAGCGTGGTTGCTGGGACCGTCGAGAAAATTGAAGGGATCAGACAAGAACGAAGTAGCGGGCGTTCCCACAGACAATGTCGTCATCGGTCAGCGTGCTGGGTTGAACATAGTGACGATCGCATCTTGGAACGCACCACGAAAGACGGATGCTTGAAGCTGACAGTGATAGCATCACCATGTGACGACGTGAGATTAGTCGTACTTGGACGAGTATATTACCATAGATTACCAGCTCTGGCCCGGGATAAATTCACAGATTCAGCAAAATAGTCGAATGAATAGCATGTAGAGTAATCGGAATAATTAGGCTGTTATCGGTATTCCCCTATATAAACAAGAAAGTGTTCGGTATTATATTGCGGCTACCGAGTCTAGCTATCGAATGTGTAGACGGTCGCGTCGTTTACGTCATCACCGTAGGCAACAACTGAATTGGCGCTGGTATCACAATCTAAGACCTCTCCAACACTTTCAACACCGCTCGACTCATCTTCATTCGAGCACCGGATACCTTGGGTATTGGGTCCTAGTGAGTTGAGAGTGACTGCGTTATCATTCGCAGCCTCCGAAACTCCTGCAGATGCATTTTGTTGAACTTGTTCGCCGAGCCCGAGTACGAAGGTGCCGATGACGGCGGCCAGAATCACCGTGATGGCGACCATCAGGATGACCCCGATCACCGGGCTCACCGCCTCGTCGTCCGTGAGTAGTGTTTTGAAGTTCATGAGTTGTGTTTCTCGTTCGGCACGGTATCATCTCTGAGAAGTGGCCGCACATTTTATGCCGAACGACCGAGTACTTTGGTCCGTCGGCGGGGAGAGCCTGTCAAAGCCGCCCCACGTCCGACACTTCTCTGTGGTGATACGTGCTTAGTTCAGATTTTGGCACCAAGGGTATATAAAAACTTCTCTATATGAAACAGAGTTTATGTCATTTCTTCATCTGATGTGAAAATAGAGCGAAGACTTGTCCGTGATAAAAGAGTTTAAGCTAGGTTCGAGAAACAGACGTATGATGAGCGAGTGCACCGCGACAGATCCCGGCGAGGAGACTCTGGAGGTCGCGCTCCGCGCGCTCGCGGCCCGGCTCGGGAAGACGCCGACTGTCGTGGACATGCACGAGCGGGGGGACTTCCACCCGGAGACCTACGTCGAACGGTTCGAAAGTTGGGAGGCCGCGCTCGAAGCCGCCGACCTCGATCCCGGCGAGATCGGGTCGAAGCAGTACACCGATTACGAACTCCTCGGCGAACTCCAGCGACTCGCGGAGGAGCTCGGTCGATCGCCGACGCGGTACGATCTCGACGAGCACGGAGAGTACTCGTACAAGACCTACCAGAACCGCTTCGGGTCGTGGAACGACGCGAAAACCGAAGCGATGCTCGAAACCGAGAAGATCCCGGAGGAGCGACTGCTTCACGAACTCCGCCGGCTGGCGAAGGACGTCGACGGCATCCCGCGCGTGACCGACATGGCAGAAGACGGGGCGTACGGTCACGTGACCTATTATCGCCGATTCGGGTCGTGGATGGAGGCGCTCGAAAAAGCCGATCTCCTCGAATAGAACGCCGGTCGCTCCCCCTCCACTTCGTCGGGGGCCGTCTCAGGATCGAGAGAGGTGTTATACCTGTTCCAGCGGGACGCAGAGCCGTCAGTCGCAAAATGCGTAGTTGGTCCACCGCTCGGGCAACATCCAAAGACACGACGGCGCGGACCCGATTTGGACACCCATCGAACTATCTCGGGTCCTGCGGGGATCGAACGAGGGCGGCTACTCGACCAACAATGAAACGACCGGGGGAGAAGTCCGCCCTCCCCGATTTGAACGGGGGACAAGTCGATCTACAGTCGACTGCTCTACCAGTCTGAGCTAAGGGCGGGCGTGTTTCACCGTAGGTCGTCTGTCGGACTTAAGGGTTATTATTCGACGACGGCGTGCCGTCGGCTACCGACCGGACGCCGCCTCGCGAACCGGGGTCGATCGGCGCACGGGACGGCGACCGAGACGAGAGAGCCGACCGTGAAGCGCTCGGAGTCGCGTTTACAGACACTTTCGAGTGTTAACGCGGGATCGAATCGGGACGGCAGTGTCAGACGCTCGGTAAGATTGAAGTGGTGGGGGCGACGACATCGTGACGAACAGTTACATGAGCAAGATAACGTTCCGCGCGGACGAGGACCTGATCGAGCGCATCGAGGCCCTCGACGAGTCGAAGAGCGAGGTCATGCGCGAGGCGCTCCGGGCGTATCTCGACGCCGAGAGCGAGGCGTCCGGCGGGGCCGAGGAGAGTCTCGACGGCCTCCTCGCCGAGCGCGTCGACGAGCTCGTCGCCACGCGCCTCGACGCTCGAGAGCCTGAGGCCCGCTCGTCCGTGAGACCGCAGGGCGGTCGGGACGTGAACGTCAACGTCACGCTCGAATCCGACGGCGCGGTCCGGGAGCGAGCGGCCGACGAGTCGGCCCGGGACGGGGACACCACGGACGACCGCGACCGACAGAGCGAGCGGGACTGCGAGTGTGGCCAGTGCGGGGAGTCGCTGTCGGACGATCACGTCTACTGTCCGAACTGCGGGGAGAAGGCCTCGCGACGCGCCTTCTGCGAGTGCGGCGACGAGGTTCGGTCGGACTGGGCGTTCTGTCCGGGCTGTGGCCGGCGCACGCCCGCGGCCGACGTCCTCGACAGAACGTAAGACGCCGTTTTACTACTCGCCGTTAATTATTTAAGTTCTGACTATGTGGGTTAGCCCACGTAAGACGGTTGTCTTACACGGCGCCCGAGAGTCGGCGTACGGCCGCGCTCCGGGCGGATGCGGCGTAAGACAGGCTGTGTGAGCATCCGCATGCCGTCTTACCTCAAGGGGAATACAAAATATGGAGCGTGTGACACTTCGCATTCCGAAACAGCAGATCGAGGAGGTCGAACAGATGGTCGAGACCGGGGAGTTCCCGAACCGTAGCGAGGCGATTCGGGCCGCGGTCCGCGACATGCTCAACGAACACGACGAAGGCACGACAGAGCAGACGACGAACAAGCGGTCGTGGGCCAAGGTGTAAGCATGCAGGACATCGTGCAAGACGCCTTGGAGAACGCCGAACAGGAGAACCGCGAGCTGGACGCCGACACCAACGGCGACGAGTTTGGCGACCCCCGAATCGTGATCGTGGGCTGTGGCGGCGCGGGCAACAACACGGTCAACCGACTGTACAACATCGGAGTCGACGGCGCGGACACCGTCGCGATCAACACCGACAAGCAACACCTCAAGATGATCGAGGCCGACACGAAGATCCTGGTCGGCAAGTCCCTCACCAACGGCCTCGGCGCGGGCGGGGACCCCTCGATGGGCGAGCGAGCCACCGAGATGGCCCAGGGCACGATCAAGGAGGTACTCGGCGACGCCGACCTCGTGTTCGTGACCGCGGGCATGGGCGGCGGCACCGGGACCGGTGCGGCCCCGGTCGTCTCGAAGATCGCCAAAGAGCAGGGCGCCATCGTCGTCGGGATGGTCTCGACCCCGTTCAACGTCGAGCGCGCACGGACGGTGAAGGCCGAGGAAGGGCTCGAAAAGCTCCGCAACGAGGCCGACTCCATCATCGTGCTCGACAACAACCGGCTGCTCGACTACGTCCCGAACCTGCCGATCGGGAAGGCCTTCTCGGTGATGGACCAGATCATCGCCGAGACGGTCAAGGGGATCTCGGAGACGATCACCCAGCCGAGCCTCATCAACCTCGACTACGCCGACATGACCTCGATCATGAATCAGGGCGGAGTCGCGGTGATGCTGGTCGGCGAGACCCAGGACAAGAACAAGACCGAGGAGGTCGTCCGGGACGCGATGAACCACCCGCTGCTCGACGTCGACTACCGCGGCGCCTCGGGCGGGCTCGTCCACATCACGGGCGGTCCGGACCTCACGCTCAAGGAGGCCGAGTCGATCGCCTCGAACATCACCGAGCGACTCGAAGCCAGCGCCAACGTCATCTGGGGCGCGCGCATTCAGGACAACTACAAGGGGAAGGTCCGGGTCATGGCCATCATGACCGGCGTCCAGAGCGCCCAGGTCCTCGGCCCGAGCACCCAACAGCAGGCCGACAAGTCCCGCGAGCAGATGCGCGACGTCGACGCCCAGTCGTTCGACGCCAGCCAGAACCTCGAAACGGGCGCCACCGGCGGCTCGTCCCGTGAAGAGAGCCTCGGCGGAACCGACCGGTCGACGAAGACCACCGGCGACTCGGGCGGGTGGGGTGCCAAGAGCGACGGCGGGCAAAACGAGGTAGAGCAGAACAACGGGCTCGACGTCATTCGCTGAGTCGGTCCCGCACCGCTTTTCTCTCCGACGGGTCTCTCACCGACGGACGAGCGGCCGTCTCAGGCCGCGTGGAGCGCGTCGAGCAGCGAACACTTCCGACACCGATCCCGGGTCGTGGCGGCCCCGCACTGCTCGCACTTCCCGAGATCGGCGCTCCCGCCCTCGCGGGCGCCGAACTCCTCGGCGGCCAGCGCCGCCAGCTCCTCGTAGCCGGCCATGATCGAGTGGCGGGTTCCCGGGTGGTTCTCCTCGAGGTCGTGGAGAAGGCTCTGGATCTCCCCGCGGTAGGCCTCGCTCGCGTGGGGGCACTCCGTGATGTGGGCCGGCAGATCCGCGAGGTGGGCGTACAGCGCGACCTCCTTCTCGGGCACGTCCCGGAGGGGTTTGGCCCGCGGGACGAAGTGGTCGCCCGCCTCGCGGGTCGGGTCCTCGCCCGCCCCGCGCTCGTCGAACCCGCCGAGGCTCGCGTCGAAGTGCTTGGCGATCTGGGCGAGGTCGCCTTCGAGGAAGTTCATCAGCGCGGTCTGGGCCTCGTCGTCGAGATTGTGGCCCGTCAGGAGCTTGTCGGCGCCCAACTCCTCGGCGTACCGCGAGAGCACGTCCCGACGGAACACTCCGCAGTACGCGCAGGCGGCCATGTTCTCGGGGTCGTCCTCGACCACGTCGTCCATTCGGACCCCAAACTCCTCCTCGTAGCTCACGAGTTCGTGGCGGACTCCGAGCTCCGCGGTCAGCTCCTCGCAGGCCGCCACGCTCTCGTCGCGGTACCCCTCGATGCCCTCGTGGACGGTGAGTGCGACCAGTTCGATCCGGGGGTCGCGCTCGAACGTCCGGTGGAGGATGTCGGTGAGGACGACGCTGTCTTTCCCCCCCGAGAGCCCGACGACCCACGTTTCGGGCTCCTCGGGCGTAGCGTCGTCGGGCACGAGGTTGTCCTCGCGGACCCGGCGGCGGACGCGCTTGTCGACCGACGAGAGAAAGTGATCCTCACAGAGGTGCAGCCCCGAGTAGGCGGCGTTCATCACCGCCTCGCGGCCGCATTTGTCGCAGTCCATCGCCCGACACTTTCGGTCCCGAGCGTTTGACGGTTTCGCCTCCAGGCGCGTAAACCGGATCCGGCGATAGCAAATCGTAATTCGGCCGGGTCGGTGTGTCGAGCGGGCGTCGACAGCGGCCGGGGTGTCGCTGTGGGCCACCGGGGCGCTCGATCAGCAGTGTCGCGTGTATCGGCATCGGCGACGACTGCGACGAGAAGCGTGATCTGGATCGTGACCGACGACGGCGAGTGACCGGAGTCGAGAACCCAGACCGCGACTACCGCGACCAGACGCCCTCGCGGGCGTCCATCCACGTAACGACGAGCGTGTGGGGAAGGGTCAGGACCGCCAGCAACACGAGGTAGAGCCCGAGCAGCGACGGGAGGCTCGCGTCCGGGGGCGCGACCGCCCCGAGCCCGACGAGGACGACGACCGCGCCGACCGAGTTCGGGAGCGCGTCGCGCCCGAACCCGGCGAGGGCGGCGCCGATCCGGCCGTCGGCGAGCGCCGTCCCGGCGTCGGCGACGACCACCAGTCGGGCGACGTGTCGGATCGAGTGCCAGAGACAGAAGTAGAGTCCGACCGCGACCACCGGCGGAACGACGAGGAAGAACGCCCACAGGAAGCCGGTCTCGACCGCGTCGATCCGCCACCCCCGCCGCGATTGGGAGGCGTCCTCGCCCGTCCGAGCACGAGCGTAGCCGAGCGCGATCGAACCGATCGAGAGAGCCCCGAGCGCGCCGCCCGCGATCAGTCTCGCCTCCGGGCGGAAGGCGGCCCCGAGCGCGTCGGCGGCCGACGGGTCGAACAGCGCCACGGTGGCGCGGGTGATTTCGCGGTACACGCCCGGAAACGCCACCAGCGGGACCACCATCGGAAGCCCGCCTCGAACGGCGATCGCGAGCGCCCGCTGGGTCCGGGTCCGGAGGTGGTCGCCGCCGACCGCGAGCAGGAAGTAACAGTCGCCCTGCCCCCAGTGGTACCACGTCAGCAGGATGAACCCCGCGAACGCGGCCGCGGGCGCGACCAGCCAGCCCGCGAGAGTGGCGCCGCCGGCGAGGAGGTAGGCCGCGCCGACCGCGACGAGCGGCCGCTCCCCGCCGAGTCGCGCGACCGCGAGGTGGTCGGCCGCGCCGTGGGGGAGCCCGAAGGCGACGAAACTGACCGCGAACGGGAGATACCGCGCGATCGGGGGGACGTCGACGCCGAGCGCGAACGGGACCGCCGCGAACCCAAGCGCCGCGACGGCGGGAACGACCGCGAGTCTCACGAGCGCGCGCCGAACCGGCGTGGGGTAGCTCACCGCCACCGCCTGCTCACCCGCATTGTGCCCGGCACCAGTCCCTCGACGGCGTGGCCCGCCCCGCGGTCGGCCGCCCGCGCGAGCGTCCAGTCGAACAACACCAGCCCCTGAACGACGAGGAGGTTCGTCAGGACGAAGAAGACCGCCTCCTCGATCGGAAGTCCGAGGACCGCCAGACCCGTACTGTGGTCGGCCGAGATCGTCCAAAGGCCGCGGCCGATGGCGAACCTGTCGGCGGCCCAGAGATACGCCGAGGGGACCGCGACCGCGACCGCGACGAGCCGGCGGGCCGACCAGAGCACGGGGCCCCCGACCGCCCAGAGGAACGCGGCGACCGGGGCCGCCCAGACGAGCGTCATCCCGAGGTAGTACGTCCCATCGGACGCGACCGCGAGCGCGGCGCCGACGACCGCCAGCGCGGCCCAGACCGCGGCGCCGACCGTCCGGGCGTCGGGGCTCGCCGGCAACGCGGGATCGATCCGCGGGGCCAGAGCGTAGTACCACAGGCCGGTGAGTCCGGTCTGGCCGGCGAAGAACAGCCACTCACCGAGGGGCACCCGAGCGAACCGGGCCGCGACGACGCCGTCGCCGTACCGCCAGACGCCCCGTCCGATGAGGTAGCTGTCCCACGGCGCCGTGTAGGAGACCGCGATACAGACCAGAGCGCCGATTCCGGCGGCCGCTCGCGACGGCCGTTCGCGCCGGGCGAACACGACCGCTCCGAGCGCGAGCGCGGGCGGCCCGAGGGCGGCGATCAGGAAGTCGAGATACGTGACTGGGCTCGTCATGGTGAATCGGCCGCCGTGAGCCGGCACACGGGACCGGATTGGGAGGCCCCCGTCAAAGTCGGTTCGGAAGCCGCGGACGACTCGCGTCCGGGCGCCCGATTCGGGGCGTCGGCCCCCGGTCGCGGGGATGGAACTGAGTTGCTCCGGGACGTAGACCCCCGAATGCGGCGCGTCTCTCGTCAAACCGTCCTCCGCGAGTGGCTCCGGATGGAGCGGACCGACGCCGAAACCGACCGCGACCCCGTCGAGGGCCTCTCCGAGCGGGCGGTGCTCGACGAACTCCTCGACCACAAGCCCGGGGCGGCCGCCTTCGTCTGGCGCGACGCCCCCGTCGAGTGGTACGAACTGACTCTCGACCGCGAGACGTTCTCGCGCCTCCGCGTGATCGACGGCGTCGACGGCCTCCGGTGGCGGGCGCTCGCGCCCGACGACACGGTCCTCGGGGCGGCCCGACGGGTCGCTCGCGAGGACCCGGCGGCGCTGACCGCTCGGACCGGCGTCGACGTCGAGCGCATCCGGCGGTTTCGCGCGGACCCGCCGGGCGGTCCGCTGGTCCTCGCCACCCGCCGGGGGTGCGTGCCCGTCACGGTCGCCGACGGGAACCACCGTGCGGTCGCGCTCGCGCTCGACCTCCTCGCGGGCGAGCCGGTGACGTTCCCCCGGGCGTATCTGGGACGGGGCGCGAACCCGGTGGTCGGGCCGCTCCGCCAGCGCGTCTGTGGGTTCGTGCGGGGCGTCCTCGGACGCGTGTTCGGCAGGTCCGGGTCCGATCTGCCGGAGTGACGCCGGTCGCTCGCGCGGTCCGAGAACGGTATCTTTTCGTCCGTGCCCCGAAAACGTGACCGAAGATGTATATCGTGATCGTCGGCGCAGGGAACATCGGGACGCCGCTCATCGAGATCGCCACCGCCGGTGGGAACGAGGTCGTCGTCATCGAACGCGACGAGGAAAAGGCCGAACGCGCGGCCTCGGTGTACGACTGTCTCGTCCTCCACGATGACGCGACGACGAAAGAGACACTCCTCGACGCGGGCATCGACCGTGCGGACGCGCTCATCTCCACGACCGATCAAGACGCGACCAACATCATGGTCAGCCTCCTCGCGAAGGAACTCGACGTTCCGAACATCGTCTCGGTCGTCCACAACCCCGAGCACATGGACCTGTTCGCCCGGATCGGGGTGAACACGATGCAGAACCCCCAGCGGCTGATCGCGGAGTACCTCTACCGTGCGGTCAAACGCCCCTCGATCGTCGACTACATGCGAATCGGCGACGAGGCCGAGGTGTTCGAGATCCGCGTGGGCGAAGACGCCGCGATCGTCGGAGAGACGATCCAACAGGCGGCGTCCAAGGGCCTGCTGGAAGAGGAAATGCTCGTCGTCGCGATCGAGCGCAACGGAGACGAACACCCCATCACGCCCCGCGGGAACACCGAGATCCACGCCGGGGATCTCGTGACGGTGTACTCGGGCGAGGGCGCGACGCCCGAAGTGACCGACGTGTTCGGCCATTTCGAAGACCACAGCGTCGATCCCGACGAACACTGAGATGTCGGCGGATCGCTTCGCCGGCCGACTCTCCTCGGACCTCGCGATCATCGCTCGCGACGTCGGCTCGCTGATCGCGATGGAGGCCGGACTGATGGCCATCACCGTCGGCGTCGCCGTCCTCTTCGCCGAGTGGTACGCGGCGGCGTCGTTTCTCGGGGCGGCCGTCGTTACCGCCGCGGTCGGACTCGGAGCGCGTCGGGCGTTCGCGGACGCGCCCGACCCCCGGATGAAACACGGGATGGTGATCGCGGCCGCGGGGTGGCTGTTCGTGGCCTGTTTCGGCGCGCTCCCGTTCGTCCTGACGGCCCATCTCACGCCGATCGAGGTCATGCAGACGTACGTCGCCTCCGCACCCCGACCCGACGCCTACGAGGCGGTGAGGATCCTCGGCGCCGAGTCCCGGTCGAGTCTGGTCTACTTCCGTGACCCGTTGCACGCGTTCTTCGAGAGCATGAGCGGCTGGACCGGCTCGGGGCTGACGATGGCGGTCCACGAGCCGACGCTCCCGCGGACGATTCAGTGGTGGCGGTCGTTCATGCAGTGGGTCGGTGGCGTCGGCGTCATCGTGCTCACGACCGCCATCCTCGCGCGACCGGGGAGCGGGAGCTACGCCCTCTACCGAAGCGAGGCGCGCGAAGAACGGATCCACCCGAGCATCATCTCGACGGTCCGGACGGTCTGGAAGATATTCGTGGTCTACACCGGCCTCTCGGTCCTCGCGATGTTCGTCGCCATCTCCCTGTCGGACTACGGCTCCCAGCTACCGACGTGGGAGGCGTTCTGGCAGGCGCTCAACCACGCCATGACCGGGTTGGCAACCGGCGGATTCTCGGTCACGGACAACTCGATCGCGACCTACGATTCGCCCCTCATCGAGACCGTCTTGTTGCCGATCATGTCGCTGGGAGCGATCGCCTTTCCGATCCACTACGGCATCCTCGCGAACGAGGAGATAGAGCTGTTCTGGGAGGACTTACAGACACGGTGGCTGTTCGTCCTCTTCGGTGCCGGCGTGGTCGTCCTCTCGATCCAGAACGCCGGGGTGGTCACCGAGGCGTTCGACGCGACCGACTACGCCGGACTGCAGACGGTCGGCCTCTCGGCGGCACAGACCACCGCGGTCCGGGACTCGGTGTTCCAGTGGATCAGCGCGCTCTCGTGTACCGGCTTCCAGTCGTCGGACATCGGGGCGTGGGGCGCGGGCGGCAAGCTCATCGTCTCGACCGCGATGGTCGTGGGCGGGGCGGCCGGATCGACGGTCGGCGGCATCAAGATCGTCCGGACGTACACCATCGGCCGGGGCATCGTCTGGCAGTTCTCGCGGGTGTTCCTCCCCGCGAGCGCCGTCGTCACGACGACGATCGACGGCCGAACGCTCGACCGCGAGGAGATGGAGCGGGAGTTCAGCGAGGCCGCGATCGTCAGCCTCCTCTGGATAAGCCTCCTCGTCGCGAGCGCGCTGGTCCTGATCAACGTCGTCGGCCCCGACTTCGGGCTGGCCGACGCGCTGTTCGAGGTGGCCAGCGCGCAGGGGAACGTCGGGCTCTCGTCGGGGATCACGGGGCCGGAGATGCCGCCGCTCGCCGAGGGGATGTTCGTCCTGAACATGTGGATCGGCCGACTCGAGATCATCCCGATACTGGTGTTCGGCCGGTCGCTCCTCTACGGCCTCGATCCGCGCTGAGGTGGCCGAGCCGGAATCCGACCCAGACTCCGCGTTTTCGGGGGTTTCGAACCCGGACGCGTCCGATCCGTCCGTCGGAACGACAGCGGGACGTTTTTCCTCCTCGCCGCGAGAGAGTCGCCCAATGTACGGTGATCGGTGATGTCAGTTCGAGTCGATTGGCGACAGAGCGTCGCTTTCACTGGCACGGTGATCAAGTACCTCGCCGTCGCCATGCTCGTCCCGCTGGGGATAAGCCTCCTCTACCAGGAAGACGTACTCACCTTCCTCGCCTCGATCAGCCTCACGGTCGCCAGCGGCGTCGCACTCGAGCGGCTCAGCGACGACCCGGATCTCGGACCCCGCGAGGCGCTCTTGCTCGTGGCCCTCTCGTGGGGCGCGGTCGCGGTCATCGGGGCCATCCCGTACGTCATCGCGGGGTACGGCACCGAATCGGCGCTCGGCCACCCGATCAACGCCTTGTTCGAGTCGATGTCCGGGTTCACGACGACCGGAGCGACCGTGACGGCCGAGATCTCCTTCGAGCGCCACTCCCACGCGCTTTTGATGTGGCGCCAGCTCAGCCAGTGGCTCGGCGGCATGGGGATCATCGTGTTGATGGTCGCCATCCTCCCGGAGGTCGCGGTCAACGGCGCCCAGCTGATCGCCTCGGAGGCGCCCGGCCCGGAGCTACAGAAGCTGACGCCGAAGATCGCCGAGACCGCGCGACTGCTCTGGCTGTTCTACCTCGGGTTCACCGTGCTGTACGTCGCGATACTGCTCGGACTCCACTACGCGGGGCTGGCGCCGAACATGGACGCGTACAACGCGGTCGCCCACGGGTTCACGACGCTACCGACCGGCGGGTTCTCCCCGCAGGCCGAAAGCATCGCGGCGTTCTCGCCGGCGGTCCAGTGGGTCGTCATCCCCTTCATGCTGATCGCGGGGATGAACTTCGCGCTGTTTTACTTTCTGTTGCAGGACGACTACGGCGAGTTCCTCCACGACCGCGAGCTACAGGCCTATCTGGGCGCGAACGCCGGCGTGGCGGTCCTGCTCTGGGGACTGCTCTTCACCGGCTCGGCGCCGCCGCTGGAGCTCGGCGGCCTCACCGAAGGCGTCGTCGAGAACTCCCTTCGGCAAGCGACGTTTCAGGTCGCCTCGCTCCTGAACTCGACGGGGTACGCGACCAGTGACTTCGCACAGTGGGGGACGACCGCGCAGGGCCTGCTGTTGTTCGCGATGTTCATCGGCGGCTCGGCCGGATCGACCGGCGGCGGCGTCAAAGTCGTCCGATGGCTCGTCGTCCTCAAGGCGATCCGGCGCCAGCTGTTCACGACGGCCCATCCGAGTTCGGTCAGACCCGTCCGTCTCGGCGGCCACGTCATCGACGAGGACGCCATCACCGCCATTTACGGGTTCACCCTGCTGTATCTGTTGACCTTCGGGGTCGCGACGGTGCTGTTGCTGTTCGACGCGAGTCGGGTCGGCCTCGAACTGTCCGTCCTCGAGGCGGTCAGCGCGAGTCTGGCGACGATCGGCAACATCGGCCCCGGGTTCGGGTTTCTGGGACCGTTCGGGAGCTACCTCGACTTCCCGGCGACGAGCAAACTGCTGATGGTGTTTCTGATGTGGATCGGCCGGCTCGAGATCATCCCCGTCTTCGTGATGTTCACCGGCGCGTTCTGGAAGAAGTGAGGACGCGCCGGGCCGGCGGTCTCGGGAGCCCGACCGCCGGCGGTTTTATCCGCCGGCTGAAACAACCGTGTACGTATGGCTGACGAGCGTGCCGACGTCGAACCCGCGGGCCGGAACGTCGCCGGCGAGGCCCCCGCAACGGAGCCGAAGGCGGTCACCGACGATACGACCGTCCACGACGACGTCGAACTCGAACGGACGATCGGGCTCGTCGGCGGGTTGGCGATCGGGATCGGCACGATGATCGGCGCGGGGATCTTCGTGTTCCCCGGGCTGGCGGCCGCGAACGCCGGGCTCGCGGCCACGCTCTCGTTCGCCATCGGCGGCGTGATCGCGTTGCTGGTGGCGCTCCCGACCTCGGAGCTCGCCACCGCGATGCCCCGAAGCGGCGGGGGCTACTACTTCATATCGCGGGGGATGGGGACGGCGTACGGCGCGATCGTCGGCCTCGGGCTGTGGCTGGGGCTGATGTTCGCCTCCGCGTTCTACCTCGTCGGACTGGGCCACTACGCGAGCGCGGTGTTCGCCGAACTGGGCGTCGCGCTCCCGGTCAGCCCGGTCATCGGGATCGGGCTGCTGTTCGGGGCGGGCCTGACCGCGCTGAGCATCGGCGGAACCGAGAACACGGCCAGCCTCCAGAACGCCGTGGTGGGAATCTTGCTCGTCGTGCTGACGGCCTTTCTCTCGTACGGCGTGCTCGACGCGGTGGGCGTCTTCGGCGGCGAGAGCGTCCCGGAGACGTTTTTCGCGAGGGGGTACTTCCCGGTGCTGACGACCGCGGCGCTGGTGTTTACGTCGTATCTGGGGTTCGCGCAGGTCGCGACCGTCGCGGGCGAGATCAAACGGCCGGGACGAAACCTCCCGCTGGCGATGGTCGGGTCCGTCGTCGTCGTCACGGTCTTCTACGTCGTGACGATCTTCGTCGCGACCAGCGCGTTCGGCGCGGAGCGACTGGGCCAGTTCGGCGAGACCGCGATGGTCGAGGTCGCCCGGGAGTTCCTCGGGGTCCCCGGCGCGATCGCGATCCTCGGCGCCGGGCTGTTGGCGACGTTTTCGAGCGCGAACGCGTCGATCCTCAGCGCCTCGCGGGCGGTGTACGCGCTGAGCCGCGACGCCTTACTTCCCCGAAAGGCGAGCGAGGTCAACCTCCGGTACGGCACGCCACACGTCGCGTTGCTCTCCGCCGGCGGACCGATACTGGTCCTCGTCGCGACCGGGCAGGTCGAACTGCTCGCGGAGGTCGCCTCGTTTCTCCACCTGATCATGTACGGCCTGATGTGCGTCGCTCTGATCGTGTTGCGTCGGCGAGATCCGCCGTGGTACGCCCCGAGCTACCGCGTTCCGGGCTACCCGGTGGTCCCGGCCGCCGGCGCGCTCGCGAGCTTCGGACTGATCGCGTTCATGCAACCCGCGTCGATCGGCGTCGGTATCGTGGTCATGGCCGGGTCCTACCTCTGGTACCGATACTACGCCGGCGACGTCGACCTCAAAGGAGACATCTGACAATGACAGACAGACCGTCGGTACTCGTCCCGATCCGCGTGCTCGAAGGAGAATCGGTTCCGGAGGGCGTTCCCGAACTGCTCGCGGACGCCCACGTCGTCCTGCTTGGCTATCACGTCATCCCCGAACAGACCGCGACGGGGCAGGCCCAGATGCAGTTCGAAGAGCGTGCGAACGAGCGCCTCGACGACTACGCGTCGATGTTCGAGGAGGTCGGTGCGACCGTCGAGCGCCGACTCGTGTTCACCCACGACGGGCAGAAGACGATCGACCGGACGATCGCCGAGCACGACTGCATGGCCGTCCTCGTCCCGAACGCGACCCGATCGGTCGAGGACGTGCTGGTCGCCGTCCGCGGGACCGTCGGGATCGATCGGCTCGCCCGGGTCGTCGCGGGCGTGTTCGCCGAGACCGACGTCTCGGTGACGCTGTATCACGTCGCCGAGACCGACGAGTCTGACGGCGACGTCGAGACGCTACTCGAGGGCCTCGACGAACGACTCGAAGAACTCGGGGTGGAGCCGTCGGCGATCGAGACCCGCGTCGAGCGCGACCGAGACGCGCTCGACGCGATCGTCGAGGCGGCCGACGAGTTCGACGCCGTCGTCATGGGCGAGACCGACCCGTCCCTGACGACGTTCGTGTTCGGGATGCCGGCCGATCAGGTCGCAGACCGGTTTCTCGGTCCCGTGCTCGTCGTTCAGCGCGAGCCCGCGTCGAGCGCGACCGAGGAGTGATCCGCCGAGGCGGCCCGGACGGCCCGAAAGCGTCGGTCGACATGCCCCGGCGTGCTCGCCCGCGGGCGGCACACGACTCTTCGAGACGCCGGTCGTCTCACTCCTCGGACGGCGCCGGTCGATCGTCGGACTGCTCGGAGAGCTGGAGTTCCTCGACGAGACGAGCGGTGACGATCTGCTCGACGATCGCGAGCAGGTCCGGGCCGTCGAGGTCGGCGTCGGCGAAGATCCCGAGCGGGATCTCGCCGCCCGCCATCTCCCGGTGACCGCCGGCGCTCCCGACGTCCGCGAACGCGGCGTGGAGCGCGTTGCCGATGTGGACGCGCGAGTCCGTCGACCGGGCGCTGAGCTGAATCGACTCGTCGATGATACCGAAGACGACGGCCGTCTCGACGCCCTCCAGCGACGCGAGATAGTCGGCGGCCTGTGGTAACGCGTCGCGTTCGGACGTCCGACCGACGTGGGAGATGAGCACCGCGCCCCTGATCTCCCGGTTCTCGATGGCGGTCGCGATCGCGTCCACGGTCGCGCCGCTGACCGACGGCGAGGAGAGTTGCTTGAGGAGGTCCCGATCCGCGTGGCCGTGGAGATACTTGGCCGCCTCGTACTCCTCGGCGGTCACCCCGCGGAGGAACCCGAGCGTCTCCCGGCGGATCGCGAACATGAGCGCCGTCGCGAGCGTGAGATCGAGATCGAGTTCGAGCGCCCGGACGTACTCGGTGAGTATCGTGGCGGTCGCGCCGATGGCCTCGCGGTGGTCGACGAATCGGGCCTCGATTCCCTCCGCGGGGTGGTGGTCGATCACGATATCGATCGGGGTGGCCTCGGGCACGCGGTTGTTCGCGCCGGGGACCGCGTGGTCGACGAACGCGAGCAGCGACTCGTCGGGGCGGTCCCGAACTGCGTCGGCGTCGAACGGTCGGAGATCGATGTCGAGGAGATTGACGAACGCCCGGTTCTGCTGGTGGGAGATCTCGCCGCTGTACAGGATGTGGTGGTCCTCGATGCCGGCGGCGGCCGCGATCCGCCCCAGCGCGAGCGCGCTCGCGAGGCAGTCCGGATCCGGGTTGTTGTGACAGACGATCGTGAGCTCTTCGCCCTCGGCGAGCAGTTCCCGAAGCGACGCTGCGTTACTCATCACTGTGACGTTCGGGCCCCGGACGAATAGGGATACAGGCGTCCGTAGGTCGGGGCCAAACGCAGTCGGCGGGGTCGGAACTCCCCGTGAGAGACCCCATGAATCCCAACGAGAACGTCGCGACCGCTCAGTCACGTCCCAGTCCGAGCGTAACGGCTACCGCGACGATAGCCGCGATTACTCCGATCGCCAGCGGCACCGGCTGACGCAGGAACGAACCCCACTCCCAGCCGAAGAGAACGGAGCCACCGATGGCGATCACGGCGACGACGAGTCCGACGAGCGTACCGATGCTTGAGGTATCGCGCGCTGGCAACATACGAAATGATTACTATCCTACAGTATAAACCGTCCTCGCACGACTCCAAGAGCTGGAACTGTGGGTACGCCCTGATCAGACCGGGTGGAGAAGTGTGCATGGAACGAGTGAATGAAGACGTACGCGAGATCAGCGGACTGCTGGCCGACGACATCACCCAGCGAATCCTCGTCGAAACGACTGAGCAACCAATGTCCGCGAACGAACTGAGCGACGCCTGTGACGTGTCACCTCAAACCGTGTATCGGCGACTAGAGAGACTACAGGAGTACGAGCTGGTCACCGAAGCCGTCGCGCTGGACGACGACGGCCACCACCACAAGGTATACACCGCGACGCTCGATCAGGTCACGATCAAGCTGACCGCGGACGGGTTCGAGTTCGATCTCTCTCTCCGTCAGCGCATGGCCGCGCGCTTTAGACAGTTCGTTACCGAGGTGCGTGATCGATGAGTCCGTTTCAGCCCAGCCCCGCGATACAATCACAGATCGCGTTCGTACTCACGGCTATCTCGACGGTTCTGGGACTCGCAGTCGGCTATCTCGCGCTACGTGGCTACTGGCAGAGCCGACACCGCCCGATGTTTTTCGTCGCCGTCGGTTTCTTCCTCGTCTTCTGGACGCCGGTGTTCCTCGTCCTCGGGCCGTATCTCGTCCCGCTCGTCGGGCCGTTCGTGTACGGGATGCTGGGAGAGATCAGTCGGATCGTCGGCCTTCTCTCCATTCTGTACGGGTTACGGATGCCGTACGTCCAACGCACGTCGTAGCCGTCCACTCGGGAACGCGGGTTACGCAGTCTTCGACGTCGTGGCCCTCTCTGTCCGCGAGTTGGGAGCATCTGTGCCGTCACAACGGACGCAGAGTCGCTCGGCCGAACGCCGAGAGCGTGATTCTGTATATCTGAATCTGGTTTATCGAGAGTGGCGAACCGACGCGTCACCGTTTTGGCCCGTAAGCGCGTAGGGTCCGCTAATGGACAGAGACGACGCTATCGAGCGCGTCGAGGAGATTCTGCGGACGGTCGAGACCGAGACGATGCCGGTCCCGGTTCGAGAGCTGTGGGTGTACGGCGACGTCGCGCTGGGGCTGGACCCGGTCGAGCGCCTCGACGTGTACGTCACCAAAGACATCCTGCTCGACGGCGACGCCGACCGCGAGTCGGAGTTCCGGCGCTCGCACGGAGTCGAAGGCGTCGGCAAGACCGTCCGGGCCGAGTGGGCCGACGACCACTCCGAGCACATCCGCGCCAACGACAGCGGCCACGCGGCGCCCGAGAAGTGTCTGGCCGCCCACCTGCTACCCGACGACGAGCCGGTCCACCTCGAAGTCTGCAATTCCAGCTTCGAGGACAACGTGACCCAGCGGCTCAGGGGAGCGATCGCCCGGGAAGCCTACGAGCAGATCCTCGATCCGCGGGGCGTCTGTCTGTGGGTCGACGGCGAACGCAGCGACGAGGCCCTCGGGAAGCTCCGCGAGAGCGAACTCGCGTTCCCGACCCTGCCCGACGCGCTGGAGATGCTCGGGATGGACACCGACCGAACCGACACGGCCGCCGAGGCCGTCGAGTCCTACCGGAAACGCCAAGAGGGCGCGACGGTCCGAGGCGACGTGGTGTAGCGAGGGACCGTCGCGACGTCTCCGAACGCTCACGTCCGTCAGACCGATCCGACGGTCACGTAGAAGGGGACGACCTCGGCGCGGCGGTACTCGCCCGCCCGCATCTGTTCGATGACGGTCCGTCCCATCTCGCGCCAGTCGGTCCGGAGGTCGTCGTACTCGCCGGCCGAGAGGTCCCCGTCGAGTAGGGTCGCCCGGTCGTCGGCCAGCCCCGCGCCCGAGGCCTTCCGGCGGGCCGACCGGAGGTCGCGCTCGGCGTACGGGGGTTCGGTCGTGCGCGCGTGGACGTACCGCCGGGTGCGGACGTCCGAGAGCCCGACCTCGCGGAACGCCTCGCGGGTCCCCTCGCCTCCGAGCGTCACGTCGGTCTCGACGCCCGACAGGTACGCCCGGCGGGCGCGCGCCGAGAGGTCGCTCTCTCGCTCGACGGTCGATTCGACCGACACCGCGGAGTTGTCGGGCTCGATCGCGGCCACGAGGTCCGAGGAGACTCGCCGGAACTCCCGGACCGCGTGGGCCGGCTCGGGGAGGTTGATGAGTAGCGCCTGACACACCGCCAGATCGACCGCGTCCTCGCACAACGGGAGTCGGAGGGCGTCGCCGGCGACGACCGGGACTCCGGGCTGGTCGGTGTCGTCCCGGCCGGCGGCGACCGCCAGCAGGTCGCGGTCGGCGTCACAGCCGACCACCTCGCCGGGCGACTCCTCGGCGAGCACGCGGGCGAGTTCGCCGGTGCCACAGCCGACGTCGAGAATCCGCTCGCGGGACCCGAGTTCGAGGTCCGAAAGCGCCTCCCGGTCGTCCCACATGCCCCGGCGGGTGTCCCGAAGGTAGTCGGCGGAGAACTCTCGCACGGTTCTGGGCCCGCTACGGCCCGGTCCCGGAAAAGTCGGGCGGTTCGAGCCGGCGATAAACCGTATCTCGGTCGATGAAATCCAGCGACGCCCACGAGCGCTCGGGACTCGAACGCGGGGTCTCGGTCGGGCGCCGGCCCGGAACTTCGCCGCGACGCCAACCTTGATGGCGACCGGCGGACCTACTCGGAGACAGTGTCGTCTCCTCGTGCGGACTTCGTCTCCGGCGTTCGAGTCTCGCTGCCGATCCTGCTGGGCATCGCCCCGTTCGGGATGGTCGCCGGCGTCGCGGCCGTCGGCGCCGGCGTGCCGACCGTCGAGGCGCTCGCGATGTCGGTCGTCATCTTCGCGGGGGCGTCCCAGCTCGCGGCCGCCGAGCTCATCGGACGGAACGCGCCCGCGGTCGTGGTCGTGGTCACCGTCCTCGTCATCAACGTCCGGATGGTGATGTACAGCGCCTCGATCGCGCCCTACTTCCGGGACCAGCCCGGGCGCTGGAAGGCGCTGGTGGCGTACCTGCTCACAGATCAGGCGTACGCGGTCTCGCTGCTGGAGTTCGAGAGCGACGGCGAGACCGCCCGGCGGTGGTACTATCTGGGCGTGGCGGCGTCGCTGTGGGTGACTTGGCAGGTCGCGACCGTCGCGGGCATCGCGCTCGGCGCGAGCGTTCCCGACGGCTGGCGCCTCGAGTTCGCGGTGCCGCTGGTCTTTCTCGCGGTGCTCGTCCCCGCGGTCACCGACCGAGCGACCGGGGCCGCCGCGCTCGTCGGCGGGTCGGTCGCGGTGACAGCCAACGGGCTCCCGTTCAACCTCGGGCTGATCGTCGCGGCGGTGGTGGGAATCGGGGCCGGCCTGCTGGTCGAGGAGGTGGCGTAGATGGCGACCGACTACGGCGCCGTGACTCTCTGGGTGATCATCGTCGCCGGCGGGGTCGGGACGTTCGCCTACCGGTTCTCGTTCATCGCGCTGTTCGGGCGCCTCGACGACGTGCCCGAGGGGGTCGAGCGGGCGCTCCGGTTCGTCCCCGCGGCGGTGCTGGCGGCGTTAGTCGCGCCGGACCTCTTTCTCGCCGAGGGGTCGGCGGGCGTCTCGGTCGCGAACCCGCGGGTGGCGGCCGGCGCGCTCGCGGCCGCGGTCGCGTGGCGCACGGAGGACATCGCGGCGACGCTCGGGTCCGGGATGGTCGCGCTGTGGGCGCTGTCGGCGCTGTAGTCTCAGAGCCGATCGCGGAGCGTGGCGCCAACCGCGACGGCGACGGCGACGAGCGCGAGACCGAGCGCGATCGGACTGTCGACGCCGTCGCCGAACCGCCAGCCGAACGCGACGTAGCCGACGAGCGCGAGGACGAACATGGCCACCCCGATCGCTCGGGTCGCCGTGGAAGTCGAGCGCATGATCGGGCGTTCACCGCGTACGTGTAAAACAGTTAGGACGAACGGTAGCGAGTCGACGCGTCGGGTCGGCGCTCACTCGGCGGGGCTGGCCGCGCGCAGTTCTTTGACTCGCTCGATGTTCCACGCGAAGCCCCGGCCGTCCTCGTGGGGCGTTTCGAGCACCAGCGGCACGTCCTCGATCGCTGGGTGGTTGACGAACGCGTCCATGCCCGCCTCGCCGATGAGCCCCTCGCCGATGTGGGCGTGCTCGTCTTTGTTGGTGCCACACTCGTGTTTGGAGTCGTTGAGGTGAACACACTGCAGGTGGTCGAGCCCGACCACGTCGTCGAACGCCGCCAGCGTCTCCTCGACCGCCTCGGGGGTCGAGAGGTCGTAGCCGGCCGCGAACGCGTGGGCGGTGTCGAGACAGACGTCGAGGTCCTGGTCGGTGCGATCGAGCACCGCCGCGAGGTGCTCGAAGTCGCCCCCGAGTTTGGTGCCCGAACCGGCGTCGCTCTCGACGAGGACGGTCACGCCCTCCGGAACGTCGAGTTCGTCGAGCGCGCTGGCGGCGTTGTCGAGGCCGGCGTCGACCCCCGCGCCGGTGTGGGCGCCGAGGTGGACGTTCACGAACGGGATGTCGAGTGTGGCGGCGGCGTCGACCTCCTTTTGCATGCTGTCGATCGACTTCGACCGGAGGTCGTCTTTCGGGGTACAGAGGTTCACGAGGTACGACGAGTGGATGACCCACGGTCCGACGTCGTGGTCGGCCGAGAGCTCGCGGAACCGCTCGGCCTCCTCGTCGCCGATGTTGGGGTCCTGCCAGACCTGCGGGGAGTGGGTGAAGATCTGGCCGCAGTTGCCGCCGTCCTCGATCTGGGCGTCGACGGCGTTGTAGACGCCGCCCGCGATGGATTCGTGCGCGCCGACTTTCATGTGCGTTCGGAGGGAAGGCGTCCCTTTAGTGGCTTCGGAACCGGTGAGGCCGGCGCTCGGGGACGGGGCGGCGCGGCCTCAGAAGGAATTTTTAAGTCGGGGCGACGGGAGGAGCGACTATGAGCGACTCCCAAGGGCTGGCGACGGGCGAACGCGCACCCAACGTCTCGGCGCCGCTCGTCGGACCGGACGGGGAGGCCACCGAGACCCCGCTGGCCGACCTCTGGAACGACAAGCCGGTGTTGCTCAGCTTCTACACCAACGACTTCAGTCCCGACTGCATCGAGGAGTGGTGTGCGTTCCGCGACTACGACTGGTTCACCAGCAACGACGACGTGCAGGTCGTCGGCGTCAGCAAGTCCCGGGCCTACACCCACGAGAAGTTCATCGACTACCTCGATCTGAGCTTCCCGCTGTACGCCGACTGCGACCTCGCGATCTCCGACGCCTTCGGGGTGACCTACCGGACGTTCAAGATCGCGACCAGATCGCGGCGGTCGTGTTTCCTCCTGGACAGCGACGGGGTGGTCCGGTACAAGTGGGTGGGCGAGCATCCGCTCGACCCGACCCGCGACCAGCCGCCGATCTCCGAGATCCACGAGACCATCGCCGAGGAGTTCGGCGGCGAGGGGCCCGAGACGTTCGGCTTCTAATCGAGAGGGTCCTCGCGGTCCCGGACCCACGCCTCGCTCTCGAACTTGGCCGTCGCGCGGTCGCGTGCGCGATCGAGTTCGTCGTCGGTCCACGAACCGGCCTCGGCATCGGCCCACTCTCTGAGGGCGTCTTCGACGGCCTCGACGGCGTCCTCGCGGGCGACGCCCGCCTGTTCGCGTATCGACGTCACGCGCTCGCGGAACTCGGCGGGCGTCGTCGCCGGGTCGGCGAACGTCGCGAGGTGGCGCTCGGCGTCGACGTCGAACTTGAGCGAGCCGTGCTGGATGACCGCGTCCTTCCGGCGGTACTGGGCGTTGCCCGAGATCTTGCGAGCGTGGCCGTCGGCGCGGTCTGTCGAACCGCCCGCGACCACGTCGTGAGCGGGGTGGAGCTCCCGGAGGTAGCAGGCGGGCTGGTGGATCTCGGGGAGCTTCTCGTCGGTGAACTCGGCGTCCACCCCGAGGCGTTCGAAGGCGTCGAAGATCGGCTCGCAGAGGAGCTCGTAGGTCTCCATCAGATCGCCCGGAAGCTCGTCGGCGGGCGCGACGATGGTGTAGGAGATGTCGGCGTACTCGTCGTGATAGATGCCGCCACCGCCGGTCGGGCGCCGGGTGACGGTGATCCCCTCCCGGTCGCAGAACTCCCACGCCACCGTGTCGGGGTCCTGCCGGTAGCCAAGCGAGAGGGTGCTCGGCTCCCACCGGTACACCCGGACCGTCCGGGGACCGCCGGCGGCCGCCGTCTCGGCGGCGACCTCGTCGAGCGCCATGTTCGTCGGGCCGCGCCGGGACTCCTCGGGGATCAGCCGCCACTCGCGGTCGGACAGCGCCATACCGGGGGTTCGCGCGAGGGGACCAAGTGGATTGCGGAGCCCCGGCGAGGACGGAGCGGGACGAGAAAAGACTAAGTGGTTTAGGCCCACCTAAACAAGTATGAGGTCGACCCGAAAACCCCGAACGCGTCGGAGCCGAGCGTGGGCGTACGTCTGTGCCGGCCTGTTCGGCCCGGCCGAGGCCGACGACCCGGACGGCGACGACGCGCGATAGGCCGTCGAGCGCGGACGCGCGGGGCTTTTACCCGCCCGACGCGTAGGCGCGACTAATGGTTCAGAACGTCGCGGGCATGCTGACCGAGTTGGAGCCCGAGGACTTCCACCTGCTGTCGGGCGTCGAGCAGGGGATGCGGTTCTCGGAGTGGGTCGCTCGCGAGAAGATTCCGGAGTTCTCGCGGCTCACCGCCGAGGAGGTCGACTACCGGCTCGACCGGTGTCTCGACCGCGAACTCTTGGAGCGCCGGACGATTCAGTACGAGGGCTACAAGCTCAAGTTCGAGGGGTACGACGCGCTTGCGCTACACACCTTCGCCGAGCGCGAGAGCGTCGAGGGGTTCGGCGCGCCCCTCGGAGTGGGCAAGGAGAGCGACGTCTACGAGGTCCAGTCGTACAAGCCCCTCGCGCTCAAGTACCACCGCGAGGGGTTCACCAACTTCCGGGAGGTGATGAAAGAGCGCGACTACACCGCCGACCGCGAGCACGTCTCGTGGCTCTACACCGCCCGGAAGGCGGCCGAGCGCGAGTACGAGGCGCTGGAGGCGCTCTACCCCGACGTGGCGGTCCCCCGGCCCGTCGACCACAACCGTCACGCGATCGTGATGGAGAAGATCGACGGCGTGGAACTCTCTCGGACGAAGCTAGAGGACGAGCAGGTCGTCGCCGTCCTCGATCTGATCCTCGCGGAGATGGGCGACGCCTACGCGGCGGGATACGTCCACGCCGACATGAGCGAGTACAACGTCTTCGTCAACGAGGGCGGCATCACCATCTTCGACTGGCCGCAGGCGACCCCGACCGACCACGAGAACGCCGCCGAACTGCTCGAACGCGACGTCGAGAACGTTGTCGGGTACTTCCGACGGAAATACCCCCGAATCGTGCCCGACGAGGTCGACGCCGCCGGGCTGGCGACCGGCCTCGCGGACGGGTCGTTCGAGTCCGTCCGCGAGTACGGCTCAGAACACTAGCGATACCACCGCCAACACGAGGAACACGATCACCAGCCACTTCGCGACGTCCATCGACAGGCCCGCGATCCCGCCCGCGCCGAGCGCGCCGGCGATGATGGCGAGGACGAAGAACGCGATCGCGAGTTCGAGGACCGCCATGCTATCGACCCCCGAAACCGCAGGGCGATCGAACGGCCGTGCGCCGACGGCGCAGTTGGAGTTCCTGCATGACAGCACGTACCCGCTCTCCACCGTTAGTTATTAGCCGGGTATGTCTCCGATAAGCCGGCGTTAGTGCGTGGGACGGTCGGGAACGGTTGCAACGGAAGACGAAGCCCTTAAATCCGAACGACGAGAACTCCGAGTAACTCGCTGGCGGACGGGCACCAGCGGGCACCTGCGCGTCGCGCCGACCGCTTCCGGTCGGTCGCGACCGCGGGACGGAATGTGGCCTGCGGGGTGCGTTGCACCTCGGGACGTCGAGCGGGGTCGCCCGCGAGACGGGGCTGAACCACCAACGCCCGTGGTGATAACCATGGCAAAGAGCTTCTACTCGCACATCAAGGACGCGTGGAAAAACCCCAACGACGGGGATCTCGGCGAACTGCAGTGGCAGCGAAAGCAGGAGTGGCGCGAGCAGGGCGCCATCGAGCGCATCGAGCGACCGACGCGCCTCGACAAGGCCCGCGAACTCGGCTACAAGGCCAAACAGGGCGTCGTGCTGGCTCGGGTCAGCGTCCGGAAGGGCTCGGCCCGCAAAGAGCGGTTCACCGCGGGCCGCCGGTCGAAGCGCCAGGGCGTCAACCGGATCTACCGGCGCAAGAACCTCCAGCGCATCGCCGAGGAGCGTTCGAGCCGGAAGTACCGCAACCTGCGCGTGCTCAACTCCTACTGGGTCGGCGAAGACGGCAGTCAGAAGTGGTTCGAAGTGATCATGATCGACCCCGAGCACGGCGCCATCCAGAGCGACGACGAGCTGAACTGGATCTGCGACGACAACCACAAGGGTCGGGCCTTCCGCGGGCTGACCAGCGCGGGCAAGAGCAACCGGGGCCTCCAGCAGAAGGGCAAGGGCACCGAGCATAACCGCCCGAGCAACAACGGCGGTCAGGGCCGCGCGAAGTAGCCCCCGGACGTTCGAACACAGTTTTCCGCGATTCGGTCGCCGGCCAGCGGCGGCTTTTTACCCCGAGACCGCCAACGACCGGGCATGAGCCTCTCGCTCGATCCGACGCAACTCGACCGCTACTCGCGCCACATCATCATGGACGAGGTGGGGCCGGAGGGCCAGCAGGCCCTGCTCGACGCCGCCGTGCTGGTGGTCGGCGCCGGCGGGCTCGGATCGCCGGTCGTCCAGTACCTCGCGGCCGCGGGCGTGGGCACGATCGGCGTCGCCGACGACGACGAGGTGGAACTGAGCAACCTCCAGCGCCAGATCATCCACGGCAACGACGACGTCGGTCGGCCCAAGGTCGAGTCGGCGGCCGACTTCGTCGCGGACCTCAACCCCGACGTCGACGTCGAGACCCACGAGGTCCGCGTCGAGCCAGACAACGTCGAGGACCTGATCGCGGAGTACGACTTCGTGGTCGACGC
The DNA here is from genome assembly GCF_004765795.1 of Halorussus marinus. Lineage (GTDB taxonomy): Archaea > Halobacteriota > Halobacteria > Halobacteriales > Haladaptataceae > Halorussus > Halorussus marinus. The sequence continues at coordinate 242,569 of NZ_SBIV01000002.1, forward strand.
GACCGACAACTTCCGGACGCGCTATCTGGTCAACGACGCCTGCACGCTCTCGGGGACGCCGTTCTCCCACGGCGCCATCTACAAGTTCGAGGGGCAGGTCACGACCTTCACCACCGAGGAGCCGTGCTACCGGTGTCTGTTCCCCGAGGCGCCCCCGGAGGGGATGGTCGCCGACTGTGCGACCACCGGCGTGCTCGGCGCGCTCCCGGGAACGATCGGCAACATTCAGGCCACCGAGACGCTCAAGTGCCTGCTTGGCGCGGGCGAGCCCCTCGACGGGCGGATGATCTTCTACGACGCGATGGAGATGAGCTTCGAGGAGGTCCAGTTCCGCCCGAACCCAGACTGTCCGATCTGTGGCGACGACCCCATCGAGTCGGTCGCGGAGGTGTCGTACGCCGAGGAGTCGTGTCCGGTGAACGCGGACTGACGCGTCGGCGTTTCACGCGGTCGAGCCGGCCGATTTCCGAACCTTGAGAATCGGATTCTACTTATATGTCTCCGGGGAGCCACGGTTCACATGTGAGGTGAACGACGATGGCCACTACCCAAATCACAGACGACGCGAATTCGTTCGAGAGCACCATCGGCGGGGTCACGGTCCGAGGCAAGGCCCACAGCCTGAGCGCGTGGTTCGTGCTTGCGCTCCGGCTCATGATGGGGTACGCGTTCTTCTACTCCGGCTGGACGAAGATCGCGGCCGCCGAGCCGTTCGACGCGCAGGGGTACCTCCTCCACGGGGTCGCCGACGCGAGCCCGCTGGTCGGGGTGTTTACGTGGATGGGCAACACCCCCTGGTTCGTCGACTTCGTGAACGTCGCGGTGCCGTGGGGCGAGCTCCTCATCGGGCTCGGGCTCCTCGTCGGCGCAATGGTCCGGCTCGCGGCGTTCTTCGGGGCCTTCATGATGCTGATGTTCTACTTCGGCAACTGGGAGGTCGCCCACGGGCTCATCAACGGTGACTTCGCGTACATGCTCGTGTTCCTCGCGGTCGCGGCGTTCGGCGCCGGCCGGATCGTGGGGCTCGACGCGCTGATCGAGAAGTTCGAACTCGACGGCGAAGCGCTGGTCGAGAAGTACCCGAAGCTCCGGTACGTGCTCGGGTGACCGACTCGCGTCCCACCGGGACCGACGGTCCCGGACCCCTTCGACGCTCGACGCTTCGGGCCGTCGTCAACGTTCGGTGAACGCGTGACGCATGAACCGCAACTGAGTCGCGTAGTCGTTCCATTCCTCTCTCGTCGTGAGCGCGTACTCCGCGAGCGGTTGGTTCCGGATCAGTTCGAGCTCGACGAGCCGCGTTCGAGCCGGCGTCGGGAGCCGTTCGAACGACTTGACGGTCCGACCGGTCTTGCGCGGGCGGCCGCCGGCCGAGAACCGAACCGGATCGGCGTCTTCGATCGCACCCCGGCGCGAGCGGATCCAGATCTCGTACTCGCCGAACGGCTCGGTGTCGGTCGGCGGGCCGTCGCGAGTGATCTGTGCCTTGAAGCGCATCCCGGGCGACGGGAGCGCCGACCGCTCCCAGAGGAACCCGTCGACGGTCAGTTTGAGCTCTCGGGCCCGGGTCACCCCGCCGTTGAACCGGAGCTTCCCACACCGGTAGGTCGCGTCGCCGATAGCGAAGTCATCGAGCGCCTCGTATCGGACGTCGGTCTCGTACTGGAACGGTAACGGCGTGTGGAACGCCTGTTCGCGGATCGGGCGGCGCTCGCGGTCGTCGCCAGCGTCCGACGACGACCCGGCCCACTCGCGGGCGTTCCCGTCTTTGGGATCGATCCACGTCGACATACGTAATGATTTATCATTTTGTAGTATAAATCTACCGGGGCGACACGCCACCGGGCGCCCGACCGCAGACGAGAGCGGCCGCGCCGCCAGACCGGCCGTTCGTCGGTCGTACCGCCGAGCGTCCGAGTCCGCCCGTGTCGCGGCCGCCACGCTCGTCTCGGAATCTCGTCCGTTCCGCCGACTGGACGAGGGGGCAGTTCCGGCCGAACTACGGGCGATCCCCGACCTTTTGTGCCGGCCGACGCTACCCCGGGGTATGAGCCAGTCCGCAGCGACCGTCACGGTGTACTCCGATTACGTCTGTCCGTTCTGCTATCTCGGCCGCGAGTCGCTCCGGGAGTACCGGGCGTCCCGCGAGGGCGACCTCGAAGTCGACTGGCACCCGTTCGACCTCCGGTCGGGCAAGCGCAACCCCGACGGGACGATCGACCACTCGGTCGAGGACGGAAAGGGCGAGGACTACTACGAACAGGCCCGCGAGAACGTCCGGCGCCTCCAAGAAGAGTACGGCGTCGAGATGGCCCAGGAGATCGCGACCGACGTCGACTCGCTTCCCGCCCAGATCGCCTCCTACTACGTGAAGACTAACCGCGACTACGAGACGTGGCTGGCGTTCGACGTCGCGATCTTCGAGGCGCTCTGGCAGGACGGGGCCGACATCGGCGACGCGGACCTGCTGGTCGACCTCGCCGAGGAGGCCGGGGTCGACGGAGCCGAGATCCAGTCGGCGCTCGACGACGAGCGCCTCCGCGAGGCGGTCCGCGCGAAGTTCACCGAGGCCCAACAGCAGGGCGTGACCGGCGTCCCGACGTTCGCCTACGACGGCCACGCCGCCCGCGGGGCCGTCCCCCCGGAACACCTCGAACGACTGGTCGAGGGGACCTGAGCCCCGAACGCGCGGTCGACTCCACGCGCTTTTACGCTCGCGGTGCGTACCCCACGCTATGAGCGAAACAGCCGAGCGCGTCGCGACGGCCTGTCCGTCGTGTTCGCCCGACGCCGAGACCGTCCACGAGGTGCTGTCCTCGGGCGGCGGTCGCGTCACCGTGCGGTGCACCGAGTGCAGTCACGTCCACAAGACCCAGATCGAGCGCGAAGACGACGTCGAGCGCGACGTCGTCGTCTCACAGGACGGCGAGTCGTTCACCGCGACCGCCGAGGCGCCGCCCTCAGAGACGGTGGCGGTCGGCGAGGAGTTCGTCCTCGAAACGCCCGAGGCGATCATGGTCGTCCGGATCACCGACCTCCAACTCGGCGACGAGGTTCGGAAAGAAGAGGCCACGGTCGAGGACGTCGAGACGTTCTGGACCCGCGCGGTCGACAACGTCCGCGTGAACGTCACCGTCAATCCCGACGACGGCCGCGAGGAGGAATCAAAGAGCGTCAAGGTCGACGTGCCCGGCGACTTCGAGTTCGAGGTCGGGGCAAGCGAGGAGTTCGGCGACGAGAAGTTCCGAGTCAAGTCGATCGCGCTCCGCGACGACGCCGTCGGCTACGACTTCGACCCGCTCAGCGAGGACGGCGACACCGCGGTCGCGAAGGACGTCAAACGAGTGTACGCCGACGACGAGACCTCGTCGGCCTGGTCGGCGTGGTAAGGGGGTGAGCGAGCGTGACACCGGGTGGGGGCCCGAGCTTCGAGGACGCGCGCGAACGCATGGTCGGCCGGCTCGCCGACCGCGAGGACCTGTCGGAGGCGACGCTCGCGGCGATGCGGGCGGTCCCGCGCCACGAGTTCGTTCCGCCGAACCGCCGCGACCGGGCCTACGAGGACCGACCGTTACCGATCGGCGACGACCAGACGATCAGCGCGCCCCACATGGTGGCGTCGATGGTCGACCAGCTCGACCTCGATTCCGGCGAATCGGTCCTCGAAATCGGGACCGGGTGTGGGTATCACGCCGCGGTCACCGCCGAAGTCGTCGGGGCCGAGAACGTCTCCAGCGTCGAGTACCACGAGTCGCTCGCCGAGTCGGCCCGCGAGCGACTCGCCGAGTTGGGCTACGGCGACGTCTCGATCCGGGTCGGCGACGGCCACGAGGGGTGGCGGGCACACGCGCCGTACGACGCCGCCTACCTGACCTGCGCCGCGACCGCGCTCCCCGAGGCGGTGGTCGAACAGGTACGACCCGGCGGACGACTGCTCGGCCCGATCGGCGCGGCGGCCGGCGCCCAGCGGCTCGTCTACGCCCGGCGGCGGGCCGACGGATCGCTCGATCGGGAGACCCGCGGCCGGGTCCGGTTCGTCCCGATGCAGGAAGACTAAGCCGCCCGAGGCTCCTTCTGTCGGTATGGACTACCGCGAAGCGCTGCTGTTGCGAGCCGCCCGCGAGAGCGGCGTGCTGGCGGCGGTGACCACCGACGCCGGGACGCCGAACGCGGTCGCCGACCGGGCCGGCGTGACCGAGCGCGCCGCCCGCATCACCCTCGACGCGATGGCGGAACTGGGCTACCTCGAATCGGTCGACGGCGAGTACGAGATCACGAACCGCGCGCTCGGGTTCGTCGCCAAGGCCGACGTGCGCTCGATCGGACCCGTGCCACACGCCCTCGACTGCGTCGAGCGGTGGATCCGACTCCCCGAGACCATGGCGTCGGGCGAGCCGCCCGAACCGCCCGCCGAGTGGACGACCAACTTCGCGGGCGCGATGGCCAGCGTCGACGAGGCCCTCGTCCGGGCGTGTGTCACCGCCGCGGTCCACCGCAACCCCGACGCCGAGCGCGTCCTCGACGCGGGCGGCGGCCCCGGAGCGTTCGCGGCGGAGTTCGCCAGCCGCGGGTTCGACGTGACGCTGTTCGACCGGCCGGACGTGATCGACATCGACCGGAAACTCCTCGAACACGAACCGATCGAGCTGGTCGAAGGCGATGCGACCGAGAGCCTGCCGGCAGGGTTCGATCTGGTGTTCTGCTCGCGGGTCGCCCACGGGCTCGGCCCCGACGAGAACCGCCGACTGCTCGCCAACGCGTACGACGCGCTCGACCCGGGCGGCGCGGTCGTCCTCGTCGACAGCCTCCGGGGCCGGGCCGACGGCGCCGCTCTGCTCGGCGCGCACATGCTCGCCCAGACCGAGCGCGGCGATACCTACACCGAGGCCCGGTTCACCGAGTGGCTGGAAGCCGCCGGCTTCGAGTCGATCGAGGTCCGGGACGTGCCCGGCACCGACCGACAGGTCGTCGCCGGGCGACGACCGACCGAGTGAGTGGGATCGCCGGGGTCGGGACAGCGTCGGCGCTCGTCGGCCCGATCGGGCCCCCGAGTCCGGCCGCGGCCGCGCGATTCAAGACCCTCGACCACCACCGTGGAGATATGGAACTCGCGGTGCTGCGCGACGACATGGTCGACAGCCTCGAACACCCCTCGAAGGGGTTCGTCGCCAGCGACGAAGTCAGCGCGGCGATGCGGGCGGTCCCGCGCCACGAGTTCGTGGAGGACGATCGACTGGCCTACGCCGACCGGTCGTTCGAGCACAGGGGGACCCGCGTTCTCGCGCCCAGTACCGCCGCCCGCCTGCTGGAGGCCCTCGACGCGTCGGCCGGCGACTCGGTCCTCGTCGTGGGCGCCGGCGTCGGTTACACCGCGGCCGTCCTCGCGGAGATCGTCGGCGAGCGAAACGTCCACGCCGTCGACATCACACGGAGTCTCGTGCTCGACGCGCGGGCGAACCTCTCGACAGCGGGGTACGACGGCGTGTTCGTCGACCGTCGGAACGGCGCCGACGGACTCCCGGAGTACGCGCCGTTCGACCGCATTCTGGTGGAGGCCGCCGCGGTCGAGCCGCCCCGGGCGCTGATCGACCAGCTCGCGCCCGACGGCCGGCTGGTGATTCCGCTCGGGACCGGCGAGCAGTCGCTGACGATCGTGACCGACGATGAGTCGGCGTCCCGGCCGCTCGGGACCGTGCTGTTCGCGCCGCTGCTCGCCGACGGCGAGCACGCAGACGCCGTCGAGCGCAACCGGACCGTCCGCGAGGACCGCGAGCGCGCCGATCGGGCCCGCGAACGCCGGACCGGCTGGGAGCACGACTGGATCGACTGGGACGGCTACTCGTAGTCGGCCAACACGAGTATCGCGGTGTTTTCCCGATCGTCGGCGTACTCGGTGCCGGCGGGGGGCTTTATCGACACGTCGAGGGTTCCCTCCGGCTGATTCGAACCCAGTTCGGGGTCGATGTCGACGGTCGCCCGACCGTCGTCGCCGGTCGTCCCGGTGGCGACGCCGTCGATCGTCGCCGTGCCGCTCCGGACGACGACCGTCGCGTCCGAGACCGGGGCGCCGTCCGGGTCGACCACTTCGACCTCGACGCTCTGGTCGGTCGGACCGACCACGTCCGGCGACGGTCTGGCGTCGAGTTCGGTCACGGTGAGGCCGTTCAGCCCCGAGAGCATGTTCATCATCACGCCGAGGCTGGCGACCCCGACCACGAGAGCGATGACGAGTCGGATCGGGAGCCCCTCGATGGCGCGGTCGTCGTCGCGAAAGCGGTCGAACGCGGTGCAATCGAAGGGATCCGGACAGCCCAGTGGGTGAGCCATAGCCGGGGCTGGTCCCGGCTTCGGACTTAAACCCTCGCGCGAACGTTTATCCACCGAACCGCGCCAACCGGATCGCGTGTCCCGAATCCTCGGTCGCCGCGAGTCGGAGTCCGGTCCCGAACGCCCGGCGGGCCACCTCGGTTCGTATCGCGCACGCGACGGGAGCCCCGGCGCGCGGGTCCGCCTCGACTTCGAGTCGTCCCACGCGGGCGTCGTGGTGGGCAAGCGCGGCTACGGCAAGTCCTACACGCTGGGCGTCCTCGCCGAAGAACTCGCCGACTCGACGGGGGTCGCCCCGATCGTCGCGGACCCGATGGGAATCTTCGACTCGCTCGGGACGCTCGGCGCCGAGGTGGTCGCCGAGCCCCGGGTGGCCGCCGACGCGCTCGGCCCGCGGACGTGGTGTGACCTGCTGGGGCTCGCCCCGGACTCGGCGGTCGGGGCGCTGGTCTGGCGGGCCGCCGCGGCCCGGGCGACGCTCGAGGGAATGCAGTCGTTCGTCGCTGGCACCGACACGAAAGCCGATCGGTCGACCAGACGGGCCGCGGAGAACCACCTCGCGCTCGCCGACTCGTGGGACGCGTTCGCGCCGGACGGGCTGACCGCCGCCGACCTCCTCGGCGACCCCCCGGAGGCGGCGTCCGAGACGCGTTCGGGCGTCGTGGTCGACCTCTCCGGGCTGGACGCCGAGGCCGCGAACGCGGTCGTACGCGGGATCGCTCGCGACCTCTACGACCACTGCGTCCGCGAACGCCCGGCCCGGCTCCCGTGGCTACTCGTCGACGAGGCCCACGCGTTCTTCGACGGCGTCGCGGGGCCCGCGCTCCGGACCGTCCTGACCCGGGGTCGCCAGCCGGGGGTCAGCCTCGTGGCGGCCACCCAGCGCCCGGCCGCGTTGCCGGCGGTCGCGGTCTCGCAGGCCGACCTCCTGTTCGCCCACCGGCTCACGTCTCGGGCGGACATAGACGCCCTCGGGGACGCCCGGCCGACGTACGTCGCGTCGGCGCTCGGCGAGCGACTCCCCGAGAAACCCGGCGAAGCGCTCGTGGTCGACGACGCGACCGAGAGCGTCCACGCGGTCCGGATCCGCGAGCGCGAGACGGCCCACGGCGGGGGCGGATCGCGGGCGTCCGATCGGGCGTGAGGCTTCGAAAACGGTATCCCGCCGCCGCGTCTCCTCACGGCCGGATGTCGGACACGAACCCCACGGGCGCGAGCTCGGGGGCGCTTCGACCGCTCGCGCTGGTCGCGATCGGCGGGTTCGCCGGGGCGGTGGCTCGCTACGCCGTCGGAGTGGCGCTCCCGGCGGGCTTCCCGTGGGGGACGCTCGCGGTCAACGTCGCGGGGAGCTTCGCGCTGGGTGCGTTGAGCTACGAGTCTCGGCTGGTCGGTCGAGTCGGCCCCCGGACCCGGCTGATGGCCGGGACCGGCTTTCTCTCGTCGTTTACCACCTACAGCACGTTCGCGGTCGAGACCGCCGCGCTCTCGCCCGCGCTAGCGGTCGCGAACGTCGGCGCGAACTACGGACTCGGGTTCGTCGGGGTGGTGGCCGCCCGCGCAGTCGTCTCGGGGGTGGCGAGATGAACGCCCCGCTGTTGGTCGGTGCGGGCGGCGTCCTCGGGGCGGTGGCTCGCTACGCGGTCGGCCGGCGCCTTCCGGGTCGGACCGCGGACACCTTCGCGGTGAACGTCCTCGGGAGCCTCGCGCTCGGAGCCCTGACCGTGGGCGTTCCGGCGAACGCGCCGGTTTCGGCCGCGTTCGGCGTCGGCTTCTGCGGGGCCTTCACGACGTTTTCGAGTTTCGCCGTCGAGACGGTAACGCTCTACGAAGAAGGGCGACGGCGGGCGGCGGTCCGGAACGCCGTGCTCAACCTCGTCGGCGCGCTGATCGCGGTCGGGATCGGCGGCTGGCTGGCGAGCGCCCTCGGATGAGCCCCGTCGAGTGTCGGTGATCGTCGATCGCGAGCCGCCCAGATCAGACGTAGCGAGCGCACGCTACACGAGGCTCGTCGGGATGAGTCGCGGAAGAAAGCGCCCGAGGCGGGATTTAAACCACGGTCGTTCCACTCGCCGCGCTCGGTCACTTCCTGTTTCAAATCCCTTCGATCGCGGGCTCGCCGGAGACGAGTGCCAGAGACGACCCAAGCAGTGCTCGTCGATATGGTTCGCGGAAGAAAGCGCCCGAGGCGGGATTTGAACCCGCGTCACAACCGTGACAGGGTTGTATGATGGGCCACTACACCACCCGGGCTTTCGTCTGCACTTGCCTCTTTCGCCGGCTTATATTAAGGCGTGCCGGTTTCGTGCGCCATCGGTGTGTGCTATCGGATGGCAAGACAACTCGGTTGCCTTCACCACGGGGTCGGTGCGTTTCAGTTCGGTCCCCTCGCCCGTGTGCTTCGTCTCCAGGACCGTCCGGGGAATGGTTCGACACCTATTCTACAACGGCTTCCACCCCGTGTTCCCGTGGATGGCGTTTCTGCTGTACGGGATGATTCTCGGCCGGATGGATCTCCAGAACGTCTCCCTTCGGCGACGCGTGATGGGCGGTGCGATCGCCGTCGCGGTCGCGGCGGAATCCGTCTCGTGGATACTCACCGAGACAGTGGCCGGCAGTCTCCACTCGGTGCCGCGGTCGGATATCGCGTTCCTGTTCGGGACACAGCCGATGCCGCCGATTCCCCTCTACATTCTCGCGGGGGCTGGTACCGCAACGATAGTGATAACGGACTGTCTCGAGCTCTGTGAGTACGTCTCTAACGAAGACCTGCTTCAGCCGCTCGTCGCGACCGGACAGATGGCGTTGAGCCTCTACGTCGCACACGTCTTGCTCGGAATGGGTGCTCTGGAGGCGATCGGCCGTCTCGAAGACCAATCGCCGCCCTTCGCGATGGCCAGCGCGCTGACGTCCTCCGTACTAAGTATCGGCTTCTCGTATCTGTGGCTCCGACGGTACTCGCGGAGTCCGCTCGAACAGGTCATGCGCACGCTGACAGATAGAGAACTCTGGTCGTGAGAACTACCGGTGGGAGAAACCGCCAGCGGGCGTTCGATTTGATCGAGCGTTCGCTCGGAGCTAGCGGCTCGCGAGTCGACGTCACCAGAAAGCGCCCGAGGCGGGATTTGAACCACGGCCGTTCCACTCGCCGCGCTCGGTCACTTCTTGTTTCAAATCCCTTCGATCACGGGCTCGCCAGAGACGAGTGCCCGAGACGACCCAAGCAGTGCTCGTCGATATGGTTCGCGGAAGAAAGCGCCCGAGGCGGGATTTGAACCCGCGTCACAACCGTGACAGGGTTGTATGATGGGCCACTACACCACCCGGGCTTTCGAACGCATTCAGTCGTTGACCTCGGTCGGACTTAAGGCTTCTCAAACGAGTCCGGTGTGGTCGACGGTCGCGTGGGGGACTGCGCCCCAAACAATTTATACTTCGACGCAGTTCGTGACACCAATAGGCGCCCGACCGTGGCCGGGAGACGGGCGCGGCCCGGGCCGGATAGCCCGTCGTGTGGCCCCTACTTAGCAAGTCTTAAATGAGCGACGCGTGTAATGCCCTGTAGTATCTCGTGACAGCCATTTCTTCACTTTCCCAGAGAGCCCATCGCCACACATGGTAGACGTAAGCCAACACAACCTCGTTCCGGACCACAGCATCGTCGACGATGCCGAGTTAGACGACGTGCTGGAGGAGTACGACATCAAAGAGACCGACTTACCCAAGATCAAGCGGACCGACCCCGCGTTGCCCGACGACGCCGAGGTCGGCGACGTCATCAAGATCGTGCGCGACTCCCGAACGACCGACACCGCGACCGTATACCGACTCGTCGTAGAATAATGAACAGGGAAGATCGACGCGCCATATCGCAGGAGTATTTCTCGAAAGAACGGCTCGCAGAGCACCACTACCGCTCGTTCAACTCGTTTCTCGAGCGGGGGATGCAGCGGGTAGTCGACGAGAAAGAGACCATCGACACCGACATCGGCGACAAAGAAGACGAGGAGCCGGTCCACGTCGAACTCGGCGACGTCCGGGTCGTGACGCCGCGAGTCCGGGAGGCCGACGGGAGCGAGGAGCTCCTCTACCCTCAGGAGGCCCGGCTTCGAAACATCACCTACGCCGCGCCCGTGTTCATGGAGATGTCCATCGTCAAGGGCGAGGGCGAGGACGAACGCGTGGTCGACGCCACCGAGACCAAGGTGGGCCGGATGCCCATCATGGTCGGCTCCCAGAAGTGTAACATCGCGGGCTTCTCCGACGAGGAACTCATCGACATCGGCGAGGACCCGGCCGACCCCGGCGGCTACTTCATCGTCAACGGCTCCGAGCGGGTGCTGATGACGAGCGAGGACCTCGCGCCGAACAAGATCCTCGCGGAGTACGACAGCAAGTACGGCGACGAGATTCAGGTCGCCAAAACCTTCAGCCAGCGTCGGGGCTACCGCGCGCTGGTGCTCGTCGAGCGGACCCGCGACGGCCTGCTCGAAGTGTCGTTCCCGTCGGTCTCGGGGAGCGTCAACTTCGTCACGCTCGTCCGAGCGCTCGGGCTCGAATCCGACGAGGAGATCGTCCACCGGGTCTCCGACGACCCCGAGATCGTGAAGTTCATGCTGGAGAACCTGGAGGCCGCCGACGTCCAGACCGAGGAAGAGGCGATCGAGACCCTCGGCAAGCGCGTCGCCTCCGGACAGGGCAAAAACTACCAGCTCAAGCGCGCGAACTACGTCATCGACCGCTACCTCCTGCCTCACCTCCACGAGGAGGGGGTCGAGGAAGAGGACGTCCGCATCAACAAGGCCTACTACCTCTGTCGGATGGCCGAGGCGTGTTTCGAGCTCGCGCTCGAACGCCGCGAGTCCGACGACAAGGACCACTACGCGAACAAGCGCCTGAAGGTCTCGGGCGACCTCATGAAGGACCTGTTCCGGACGGCGCTCAACAAGCTGGCACGCGACGTGAAGTACCAGCTCGAACGCGCCAACATGCGCAACCGTCAGCTGTCGGTCAACACCGTGGTCCGGTCGGACGTGCTGACCGAGCGGCTCGAACACCCCATCGCGACGGGCAACTGGGTCGGCGGCCGGTCGGGCGTCTCCCAGCTGGTCGATCGCACCGACTTCATGGGCGTGTTGAGCCACCTCCGGCGGCTTCGCTCGCCGCTCTCCCGGAGCCAGCCCCACTTCGAGGCGCGGGACCTCCACGCGACCCAGTGGGGTCGCATCTGTCCCTCCGAGACCCCGGAGGGGCCAAACTGTGGGCTGGTGAAGAACTTCGCGCAGGCGATGGAGCTGTCACAGAACGTCGAAGACGAACAGGGCCTGAAACGAGAACTGGCGTCGATGGGTGTCGAGGGGATCCCCGGCATCGAGGGCGTCGAACCAACAGCAAGCGCAGACGACTAACATGAGTCAGGGACGAGAAGCCAAAGTGTACGTGAACGGCAGTCTGGTCGGAACCCACCCCGACCCGGAACAGCTCGCAGAACAGGTCCGCCACGCCCGCCGGCGCGGGGACATCTCCGAGATGGTCAACGTGTCGGTCAAAGAGCGGACCCGCGAGATCATCATCAACGCCGACGCCGGCCGCGCCCGGCGGCCCCTGCTGGTCGTCGAGGACGGCGAGGCCCTCATCACCGAGGAGGAGGTCGAAGCGCTCAAAAACGAGGACCTCGACTTCGAGGACCTCGTCGAGCGCGGCAAGGTCGAGTTCATCGACGCCGAGGAAGAAGAGGACATCTACGTCGCGGTCGACGAGGACGACCTCAACGACGACCACACCCACCTCGAAGTCGACCCACAGCTCATCTTCGGCATCGGCGCGGGGATGATCCCGTACCCCGAGCACAACGCCTCCCCGCGGATCACGATGGGATCGGGGATGATCAAGCAGTCGCTCGGCCTGCCGGCGGCGAACTACCGCATCCGGCCCGACACCCGCCAGCACCTGCTCCACTACCCTCAGCTCTCGATGGTCAAGACCCAGACCACCGAGCAGATCGGTTACGACGACCGTCCGGCCGCCCAGAACTTCACGGTCGCGGTCATGTCCTACGAGGGGTTCAACATCGAGGACGCGCTGGTCATGAACAAGGGGTCGGTCGACCGGGCGCTCGCGCGCTCGCACTTCTTCCGGACCTACGAGGGCGAAGAGCGCCGGTACCCCGGCGGTCAGGAGGACCGCTTCGAGATCCCGTCCGACGACGTGCGCGGGGCGCGCGGCGAGGACGCCTACACCCACCTCGACGAGGACGGCCTCGTCAACCCCGAGACCCGAGTCGACGAGAGCTCGGTCCTGCTCGGGAAGACCAGCCCGCCCCGGTTCCTCGAAGAGCCCGACGACATGGGCGGTCTCTCCCCCCAGAAGCGTCGGGAGACCTCCGTCACGATGCGGTCGGGCGAGTCCGGCGTCGTCGACACGGTCACCCTGATGGAGGGCGAGGACGGCTCGAAGCTCTCGAAGGTGTCGGTGCGCGACGAGCGGATTCCCGAACTCGGCGACAAGTTCGCCTCGCGTCACGGCCAGAAGGGCGTCGTCGGCCACATCGCCCCGCAGGAGGACATGCCGTTCACCGAGGAGGGCGTCGTGCCCGACCTCATCCTCAACCCCCACGCGCTGCCGTCCCGGATGACGGTCGGCCACGTTCTGGAGATGATCGGCGGGAAGGTCGGCGCCCTCGAAGGCCGACGCGTCGACGGCACCGCCTTCACCGGTGAAGACGAAGACGAACTCCGCGAGGGCCTCGAAGAGCAGGGGTTCAAGTCCTCGGGCAAGGAGATCATGTACTCGGGCGTCACCGGCGAGAAGATCGAGGCCGAGATCTTCATCGGCACCATCTTCTACCAGAAGCTCTACCACATGGTGTCGAACAAGCTCCACGCCCGCTCGCGCGGTCCGGTGCAAGTGCTGACCCGCCAGCCCACCGAGGGCCGGGCCCGCGAGGGCGGGCTCCGGGTCGGGGAGATGGAACGCGACGTGCTCATCGGGCACGGCGCGGCGCTCACGCTCAAAGAGCGTCTCCTCGACGAGTCGGACCGCGAGTGGATCTACGTCTGTGCGAAGTGCGGGATGAGTGCGGTCGAGAACGTCGAGCAGAACCGGGTGTACTGCCCGAACTGCGACGAGGAGACCGACATCCACGAGATCGAGATGTCCTACGCGTTCAAGCTCCTGCTCGACGAGATGAAGGCGCTCGGTATCGCGCCGCGACTCGAACTGGAGGACGCGGTCTAAACCATGTCTACAGGACAAACACCCAAAGAGATCGGCGAGATCAGCTTCGGGCTGATGGACCCCGAGGAGTACCGAGAGATGTCGGCCACGAAGATCATCACCGCCGACACCTACGACGACGACGGCTTCCCCATCGACATGGGGCTGATGGACCCCCGGCTGGGCGTCATCGACCCGGGACTGGAGTGCAAGACCTGCGGGAAGCACTCGGGGTCGTGTAACGGCCACTTCGGTCACATCGAGCTCGCGGCGCCGGTGATCCACGTCGGGTTCACGAAGCTCATCCGCCGGCTCCTGCGCGGGACGTGTCGGAACTGCTCGCGGCTGTTGCTCACCGACGACGAGGCCGCAAAGTACGAGTCGAAGCTCACCCGGACCCGGGAACTGAGCAACGACGTCAACGACGTGACCAAGGCCGCCATCCGGGAGGCACGCAAGCAAGACCGGTGTCCCCACTGCGGGGAGGTCCAGTACGACATCAACCACGAGAAGCCGACCACCTACTACGAGGTCCAGCAGGTCCTCACCAGCGAGTACTCCGAGGTCATCGCGGCCGCGATGCAGGGCAAGGCCGACGACGACGAGGAGCGAGAACCCGTCCCGCCCCAGGAGCTCGCCGACCAGACCGGCATCGACCTCTCGCGCATCAACGAGATCATGTCGGGCGAGTTCCGGCCCCGAGAGGACGACCGGAAGGCCCTGGAGAAGGCCCTCGACATCGACCTCACCGAGGAGGACATGAACAAGCTGATGCCGAGCGACATCCGGGACTGGTTCGAGGACATCCCGGACGACGACATCGAGACGCTGGGCATCAACTCCGAGCGCTCGCGGCCCGAGTGGATGATCCTGACGGTCCTGCCGGTGCCGCCGGTGACCGCCCGGCCGTCGATCACGCTGGACAACGGCCAGCGGTCCGAGGACGACCTCACCCACAAGCTGGTCGACATCATCCGGATCAACCAGCGGTTCATGGAGAACCGCGAGGCGGGCGCGCCCCAGCTCATCATCGAGGACCTCTGGGAACTGCTCCAGTACCACGTCACCACCTTCATGGACAACGAGATTTCGGGCACGCCGCCCGCCCGCCACCGCTCGGGGCGGCCCCTCAAGACCCTCAGCCAGCGGCTGAAGGGCAAGGAGGGCCGGTTCCGGGGCTCGCTGTCCGGCAAGCGCGTGAACTTCTCGGCCCGGACGGTCATCTCGCCGGACCCGACCCTGAGCCTCAACGAGGTCGGCGTCCCCGAGCGGGTCGCCCGCGAGATGACCCAGACGATGAACGTGACCGAGCGCAACGTCAAGGAGGCTCGCCGGTACGTCTCGAACGGCCCCGAAGGCCATCCGGGCGCCAACTACGTCAAGCGCCCCGACGGCCGCCGGCTGAAGGTCACCGAGAAGAACTGCGAGGAGCTGGCGACCAAAGTCGAGGCGGGCTGGGAGGTCAACCGCCACATGGTCGACGGCGACATCATCATCTTCAACCGCCAGCCGTCGCTCCACCGGATGTCGATCATGGCCCACGAGGTGGTCGTGATGCCGTACAAGACCTTCCGGCTCAACACCGTCGTCTGCCCGCCGTACAACGCGGACTTCGACGGCGACGAGATGAACATGCACGCCCTCCAGAACGAGGAGGCTCGCGCGGAGGCCCGCGTCCTCATGCGCGTTCAAGAACAGATCCTGAGCCCGCGGTTCGGCGAGAACATCATCGGCGCGATTCAGGACCACATCTCCGGGACCTTCCTGCTGACGAACGAGAACCCCCACTTCAACGAGACGCAGGCGCTCGACCTCCTGCGGGCGACCCGGATCGACGAACTGCCCGACCCCTCCGGAAGCGAGGACGGCGAGCCGTTCTGGACCGGCCGGGACATCTTCTCGGAGTTGCTCCCCGACGACTTCGACCTGACGTTCACCGGGACCGTCGGCGAGGACGTGATCATCGAGGACGGCCAGCTCGTCGAGGGCACCATCGCCGAGGACGAGGTGGGCGGCTTCGGCGGTCAGATCGTCGACACGATCACCAAGCAGTACGGCAACACTCGCGCGCGCATCTTCATCAACGAGGTCGCGGCGCTGGCGATGCGCTCGATCATGCACTTCGGGTTCTCGATCGGCATCGACGACGAGACGGTGCCCGCCGAGGCCCAAGAGCGCATCGACGAGGCAATCGACAACGCCTACGACCGCGTCGAGGAGCTCATCGACACCTACCAGAGCGGCGACCTCGAGTCGTTGCCCGGTCGGACGGTCGACGAGACCCTCGAGATGAAGATCATGCAGACGCTCGGGAAGGCCCGGGACTCCGCCGGCGACATCGCCGAGGACCACTTCGCCGACGACAACCCGGCCGTGGTCATGGCCGAGTCGGGCGCGCGTGGGTCGATCCTGAACCTCACCCAGATGGCCGGCTGTGTCGGCCAGCAGGCGGTTCGGGGCGAGCGGATCAACCGCGGCTACGAGGACCGCACGCTGAGCCACTACCAGCCCGACGACCTCTCGGCGGAGGCCCACGGCTTCGTGGAGCACTCGTACACCGGCGGCCTGAACCCGCGGGAGTTCTTCTTCCACGCGATGGGCGGCCGTGAGGGGCTGGTCGACACGGCGGTTCGGACCTCCAAGTCCGGCTACCTCCAGCGCCGGCTCATCAACGCTCTCTCGGAACTCGAAACCCAGTACGACGGCACGGTGCGAGACACCTCCGACACCATCGTCCAGTTCGAGTTCGGCGAGGACGGCACGAGCCCGGTGCAGGTGTCCTCGAACGAGGACACTCCGGTCGACGTCGGCGAGATCGCCGACCGCGTGCTCGACGCGGAGTTCAAGGGGGCCGAGCGCGAGGAGTTCCTCGGCGAGAGCCTGCCGCCGACGAACCTCTCGGAGCACGCCGACGCCCGACAGGTCGAGAGCGACGACTGAACCCAATCCAACCATGACCGACTACGACGTATCCGAGGACATCGAGGCCGTCGTCGAGGACACCGAGCTCCCCCGACGGCTGAAAGACGAAGTGTACAGTACCATCGAGGATCGGGGCGCCGAGCTGTCGCAGGCCGACGACCTCGCGAAGGCGGTCGAAAAGCAGTACCTCGACACCCGGGTCGACCCGCTCGACCCCGTGGGGACGGTCTCGGCCCAGTCCATCGGGGAGCCGGGGACCCAGATGACGATGAACACGTTCCACTACGCGGGGGTCGCGGAGATCGACGTGACCCAGGGCCTGCCCCGGCTCATCGAGCTGGTCGACGCCCGCAAGACGCCCGACACACCGATGATGACGGTCCACCTCGAAGACGAGTACGCCGTCGACCGCGAGAAGGCCCACGAGGTCGTCTGGCAGATCGAGGCGACCAAGATCCTCGCGCTCGGGGACATCTCCACGAACGTCGCGGACATGATCGTCTCGATCGACCTGAACGAAGACACTCTCGACGAGCGGATGATCGCGCCCGATCAGGTCGCCGACATCATCGAAGACGAGCTCGGCGTCGGTACCACCCAGCAGGGGACCGTCATCGAGTTCGGCCCCCAAGAGCCCAGCTACCGCGACCTGCTCCAGCTCGTCGAACAGCTCCGGGACATCGTGTTCAAGGGGATCGAGGACATCTCGCGGGTCGTCATCCGGAAAGAGCAACTCGAGGAGCGCGAGGAGTTCGTCCTCTACACCGAGGGGTCGGCGTTCGGCGACGTCATCGACATCGAGGGCGTCGACGCGAGCCGGACCACCTCGAACAACATCCACGAGATCCACAAGAACCTCGGGATCGAGGCGGCCCGCGAGTCGATCATCAACGAGACGATGGACACCCTCGAAGAGCAGGGGCTCGACGACGTGAACGTCCGCCATCTGATGCTGGTCGCCGACATCATGACCAACGAGGGCACCATCGAGTCCATCGGCCGCCACGGCATCTCCGGGAACAAGAACTCGGTGCTCGCGCGGGCGGCGTTCGAGGTGACGGTCAACCACCTGCTCGACGCCGCGATCCACGGCGAGGTCGACGACCTGAACGGCGTGACCGAGAACGTCATCGTCGGCAAGCCGATCAAGCTCGGCACCGGCGACGTGAACCTCCGGATGGGATCGCTGTCCGGCGAGGCCGAGCCCGAGCCCTCGGACTGAGATGGTCGTCACGCTCTCGGATACGGCCCGCCGGTACATCGCGCTGTTCGAGGACGCGACCGGCGCGACCGCCCGCGACTGCGTGATCTTCGAGGACGACGGCGAACGGATCGTCTTCCTCGTCAAGCCCGGCGATATGGCCCGGGCCATCGGCTCGGGCGGCGAGAACGTCCGGAGCGTCGAGGAGCAACTCGGCACGGACGTGACGCTCGTCGAGGACGCCGACACCGCCGAGGCGTTCGTCGCCAACGCGCTGGCGCCGGCGGCGGTGTACAACGTCACCGTCAGCGAGGACGACGAGACGGTGGCGTACGCCGAGGTGGACGCCGCCGACACCGGCGTCGCGATCGGCGAGGACGGACGCAACATCGCGGCGGCCGAGCGGCTGGCGAAGCGCCACTACGACATCGACGACATCCAGTTGACGTAGGCCGGTCGTCGCTCCCGGCGGGGAGCGCGTCGACGACTCGGCTCGTTTTTCGGAAAACGAACGGCGCGATAGCCACCGGTCCGGCGGGGCGGTCGGCTCGAACACCGGCGGGGCAGTCGGCTACTCCGGGCGGCCGCCGTCCTCGATGGCGACGTTCGCCGGCGCGGCCGGATCGGCACCCTCGCCGCTCACGTCGAACTTCTCCACGAGCATCTGGAGGCGCTCGGCACGATCGCCGAGCGACTCGACGGCGGCGCTCACCTCCGACATGGAGGCGGCCTGCTGTTGGGCGGCCGCCGAGACGCCCTCGGTCTCGTCGGCGGTCGACCGACTGATGTCCGCGACCTCCTCGATCATCGAGACGACCTCCTCGGTGCCGGCGGCCTGGTCGTCGGTGGTGTCGCTGATCTCCTGAATGCCGCCGTCGGTCCGCTCGGCGTTCTCGGCCACCGCCGAGAACGCGTCGAGGACGTCCTGGACCGCCTCGACGCTCTCCTCGACGTACTGGTCGGCCGAACGGACCTCCTCGACCGTCGTCGCGGTCTGGGACTGGGTCTCCTCGATGCGCTGTTCGATCTCGGTGGCGGACGCTCTGGTCTCCTCGGCCAGTTCTTTGACCTCGTTCGCGACGACCGCGAACCCGTCGCCGCGCTTGGCCCCGTCGCCGCCGGCCCGGGCGGCCTCGATGTTGGCGTTGAGCGCGAGCATGTTCGTCTGGTCGGCGATGTCGCTTATGAGATCGACGATCTCGCTGATTTCGGTCATCTGGCGGTCGAGGACCTCGACCTTCTCGACCGTGGCGTCGATCGCCTCCCGAACCGCCCGGGAGTCGTCGATCGCCTGGCGCGCGGTCGCCTCGCCGTCCTCTGCGATCTCGGCGGTCTCGCGGGACGTCTCGGCGACGGTTTCGGCCGAGGCGGCCACCTCCTCGACGGTCGCCGAGAGGTCGGTCATCTCGTCGGCAACCGTCTCGAGCATCTCACGTTGCTCGTCGGCGCCCGCGGCGATCTCCTGGACGGACTCGCTGACGCCTTCGCTGGCTTCTCGGGCCTCGTCGGTGCCGGCGGTCGCGTCCCCGCTCGCGTCGGCCACGTCGTCCGCGAACTGCTGGATCTCGCGCATCGCCGACTCCGTCTCGTCCATCATCTCGTTGAACGCCTCGCCGATCTGCGCCATCGCCTCGCTCTCGCTCTCGGCGTCGAGTCGGACGTGGAGTTCGCCCTCGGCCGCCCGCGCCATGGTCGCGCTGTAGGCGTCGGCCTTGGCTTCGAGGTGGTCGTTGAGACGCTCGACCTCCCGCTGGCGGGCCTCGGCCTCGGCCTTTGCCTCCTCGGCTTCCGCCTTGGCGGCCTCGATCTCGGCCTTCTTGGCTTCGAGGTCCTCGACCTCGGCGGTCTTCGCTTCGGCCTGTTCGAGCTGTCGCTGGGCCTCCTCGCGGGAGCGCTCGGTCGAGTACCAGTGGGCCATCAGCGCCGCGGCGAGCGCGAGCACGAACGTCGCGTGGATGAACGACCACGCCCACGGGTTGTTGATACCGGCGGTGTGGTTGTACACCCGGCTCGGTTCGATCATGCCGAAGTAGCCGTGCTGGAGCGCGACGTAGGCGATGCCGAGCAGGAACGGGAGCCAGTCCTCGTAGACGGCGACGACCGCCATCACGACGAAAAAGTGGAAGTGCGCCTCGATGTACCCCCCGGAGAAGTGAACCAGGAACCCCGAGGTGGTCACCAGCCCCAGCGTGGCGAGTGCGGTCCGGGTGCGGCGGCCGAATCGCGACCACCTCGC
The DNA here is from genome assembly GCF_004765795.1 of Halorussus marinus. Classification (GTDB taxonomy): domain Archaea; phylum Halobacteriota; class Halobacteria; order Halobacteriales; family Haladaptataceae; genus Halorussus; species Halorussus marinus. Next base: position 262,467 of record NZ_SBIV01000002.1, read on the forward strand.
GAGGAGCGCGAGTCCGACGACGATCCCGACTTCGAGGAGGACCCGCCACAGCGGGATGACGGGGATCGTCGCGCCGGTGACCGCGGACTCGGTCCCCTCGTACAGTCCGAGCGCGAGGAGGAGCGGGACGTGGGCCGCGAGAACCAACAGGATGTTGCGGTGGCGACCCCGCCAGGTCTCCTCGGGGATCGTGTCGCCGCTCGGAATGTACTCGACGAACTCGCGAATCTTGCTCTCCCACCCGTCGATCGGAGAGCTCGGTTGTCCCGCCCCGTCGGTGGTTCCTGCCATATAGAGCCAGCGCCGACTACAGCGCCAAAAATATTGGGGCGGCGCTATCAACCATAATAATCGTCGCGCCTGCGCGAGACCGGTCGTCGGCGGCGCTCCGGACTGATCCCCGTTCGGCCCAGCGACGGACTCTCCGTTCCGAACCGAACCTAAGCGCCGCGGAGAACCATTCGATGAGACTGGCTCAGATCCCGTAATCGACCCCTCTCGGCCGCCCTGCGGCCGTAACTCCGGGTGAAAGAGGGAGGCTTAAGTAGCTCCGACGGGTAGCCCACGCCATATGGCGAACGGCAAGTACGCAGCCCGGAAGCTGAAGAAGGACCGCCAGAATCACCGGTGGTCCGACTCCGATTACGCCCGACGCGAGCGCGGTCTCGGGGAGAAGTCCGACCCCCTCGAAGGCGCGCCCCAGGGCCGAGGTATCGTTCTGGAGAAGGTGGGCATCGAGGCGAAACAGCCCAACTCCGCGATCCGGAAGTGCGTCCGGGTCCAGCTCATCAAGAACGGCAAGCAGGTCACCGCCTTCTGTCCCGGCGACGGCGCGATCTCGTTCATCGACGAACACGACGAGGTCACCATCGCGGGCATCGGCGGCGCGAAGGGTCGTGCGATGGGCGACCTCTCTGGGGTCAACTACAAGGTAGAGAAGGTCAACGGCGTGAGCCTCGAAGAACTGGTTCGCGGGAACGCGGAGAAGCCGGTGCGATAATCATGGCCGCAGAAGACCAACCCGAACCCGACAAGCCTGCGGGCACCGACGAGGAAGGCGCGGCGACGAAGCTGTTCGACGAGTGGGACGTGACCAACATCGACTACACGGACCCCTCGACCGAACGCTACATCACGGTCACCCCGGTCGCCCACACGATGGGCCGCCACGCCGGCAAGCAGTTCCAGAAGAGCGAGATCTCCATCGTCGAGCGGCTCACCAACCGCCTGATGCAGACCGAGGAGAACACCGGCAAGAAACAGCAGGCGCTCCGGATCGTCCGGGAGGCCTTCGAGACCATCCACGCAGAGACCGACGAGAACCCCGTGCAGGTCCTCGTGGAAGCCGTCGAGAACGCCGCCCCGCGCGAGGAGACCGTCCGCCTGAAGTACGGCGGTATCTCAGTGCCGAAGGCGGTCGACGTGGCGCCCCAGCGCCGGGTCGACCAGTCGCTGAAGTTCATCGCCGAGGGCGTCTACAGCTCGTCGTTCAAGACGTCGACCGACGCGGCCGAGGCGCTGGCGAACCAGCTCGTCGGCGCGGCCAACTACGACGTCCAGACGTACGCGATCAACCAGAAAGAAGAGAAAGAGCGCGTCGCGGCCGCGGCCCGCTAAGTCTCTCTCCGTTCTCTCGGTTTCAGCTCTCGACCAGCCGCGGCGCTCGCCGGGCCGGGCGACCGCCGTGACGTCTCACTCGCCAGCCGCGCCGACGAGCACGAACGTGCTCTCGGTGTCGCCGTTGTGGATCTGGCGGCTCGCCTCGGCGGGGACGCGCAGGGCCTCGCCGCCGCTCAGTTCGACGTCCTCGCCGTCGACGGTGACCGTCGCCGAGCCGTCGACGAGCACGTACACTTCCTCCTGGCCGTCCTCGGCGTGGTCGTGTTCCTTCCCGGTCCAGCCGGGGTCGGCCTCCAGCAGGGTGACCCCGACCGTCTCGCAGTCGAGGGGGTCGCGGAGAAATCGCATCCCGTCGCCGATCGGTTCGACCGCGTCGGAGTCGACTTTCGTGTAGGACATGCGGGTCGGTGTACGGCCGCGAGGCTGATATAACGTGGGCCGGGTCGCCGCGCGGTCGGGGCGGGCCACTCGGGGTCGAGCCGCCTCCTCCGCGGTCGCGCCACCGTCCACCCCGATCGGGGCGCCTCGCCGAAAAGGGATAGATTTTAGGCCCGCCTAAACAACCCGCGGGTATGAGCGAACTCCCTGACGCGACTCGGAGGCGCTTGCTCTCGGCGGCCGCCGGGGCGGGCGCGGCCGCCCTCGCCGGCTGTGCGAACGTCGAAGTTGGCGACGGCGGGACCGAGACCACGGCGACGCCGAAGTACGACGTTGCGGTGTCCCACGACGAGACCGCGTGGGCGAAGTACGACCCCGACTGGGCGGGCCCGACCGATCCGCCGGTGCCCGCAGACGTGACCGTCGAGGTGCTCGTCGAGAACCTCGAAATCCCGTGGGACCTCGCGTTCGCGCCGGACGGCGACCTGTTCATCACCGAACGGACCGGCAACGTCCTGCGGTTCGACGCCGGCGAGGTGACCGAGGTCACCGCCCCGGACGGCGTGCTCGACGCCGAGGCCATGGAGCCGGGCACCGACGAGCGGTCGTGGTTCATCGCGGGCGGGGAGGGCGGGATGCTCGGCATCGCGGTCCACCCGGCGTACCCCGACGCGCCCTACATCTACACCTACTACACCACCCAGCCCGACGGCGAGCCGAAGACGAACCGGATCGCCCGGTTCGACGTGAGCGCCGACGACCCCGCCGCGACCGAGGAGGTGCTGGTCGACGGTATCCCGGGCGACGCAATCCACAACGGCGGCCGGATCGCGTTCGGCCCCGCGAACTACCTCTGGGCGACGATCGGCGACGCCGGCGAGAAAGAACTCGCCCAGGACCCGAGCGCGCTCCCGGGGAGCGTCCTCCGACTCACGCCCGACGGGCAACCCCACCCCGACAACCCCGAAACGGGCGACCCGCGGGTGTTCACCTACGGCCACCGGAACCCGCAGGGGATCACCTGGCTCCCGGACGCCCGGCCGATCATCACCGAGCACGGCCCGGACGGCCGCGGGGAGACGAACCTGCTCCGGGCGGGCGCGAACTACGGCTGGCCCGAGGTCCGAACCGCCGAGGCGTACGCCGGCGACGACGAGTACGCCCACCCGCTGACCAACAGCGGCGAGGAGTCGTGGGGCATCTGTGGCTGCGTGTTCTACACCGGCGAGGCGGTCCCCCCGTGGTCGAACCGGCTCGTGATCGGGACGCTCATCGGCCAGCACGTCAACCTCGTGACGCTCAACCGCGAGGGCGAGGCGCCGCCCCGCGACGAGGACGCACAGGTCTTCGACGAGCCGTGGTACGACGACGCGCTCGCGGCGACCTCCCACCGGACCCTGCAGGACGTGCTCGGGCGCGTGCGCCACGTCGAGCAGGGCCCCGACGGCGACCTCTACGCCATCACTTCGAACCGCGACGGCCGACCCAAGTCCGAGTCGCCATTTCCCCGCGAGCGCGACGACGTGCTCGTGCGGCTCACGCTCGCGGAGTGAGTCAGCCGGGAGCGCGTCGGTGGCTCGGGACGACGGCCACGTTCGGGGACGAATCGACCGCGAGACGGTCTATCGGCACCCGAACCGCCGGGGGCAGGAGCCGTACAGTCGCCGGCCGAACCCGGCCACCGGCTTTTGAGGCAAAACACCGACAGAATCGTCTGGTAGCTTCCCTGAGAGACCGCCACGATTCGGTCTGTCTCCTCGTCGGTATCCCGATCACAGTAATGGTGACAGACCACTCAAACTGTCGATCGGGACGCCCCGCCACCGTACTCGCTAATCCGTGTCGGCGTCGAAGCCGTCACCAGAGCCGAGACTGCGAGTACGATACGACACTCGCGGCGCGATTCTATCCGTATCCGCCGGGTTCGACCTCGATGAGTAGGGGGAGGTTTTCCCCGTAAAACGACGCGGGCCGAGTGAAGGCGCTAACGCCGACGGAGTCGTCGCCGACGGGGACGAACGAGTCGTTCACCGCGGGCGCCTCGTTCACACGCACCCGAACTCGATCGGGCGCGGTCCGTAGCCGATAGAGATACAGCGTCTCGCCGGGTTCGAAGTCCTCGACGCTCACGTCGATATCCCGTCCGTCCGGGAAGAACGTCCGAATGGTCGCGTTCGAGACCCGAAGTCCGCCGGTGTGTTCCAGCGCGAGGACCGTCCCGTTCCCGACCACCGAACCGGTCAATTGCGGGAGTTCGGCCCTCACCCAGTCGGGGCGTGTCGGCGCGACCACGCCGGTTCGAAGCGCGTAGTTCAGTCGAACGATTCTCCGATCGGAGCCGGAGCCGTAGCGCTGTACGACGGTGGCGTCGTGGATGCGTCCCGATCGATCGACCAGGACTCGGCCGTGGGTGCTCGCGATCGGCGTGGTGTTCGCGCGGAGTCCAGTCGCCCAGAACTCGTGGAGAGTTCGATTCGCAGTCGTGACGGTTCCCGTATAGGCGTACGTCGACGAGTTCAACCGATCGCCCAGCAGTGCCGTCACGCTCCGTCGGAACCCCGGGTCGGTGCTCTCCCCGCTTGCATATCTGTAAGAGATCGCCTGAGACGGGGACCCGACACTCGTTTTGGCCGCGAAGGCGTTCTCCGCGGACCAGAACTCGTTGAGGACGTCGTCGGTGCTGAGTCTGGTGAGCGAACGCGACGGCCCGTTGGTGCTGTTGATCGTTATCGTCGTGGTCTCGGCGCCGGCCGCCCGCGGGTCCGACGCGCCCGAGACCTGATCCCACTCGGCCTCCACCGTGTAGGTGATATCGTTCAGCGCCGATTTGTGTACCTCGACGAGCCGCGTCACGTTCTCGATGCCGGTCGCGGACGTTCCGGGAGGAAGCTCGGTCGTGTCGTTCGTCGACGCCACCGGCGTCGGTACCGGAAGCGATCGAGTAGCGGTCTCACTCGTCGCATCGTGGGCGGGTCTGGGCTGGACCGTGGGAGTAGCCACAGACAGCGCGACTAAGCCGATGCACGCGACGGCGATCAACACGCGGCCGCCGGACTCGGGCGTGGATTTGGACGTACTCATGAGCGGACCCCTGAGTCGGTCGACGGTCTCGGACAGTAGCGGTTTCCGTGGCGTCTCGCGGGGAGCGGACTCGGCGTCGAGGAACTGGTCGGTCGATTCACTGTGATCACGGAGTGGTGGTCAGCGACCGCGAACCGGTGGCGGTGTAACGGACACGTCGTCGTTCGACTTTGTTATTAGCTCTCGAACCGGGGTAAGTCCGGGTTTAGATACGGTAAGCAAGGTAACACCTCGACCGATTCGACGCCCGATGCCGGCTTCCAAAGGCCGGAGATGGACGTACTCGACGGCGCCCCTGCTACTGTGGCGCGAGCGACCGAAGGGAGCGCGGACCGAGGCACCCCCGAAGGGGGTGACGACGGTTTTTGATCGAGCTTTTGCAAGGGCGGCGCGTTTATGCGCCGCCCCCAGCAAAAGGTCGTCGTCAGTCCGCCGCCTGCTGTCCGCTGTCGACCGCGTACTCCCGGACCGCGTCGGCGAGACGCCGGCGGTACTCGCTCTCGTCGGGGTCCGGACCGAGCGACTCGAACTGGCGTTTGAACGCGGCGAGGTCGACGCCGGGCGCGTCGTTGGCGGCCGCGTGGGCGAGGTCGTAGAGCCGGTGGTCCTCGGCCACCAGATCGTGGCGCTCGACCAGCGCCAGCGCGAACGCGGCGTTGACCGCGGTCATCTCGGGGTCGGCCGTGCTGGTGATCCGGAGGCCGTCCTGCTCGCGGGCGGGGTTGTCGGCGACCGCCGCGGCGAGTTCGGATTCGAGGAACGCGACCAGCTTGTCGGTCGGGCCGACCCGGAGGGTGATGTCGTCGGCGTAGATGTCTTTCATGTGGTTGGCGATCTGGTAGCAGTGGGTCACCCGGCGGCGCTCGACCGACTTGCCAGACAGCGCGAGAAAGAGCACCTCCTCGGTCGACTGGGTGTGAGACGGATGGGCGTGCTCGTGGCGGGCCATGTGGGCGAACTCGTGGAGCGCGAGCTCGCGGGCCATCGCGCTGGTGGCGGCCTGCCGGGAGATGTTCAGGACGTGTTTTCCGTCGGGGTGGGCGGTCCAGGTCCGCTCGTCCGGGCTGTCCCGGACGTGGACGTGGACCGGCCGATCGAGGTCGTGGCCGGTCTCGAAGAGGTCGCGGGCGCGGAGAAACGGCACGGTGGGTCCGGGGCCGTGAACGTGGAGATCCATGTCTACTAGTGGCACGGACTCGGCGAGTATGACTCTTCCGCTGCGTGCGAGCCGGTGTCAGGGACTGAGGCGCCGACGCCGCCGATGAGGAAACACTATGCTTTTCAACCTCCTGCCGGTAGAAGGTCCATAATGGGTAGACGAAAGAAGATCGTCGAACAGTGCGAGCGACTGATGGACGAACCGGAGAACATCCGGAACATCGCTATCGCCGCACACGTCGACCACGGCAAGACCACACTGACGGACAACCTCCTCGCCGGCGCGGGTATGATCGCCGACCAGGGGGAGGCGACGCAGCTGATGATGGACACCGAGGAGGACGAACAGGAACGGGGCATCACCATCGACGCCGCGAACGTCTCGATGACCCACGAGTACGAGGACACCGCCCACCTCATCAACCTCATCGACACGCCGGGCCACGTCGACTTCGGCGGTGACGTGACCCGCGCGATGCGCGCCGTCGACGGCGCGCTCGTGGTCGTCGACGCGGTCGAGGGCGCGATGCCCCAGACCGAGACCGTGCTCCGGCAGGCGCTCCGAGAGGGCGTCAAGCCGACCCTGTTCATCAACAAGGTCGACCGCCTCATCTCGGAGCTCCAGGAGGGCCCCGAGGAGATGCAGCGCCGACTGCTCAACGTCATCGACGACGTCAACGAGCTCATCCGGGGCATGACCGAGGAGATGGACGACATCGAGGACTGGACCGTCTCCGTCGAGGAGGGGACGGTCGGCTTCGGGTCGGCCCTCTACAAGTGGGGCGTCTCGATGCCGTCGATGCAGCGCACCGGCATGGACTTTGGCGACATCATGGAGCTCGAACGCGCCGACAAGCGCCAGGAGCTTCACGAGCGCACGCCGCTGTCGGACGTGGTGCTCGACATGGTGTGTGAGCACTTCCCGAACCCCATCGACGCCCAGCCCCGTCGTATCCCGCGCATCTGGCGCGGCGACGACGACACCGACCTCGCCGAGGGCATGCGCCTCGTCGACGAGGAAGGCGAGGTCGTCCTGATGGTCACCGACATCGGCGTCGACCCCCACGCGGGCGAGATCGCCGCGGGTCGCGTCTTCTCCGGGACGCTGGAGAAGGGCCAGGAGCTGTACGTCTCCGGGACCGCCGGGAAGAACCGGATCCAGAGCGTCGGCATCTACATGGGCGGCGAGCGCGAGGAAGTCGACCGCGTTCCCGCCGGGAACATCGCCGCCGTCACGGGTCTGAAAGACGCCATCGCGGGCTCGACGGTGTCCAGCGTCGAGATGACGCCGTTCGAGTCGATCGAGCACATCTCGGAGCCGGTCATCACCAAGTCCGTCGAGGCCAAGAACATGGACGACCTCCCGAAGCTCATCGAGACGCTCCGGCAGGTCTCCAAGGAGGACCCGACGATCCAGGTCACGATCAACGAGGACACCGGCGAGCACCTCATCTCCGGGCAGGGCGAACTCCACCTCGAGGTCATCACCCAGCGCATCGAGCGCAATCAGGGCATCCCGGTCAACACGGGCGAACCGATCGTCGTGTTCCGCGAGGCCATCCAGGAGATGACCGACGTCATCGAGGGCATCTCGCCGAACCGCCACAACCGGTTCTACATCCAGGCCCAGCCGCTCACCGAGGAGATCATCGAGACGATCAAGCTCGGCGACGTGTCGATGGACATGCCCGAACAGGAGCGCCGTGAGGCGCTTCAGGAGGCGGGCATGGAGAAGGACATGTCCCAGAACGTCGAGCACATCCACGGGACGAACATCCTCATCGACGACACGAAGGGGATCCAGCACCTCAACGAGACGATGGAGCTCGTCATCGAGGGCCTCGAAGAGGCGCTCAACGACGGTCCGCTCGCGGGCGAGCCCGTTCAGGGCACCCTGTTGCGGCTCGAAGACGCGAAGCTCCACGAGGACACCATCCACCGCGGTCCCGCACAGGTCATCCCCGCGGTCCGCAACGCGGTCCACAACGCGCTCGTCGAGGGCGAGGTCCGACTCCTCGAACCGATGCAGGACGTCCGGATCGACGTGCCAAACGAGTACATGGGCTCGGCCTCCGGCGAGATTCAGGGCCGGCGGGGCCGCGTCGACGACATGTACCAGGAGGGCGACCTGATGGTCGTCGAGGGCGTCGCGCCCGTCGACGAGATGATCGGGTTCTCCTCGGACATCCGGAGCGCGACCGAGGGTCGCGCGTCGTGGAACACCGAGAACGCCGGCTTCGAAGTCATGGCCGACAACCTCCAGCGCGAGACGATCATGGAGATCCGCGAGCGCAAGGGCATGAAGCTCGAACTCCCCGCGGCGGTCGACTACTTCTAACGCTCCGGAACCGTTTTCGTCGGTTCGGAGCGCCGGGCGGACGCCCGCACTATTTGGGAACGACTGAAGCCTTATCACCTCCCGGACGCGAGACAACGAACAACGATGAGCGACGACGCTAGCGGCGGCGAACTCCGAGCGCACACGGTCCGGCTCGAACTGGTCGACGAACCCGGCGAGCTGTTGAACGCGCTCGAACCGATCGCGGACAACGGCGGCAATCTCCTCTCGATATTCCACGAGCGCGGCTCGCTCACGCCGCGGGGACACATCCCGGTGGAGGTCGACCTCGAGTGTCTGCCCCACCAGCTCGATGCGATCGTCGCGGACCTCCGGGAGTCGGGGGTCAACGTGATCCGTGCGGGCACCGAGCGCTACGGCGAGGAGGTGACCGTCCTGCTCGTCGGTCACGTCGTGGAGACCGACTTCTCGGAGACGCTGTCGACCATCGAGTCGGACGCGGCCGCCTCGGTCGTCGACGTGTCGCTGTCGGCGCCCAACGGCACCAGCGACGTCTCGAGCGCTCGGCTCCGGCTCGCGACCGAGCCCGGCAAGACCGGAGAGGTGACCGAGGCGGTCCGCGAGGTCGCCGAGCGCAAGGACTTGCAGGTCGTCGAACCGCTGACGGAACTGGAGGGGTCGGCGTGAAACTCGCGATCCTCGGCGCGGGCGCGGTCGGCCGGTCGGTCGCCGAACTGGCGGGCGAGTACGGCCACGAGGTCGCGGCGCTCGCGGACTCGACCAGCGCCGCGGTCGATCCCGGCGGGATCGACGTCGAGCGAGCGCTCGCCGAGAAAGCCCAGACGGGGAGAGTCGGCGCGGCCGCGCCCGAGGACGCCCTCGGGACCGAGTACGACGCGCTCGTCGAGGCGACCCCAACCACGCTCGGGGACGCCCAGCCCGGGTTCGGCCACGTCCGGACCGCGCTCGAACGCGACCGCAACGTCGTGCTGGCGAACAAGGGCCCCGTCGCCGAGCGGTACGACGAACTCCGGGAACTCGAACGCGAGAGCGCGGGCTCGGTCCGGTTCGAGGCGACCGTCGGCGGAGCGATCCCGGTGCTCTCGACCATCGAGAGCTACGACCCCGCGACGATCACCGCGGCGCGGGGCGTTCTCAACGGCACCGCGAACTTCGTGCTCTCGCGGATGGCCGCCGAGGGACTCGGCTACGAGCACGTCCTCGCAGAAGCACAGGACCTCGGGGTCGCGGAGGCCGACCCCTCGTTCGACGTGGACGGCACCGACGCCGCGCTCAAGTGCGTGATCCTCGCGAACGTGCTCGGAACGGGGAACTACTCGCTCGCCGACGCCGAGGTCGAGGGCATCGACGAACTCCCGGGGAGCGCGCTCGAACTGGCGGCCGAGGACGGCCGCACTATCCGGCTCATCGGCGAGGCGACCCCCGAGGGAGTCCGGGTCGGCCCGCGGCTCGTCCCCGAGAACGGGACGCTCGCGGTGACCGGCACGCGGAACATCGTCCAGTTGGAGACCGAACACGCCGGGCGGCTGAACCTCAGCGGCCGGGGCGCCGGCGGGCCCGAGACCGCGACGGCGGTGCTCGCGGACGTGAACCGACTCGAATAGGCGCCCGCTCGACCCGCGGGGCGGGCCGGTCGCTCGTTTCAGCCCTCGCCGACCTAAATCGTGCGACGGTCTACCAACAACCGACAGACGGCGCCGGGGTGGGTAGCATAGCGTATCGAAATGGTTTTAACCGCTTCTGCCAAATGATTCCGATAGAGCGCGTCTGCGCGTGAGATACAAATGAGCGACGAACAACACCAGAACCTGGCCATTATCGGCCACGTCGACCACGGCAAGAGTACGCTCGTGGGACGACTCCTCTACGAGACGGGGAGCGTACCCGAGCACGTCATCGAACAGCACAAAGAAGAGGCCGAGGAGAAGGGCAAGGGCGGCTTCGAGTTCGCCTACGTCATGGACAACCTCGCCGAAGAGCGCGAGCGCGGTGTCACCATCGACATCGCCCACCAGGAGTTCAGCACGGACGCCTACGACTTCACCATCGTGGACTGTCCCGGCCACCGTGACTTCGTCAAGAACATGATCACGGGGGCCTCGCAGGCCGACAACGCGGTGCTCGTCGTCGCGGCCGACGACGGCGTCGCGCCCCAGACCCAGGAGCACGTCTTCCTGGCTCGGACGCTCGGCATCGACGAGCTCATCGTCGGCATCAACAAGATGGACCTCGTCGACTACGAGGAGGCCAAGTACAAGGAGGTCGTCTCCGAGGTCGAGGACCTGCTCAAGCAGGTGCAGTTCAACACCGACGACGCCGGCTTCATCCCGATCTCGGCGTTCGAGGGCGACAACATCGCCGAGGAGTCGGACAACACGCCGTGGTACGACGGCGAGATCCTGCTCGAGGCGCTCAACAACCTCGAACCGCCGGAGCCGCCGACGGACGCGCCGCTCCGGCTCCCGATCCAGGACGTTTACACGATCTCCGGTATCGGGACCGTCCCGGTCGGCCGCGTCGAGACCGGCATCCTCAGCACCGGCGACAACGTCTCGTTCCAGCCCAGCGACGTGGGCGGCGAGGTCAAGACCGTCGAGATGCACCACGAGGAGGTCCCGAAGGCCGAACCCGGCGACAACGTCGGGTTCAACGTTCGGGGCATCGGCAAGGACGACATCCGCCGCGGTGACGTCTGTGGCCCCGCCGACGATCCGCCGTCGGTCGCCGAGACGTTCCAGGCACAGATCGTCGTGATGCAGCACCCGTCGGTCATCACCGACGGCTACACGCCGGTCTTCCACGCCCACACCGCGCAGGTCGCGTGTACCATCGAATCCATCGACAAGAAGATGGACCCCTCGTCGGGCGAGGTCGCCGAGGAGAACCCCGACTTCATCCAGTCGGGCGACGCCGCGGTCGTCACCGTCCGACCCCAGAAGCCTCTCTCGATCGAGCCGTCGAGCGAGATCCCCGAGCTCGGTAGCTTCGCGATCCGCGACATGGGCCAGACCATCGCGGCCGGCAAGGTCCTCAGCGTCAACGAGTAACGCATGCAGCAAGCACGCGTTCGACTGGCCGGAACCAGTCCCGAGGACCTCGACGACATCTGCGACGACGTCCGCGAGATCGCGAACAAGACGGGCGTCTCGCTGTCGGGTCCCATCCCGCTGCCGACGAAGACGCTGGAAGTCCCCACCCGAAAGTCCCCCGACGGCGAGGGGACCGCGACGTGGGAGCACTGGGAGATGCGCGTCCACAAGCGTCTCATCGACATCGACGCCGACGAACGCGCGCTCCGCCAGCTCATGCGGATTCAGGTCCCGAACGACGTGAGCATCGAGATCGTCCTCGAGGACTGAACCGCGGGCGCGAGCCCACCCGACCCTTCGGAGCCGAGCGGGGTTTCGACTCCGCGACGGATTCTCCGTTTTTCTCACCGAACAGCCACATCGCTCCCCTGTCTTTTTGTCGTCCGGAGCCGTATCCCGGTTCGTGACACAGCACCCCAACGAACCCCCACGTCGGGCGTGGCACGCCCCGAGCGCCCGGGCCCGGTCGGGACTCGACGGAGGACCGGCCCCGTGAGCGGTCGGGACCTCTCGGCGGGATCGGGACGGAGTCCGACCGTCGAGACCCTCGGGGCGTTCGCGGTCGTCTTCGCCGCCCAGTCGCTCGTGGCGCTCCTCTCGGAGGGGCTGTCCTACGGGCTGTTCGCGCTCGCGCCGCCGGTTTCGGCTCGGCCGTGGACCCTGCTGGTGAGCGTTTACGCCCACGACGGCGTCGGCCACCTGCTGTCGAACGCGGTGGTGCTGGCGCTGGTCGGGTTCGCGGTCGAGCGCGTGACGACCAAGTGGCGATTCCACGCCTTCTTCGCGTCGGCGGGGATGATCGCGGGACTCGCCCAGATCGCGGTCTCCAGTGCGGTGACGACCGGACGGGCGCCGGCGGTGCTCGGGGCGAGCGGCGCGGTGTTCGGGCTGGCGGGCTACCTACTGGCCGGCAACGCGGTGACCGACACGGTGCTCCGGCGGCTCCCGATCGGCGCTCGCGGGCGGGTCGGACTCTTGCTCGTGCTCGCGGGCGGGGTGACGCTCCTCACGGCGGCGCCGGGGGTCGCGCTGGTCGCGCACTTCACCGGCTTCGTGGTGGGCGTCCTCGCCGGGCGTGCACACCTGTTGCGCACCGGGGGCGAAACATAAGCTTCTAATAAGTGCGGGCGCTACCCGTTATTGCGTTCGCGGGCTCGTAGATCAGCGGTAGATCGCTTCCTTCGCAAGGAAGAGGCCCGGGGTTCAAATCCCCGCGAGTCCATCCCGTTTCTAAGTTTCTCGAGATTCGCTCTCGAAGCGTCTCGGTCGGTCGTAGTAGCCCCGAGTCCGCTCGCTCGCGGGCATCACCCCGGTTCGAGCGCGCCGTCGGCCACACGCGTTCGACCGACCGGTGGGTGTATCACAATACTGAAAAGGCCCTCACGACTCTACACTCGCTGTGAGAGATTATTCGACGGAGTTCGGCGACGGCGGACTCAACTCGGAACTCGACGTCGCGTCACTTCTGCGGGAATGCGGCCTCGACGCCGAGGAGATCGAATGGCGAAAGGAGTTCATCGGGTTCGACGAGACCGACCAAGCGCATCTGTCGCGGCTGGAGCCGCTGTTTCGGGAGCACGCCGACCGGATCGCCGAGGACTTCTACGAGAATCTGACTCGATACGACGACACGGTGGGGGTAATGGACCGCTCGTCGAAGGGCATCGAACAGCTCAAACGAACCCAGTCGGCCTACTTCGTGACGCTCGCGAGCGGGGACTACGGGACCGAGTACTTCGCGGATCGGGCCCGGATCGGGAAGATCCACGATCTGCTCGAGATGCCGATGAAACACTACATCGGCCAGTACGGCGTGTACTACGACCTCATCTTCCCGCTTCTGTTCGAGCGGTTCGGAGAGCGCCTCGCGGATCGGCTCGTCGACGAGGACGGCGCGGCGACCGACGGTGGACTCGCCGCGGGCGCGACCGCCGACAGCCAAGCCGTAGAACGGGCGATCACCGAGGAGCTCGACCGAGGGTTAGAGGAGATCCTCGCGGTCCTGCGGATCATCAATCTGGACATGCAGGTCGTGGCGGACACGTACATCCACTCGTACAGCCAACAGCTAGAGGACGCCCTCGACGACCAAGAGCAGTTGATGCGTGAGGTCGAGACCGACGTGCACGCGCCGCTCACCGACTTGCAGGAGATGTCCGAGGAGGTCGCCGAGAGCACGGCCCGCATGAACGACGTCGCCGACGGGCAGGTCGAGTCGATGGAGAACGTCTCGGCGGAAGTGTCGACCATGGCGGCGACGGTCGAGGAGATCGCGGCCACGGCGGACGACGTCGCCGAGGCGAGCGAGCGGGCCGAGGCGTTGGCGGCGGAAGGCCAGACGGCCGCAGACGAGGCCATCGACGTCATGGAGCAGGTGAACACGGCCTCCGAGACCACCGCCGACGACGTCGAGCGGTTGCAAGATCGGATAGACGAGATCGACGAGATGGTGAACGTCATAAACGACATCGCCGAGCAGACGAACCTCCTCGCGCTCAACGCCTCGATCGAGGCCGCCCGGGCGGGCGAGGACGGCGACGGGTTCGCGGTCGTCGCCGACGAGGTCAAAACCCTCGCGGAGAAGTCCCAAGACCACGCCGGCGAGATCGAAGAACAGGTCGCCGAGATCAAGGCCGACGCGTCCCGGACGGTCGAGAGCCTCGAGACGACGACCCGACAGGTCGACGAGGGGTTACAGCAGGTCGAAGCCACCGTAGACACGCTACTCGAGATCGTCGACGCGGTGAAAGACACGTCGACGGGGATACAGGAGGTCGCGGACGCGACCGACGATCAGGCCGCGAGCACCGAGGAAGTCGCGGGGATGATCGACGAGATGGTAGCACAGACCGAGCAGGTCGCGACCGAGATCGAGGAAGTCGCCGCCGCGAACGACCAGCAGTCCGCGAGGGTCGAGGACATCCACCAGACCGTCAAGAAACTCGGAGACGACTGATCGAGGCGGTGGGGTGAGACTCGTATAAATTTTCTCCTATCAGATCCGAACGAAAGCCATTATTTTCGGAAGTGGCTAATATAGTATTTCAGACAGAGTCGATAAACAATTCCCACGCGGCCGTGACCGAGCTCCGCGTCAGCCGCGCGTCATGCGCCGAAACACAGCCTTTACCACGGATGAACCTAAGGAACAGCACGATGAGTCTCAGGTGTTCGCTCCTCGGTCACGCCTACGGGGATACCGAAATCGAGCGTGAGCGCGAGGAGCAGGGAAGCGAAGTCGTCGTCACCGTCCGGGAGTTCGAGGAGTGTCAGCGGTGTGGCGAGCGCAGCGTCGTCACCGAGAACAAGGAAGTCACCGCCATCGACCCGGCCGCCCGCGACCGCGAACGGGCCGAGTCGGAGTCCGAGGAGCCGTCGGCGTCGGCGCCGACCGGGACGGCCGGAAGCGACGACGCCGGTGCCGAGGGCGTCAGCGAGAGCGTCGGCGCCTCGGCCGCGGTCGAAAACGAGTTCGAGGCCCCTCAGTCGGCCGAAGACGACGACGCCGTGATCCTCGACGACGAGGCCGACGAGGAGTCCGGGGACGCGGACCGCGAGTCCGGCGAGTGGCCCGACGCCGACTCGACACACCCCGCCGAGGCCGGCGAGAACCGGGGCCGGGGCGAGTGGCCCGAGGTCGGCCAGGAGGACGAGGGGTACGACGCCCGACCCGACGACGAGGACGCCGAGGTCGAGTTCGGCGGCGGGCTCGCGCCCGAGTCCGCACCGGAGGTCGACGAGAGCGAGGCCGAGGAGGTCGAGTTCGTCAACGCCGAGGGCGACACCCTCGAAACCGCCGAGACCGAGCGCCGCGGCAGGAGCGAGCTCTCGGCGGGGTTCACCGCCGGCTCGGAGGCGCCGTCGGTCTCGGGGCCCGCCGACGACCCGGACGTCGACGCGGAGTTCGTCTGCCCCGAGTGTGGCTACCGGGCGGGCGTCGCGGGGTCGTCGTTGCGGGCCGGCGACATCTGCCCGGAGTGTCGCAAGGGGTACATCGCGCGGGAGTGAACCGGGCGATTCAAGGGTGAGAACGACGCGAAAAGGGTTTACACCCCCCAATCCAAACGGAGCACACCATGAAAGAGTACAAGATGCGTCGCGGCGAGCATCTGGAGGACCGCATTCCCGACATGAAAGCGAAGATCGAGGAGTACTTCGGCGAAATCTCGGACACCGAGGACTGGCAGGGCCACGAACTCTACGTCGTCGACGACCCCGACAACCCCGTGTTCGACCGTATCCTCGCGGGCGCCGCCGAGTACAGCGGCAAGAAGGACAAGCTCGCGGTCCACTTCGAGGAGCGGCCCGCCGAGGACGTCATCGCCGAGGGGAACGCCGACGCCGCCGCCGACGCGGTCGACGCCAAGAACGACTTCCTGCTCGAAGCCACCGGCCGCGACGCCAAGTCCCGGCGCGAGTCGATGAAACGCGCCGTCGAGGACGACGCCGACGCCCCCGACAACGTGTAGGCCTCGCAGCGGCAGTCGACGCCGTCCCGTCAGACCGAGATTCCGGTGGGGATCCGAAGACCGAACAGAAAGTCGAGGCTACTTGCGACCGAGTTTCTCGCGGCTGATCTTGACGCCCGTCGGCGTGACCAGTATCTGGTCGTCGCCCTTCTGGACGATGTCGCCGTCGACTTCGCGGGCGACCTGCTTGAGTTCGTTTGTGATGCGCTCGACGGTCGTGTCCTCGGTCCGGAGTCGGGTGATGTCCGCGACCACGAGGTCGCCGTCGTAGATGGCGTCTTTGATCTCGATGACGTCCTGCTGGCCCTGTATCTCCGCGATGTGGACCTGCATCGCCGCGTCGCTCGACGCCGTATCGAAGTCGTCGAGGTTGAGTTCGACGTAGTCCTCGGCGGTCGTCGAATCGCGGTCCCCGAGGATTTTGCTCATGAAGCCCATAGGGACATGGGCCGAGCGGAGGGGTATAGTTCTTACGTCAGACGGAGCCCCAGCCCCGTCACGTCCCGCGCATCGGGGTCGCCCGACCGGCGCGACGAACTCGCCGGGAGGCCGACCTTTTTGCCGAGGCCGTCCCTCGTCTCGCGTGTGACGTTCAGCATCTGCGTCCGAGAGGAGTACGAAGACGAGTCCGGCGACGACCAGACCCGGTTCGGTGTCGCGGTGACGACCCGACTCCCGGCGGTCGGCACCCTCTGTCCGTTCGCCAGCGAGAACGGGGCGGTCGCCACCCAGAGCCTTGTCAACATCGAACTCGGACGGAAGGGCGTCGAGTACCTCGACGACGGGCTCGGGGTCGAAGACGCGCTCCAGTCGCTTTTGAACGCCGACGACGGCGCGGCCCAGCGCCAGCTCCACGGGGTCGACGCCGAGGGCACCTTCGCGTTCTCCGGCGACGAGTCCAAAGACTGGTACGGCCACCTCGAGGGTGAGGGGTTCACGGTCGCGGGAAACCTCCTGACCGGCGAGTCGGTGGTCGAGGAAACCGCCGACGCCTACCGCGACTCCCGGGGCGGCGACGCCCCGCTCGCCGAGCGACTCGTCGACGCGCTCGCCGCGGGCCACGCCGAAGGCGGCGACAAGCGCGAGGAGCTTCGGGTCCAGAGCGCGGCGCTGATCGTCGAGACGACCGAAGACCGCGAGATGGAGCCGTACTACCACGATCTGCGGGTCGACGCGACCGAGACGCCGGTCGCGGACCTCCGTGAGACCTACGAACTCGCAAAGGAGGGCTTCGAGGCGGCGGTCGAACGCTACGAGGAGGCCTTCGAGGACGACGAACTCGACGACGTCGACGAGTAACGGGGCGCGGATCGAGCGATCGCACTCAGACGGTGAACTCGTAGAGGTCGTCGCCGACGTGGTGGATCGACTCGACGACCTTCCCGGAGTCGCCGACCATCTCCTCGCCGTCGGTCTTCGCCCGACCCACCGCCAGCACCTTGCCGTGAGACTCCTCGGCGATCGCGACGAGGTCGCCGGGTTCGATGTCCGGGTCGGCCTCCACGATGCCGGGCCGCATCACGTCGGCGCCGTCGCTGACGAACGACACCGCGCCCGCGTCGACCGTGACGACGTGGGTCTCGGGCGGGTAGTCGTTCGCGCCGCGGACGGTCAGGAAGGGTTCGTCGTCTCGCGGACTCTGTCCGCTCGACTCTTCGGCGGAGCCTTGCTCCGCGCTCTCGACGTACAGGACGGCGGGCTCGCCGTCGACAAGCACGAGGTCGAACGCCGAATCCTCTAGCTCCACGAGTTCGTAGCTGTCGGCGTCGAGGTCGACGCCGAGGTTCGCCGCCAGTTCGTCTTCGACTTCCCGCACCTCGTCGCTCCGGAGGTGGTGACGAGACTTGACCTGCATACCCGGACGTGCGTCGCTTCGGGGCTTAATACCCCCGCCTTCGCGGCGGGGATAAGCGTAAGAACCCGCCGCGCATACTCCACCGTATGAAGGCAAAGCGTGAGTACCGGGACCGCGCGGACGTCGAGGTTGCGGTGCTCGACGCGCTCGTCGACCGGAACGACGACGGGATGACGGTGTTCGAGCTCCGGTCGCACGTCGACGTCGGGATCGACGAACTCGAAACCGCGCTCGCCAACCTCAAAGAGGACGGACTCATCGACGCCAACGCGGCCGACCAGCGCACGCTCATCACCCCCGACGACCGCGTGATCCCGGATCCCGAAGAGGAGGCCGACGAGCCGTCGTTCGTCGACCGCGTCATCGAGCGCCTGCCGCTGTGAGAACGGAGAGACCTACTGGACGTCGATGTCCGCGGACTCGTCGGACTTCTCGAAGCTGACTTCGAGCACGCCGTTGTTGTAGGTCGCGCTCGCGGAGTGCTCGTCGACCTGTGCCGGGAGCCGGACCCGCTCGTCGTACTCGCGGTGGTCGCTCGCGGCGCCGATCGTCAGGGTCTCGCCGTCGCACTGGAGGTCGATGTCCGACTTCTCGACGCCGGGCAGGTCGGCGATGACTCGGACGGCGTCGTCGGTCTCGTGGATGTCGACGTGGGTCTCGGTGCCGAACCCGGTGGGCCCGTTGCGCTCGACTTCCATGTCGAACTCCCCGCCCATCATCTCGTTCATCACGCGCTCTATTTCACGAAAGAGATCGTCGAAGGGATCGTCGCGGTCGTCTCGTCGCATGCCAAGAGGTAGGGAGTAATCGGGCAAAAGCCTTTGGCACCCGGGGGAAATCGCGCCGGGCGCTCAGATCCCCATACCGAGCGCGTCGTCGGTCGTCGCGACGCTCTCGGCGGCGTCGGCGGCGTTCGCGACCGCCCGGATCGCGTCGACGTTCTCGGGCACCACGTCGCTCTCCTGGTGGATCGCCTGAAACAGATAGAGGTCCGATCCCTCGGTCGTCACCGACTCGCCCCAGACGCAGTTCTCCCAGATGTCCCCGCGCGGCCGGCCGGCGTCCTGCGCGTACTCTTTGAGCGCGCCGGCTCCGTCGATGTCGAAGCGCTCGGGGATGACGAACAGTCGCGACTCGTCGGCGAGCAGGTCGCGGACCGCCGCGGCGTCGGGTTCGGCTTCGAGCGTGACGTTGACGCTGTGCATGTGCATCAGCGTCGCGGGCACCTTCAGCCCGAGCGTGTCGATGGCGAGGTCGGGGAAGATGGTCTGGACGTCCGGCCCGTGGTGGGAGGGGAGCGTGACGGGGTCGGGCAGGATGTCGTTGATGGGACCCCGCGAGGACTGGGCGGGATCGCCGCCCCGCCGGACCAGCGTCGCCCGGACTTTCTCGACGCCGTACTCCTCGCCGAGCGGCGCGATCAGCCGCGAGAGGCCGGTTGTGTTACACGAGACCACCCGGACGTGGTCGGCGTCGACGGCGTCCGCGAAGTTCGACCGGGCGTTGAAGCTGGTGTCGACGAATTCGGCGGACTCGCCGCCCTGATACAGCGCGGGGGTGTCGTGCTCGGCGTAGAGTTCGCTGTTCTGCTCGCCGACGCCCGAGGGGCAGGCGTCGACGATCACGTCGCTTTCCTCGACCAACTCTTCGACCATCCCCGCGAGCTCGATCCCCGCGTCGTCGAACAGCTCGACGCGGTCCTCGATCGCGGCGTAGAGGGGGTAGTCCTTCGCGACCGCGCGCTCGGCCTCGAAGTTGGGTCGCGTCTTGGCGACCCCGACGACCTCCATGTCGGGCTGTGCGCGCACCGCGTCCGCCACGCGCTTGCCGATGGTGCCGTAACCGTTGATTCCGACCCGTAACATGTACCCGAACGTCCGACGGTCTCGCGCATAATGGTTTCGGGGTTCGTCGAGGGAAAGTAACTCTCCTCCGAGTAAGTGTGGAGGGGAAAGCCTAACCGCGGCCCCGCCCACAGGGCGACCATGAGCCTCCGCGACGCGGCCGAAACCGCGCTCACGCAGTGTCTCGCGCTCGAGGAGACCGAATCCTGTTGTATCGTGACCGACGACGAGCGCCGCCCGATCGGCGAGGCGCTCTACGAGGTCGCCAGCCAGATCAGTTCGGACGCGACCGTCGTCCGGTACCCACCGGGCGACTCTCACGGCGCCGAACCGCCCGAACCCGTCGCGGCCGCGATGGCGGGGGCCGACGTGTTCCTCGCGCCGACCACCAAGAGCCTGAGCCACACCCGCGCCCGCGGCGACGCGAACGACGCCGGCGCGCGCGGGGCGACCCTGCCGGGCATCACCGAGGACGTGTTCACGACGGGGCTGGACGCCGACTACGAGGCCATCGCCGCCCACTGCGAGGCCGTGCTCGAACAGGTCGCGGACGCCGACGAGATCCGGGTCACCTCGCCGCAGGGAACCGACATCACCTTCGAGCCCGGCGACCGCGAGTGGCACGACGACACCGGCATCGTCCACGCCGACGGCGAGTTCTCGAATCTCCCGGCGGGCGAGGTGTTCGTGAGCCCCGAGGACGCTGAGGGCACCTACGTCGTCGACGGGACGATGATGCCCCACGGCCTGCTCGACGAGGGCCAACACCTCGAATTCGAGGTCGAGGACGGCTACGTCACCGACATCTCGGACGACGAGATCCGCGGGCAGGTCGAGGACGCCGCCGAGGACGTCGGCGACGCGGCGTACAACCTCGCCGAACTCGGTATCGGCACCAACGTCGCGGTCACCGAACTGGTCGGGTCGGTCCTGCTCGACGAGAAGGCCGGCGGCACCGTCCACGTCGCGATCGGCGACGACGCCGGCATCGGCGGCGACACCGACGCCCCGATCCACTTCGACGGCATCCTCAGGGAGCCGACCGTGTACGCCGACGGGGAGGTCGTAGATCTCCCATGAATCGAGCGGTGGAACCGCGAGACGGGGAGGTCGTAGACCCGCCCCAGCCCGAGTGATGGAACGGGAAGTCGACGGCCACACCGTCCGGGGAGTCGACGTCGACCCCGAGACCCGGTGTGCCCACTACGACACCGACCGCGACGTGGTGGCGCTTCGGTTCGCCTGCTGTGACGCCTACTACCCGTGTTTCCGGTGTCACGAGGCGCTCGTGGACCACGACCCCGAACGGCTGTCGGTCGCCGAGTCGGCGCCCGCGGTGCTGTGTGGGTCCTGCGGCGCGACCCTCCCGCCCCGCGAGTTCGTCGACGGCGACCACTCGTGTCCCGACTGCGGGGCCGCGTTCAACCCCGGGTGCGCGGCTCACTACGACCGCTACTTCGCGTTCGAGGCGTAGCGGGGCCGCGCCGTCGAACCGCCCGGCGGCGGAGACGGGGAGCTTTTCCCGGCCTCGGCCCCTACGAGACGTATGACCGACGACGGGCGTTACCGCGTGCTCGCCGTCCCCGAGGCCGGGACGGTGCGATTGCTGGATCTGGAGACGTACGAACCGATCGTGACCGCCGGCGAGGGCCACGACGCGCCCGTCGAGGACCTCCGACCCGGCTACCTCGTCGACGCGAGCCTCGACTGGTCGGACCCGGAGCCGACGGTGGCGACGCTGTCGGTCCGCCGGCCGACCCGCTACGCGTTCGCCGACGGGATCGAGCCGGTGTTCGACGTCGCGGCCGACGCGTGGGACGAGGCGCGGGCGGCCGGCGACTCGATGAACAGCCGCGTGACCCGCAACACCGACAGCGAGGTCAACGGCGTCCTCTACGTGTTCGCCGAGGACGGCACCACCTTCGAGTCGTTCCGCGACGGCACCCGGCCGCTCGAACCGCTGATCGAGAAGGTCAACGAAAGCGAGGGGTCGGCGCCCCGCGAGGTGTTCGTGCTCAGACCCGCCGGCGGGGAGTTCGTGATCGTCACGATCGCGCTCCGGAAGGACGGGCAGTTCGCCGAGACGCTCCGAGACACCTACGATCGGCCGGCGCCGTCCGAACCGCTGGCGTAGGCGGCGAGATCGGCGGGTCGGCGAACCTCAAGCCGCCGCTGACGGCGAGGGGGCTACGCCGTTCGCTCGACCGCCGGGCGGTGTTCGTCGAACGCCGCCTCGACGCCGGCCCAGTCGAGCGGGGGTTCGAGGCCCTCGGTCGCGTCCTCGAAGGCGTCGAGTCGGTCGCCAAAGCGGTCGCTCCACGACTCGCGGGCGAGGCCGTCGAGCCGACCGCGGAGATCGGTCAGGCGGCCGTCGGTGCGGTCGAGTCGGTCGCCGAGGTCGTCGAGGTCGGTCTCGGGCGCCGGGCCGGGCGCGTCGTCGCCGGCCTCGAGGTCGGCCCACGCCCGGAGATCAGCGAGTTCGGCCCGCACGTCCGCGAGCAGAAGCTCCGCCACCCGCGTCCGGAGCGTCGCGTCGGCCCAGACGGCCCCGTCCGGGGTGGAATCGGCGCCCGCCTCCGCGGACGCCGACCCCACGTCGTCGACCGCGGCCGACAGGTCGTCCAGCGTGGCCTCGATCGTCTCGACGTCCGTTTCGAGCTCGCGGACCCGAACCGACGGGGTCGAGAGCCACCGCTGGAACGATTCGAGGTCGAGCTTGAGCTGGTCGGCGGCCCGCTGGGCGCGGGTGGCGTCGCCGGTGAGTCGTCGGATCTCGGCCGCCGTCTCGTAGAGACCGGCGTCCGCGCCGTCGGGGCCGACCAGCGTGTCGAGCCGATCGCCGAGTTCGGCCGTCCGGTCCTCGACGGACGCGAGTCGCGCCTCGAACGCGTCGAGCCGGGTCCCGACGCTGTCGAGGTCGGTGACCGGCTCGGCCGCGTCCCGGGCGTCTCCGAGCGCGATCGCCGCCATCTCGACCCGCGTTTCGGGCGTCGAGACGACTTTCGACGCGTGAGCGAGCGCCGCCTCGACCCCCTCGCGGGTCACGACGCCGTCGGTGGCCACGCGTTCGAGCGCCGCCCGCACCGCCTCGGGGTCGCGGCCGTCCTCACGCCGGACGATCGCCGTGACCGCGTCGTCGACCGATCGGCCTTCGATCGACTCGCCCGTCCCTCGACCGTCGTCGGTGTGCATGGGCGGCAGTTTCACCGACGCCCCGTTATATCTTACGTCAGTTACCTATTTACTGCTCTATAGGACAATATATCGGGACAGAGCGGGTACGTACGGCTCCGTTACCGTATGAGGAGGTCGTAGTGGTGCGTACCACGGTATTCCGCTATTATAAACGAGTTTAGTGTACTCCGGCGACGGTCCACTCGATGACGGAGGACCAGCAACGATTCGGCGGCGTATCACGGCGGAAATTCCTCGCGACGTCCGGAGCCATCGGCGCCGCGGGGCTGGCCGGCTGTTCCGGGAGCCAGAGCGACGACACTTCGACGACCGCGGAGAGCGGGTCGACCGAGACCGAAGCGACCGACGACGAGGAGACCGAGCCAGAGACCGAGACCGAATCGGGCGGGATGGACACGTCGATGCTCACCGCCGAGGGGTCCTCGACGGTGTACCCGATCTCGAACAAGGGCAGTTCCTACTGGAACTCCAACGCGCCCGCGAGCGACGGCGAGTACTGGGGGTCGAACGACGAGACCTCGGTCCCCGGATGGGACCAGATCGAGACCGACATGCGGCTCGCCGACTACTTCGCGAGCCGGTACGGCTTCGAGCCGACCGGCCAGCAGGCGACCCCGCCGTTCGCGACCAGCGTCGCGCTGAGCCACTCGGGGACCGGCTGTAAGTCGGTCCGGGACGGGCTCGTCGACATCGGCAACTCCTCGGGTCCGATCACCGCGGAACTCGGCATCAGCGACGCCAAGGCCAAAGAAGAGTACGTCGACCACGTCGTCGGTCGCGACGGCCAGCCCGTGTTCGTGAGCCAGAACATCTACGACAGCGGCGTCACCCAACTCACCGGCGAAGAGGTCCGGGGCATCTACCAGGGCGAGATCTCGAACTGGAACGAGGTCGGCGGCCCGGACCAAGAGATCTACGTGGTCGGTCGGGCCGAGGGATCGGGCACCGACACGTCGTTCCGGCTCAACATGCTCGGCGACGCCGACGCGCCGATGGACGTCGACACCCGAAAGGGCCAGAACCAGCAGGTCAAGACCGTCCTCCAGCAAAACGACAACGCCATCGGCTACATGGCGCTTGCGTTCCAGTCGGAGGGCATCAAGCCCGTCGCGATCAATTTCGAGGGAACGGTGTACAAGCCTGACAAGAGCGCGGAGAACACGATCTTCGACAGCTCGTACCCGCTCAACCGCGACCTTCACATGTACACCAAGAAGACCGACGAGACGCCGGACGGGACCGACATGCGCGAGGCGGCGTTCATCAACATGTTCCTGACCGACTTCGGCCAGCAGGTGTTCGTCGAGGGCGTCGAGTACATCCCGCTGCCCGAGAAGGACATCGAGGCCGAGAAGGCGAAGTTGCCCGACCAGCCCTGATCGCGACCGGGGTCGGCAGTCGCCGGCTCGACCCGTCTCGAAACCACTCCTGACACCTCTCATTCGAAATGTCATCTGTAACTGACGCCGACCCTGCTGACTGGCGCGCGACGGCGCGGCGGCGGCTGACCCGAGCCCGAGATTTCGTCGACGAGACCGACCGGTCTGCGCTCGCCGCGGTCAGCATCGGCTCGCTGGCGCTGCTGGCGACGCTCGTGGGCTTTCTCACGATGTCGCCGCTGACGGTCGTCCCGTTCGCCGCGTTCGTAGTAGCGGTCGGCTACGGCTGGCTTCGGCACCAAGCACTGACCGCACACGCGGTGACCCTCGCGATGACCGCGTCGACGATCCTCATCCTCGGGCTCATCACGGTGTACATCTTCCTCGAAGCGTGGCCCGTCTTCGAGTACGCCTCGGTCGAGGTCTTGGGCGTGAGCGTTCCGGGCCTGCGACTGTTCACCGAGACGCTGTGGAGCCCGGTGAGCGAACCGATCGGCTACTCGCTGGTTCCGATGATCCACGGTACGGTCATGGTGACCGTGATCGCGACGGCCGTGGCGGGACCGCTGGGCGTCGCGGCCGCCCTGTTCGTGAGCGAGATCGCGCCGCCGACGGTGCGCGAACTCGTCAAGCCCGGCATCGAGATCCTCGCGGGCATCCCCTCGATCGTGTACGGCTTCATCGGGTTCACGATAATCAGCCCGTGGGCGAGCGACCAGTTCGCGCTCAACGGGCAGGGGACCTACCTCTTCGTCGGGATGGTCGTCGGACTGATGGCGCTCCCGACGGTGGTCTCGGTCGCCGAGGACGCGCTCAACAGCGTGCCCGAGTCGATGAAGAGCGGGTCGCTCGCGCTCGGGACGACCGACTGGCAGACCATGACGACGATCACGTTCCCGGCGGCGTTCTCTGGGGTCTCGGCCGCGGTGTTGCTCGGCGTGGGTCGGGCCATCGGCGAGACGATGGCCGCCACCGTCATGCTTCGCAACAGCCCCGCGCTCCCCGAACCGCTGTACAACGCCTTCTACGGTTACGAGACGCTCACGTCGCTGATCGCGGCGCGGTACGGCACCGCTCACGGGCTCCAGTTCAACGCGCTGTTTGCGGCCGGGGTCGTGCTGTTCGTGACGGTGCTTTTCCTCAGCGTCGGTTCCCAGCTCGTCGAGAAGCGCATGCGCCGCGAGCTCGGGGGTGAGGAGTGATGAGCCGCGTCACCGAGAGCGCCCTGATCCGCGAGGAGACCTCGACGCTCGAAGCGATCGCCGGGGTCGCGATCGGCCTGTGTGCACTGCTGTTCGCGCTCGCGATGGCCGCGCTGTTCGAGGTTGTCACGGTGACCGACTCCGTGGCGGGGCTCCCGATGAGCAACGTGCTGGGCGGACTGCTCGCGGTCGTCGGCGTCGTCGTCGTCGGGTTCGGCGCGGCGTCGTACCGCGGCCTCGTTCCGACGGAGCCGCGAGCGAGCGCCGGCGCGGTCGCGGCGACTGCCTTCTCGGCAATCTGGTTCGTCGTCGGCGGACTCGTCGCCTCCCAGACGCTGGGGGTCGGGCTCGCGGGCGGACTGCTCGGCGGCGGCCTGCTCGGCGGGATCGCGTTCGCGGTGACCGCGATTCCGCGCGAAGACGTCGGCTCGACCCTGCCGGCGGGCGCGCTGGCGCTCCTCGCGGGCGGAGCGTTGCTCACCGGCGTCATCGGTCCGGGCTGGTCGTGGACGCCGTTCGACCTCAACGCGACGTTCTTCCCGCCGATCGTCGTGCCGGCGGTGGTCATGTTCTGTTCGCTCCTCGGCGGGTGGGCCGCCGCGAAGGCCTACGGCGGCTTCGGCGCCCGCGGCCGCCACCTCGGCGCCTACCTCCTCGTCTATCTGAATGCCCTCGCGATCGTCGCGGTCCTCGTCGGACTGGTCGCGTTCGTCGTGTTCAAGGGCGCGCCCGGCGTGTTCGAGGGCGTCACGGTCGCGGCAGGCGCCGGCCCGTCGACGACCGTCTCGGCGTTCGGGTTCAGTCACACCGTCGTCTGGCCGGTGTCGTGGCCGTTCCTCACGAACGGCGCGGCGCTGATGAACGACGTCGACGGCGTTCTGCCGGCCATCGTCGGCACGGTGTGGCTGGTCGTCGGCTCGGTGCTGTTCGCGGTCCCGCTGGGCGTCGGGGCGGCGGTGTTCCTGAGCGAGTACGCAGAACAGGGCCGGTTCACGCAGGTCGTCGAGATTGCGACCAACGGCCTCTGGAGTACGCCCAGCATCGTGTTCGGGCTGTTCGGCTACGCGTTCCTCCTGCCGCGGTTCGGCGGGGAGAAATCCCTGCTGTCGGGCATGCTCACGCTGGGGTTCATGTTGCTCCCGCTGGTCGTCATCACGAGCCGCGAGGCGATGCTCTCGGTGCCCGACGAGTACCGCGACGCGAGCGCCGCGCTCGGGGTCTCGAAGTGGCAGACCATCCGGAGCGTCGTGCTCCCGGCCGCGCTTCCGGGCGTCGTCACGGGCGTCATCCTCGGGGTCGGACGCATCGCGGGCGAGACCGCGCCCATCCTGCTCACGATGGCGGGCGGGACGTTCGTCCCCGGCAGTCAGACGGTCGACGTCATCGGCGGCTTCCAGTTCACGGCCTCGCCGCCGTTCGTCGCCAACCCGGCGCTACTGGAGGCCACCAGCGCGCTCCCCTACCAGGTGTACGCGCTCGTCACCGCGGGCGTCGGCGGAAGCCAACTCAACGACCCCGAGGCGTTCGCGTGGGGGACCACGCTGGTGTTGCTCGCGGTCGTGCTGTCGTTCTACGCGGTCGGCATCGTTACCAGATACTACTTCCGGAGGAAGCTACACCAATGAGCGAGACAAAATCGACGATCCAGACGGAGAGCAACCCCGACCGACCGGTCTCGACGACGACCGGCGAGACCGAAGAGGAGGTCCGCAGCGAGTGGCGCGAGTACGCGTTCGACGGCGAGCCGAAGCTGTCGGTCGAGAACCTCGACGTGTACTACGGCGACGACCACGCGCTTCGAGACGTGTCGATAGACATCCCCGAGGAGAGCGTGACCGCGCTCATCGGCCCGTCGGGCTGTGGGAAGTCGACGTTCCTCCGGTGTCTCAACCGGATGAACGACCGGATCAAGAGCGCGCGCGTCGACGGGTCGGTCGAGGTCGACGGCGAGGAGATCTATCAGGACGGGACGAACCTCGTCGAACTCCGCAAGCGGGTCGGGATGGTGTTCCAGAATCCGAACCCGTTCCCGAAGTCGATCCGGGACAACGTCTCCTACGGGCCGCGCAAGCACGGCGACATCGACACCGGCGTGCTGGCCGGACTGCTCGGACGATCGAACGAGGAGCGGGAGGCCGAACTGGTCGAGCGCTCGCTAAAACAGGCCGCCCTCTGGGACGAGGTCGACGACCGGCTCGACGACAACGCGATGGGGCTCTCGGGCGGCCAGCAACAGCGCCTCTGTATCGCGCGGTGTCTCGCGGTCGATCCGGAGGTCATCCTGATGGACGAGCCCGCGAGCGCGCTCGACCCCATCGCCACCGCGAAGATCGAGGACCTGATCGACGAGCTCGCCCAGGAGTACACGGTCGTGATCGTCACCCACAACATGCAGCAGGCCGCCCGCATCTCCGACCAGACCGCCGTCTTCCTCACCGGCGGGAACCTCGTCGAGTACGGCGAGACCGATCAGGTGTTCGAGAACCCCGAGAGCCAGCGGGTCGAAGACTACATCACCGGGAAGTTCGGGTGATCCGCGTGGACACCGACGCGGGGGTCCGGACCCGAAAGCTCCAGAAGGTCGGCGGCTCGACCTACACCGTCTCGGTCCCCAAAGAGTGGGCGCGCGAGCAGGGGCTGGAGGCCGGCGCACAGATCCACCTCTACGCCCACGGCGACGGCTCGCTGGTCGTCCGGAGCTCCGAGAGGGACGGCGGGGAGCTGGCCGCGACGCGCCTCGAGGTCGACGGCGAGAGCGACGAGTCGATCGAACGGGCGGTCGAGGCCGCCTACGCCGCCGGATTCGAGGAGATCGAGCTCGTCCCGACCGACTCGTTCACGCCGGCACAGCGCCGGACGGCCGACTCGCTCGCGCGGACGCTGGTCGGCGCCGAGGTCATCGAGGCCGGCGCCGACCGAATCGCGATCCGAAATCTGCTCGACTCCGCGGACGTGTCGGTCAGGCAGTCGCTGGTCCAGCTCCAGTTCGCGGCGCTCGCGGTCCACCGGACCGCGACCGAGGCGGTAATCGCCGACGCCTCCGTCGACGGGCTCGACGCGAGGGCGGCGGAGGTCGACCGGCTGTTCGAGATGATCACGCGCCACTTCAATCGGTCGCTGACCGATTTCGCCGAGCTCGACCGGCTCGGCGTCGGCCGAACGACGCTGTTCGAGTACTACCGGACCGCCCGCCAGCTCCGGCGGGTCGCCGACGCCGCCGTCGAAATCGGAGCGGTCGCCGACCGGCTCGACGAGCCCGTCCCCGACGCGACCGTGCCCGAGGTCGAGTCGCTCGCCGCGGACGCCAGACGCGTCGTCGAGGACGCAAGCGACGCCGTGCTCGACGACTGTGGGACCGACGTCGCCCACCGGGTGCTCGATCGCCGCGAGGAGACGGTCGCGGCCGTCGAGGCGGTCGACCGCGCGCTGTTCGAGCGGTCGCCCGCCGAGGCCCACCGCCTGAACGGGGTGCTCGACGGACTCGCCGCGACCGCCGAGAGCGGCGGCGAGATCGCCGAGATCGCCGTCCGGTCGGCGATCCGAAACGGCGAGTGATCGCGACGACCGCCGTCAGTCGACGCGGCCCCGGCGCTCGACGAAGTCGACGACCGCCTCGGTCTCCTGGAAGCCGTCGACGAGTCGGTCGACCGGCTCGCCGTCGGCGAACAGCAGGAGCGTCGGGACGCTTCGCACGTCGTAGGTCTCGATCAGATCGAGGTCCTCGCGGGGGTTGAGCAGTCCGACCGCGGCGTCGGTCGCGCGGGCGACGTTGCCCACGACCGGTTCGATGGCCTGACAGAGGGGACACCCCTTCGTGTAGAAGTCCACCAGCGCGAGGTCGTGGTCGGTCACGAACGCCGCGAGGTCGTCGCCGTCGTCGAGCCGGACGGGCGTGTCGGGCTCGGGGTCGGTTGTCTCTTGCACGCCCGTCCGTAGGGGCCGGGGACCGTTAGGGCTTCCGTCGGGGCGGATCGACGAACCTCGACGGCGACACGTCCACCCGGGGACGGCGCGCTCGTCGCCGATCGGTTCCGAGGGGTATTTCGGCCTCCGCCCCCTGAAACTCGCCCATGGACGCGGCGCTGGGGGTACCCGAGAAGATGGCCGACCGCGGCGAGGAGCTGACGCCGATGCTGAGCCAGTACCGGGCGCTCTGCGAGCGGTACGACGACTCGCTCGTGCTGTTTCAGGTGGGGGACTTCTACGAGACGTTCTGCGAGGCGGCGGAGGCGACCGCCCGACTGCTCGAGATCACCCTGACCCAGCGCGAGGACTCGACCGGCACCTACCCGATGGCGGGCATCCCCATCGACAACGCCGAGTCGTACATCGAGACGCTGCTGGACGCCGGCTACCGGGTCGCGGTCGCCGATCAGGTTCAGGACCCCGACGAGACCACCGGCGTGGTCGACCGGGCGGTGACCCGGATCGTCACGCCCGGCACGCTGACCGAAGACGAACTGCTTGCGACCGACGACAACAACTTCGTCGCCTGCCTGACCGAGGACCCCGATCGGTTCGGGCTCGCGCTGCTCGACGTCTCGACCGGCGACTTCTACGCGACCAGCGCGCGCCGGGAGACGACGATCGCCGACGAGGTGAGCCGGTTCGCGCCGGCCGAGGCGGTCGTCGAGCCCGGGGTCGAGGCCGACCCCTTCGACGCCGACTGCATGGTGTCGCCGTACGACGCCGGGGCGTTCGAGCCCGGGGCGGCCGCCGAGACGGTCGTGACGTACTTCGGCTCGCCCGACGCCCGGCTGGCCGCCGACGCCGAGGTCCGGGCCTGCGGCGCGCTGTTGGCGTACGCCGAGTACGCCAGGAGCGGGCAGGACGACCGGCTCGATTACATCAACCACCTCACCCGCTACGAGCCCCGCGAGTACATGCTGCTCGATCGGGTCGCTCTCTCCAGTCTGGAGCTGTTCGAGCGCCGGACGGTCCACGGCGACGCGGAGGTGACCCTGCTCGGCGTCCTCGACGAGACCTCGTGTGCGATGGGAAGCCGGGAGCTCAAAGACTGGCTCCGGCGGCCGCTGGTCGACCCCGACCGGATCGAGGCGCGCCTCGACGCGGTCGAGGAGTGGACCCGCAACGTCCGCGAGCGCGAGGCGGCCCGCGAGACGCTCCGGGACGTCTACGACATCGAGCGGCTCATCGCCCGGATCTCGCGGGGGCGAGCCGACGCCCGGGACCTGCGGTCGCTGAAAGACACCCTCGACACGGTGCCCGAACTCAGGGAGACGCTGTCGGGGTTCGACTCGGAGACGCTCGCCGCGCTCCGAGCCGACCTCGACGAACTCGAAGACGTCCGGGCGCTGATCGACGACGCCATCAGGCCCGATCCCGCCCGCGAGATAACCGAAGGCGAGGTCATAAACCCCGAGTACGACGCGGAGCTGGCCCGACTGCGCGAGACCGAGCGCGAGGGGAAAGCGTGGATCGACGACCTCGAGGCCCAGGAGCGCGAGCGGACCGGCATCGACTCGCTGAAGGTGGGCCACAACTCGGTCCACGGCTACTACATCGAGGTGACCAACGCCAACCTCGATTCGGTGCCCGACGACTACACCCGACGCCAGACGCTCAAAAACTCCGAGCGGTTCTACACGCCCGAGCTCAAGGAGCGCGAGGACGAGATCCTCCGGGCCGAGAGCCGGGCCGACGACCTCGAACACGAGCTGTTCCGGGAGGTCCGGTCGGCGGTCGCCGCCGAGTCCGAGCGCGTGCAGGCGGTCGCGGCGGCGCTGGCCGAACTCGACGTGCTCGCCGCCCTCGGCGAGGTGGCGGCCACCCGCGACTACGTCCGACCCGAGATCGGCGGCGACGGGATCGAGATCGAGGGCGGGCGCCACCCAGTGGTCGAGCGCACCCAGCAGTCGTTCGTCCCCAACGACACGCGCCTCGACTCCGAGCGGTCGTTCGCGGTCGTGACCGGCCCGAACATGTCGGGGAAGTCGACGTACATGCGACAGGTCGCGCTCGTCACGGTGTTAGCCCAGACCGGGAGCTTCGTGCCGGCGGCGAGCGCCCGGATCGAGCCGGTCGATCGGGTGTTCACCCGGGTGGGCGCGAGCGACGACATCGCGGGCGGCCGGTCGACGTTCATGGTCGAGATGACCGAACTGGCCTCGATCCTCCGGAGCGCGACCGCGGACTCGCTGGTCTTGCTCGACGAGGTCGGACGGGGCACTAGCACCACCGACGGGCTCGCGATCGCCCGCGCGGTCACCGAACACGTCCACGACGAGATCGGCGCGCTGACGCTGTTTGCGACCCACCACCACGAG
The DNA here is from genome assembly GCF_004765795.1 of Halorussus marinus. Taxonomy (GTDB): domain Archaea; phylum Halobacteriota; class Halobacteria; order Halobacteriales; family Haladaptataceae; genus Halorussus; species Halorussus marinus. The sequence goes on from NZ_SBIV01000002.1 coordinate 294,344, forward strand.
CTGACCGAGACCGCCGCCGAACTCCCGAACGCCTTCAACCTCCACTTCGCCGCCAACCAGACCGCCGGCGAGGTCGCGTTCGACCACGAGGTCCGGCGGGGCGCGGCCACCGCCTCCTACGGCGTGCAGGTCGCCCGGGAGGCCGGTGTCCCCGACGAAGTGGTGGCGCGCTCGACGGAACTGCTCGACGCCGACCGCGGGGGGACCGACCGCGCCGGCGACCCCGACGCCTCCAGCCCGGAACCGGCCCCCGAGGTCGTCGCCGACGGCCCGAAGGACGCGCTCGCGGCCCGCCTCCGGGAGCTCGACGTGGCGACGATGACGCCGCTGGAGGCGATGAACGCGCTCGCCGAACTCAAAGACGAGGTCGAGTGACCCGGCCGGCAGGGTCACTCGGGCGGGCCGAGCGAGACGAACTCCAGTCCCTCCTCGGCCAGCAGGCCGCGCGCCCGGTCGGTCACCGAGGGCGCGACGAGGATGCCGCGGACCTCGGCGTCGGCGTGGAGTTCGCGACCCAGCGCCTCGACGTACCGCGAGAGCTGGCCCGCGGCGTCCGGGCCGACCCGCTTGCGCTTGAGTTCGACTACGACGGTCGCGCCGGCCCGGTCCTCGCCGTAGATGTCGACCGCCCCGGCGGGGGTCTCGCGCTCGGTGGCCAGCGGCGTGAACCCGTCCTCGACCAGCTCCGGGTCGTCGAGGATCCGCTGGCGGAGGTCCTCCTCGGTCCCGGTGAGCGACCGGTCGGCGGGGTCGGCGACGTCGAAGGTCGCGACCTGCTCGACCGACTCGAACGCGACGACCAGTTCCTCGTCGGGCGACGACCGGCGGCTCGCGATCCGGAGGTCGCCGTCCGCGACGGCGGCTTCGTGGGTACATCCCGGCGGCTGCCAGTTGATCGGCTTCTGGCCTTCGTCGGTGTGGACCAGCGCGGTGCCGTCCGGCTTGAGCACCACCAGCCGGTCGCCGGGGCCGAGGCTACTCGCGGCCCGGCCCTCGTAGTCGACCGTACACCGGCCGAAGACGGTGATCATCGCGCCGTCGTCGATCCCGGCCGCGATCCGCCGGCGGGCGGTCTCGGGGTCGGGGCGGACGAGCGCGTCGGCGTCGGCGGGGTCTGCGTCCGGGGCGTCGCCGTCTGCGAGAGTCACGCTCCCGGATAGGCGACCGAGCCACTAAAGCGCCCCGCGTCCGCCGGCGAAGCGACGGCGGTCTCGGGCGCGGGCTCACTCGGGCAGGATCACCTCCCGGTCGCCGGCCCGCGAGCGGACCCGGGCCGAGAGGTACGCGAGCGCGTCCTCGCGCGCGACGGCGCCGCAGTCGAAGGCGTCCCCGACCGCGGCCTTCGTCCCCCGGAACCAGCCGGGTAGGAAGTCGTCGTGGGGCGGCCGGGCCGCGACCAGCGCGCCGTGGCCGACCGTCTCGCTTCGCTCGACGCCGTCGGCGTCGGATTCGAGGCCGAACCAGAGGACGTGGAACGGCGCGACCTCGAAGCCGGCGTCGACGCGGTAGAACGCCTCGTAGCCGAGGAAATCGAGGCGGTCGGCGACGACCGTCTCGAACCCGAGGCCGGTCCCAATCGGGTCGGGGTCGACCGCGAACGCGGTGTCGGCGGCGAACGGCGTCTCGGCCGAGACGTGGCGGGCGAGCGCGAAGTCGGCGCCGCCCCACTGCGAGCGGTGGAGGTCGTAGGTCGGATCGCCGGCCGAGTCGTCGTCGCGGCGATACGCGAGGAGCGCGCGGTGTCCCATTCGAGGGGAGGTGGCCGCGGCTTCGGACAAAAGGGTACGGACCGGGCGCGCGGCGTCGGCGAGCGCGGCGCCGCGGTCCGGGCGCCGATCTACGAGACGGCGCCGTCTTTGGTCTCTGCGGCCGCGAGGTGCTCGGCGCCCCACTCGGCCATCGCGGAGATGACCGGCCGAAGCGACTCCCCGCGGTCGGTCAGCGAGTACGACACCCGGACGGGCTTTTCGCTCACGATCTCCCGGTCGACCAGCCCCTTCGATTCGAGGTCGTCGAGGCTGTCCGAGAGCACCTTGCTGGAGACGCCGTCGACGTCGTCTTTGAGTTCGTTGAACCCCATCGGGCCGCCGTCGAGCAGGCGGTGGATCACCACGGGGTGCCACTTCTTGCCGAGGATGGTCGCTGTCGCGGTGACCGCACACCAGTCCTCCCCCGCACACCACACCGAGAGCGGTTGGTCGGCGTCGCTCATGGCGGGGCCAACGCGGTCGCGCCACAAATACTTACCTCGTTCAATCTAGTTACCGATAGTAACTGGTCGGGGAACCGCCACGGATTTGGTCGCGAGCCCCCAACGATCGGTAATGACCGACCTCGGCAAGGTCGACCGAGCGTTCTTCGACGAACAGATCTACCCGCGGCTCGGAGCCGACCGGCCGGACGTGCGCCTCGGGCCGCGACACGGCGTCGACTTCGGCGTGCTCGACGTCGGCGGGCGGGCGGTCGTGGTGGCCAGCGATCCGCTCTCGCTGACCCCCGCGCTCGGCTTCGAGAAGGCGGCGTGGTTCGCGGTCCACGTCGCGCTCTCGGACGCGGCGGTGTCGGGAATCGCGCCCTCGCATCTGGCGGTCACGTTCACCCTGCCGCCCGAGATGACCGACGCGGAGTTCGAGACGGTGTGGGAGACGTTCGACCGCGAGGCCACCGAACTGGGCGTCAGCATCGTGACGGGCCACACCGCCCGCTACGGCGGGTGTCAGTACCCGTGGGTCGGGGGCGCGACCGCGCTCGCGGTCGGCGACCACGACGACCTCGTGCGCCCCGACGGCGCGACCCCGGGCGACCGCCTGCTGGTCACCAAGGGCCCGGGCGTCGAGGTCGCGGGCTTTCTGGTGACGCTGTTCGAGGACGCCGTCGACCTCCCGGCGTCGACGATCGCGGACGCCAAAGAGCGCTTCTACGACATGAGCCCGGTGCGGGACGCGCTGACCGCCGCGGCGGCCGGGCCAGTCACCGCGATGCACGACGCCACCGAGGGCGGCCTCCGAGGCGCGCTGGTCGAGGTGGCCCGAGCGGGCGGGGTCCGACTCGACGTCGAGTCGTCGGCGGTCCCGTCGCTCCCCGGAGTCGAGGCCGCCTGCGAGTTCTTCGAGATCGACCCGTGGGCCGCGACCAGCGAGGGCACGCTGGTGGTATCGGTCGACCCGTCGGGCGTCGACGCGGTGCTGGCGGCGCTCGACGAGGAGGGGATCCCGGCCGCCGAGATCGGGGCGGTGCGCGACGGCGAGGGCGCGTACGTCGACGGCGAGCGCGTCGAACCCCCGGAGTCGGACCCCTCGTGGGCGGTGTTCGAGGAGTACGCCGAGACGGTCGGACTGGAGTGAGCCCGAGAGGCGGCGCTACCGAGCACTCGCGTCCGGAAAACCGAGTCGGAAACCGGATCGGCCCGATCAGGCGCCGGCTTCCTGAAGCGCCTCTTCGAGTTCGTCGCGCTGGGTGACGCCGACGAACCGCTCGACGACCCCGTCGTCGTTTTCGACCACGATGGTCGGGATCGACCGGACCTGATACTCGTTGGCGACGTCCTGGTGTTCGTCGACGTCGATCTTCTCGAACTCGACGTCGCCCCAGTCGGCCTCCATCTCTTCGAGGATCGGGTCTTGGGTCTTGCACGGGCCACACCAGTCCGCGTAAAAGTCCTTCAGGGTGACAGTCATCTGTAGTCGACCCGACCTACCTGCGCCGCGCGCATAAGGGTTTCCCACCACCCCCGACTTGCCGGAAGCGCAACGAAAGGTTTAGGCGACCGGCGGCCGGACGACCGCACATGAGCAGTGGCCAGAACTCGGGCGGGCTGATGTCGAGCGCGGGACTCGTCCGGTACTTCGACGCCGAGGACCGAAACGCCATCCGCATCGACCCCAAGACCATCGTCGCGTTCGGCGTCCTCTTCGGCGTCTTCATCAAGGTCATCAACGTCATGGGCCTGTAAGGCGCCGACGCCGCTCGGAGGTCGATCCGAGACGGACGCTTTTTGCTTCCCGACTTCGTAGCTCCCGCTATGACTCTCCACGCCGGCGTCATCGCCGTGCAGGGCGACGTGACCGAACACGCAGACGCGATCCGCCGGGCGGGCCGGGCCCACGGCCGCGAGGTAGCGGTGACCGAGATCAGGACCGCCGGAACGGTGCCCGACTGCGATCTACTGTTGCTCCCCGGCGGCGAATCGACCGCCATCTCCCGACTGTTGCACTCGGAGGGGATCGCGACCGAGATCGTCGACCACGCCGAGGCGGGCAAGCCCGTGCTGGCGACCTGCGCGGGGCTCATCGTGGCCGCGACCGACGCGGGCGACGACCGGGTCGACAACCTCGGGATCGCGGACGTGACCGTCGAGCGCAACGCGTTCGGCCGCCAGAAAGACAGCTTCGAGGCGCCCCTCGACGTGAAGGGGCTCGACGACCCCTTCCCGGCGGTGTTCATCCGCGCGCCCCGCATCGGCGAGGTCGGCGAGGGTGCCGAGGTGCTGGCCGAGTGGGACGGACACCCGGTCGCGGTCCGGGACGGCCCGGTGGTCGCCACCTCCTTCCACCCCGAACTCACCCCCGATTCGCGGCTCCACGGACTGGCGTTCTTCGAGGGGACCGACCGAGCGTCGGCGCCCGCCGGCGAGTAGGGCAGACTTTTCTTGCTGGCCCCCGTCGGCGGACACATGGACGCCGACATCGACGCGGTCCGGGTCGCCATGACCGGCGACGGCCCGGTTCCGGTCGTCGTGCTCGCCCCCGACGGCGAGGACGACGTGCTCCCCATCTTCATCGGCTTCGACGAGGCCGTCAGCATCGCCCGCGGGATGGAGGCCGAGGACATCGGCCGTCCGCTGACCCACGACCTGTTGCTCGACGTGGTCGAGGAACTCGGCGGGCGGGTCACCCGCATCGCGGTCACGTCGCTGGAGGAGGGCACCTACATCGCGGACCTCCACGTCGACACCCCGCGGGGCGAGACGGTCATCGACGCCCGGCCGAGCGACTCGCTCGCGCTGGCGGCCCGCACCAACGCCCCCGTCGAGGTCGCCCCCGAGGTGTTCGAGTCGGGCCGGCGCGACCCCGAGGAGTTCGACGAACTTCGCGAACTCCACGAGGTCTCGGAGGTGGGGCTGTGAGCCGGGACGCCGACACCACCGGCGAGATCATAGACGAACTGTTCGCGGTCATCGAAGACCGCAAGGAGACGCTCCCGGAGGACTCCTACACGGCCTCGCTGTTCCGCCACGAGAAAGGCGAGAACGCGGTGCTGGAGAAGCTCGGCGAGGAGTCGAGCGAGCTCCTGCTGGCCGCGAAAGACGACGACCGCGAGGAGATCGCCCACGAGAGCGCCGACATCGTCTACCACCTGCTGGTGTTGCTGTCGATGAAGGACATGGACGTCGCCGACCTGCGGGCGGAACTGCGCGAGCGGCGGTGAGACGGCCGCTCAGTTGGCCGGCTACTTCTTCGCGACGTAGTGGGGGTCTCGCTCGAAGAACCGCCGCACGTCGTCGTGACGGCCCACCACGTCGAGGGGCGTGAACCCGCACTTGCGGAGCTGGAGCCACTGGTGGATCGGGTTCGACAGGTAGATCTCGACCTCGCCGAGCGGGACGCTCTCGACCTTGTACCGCGAGAGAAGCCGGTCGCGGTTCTTCGGACGGAGATAGAGGTCCCACACGTCTTTCAGCGCCTGCAACAGATCGCGCCCGGAGAGCGGGACGAACGGATGCCAGCTGTTGTGCGAGGAAAACACCAGTACGCCGGCGGGCTTCAGCACCCGGTAGAGCTCGCGAAGCGCCGCGAGGCGCTCGGCCCGAGGGAGGACGTAGTCGAGCCCGTAGAACGAGAACACGGCGTAGTCGAACGTCGCCGACTCGAAGGGAAGGGTCCGGACGTCCGCGAGCTGGAAGTCGAGGTCCGGCCGGCGGTCGCTCGCGTCGGCCACCAGCGGCCTGCTGACGTCGACGCCGGTCGCGTCGAACCCCCGATCGGCGAGAAGCGAGGCGACTCGGCCGGCGCCACACCCGACGTCGAGCACCGACCCGCCCGGCTCGGTGAAGTACCGCTCGACCGCCGTCCGCTCCTGGGAAAACAGCGCCGCGTCGGCCATCCGATCGGCGTAGAGGTCGACGGCGCGCTCGGTGTGAAACGGCCCGTGGTCGCTCGACTCCGCCGCGGCGTCTCGTTCGTCCGTCACGCGATCTCACTCGTGTCGAGCACGACGCCCCGAGTGATACCAGTTTTGACGCCGGCCGAGTGACGAACCCAAAACCCTACCATCCCTGCGACCCCTACGAGTAGCCATGACCGAAGACGACGACTCGCTGCAGACCCGAGTCGAGCGGTGGCTCACCGGCCAGATGCCCATCATCAGCATGCACGGGGGCGAGAGCGCGGTCCAGAAAGCCGATCCCGAGTCGGGCGAGGTCGTCGTCGAACTCGGCGGCGCGTGCTCGGGGTGTGCGATCAGCCCGCGGACCGCCCAGAACATCAAACTCGATCTCGCGGCCGACTTCGAGGAGGTCGAGGACGTGACCGTCCGGGTCGCCGACGACGGCACCGGCGACTGGGACATCGACCAGCCCGAGAGCGTGATGGGGATCGACCGCAACGAGGGCGGGCGCGGCGGTCGGGGCGAGGGCTCGCCGAGTAGCGACTTCATCTGAGACGAGCGGTTGGGCTCGTTCGGGAACCTCGATCGAAAACACTGCACCCGGCTCTGCTCTCGTGGTGGCTCTGTCGAATCCGAGTGGCTCGCGTATCAGGAGAAGTACTCTCCGGCGCGGCGAGCCGACTCTCTGAGGACCACGACGAGCGTGAGCAACACGCCGACGAAGAACAGCGGCACCAGCGAATCGTCCGCAGGCGCCGTGCCGATAACCGAGAGCTGGATGGCGATCGTCATCAGCAGAACGTCTTTCAGTCTGTCGTCTTTCATTACCGTCGAGAGACGCGATCGGCGTTTACAGGCTTCGGTCGGCGTCGTCCAGCGACCGGCCAGTTCGAACCGGCACGTCGCTCCGGTCGTCGCGTGATCCGCTCGCTCGGGGTGGTTCGGTCACGTTGGGGAGCTAGGGGACCCAACCGAGCACGATCGGAAGACGCCGTTCGCTATTTCAGCGCCGACTCGACGCTCGCGGCCACGCTCCGGGCCTTCTCCGCGAGCGTCTCGGAGACGTCGCCGTCGGCGACCGCGTCGTCGAGTTCGTCGTCGTCGACCCGCCGGACCTCGCCGTCGGTCTGGCGCACCACGTCGACGTGGAGGTCGACGTACCGGGCGGCCCCGGGGAACAGCTCGACGGGCGTACAGACGTTGACGTAGGTGCCCTTCGAGTCGCCGTCCGCGCTCCGGTAGGCGGTCGGGTACCACCACCGACCCTCGCGGAACTTCGTGATCGCCACGTCGCCGGGGTCGCGGGGCGTGCCGAGCGCGTCGTAGACCCCGCTGGCGCCAGATAGCTCCCGGCGGACCGTCACCTTCCCCTCGTCGGGGGTGCAGTCGGTGACCTCGCCGGTCCCGAGCGAGAAGCACCGGCCGTCGGGCTTGCCGTGGCGGATCTTCACCCGATCGCCCTCGGCCGGCCCGAACTGCCGGAGGGTCGCGCCGGTCGGGAACTCCCCGCCCACGCCGCCGATGTCCTCGACGAAGTCGACCGCCGCGCTGGCCGACTCCCGGGCGGCCTTGACGCGGTGGTGGCCGGGCATGGTGGTCGCGACCGCCCGCCGGTCGGCGTCGAAGTCGAACCGCGACTCGCGGCCGAACCACGTCCACTCGGTCGCCGCGGGCGCCCCGAGCCTGCCCACGGCGCCCGACTCGGGGTCGGACGCCCCCGCGAGCGCGTCGTCGAGCGCCTCGGCGCGTTCGAGCGCCGCCGCGAGCGCCGCGTCCATCGCGTCGAGGTCGGCGTCGGCCGCGGCGTGCTCCCACCGGACGCCCCACTCGTCGGGCGGGTCGGTCGGGAGCATCTCGGTAGTCCGGGCGAGTTCGGTCCGGGTCGCCTCGTCGCCGGCCGCGACCACGCTGTCGACGCCCCGCGAGAGCGAAGCGACGCCCCCGAACGTCCGGATCGTCGTCCCGAGCCCCGGTCGGTGGTCGGCCCACGGCGGAACGGGCTCGTGGACCTGCACGCGCACCCGGTCGCCCTCGTCGACCCGCCGGTCGACGTTGCCGTACGGGAGATAGCCCTCCCGCTCCCCGAGGTCGACGACCGCGCCGCCGCCGAGCGCGTCGGTCACCTCGCCGTCGAACACCGCGCCCCGCGGGGCGGGGTCGTCCCACCGAAAGGCGTCGCGGCCGTCCGAGATCGAGTCGGCGATCGCCGCGACCGTCTCCGGGTCGCCGACGACGCCGACACCTTGGCGGTCGTCGGTCGTCTCCACGTCGGCGTCGGCCGGCTCGGCCGGGAACGCGGCGTCGAATCGGTCGCGGATCGGCGGTGACGCCTGGACCACGTCGAACCCGTCCCGGAGGCGCTCGGTGAGCGCGGTGGCGTAGATGCCCCGAATGCGGACCCTGCTCATGGCCGAACGCTCGGGCGGGGCCACTATCGGTCTGACGATTCGGCGAGGGAGGTCACGCTGGCGGTCGCGGGCGTACAAAGAGTCGCGTCGGCGGCGAGTCGGTCCGACCCCGTCAGTCGTCGGCGGCGACGTTCCCGGTCCAGTTCGCCTCGGTGGCGGTCGCCTCGTGGTCGATTTCGGGGGTCGGTTCGTCGGGGGTCTCTGGCTCGTCGGTCGCGGTCTCTCGGTCGTTCGTCTCCTCGCCCGGCGGGGCTGTGTACATGATACCTCGACTGTGACTTCGGTACGACATCGTTACCGATCGATGGCCGGTCCCGAGTGATAAGGCTCGCCCTACCATAATATATGGTATATAGTCACGATCAAGGAATACTAGGCGTCCGCGGGGGCCAGATAATTACTGTTGGGTTACGAAACACCGCCCAATGGGCTCAGAACGCGATCCGGTAGAAGAGGGCGCGACCGACTCCGCGGACCTCTACGACGTCGCTACGTGGGAGAATCGCAGTCGACTCGACTGGCTCTCGACGGGCGTCTACCGGGGGCTCCACGCGTCGACGCGGGTCGGTCTCGTCGTCGTCGCGCTCGTGATCCTCGGGGTCCAGTTCTACCTGACCGGGCTCGCGGCGGTCAGGGACCCGATCATCGGGACGCTGGTCTTGCTGTCGGTGGTGCCGGCGTTCGCGCTGGCGGCCTACATCTGGTACGCGGACGTGACGACATCCGAACCGCTCGCGCTGCTAGTCGGGACGTTCCTGCTCGGCGTGCTGTTCGCGGGGTTCGCGGCCATCGTCAACACCATCGCGAGCGTCGTGACGGTCGTGCCGGTCGTCGGGATGGCGCTTTTTTTCTACCTCGTCGTCGGGCCGGTCGAGGAGACGGTGAAGTGGCTCGCGATCCGGCTCTACGCGTTCCGGGACGACCGCTTCGACGCGGTCATCGACGGTGCTGTGTACGGCGCGATGGCGGGGCTGGGCTTCGCGACCATCGAGAACGCCATCTACATCACACAGGGCATCGGACAGACCTCGACCATCGGCTCGCAGGCCATCGCGGGCGCGACCCAGACCGCCGCGAGCCGACTGCTAGCCGGGCCGGGCCACGTCATCTACTCGGCGTTCGCGGGCTACTACCTCGGGCTGGCGAAGTTCAACCGCGAGAACGCCGGCCCCATCGTGGTGAAGGGGCTGCTCATCGCGACGTTCATCCACGCGACGTACAACACCGCGGTGACCTACCTCCCCGCGATCGTCGATCTCGCGGGCCTCGAAATCTCGACCGGGCTCGCGTTTCTCGGGTTCATCGCGGTCTACGACGGCGTGTTCGGCTACCTCCTCTACCGGAAGATCGCGCGCTACCGGAGCGCGTACAAGCAGACGGACATGGGCCGGCGGGTCAGCTTCGAGGACGCCGACGCCGAGTCGGTCGAGCGCGAGTCGGAGTGAGGCCCGATCAGTCGCCGAGCCCCGAGTCCGCGAGGAGTCGCTCGGCGTACTTCGCGATCACGTCGACTTCGAGGTGGACCGGGTCGCCCGGCTCTTTCTCCGAGAGGTTCGTCACCGCGCGGGTCTCGGGGATGATCGCGACCGAGAACGACTCCTCGTCGCGGTCGGCCACCGTGAGGCTGATCCCGTCGACCGCGACCGACCCCTTGTCGACGACGTACTTGCCCAGATCGGCGGGGAGGTCGAACTCGTACTCCCAGTCTTCGCCGACCTGTCTGACCGCCCCGACGGTCGCGGTCCCGTCGACGTGTCCCTGTACGACGTGGCCGTCGAACCGCCCGTCGGCGGGCATCGCGCGTTCGAGGTTCACCGGGTCGCCGGCCTCGACCGCGCCCAGATACGTCTTCTCGACCGTCTCGCTCGCCAGAAACACCTCGAACCACCCGGGCTCGTGGTCCTCGACGGTGAGACAGACCCCGCTGACGCTCACGCTTTGCCCTCGCTGTAGGTCGGCCGCGACGGTCTCGCCCGCGATCCGGAGCCGACGGCCCTCCTCTGTCACGGTGACCTCACGCACCTCGCCCGACCCCTCAACGATTCCGGTAAACATACCAGATTCGTGGCGGCGAGCGGATGAAAAGGGTTCCGGAGTCCGGCGGCGTGACGGCCCGGTCGCAGGCGCGAAGCCGAGGGTGGCGCTGGCGGCCGACGTCCCGCCAGGGGCGCCCGCGAGCCGCGGGTTTTTATCGGCCCGCGAGCAAGGAGGTGGTGATGAGCAAACCGGGTATCATCGCCACGATACAGCTCGCGGGGACGCTCGTGTTGGCCCTCCCGGTGGGGCTGCTCGGCGTCGAGAAGCTGTTGGCGGGCCAGACGGCCGTCGGCGCGGCGTTCGTCGGCGTCGCGGCCCTGATGGTCGCGCTGGAGGAGTATCTGACGACCCCCGGCGACGTGCCGGGGTCGGTCGCTCAGAAGACGCTCGGAAAAGTCGCGAAGACGCCCGACGACGAGGAGTGACCCCCTGTCGGTGCGAAGCGCTCCGAAACCTACCCCCGCATGAGGTTCAACACCTCGTCGACGACCTCGGGTTCGACCGCGACGACGTAGCTCTTGCCCGGCGTGAGCGTCGTGTCCGAGCGAGCGACTCGCTCGCCGTCCTCGTCGGAGATGACCAGCGTCCCGGCCGGGAACCGAACTTCGCTGAGGTCCTTTCGGGCGGCCGGGGCGTCTTCCTCGACGCGAATCTGCATGATGTCGAGCGACGCGGTCACGTCGACGAGCGTCCGAATGTCGCTCCCGGTGATCTCGTCGGCGGCCACTTTCGCGCCGGCCCGTTCGGGAAAGACCACGGCGTCGACGAACCGCGTGTAGGCGTCACCCGCCTCGCGTTCGACCCGCGCGACGGTTCGGACGTCCGGGTTCATCTCCGTCGCCGCCATACAGACCGCGAGGTTGAGCCCGGTCAGGCCGGTGAGTCCGGCGACGACGTCGGCGCCCGCGACGTCTGCCTGTTCGAGGATAGTGGGATCGGTCGCGTCCCCCGCGATGACCGTCGCGACCCACGCATCCGCGAGGTCCTCGACGGTGTCTCCGTCGCGTTCGATTATCGTCACGTTATCGCCGCGGTTAGCCAGAAGGGCCGCTGTCTGGAAGCCAACGCGTCCGCCGCCCGCGATGATGACGTCGAGATTTCCTGTCATTATCAATCACGTTCTTGGGAGGTCATCGTGGTCGAAGTCGGTTCGGTATCGGCGCCCTGCATCGCACGAACCCGGTCGAGCGCCACGTACGCGACGCCGCCGAGCAGCATCCACCCGACGCTGAGAACGAGCGCCATCGGGTCCGTCCGCACGAGGAACACCACGAGCACGACGGTCAACAGCAGATTGAGTCCGATGCCCATGAGTGGCGGGATCGGGTAGTACGGAACCTCGTAGGGGCGGTTCATCGACGGTCGTTCTCGGCGGAGTTTGATCACGGCGCCGTTGACGACGATAAACGAGAGCAGGAAAAAGAGGCTCGACATGTTTCCCGCGCTCTGAGTCGGCAGAGCCACCGATCCGAGCATCACGACCCCGCTCGCGAGAATCGCCACGAAGGGCGTCCCGTAGCGGTGGTGGAGCTGGCCGAACCTCGGGAGGAGCTGTCCCTCCCGGCCCATCGAGAACGCCACCCGCGAGGAGGCGATCACCACGGCGTTCAGCGCGGTCAGCGTCGAGAAGACCGCGCCGAAGACGATCAGTGCACCGCCGTTCTGGATGATCGGCAGACCGGTCGGCATGAACTCCGTGGCGGCCTCGGCGATGCCGGCCTCGCCGGCTTCGGCGAGCCCCTGAGCGCCCAGCGTCCCGATGGCGACCGTGACCACCGTCACGTAGACGAGGATCGTCACGGCCAAGCTGGCGAAGATGGCCTTCGGGATGTTCTGGCGGGGGTTCTCGACCTCCTCGGTCACCGTCGTGATGAGGTCGTACCCCTCGAAGGCGATGAACGTGAGCCCCATCGCGGGCAGGACGGCGCTCGGTCCCGACCCGGCGGAGAAAAGCGGCTGGAACTCCGCGCCCGAGAACATCGGCGAGGTCGCACCGAAGGCCACGAAGACGACGAGGATGCTGACCTTCGTGGCGGTGAAGATGGTCTCGACACTGCCGCTGGCGGCGGTCGACGCGGCGTTCAGCGCCACGAGTAACAGGACCGCCCCGAACGCGAGACCGAAGCCCGCCGAAACGCCGGCGTCGACGACGGGAACTGCGATCGACCCGATCTGTTCTGGCGGGGGCACGAGCTCGTAGACGTGGAGCAGTTCGAGGAAGTTCGGCGCGAACCCCAGCGCGTACAGCGCGCCGGCGATCATGTAGGCGAACCAGAGCATCCACCCCATCAGAAACGAGGGGAGGTCGTCGAAGATCTCGCGGACGAACGCGTACCCGCCGCCGCTCTTCGGGATCGCCGACGCGAGCTCCGCGTACGAGAGTCCGGTGAACGCGGTCACGACCCCGTTGAGCACGAACACGAGCAGCGCCGCCGGCCCGGCTATCTCGGCGGCCAGGCCGGTCAACACGAAGATACCGGCGCCGATCATGGCGCCCATCCCGATCATCGTCGCGTCGAGGAGCCCGAGTTCCGCCTCGGGCGAGCGGTTATCGTGACCGCTCATCGGTCACCCCTCGATCGGCGACGTGTCGGGGCGTTCTCGTCGCGGGTGGTCCTCTCGCCGAGCCCCGTATCCGAGACGTGTGTGTTCTCCGTACCCGATCGAGGGGCTGAATCCGCGGGCGATCGTCCCGAACTGGAAACGCCACCGGCGGTACGAACCCATCGCCGTAAACACGATACAGTCACGCTTCGTACCGAAGCCTGAGGCGAACTCTAATAAAAGCACTCGACTGCCGCTCTCGGCGCGTCGGACGCGGGAGGCGAGCGCTCGCGCGCGAGCGCCCCGTCTCACCGACCGTCTCGGTCGAAGACTCAGTCTTGGGCGGGCGGGTCTTCCATCTCGTTCAGCACCTCCTCGACGGTCTTCTCGTTGCGCTCGTTGTACAGCAGTACGTCGATCGGAAGGGTCGGCGCGCCGCTGACGAGGTTCTCCATCACGACGAGGCGCTCGCGGGCCCGAGACATCCCGACGTAGAACACCCGCCGCTCGTTGTCGGTCAGCGTCGGCACGGGGTCGGTCGTCGAGGTGAACTCGATGTCGTCGGGCACCTCCGCCTCGTCGACGGTGGCGGCCATCTGCTCGACGACCTTCTCGGTCAGATCGGTGGCGACGAAGACGTGGTCGGCCTCCCGACCCTTCGCGGAGTGGATGGTGCCCACGCGGACCCGGTCTTCGGGCACGTCCTCGTAGTCGCCGCCGAAGTAGCCCCGCATCGAGTTCTTCTGGAAGCTGGTGACTTTCCGTACCATGTCGGCGGCCGCGGCCGGGGCGGGCATGAACGGCGCGTACTCGGTCACGAAGTCGGGATCGAGTTCGATCTCCTCGAGGTCGTCGGTGTCGGCGGCCTCCTTGCGCTCGTCGATCGCGTCGAACAGTTCGTCGCGCTCGTTGCTCCCGAACGCCGAGTCCTGAAGCATGTCGGCGAGCCGGCGGGCCTGCAGACCCGTGATCGGCTCGTCGGCCTCGACGTTCTCGACCGCCCGGACGTACTGGGTGAGCCGGTCGGTCCACATCCGCTGGTCGGTCAGACACCGGAACGGGATGCCCTCGTCGATGAACTCGTCGATGAACCGGAACATCTGGTAGCGCGCCCGGAACAGCAACATCAGGGTCCCGTCGTGTTCCTCGACGGTGTACCGGACGTTGCGCACCAGATCGAGCATCGAGGGGCTGTCGATCTGCTCGACGGTGCCGCCCTGCTTGCGGGGCGAGAGGTTCTTCTCCTGGCGGTGGTCGATGTGGCTGACCTCCTGCTGGACGACCTCCAGAATCTCGGAGGGCAGTCGGTAGGAGGTGTCGAGGATGACGTCGTTGCCCCCCTCGTCGAGCAGCAGGCCGGGGTCGGCGCCCTGCCAGGCGTAGACGACCTGGTCGTCGTCGCCCGCGATCAACACCTGCTCCATGTGGGGCTTCCACTCCTCGTAGACGTCGTACTGGAGGCTGGTGATGTCCTGGAACTCGTCGATCACCAGATAGTCGACGTTCGGGAGCAGCGAGCGCTGTTGGACCCGTTCGAGCATGTCCGCGAACCCGACGAGGTCGTGTTCGCCCTTGTAGTTGCGCCACCCGCGGATGGCCTCGGGCACGTCGAGGCGGTCGTCGTCGCTCGGCCACGTCGGCGTGTACTTGTTGCCCTCCTGGGCGTTGGGGTCGATGTCCGGCGGGAGCCGGACCTCCTCGTCGTTCCACTGGAAGGGGACGTCGTACCAGTCCGAGACGTCCCGACTGGTGCGCTGGAGCCACTGGCTGGTGGCGATGATCTTGTTACCGAGTGTGGTCGAGCGGGCGGTCCGCCGGCCCGCGCCGCTGTACTCGTCTTCGAACTCGATGCCGTAGTCCTCGCAGTACTCTTTCTTGTCGGACTCGTCGACGACGTCGTTGCGCGAGAGGTCGAGCAGTTCGTAGGCCTTCGCGTGCATCGTACAGACGGTCCCCTGGAGCGACCGGGGGTTGATGTCCCGGCGCTCGGCGAGTCGCTCGCGGACCTCGTTGGCGGCCGCGCGAGTGTACGAGACCAGCAGAATATCGTTGACGCCGACGTCCTCGCGGTCGAGGATGTCCTCGACCCGGTCGAGGAGTTCGGTCGTCTTCCCGCTCCCCGGGCCGCCGAAGAGACGGGTGACGTGGTCCTCCGTGTCGTGGCTCATTACAGGAATCCCATGGGCCCCGCACTCATAAAGGGAGGTGAATCGGCGCCGCGGACGTCGGCCCGCGAGCGCCCGGCTCGCCGGACGGGCCAGTCTACAGGGAGAGCGGCCGAAACCGGCGTTCAAGAGGGGTTGCGCGGCGACCTCGCCTCGCGGACCTCGCTGCCGTCTCGGATCTTGTCCTCGCACTCCGGACACACTCGTGGCTCGTCGACGCCGCGTGGCGTGAACACCCGCGCGTAGGCGTCAGTGACGAACGAGCCGCAGTTCTGACACTCGGGCATTTCTCCTGTGGAGGTACGGAAATCTTACAATATATTTCTGTCGACACTCGTTCGATTCGGATACGTTCGCTGTTCAGTTTTGTCGCGACCCGCCATTATAAGCCGGCGGAGACCCCAGAGGCCGACGATGACTCCCGCTCCGGACGTGATCGCGCTCGCGCTGGTACCGGCGGTGTTGTGGGGGTTCAGTCCGATCGTCTCCAAGCGCGGCATGGCGGCCGGAGGCTCCTCGCTCCAGGCGTCGCTGGTGGTCGTCGCGGTCGATACCGCCATCTACTGGGTCGCGTTGCTCGCGCTTACCGGCGGCCGGCCCGCGGCCGGCCTCTCGGCGGCGACGGTGGGCGTGTTCGCCGCGGCCGGGCTGGTCGGGACCGCGCTCGGACGGCTCGCGACGTTCACGGGCGTCGACAAGGTCGGAGCGAGCGTCAACAGCGCGGGCATCAGCGCCCGGCCGCTGTTCGCGACCGTGCTCGCGTTCGCGTGGCTCGGCGAGCCCGTGACGCTCCCGACCGCGCTCGGCATCCTCGTGCTGGTCGCGGGGCTGGTCTCGCTCGCGCTCGCGGAGGGCGGGGACATCGGCGGCTGGGAGCGCCGCGAACTCCTCTACCCGGTGGCGGCCGCCGGGCTGTTCGCGTTCGGGAACGTCGTCCGGCGGTTCGGGCTGACGACGACGCCGGCGACCACCCTGCAGGCGGTCACGATCAACGAGACCGCGGCGCTGATCGGACTCGCGGCCTACGGTCTCGCGAAGGGCCGCCGGGACGTCTTCGGCGCGCCGCGCCGGACCTACGGCTACTTCGCGATCAGCGGGACCGTCACCGCGGTCGCGTTGCTCTCGCTGTTCGAGGCGTTCGACCGCGGGCCGGTCGCGATCGTCGACCCGCTGGCCGGGACCGCGCCCCTGTTCACCACCGTGTTCGCGGCGTTCCTGCTACGAGACCTAGAGCGGGTCACCCGCGGCGTGGTGGCGGGCGCGGTGCTGATCGTCGTGGGCGCTGGACTGATAACCGCGCTGTAGCGACCGCCTACTGCGGTCGCCACCCGCAGACCGAACACTCGCTGGCCGCCGACTCGTGGAGTCCGCCACACTCCGGACACTGCTTTTTGTTATAGTCCTGGTCCCAGCCGACGCTCTCGGTTTCGTGTCCGCGCTCGGAGAGGAACTGATCGAAGAGGTCGTCGTCGCCGGTCGGTGCGGTCGCCATACAGGGTGTGCTAACGCACACCACGCATATAACCGTATCGGTGTGACAACGTTCCAACTATATATACGCAACAGCTGATTTCTCCACAGATCGCACCTGTCACCGATCGTAGGGCCGGCTTAATCGGCGTTTTCCGGCGAGATCAGGGCGTCGCAGTACAGGCGGCGAGCGAGACGCCGGCGGACGCCGCCGCGAGAAACGTCCGTCTGGCATACCCGCGGGGCTTCGCGCCGAGCCAATAGTATTTTTGACAAAATATTAAGCGGGGCCGCGGGAAAACGCCTTGTATGCCCTCGCGAACGAACACACCCGACTCGCCCGCTCGGAGACGAGTGCTCGCGACGGGGTCGCTCGCGCTGGTCGGCGGTGCTGGCTGTCTAGACTACGCGTCCGTCCGCGAGGCGGTCGACGCCGGGACCGAGCCGACCGACTCCGAAACCGAGACCGCCGACGGTGGAACCGAAACCGACTCCGCGAGCGAATCGACGGTCGACGGCCCGGGTGATCGGTTTCGGATCGCTGTCTCGGAGAGCGACGGGGAACGCGAACTCCTCACGGGCGCGGACGTCGCGAGCGTCGGCGACGTCGAGCAATCGCGACAGGGCGGCTATCAGGTCCGGATGACGCTGACCGACGACGGGGCCGCGGCGTTCACCGACGGACTCGAACGTGCCGGCGCGTTCGACGACCCCGGCGCCCACGAGATCCGCACCTACCTCGACGGCGAGCGCGTCCAGACCGCGACGTTGGGCCGCGACCTCGCCGCCGCCATGGCGGACGGCGAGTGGGACGGACGCCTGCTCGTTCGGGTGTCGGACCGCGAGGCCGCCGAGCGACTGAGAGACGCGGTCGAAAACGGGTGAACCCGCGAGGGCGCTTGCCGGCGGCTACTGGTAGTCGTCGAGTTCGTAGAGGGCGCCGTACTTCGATTTGACGTAGTCGAGGAAGTAGTCGGCGGTGTAGCCCTCGCCGGTCGCCTGTCGGACGAGGTCGTCGGTGGTGTACCGCGAGCCGTGTCGGTGGACGTTCTCGGTCAGCCAGTCGTGGAGCGGTTCGAACTCGCCGGCCGCGATCTTCTCGTCGAGGCCGTCGATGTCGTCGGCGGCGCTGTCGTAGAGTTGGGCCGCGAGCACGCTCCCGAGCGAGTAGGTCGGGAAGTAGCCGAAGTCGCCGTGGCTCCAGTGGATGTCCTGCAGACAGCCCTCGGCGTCGGAGTCGGGGCGAACGCCCAGATACTCCTCGTACTTGTCGTTCCAGACCTCGGGCACGTCCTCGACGTCGAGGTCGCCCCGGACCAGGTCGCGTTCGATCTCGAACCGGACCACGATGTGCATGTGGTAGGTGAGCTCGTCGGCCTCGACCCGGATGAGGTTGTCCTCGTACACCTCGTTTGCGGCCTCGTAGACGTCCTCGACCGACGCGTCGCCGAGTCGGTCGGGGAACCGATCCTGAACTTTGGGGAGGAACCGCTCCCAGAACGCCGCCGAGCGCCCGACGTGGTTCTCCCAGAGCCGCGACTGGGACTCGTGGACGGTCATGTCCCGGGACTCGCCCAGCGGCGTCCCGTACGCCTCGCGGGGGAGCCCGAGCGTGTAGGTGGCGTGGCCGAACTCGTGGATCGTGCTCATCAGCGCGCCCAGCGGGTCTTCCTCGTTGAACCGCGTGGTGACCCGGGCGTCGAACTGATTGCCCGTCGAGAACGGGTGGGGCGCGGTGTCGAGCCGGCCGTGGTCCCAGTCGTACCCCAGCGTGTCGAGCACGTCTCGGGTCAGCTCCTCCTGGACGTCGGTGTCGAACTCGCCCTCGAAGGTGTCGGTGGCGAGGTCGGCGTCGCTCTCCCGGACCGCCTCGACGAGCGGGACGAGCTCGTCGCGAAGTCGCTGGAGGACCTCCTCGGCGGTCTCGACGCCGAGGTACGGCTCGTACTCCTCGAACAGCACCTCGTAGGGGTCTCGGTCGGGGTCGATGTGCTCGGCGTACTCGCGCTTGAGCTCGACCAGCTTCTCGAGGGTGGGCGCGAACGCCTCGAAGTCGTCGTCCTCGCGGGCCTCCTGCCAGACCGGCATCGCTTCCGAGGAGACCTCCGAGATCTCCTCGACGAGCTCCTGGGGCACCTTCGCCGCCCGGTCGTGCTTGCGCCGGATCTCCCGGACGACGGCCTCGCGCTCGGGGGCGAGCGACTCGGCTTCGAGCTCGTCGAGCAGGTCGGCCATCTCCTCGGACGTGAGCAGTTCGTGGCTCAGCGACGAGAGGGTCGAACGCTGTTTGGACCGGGCGGGCGTGCCGCCCTCGGGCATCATGACCTCCTGATCCCACGCGAGCACGCCGGCGGCCTGCCCGACGTTGCTGAGTCGCTGTACCTTCTCGATGAACTCGGTGTACGTCTCGGACGCCTCGTCTGTGGCGGCTTCGCTTGCCATCGACGCCGACTAGCGTGTCAGTAAATATCAAATCGGGGGTTCCGATCCGAAAGGCTCCGACCGACCGCGCCCCGGACCGCGCGTCCCGTTACGCCCCGAACCGCTCGGCCGCGTCCCGGTAGATCTCGTAGCACCGCTCCAGAACGGCGACGCTCGCGCTCTCGTCTTTCGTGTGGGCCTCGCCAGGCTCGGACGCGCCACAGACCACGCAGGTTGTGCCCGCCTCGTCGAGCCACCCCGCGTCGGTCGCGTGGGGTTTGGTCACCAGCTCGGGATCGTCGTCCTGCGCGCTCCGGGCGGCCGCGAGCACCGTCTCGGCGAACGCCTCGTCGTCGCACTCCATCGGCGGGAGGTCCTGCTCGACGGTCCACTCGACGCCCTCGATCGCCTCGACCCGTCCGAGGTCCGCGCGCTCGCCCGGGACGGTCCGCTCGTCGACGGTGACCTCGCAGGCTTCGGGGATCACGTTCCACCCGCTCCCGCCGTCGATCTCCGTGACCGCGAGGCTCCCGCTGACCCGCTCGCCGAACACCTCGGTCGCGGGGAACGACAGCTCTCGGATCTCGTCGACGGCGTCGGTGGCGCGGTAGATCGCGTTCTCGCCCGCCTCGGGCTCGCTGGCGTGGGCGGCCGCGCCCGCGGCGGTGACGACGCTCGCGCGCCGGCCCTTGTGGGCGACCGCCACGTCGGTGACTCCCGGCGCCGAGTAGCCGGTCGAGCCCTCGCCCACGATGGCGTAGTCGGGCGCGAAGCCGGCGTCGATGGCCCCGCGCGCGCCCTCGCCGCCGGTCTCCTCGCCGACGAAGCTGGCGAAGACGAGTTCGCCCGACGGAGTCCCATCCCTAAACGCGAGCATCGCGGCCGCGACCGCGCCCTTCATGTCGGCGGTCCCCCGGCCGTAGAGCCGACCGTCGCGCTCCTCGACGACGTACTCGCCGTCGGCGGTCGTCTGAGAGTCGGCCGGCGCCACCACGTCGTGGTGACCGACCAGCGCGAGCGACGACTCGCCCGCGCCCTTGCGGGCGATCACGTTGCCGACGGCGTCGCGGGTCACGTCGGCGTCGGTCTCCTCGCGGAGCCACGCCTCGATGGCGTCGCCCGCCTCGGTCTCGTCGTCGTGGCTCGGGATTGTGACCAGTTCGCGGGTCAGGTCTGTGAGTTCGCTCATGGCCGGAGCGTGGGCGCCCGCCGACTTGACTTCGAGGGAAGTGGCAGTCCGGTGGCTCGCGGTCGGGTCGCGGTCACCGCTCGTCGCCCGCCTCGGAGTCGTCGGCGCGCTCTTCGCGCTCGACGTCCCGGACCTGCGCCCGGAGTCGCTCCAGTTCGGACGCGGTCTCGCCCTCCGCGTCGGCGGCGAGCCGGTCGATCTGGGCCCGTATCTCTTCGAGCCGATCGGGGGACGCGCCGGGCGCCTCCTCGTCGGATTCCATCCCCGAGAGCGACCGCTCGATGGACTGGAGGCTCTGGCGCACCTCGCGGCTGGCGTCGGTCTCCTCGCGGATCCGGTAGATCTCGTCGTGGATCGCCTGTCGGTCGATCACGCCCGACCTCGACGGCGCCCGGCCAAAAAGGCGTAGCGGCCCGACCGGCTCGAACCAACAGACCGACCGTGACTTCGCCACGCTGGGGTACGGCGACGGCCGGCCGGTCGGGGCGGTCGCGCGCCATCGCCGGGCTGGAGGCGCTTGCCGGTCAGTTGCTCGTCGCGCTGGGGTGGTCGTGCTCACCGGACTGGACGCCTGGTCGGAGTAGCTACTCGTCGAGTTCCCGGGAGAGGTCCCGGCTCACCCCCGACAGCCGGGAGTGGCCCCACGCCGCGACGATGATCGCGCCGACCTGATTGAACACGAGGTCGTAGATGATGTCGCTCATCCCGTACTGGGCCAGCACCGCCTCGCCGCCGACCATCCCCGAGACGAGCCCGGTGGTGAACTCCAGGATCTCCCAGAGAACGCCGAACGCCATCACGAACACGAACAGGAACACGGAGACGAACTCCGGGGGGAACTCCACCGACTCCGAGTGGCGGTCGAACGCCGTGATGACGGCGTAGCCCACGCCCGCGACCACCGACGACGAGAGGGCGTGCGCGAACTGGTCGTACCACGGGAACCACTGGTAGACCCCGAGCGACCCGAGCGCGTGGACGAACACAGCGAGAGTGATCCAGAGCGCGAGCCCGGCGTCCATCGAGACGTGAGTGTCCCGGGCCAGCACCGCGGGCAGGAACGTGATCGCGAGCGGAACTCCGGCGTTGATCACGAGCCCGAACTTGGCCCGAAACAGGCTGTAGGCGACGATACCGGCGAGCCCGATCTGCAGGAGGTGGACGAGGTGCTGTTGGCGGCGCTCGCCGAGGCCGAACGCCTCGGTCAGGCTCACGCCGACCCACCCCCGGGCGACCGCCGGTGAAAGTACACCTCGAAGATCACGCCGGCGACGACCCCGGTCGCCGAGGCGAACACGAGGTCCCACATCAGCGCGTCTGGGGCCCCCAGAAACGCCGTCCCTAACAGCCGGTCGGCGTACCACTGGGCCACCGCCCACGTCCCGGCGGCCGCCATCGTGGTCATCACCACGAAGCCGACCGCGAAGCTCGGCGTCATCTCGACGCCGGAGAAGGCGTCTAACTCGACCGCGAGCAGGAGCGCCAGCGCCGCCACCGAGAGATACGTCGCCACCTGCAACAGCCGGCCGGTCGCGAGCGACCTGACCGCGACCGGCAACGCCACCAGGGCGACGACCTCCCACGGCGCCATCACCGCCCAGTCCCGCGAGAGTGCGGCGGGGGCCGCGACCAGCGCGACCGCCGCGACCGCGAACCCCGCCCACAGGATATCGGCGTCAAGCAGGTTCTCGCCGGCGGTGAGCGCCAGCACGCCGACCAGCGCCCACGCGACAGCAGCGTTGGTGCGGCCATCCGACAGCAACGAACTGCGAGTGCTCATACGACGCGTTCGGCCTCCACTCACGTAAGCGATGAGGCACGACCGGGCCACACGAGCGCCCGAGCGCGACCCACCCGGTGGCCGGGGATCGCCAAATCCCCGCGCGTTGAACATCCTTATCAGCGCGCCCGTCCAACGAGGAGACATGAACGTACTACCGGACACGAGCGTCGTCATCGACGGGCGCGTCTCCGAGCGCGTCTCGGACGGCGAGTTCGACGGCGCGACGGTCCTCATCCCGGAGGCGGTCGTCGCCGAGCTCGAGGCGCAGGCCAACCGGGGCCAAGACAGCGGGTGGGACGGGCTCGGCGAGCTCCAGCGGCTCGCGGACCTCGCCGACGAGGGCGAGATCGACCTGGAGTACGTCGGCGACCGCCCCGACCCGGGCGAGGCCGACGCCGCAAGCGAGGGCGAGATCGACGCGCTCATCCGCGAACTCGCGGCCGAACGCGAGGCCACCTTCGTCACGAGCGACAGCGTCCAGAGCGAGGTCGCGCGGGCGAAGGGGCTCGACGTCGAGTACATCGCGCCCAAGACCCGCGAGATCGGGGACCTCTCGATCGAGGAGTTCTTCGACGACTCGACGATGAGCGTCCACCTCAAGGTCGGCGTCGAGCCGATGGCCAAGCGCGGCGACGTCGGCGAGATGGAGTACACCGCGATCGGCGAGGACGTCCTCGACGAGTCGACGCTCAAGGACCACGCCCAGGAGATAATCGAGAGCGCAAAGCAGAGCCCCGAGGGGTTCATCGAACTCGACGAGCGCGGGATGACGATCGTCCAGTTTCGGGACTACCGGATCGCGATCTCGGAGCCGCCGTTCTCGGACGCGTGGGAGATCACCGCGGTCCGGCCGATCGTCAAGACCGACATGGAGGACTACGAGTTCGCCGCCGAGCTCAAAGACCGACTGCTCGACCACCAGCGCGGCGTCCTCGTCTCTGGGGCGCCCGGGGCAGGCAAGTCGACGTTCGCCCAGGCGGTCGGGGAGTTCCTCGCGGACCACGGCTTCGCGGTCAAGACGATGGAGAAACCCCGCGACCTCCAGGTCGGTCCCGAGATCACCCAGTACACCGAGCTCGCCGGCGAGATGGAGAAGACCGCCGACTCGCTTCTGATGGTCCGGCCCGACTACACCATCTACGACGAGGTCCGGAAGACCGACGACTTCGAGGTGTTCTCGGACATGCGGCTCGCGGGCGTCGGGATGGTCGGGGTGGTCCACGCCACCCGCGCCATCGACGCGCTCCAGCGGCTCATCGGTCGGGTCGAACTCGGGATGATCCCCCAGATCGTCGACACCGTCGTCTACATCGAGGCCGGGGAGGTCGAGAAGGTGTACGACGTCTCGACGCAGGTGAAGGTGCCCGAGGGGCTGATGGAGGAGGATCTGGCCCGCCCGGTGATCGTGATCGAGGACTTCGAGACCGGCCGGCCCGAGTACGAGATCTACACGTTCAATCGGCAGGTCGTCACCGTCCCGCTCAACGAGGGCGAGCGCGAGGAGAGCGGCGTCTCGAAGCTCGCGCGCCAGGAGATCGAGCGCGAGATCCAGTCGGTCGCCCGCGGCCGGGTCGACGTCGAGGTGCAGGGCCAGAACCGCGCGACGGTGTACGTCAGCGACGACGACATCTCCTACGTCATCGGGAAGGGCGGCGGCCGGATCGAGGACATCGAGAACCGACTCGGCATCGACATCGACGTCCGGACCCACGACGAGAAGCCCCAGTCGGTGTCCTCGTCGGGGACCGCCGGGGCCGGCGGCGCGGGCGGACCGCAGGGCAACGTCGTCACGCCGGAGATCACCTCCCGCCACATCGTCATCCCGACCGAGGGCCACGCCGGCGAGACCGTCGAGGTGCAGGCCGACGGCGAGTACCTGTTCACCGCGACGGTCGGCCGCGGCGGCGACATTCAGGTCTCGCGGGGGAGCGCCATCGCCGAGGAGCTAGAGCGAGCCATCGATCGGGAGCGCGCCATCACGGTGTCGGGCGCGTAGAGACGGTCGCGACCACGTCGTCACGTCTTCTCGAATCGCCGATTCGGAGCGCCGTCAGTCGCCCGCGGCCGGCGTCTCCTCCCGGAGCGCCGTCGCGACGCCCGAGTACCGCGACCACAGCACCAGCAGGCTCGGGAGGACGACCACGCTGGAGACGAACGCGAACGCGATCGAGGTGCCGGTCACCAGCCCGAACCGCTGGAGGGAGGGGACCAGCGCGAGCAACAGCACGCCGAACCCCGCGGCGGTCGTGACCGCGCTCGCGAGCAACGCGCCGCCGGTCCCCGCGACCGTGGTTTCGAGCGCGGCGACCGCCGAGGGCGCGCCCCCGAGTTCGTCGAGGAAGCGCTCGCTGATGTGGACCGCGTAGTCGACCCCGATGCCGATGGCGATGCCCGCGATGATCGCGGTCTCGCTGTTGAACGAGATGTCGAGGAGGTACATCACCCCGAGAATCCAGCTCAGCGCGAACACGACCGGCACCATCGTGATCGCGCCGAGCGCGAGGGTGCCGTACCGCCGGTAGAAGATCGTCGTGAGGAACGCGACGATGACCCCGAGCGTGATGAGGAACGTCTCGACCAGCGTCCGGAGCAGTCCCCGCTGGACCAGTTCGGTCACGATCGGCTGGCCGGTCGCGGTGACCCGGAGGTCGGTGTCGGCCTCGACGGCGGCGGCCGCCGCCCGCATCTCGTCGGTCACGACGCCGGTGTCCGAGCCGCCCCGGATCGAGACCGAGAGCCTGAGCGCGCGGTACTCGCAGTCGGCTCGCGACTCCGCCGCTCGACCGTCCCGTTGTGTCTCGGACCCAACGCACTCGCGCTGAATGACGGCGGCGGCCTCCTGAGGAGCCGCCGCGTACACCGCGTCGTACACCGCCGCGAGGTTCCGATCGGGGACCCCGTCGCCGTCGTCGTCGTTCTCGGCGACGACGGCCGCGACCGTCTCGTTGGCTGGCGCGGTGCGTTCGAGCAGCGCCAGCGGGCCGTCGACGCTCGGCCGACCGTTCCCGAGCGTGACGGCGGTCGAGCTGTCGGCGACCGACGCCCGGCCCGCCGCGAGCCGGTCGAGGGTGTCGGGCGAGGTGACCGGCCCCTCGACGAGGATCTCGGCCTGCGAGGCGTCGCGGGTCTGGACGAACGCGTCGTTGAGGAAGACGACGTTCTCCCGGAGTTCGTAGTCGCCCGGCCGGAACGGCTCGGGGAGCGAGTCCGTCCACTCGGGGGAGTCCCGAGGCAGGAAGTCGACCTGATTCAGCGAGGTGTCGATGTCGGTCGCGGCGTAGCCGCCCCCGGCGCTCACCACCAGCGCGATCGCGACGACCGCGATCGGGGCGCGGCGCGCGACGGTCGTCCCGAGCCCGAGCACGCGGTTGATCCGCGTCTCGCCGGTCCCGAACGCCGACCGGCGGCGGTCGAGGCCGACCCGCTCGAGAAGGCCGTCGAGTTCGAGCTTGAGCGCCGGGACGAGCGCCGCGAACACGACGAACGCCGAGACGATCCCGACCGCGCTCACCAGCCCGAACTCCCGGATCGAGCCGATCGGGCTCACGAGGTTCGAGAGGAACCCGACCGCGGTGGTGAACGTCGTCGCCGCGAGCGCGACCGCCACGCCCGCGAGCCCCGTCCGCATCGCCGCGGCGGGCGACCGGTCGGACGCGTCGGCGGCCGATCCCGGCCCGTCGGTCTCCTCGCGGGCCTCGCGATACCGCATCACGACGTGGAGCGCATAGTCGATCGAGAGCCCGATGAGGAGGAACGGCACCGCGATGAGGATCTGGGTGACGCCGATCCCGGCCCACCCCATGAACCCGCCCATCCAGACGAGGACGAGGAGGGTCCCGAACAGGCCAAGCGCCACGTCGAAGGGGTCGCGGTACGCGACGAACAGCACGACGAGCACGATGGCGAACGCGACGGGCGTGATGAGCGCGAAGCTCTCGCCGGTGGCCTGCCCGGACACCTCGTCGACGATGCCGGCGCCGAAGACGAACGAGTCGGTCGATTCGACGGTCTCCTCGGCGAGGTCGCGGGTGGCGAGCTGGCCGGCCACCACGTCGTCTGACAGCGAGTCCCCGCCGGACTCGGCGGTCTGGAACACGAACAGCACGCGGGCGGTGGCGGTCGTGCTCCCGGGCTCGTAGTCGGTCGCGACCAGCGAGAAGGGGTCGGTCGGTCCCGACGCGGGCCGGTCGGGGTCGAGGACCGCGAGCACCGCGCGCTCGACCTCGGCCTCGGACATCGACTCCAGTTGGGCGAGCTGTTCGTCGAGCGTCGGCGGGCCGGCGGCCGCCCGGGCGTCGGCGCCGGTCGCGTTCGACTCGGTGCGGTTCCCGGCGGAGTCGGCCCGCTCTCCTCGGAGCGCCTCGACGGCGACGAGGTTCGACAACCCGGCGGTCGGCGCCTCCGTCCGGAGGGTGGCGTTCACCGTCTCGTTCGCCCGGAGGCGCTGTTGGAGCCGGAGCGTCTCGATCAGCGACTGCTTCGAGAGCACGTCGTCGCCCCGGACCACCACCTGCATCGCGGTCGCGTTCGTCTCGCCGGTCGAGAAGTTCTCCCGGACGTACTCGAGCTTCTGGGCCTCGGTCGAGTCGCCGCCGAAGCTCGCGATCGTCAGACCGCCCTCGATGCCGCCGGCGCCGTAGCCGACGACGGCGGTGGCGACGAGCAACACCGCGATCACCAGTTTGCTGTGGCGCGCGATCGCGCCGGCGTACCGTTCGGCGAGGTCCATCTCTACCCGTCCAATCGGCCCGCTATTATAAAAGGTTGTAGAAATATACAATAGCCGTGACGCTCCGAGCGCCCGGCCGCGACGCCACTCGAAACCACTTACTGCCGGGAGCCTCTCTCTCCCGACTGGAATGAGCGCACACGACGCGGTGGCGGCGCTGAAGCAACTCGGCCTGTCGAACTACGAGGCGAGGGTGTTCGTGGCGCTCCAGCGGCTCGGCACCGGGACCACCCAGGAGGTGAGCGAGACCTCCGAGGTCCCCCGATCGCAGGTGTACGGCGCGGCCGACGACCTCGCCGAGCGGGGGCTGGTGGAGGTGGTCGAGTCCTCGCCAAAGCGCTACCGCCCGGTGAGCCTCGACGCGGCGCGCGAACAGCTCCGGAGCCGGATCGAACGCGAGCACGAACGGGCGTTCGAGAACCTCGAATCGGTGCGCAACGAGCGCGCCGACCGGACCGACGAGGGCGACGTCTCGACGCTCCACGGGCGCCACGCGGTCCACGAGCGCGTCGCGGCGCTGGTCGAGCGCGCGAGCGAGCAGGTCGTGTTGATCGCGGGCGACGCCGACCTGCTCTCGGAGGACGTCGAGGCCGCGCTCCGCGAGCGAGCCGCCGCCGGGGTCCCGGTCGTGGTGGTCACGCAGGAACGGGCGGTCGAACGGCGGTTCGCCGACGCCCCGGTCCGGGTCGTGGTGGCGCCCCCGGATCGGACGCGGGGGTTCACCGGGCGGACGCTCCTCGTCGACGACGCCACCGTCCTGCTGTCGGTCCGGACCGACGACGGGGGCGAGCCGTTCGAGGAGACGGCGCTCTGGACCGCAGACACCAGAATCGGACGCATTCTCGCGGAGTTCATCCACGCCGGGATGCAGTCCGGGTTCGAGGGCGAGTACCCCGGCGCCGAGTAGTTACCGCGGGTGAGACGAGACGCGCGGACGGGCCGGCGTCGCCTCGAAAACGAGTCAGCGACGATCGGTCACTCCGCGCACGTCTGGGCGTCGGCCGCCTCCGGCGCGGTCTCTTGGCTCACGTCGATCTCGTAGAGGTTCTGTCGTGCGTCGGCGAAGTAGACGTCCTCCTGTACGACCTCGAGCTCTTCGAGCCGTTCGAGGGCGTAGCGGACGGTTCGAGCCGACAGCATCGACTCCTCGACGATCTGTTTCTGGGTCAGCGCGCCCTTGTACTCGAGCACCTTGAAAACCAGCTTCGCACTCGGCGGAAGTTCGTCGATGTCCTCTCGCTCGGACTGGGATACCATCATTACGTTTCGAAACACGCGAATGCCATAAAAGTATTGAGAACGACCCGCACGGATCGTCGCCTCGACACGGTAAAAAGGTTCGGGGCGTAGGGCGCCAGCGACCGGAAGAAGCCCCGCGATAGCAGTCCCGGTCCGCCGGTAGCATGGCGTAGCGGTCGGAGACTGTGGTGGGGCGGTGCCGAGGCGGATGCGGGGTAGTGCAGGGCGGATGCGGGGCAGTGCGGGACGGTTGCGGGGCAGTGCAGGGCGGATGCGGGGCAGTGCGGGACGGTTGCGGGGCAGTGCAGAGCGGATGCGGGGCAGTGCGGGACGGTGCTGAGGCGGTTGCCGTGCAGTCGCGCACCGGCTATCGTCCCGCGAGCGAGGGCGAAGCCCGAGCGAGCGGCCCAAGGGCCGACCAACGGGAGGCCCGAAGGGTTTTGATCGAGCTTTTGCAAGGGCGCGGCGCTCGTGGCGCGCCCGAAGCAAAAGGTCGTGGGGAAAGGCTGGGTTTTTCAAGACGCGTCCCCCATTCACCCGTATGGCTACCGCATCCGAACGGCGGGCCTCTCATCTCCGCGGGGTGACGGTGACGGCCGTCGCCACGCTCGCGGGCGTCGTCGCGGCGTTCGTCTCCGCGACGGTCCTCGGGATGGAGGCGACAGACACGCTAGGGCTGGGCATCGTGGGCGCGCTCGTCGTCGCCCAGTACCCGGTCCTGAAAGTGCTGGGCATCGACGTGGGGGACTTCTCCACCAAAGACCACCTCTACGTGGTGTTCATGACGTTCTCGCTCTGGTTCGTGAGCTGGACCATCCTGCTGACCAACAACGTCACCTTCTAGCATGGCCGACGACAGCATCGCCGTCGTAGACCTCGAACGGTGTCAACCCGATCGCTGTAGCTACGAGTGCAAGAACTACTGTCCGCCGAACCGGACGGGCAAGGAGTGCATCACGCTCCGGGGCGAGGACGCCGAGGAGGGCCAGCCCGATCAGGTCCACATCAGCGAGGAGATCTGTCTGGGCGAGACCTGCGGCATCTGCGTCGAGAAGTGCCCGTTCGACGCCATCGAGATCATCAACCTCCCCCAAGAGCTTCAGGACGAGCCGGTCCACCGCTACGGCGAGAACGCCTTCTCGCTGTACGGCCTGCCGGTCCCTATCGAGGGACAGGTCACGGGCATCCTCGGGCCGAACGGCATCGGGAAGACGACCGCGGTCCGGATTCTGGCGGGCGAACTCGCGCCCAACCTCGGCGACCACGCCGACCCGCCGGGCTGGGAGGCGGTGCTCGATGCCTACCGCGGGACCGAGCTTCAGGACTACCTCACCGCGGTCCGGGACGGCGACGTGACCGTCGCGCGAAAGCCCCAGTACGTCGACAAGATCCCCGATCAGTTCGACGGCCCCACCGCGGAGCTACTGGAGAACACCGACGAGCGAGGCGTGCTCGACGACCTGCTCGAACGCCTCGAGATCGAGCACGTCATGGATCAGGACATCGACAGCCTCTCGGGCGGGGAGCTCCAGCGGGTCGCGCTGGTGGCGTGTCTGGCCCGCGAGGCCGACTTCTACTTCGTCGACGAGATCACGCCGTACCTCGACATCAGCCAGCGGGTGGCGGCCGCCCGACTGATTCAGGAGATGGCCAACGAGCACGGCAAGTCGATGCTGGTCGTCGAACACGACCTCGCCATCCTCGATCTGGTCGCCGACAACCTCCACGTCGCGTACGGTGAGCCCGGCGCGTACGGGGTCATCACCGACCCCAAGTCGGTCCGGAACGGCATCAACGAGTACCTCAAGGGGTATCTCGACAACGAGAACATGCGCATCCGGCCCGACCCCATCGAGTTCGAGGAGCACGCGCCCCGGCAGGTGAGTCGCGCCGACACCCTCGTGGAGTACCCCGACCTCCGCAAGTCCTACGGCGACGGCGAGTTCAGCCTCGACGTCGAGGGCGGGGCGATCCGAGAGAACGAAGTGCTGGGGATCGTCGGCCCGAACGGCATCGGCAAGTCGACGTTCGCGAAGCTGTTGGCGGGCCGGCTCGAACCGGACGGAGACGCGCTCGATTTCAGCCTCGACATCGCCTACAAGCCCCAGTACATCGAGATCGACCAGCCGATGCGGGTCGACGCGTTCATGCGCTCGATCACCGACCGGGTCGGCTCCTCCTACTGGGAGACCGAGATCGCCAAGCCGCTCCAGCTCGATCGCATCATGGAGCAGAACCTCACCGACCTCTCGGGCGGCGAGCGCCAGCGGGTCGCGATCGCGGCCTGCCTGTCGAAGTCGGCCGACCTCTACCTGCTCGACGAGCCCTCGGCGTACCTCGACGTCGAACAGCGGGTGCGAGCGACCACCGCCATCCGGCGGTTCGCCGAACAGCAGGACGCCACCGTGCTGGTGGTCGACCACGACATCTACATGATCGACCTGCTCGCCGACCGACTGATGGTCTTCGACGGCGAGCCGGCGGTCCGGGGTCGTGCGAGCGCGCCAACCGGGATGCGTGCGGGGATGAACGACTTCCTCTCGAACCTCGACGTCACGTTCCGCCGCGACGAGAACGTCGGTCGCCCGCGCATCAACAAGCCGGGGAGCCAGCTCGACCGCGAGCAGAAAAAGCAGGGCGAGTACTACTACGCGCCCTGAACGGCGGCCGACCGATTCCGACCCCGACCGGAGAACCGAATGATTTTCGTCGGCGCACGCTTAGGCCCACGCAGTGACACCGCTCCTCCCCGCGTGGTTCGGGACCGGCCACGAACGCCGCGCGAAGCTGTTCGCGTGTCTCGCGGTCGTCTGCCTCGCGATCGCGACCGTCGGCGTGCTGGCCGCTCCGTCCCATCCGCGTCTCGCCACCGACCACGAACGCCCCGAGAACAACACGCTCATCGCTCTCCAGGGGTACCAGGACGACGGGCGGGCGATCGAAGTCGCGCCCGACGGCGAGATCGTCTGGGAGTACGACGGGACCGACGACGTGTTCGACCTCGAAGAGCTCGGCCCCGGCCGGGTCCAGATCTCGACCGCCGACGAGATTCCCGACGCTCGGTGTCCCGAGCGGTACCGAAACGACGGGCACGCCAACTGCGTGCGCAACAGCCTCAAGATCGTCGAGCAATCGACCAACGAGACTCGCTGGGAGTACGCGTGGTACGACGTCGAACTCCACGAGCACGAGCTCCACGACGCCGACCACTACACGACCGAGGACGGCGAGGACCGCTGGGTGATGGTCGACATGGGCAACGACCGCGTGTTCGCGGTCGATCGGGACAAGGAGATCGTCTGGGAGTGGAACGCCACCGACGACTACGAGATGCCCGACGGGATGGGCCCGGAGGCCGACTGGACCCACGTCAACGACGTCGATCGGATCGAGCCCGGCGTGTTCCAGATCAGCCTCCGGAACTTCGACACCGTGGCCGAGCTCCGCGTCGCCGACGACGGCTCGGTGAGCCTCCGGCCGGTCGTCGGGCCGAACAGCTTCGAGGGCGGCGAGGGGCCGCTGTACGAGCAACACAACCCCGACAGGCTGGCAGACGACCACCTGCTGATCGCCGACAGCGAGCAGGACCGCATCGTCGAGTTGAACGCCGACGGCGAGATCGTCTGGACGTTCGGCGGGAGCGGCACCCTCCAGTGGCCCCGGGACGCCGACCGGCTGTCGAACGGCCACACGCTGATCACCGACTCGTACAACGAGCGCGTCCTCGAGATCGACGAGAACGGCGACGTGGTCTGGGAGGTGACGACCGGCACGCTCCCCTACGAGGCCGACCGACTGCCGGGCGAGGGGAGCGCCGACCGCCCGACCGCCGACGAGGCCGGACTCGCCGACGCGGGCGACCCCGGGAACGTCGTCGAGAAGTATCTGGGGTACGCGACCGCTATCTCGAAGTACGTGTTGCCAAACGGCGTGGGCGAGCAGTTCGTCCCGTTACTCGGGGGCGCGCTCGCACTGCTCGGCGCGGCGATAGAAGGCGTCAGGTGGCGGTCGAACGGGCGGCTCCGGGCGTGGCTCGCTCAGAGAACCGATCGCTGACAGGAGCCACAGAGGTTCTCCTCTTTCACGTCGACCTCCCGGACGGTCGGCGAGAAGTTCATCACGCACCGCTTGTTGTCGCAGTGTTCGAGCCCCATGGTGTGGCCGATCTCGTGGACGACCTCCTTGCGGACCCTGTCCGAGAAGATCTCGCTTGCGCTCCGGTTCGAGAACCCGCCGTCGCTCGACGTCTGGAGCCGGTAGGTCGAGATGACGCTCCCCTTGCCGTCGAGGTACGCCAGCCCGAACACGTAGTTTCGCCGGCGGTAGAAGAGGTCCTTGGGCGTGATGGCGATGTTCTTGTCGGCCGATCCGATCCGGCCCGCGAGCTCGATGAACTCCTCGGCGCGGTACTGGTCGCGTTTCTCGTCGTGTGCCCCGGTGGGCACAGACTGGGAGTCGTGAATCGTGACCTCACAGTCGTAGACCGACCGGAGGCCTGCCGAGGCCTGTCGTTTGACCTGCGCGGAAACGTCCCCGACCGGGACGACGTCGACGAGCATGGGAAACACTATGCGCGAGCAACTCATAAACTTCCCGCCGTGGAACCGCACACCCGCGACGCCATCGCCGCCCGCCTCTCGGAGTTCGAGGCGGTCGTCGAGGTGGGGATCGGCCGTCGGACCGACGTCGCCCGGGCGCTGGCGACCGCGGGCGTCTCGGTCACCGCGACCGACGTGCGCGCTCGCGAGGTTCCCGACGGCGTCCGGTTCGTCGAGGACGACGTCTGGAACCCCGAGCCGGCGGTCTACCGGGACGCCGAGGCGGTGTACGCGCTGAACCTCCCGCCGGAGCTCCACCGGCCGACCCTCGACGCCGCCGAGCGCGCCGACGCCGCGTTCCTCTTCACCACGCTCGGCGGCGACCAGCCCGCGGTGCGGGTCGCCCGCGAGACGCTACCGGGCGAGACGCTGTACGTCGCCCGAGAGTAGCGACTCGTGGGCGAGGTTCGTTCGACGCGATCCCGTCGACGCTCGCGGGCGCGGACGTCTCGGTCGCGAGGCGCCCCGTCGGCGGACTCACGACCGCGAGAGAAGCTTCGAGAGGTGCTCGGTCGAGAAGAAGGAGGTCGGCTTGTCCATGTGGACCCCGATCTCGCCGGAGAACGCCGACAGCCCGACTCGCTGGACGGGCTCGGGAAGCGAGTACGCCCTGCGTATCCAGTGGCCGAGCCGGATCTCGGTGGCGAGGTCCTCGCGCCACGCCGACTCGTAGTCCGCGAGCGTCGACGGCCGCTCGGGGTCGATCTCGCGGGCGGCGTGGTCGGCGGCGGTCATCCCGTAGAGGATGCCGCCGCCGGTGAACGGCTTGGTCTGGGCCGCGGCGTCGCCGATCAGCAACCCCCGGCGACTCGTCACCGTCTCGGCCGGCCCGACCGGGATCATCCCGGCGCAAAAGTCCCCGGTCTCGGTCCCGTACTCGTCGGTGAACGACTCGAACAGCTCTCTGGCGGGCGGCTCGGAGCCGGGCGGGGCCGCGAGGCCGTACTCGACGCCCGCCTCGCCCCGCGGGATGCGCCACGCGAAAAAGCGCGGCGCGGTGAGGTGGACGTCGACGAAGTCGCCGGGGTCCTCGTCGGTCGAGAACCCGAGCACCCCCTGAAGCTTCTCGCCGGGTTCGGGCAGTCCGAGTTCGCGCCGAACCCGCGAGACCGGGCCGTCACAGCCCGCGACCATCCGGGCCTCGAACGTCTCGGTGCCGTCGGGGCCGGTCGCGGTCACCGCGACGCGGTCCGGGCGCTCCTCGACCGTCGAGACGCTGTGGTGTTCCCGGAGGTCGACGCCCGCCTCGCGGGCGGCGTCGGCGAGGCGCCGGTCGAGGCCGACCCGGTCGATGACGTTCGAGATCACCTCGCGCTTGTAGAAGGGGTAGTCGTCGCTGGCCGGCCCGCCGACGTGGAACCGCGCGCCGAACACCTCGTTCTGGAGGAGTTCCTCGCGGGCACCCTCGGGCGTGAACTCCCAGATGTCGGTGCTGACGTGGCCCGAGCACGCGAGGGGCTCGCCGACCGAGCCGCGTTCGAGCGCCAGCACGTCGTACCCGCGTTCGGCCGCGCGCCGCGAGAACCGCGAGCCGGCGGGACCGGCGCCGACGACGACGAAATCGTACATCGGCTTCGGATACGGCGTTGGCGCTCAAGTATCCTACCCTTCGGCGTTCGGGGGCTTTTCCTTGCGGGAGAGCTGTCTGCGTCGCACGTAGTGGGCCAGCGCCGAGACGGCGAACGCCGCCACGATGAGGACGCCCCAGATCTCGTCGGGGATCGCCTCGAACGGCGCCACCCCAAGCAGATCGCCGATCACCAGCACGGCGCTGACCGCGGCCAGTCCGAGGTAGTATCTGATCCACGGGAACTCGTCCTGCGGTCGGAGATACCCCTCGAGCTGGGCCGCGTTGCCCGACAGCTCGACCACGCCGCGGTTCTGGTTGTACTCGACGATACCGGCGTCCGCCAGCTTCGGGAGATGAGTCTGATAGAGGGAGGTGTACACCGACTTGCGCTCGTTGGCCGACAGCCCCTCGACGGTGGTGTCGTTCTCCCAGGCCGCGACCTGCTCGGCGAGCTCCGACAGCTCCACCGGACGCTCCTGTTGCTTGAGGTAATGGAGCGTGTATCGCCGCCGTCGGTTCTTGAGCACGTCGAAGATCAGGTCTTCCGACAGCGCCTCTCGTTCCGGTGAGTTGTCAGCCGAGCTCATGCTCCCGAAGTCGCTCAATCGCTTGTTGCCCCGGTGCCACCGCCACCCATCGTAACACGGTAGACGAGATTCGCCCGGACCGCACTTTGTTATCCAGTACTTAGCCCCGAGTAACTGTCAGGTAGTACCCAGACGTTCGAAGTAACGGAGAAATTCCCGTATTTAATCCGGCAATACGGGAAAATATCGGACAAAACGCGTCGATCGTTAGTCGTCGGTCGCCGGAGCGACCGCCCTGTCGGCCCGCGGCCCGTCGAGGTCGACGTCGGGCAGGAGGTCTCGGAGGTATCGGCCGGTGTACGAGTCGTCGGTGCGTGCGACCTCCTCGGGGGTTCCGGTGGCGACGATCTCGCCGCCGTTCTCCCCGCCTTCGGGGCCGAGGTCGACGACGTGGTCGGCGTTTTTCACCAGATCGAGTTCGTGTTCGATGACCGCCACGGTGTTGCCGTGGTCGGTCAGCCGCTGGAGCACCTCGATGAGCTTTCGCTCGTCGGCCTTGTGGAGGCCGGTCGTGGGTTCGTCGAGCAGGTAGAGGGTGTCGCCGGTGTCTTTCTTGCCGAGTTCCTCGGCGAGTTTCACGCGCTGGGCCTCCCCGCCCGAGAGGGTGGTGGAGGGCTGGCCGAGGTTCATGTAGTCGAGCCCGACGTCTTTCAGGAGCTTCAGCCGGCGGCCGATCCGCTGGTCGTGCTCGAAGAAGTCGTACGCCTCCGCGACCGACATCTCGAGCACGTCGGCGATGGTCGCGCCCTTGTAGGTGACGTCGAGGGTCTCGTCGTTGTACCGGGCGCCGTCGCACTCCTCGCAGGGGACGTACACGTCCGAGAGGAAGTTCATCTCGATCTTGACCGTCCCCTGCCCGCCACACTCCTCACAGCGTCCGCCCTTCACGTTGAACGAGAACCGCCCCTTCTCGTAGCCGCGCTGTTTTGCGAGTTTGGTCTCGGCGAACAGCTCGCGGATGTAGTCGAAGACCCCGGTGTAGGTCGCCGGGTTCGATCGCGGGGTCCGACCGATCGGCGACTGGTCGATAAGCCTGACCTTCTCGACGTGCTCGATCCCCTCGATGGCGTCGTGGTCGCCGGGGTCGACGCTCGTGTTGTCGTTCATCTCGCGGGCCAGTCCCTTGTACAGGATATCGTGCATTAGGGTCGACTTACCCGATCCCGAGACGCC
The DNA here is from genome assembly GCF_004765795.1 of Halorussus marinus. Lineage (GTDB taxonomy): Archaea > Halobacteriota > Halobacteria > Halobacteriales > Haladaptataceae > Halorussus > Halorussus marinus. The sequence continues at coordinate 330,362 of NZ_SBIV01000002.1, forward strand.
CGTGATCGCGGTGAACTGCCCGACCGGGATGTCGACGTCTAAGTCCGCGAGGTTGTGCTGGCGCGCCCCCGCGACGGTCAGTCGCTCGTCGGTGTCCCGGCGCTCGTCGGGGACCGGGATCTCCTTGCGACCGGCGAGGTAGTCACCGGTGACCGACTCCTCGCAGGCCTCGATCTCCTCGGTCGGACCCTGAGCGACCACCTCGCCCCCGCGCTTGCCGGGGCCGGGTCCCATGTCGATGACGTTGTCCGCGCGGCGCATCGTCTCCTCGTCGTGCTCGACGACGAGCAACGTGTTGCCCAGATCCCGGAGCTCTTCGAGGGTGTCGAGCAGTCGGTCGTTGTCCCGCTGGTGGAGCCCGATCGACGGCTCGTCGAGGACGTAGAGGACGCCCACCAGCCCGGAGCCGATCTGGGTCGCGAGCCGGATGCGCTGGCTCTCGCCGCCCGACAGCGTCGAGGCCTCCCGGTCGAGCGTGAGGTAGTCCAGCCCGACCTCCTCCATGAACCCGAGCCGAGCCCGGATCTCCTTGAGGATCTCGGCCGCGATCTTGGTCTCCCGGTCGTCCAGCGACGCTTCGAGCCCCTCGAAGTGGTCGAGGGCGTCGCCGATCGACAGCTCGTTGACCTCCGAGATCGAGGTGCCGTCGACGAGCACCGACCGGCTCTGGTCGTTGAGGCGGGTCCCCTCGCAGGCGGGGCAAGTCGTGACCGCCATGTACTCCTCTATGTGCTCGCGGGTGCTGTCGGAGTCGGTCTCGACGTGGCGCCGTTCCAGATTCGGGATGACCCCCTCGAACGGCTCGTCTTTCTCCCGGACGCCGTTCTTTGTCGTCCACTCGAAGTGGACCGACTCGTCGGTGCCCCAGACGAACGCCTCCCGGACGTCCTCGGGCAGTTGCTCGAACGGCGTCTCGACGCTCACGCCGAAGTGGTCGGCGACGTTGTCGAGCTGGCGCCGATAGTAGGTGCGGTTGTAGCTCCACGGCTCGAAGACGTTCTTGAGCGGCTTCGAGGGGTCTTGGACCACGAGGTCCTCGTCGACCTCCTTGGTCTCGCCGATGCCTTCACACTCCGGGCAGGCGCCGTGGGGGCTGTTGAACGAGAAGCTCCGGGTCTCGATCTCCCGGAAGTCGATGCCACAGTGGGTGCAGGCCAGATCCTCCGAGAGTTCGACGACGAGGCGGTCGTCGGCCTCGCCGCCGGCGTCGGCCTCGGGCGAGTCGCCCTGCGTCTCGCCCGCGAGGTCGCCGGTCGAGCGCGCCGCGGCTCCGCCGATGGCGTCGGCCGCGCCCGCCGGCGGGTCCGGCAGGATGACCTTCAGCGAGCCGTCTGCCTCCTCGAGGGCGGTCTCGACGCTGTCGGTGATCCGGCTCCGATCCTCGGCCGAGACCTTCACGCGGTCGACCACGACGTCGACGTCGTGGTCGTAGTTCTTGTCGAGGTCGGGCGTCTCGACGGTGAGGTCGAACTCCTCGCCGTCGACCTCGACCCGGCCGTACCCCTCCGAGACCAGTTCGTCGAACAGGTCCTCGAAGGCGCCCTTCTGGTCGCGGACCACGGGCGCCGCGATCTTCGCCCGCGTCCCGTCGGGCAGATCGAGCACGCGCCGGACCATGTTCTGGGCGCTCTGCTCGCCGACCTCTCGACCGCACTCCGGGCAGTGAGGCGTCCCGATCCGGGCGTACAGCAACCGGAGGTAGTCGTGGAGTTCGGTCACGGTCCCGACCGTCGATCGGGGGTTGTTGGCCGCGTTCTTCTGGTCGATGGAGATCGCCGGCGAGAGCCCTTCGACGTTCTCGACCTGCGGTTTGTCCATCTGTCCGAGGAAGTTACGGGCGTACGCCGACAGGCTCTCGATGTAGCGTCGCTGGCCCTCGGCGTACACCGTCTCGAACGCGAGCGAGGACTTCCCCGACCCCGACAGCCCCGTGACGACGTTGAACTTCTCGCGCGGAATGGAGATGTCGAGGTCCTTGAGGTTGTGCTCCTCGGCCCCCCGAACGTCGATGTAGTCCTTGCTCATCTGGCTCCGGATAGGGACTTGGGGCGTGAAACGCTGTCGGTTCCGGACGGTATCACGGTGAAAGTGGTCGGCGTTTCGAGGGCGCGTTCGGCGCTCCGATAGCCGTGACATTTATTAGCACACGGCACGAACTCGGCTCCGAGGAGGCGACGCGGACGGAACGATTTGCTACCCAGAGGCGTATCACGGCGTCGCCTCCTCCGGCCCGAACCACGGCCGACATCCCGAAAGACGGGGTTGAGCCAGCCAACCACAGACGCCAGCGGGACGGGCCCATCCCGCCTTTTCACGCTTTCGACGAGTGCCGAACGGCCTCGCCACCGGGGTCCGCGCTGGGCCGCCGCCGCGGGCGACCATCGGGCTTTTCTCGGCAGTTCGCGTACAGGTCCGCATGGATGCAGAACGGGCGTTCGTCGCCGCCCTCGTCGCTATTTCGATCTACCTCTCGTGGCTGGTGGTCCGACCGTTCTTCACGTTCGTCGCGCTCGCGGTGTTTCTGGCCTATACCCTCTGGCCGCTCCAGCGACGGCTCGCGCCCCGATTCGAGGAGCGGTTGGGACCGCGTCTGGCACCCCGGGCGGCGGCGCTCGCGCTCATGCTCGGGGCCACCGTGCTGTTCGTGCTCCCCTTTCTGTTGCTGGTTCGGGTCGTCGTCCGGCAGGCGGTCGCGGTCGTCGAGGGCGTCCAGTCGGGCGCGATCGACGTCGCGTTCGTCCGGGAGTTCATCGACAGCGACCTCGGACAGGAGCTCGTCTCGATGGCGCAGTCCGGGCTCGGACGGGTGTTACAGGAGACGCCGGGCGTCGTCGGCGGGGCGTCGAACGCGCTAGTCGGCGTCACGGTGCTCGGGTTCGTCCTCTACTACCTGCTCGTCGACGGCGCCGACGCGGTCGCGTGGGTCCGAGAGGTCGTGCCGCTCGGCCCGGACGTTCGCGAGGAACTGTTCGCGGAACTCGACCGGCTCACGTACGCGGTGCTCATCACTCAGGGGGTCATCGCGGTCGTGCAGGCGGTGTTAACCGGGATCGCGCTCGCGGTGCTTGGGTTCTCGAACGTCCTGTTCTGGACGGTGTTGGCGGTGGTGCTCGGGCTGTTGCCGTTCGTCGGCTCGATGTTCATCTGGATCCCGGCCGGGGCGTTCCTGCTCGCGACCGGCGACCTCGTGGGCGGGGCGGCGCTGTTGGTCTACGGGTTCGGCGTCGTGAACCTCACCGACAACTACCTCCGGCCGGTCGTCGGCGGCCGGAGCGCGAACCTCAATCCCAGCATCCTCGTGGTCGGGATCTTCGGGGGCCTCGCGGTGTTTGGCTTCGCGGGCATCTTCGTCGGTCCCATCGTGCTCGGGTTCGCGAAGTCGCTGGTCGCGGTGGCGGCCCGCGAGTACGCCTAGTACTCCGGGACCCGGGCCGACCGATCGCTCCCGTCGACGAACGGCAGGCGCTCGACCGACGCCAGCGACTCCTCGCCGTCGACCCGGACGGTCAGGACCGGCGCGTCGTCGCCGCCGACCGCGAACTCGACCACCGCGAACGCCAGCGGTTCGCCCCGGGAGGGGCTCTCGATCGCGCGGGTGACCTCGCCGACCGCCTCGTCGCCGTCGAACACCGCCGCGCCCGGCTCGGGCCGGTCGTTCGTCCGGAGGCCGACCAGCCGCCGGCTCGGCTGGCCGCGGTTCTCGACCCGGGAGACGACCTCCTGACCGACGAAACAGCCCTTCTCGAAGTCGACCGCGTTCCGGAGCCCGAGGACGTTCGGAATCCGGCCCGCGAGTTCGGACTCGAACAGCGGCGTGCCGGCCTCGAGGGTGAGCGACTCCCACGTCCGGCGGCCGAACGGGGTCGCGTTCAGCCCGCGGGTGAGCAGGGTCTCGTAGACGACCTCGGCGTTCGGGCGCTCGACGCCGGTCTCGGTCTCGACGGTGCCGGTCGTACAGACCACCTCGTAGCCCTCCTCGCCGGTCGGGGCGTCGGTCCGGATCACCGTCACGCCCACGTCCGCCATCCGCCCGCGGACGAACGAGAGGTGGCCCTCGGGCGTCCCGGAGCCGTTGAGCACGCTCGCGATCTTCTCGGTGGCCTGCGGGCCGTGGACGCCGAACACGCCGAAGCCGTCGGTCGCGGTCTCGATCTCGACATCCTGTATGAACACCTTCTCGCGCCACTCCTCGGCCAGCCCCCCGGCCTCGCCCGGCGGCACGAACAGCAACAGCCGGTCGCCGGCGTTGTAGACGTACATGTCAAACTCGACGCCGCCCTGCGGGTCGAGCAACAGCGCGTAGGCGCCCTCGCCGTCGGCGGTCGGCACGCGGTTCGAGACCACGTTGTCGACGTACTCGACCCGATCCTCGCCGGTGACGACCACCACGCCGTAGGGCATCTCGGTGACCCCGACCACGTTTCGGACCGCTCGGTGGGCCCGATCGGCCCGGCCGTAGTGGGCCGGGATCGATCGCCCCCCGACCTCGGTGAACTCGGCGCCGAGGTCCGACTGCTGGTCCTCGATGACTGTCATGGGCATCGATTGGGCGGGCACCGGGATTAAACGGTCGGGTTCGGAAGCGCACCGGAGAGCCGACTCCCACCGGCGGGCCGGCGGGGCGGCGGCCCGCCCGGCGGCCGCGGTTCAGCGCTCGGCGGTCGCGCGGATCAGGTCGGCCAGTCGGTCGTAGAAGCCGGGGTCGTACTTGGTCTCGGCGTCGACGGTCGGGCGGGCGTTGGTCTCGTTGACGACCGCGCGGTCGCCCGAGACGAGGATGTCGACCCCGAGGAAGTCGACGTCAAGCGCGTCGGCGGCCGCCTCGGCGAGCGACCGGAGCTCCGCCGAGAGGTCGACGCCGGTCGCCGCCGCGCCGCGGTGGACGTTGTGCTTCCAGCGGTCTGCGCCCGCCGCGTCGGGCAGGCGGCGCTCGACCCCGCCGACGCACTCGCCGTCGACCACCATCGCCCTGACGTCGGTGGCGTCGGGGAGGTACTCCTGGACCAGAAACGACTTGTCGCCGGTCGCCCGGTAGTCGTGGACCAGATCGAGGTAGTCGGTCACGCCCAGAAAGGAGTCGGCGTCGCCGATCTTCGCCACGCCGACGCCCCTAGTCGTGGAGTTGGGCTTGATCACGACCGGCGGGTCGAAGCGGTCGAACGCCGCCAGCAGGTCCGACTCGTCGGCAGGGTTCGAGACGACCACGCTCTCTGGGACCGCCACGCCCGCCCGTTCGAGCGCCGCGATCGCGCCGGCCTTGTTCCGGGAGGTGAGCACCGCCTCGCGGTCGTTGACCCACGGGACCGCGAGCATGGCGTCGAGGACGCCGCCCTCCATCGTCCGCGAGGGGTAGACGAACCCCGCGTCGAACGACTCGGGATCCCACGGCGGGTCCCCGAGCGGGATCGTCCGGCCCTCGCTGGGGACGTGGTGGATCCGGATCCCGCGCTCTGCGAGGGGTTCGCGGATCCGCTCGAACGTCTCCTCTCGGTACGCGACCGCCAGATCCAGCATACGAGAGTGGTGGGAGCCTCGGGTGAAAAGGTTTGATCGACCGGTCGCGGCGGCCCGGCGTTCGGGCCGCGTCGCGCGAGCGGTCGGGATCGGGTTACGCGACGAGCAGTTCCTCGCCCTTCTCGACCTTCACGCGGCAGGGCGGGGAGATCTTGTTGTACGCGCGCCGCATCGCGTCCTTGACGACGTCGGCGTCCTCGGGCTGACACCACGCGGTGAAGATGCGCTCGCCGGCGCCCATCCGGGCGGCCGTACCAACGATCTTCCCGAACGACTGGCGCATCCCGTCGGAGACGCGGTCCGCGCCCGCGCCGGTCGCCTGCTTGTTCTCTCGGATGACCTGGTGGGGGAACTTCCGGAGGATCATCTTGTAGTTCTCTTGGCCCAGCTCTTTCAGCAGGTGGCGGTTGGCCGACAGCCGGGAGGCCTCCATCGAGCCGTGGCGGAGCTGGACCTCCTCCTCGGTGATGAGGCTGATCTGGACGGGGTAGTCCTCGGGGTCGGTGTCGACGTTGCCCATCTTGTGCTGTGCGATCTTCGACCCGGGGATGCCGGTGATGTACTCGCGGCGAGTGTACGACGGCTTGTCGATCTTCCGGTACATCGAGGCGGGTTTGTCCGACATGGTTATTACTGGATTCTGAAGGTCACTGCGGGGATAAACCCTTCGAAGGCACGTCGGACGCTCGGGCCACCAGCCGGGCGAACGCCGCCCGCCGGCGCCGTTCAGCGCCGGACCGCCACGAGCGCCAGCGCCGCGAGCAGTCCGCCCTCCACCAGCCCCGCGGCGTGGGCGAACACGTTGGTGAACGAGCCGTCGGCGGTCGGTCGCGCCGGAAAGAGGCCGTAGACGAGCCACACCAACAGCGCGACCACCAGCCCGACGTAGACGAGGTCGAGCCCGACCTGCCGGAAGTGGTCGTCGCCGAACCGCCGGCCGTGCCCGCGCGAGAGGATGCCCGACACCGCCGACGCGAGCCCGACCGCCACCGCGCCGCCCTCGAAGGGACTCACGCGGTCGGCGTAGATCCACAGCAGTTCGGCCACCAGCAACACGACCGTGAACTGGCCGACGAAGAAGGCGGTCGCCCGCGAGTAGTTGGCCCGGAGCTGGACCCCGAGCGCGACCAGCAAGAACCCCCCGAACCCCGCGACCACGCCCGAGAACCCCCGGGAGATCGGCGTCGAGCCCGGATAGCGGGCCTCGAGGGCGACGTAGCTCGTGAGGTTGACCGCCACCGGGAGCGCGACCAGCAAGACCGGGAACGTCCGGCGGAACCACGCCCGACGACCTGCGGTGAGACACGCCAGATACGTCACGACCGAAAGCGAGACGAACCCCCCGAGGTTGTTGAGCAGGTGGGCGTCGCCGGCGTGGACGTACGCCGACGTGAGCAGGGTCTCGGGCGCGAACGCGCCGTGGTCGAACGCGAGTCGGTCGTGGACCGCCTCGGGAGCGAGGACGTGGACGCCGACGAGCGCGAGCGCGACCGCCGCCACTCCCGCGAGGTCGAGGGCGATCGCCGACCGCGGGTACGCGAAGGCGCCGCCCGGATCCGAGCCGTCGACCATCGGCGTTGCTTCGACGCGACGGGCAAAAAGCGCTCGCCCGGTAGCGGCAGGTCCCGCTCCGCCCCGAACGACTAATGAGCCGGCGACCGCAGGACGCGTATGGTCGAAGACACGTTCGACATCGGCGGCGATCTCACCGTGAACCGGCTCGGCTTCGGCGCGATGCGGCTGACCGGCGACGACATCATCGGTCGGCCCGACGACGAAGCCGAGGCCCGGGCGGTGCTGGAGCGGGCGGTCGAGTTCGGCGTCGACTTCGTCGACACCGCCGACTCGTACGGCCCCGGGGTCAGCGAGCGCATCATCGGCGAGACGCTCTCGCCCGACGACGCGGTGGTGGCGACCAAGGCCGGACTGCTCCGGAACCGGGACGGCGAGTGGCTCCCTCACGGCGGGCCGGACTTCGTCCGGAATCAGGTGCTGTGTAGCCTCGATCGGCTCGGCGTCGACACCATCGACCTCTACCAGCTCCACACGCCCGACGTCGACGGGCCGTTCGAGGACGTGGTCCAGACGTTCGCCGAGCTCAAAGACGACGGGCTGGTCGAGCACGTCGGGCTGAGCAACGTCGACGTCGAGCAACTGGACCGCGCCCGCGACGTGGTGGACGTCGCGACCGTCCAAAACGAGTACAACGTCGGCAACCGCGAACACGAGGACGTGCTCGAAGCCTGCGAGGAGGCCGACATCGGCTTCATCCCGTACTTCCCTATCGGCGGGGGCGACCTCGGCGAGAAGGCCGACGTGCTGGAGGACGTGGCCGGCGACCGCGAGGCGACCGCTCGGCAGGTCGCGCTGTCGTGGCTCCTCCACCATTCGGACGTGACGATCCCGATCCCGGGGACGTCGAGCGTCGAGCACCTCGAAGAGAACGTCGGGGCCGCCGACGTCGAACTCTCCGAGGACGAACTCGCACGGCTCAGCGAGTAGAGAGCGACTTTTCCGACCTATCACGACACGCCCTCCCTCGAACCGACGGCGCCGGGGCTGTCGGGGTAGCGTCGAAAGAAAAACCGTCTGATCGTCTCGCGCAGTCAGTAAAAACCGACTTAGAGGCGCTCGACGTTGGTCGCGCGCGGACCCTTGTCCGCCTGTTCGATGTCGAACTCGATCTCAGTTCCCTCTTCGAGGTCCGGGCCGCCAACGTCTTCCATGTGGAAGAAAACGTCCTCGTCCGCATCCTCAGTGTCGATGAAACCGTAGCCGCCAGTGTCGTTAAAGAAGTCGACCGTACCTGTTGCCATTGCTTCTAAAGAGAGACGCGGGGGACTGATAAGGGTTCCGAGAGACGCGCTACCACGAGCCGCGACGACGATGGGCGAGGAGCGACCGCGGGTCCCGGCTCGTACTGGCGGCTGTAGCTACTTTACTCTCCAGTCGCCGGAGAGTCGTTATGGATTGACACACTGGCGTCTCCGAACGAGCTTTTCGCGTAAGTACAGCCGCCAGTATCAGTCGTCCGCGACGGGCGCGTCGGGCCGGAAGTCCCGGCTGATCGCCTTCCACTTGCCGGTCGAGAAGCGGTAGTAGTTGATCGCGGCCGGCACGATCGTCTCCCCGAGAAACGAGAGGTAGAGCCCCGCGATCCCCAGCGACGTGGTCGCGCCCAAATACGCGATCGGGATGGCACAGCCGAACATCCCGACGAGTTGGCTGTAGAAGGGCCAGCGGGTGTCGCCGCTGGCGTCGAGCGGGCCGGCGGCCGCGCCCTTGACCCCTTGGGCCAGCACCGCGAGGCAGGCGGCGTAGACGAGCCCGACCGCGACCGGGATCGAGGGGTCGGTCGCGTCGCCCACGAACAGCCCGACGATCGGTTCGGCGAACGCCGCGACCAGCACCGCGGCGACCGCGTAGGTCGCGACCGCGAACGCGATCACGTCCCGGGCGTACGACTCGGCCCCGAGCTCGTCGCCCTCCCCGAGCGCCTGTCCGACGAGACTGCTCGACGCCAGCCCGAAGCCCCAGCCGGGCGTGTTCATCAGCCCCCAGATGCGCCGGGCGATGACGTAGGCCGCGACCACGCTCGGGCCGAACAGCCCGACGATGGCGAGCATCGGGAACTTCGCGACCGTCCAGACGAGGTTGCGACCCACGACCGGCAGGCCGATGGTGACCAGATCGCGCATCGTCTCGACGTGGACGTACGAGCCGAACGGGTCGACCCGCACCGGGAGCTCGCCCGCGCCGGGGAGTCGACCCGCGATCAGGCCGGCGGCGAACGCGGCGGTCACGACCACGTTCGCGAGCACGGTCCCGAGCGCCGCGCCAGTGACGCCCATCTCCAGCCCGAAGATGAACGCGGCGTTCAGCGCGATGTTGGCGACGGCGCCGCCGGCCCGGACCAGCATCGGGGTCCAGGCGTCGTCGGCGCCGATGTAGATCCGACTCCCGATGAGGTTGAGCCCCGCGAACGGGACGCCGACCGCGAGCGTCCGGAGGTAGGCGGCGCCGAGTTCGATGGCTCGCGCATCGTCGGTCATCACCGAGATGAGTTCGGCCGGGAACAGCCAGAACGCCGCGGTCACCGGCACCGTGACCGCGACCACCAGCGCCGCGCTCGCCCGGACCGCGACCCCGAGCTCGTCGAACGCCTCGGCGCCGTAGCGCTGGGAGACCAGCGCGATGGTGCCGCCCGCGAGCCCGCCGCCCAGCGAGAACGCGATACCCCAGTACGGCGACGCGAACCCGACGCCCGCGATGGCGACCGGGCCGACCGCGACCCCGACCATCGCCACGTCGACGGCGTTTTTCGACATCCGCGCGAGGCCGGTCACGATCCGGGGCCACGCGAGGTCGGTCGTGTGCCGGACGTGCTCGGGGTCTACCACGCCCGCGCGAGCGAGCGCGAGCCCGATGTAGAGGATGAGCAGCCGGACGGGGTTCGGAAAGCGGACCACGACCAAACAGTGTTTCGAATCGAAGGTAAACGTTTTCTTTCCGTGAGGAGTCTTCGGCGTCTCGCCGCGATTCCAAAGTAGGGACGCGAGCCCGAGCGAGTCGCGTCCGGCCCGGTCAGTCGTTCGGATATGCCTTCTCGAACGGGTCGGGGGGCAACAGGAGGTCGCCGAGTTCGGGCATGTGTTTCACGTTGAACAGCACTTTCAGCTCGTCGGTGATGGGCATCCCGTTGCACGACAGCCGGATGCCCCGCTCCATCAAATCGGACGGGAGGACGTGACTGGAGGGCATCGAGAGTTCGCCGTCGACGAGCTTGATCGCGCAGTTGGCGCACGCCCCGCCCCGGCAGGCGAACGGCCAGGCGTAGCCGTCCGCCTCGGCGGCTTCGAGGAGCGACTCCCCGGGTTCGACCGCAAAGCGCCCGTAATCGTCGTCGTCGAGCCCCGCGTCGCCCGCCTTCTCGAAGAGGTCCTCGTCGTCGGTCTCCCACCCGAAGTCCGCGAGGACGTCGTAGTTGAGGTAGGTGACCTCCGAGTAGGCACGCTCGGGCTCTCCGCGGGGGGCGTCGCCCGGGGGTTCGGACTCGGCGCCGGGGTCAGGATCGGCGCCGGGGTCGGGTGCGGGCGAGGAATCGGGCGGCCGACCGTCCTCGACGTAGCCGGCCTTGATCCGCTCGTAGGCGGTCCGGACCGCCTGAAACTCCTCGACCGACCCGCCCTGATCCGGATGAGCTTCCTTCACGCGTTCGCGGTACGCCCGCTCTATCTCCGCCTCCTCGGCGTCTGTGTCGACGCGTAACACGTCGAACGGGGACTGCATCACCTGACGCTAGCGAAATCCCAGACATAAGTCTTGGCTTCGGTGTGGAGTCGACCGGTAGTTCGGGGCAGATTCGCGACCGGCGGCTCGCTCGCGACGTTCGCGGAGACGGGGTCAGTTCGTCGGACCCGCGTGGACGCTTCGGTGAGCCCCGCGACCAAGAGCCACCGCGAACCCGATTCGGCGCGCCTGTCGGCGACCTCACGCCGAGGACCCGGACGGTTCTCGTGCTTTCCACGAAGCGTAGAGGCCGCGAAAGAGCATCCGAGAAACCCGACCAACAGCAACACGGCACCGATCGAGCCGAGCGGTCGAGGCAGTGCGACGAGGGTGCCCGCTTCGAGTCCGAGCAGAACCTCGTATCCCAGCCAACAGCAGAACGCCGGGAAAACGTAACGCTCGCTCCCGTTCGTCTCGGCTACCCTCGAACTGATTCCGACCAGCAGAATGCCGAACAGCGGGATGGCAATATCGACGACGTATCCCTCTCCACCGAGCCACTCGATCATTGCGATAGATGAACTGTCACGGATGCTTATCTTTTCGCATCCATCCCCAGAGAGGGGGACTGCACGACCGATACTGTTCGGCAGATCGAACGGGTGGGATCGTGGACGAGACGCGCAGAGCTGACGGATCGGGTCGAATCTATTCGCGGAGCAGTTTCGTTCGCAGGAAAATGCCGCCTCCCGGATTTGAACCGGGGACAGCTCGATCTTCAGTCGAGTGCTCTCCCAGTCTGAGCTAAGGCGGCGCACTCGATACGAGGCCCAACGAAAAGAAAAGGGTTTCGAAACACGCCGAAAGCGCGGCGTCGGCGACGCCGGCCAAACGCCTATGACGAGTGAGACCGTGTGTCACGCATGGGCGATCGAGCCTGCTACCTGGAGTTCTGTCCGGACTGCGACGCGCGGGTCACCGTCGTCGACGAGGCGTGTCCGGACTGCGGAACCGTCCTCGCGTAGCCCTCCGACGGTCGATCCGCCGGCGCGAGCGAGGAGGGGTCACTCGGCGTCGTCGGTGACCTTGCCGTCGGCGCGGTCGCGGTCGCGCGCCGCGGGGTCCCTGTCGTCGGGGTCGCCGTACCCGCCGCCGCCCGGCGTCCGGACCGTGACGGTGGTCCCCGCCGGGGCGTCGCGAGTGGTCTTGGCCGGGACCGACTCGCCGTCGATTCGGTTCTGGCCGGTCGCGCCGTCGTCGCCGCCGGCCCGGCCCTCGGGGGCGTGGCGCCGGCGTTCGGTCAACAGCGACACCACCGAGTCGGTCTCGACGCGCACCGACCGCTCGATTCCGAGTCCGCCGCGGTGTTCGCCGTCGCCGCCGCTGTCGGGTCGGAGCGCGTACCGCTCGACGGTGAGGGGGTACTCAGTCTCGATGGACTCGACCGGGGTGTTGAGCGTGTTGGTCATCCCGACCTGCACGCCGTCCATCCCGTCGGCGCCGGCCCGGCCGCCGAACCCGCCGCCGATGGTCTCGTAGTAGGTGTAGCCGTCGCTCGCCCGGCTTCCGATGATGAGGTTGTTCATCGTGCCCTGACTCCCCGCGGGCACCGCGCCCGGGATCGCCTGCCCGAAGGCCGCGAGCACCACGTCGGTCACGCGCTGGCTGGTCTCGACGTTCCCGCCCACGACCGCCGCCGGCGGTTCGGGGTTCAACAGACACCCCTCGGGCGCGCGGACGTCGACCGGATCGTAGCACCCGTGGTTCGGCGGGATCTCGGGATCGGTCACCGCCCGGACCACGAAGTAGACCGCGCTCTTGGCGACCGCCAGCGGCGCGTTCAGGTTCCCGTCGACCTGCGGGGCGGTGCCCGCGAAGTCCACGTCGACGCCCGTCCCGTCGATCGTGACGGCGACCTCGACCGGCACGTCCTCGTCGGTGACGCCGTCGCCCTCCAGCGCGTCGGCCGCGCGATATGTGCCGTCGGGGATCGCTTCGAGTTCGGCCTCGACGCGCTCCCGGGAGTAGTCGACGACGGCGTCGAAGGCCGCCCGCAGACGCGCCGGACCGTGGTCGTCGAGCAGTTCCCCGACCCTGTCCTCGGCGCGCTCGTTGGCCGCGAGCTGGGCCCGGAGGTCGGCCCGGCGCTCGTCGGGGTTGCGGACGTTGGCGAGCAGGAGTTCAAGCACGTCGTCGTTCCGACCGTCGGCGGTCGCGAGCCGAACCCCCGGGATCCGGACGCCCTCCTGGTAGATCTCGGTCGCGCCGGCGGGCATGCTCCCCGGCGAGATGCCGCCGACGTCGGCGTGGTGGGCGCGGGTCACCGCGTAGCCGACGATCTCGCCGTCGGGCGCGACCGGCGAGACGATGGTCACGTCGGGCAGGTGGGTCCCGCCCGCGAACGGGTCGTTGAGCAGGAAGGCGTCGCCCGGCTCTGGGTCCTCGTCCCGGATCGCCGCGACCGCCTCGGGCATCGCGCCGAGGTGGACGGGGATGTGCTCGGCCTGCGCGACCATCCGGCCGTCGGCGTCGAACAGCGCGGCCGAGCAGTCTTGGCGCTCTTTGATGTTCGGGGAGTATGCCCCGCGGATCAGGACCTGTCCCATCTCCTCGGCGATCCCCTCCAGTTGGTTGCGCAGGATTTCGAGCGTGACCGGGTCGATCTCGGAGTCGGCGCTCATCGGTCCGCCCCCCGCGTGAGCACCGCGGTGCCGTCGGCCTGCACGGTGGCTCGCCACTCGGGCGCCACCACGGTCGTGCTCTCGGCCTGTTCGAGGACCGCCGGGCCGTCGACCGCGTCCCCGGGGGCGAGCGCGAGCCGGTCGTGGATCTCGGTCTCGTACACCGCATCGCCGAATGCGGCCTCCCGCGTTCCGAGGAGACTGTCGCCGCCGGCCTCGTAGGCGGTGTCGTCGACGCCGCGTTCGACGCGGGCGGTGGCCCGGAGAGTCACCAGCTCGACCGCCTCGTCGACTCGGTAGCCGTACGCCCGCTCGTGGGCGTCGTGGAAGCGCTCGCGCACCGCGTCGGGGTCGAACGACTCGGGGATCGACACCTCGAGTTCGAAGCTCTGGCCGGCGTACCGGCAGTCCGCCGAGAGCCGGACCGCGGCGTCGGCCCCGTCGGCCACGTCCGCGAGCGCCGCCGCGCGGAGCGCCGCGAGGTCGGCGTCGACCTCGTCGGGGTCGGCCTCCGCGAGCGGCGTCAGCCGGGTCCGGACCGCGTCGTGTTTCTCGTCGGCGTCGAGCAGGCCGTACGCCGAGAGGACGCCGCCCGCGACCGGAACGACGACCGTGTCGACCCCGAGGGCGTCGGCGAGCGGCGCGGCGTGCATCGGCCCCGCGCCGCCGAACGCCACCAGCCCGAACGCCCGGGGGTCGTAGCCCCGCTCGACCGTGACCGACCGGATGGCCCGGATCATCTTCGCGTTCGCCACCTCGTAGACGCCCCGGGCCGCCGCCAGCGGCGAGTCGAGCCCCGCCTCGTCGGCGAGGGCCGCGAGCGCGTCGCGGGCCGCGGCCTCGTCGAGTTCGAGTTCGCCGCCGAGCGCAGTGCTCGCGCCGACGTATCCGAGGACCACGTTCGCGTCGGTGATGGTCGCGCGCTCGCCGCCCTTGCCGTAACACGCCGGCCCCGGCTCCGCGCCGGCCGACTCGGGGCCGACCCGGAGCGCGCCGCCCGAGTCGACCCACGCGAGGCTCCCGCCGCCCGAGCCGATGGTGTGGACGTCGACCATCGGCACCCGGACCGGGACGCCGCCGACGCTGGCGTCGGTGGTCCGCTCGGCTCGGCCGTCCCGGACGAGGCTCACGTCGCTCGACGTCCCGCCCATGTCGAAGGTGACCAGCCCGGCGAGGTCGCGGTCGGCCCGGACGCGTTCGGCCGCCCGGTTCGCGCCGACGACGCCCGCCGCGGGGCCCGAGAGCACGGTCGTGACCGCCTTGTCCCGGACCGTCCGGGCGTCGGCGATGCCCCCGTTCGACTGCATGATCCGGGGCGCGGGGACGCCGAGTTCGGCGGCGCGGGCTTCGAGCCGGCCCACGTAGGCGTCGATGGCCGGGGTGACGTAGGCGTCGACCGCGGTCGTCGCGGTGCGCTCGTACTCCCGGAACTCCGCGAGCACCTCGTGGGAGGCCGAGACCGGCACGTCGAGTTCCTCGCGGAGCAGTTCGGCCGCCCGGCGCTCGTTCTCGGGGTGGGCGTAGGCGTGGAGGAAGGCGACCGCGACGCTCTCGACGCCCGACTCGCGGAGGTCGGCCGCGATCGCCCGCACGTCGTCGGGGTCGACGGGCGTCTCGATCCCGTCGAGGGTCGCACGCTCCGCGACTTCGTAGCGCCGGCGTCGGGGCACCAGCGGAGCGGGCTTCTCGGCGTCGAGATCGTAGAGGTCGGGGCGGGTCTGGCGACCGATTTCGAGCACGTCGCCGAACCCCTCGGTGGTCACCAGCGCCGTCCGAGCGCCGCCGCGTTCGAGCAGTGCATTGACCGAGACGGTCATCGCGTGGGTGAACTCCGAGACCGCGCTCGGATCGACGCCGGCGTCGTCGCAGGCCTTCCGGATCCCGGCGATCACGCCCTCGCTCTGGTCGGCGGTGGTCGGTACCTTGGCGGTCACGAGCTCGCCGTCGCCGGTCACGAGCGTCACGTCGGTGAACGTGCCACCGACGTCGACGCCGATGCGCGGTCCCGTCACGGGCGCCCTCCCGTCGGAGCCGCGGGTCGACGCGGGGTCGGTGTGAGTACAGACATTCGAGCGGTCCTACCGACCACAGGCTAATCATCGTAGCGGTCGGAGCAAGCGACGAGCCCCGGCGGGCGACGGGACGGACGCGACGCTATCGAGGAGAGGAACGTGGGCCCGCTCGGATTCGAACCGGTGCGAGACGGTTCCGCTCGGTCGCGTTCGCTCCCTCGCGCGCCTGCGACTCGCGGGGTTCGAATCCGACCTTCGGTCGCTGACCCGATCGGACGTCCCACGCCGGACGCGACACTACCGAGGAGAGGAACGTGGGCCCGCTCGGATTCGAACCAAGGAGTCACCCGGTGTCCCATGGCACTGGATTTCCAGTCCCAATATGAGCCGGGGGCTTTACCAGACTTAGCTACGGGCCCGCAGATCCACGTAAAGCGCCGATTCTTTAAATGACTTCGGTTCGGCGCGACCGCGACCCCGGTCGCGGCGAGGCGGCGGCGCGGGCGTCGAATCTCGGGCCTTTAGGTGTCGAGACCGTAGCGGGCCGTATGCACGCACTCGATCCGTCGCGGGGCCTCGCCGACCCGGCCGTCGCGTTCGTCGCCGCCGAGGCGTCGCGCGGGACCATCACCGCGGTAGGCGTCGCCGCGATCGGGGTTTTGATACTGCTGTCGGCGTTTTTCGCGTCCTCGGAGATCGCGATCTTCTCGCTCGGAGACCACCGAATCGGCGCGCTGGTCGAGAGCGGCGCGCCGGGAGCCGGGACCCTCGCCGACCTGAAATCGAATCCGCGGCGGTTGCTGGTGACGATCCTCGTCGGGAACAACGTCGCCAACATCGCGATGTCGAGCATCGCGACCGGCGTGCTCGGACTCCACTTCGGCGCGACCGAGTCGGTGCTGATCGCGACGTTCGGTATCACCTCGGTCGTGTTGCTGTTCGGCGAGAGCGCGCCCAAGTCGTTCGCGGTCGAGCACAGCGAGTCGTGGGCCCTCCGCATCGCTCGACCCCTCCGGGCCGCACAGTACGCGCTGTACCCCCTCGTCGAGGTCTTCGACTTCCTGACCAGAGTCATCAACAGAGCCACCGGAAGCGAGGGGAACGTCGAGGCCGCCTACGTCACGCGCTCGGAGATCCGGGAGATGATCGAGGCCGGGCAACGCGACGGCGTGTTCAGCGAGGACGAACACCGCATGCTCCAGCGACTCCTCCGGTTCCGGAACCGCATCGTCAAAGAGACGATGGTCCCGCGGCTCGACGTGGTCGGCGTGCCCGCCGACACCGACCTCTCGGCGGCGATCGACGTCTGCGTCGAGACCGGGTTCACCCAACTGCCGGTGTACGAGGACACCCTCGACGAAGTGGTCGGGATCGTCGACGTACAGGACTTGCTTGCGGCCCGCGAGCGCGGGGGCTCGCGGTCGGTCCGGGAGGTCGCGAGCGCGCCGTTCGTCGTTCCGGAGACCAAAGACGTCGACGAACTGCTGACCGAACTGCGAACCGAACGGCGCCGGCTCGCGGTCGTCGTCGACGAGTTCGGCACCACCGCGGGCGTCGTCACCATCGAGGACATCGTCGAGGAGATCATCGGCGAGATACTCACCGAGTCCGAGACGGTGCCCGTCCGGTGGCTCGACGACGACACCGCCGTCGTCCGGGGGGAGCTCAACGTCCACGAAGTCAACGAGGCGCTCGGCACCGCGCTCCCCGAGGACGGCGGGTTCGAGACCGTCGCCGGTCTGATGTTCGACCGGACGGGTCGGCTCGCCGAGGAGGGCGAGTCGGTGACCGAGGACGGGGTGGGCCTCGTCGTCGAGACCGCCGAGAACAACCGGGTGCTGGAGGTCCGAATCGAACTGCCGGGCCCCGAGACGCTCGTGGCGGACGACGGGACGTAGCCGGGACTCGTCGTGATAGTCGCCGAGAGAAGCGCCGTCGCCAGGACTCGAACCTGGGACCACCACGTTAACAGCGTGGCGCTCTACCAGCTGAGCTACGACGGCTTCCGAACGCATTCTATCGTATGCGGGAGTCCTTTGATAGGGCTTTCGTTTTCGCCCGCGGGCGGCGAGGCGATACGCTTTCGGCGCCGGCGCGGTAACCGTGGCGTAATGACGGGCGACGAGTCGGCATTCGAGGCGGTGGTCGAGGCCGTCGGCGAGCGGATCGCTCCCGACGAGCGCGAGCGCGAGCGGTTGGCCGAGGCGGTCGCGGTCCTCCGCGAGCGGGCGACCGACGCCGTCGCCGACCTCCCCGTCGAGGCCGACCTCCGGCAGGTCGGGAGCACCGCCCGCGGGACGTGGATCAGCGGCGATCGGGACATCGACCTGTTCGTCCGGTTTCCCCCGGATCTGCCCCGCGAGGACTTAGAGGAGTACGGCCTCGAAGTCGGCCACGCCGTGCTCCCGGAGGGCCGCGAGGAGTACGCCGAGCATCCCTACGTCGTCGGCGAGTTCGACGGCTTCGACGTCGACCTCGTGCCGTGTTACCGGCTCGATTCGGCGACCGAGATCCAGTCGGCGGTCGACCGCACACCGTTTCACAACGACTACGTCGCCAAGCGCCTCGACCCCGAGCTCGCCGGCGAGGTCCGGCTGTTCAAGCAGTTCCTCAAGGGGATCGGTGCGTACGGGAGCGACCTCCGGACCCGGGGGTTCTCGGGGTATCTCACCGAACTGCTCGTCCTCGAACACGGGAGCTTCCGGGCGACGATCGAAGCCGCCGCCGAGTGGCACCCGCCGGTCCGGTTCGACCCCGAGGACCACGGCCGAGCCGACGGGGCGGACTCGACGCCGGGCGACGCCGGCGAGCAGTTCGACGACCCCCTCGTCGTGATCGACCCGACCGATCCCGAGCGCAACGTCGCGGCGGTCTGTGCGCCCGAGAACGTCGCGCGCCTCCAGCACTACGCTCGCGAACTGCTCGACTCGCCCCGGGAGTCGCTGTTCGTCGCCGAGCGGGTCGAGCCCCTCACCGCGGATGCGGTCCGCGAGCACGTCCGGCGGCGGGCGACCGCGCCGGTCGCGGTGCGGTTCGACGCGCCCGACGTGGTCGACGACCAGCTCTACCCCCAGCTCCGGAAGTCCCTCGACGGCCTCCGCGAGGAGCTCGACCGTCGCGGGTTCGACGTGCTCCGGACGGCGGCGTTCGCCGACGAGTCGGCGGCGCTGTTCGCGGAGCTCGAAGTCGCCGAGCGCCCCGCGATCGAGCGCCACGAGGGCCCGCCGGTCCACGTCCGAGACCACGCCGAGGGGTTCTACACCAAGTATGCCGACGGCGACGACTACGGCCCGTTCGTCGACGGCGACCGGTACGTCGTCGAGCGCGACCGGGAGTTCTCCACCGCCGCGACGTTCCTCGAGAGCGACGCCATCCTCGACGTTGCGCTCGGCGTGCGCGTCGAGCGCGAACTCCGGACCGACTACGACGTGCTGGTCGGCGAGGCGGTCGCCGACCTCGCCGAGGAGTTCGGCCGGGAGCTGGCTCGGTACTTCGATCCCGGGCCGTAACCGGTCCGCGGTGGGCCTCGTCGGGCCTCCCTCGTGCGGATTCGGCGCCGAGCGCCGAGACGGACGCGCTCGCCCCGTTTGTCGGCGATACTATGGTTTTCGGCACGAATACGAACGTTAATCCGATACCGCCGCCGTCTACCGTTCGATGACAGAGTCCGAATGGGAGCTGTACGTCGAAGGCAACACGCTCGTCGCGCACTTCACCGCGGGGATGCCCGCCGACGAGGCCGAGTTCGCGAAGGTAAACGAGCGGTTCGAAGAGCTCGCCACCGACGAGGAAGTGACGGCCCACATCTCGTTCGTCGAGATGGAGGAGGCGCTCCACGAGGGCGTCTACGAGAAGGCGGCCGAGGCCGCCCGCGTCGGCAAGTCCTACGGCATCACGAAGTGGGCGATGGTCTCGGACGGCATCAAGAGCATGGCGGTCGCGAGTTCGGTCGGGGACATCCCGGACATCGAGACCGAGACGTTCTCGGACTACGAGGCGGCGCTGGAGTGGACGACCGAGTAGCCGACCCGGTGGGTCCGAACGGCCCGGATAAGCCGGGCCAACTCGCGCGAGGACCCCGTTGCTTACCTCGCCACAGGCGGTCCCTTTTTCAAATAAGCACTAAACATTGATGAGCGATAGCGTTGTCGTGGGACTCGATGTGGCGCACACTGCTCGTCGCGGTCTTCCTCGTGCTCGCCGGATGCGTGACCGCCACGCCCGGAATCGACGACGCGGCCACGACTGCCCCGGAGCGCGCGCTAACCGACGCGGCCCCCGACCGGACGAACCCGTGGGGCCGGACCACGCTGACCGTCGCGGTCAACGACACGACGAACGCCTCTCGGGAGTTCGAACCGCTGGTCCGGTCGTCGCTCGCGTTCTGGTCGAACAACTCCAGCCGATACGTCGGCTACCCCGTCGAGTTCGAACTCGACCGCGACGCCGACGACCCCGACGTCGTGGTCCGGTTCGTCGACCGCATCGACTCGTGTGCGAACGTCACCGGGGCCGCGGGGTGTGCGCCGTTCGTCACCGGGTCGAGTCAGGTCTCCCCGCCGGTCACCGTCGACGTCGTCGGCTCGTACGCCAACGCCTCGACGCGGCTCATCCTGAAACACGAACTCGGGCACGTCCTCGGGCTGAACCACTCCGCGCGACCGCAGGCGGTGATGTCGCCGACCTCCGAGCTCGCGACCCTCCCGCGGGCGAACGCGACCGAGCGCCGGCTCCCGTGGACCGACTCGAACTTCAGCGTGTACGTCGACGACGGGGGCGAGCCCGCGGTTCGCGAGCAGGTCCGGCGCGCACTCGACTACTACGCCGACGGCGCGAACGGCACCGTCCCCGCGAACGTGACCTACGAGTTCGTCGAGAACCGCACCGACGCCGACGTGGTCGTGAACGTCAGCGACGACCTGCCGTGTCGGGACGGCACCGGCTCGTGTGGCCGGGTTCACGGGGTCGATCCGGACGGCGACGGCGCGCTCGAACGCTACGACGAACTCCGGGTGACTCTCTCGCGGGTCGAGACCGACGCCGTGGGGTGGCACGTCGGCTACTGGGTCGGCTACGGCTTCGGGTTCGAGGCCGAGTCCGAGTGGCCCGACCCCTTCCGGAACGCGACCTACGAGGACCGGCGCACCGAGTGGTGGACGTAGCTCATTCGCCGTCGTCGCGCCCGACCCGCTCGTCGATCGCTTCGAGCCCCTCGGGATTCACCACCGTGGCGGCGCCGAGAACGGCGATCAGCGCGCCGAGGACGATTCCGCGGCCGCCGTCGAAGACGGTGAGTTCGGCCGCGACGATCGCGAACCCGACCGCGACCAGCAGGCCGCCGAACGCCCGCGTCGAGAGGTCGACGTGGGGCTCGACGAGGAGCGCGAGACCGAGCAGTCCGAGCGCCGCGAGCCCGACCACCAGTTCCGCGTCGAAGGCCTCGGGGGCGAAGACCCCGAGCACGCCCGCGACGAAAGCGACCGCGAGCAGGGCCAGCGCCCCGTCGCGACCCGACGAGAGGTGGCGGCTCGCGAGCCGGTAGCCGAACACGCCCCCGAGGGCGGCGACGATCGCGACCGCCCGGATCGCCTGCTCGACCGAGTCGGCCTCGATCACGTTCCGCGCCGCGAGTCCGACCAACAGGAGCGAGACGAGGCCGAGAGCGACGAGTTCGCGGGCGGGCAGATCGGCCAAGCGCCGTCGGACCATAGAAGAGGCGTCGTCGCCGCGACCTGAAATATCACACGCCCGACGCTCGGAGCCGGATTCGGGTCAAAAGCCGTCTTCCCAGCGGAACCGCCCGTCGCGCTGGACCACCTCGCCGTCGATCTCCAGCCGCGAGTCCTCGCTCACGTCGGTGATCATGTCGACGTGGACCGCCGACTCGTTGCCCGACTCGCCCTCGGGGAGACAGGCGTCGTACGCCCGACCCACCGCGAGGTGGACGGTGTCGCCCATCTTCTCGTCGAAGAGGATGCTGTCGGTGAACCGGTCGATGCCGCGGTTCATCCCGACGCCGAGTTCGCCGAGCCGGCGGGCGCCCTCGTCGGTCGTCAGGATGGACTCGAGCGCCTGCTCGCCGACCTCGGCCGACCAGTCGACGACCGCCCCGTCCTCGAAGGTCAGGTGGACGTCGCGGATGCGCGCGCCGTCGTGGGTCATCGGGACGTCGAAGGAGACTTCGCCCTCGGGGTCGGCGGGCGCGGTGAACACCTCCCCGCTCGGGAGGTTGTGCGAGTCGTAGGCGACCGAGGCCGCGCTGTTGACCGCGGTCCGACCCTCGATAGACATCGTGAGATCGGTGTCGTCCGCGACGAGGCGGACCTCGCTCCCCGAATCGAGCAGGTCCTTGAGTCGGGCCATCTCCTCGGCCAGACTCTCCCAGTCGCGCAGGACGGCGTCGTAGACGAACTCGCGGTACTCGGCGATTCCCATCCCGGCCTGCTGGGCGTGAGCTCGGGTCGGATGCTGGGTCGACACCCAATCGGTGTCCATCCGAAGCTCCCGGATCGCCGCCCGTGATTTCCGGTAGGCCGCGCGGGTCTCGCCCGCGACGGCCGCGCGCTCGGCGGTGTTCGACGCGCCACGCAGTGACAGCACCGCGTCGGCGCGTTCGAGCATCGCGGCCTCGAAGCCCGGGTTCTCCTCGAAGTCGCCGTCGTGGCCCCGGAGGTACGCGGCCTCGATCTCGTCGGACGCGTAGGTCGCCAGCAGGTTCGCGCCCCGCTCGCCGAGGACCTCGGCGACCGCGACCGCCAGCTCGTGGGCGCCGTCGTCGACCCGCAGGACGACGTCGTCGCCGGCCTCGATCCGCGCGCTCCAGTCGACCAGAACCTCGGCGTGGTCGTGTACTCGCTGATCCATACCTCGGAGTCGGAGCGGTCGGTGAAAACGGCGACGGTTCGGGGCACACGCCCGACGCTCGGTCAGAAGCGCCGGCGTGGCGCGGCGCGACGGCGCGATCGGTGGGTCGGACCCCGAGTCAGGGGAACACCAGCACGGTCGCGCGCTCGGTCTCCAGAACCTCGACCTCCTCGCCGCTCTCGGCGCGGTACTCCTCCTCGATCTCGACCGCGTCGCCGTCGATGGAGACGCTCTCGCCGTCGACCTCCAGGGAGATCTCGCCCTCGATCTCCTTCTCGTTTTTGAGCTGGGTGAGGTCGGCCGACTCCAGTGCCCCGACCACCTGTCCCGCCTCGTCGCGGAACTGCGGGCCGATGACGCTGTGGTCGGGGTCGACGCCGACCGGGACGAGTTCGACGTTCGGCGAGCCGGTTTCGAGGTAGACGGGCGCGTTGACCGCCTCGCTCAGGTCGTAGGTGTCGTAGCCCCGGCCCTGATCGGAGTACACCTCGATCCGGTCGAGGTCGGCGTTGAGCGCCATCCCCTCGTCGGACTTCCACGCCCGGACCGTACTGGCGACCTCGGCGATGAGGTCGCCTTTCGCCTCGGCGTCCTCGTCGCCCTCGAAGGCCGCGTCGGGCCACGAGGCGGCGTGGACGCTCCCCTCGGTGCCGGGCAGGTGGTCGTACACCTCCTCGGCGAAGTGGGGCGCGAACGGCGCGAGCATCCGGACCGACGCCGACACCGCGGTGTACAGCGCGTGGCGGGCGGCGTCGCGCTCGCCGGGCCGGCCCTCGTAGAGGCGGCCCTTCACGAGTTCGAGGTAGTCGTCGGCCAGATCCTCCCAGACGAACTCCCGGAGTTCGCGGAGCGCGCTGTCGAAGCGGTACTCGCGCATGTCGGCCTCGACCGTCTCGGCGGTGTCGGCGAGCTTCGTGAGGATCCACTGGTCGGCGTCGCGGTAGGCCGGCGCGCCGATCTCGGGAGTCTCCTCGTCGAGGTGCTCGCTTGCGAACTGGAAGATGTTCCAGCACTTGGTGAGAAATCGCGAGGCGGAGGTGACCTCCTTCCACTGGAACTGGATGTCGCTACCGGGCTGGCCGCCGAGCGCGAGCGCCTGCCGGACCGCGTCGGCGCTGTGCTCCTCGACGGCCTCCTCGGGGCCGACCGCGTTGCCCCGGGACTTGCTCATCTTGTGGCCGTCGTCGCCAAACACCATCCCGTTGATCAGCGCCTCCTCCCAAGGCACCTCGTCTTCGAGCGCCGTCACGCGGAGCAGGGTGTAGAACGCCCACGTCCGGATGATGTCGTGGCCCTGCTGGCGGAGCGTCGTCGGCTCGAAGTCGGCGTCGGGCCACCCCTGAACGTGCATCGGGGAGATCGACGAGTCCATCCAGGTGTCCATCACGTCGGTCTCGCCCTCCCAGTCGTCGGCCCCGCACTCGGGGCACGCCTCGATCGCCGGGTCGGACTCGGTGGGCTCGACCGGGAGCGCTTCGACGTCGGCGACGTGGACGTGGCCACAGTCGTTGCAGAACCACGCCGGGATCGGGGTGGCGAACACGCGCTGGCGCGAGATCACCCAGTCCCACTCCATCCCCTCGGTCCAGTCTTCGAGGCGGTCGTACATGTGGTCGGGAATCCACTCGACCTCGGCGGCCTTCTCGAGGATCTCGTCCTGTCGGACCTCCACGAACCACTGCTCTTTCGAGAGGATCTCGATCGGAGTGTCACACCGCCAGCACGCCCCGACCGACTGGTCGGTGGGCTCGGTGTCGTTGAGGTAGCCCGCCTCCTCGAGGTCCTCGGCGATGGTGGTCTTGGCCGCTTCGACGGTCAGGCCCTCGTACTCGCCGGCGAGTTCGCCGAGCCGACCGTCCTCGGTGAACACCGGCCGCAGGTCGAGGTCGTGTTCGGCCCACCAGTCGACGTCCTGCTTGTCGCCGAACGTACAGATCATCACCGCGCCGGTGCCGAAGTCGCCGTCGACGTCGTCGTCGGCCAGCAGTTCGACCTCCTGGCCGAACAGCGGCACCTCGAAGGTGTCGCCGACCCGGTCGGCGTAGCGCTCGTCGTCGGGGTCGACCGCCATCCCGACGCAGGCCGCCAGCAGTTCCGGGCGAGTGGTCGCGATCTCGATGTCGTCGTTGTCGACCCCGTCGAAGGTGACGTAGTGGAGTCGCCCTTCGCGGTCGACGTTCTCGACCTCGGCGTCGGCGATCGCGGTCTCACAGCGCGGACACCAGTTGACGGGGTGTTCGTCGCGGTAGACGTAGCTCTCCTCCTCGTCGCCCTCCGCCATCTCGACGAACGACCGCTGGGTCTTCTCCCAGTACTCGGGGTCCATGGTGCGGTACTCTGCCGACCAGTCCTGCGAGAACCCCATCGCGTGCATCGTCTCTTTCATCCCGTCGATCCGGCGTTCGGAGAGTTCGACACAGAGCTCTCGGAACTCCTCGCGCGGGACGTCGGTGCGGTGGATGTCCTGTTCTTCCTCGACTTTCACCTCGGTTGGGAGGCCGTGACAGTCCCACCCCTGCGGGAACAACACGTTCTCGCCGAGCATCCGGTGGAATCGGGCGGCAAAGTCCATGTAGCTCCAGCCCAGCGCGTGGCCGATGTGGAGCTGGCCGGTGGGGTACGGCGGCGGGGTGTCGACCACGTAGTCGGGCTCGCCGTCGGGGTTGTACACCTCCGAGCCGCGCCATGCTTCCTGCCACTTCGGTTCGACTGTCTCGGGGTCGTAGCTGTCGGGAACGTCTGTCATAGTGGAATAGCTGACTCTGTCGGAGAGGTCATCCGGCGAGAAAGACGCGCCGTTGCGCTGGACGGTTCAACGTACTACCGACGCGGTCAGCCTCATACGAAACCGAAACAGTCGGGTACTGATAAAGGTTCTCGTTGCGTGGGACGCCTCGCGTCCCCATCGTGATCGAACGCGCACGCCCGAGTCGAACCGCAACCACTACCTTCGCTCCCGAACCACGACCGCCCATGCAACTGGGCGTCATCGGACTGGGCCGGATGGGCCGGATCGTCGTGGACAGGGTACTCGACGCGGGCCACGACGTGGTCGCGTTCGACCTCGACGAGCAGGCGGTCGCGGACGCCGCCGACGCGGGCGCGACCCCCGCCGACTCGGTGGTCGACCTCGCCGAACGCCTCGGCGACGAGAAGCGCATCTGGCTCATGGTGCCGGCGGGCGAGCCGGTCGACGCCGCTCTCGACGACCTCGAACCGCACCTCGGCGCCGACGACGTCGTGGTCGACGGCGGCAACTCCCACTTCGAGGACTCGACGCGCCGAGCCGACTCGACCGACGCCGCGTACCTCGACTGTGGCACCTCGGGCGGTCCCGCCGGGGCCGAACTCGGCTTCTCGCTGATGATCGGCGGCCCGGAGTGGGCCTACGGGGAGCTGACCCCGGTCTTCGACGCGGTCGCGACCGGGCCGGCGGGCCACGACCGGATGGGGCCGGCCGGGTCGGGCCACTACGTCAAGATGGTCCACAACGGCGTCGAGTACGCGCTGATGCAGGCGTACGGCGAGGGCTTCGAACTGCTGGCGGAGGGCCGGTACGACCTCGACCTCGAAGCGGTCGCCCGGACGTGGAACAACGGCGCTGTCATCCGGTCGTGGCTCCTCGAACTCTGCGAGGAGGCGTTCCGCGAGGAGGGCACCCACCTCGGCACGGTCGACGACTACGTGGCCGGCGGCTCGACCGGGACGTGGACCGTCCAGGAGGCGCTCGAACAGGAGGTCCCGCTCCCGCTGATCTATCAGGCGCTCGCCGAGCGGTTCGGCTCGCGAGCGCCCGACGAGGGTCGGTTCTCGCGCAGACTGGCGAACCGGCTCCGGTACGGATTCGGTCGCCACGAGGTCGCGCGACGCGACGAATAGATCCGCGAGCCGAGCGCGGCGAGCGAGCGGCCCGACGAGCGACCGACGGGAGCGAGGACGGTTTTCATCGACGGTTTGCAAGCGAGTGGCTCGCGGGCCACGAGCGCAGTAAACGGTCGTCGGCTTCGGTCGCCACGAGGTCGCGCGACGCGACGAATAGATCCGCGAGCCGAGCGCGGCGAGCGATCACCGCGCGACCGCCCAGAACCGAACGCTCTGGGGCACCTGCCACAGCAGATCGGGCAGGTCGCTGTCGGCCGGGTCGTTTTCGACGACCTCGTGGCGCCTGTGCTCGATCAGCCGTCGGACCTCGAAGCCGGCCTCGACCAGCGCGTCGTGGAGGTCCCCGACCGTTCGGTCGAACACGATCAGCGAGGAGTCGTACGCCTCGTCGATCGCGATCTCCCGGCGACCGGTGTCGAAGTATCCGCGTTCGAACGTCTCGGTCTCCGGGTCGAGGGCCTCCGAGAGCGGGTGTGGCACGCTGAGCACGAAGACGCCGCCGGGTCGCAGAACGCGGTGGGCCTCGCCGAGCGCCCTGTCGATCCGCTCGACCATCTGGAACGCCGCCTCCGAGGACGCCGCGTCGAAGCTGTCGTCGGCGAACGGAAGCGCGGTCACGTCGCCGGCGACGAACCGAGCGTCGACCCCGTACAGGTCCCGCAGTCGCTTCGCGTGTTCGAGTTGCTCACCCGAGAGATCGACGCCGACGACGGGCTCGGCGCCGAGTCGGGCGGTGCCGACGCTTCCCTGCCCGCCGCCACACCCCAGTTCGACGTACGCTTTCCCCTCGATCGAATCGAGGAGGTCGGGCTGGGGACCGCCCGGGGCGTCGGGCCCGAACGGCGACGGGGCCGGCGGGAGCCCTCCCTCGGCGGTCTCGGCGTTCCACAGGGCCTGAAAGTCGTCGCTCCATTCGTTCCAGAGCCGTCGGTTCTCCCGTCGGTGGTCGGCCATCGGCGACTGTTCAGTCCAGCGCCGTATCAAGCTCCCGCCGGTTTGGTATCGTGTCCCACAAAACTGGGTCGCGGCCGATCGGCGGGTCGCGACGCCGGACCGCCGGTGGGAGGCCACGCGACGGTCAACAGGTGACGACAGAGACCGAGTAGTGGGCGCCGCGATCCCGAAAGCGATCGCCAGAACGAGCGAAGCGAGCCCGCCCGCCACCCAGAGTCGTTTCACGCGTCGGACCCGAGGGCCCGCTCGCCAAAGCGTTTCCGAGTTCACGCCCGGACGTGAACCCGGTCGCGATTCCTCACCCGAGGACGTAGGCTAACACGGGGTGGCGCTCGACGAGCGGCTCGCCGTCGACCGCGTAGCGCTCGATGAACGCGTCGGCGCCGAGGATGCGGCCGGCGCCGAACGCCGCGACCGCGAGGAACACGAGCATGTACGCGAAGTCGCCGTTGATGAACCCGTGGGCCATCTCCCAGTTGCCGAAGTAAAACATCAGCATCATGAAGGCCCCGAAGAACGCCGCGAGCCGGACGAACGCGCCGACGAGGAGCCCGAGCCCGATGAGGAGCTCGCCCCA
This sequence comes from Halorussus marinus, assembly GCF_004765795.1. Taxonomy (GTDB): domain Archaea; phylum Halobacteriota; class Halobacteria; order Halobacteriales; family Haladaptataceae; genus Halorussus; species Halorussus marinus. Next base: position 358,075 of record NZ_SBIV01000002.1, read on the forward strand.
CGGCACCGCGACGTTCGCGAACTCCACGAACCACGGCGTCGAGCCCATCCACGCGAACAGTCCCGCGAGGGGGTTGGCGTTTGCCGCCGCGACGTTCGTGAGGTAGCCGCCGGCGCTGAACGGCTCGGCGGCGGCGAGCTTCGTGAACCCCGAGTACGCGAAGGCCCAGCCCATCATGAGTCGGAGCGAGAGGACGAACCACGCGCTCAGGCTGTGAGCCCGCCCGCTGACGGTGTATCCGCCGATAGTGCTGGTGAACGTGTTGCTGGAGTCGGGGTTGAGTGTACTGGTAGTCATGAGAGAGAATCTCCGTACGCTTGGAGACGCGCGACACCTATATCAAATTACTGAGATACCTGCTATCACGCGTACGCATTCCGTAGACGCTGGTTTCGAGGCCGCGGATCGGCGCCGATCACCGAGCCGTCCGTCGCACCCCGCCACGGCGCTCGTACTCGATCCGGGTCGCCATCTCCTCGGCCGTCTCCGGCCCGCAGAGCCGTTCGACGAGGTGGAGCGCCAGATCGAGCCCGGAGGTGACCCCGCCCGCGGTCAGCACGTCGCCGTCGTCGACCACGCGGGCGTCCGCGACCTCGGCGTCTGTCTCCCGGAGGTCGTCGATCGCGCTGGCGTGGGTGACCGCCGGCCGGCCGTCGAGGATCCCCGCCTCGGCCAACAGCATGCCGCCGGTGCAGACCGCCGCGAGTTCGACGCCCGAGGCGTGGAGGTCCGCGAGCGCGTCGGGGAGGTCGCCCTTTTCGGCCTCGGCCCGCGCGCTCGCGTCCGAGCGGTCGTTCCACCCGCCGCCCGGCACCACGACGACGTCGGGGTCGGCGTCGGCGAGCGTCCCGTCGACCCCGATCCGGAGGCCGTGGGCCGCAGTCACGTCGTCGGTCGGGTCGAGCGCGACCAGCGACACCGCGAGGTCACACCCGGCGTCGGCGGCGGCCGACAGCACCTCGTAGGGACCCACGGCGTCGAGTTCGTCGAAGCCGTCGTAAACGACGACCGCGATTTCGGTTGGCATGGCGGATCGCTGGGCCGCTGCGGGCAAAAGCGTGTGGTTTACGGAAACTCGATGCCGGCACCGACGCCCCGCCCCGAGCTGTCGAGGGGCAGGTCGCCGGCCGGCGAGCAATCACAATGCTGTTAAACCAGTGTTCCGTAGCCCCGCGCATGGTAGACGCACTGGGTCTGGGTCTCGGAGTCACGATGCTCCTCATCGTGGTGGCCCTTCACTTCTCGAGGGGAACCGAGTGGACGCCCGGCGAAGACATCTCCAAAGAGGTGCTCGAACGCCGCGCTTCGACCGTGCCGGAGACCGACTTCCCCGAGCCGATGAACCGCTCGATCGGCGGCGGTGGCGGCGCAGTCGCGGTCGGCGGCGGCGCCGAGGGCGAACTCGCGGGCGACGAGGAGGACGAAGACGAAGGATTCGACCCCGACGCCATCGCCGACGACGAGGTCGAGTACTACGAGATCGAGTTCGTCAACGAGGGCGAGACCATCGAGGTCGCCAACAACGAGAGCCTCCTCGACGCGGGCGAAGACGAGGGCTGGGACCTGCCCTACGCGTGTCGGCAGGGCCAGTGTCTCTCCTGTGGCGGGAAGGTCGCGGACGGCGACGCCCACGAGTACGTCCGTCACACCAACAACGAGACGCTCGCCGCCGACGAGGTCGAAAAGGGGTACGTCCTCACCTGTACCGCCCACCCGACCGACGACTTCAGCCTCGAAACCAACGAGACGCCCTGAGTCGACCGCGCCGTCGCAGAGTCGCTCTTTTCCCGACCGAGCGCCCGTTTCTCAGACCGGCTGGAGCCGGAGGACTCGATCGTCCTGGGGGGCCGGCGTCCCCCGTCCGTCCTGATTGCTGGTAGTGACGTAGAGGTGGTCGTCCGGACCGGTGAACGCCGTCCGGAGCCGGCCGTACTCCTCGTCGAGCAGTCGCTCCTCGTCGACCACCGAGCCGTCTTCGATGCGAACCCGCCTGAGGTGGCGGCCGGCGAGCGTCCCGACGAAGAGGTCCCCGCGCCAGTCGTCGATCGGGCCGTCGTACACCGCCGCGCTCCCGGGCGCGATCGTCGGCGTGTACGAGGTCACGGGGTCTACGTACGACTCGTCGTCGCTGGGGCCCATCGCGTCGGGCCACCCGTAGTTTCGGCCCGCCCGGAGGACGTTGATCTCGTCGTCGCGGTCCGGGCCGTGTTCGGTCCCAAAGAGCGTCCCGTCGGCCCACGCCAGCCCCTGCGGGTTGCGATGGCCGTAGGTGAACACCCGCGGGTCGCCCTCCGCGGGGTTGTCCGGGTGGGCGTCGCCGTCGGGAGCCACCCGGAGTACCTTGCCCGCGAGCGACTCGCGGTCCCGAGCGCGCTCGCGGTCGCCGGCGTCGCCCGTGGTGACGTAGAGGTACCCCTCGGGGCCGAAGGCGATCCGACCGCCGTCGTGGACCGTCCCCGCGGGAATGGCGTCGACGACGACGCCGTCGGGGGCAAAGCCCTCGGCGACCCGGTGGCGGACCACGCGGTTGAGGAGGTCCCCGTCGACCCGGTAGGTGCCGTAGGTGTACGCGAGGTCGGGGTTCTCGGGGTGGAACGCCAGCCCGAGCAGGCCGCCCTCGCCCCGGTGGGCGATGCGGTCGGTGAAGTCCGCGATCAGTTCGCGCTCGTCGCCGTCGGGGGTGACCCGCTGGATCCGGCCGGGACGCTCGGTGACGTAGAGGTACCCCTCGGGGTCGAAGCCGGCGCCCCACGGCACCGTCAGCTCCATCGTCACGGTCTCGGTGCGAAAGCGGACGCGCTCGGTGGTGGTCTCGTCGGGCTCGGTCCCGCCGGTCCGGAGACACCCGCCGAGGCCGACCAGCCCCGCGGTCAGCGACCCCAGGTACGCGCGTCGGTCCATGGCTCGAAGCCACGGGGCCGCCGAAGAAAAGACCGGTGGTTGGCGCCGAACAGCGCCGGCGACCGGCGGCGCCGGCTCACTCGGGCGGGCTGAGATCGCGCTGGAACTCGTCGAACACTTCGAGGTCCTCGGGCAGGTCGTACTCGATGCGCCGGGCCTCGGTGTCGCCGCCCTCGGCGTCGAGGGGGTCGGCGACGTCCTCCCAGCCGGGCTTGATCTTGACGCTCTGTGCGGGCTGGCCGACCGCGATGTGGTGGGCGGGGACGTCGCGCTGGACCACCGACTTGGCGCCGACGATCGCGTTCTCGCCGACCCGCACGCCCGCCCGGACCATCGAGTCGTAGGTGATCCGGGCGTCGTCCTCGACGACGGTGCGGTAGTTGCTGATCTCGGTCTGGTCGACCACGTCGTGGTCGTGGGAGTAGACGTGGGCGCCGTCGGAGATCGACACCTGGTCGCCGATCTCGAGTTCGCCCCGATCGTCGAGGTGGACGTCGTCGTGGACGACGACGTTGTCGCCGACGGTGATGTTGTGGCCGTAGGTGAACGTGATGCCCTTGAAGAACCGACAGTCGTCGCCACACTCGTCGAACAGGTGGTCGGCGAGCATCCGGCGGAATCGGAGCGCGAACGCGACGTTGTCGGCCATCGGGGTGGCGTCGAACTGGCGCCAGAGCCACTGGAGGTGTTTCGACTCCCGGAAGCGCTCTTCGTCTTTCTCGGCGTAGTACTCGCTCTCTAAGGTGGCGTTACAGGGGTCGTAGCTCTGGAGGCGGACCCGCTCGGCGGGCGAGACCGCCTCGCCGTCCTGCCAGCGGTCGTAGGCCGGTCGGTCGCCGTGGAGATCCACCAGCACCTCCTCGACAACCTCGCAGGTGTCTTCCTCGCCCGCGAGCCGCTCGTCGACCGTCGCGATGAACTCCGCTAACGAGGCCTCCATCTCGTCGGGGAGCTCGACGTGTCGTTTTGTCATGTAGGGACTCGTCTCTGTTAGCGGGGAGTTTGGCGCCTGCGTTGATGGGGGTTTTGGTTCCGGCGGTACGGGTCAGTTTCGACCGATCGCGGACCCCTCCGTTTCGTTCGGAAACCACGGTCAGGCGTGGCGTTCGTCTCCCGAAATTTCACTTCCGCCGCGGGGTCGATTCGCGCGCTTCAGGCGAGAAAGACGTGACGCGGTCGGTCGGCGAGCACGTCCCGGCCCCAGTCGACCGTGCTCGAGAACTCCTCGCTCCGGAAGAACGCCATCGCGTCCTCCTTTGACTCCCACTGGCTGGCGATGAACATGTCGTTTTCGTCCTCGCGGTTGGCCAGCAGGTCGGTGTCGAGGTGGCCCGCCATCTCCTCGAGCAGGCCGCCGACCGTCTCGAACTTCTCGACGAAGTCCTCGCGGTGCTCGGGTTTGACCGTGTAGAACATCCCCATCGTGCCGAACCCGCTCTCCTCGCCGGCCCGGCCCACGATGTCGGGGAGGTCCGCGAGGAACCCGCCCGCGGTGTCGGCCGCGCTCTGGGTGTCCCAGATGCTCACGACCGCCGAGCGCCCGCCGTGGGGGTTCTCGTAGACGGCGGTCTTGACGTGGGTGTCGTAGTGGTCGAAGTTGCTCCGGAGCCCGTCGACCTCCTCGAACAGTTCGTCGGGGTCGGCCTCCGAGTACAGCACCATCGCGTACACGTCCTCGCCGTGGGGCTGGCCCGCGTAGATGTCGAGGTCTTCGAGTTCGCCCCGGATGGACTCCTCGTCGGCGTCGTCGCCGTCGCCGTCGTGGTGGCCGCTATCGCCGTCGCCACCGCCGTGGGGATGGTCGTCGCCACCGCTGTGGGGATGACTGTCGCCGCCCTCCGCGTGGTGGCCCTCGCCGGAGCCGTGGTGGGCCTCGCTCTCGTCGGCGCCCTCGGTCGGGATGGCCTCGCCAGCCATGAACGCAGGGAGGTCCTCGGGCGGGAACTGCCGGCCGAAGTAGAACGGGCCGAACTCGGCGTACTTCGAACTGCTCTCGTCGAACCGAAGCTCGTACAGCAGGTCCTTGATCGCGGTCGGGTCGTTGCCGAACAGGTCGACGCCCCACTCGAAGTCGTCGAAGCCGATCGAGCCCGTGATGATCTGTTTGACCTGTCCGGCGTAGGTCTTGCCGATCTCGCCGTGGGTGTCCATCATCTCGGCGCGCTCGTCGAACGGCAGGTCGTACCAGTTCTGGCCGGGCTGGCGGCGCTTGTCCATCGGGTAGAAACAGACGAACTCGCTGTCCGGGATCTCGGGGTAGAGCTTGCTCTCGGCGTAGCGTGCGAGCCCGGTGTCCTCGATCTCGGACGGGTCGTTTGTCATCTCCTCGTTGGTGTAGCCCCCGACCTCCGTCACCGAGACGTAGGAGGTCGACCGCTCGGTGTACGCCGCGAAGCCGGTCTCCTCGAACGACCGCTCGGCGGTGTCGAGGTCGGCCATCGTCGGCCGGAAGTGCAACACCAGCAGGTCGGCCTTGTGGCCGAGCATCGAGAAGACCGCCGAGGAGCCGTCCTCGGCGTCGGCGACCGCGGCGTGGTCGCCGAGGAAGTCGACGCCGTCTTCGAGGGCGGCCTCGCGGTCGCGCTCGGGCGCGGCCCGCCACGCGTCCCAGTCGACCGTCCGGAAGTCGTGCAGCGCGTACCAGCCTTCGTTCGTCGCCGGGGGTTCTCGGGTCATACGTCGGACTCGGGGTCGCGGAGGTAAGGAGCTTTTGAGTCCGTCCGAGCGCTTCAGGGACGGACGCCGGCGTTTCGGTGACCGAAAGCCTTTCAAAAACGTGGTCGGTACGGTTGGTCAATGCGGAAAAGCGGCCCGCCGAAGGGGCTCATCTCGCATCTCGTGCTCGAGCTTCTCGACGAGAAACCCCGATACGGCTACGAGATTCTCAAGGAGATCGAGTCGATCAGCGGCGGCCACTGGGAGCCGTCCTACGGATCGGTCTACCCCATCCTCTACAAGTTCGAGGAGAAAGGGTGGGCCGAACGCATCGAGCGCGCCGACGAGCCCGACCGCAAGTACTTCGAACTCACCGACGCCGGCCGCGAGGAACTCGAACGCAAGCGCGCCGAGAGCGCGAGCAAAGCCCGGGAGTTCGCCGACATCATCCTGGGGTTCTACCACGTCTTCGTGGCGTTCGCCACCGACGACCGCTTCGCGGTCGAGCGCACGCCGGGCGGGTGGCAGTTCGACGAGCAGTTCAGCGAGTGGATGATCGAACAGATAATTCGCCACCACGAGCGCGACTTCGAGGAGTTCGAGCGGATCCCCGACACCCCCGAGGAGTTCGCCGAGCGGATGGGCCTCGACGAGGAGTGACCCGGGGTCGCGACCGCCGGGACGCTACACCAGCAACTGGGGGCCAAACACCATCACCAGCAGGCTCACCAACATCACCAGTCCGACGGTCGTCGTGACCATCGTCGTCAGCTGGCGGCCCTGGTCGGTCGGAAGCCGGGAGACGACCGCCTCGGCGCTCATCCGCAAAATGTGGCCCCCGTCGAGCGGGAACGCCGGGATGCAGTTGAAGAAGCCGAGGTTGAGGTTTATCCAGCCGGTCCAAAAGAGGACGTTCGCAAGCAAGAACAGGCCGGTGCTCCCGAGCGCCGAGAGCGCGCCGCCCTCGGCCACGAAGAAGCCGCTGTTCCACGCGACGAAGCCCGCGAAGTTGTTCGTGACGCCGATCGCCCCGAGCGAGACGCTGGCGAACGGGAGCAACAGCACGCCGAACACCCCCGAGAGGAACGACACGATCGGATCCGAGATGCCGCCGCCGAGACTACCGAACTCGCCGCCGAGCAGGCTCAGATACTGCTCGGCGTCGTAGAGCTGGACGCCGAAGCTGTTGGTCGTCACGCCGCTGGTGCCGCGCGCGAGACCGATGCCGACGATCGCGCCGCCGTCGCCGCCCTCGCCGAGGGTCACCTCGTAGCGCTCGGCCGAGCCGTTGACGTACGCCTCGACCGGGACCCTCTGGCCGGGCTCGTACCGATCGAGGGTCGTACTCAGGTCCGAGGCGTTCACGATCCGCGCGCCGTCGATCTCGGTGATGACGACGGTCTCGTCGGCCGGCATCCCGGCGTCGTCGCTCGGGCCGTCGGCCTGCACGATCGAGAGCGCGCCGACCGCACCGGTGGCGGACTCGCCCGCGGCGGTCGTCAGCCTCGCCACCGTCCGGTCGGCGAGCGCGCGCCGGAGGTCGTCTTCGGTCCGAACCTCGGTGCCGTTGATCGACGCGATCGTGGTCGGGTCCTCGGACTCGACCGAGAGCACCGACGCGAACGGCGAATCGGGGTGGAAGTCAGTCACCAGCAACGATCGCTCCAGCGTCCGGGTGTCCCCGCCCGCGAGCGTCACCTCGACCGTCCGGTCGTCGATCCGGGCGAGCGCGGCGTCGAGGTCGTCGTTGGTCTCGATCGGCGCGTCGCCGACCGCCACGATCCGGTCGCCGGGCGCGATGTCGGCGCTCTCGGCGGCCGAACCGGGCATGACGCCGCCGACCGCCGCGCCAGAGGCGACTCCGATCGAGCCGACGACCGGCCCGAACAGCAGGAGGAAGGCGACGAGAGTGACCGCGAAGTTGTTGGTGACCCCCGCCGCGAACATCCGACTCTGACTGCCCCGGTCGGCGTCCCGGCGGTTGTCCTCGTCGGGTTCGACGAACGCCCCGACCGGCAGGAACGCGAGCGCCGCCAGCCCCATCGACTTGATCTCGATGTCCTCGACCCGACACATCAGGCCGTGGCCGCCCTCGTGGACGACGAGCCCCACGAGCAGGCCGAACAGGATCTCGGGTGCGACCGACAGCGGGAGGAACTGATTGACACCGGGGATCACGAGGACGTTGCGCGGCTGGGTCGCCGCGGTCGCCGGCGGCGGGTTCCGGACGACCGCGATCGCCTGCAACACCAACAACAGGAAGGTCCCGACCATCACGACCAGCGCGATGCCGAGCCCGAAGTTCCCCCACGCGCGCCAGAGCCGCTTGGGCGCCGCGAGCCGGTCGAGCAGTTGCTTGCCGCGCTGGGTGTGGATAGTCAGGATCGGTCCCTGGGTGCCGACGTAGGAGGGCAACAGTCCCTTCGAGTCGAGCGCGAGAACCGCCAACCAGTAGAGCGCGAGTCCGACGAGCACCCACGCGAGCGTATTCATCGGGTGAAAGAAAGGACGCCGCGGTCAAAGGCGTTTGGAAAGGCCGACGGTTACTCGGCGGTCTGCCAGTCCTCTTCGAGCTCCTGTTGCTCCGAGCCCTTGCGGCGCTGGCGGAGCTTCCGGGCGGCCGCGATCCCCGCGGCGGTGCCGCCGAGGATCGCGAGCCTGCGGCCGTACCGGCGGACGCGACCGCCGCCCGACGAATCTTCGTCGACCGACTCTGAGGCGGCCGTCTCGTCGGCTTCGATCTCCGCCTGTAGTTCGACGTTCTCGCCGTCGTCGGCTCGCTGTTCTCCTGCTTCGACCCGCTTGAGCGCGGGTTTCTCGAGGTTGAGTTCGATTAGGGCCATAGTAATTCCATTGGGTCGCGCCGACGATAAGCTCGTCGGCCGACGTGGCAGTTCGAAAAACGACCACGCCGCACTTTGTTATGCTGTCGTTGCGCGAGGAGTAGGCGGCGTTTACCCCTCGCGGCGAAGTCGAGCGAGCACGAACTCCCGGTCGAGCTTCGCGAGGAACGGCCCGAGCTTGGGCCCCTGCTCTTCGTCGAAGAACAGCCGGTACCCGACCGCGAAGAACTCCCCGACGTCGATGTCGTGGCGCTTTGCGGTCTCGTAGATCTCGCCCTGGATCGCCTCGGGGTCGTCGTGGGACGCCACGAACTCCGCGAGTTCGTCGAGCGCCGCTTCGGTCTCGGGATCGAGGTCGACGTCTGGCAGTTCGGTGCGCTTGAGATCGTAGTCGAACTCGTTGCCCGTCCGGCGGGCCCACTCGCGGGCGCGGGCGACCCGCGAGAGCGCGAACTCGACGACCCACTCGGGCGCGTCGTCGGGGACGTGGCCCTCCCGGCGCGCGATCTCCTCGCGGAGCGCGGGGTCGTCGGTCATCCCGAGCACCGCCGCGAACGTGTAGGGCAATCGGACGCGGTCGGCGAACGACCCGTCGGCGAGTTCGTCGGTCCGAGCCCGACGGGCGTCGTCGGCGACCGGGAGGCTGGGGCGCTCGGGCTCGGAGACCGGATCGCCGTCGGCGTCGAACCGGGCGGCCAGCGTCGGTCGGATCACCGGCGGGTAGGCGGCCGCCGCGATTTCGGGGTCGGCCTCGCCCCCGTCGTCCTCGCCGTAGAAGGTGCGCTCGAAGGCGTCGAACTCGTCGACGAGCTGGTCGAGGTGCTCGACGCTGAAGTCCCGGCCCTTGCTCGGGTCCTTGGTGAAAAAGTACCGGAGCACCTCGGGTTCGAGGAGTTCGAGCACGTCCTGAACCATGACGACGTGGCCGGCCGACGACGAGAACGGTTCGCCGTCGAGGGTGAACCACTCGTAGGCCATCGGGACCGGCGGCGTGTCCCCGAGGACGTTGCGAGCCACGTCGGAGCCGCTCGGCCACGAGCCCTCGGCGTGGTCCTTGCCGAACGGCTCGTGGTCGACGCCGAGGGCGCGCCACTGGGCGGGCCACTCGAAGCGCCACGGGAGCTTGCCCTCCCGGAGGGTCGCGGTCCCCTCGTGGCCACAGCCCTCGATCGTCCGATCGCCGGCCTCCATGTCGGTGCAGACGTACTCGACGGTGCCGGCCTCGAGGTCGACGGCGGTCACGGTCTCGGTCACCGTCCCACACTCCCCGCAGATCGGGTTGAACGGGACGTACTCCTCGTCGGCCTTGTCCTGATACTTCGAGAGCACCGCTCGGGCCTGCTCGCGGTGTTCGAGCAGGTAGCGAGTGATGTCCTCGAACTCGCCGGACTCGTAGAGCTCCGTGTTCGAGACCGTCTCGACCGGGATGCCCAGCTGGTCGGCGCTTCGCTCGATGAGGTTCGAGAAGTGCTCGCCGTACGAGTCACAGCAACCGAACGGGTCGGGAATCGCGGTGTAGGGCTTGCCGAGGTTCCGGCCCAGCGCGCCGGCGTCGACCTCGCCGAGGTCGACCACGTTGCCGTCGAGGTCCGCGAGCTTCCGGGGGAGCTTCCGGAGGGGGTCCCGGTCGTCGGCGGTGAACACCTGCCGGACCTCCCGGCCGCGCTCGCGTAGGGCCTCGGCGACGAAGTAGCCCCGCACGATCTCGTTCATGTTGCCGAGGTGTGGCACCCCGGACGGCGAGATGCCGCCCTTGATCACGATCGGGTCCTCGGGCTCGCGGTCGAGGATCAGTTCGGCGACCGACTCGGCCCAGAACGGGTGGGGCTGGGCGCCCTGTAGCACGTAGGGGTCGTCGTCGGGGTGGAGCTCGGGTGGGTCGTCGCTCATCGCTCGTCGCTCGCCCAGTAGGTCATCTGATCGTCGGCGCCCTCGGGGATGATGTCGGTCCCGTCGTGGTCGCCGTACCGGACCGCGTCGGCGATGCGCTCGGGCTCGGTGCCGTCGAGCACGATGGTGCGGACCCCCGACCGCTCGATGAGCTTGGCGGCGAGGAGGTCGACCGGCGCGGAACTGCCGGCGTTCATCTCCAGGCCCGCGATGACGTCGACGAGTTCGCCCGCGGTGAGCTCGTCGTACCGCCGGGCGTCGGCGACCTCGTTCGGATCGTCGCTGAACACGCCCGGGACGCTGGTGGCGTACACCAGCAGGTCGGCGTTGACGTACTCGGCCAGCGCCGCGCTCACGGCGTCGGTGGTCTGGCCGGGCGTGACCCCGCCCATCACCGCGATGTCCCCGCGGTGCATCGCGGCCCCCGCGGCCTCGTAGTCCTCGGGCGGGCTCGGGGCGGCCTGCTCGCCGAGCGCGGCGATGAGCAGCCGGGCGTTGAGTCGGGTCACGTCGATCCCGATGTCGTCGAGCTCGATCTCGTTGGCGCCGAGTTCGCGGGCCGCGCCGATGTACTCGCGGGCGACGCCGCCGCCGCCGACGACCGTCCCGACCGTACAGCCCTCCGCGGCGAGGTCTTCGATGACGTCGGCGTGGGCGCGCACTCGTTCGGAGCCGAGGTCCGGGGCGAGCACGCTCCCGCCGATGGAGACGACTACTTTCATTCTGTCGCGGAATAGCCCGGACGCGGCCTTAAGGATTGCCAACTCCGGGGACCGGCGGTCGACGCTGTTTTCGCCGGGTAGCGGGTCGCTTCGCCGGCGTCGTCGGTAGAGCTCGCCCGCGGACGCCGGCGCCAGCCAAAGCACTTTATTCCCGTCGACCGTACGGTCCGCACATGGCAGACAAACCCAGTAGCGGAACCCTCTTCGGTATGCCCTACAACTTCGAGCGGCCGAGCATCGGCCGGATGCTCTCGTCGTACTGGAAGCCCGACGAGGGGATGCTCGTCGAGAAGCCGTTCGGCATCGGCTACACGCTCAACCTCGCCAACTGGCGGTCGTGGATCGTGCTGGCGGTCGCGGGCGCGCTCCTCTGGCACGAGCAGTCGGGCGAGGCCGAACCCCGCCAGGACGAGCCGGTCGAGGTAATCGTCGACGACGACTGAGCGATTCCGCTCGACTTCTGCGCCGATCGCGACCCCCCAAAAGCGACGCGTAACGCCGTCAGCGACGGGGCGACGCGTCGGAAGTCGCGTCGCGCCCGAGCGCCGATCCGCTAAAACAGCCGCCGACCCGCTCAGTAGGCGTAGCTCGGGAGCGAGCCCTCGGTGACGATGCCAGTTTCGTCGTCGGTGTCGAGCTTCTCGATCGCCTCCGCGAAGTCCTCGTAGACGACCTCCGTCCGGCCGTCGCGGATGGCGAACATCCCCGCCTCGGTCGTGAGACTCTCGATGTGAGCCCCGCTGTACCCGTCGGTGTCGTCGGCCAGCGCCTCGAAGTCGACGTCGGCGGCGACGTTCATGCCGCGGGTGTGGACGTCGAGTATCTTCCGGCGGGCCTCGGCGTCGGGCAGTCCCACCTCGATGAGCCGATCGAACCGACCGGGCCGGAGGATGGCCCGATCGAGCATGTCGTAGCGGTTCGTGGCGGCGATGATCCGGATCTCCCCGCGGTCCTCGAAGCCGTCCATCTCCGAGAGAAGTTGCATCATCGTCCGCTGGACCTCCGCGTCGCCCGAGGTCTTCGAGTCGGTCCGCTTCGAGGCCACCGCGTCGATCTCGTCGATGAAGACGATAGCGGGCTCGCGCTCGCTCGCGAGTTCGAAGAGGTCCCGGACGAGCTTTGCGCCCTCGCCGATGAACTTCTGGACCAGTTCGGAGCCGGCCATCTTGATGAACGTGGCGTCGGTCTGGTTCGCGACCGCCTTCGCCAGCATCGTCTTGCCCGTGCCGGGCGGGCCGTGGAGCAACACCCCGCTCGGCGGCTCGACCCCGACCGACTCGAACTGCTGGGGGTTCTCGAGGGGCTGTTCGACCGCCTCCCGGACCTCCTGCAGTTGGTCTTCGAGCCCGCCGATGTCCTCGTAGTGGACGTCGGGCGACTCGTCGATCTCCATCGCCTGCGCGCGGGCGTCCTTCTCGGATTCGAGGATGGTCTGGACCGTGAACGAGTCGTTGACCGCGACGCGGTCGCCCGACTCGATCCGCTCGCGGAGCCGCGGGGAGACCTCGGTCAGCACCTCCTGGTTGTTGCCGTGCTGTTTGATGATGATGCCGTCGTCGGTGAGCTCCTCGGCGGTCGCGACGTACAGCGAGGTGGTTTTCAGGGTCTCGTTCTCGCGTTCGAGGTGGTCGACGTCTTCGCGGAGGCTCTCGCGGCGCTCGCGGGCGGCCGCCAGACGCTCCTCAAGCGTGTCGTTGACGTCCACGATCTCGGCGAAGTGGTCGCGGAGCGCCGCGAGCCGTTCCCTGTCGCTCATTTCGGGGTCGAGTTCGAGTGTCGGTTGGTCCGGGACGGGTGGGCTTCGCGACATGATTGCTATCCCCTCCTAGGCCACCCGCTTAAAAGTGCCTTTGGGTCTCGGTCGTTTGACCGCAAAAAAGCGTTTCGCTCGGGTCAGTCCGCGCCGGTCGGCGTCCGGGCGCTGGCGGTCGGGCCCTCCCGGGCGTCGTCGGGGAGCGTGAACGTCCCGAGCAAGGCGTCGAGCTCGTCTGCCTTCGTCGACAGCGAGCCCAGTTGCCCGGAGACGTCAGACAGCGACTTGGCCTGCTGGTCGCTCGCGGCCGCGGCGGTCTCGGACTCGGCGGCGGTCTGCTCGCTGATCGAGGCGACCTCCTCGACCATCGCCACCACGTCGGTGGTCGACTCGGCCTGCTGGTCGGTCGCCTCGCTGATCTCCCGGACGCTCGCGTCCACGTCGCCGACGACGTCGGCGATGTCCTCGAAGTCCCGGAGCGCGTCCTCGACGGTCTCGACGCTCCGAGAGACCTGCTCGCTGGTCTCGCGGACGTCCGCGAGCGTGCGCTCGGAGCGCTCCTGTATCGCCTCGATCCGGCCGGTGATCTCGTCGGCGGCCTCGCCGGTGTCCTCCGCGAGGTTCTTGACCTCGTCGGCGACCACGCCGAACCCCTCGCCGGCCTCGCCCGCGCGGGCGGCCTCGACCGACGCGTTGAGCGCGAGGAGGTTGGTCTCGCTCGCCACCTCGTCGATGAACGACGCCACCTCGTCGATCTCGTGGATGTCGGCCGCGAGCTCCTCGACCGCCTCGGCGGCGCGCTCGATGCCGTCTTCGACCCGATCGAGCTCGGCGACCGCCTCGCGGGCGGCCTCCCGGCCCGAGTCGGTCCGATCGGTCGCGGTGCCGGCGGTCTCGGCGACCTCGTCGGCCGAGGCCGCGATCTCCTCGACGGTGGCCGAGAGGGTGCTCATCTCCGCGACCACCTCGTCGAGGCGCTCGGTCTGCTCGGCCGCGCCGTCCGAGATCTCGCCGACGGCGTCCGCGACGTCGTCGCTCGCCTGACTGACCTCCCGGACGTCGCCCTCGGCGCGCTCGCTCGCGGACGCGACCTCGTCGGCGAACGCCGCGAGTTCGCTCACGGTCTCGCCGAGCGTCCCGAGCAGGGCGTTGTAGTTGTCCACGACCTCCTCGTGGAGATCGGTCTCGGCGACCGACCCGTCGATGGCCGCGCTCAGATCGCCCTCCTTGGCGCGGTCGGCCGAGTCGGCGAACGTGGTCACGAGCCGCCGGAGGTTCTCCGACCGGCGTTCGAGGTCGGCGGTCGTGGCCTCGAGCTCGTCGGTGTACTCCCGGAGGCTCCGGGCCATCCGATCGAGCGAGTCGCCGAACTCGCCGGGGACCTCGCGATCGAGCGCGGGGTCGTCGAACTCCTGGCGCGAGAGGGCGTCGGCCTGATCGGCGACCACGCCGAGGTACGCCCGCATGTCCCCGAACGACGCGACGAGGTTGCCCAGTTCGTCGGTCTGGTCGGTCTCGGGCGGCGACGCGTCGAGGTCGCCCGCGGCGATGGCGTCGGCGCTCCGTTCGAGCGCCAGAATGGGTTCGACGAGGTCCCGGCGCGCGATGAGCACGGTGTTCACGAACGCGACGACCGACAGCCCGAGCAACACGAGCGTGACCGCGATCCGACCGATTCCGGCCGCGAAAAACGGGAGCACCGCGAGCGCCGCCGAGACGGCGAACTGGAGGGCGATCGCCGCGACGACCTTGCGCTCGACCGACTCGCTCACCCCGAGCCTGTCCATCGACCACCACAGCGCGTCCTCGTATCGCGACCGAACTGACCGTTCCATGGCCCGAACAAGTCAGCGACGGTACTTAAAATACACTCCGGCTTCTTACGGGCTGAAAACCGCGCCGGGCCCGCCGTGAACCGCTCACTCCCGAACGAGCGTCTCCATCTCGTCGAGGTACTCGTCGTACACGTCGAGCGCGCGCTGGATCGGTTCGGGCGAGGACATGTCGACGCCAGCGATGTCGAGGAGATCGAGGGGGTACTCCCGCGAGCCGCTCTCGAGGAATCGGCGGTAGTCCTCGACCGCGGGCTCGCCCTCTTCGAGGATCCGGTCGGCGAGCGCGACCGCCGCGCTGATCCCCGTGCTGTACTGGTAGACGTAGTACGCCCGGTAGAAGTGCGGGATCCGGGACCACTCGCGGGCGATCCGGTCGTCGACGACCGCCGGCTCGTAGAACTCGGCCTTGAGGTCGCCGTAGATCTCGTCGGCCTTCTGGGGCGTGAGGGCGCCGCCCTCCTCGACGACCTGGTGGGCCTGGTGCTCGAAGTCCGCGAACATGGTCTGGCGGTACAGCGTCGACCGGAAGCGTTCGAGATACTCGTTGAGGACGTGGCGCCGGAACGTCGGGTCCTCGACGGTTTCGAGCAGGTGGTGGGTCAGCAGGGTCTCGTTGACCGTGCTCGCGACCTCGGCCACGAAGATCTCGTAGTCGCCGTAGACGTACGGCTGGGCCTCGCTGGTGAGCTGGGAGTGTAGCGAGTGGCCGAGTTCGTGGGCCAGCGTGAACATCGAGGAGATGTCGTCCTGCCAGTTCATCAGGATGAACGGCTGGGTGTCGTACGTGCCCGCGCTGTACGCCCCCGAGCGCTTGTTCTGGGTCTCGTAGACGTCGACCCACCGAGAGTCGAGGCCGTCGGCGACCCGGCTCTGGTAGTCGTCGCCGAGCGCGTCGAGCGCGGTGACGACGTGGTCGGTCGCCTCCTCGTAGGAGACCTCGGGAGTCTCGGTCTCGGTCATCGGCATGTAGACGTCCCACATCCGGAGCTCGTCGACGCCGAGGCTCGCGCGCTTGAGTTCGGCGTGGCGGTGGAGCTTGTCGAGGTTGTCCCGGACCGTGTCGACGAGGTTGTCGTACACCGCCGCGGGGACGTTGGGACCGTCCATGGCGGCCTCGCGGGCGGTGTCGTACCCGCGGATGCGCGCGAGCTTCACGTCGGCTTTCACGCTGTTCTCGTAGGCGGTGCCGATGGTGTTGTGCATCTCGCCCAGCCGGTCGAAAAAGCCCTCGTAGACGGTCTCGCGGAACTCCCGGTCGGGGTTTTTCAACAGGGTCGTGAGGTTGTCCTGCGTGATCTCGACCGCCTCGCCGTCGGGCTTCTCGACGGTGGGAAACTCCATGTCTGCGTTCAGCAGCATGCCGTAGATGTCGCCGGCCGCGCCGGTCACCTCGCCGAGTTCGGCCAGCACGTTCTCGACCTCGGCCGACCGGGTGTGGTCGGACATCCGGATCACGTCGTCGAGGTAGTGGTCGTACTCGCCGAGCCCGTCGGTCGACTCGACCATCGCGTCGAGTTCCTCGCGGTCGAGCGACTGGATCTCGGGCTCGATGAAGCTCGCGGCGCTGGAGGCGTCAGACGACAGCGACATCCCGCGGGTCGCGAGCCCCTGGTAGTGTTGGTCGGCGGTGTTCTCGTCCTTTCGCATCCGGGCGTAGGAGACGATCTGGCTCACCTCGCGCATGATCTCGTCGCGGAGTTCCAGCACGGCCAGCAGGGTCTCGCCGTCCTCGGTGGCCCGCCCCTCGTAGTCCCGGAGGTCGTCGAGGCGCTCGGAGACGGCCTCGTAGGCGTCCTCCCACTCGTCGTCGGTCGCGTAGATGCTCTCCAAGTCCCACTTGTACTCGGCGTCGATCTCCGACCGTTCGGGAACCGAACTCATACCACCCGATAGGGAAACGCGGAATGTAAGCTCTTGTCATTTCGAACCGCAACCGGGCGACGACTCGCCGCGATCGGGTCGGCCGAGCGTGCACGCGCCGACCCCGGGCCACCTTTTTGGGCCGTCGGAGCAACCACGCGTCCATGAGCGACACCGACCGCCTGCTCGGCGAGGCGTGGCGCGACCCCTACCCGTGGGAGTTTCTGACTCGACTGACCGAGATCGAGAACCGAATGGGGGGCCACCCCGGCGAGCGGCGGGCCGCCGACCTGGTGGCCGAGGGGTTCGAGCGCGCCGGCGCGCGCGACGTCTCGGTCGACGCCTTCGAGATGCACCGGTGGACCCGCGGGGACGCCGAGCTCGCGGTCACCGACCCGGTCGAGCGCTCGTTCGAGACCGTCGCACTGCCGTACTCGCCGGCCGGGGAGGTCCGGGGCGAACTCGTCGACGTGGGCCACGGCACGCCCGCGGAGATAGACGACTGCGACGTCGAGGGGAAGATCGCGGTCGCCTCGACCACCACGCCGGAGGGATCGCGGTTCGTCCACCGGATGGAGACGTTCGGCCACGCGGCGGCCGCGGGCGCGAAGGCGTTCGTCTTCCACAATCACAAGCCCGGCCAGCTTCCGCCGACCGGGTCGTTGACGTTCGACGCCGAGGCCGCGATCCCCGGCGTCGGCGTGAGCAAGGAGACCGGCGCGTGGCTGACCGACTACGCCGAGCGGGGCGCGACCGCGGCGCTCCGGGTCGAGGCGATCACCGAGCGCGGGACCAGCCACAACGCGCAGGCCGTGCTCGGACCCGAAACCGACGAGGAGATCGTCGTGGTCGGCCACCACGACGCCCACGACATCGCCGAGGGCGCGCTCGACAACGGCTGTGGCATCACCGTGGTCGTCGCCGCCGCCAACCTCCTCGCGGAGATGGACCTCGACGCCCGGGTTCGCGTCGCCGGCGTCGGCTGCGAGGAGACCGGACTGCTGGGCGCGGAGGCGCTGGCCGACGCCCTCGATCTCGAAACCGTCCGCGCGGTGGTGAACGTCGACGGCGCGGGGCGGTTCCGCGACCTGCTGGCGTACACCCACGGCTCCGAGGCGACGGGCGAGGTGGCCGCGCGGGTCGCCGAGGCGACCGATCGGCCGATCGACACCACCGATCGGGTTCACCCGTTCAGCGACCACTGGCCGTTCCTGAAGCGCGGCGTCCCGGCGCTCCAGCTCCACAGCAAGTCCGGCGAGCGCGGCCGCGGGTGGGGCCACACCCACGCCGACACCCGCGACAAGGTCGACGACCGGAACCTCCGGGAACACGCCATGCTCGCCGCGCTCGTGATCCGTGAACTCGCCGCGACCGACGACCTGCCCCGCCAGCCCGCCGAGGCGGTCGCGAACCGCCTCCGCGAGGACGACTACGAGGAGGGGATGCGAGCCGCCGGTATCTGGCCCGACGGGTGGGATTGAGCGGTCCCGAGGGGCGACACCCTCCCCGGAGGGGCTCGGTCTCGACGACTTCGGCCTCCTCGAGGTCGAACTCCTCGCGGACCGTCCGGGCGTGGCCGTCGCAGTAGTACTCCTCGCAGGTCTGCCCGCGGGGGTACGCGATGCGGAGTCGGCGGGTCGTCGTCCGCTCGCAGTCGGCGGCCATCTCGCAGTCGACTATCGGTGCGAGTAGGGTCCGAAAATCGGTAGGTCTGACGGCGAACGAGTTCGGGGGTTCAGACGTCACTCCGGCCGGCGATCGAACTCCGCGGCGACGATTCCGGCGACGACTCGCTTGGTGGCCTCCCAGAACGTTCGATCGGAGACCACACCGGCCACTGTCCCGGGGCCGAAAAACGGGGTTCAACCGTCGATTCGTCGGGCGACCGCGGCCGCGACCCGCGCGGCCGTCGACCGCTCCTCGCGCAAGTCCTCGAAGACCTCGCGGGCGCTCGCGGCGGCGGTTGCGTCGGGCCGAAACGACAGCGACGGGTACGACGCGTCGGTCAACACGAGCGGGAACGCCGGCGCGGGCGCGACGCCGTCGGGCCCCTGAATCGGCTCGGCGCCGAGCACGCGCTCGACTTTCGACGCCGGGGCGTCGCCGGTCGCGACGGCCCGCACCAGCGAGACCACGCGCCGGACCATCTCGCGGACGAACCCGCCCGCCCGGAGCGCGAAGACCAGATACGCGCCGTCGCGACGAACCTCGCCACGTAGCTCCCGGACGGTGTTCGCCTCGTCGGACGTGAGGTTGTGGAAGTCGTGCTCGCCGCGGAGATCGTCGAGCGCGGCCCGCGCCCGGTCGAGGTCGGCGTCGGGGGCGTAACAGTGATACTCGTACGCCCGGGACGCCGCGTGGTGGGTCGCGTGGAAGTCCGGCGGGGCGTCGGCGCTCGCCCACGCACGGATCGACCCCGGGAGTTCGCTGTTGAACGCCGCCGGCGTCAGCCAGTCGGGGCACTCGAACGCGACGGTCTGGGCCACCGCCGAGACCCCGGCGTCGGTCCGGCCCGCCGCGGCGTACCCGTCGGGCTTGCGGTCGGCGACCCCGAGATCCCGGAGGGCGTCGAACAGTCTGTCCTCCACCGTGGGAACGTCGGGCTGGCGCTGGAAGCCGTGGAACGGCCGGCCGTCGTAGGCGACGCGGAACGCGCGCATCGAATCGGGATCGGTCGCCGAGGAACTTAAGTCGGGGGAACGGACGCGGCGGCGTCGGTGCGAGCGCTTAAATCGGAAGCCGGGGCCAACCCCGGGCGTGATCTGAGCGTCGCCGCGGCGGGGCCTCGCGGTCGCGGGGCACACCCCGCCGCGGGCAGTCTCGGTTCGGTCGTGCCGTCAGCTCGCCACTCGCACCCCCGGAGCGACGGCGCTCGTCGCGGTCGGCGCCGGAACCTCACTCCCGCTCGAACACTCGCTCGCGCGTCTCGCCCGCCTCGACGCCCTCGGTCTCGATGAGCCGTTCGAGCCGTCGCTCGAACTCCTCGTCGGAGATATCGCCGCGGGCGTATCTGTCCCGGAGGCGTTCGACGGGATCGACCGCGTCCGCGTCGGGCGCTCGATCGCCAGCCTCGCCAGCGCTCGCCACGAACGGCAGCGAGTCCCCGAGGATCGCGACCAGCGGCACCACGATGAAGAACCCGAACACGAAGATAACCGGCGTCAGTCCCACCAGCCCCAGCACCGCGGTCAGCGCGGTCAGGCCGAACGTCAGCACCGCCAGCACGCCAAGGAGCCGCTTTCGCTCGAACGTCGTCCCGCGGTCGTTCATATCTGCGGGTACGGGAGGGGGTGTCAAAAAAGTTGACTGTGCGCTACTCGAAGTCCTCGTAGGTCGGCCGCGAGACGCCTTCGGGCGGGAACGCCTCGACGGGCGTCTGGGTCTGGTCGCCCGACGCCATGTCCTTGACCGTCACGTTCCCGTCGGCGAGGTCCTGCTCGCCGACGATGACGACCGTCTCGGCGTTGATCGAGTCGGCGTAGTCGAGCTGGGCGCCGAAGCTCCGGCCCGCCACGTCGGTCTCGACGACGTGACCGGCCTCGCGGAGCTCACGGGTGATGTCGGCGGCCACCGCGCGGGTGTCGCCGACCTGCAACACGTAGTAGTCGGTCGCGAGCGCCTCGTCGGGCCAGACGCCCGCCCGCTGGAGCAACAGCGTCAGCGTCGCGTCGCCGACCGCGAATCCGACCGCGGGCGTAGGCTGGCCGCCGAACCCCTCGATGAGGTCGTCGTACCGGCCGCCGCCGAAGATCGAGCGGTTCACGTCGCCGGTCGCGTCGAAACACTCGAAGACGACGCCGGTGTAGTAGTCGAGGCCGCGGGCGGTCTCCAGCGAGAGCGCGCAGTACTCGCGCGCGCCGAAGTCGGCGGTCGCTTCGAGCACCTCGGTGAGGTTGTCGACGGCGTGTTCGACTCGGTCGGTCTCGGCGAACGCGACCAGCTCGTCGAGGTCGTCTTCGGGGGTATCGAGCAGGTCGTCGAACGTCTCGGCCTGCTCGTAGGAGAGCCCCGCGTCGGTCAACAGGCCGTAGAACTCCGCCCGGTCGACTTTCTGGCTCTTGTCGACCGCCCGGATCGCGGCGTCGACGTCGACGTCGGCGTCGAACGCGTCGAGGAGCCCGCCGAGGATGTCGCGGTGACTGACCCGGAACTCGAAGTCCTCGGCGGTGAGTCCCAGCCCGGTCAGCGCGTCGGCCGCGCAGGCCAGCAACTCCGCGTCTGCCTCGGGCGCCGAGGAGCCGAAGATGTCGACGTTGGTCTGGTAGAACTCCCGTTTGCGGCCGCTCTGGGGCTCCTCGTACCGCCAGAACGGTCGCGTCGAGAACCACTTGATCGGCTTGCTGAGCTCTTGCTGTTTCGCCACGACCATCCGGGCGACCGTCGGAGTGAGCTCGGGCGTCAGCGCCACGTCGCGGCCGCCCTGATCCTCGAAGCTGTAGAGTTCGTCGACGATCTCCTCGCCGCTCTTGTCGACGTACATTTCGGTCCGCTCCAGCGCGGGCGTGTCGATCTCCCGAAAGCCGTAGCGTCGGGCGGTGTCCTCGACGGCGTCGAACGTCTCGCGGCGCGCGCCCATCTCCGCGGGGTAGAAGTCCCGGAAGCCCTTGATTCGGTCGTACATGGGGAGACGTTGGGCGAGCGCGCGCTTGAAACCTTTTACTTCGCGTCCGGCGCCCCCGACTCGGCGTCGGCGCGCGCGAACCCCTCGACGTACGTCTGGGTGTGGTCGGGGAACACCTCGGCGACCGCCGCCTCGCCGTGTTCGCGGGCCAGCAACGCCCGGAGTTCGTCCTCGTAGTCGGCCTTCGGGATCTGGTCGCTCGGGCCCGTCCGGACGTCGAGGGTCTCCTCGACGAGCGCGTCGACCGCGCCCCGTCCGAACCCGGCCAGCGGGACGATGTAGTCGACGCCGTGGCGGTCCTCGAGGCTCTGGGCCTGCGCCCGCGAGACCGACGGCACTCTGTCGTCCCGGCGGGTGCCGTCGGCCACCGCGTCGAAGCCCAGTTCGGCGACGGCTTCGAGGGCGTGGAGGTGAACCCGCTGGATCCCGTTCCGGGGGTAGCCGTCGGCGACCATCGTCTCGACCGCGTCGTCGGCCACCTCGGCGTCGAGCTCGACTGTCTCGAACGCGAAGCCGGTCCGCTCGGCGGTCGCACGCGCGTGTTCCCACGCGTCGGTGATGCCGAAGCTCGCGGTGACGAGCGTGACGTCGTAGAAGTCTTCGAGCAAGAGCGCCGCGAGCGTCGAGTCTTTCCCGCCGCTGTAGAGCAGACCGAGCTCCATCTCAGCGCCGGCGGATGTTGAAGCTCTTGGAGTCGGGCTTGAGCTCGCGGAGGAGCTCTTTCATCTTGTCCTCGTCGATCTTGCCGTTGACTCGACCGCTCTGGGCCAGCGCGAGGACCTGTCGCTCGACCTGCTCGGCGAAGTCGGGCTTGCTCATCCGGACGGAGTTGAGCCGCTTGCGCGCGCCGTCGGTGAGGTGCTTGCGCAACATCGCCTGCTTCTGGGCGTCGGCCTGCTGTTGGGCCTGCTGTTGGGCCTCCTCCTGGCCGCCCTGCTCTTGCATCTCCTGCATCTTCTTCTTGCGGAGTTCTTCGAGGCGCTCGTCGTCGGGCTGGTCGCTCATGACTACGTGTTCGTTATCGCGCACGGCCAAAAACCATTACGGACGGGGCGGCCCGTCGGGCGGGCCCGACGCGCGGCTCCCGGGAGCGGAAAACTGCGGCGGGGCGAACGCCCCGGCGAGAACGGATTACGCGTAGCGTTCGAGCTCCGGCCGGTCGAGGTCCTGCATGACCTCGCCCGCGGCGTCGTCGAGGAGACTGCGACCGTCGCCGGTCACGATGCGGCCCGCGTTGCCCTCGGTGTCGACGAGGTCCTCGTCTTCGAGCTGCTGGAGGATCGTCCGGATGATGTTCCGACTGCCGTCGGTGCGGTGTTCGGGGGCGACCTGATAGCGGTTCGACCCGCCCTTCTTGTCGCCGTAGTGGGTCGAGAGGCGCTCGACGCCGATGGGACCGTCGGTGGCGACCTTCCGGAGGATGCTCGCGGCGCGGGTCGCCCAGAAGTCCTCCTGCTCGGGCGGGAGCTCGCGGCTCTCGCCGGTCTTGGCGTACTCTGCCCAGTCGGGTTCGTCGAGTCGATCCTCGAGCGTCGCGGCGACCGCGTCGATGAGGTCGTCCGCGGGAACGTCGTAGAGCGTCGTCATACCCACGAATTCCGTTCCGCGGCGTTTAAAGGCATCGTTAGCGGGTCGTCATTCGCCCACGCCGTGTGCGTTGTTCGCTTCGAGCACCGCGGTCGCGGCGCCCCCGATCAAGACCGGGAGCCAGTAGGTCGCCCCGCGGTGGACGACCGCGGCCGCGCCGGCGGTGGCGGCGTCGACCCCCGTGATCGGCACGATGAGCACGACCAGCGTCGCCTCGACGCCGCCGAGCCCGCCGGGCAGGGGCGTCACGCTGGCGACGCTCGCGAGCGGGACGATGAAAAGCGCCGCCGCGAACGGCACCGCGTGACCGAGCGCGACCAGCGAGAGCCACAGCGACACCGACAGCAGGAGCCAGCCGAGCGCGGAGAACCCGAGCGCGACCCCGAGCTGGTGGCGGTCGCCCGCGACCCGTTCGAGCGCGGCGAAAAACCCCTCGATCCGGCGTCGCACGTCGGCCCGGTCGGGCGTCCCGACGATCGGGACGACCCGACCGACGAGCCGGCCCGCCGGGACGATGACCGAGACCGCGACCGCGGCGAGGCGGTCGCGCGCTCGCCACCCGAGAAACGCCCCGAGCGGGACCGCGAGCGCGAGCGCGCCGAGCGCGAGCGCCGCGAGTTCGATCCGGCCGCCGACGGTGAACCGGGTCGCGTAGTAGCCGACCCCGACCAGCGCGAACGAGACCGACGGGACGAAGTTGAGGGTGTCGACGCTCGCGACCGCCGCCAGCCCGTTCTCGTACTCGATGCCGGTGGTGCGCGAGACCAGCAGCGCGCTGAACGGCTCGCCGCCGGCCTGTCCGAACGGGGTCACGTTGTTGGCGAACGTCGCGCCCGCGAACAGCATGAACGCCCGCGGGACCGATATCTCGGTCGCGATGACCGCGAGCACGGTCCGGAGCGCGAGGCTCCAGGCCACCAGCCACGCGAGCGCGACCGCGACGACCGCCGCGACGATCGCGGGATCGGCACGGCCCAGCGCCGCCGCCACCTCGTCGAGGCCGACGAACGAGTACACCGCCACCAGCACGATCGCGCCCGCGACGAAGCCGACGCCGGCCGACCGCACGTCGCCGAGGTTGACCTCCATCGCCCCGACAGACGGCGGGTCGCGGCTTGAAGCCACCGAACGAAACCGTCGAGACCGGAGCACTTTCCCGGCGAGCGCGCGATTGGCGACCCATGGACGAACGGGCGGCACTGTCGGCGCTCGCCGATCGACTTTCGGCCGCGGGCGACGACGCCGCGGTCGTGGGCGAACAGGTGCTGACGACCGACATGCTCCACGAGACGACCGACTTCCCCGACGGGACCGACCGGTACACCGCGGGCTGGCGGGCGGTCGGCGCGTCGCTGTCGGACGTGGCCGCGATGGGCGCGGCGGCGACCGCCGCGGTCGCGGTGTACGCCGCGCCAGCGTTCGACCCCGAGGAGCTAGAGGCGTTCGTCGCGGGCGCGAGCGACGTCTGCGAAGCGGTCGGCGCAGAGTACGTCGGCGGCGATCTGGACGAGAGCCGGGAGTTCACGACCGCGACCACCGCGCTGGGCCGGACCGACGCCCCCGTCTTCCGGTCGGGCGCGAGCCCGGGCGAGGTCGTCTGTGTCACCGGCACGCTCGGCCGGAGCGGAGCCGCACTCGCGCTGTTCGACCGCGGCGAGTACGAACGCGCCAACGGGCTGTTCCGGTTCGAGCCACGGGTCGCGGCGGGCCGGGCGGTCGCGCCGCGCGCGACCGCGATGATGGATTCGAGCGACGGGCTCGCGCGCTCGCTCCACCAGCTCGCGGCGGCGAGCGACTGCGGATTCTCGGTCGACTCGGAGTCGCTACCGGTCGACGAGTCGGTCCGGACGGTGGCCGACGGGAGAGCCGAGCGCCGCGAGCTCTCGATCTTCTTTGGCGAGGACTTCGAACTGGTGTTCACGGCGCCCGAGGCCGAAGTTCCGGCGCTCAGAGAGGCCTCACCGACCCCGATCTCGGTGATCGGCGAGGCGACCGCCGCGGGCGTCGAACTCGACGGCGAGCCGCTGGCCGATCGCGGGTACACGCACGGAACGTAGCCGAGAACCGACCGAGGGGTTACGTGATGATCTCGATCGGGACCGGCGTGAAACACAGCACGCCGAACACGAGCGTCAGGAGACCGACCAGCTTCCGGCGCGTATCGAGCCCGTCGTCGTCGATCGGCGTCGCGGGCCCGACGTAGGCGACCCACGTCGCGAGCAGTCCCCAGAACACCCACAGCACCGAGGCGTTGGAGACCTGTTTGACGTAGAAGACGTACGCCGCGAGCCCGAACAGCGCGACCGGGACGAGCGCGGCGATGCGCTCTTGGTGCTCGCCGAGGATCGCGCGGACGATGTGGCCCCCGTCGAGTTGGCCGACCGGGATGAGGTTGAGGAAGGTGACGAACATCCCGACCCAGCCGCCGATGACGACGGGGTTGATCGCCTTCGTGGGGTCGGCGTAGCTCACTTGCTCGCCCATGATCGAGGCGATGAGCGTCAGGAGCGGCGGGTAGCCGAACTCGATCTGGATCGTGTTGGGGTTGTCGACGAGCCCCGGCGGGACGTCGATCGGCCCCATGGCGAGCCCGATCGCGGTGACGGCGACGGTCGCGACCAGCCCCGCGATCGGCCCGGCGACCCCGATGTCGAACAGCGCCTCGCGGTCGGGCATGTGGCCTTTCATCCGGATGACCGCGCCCATCGTGCCGATGAGCGTCGGCATCGGGATGAAGTACGGCAGGCTCGCCTCGACGCCGTGGTACCGAGTCATCACGTAGTGGCCGAGCTCGTGGGTGAGCAAGACGCCGATGACCGCGGCGGCGAACGGCCACGCTTCGAGGAGCGCGAGGGGGTCGGCCGCGACGTCGATGTGGTACCACGCGGCCCCGGCGTACAGCGTCGAGAGCGCGGTCAACACGAACAAGAGTACGTTCGTCCACGGGATCCCGTCGATGCTCGTGTCCGAGGGTTCGGCCACGAGGACGTACTCGCCGGTGCGCGTCGAGAGCTGGACCTCGTAGCCGTGTTCGCGAAACAGCGGCCACACGGCGTCCATGAGCTGGTCCTGCGCGACGAGCGGTTCCCCGAAGTACACCAGTTGGTCGCCCTCGCGGCGGGCCTCGTACACCCGGAACACGCCGCGCAATCGCTCCGGCGACGGACCGTCGGCGGGCGGGGCGTTCGAACCCATTCGGTTACGAGGTACGGCGCGGGCGTTGATAAACCCCCTGACAGCGCCGACTAAATCACCGCACCCGACTGCAACACCGCGATGAGGACGGTCAGCGTGCCCACGCTGGCGAGCGTGCTGGCGAAGATGGCGGTGCTGAGATACTCCGGGCCGGAGACGCCGACCGCGCCCTCGTCGTACTCGATCGAGAGGATGAGCGGCGTGATGGCCGCGGGCATCGCGGCTTCGAGCACGAACACCCGCGCGACCGTCGAGTCCGCCCCGAGACCGACCGCGAACGCGACCGCGACGCCGACCGCCGGCGCGACCACGAGCTTCAGGCCGTTCGAGACGGCGACCCGCGAGAGCGCGGCGCCGTGGCGGGTGTTGGCGAGCTGGATCCCGAGGATGAGCAACATGACGGGGATCGCAGAATCGCCGACGAGCCGCAGGGTCTCCATCGCGGCGGTGTCGGTCGGCGGGACGGCGTCGAACCACCGCGCGAGCCCCGCGATCGCGACCGCGTACACAAGCGGGAGCCTGAACACCTCCGCGACGGCGCCGCCAGCGGTCGTGGTTCCGCTCCGGGACGCGACGTAGACCCCGACGGTGTACATCAGCACCGACTGGCCCGCGATAAAGAGCACCGCGGTCGAGCGCCCGACCGCGCCGAACGCGAACGCCGCGAGCGGGATACCGTAGTTGCCCGCATTGGGGAACGACGACGAGAGGACTATCGCGCCCAGTACGGGTTCGGACTCCCCGAGCAGGCGACCGACGCCCTCCGCGAGCAGAACCATCACGAAGGTGAACGCGACGACGCCCCCGACGACCCGCGCGGCGACTTCGCCCGACAGCGACGAGGTCGCGAGGCTGTAAAACACCAGCGACGGGGTGAGGACGTAGATGGTGATCGTCCCGAGCGCGTCGACGTCGACGTCGCGGGTCTTGCCGAGCACGAATCCGACGGCCGCCACCGACAACACCGGCAGGATGGCGGTCGTGAGCGCCGAGACGAGTGACACGCCAGAAGCGTCTCGGCGGGCGGTTACAAACCTATCGAAGCCAGCGATCGCTACCGGCTCGAAAGCGGGGAAGAAGGGACCAGTCGGGCGGCGGTGCGACGCGACCCCGGGGAGTCAGGCGGGGGCGATGCGCCAGGTCGTCGCGCTCGTGTACGACCACTTCTCGATCTCGAGGTCGGTCGCCGAGTCTTTGAGCTTCACCATCAGCGCGCCGATCTCCTTGGCGGAGAGGTCGACTTCGTCGGCGATGAACTTGCTCTTGAAGTACATCTCCCCGTCGTCGGCCTTGCGCTGGAGGAACTGCTTGAGCCGCTGTTCCTTCGACTGCGGTTCGGGGGTTTCGGAGGGCTTCGTGGTTGCGCTCATGCCTCGTTTCTCCTTTGACACCAGGGGGTGTTATAAAGAGGAGACGGTTAGCGTAGTTTTCCGAGCGTTCGCATTTTGAATCCGACACGACAGGGGAAAATGGGGTGAAACGCTCGTTTTACGACGTTTTCTGAGTCCCGCAAAAAGTTCAAAAGATCTTCTCACACTTTCTTTCTACAGACTATTTTCTTGTCGTAAAGTCGTGCTAACGTCTGACGTTCGGCGGCGCGACCGGAGTCACGACCGCTCGTGGACCCAGAACTGCTCGTCGGTCGTGACCTCCTTCTTGAAGATCGGTACCTCGTCTTTGAGGCGGTTGATCCCGTCCTCGACCGTGCGGAACGCCTCCTCGCGGTGACCGGCCAGCACCACGACGAAGACGATGTCCTCGCCGTACTCGATGACGCCGGTCCGGTGGTACAGCAACACGTCGAACACGCCGTCGCGGTCTTCGAGTTCCGACTCGATGGCGGTCATCCGCTCCTCGGCGACGCCCTCGTACTTCTCGAACTCGAGGTACTCGGTCGGCTCGTCGTCGTCGTCGTCCTTCGCGCGAACCCGGCCGGTGAAGGTGGCGATGGCGCCCGAAAAGGGGGCGTCGGCCGAGCGCTTCGCTTCGGCGACCAGCGATTCGAGGGTCTCGTAGGGCTCGGTCGCATCGAGGCGCGCCCGGACCTCGGCGGGGTCGAGGTCCGCGGGTTCGGCCGCCTCCACCAGCGCCGTCCCGCGGGCAGACGCGTCGCCGACGATCACCTGCGGGACGTCGGCTTCGGGGAATCCCGCGAGGACGGCGTAGTCGTACTCCGGGGCGAGGTCCTCGAGGAGGTCCGAGAGCGATCGGTCCCGACCCGACGCCCGCCACCCGTCCTCGCCGAACTGGACTCTCGTGTCTCCCGGCGCTCCGTCCTCGATGTCGGGATGCTCGCGCGTCACGACCGCGACCCGTTCGTCCCCGCCGAACTGCTCCGCCAAGTCGTCGGCGATCGCGCGCGCCGACTCGCCGACGACGCCCAGCACGTACATAGACGCACCATGGGCCGGGGCGCGCTTGTAGCCTTCGGTGATCGAGGACCGCCGATGGACCGCTACTGGTAGCGGCCCCGGCCCTCGATCGCCGCTAACTGCGCGAGCACGTCCGGGTCCCCGGCCTCGGCGTACGCGTCCGCGAACGTCTCGCGGAGCGTTGGGGCGTCGTCGGCCGTCCCGTCGAGGCTCTGGCCGAAGACGTGGAGGTCCATCGCGTAGTCCTCGACGTCGTCGGTGTAGTAGCCGAGCCCGAAATCGATGAGATACGTCCGGCCGGCGTCCGGGCCGCCGGTCGGCCGCCCGACCCGGACGTTCCGGGTCGTCGGATCGCCGTGGACGAACCCCGCGCGGTGGATCGCGGCGAGGTGACGGGCGACCGCCCGGACTCGATCGGGCGTTAGATCGTCTCGGAGGTCGGTCGCGCCCACGCGCTCGAAGACGATCGTCCCCTCGACGGGGTCGACGTCGTAGACGACCGGCGTGGGGACGCCGTGACTGCGCGCCTCGCTGGTGAGTCGGGCTTCGAGGACCGTCCGGTCGCGCCGGAGCCGCGCGTCGAGATCGGGATGGCGGTAGCGTTTGGGCAGGCGGCGCTTGGTGACCCGTTCGGGACCGATCTCGACGGTCGCCTCGGCGCCCTGTCGCTCGTCGCGACCCGGGCGTCGGCGCGCGACCGACTCGTCGGCCGAGCGCCACGAGACCTCGACCTGATCCGGCCGGAAATTCGGGTCGACCGCCGACGCCTCGACGCCGATCGTGTCGCCGGCCCGCGCCATCTCGGCGCCGAGCACCGCGATCATCCCGGCGTTGTCCCGGAGGAATCGGGGCTCGGGCGCGTAGAAGTCGGCCCCGCGCTGGTCGCACATCGACGCGAGCATCGCCCGAAGGCGGTCGTTCTGTCCGACGCCGCCCCCGAGGACGAGCTCGTCGCTCCCGGTCAGCGACAGCGCGCGCTCGGCGACCTCAGTCAGCATGGCGAAGACGTTCTCCTGGAGCGAGAAACAGACGTCCTCGACCGGGACGCCCTGTTTGTAGGCGTCTTTCGCGGCGCTCATGATCCCCGAAAACGAGAAGTCCATTCCCTTGACGACGTACGGGAGGTCGACGTACTCGCCGTCTTTGGCCGCCGCCTCGACCTTCGGGCCGCCGGGGTGGGACCACCCGACGTGGCGGGTGAACTTATCGAGGGCGTTGCCGACGCCGGTGTCCATCGTCTCGCCGAGGACGCGGTATCGGCCGTTGCGGTAGCCCAGAACGTGTGCGTTCGCGCCCGAGGCGTTCAGACAGACCGGCGAGTCGAACCCGGACTGCTGGCGGCCGATCTCGAGGTGGGCCACCATGTGGTTGACCCCGACCAGCGGCACGTCGAGGGCGCCGGCCAGCGCGCGGGCGGCCGTGCCGACGGTTCGCAGACACGGGCCGAGCCCGGGCCCGCGCGAGAACGCGACCGCGTCGATCGGGCCGTCGGCCGCCTCGAGCGCGGTCTCGACGACCGCCGGGACGGCGTCGCTCATGTGCTCGGCCGCCTCGCGGGGGTGAATGCCGCCGCTGTCTGGCTGGTACGCGTCGGTCTCGATAAAAACCGAGTCGGGATCGACCGCCGACGCGCCGTCGGTCGGGTCGCTCACGCAGACGGCCGCGCTGGCCGCCCACGCGGTTCCCTCGATACCGAGGACGCGCAGTCGCTCGCTCACGGCTCCCCGCTCACCGCTCGGTCGGTCACGGTGCGCCGCGCCCCGAACCGGAGCATCGCCTTACTTCCACTCGGTGTACCCGCACCGACCGCAGTGGAGGCGGTCGCCGTGGTCGGCGAGGAACGAGTCGCCACACCGGGTACACTGCTCGCGGTCCGTGGTGCCGTCGTCGTTGTAGAGTTCGTGTCGCGCCATTATTCGGCCTCCTCGGGGTCGGCCTCGCCGTCGGCTTCGGCGGTGATCTTGTTGCGTTCGAGCATGTGGTCCTGCTCGACGTCGCGGGCGTGCTCGGGGCTCTCGTAGACTTTGGCGTAGCCGACCGTCTTGCGCATCCCGAACTTGGTGTTCATCTCGTGGACCACGACCTCGCTCGAATCCTTGTCGAGCTTCGCGGCGAGGCTGTCGCGGACCGACAGCCGCGAGGGGGTCGCTTCGTCGTGGACGATCTGGAACCGCACTTCGGACCGGTGGAGCATCGGGTTCTGCTCCTCGGAGAGGATTTCGACTTCCATGTGTACTCAGTTACTCACTTATACTCCTCGTAGCGTGTAAAAGGATTTCGAACGACCAACGACCTTTTGCTGCGGGCGGCGCCTGAACGCGCCGCCCTTGCAAAACGTCGATGAAAAGCACTTCGTCACCGCCTCACGAGCGCCGGAGGCGCTCGTTCGACGGTTCCTCGGCCCGCTCGCTCGTCGTGATCCGAGAGAGCGACGCTCTCTCGTCATCACGAAAGGCAGTGCCTTTCGAACGACTACGCTCCTCGCTCGCGGTACGGCAACTGGTGCGACGACTGAATTGTCGAGCATCGCGTACACCCGCCGGAAATCCGCGTCCAGCGTTCGCTACTCGCCGTCCAGGATACCGAGCGCCGCCGCGGCGTCGCCGTCCATCCGTCTCAACAGGTCGCGCATCTCTGCCTTGCGCTCGTCGGTCACGGTCGCGTGGACCATTCCCTCGCCCGGCTGGCCGTAGACCACGCTCGCGCCGGCCGGCGCGAGGGCGATCGCGGGCAGCGTCGCGAGGTCTTCTTCGCCGTCGACGACGACGATCGTCGGCTCGGAGTCGGCGAGCGCGTCCCGGAGCGCGACGAGCAACTCGCGGGTCAGGGTCGCCGCGGGATTCTCGACGCGGACTTCGCGGGCGGTCTCGCGGAGGCGGGCGACCTCCTCGCCGACCGACTCGGAGACAGCCTCACGCTCGGTCAGTCCGTCCACGACCGCGACGTCCGGGGCGGCTCCGGCCGCCGCGAGGTGGGCGGTCACCACGTCGCCGACCGCGATGAGGGGGCCGCCCGCCGCGGCCACCAGCGGCTCGGCGTCGGTGAAGATCCGCCCAAGCGGCGCTTTGAGCTCGCCGCGGAGCTCGTCGGGCAAGACGAGGAGGGCGTCGCTCACGGCTCTACCGGACTTTCAGCGCGTACTTGCCCGGCTGGGTGACTTCCATCTCGACGGCGATCTCGCTCTCGTCGGGATGGGCGACGATGACGTATCCGGCCCAGTCCTCGGTGAGGCTGGTCGACCCGCAGATCGGGCAGGTGTCCTGATCGGGCTCGGCGACGGCGTGACATTCGCGGCAGGCGAGTCGGTCACTGGCCATCGTTACTCACTCTCGGTGGTCGCCTGGCGCTTCTCGCGGTCCTCTTTCAGCCAGCCGTGTTTGCCCAGTCCGACCTGCTTTGCGGTGAGGCCGATCTTGCTCTCGCGGGGGTTGCGCTCGTCGATGCTCTTGGTGACGATGCGCGCCCGGACCGAGTCGCCGACCCCGAGCGTGCGGTTCGACTCGCGGGAGGCGAGCATCTGGCCCTCCTCGTCGTACGCGAGGTACTCGTCGGAGATCTGAGAGACGTGGAGCAGTCCGTCGACCGGACCGATGCCGACGAACGCGCCGAAGTTGACGACCTCGACGATCTCGCCGTCGACGACCTCCTGCATCTTCGGGTCGTAGGTGACGGCGTCGAACTCCGCCTCGTAGTAGACGCCGGGGCGGTTTGGCAACACCGCGCCGTCGCCGATGTCGTGGACCTCGGTGACGCTGACGACGCTACCCGCGTCCTCGTCCATCCGACCTTCGAGTTTGTCCTGGAGCAGTCGCTTCACTAGCTTCGGCGTGACCTCCGCGAGGTGCTTTGGGGGCACCTCGACCGTATCTTTGAGTCTGACCCGTTTGTACATGCTAAAGTTTGCTGATTTCGAGTTTGTTCCGGCCCCTTATATGAATTACCGGTGTGCCCGCGTCGAGCACGCGCCGTTTCAACGGGGCGTCGTTCGTGACGACGTAGTCGACCTCGTCTGCGAGTTCGACCAGCGCGTCGTCGGCGTACGATTCGTCGTGATCGACGGTCCGACAGCGGTCGGCCGCCAGGTCCGCGCCGACGCTCGCGGCGACGGCTTCCTGTCCGGCGCCGTCCGCGAGCTTCGACAGCTCGTCGCGGACGGCGCGGGGGACGACGCACTCGAACTCGCCCAGCAGGCGGTCGAGTTCGTCGAAGACCCGCACGTCGCACTCGATCGGCATCATGAGTGCGCTCGTGTCGAAGGCGACCGCGTCGGCCATCTATCCGCGCAGGGTGCCGACGCCGATGAGCCGCCAGCGTGCGCCGATCCGGCGGTTGATGGCGATCTTGGCCCCCTCGGGCGCGCAGACGGGGCGCTTCAGCGCGACCTCGCACTCGCCCTCGCGGGCGCTGGTCACAGAGCCGACCGTGGTCGCGGTGCCGACGGTGAGCATCAGCGGCTCGCCCGTCGAGATCTCCTCGACGTCCTCGTCGTCGACGCCAACGAGGCGTTCGAGCAGATCGACCTCCATCGTGAACTGGCGCCACGTCGGCGGGAGCGACCCCGGCGGGCCGGCGAGCTGGCCCGCCAGCGCGTCGCCCTTGGTGAGGCTGGGGTCGAGGCCGGTGCCGACGCCGAGCAGGCCGCCGGGCGTCACTTCGTCGACGGTGTCGCCGCCCGCCTGAAGCGAGCGCACCTCTGTCTGGATGGGCTGCCACTCGGTCTGGCCGCCCTCCTCGACTTCCCTGCCGGGCCGGAGTTCGATCTCGTCGCCGTTCGACAGCCGGCCTTCGACCAGACTGCCGCCGAGCACGCCGCCGACCAGCCCGTCCCACGACGTGCCGGGACGGTTGATGTCGAAGCTCCGGGCGACGTACATCCGGGCGTCCCGATCCGGATCGCGGTCGGGCGTCGGGATCTCCTCCTCGACGGCGTCGATGAGGAGGTCGATGTTGACCTCCTGTTGGGCCGAGATAGGCACGACCGGCGCGTCCTCGGCGACGGTGCCCTCGACGAACTCCTGGATCTCCCGGTAGTTCTGCTCGGCCTGCTCGCGGTCGACGAGGTCGACCTTGTTCTGGGCGATGACGATGTTGTCGATCCCGATGATGTCGAGCGCCATCAGGTGTTCTTCGGTCTGGGCCTGCGGGACCGGCTCGCTCGCGCTCACCACGAGCACCGCGCCGTCCATGATGGCCGCGCCAGAGAGCATCGTCGCCATTAGCGTCTCGTGGCCCGGCGCGTCGACGAACGACACCGTTCGGACCGGTTCGCTCTCGCTGCCATCCGGGCAGGTCTCATCGACCGTGTAGCACTCCGGAGCGTCCATGCCGGGACACTGCCGGAACGTGGCGTCTGCGTACCCGAGCCGGATGGAGATACCACGTTTCATCTCCTCGGAATGCTGGTCCGTCCACTCGCCGGAAAGCGCCTGCACGAGCGTCGTCTTTCCGTGGTCTACGTGGCCGACCAGCCCGATATTCACCTCCGGTTGGGCGTATGTTCCTGTCAACGTTGACCTCCTGAAGTAATTCTACTGGAAGATTCGCCCCGAACGACTGATAAACCTACTGTTCTGGTTCGCCCGGTCGCGTCGGGGCGAGACCAGTGGTACCGAAGTGCGCGCGTCGTCGGTCGGGGTCGCTCCCGATCGAGCGGCCATACCCATAATATATTTTACAAAAGAGAGCTAAAGCGAACGTTTTAGCCCCAAGCGGTCGTTGGCCGACGTATGAGCGAGACGAGCGGGCCGAACGCGACCATCAACGACTGCGAGGACTGCGTGGCCCCCGCCGAGGCGTTCTCGGTCATCGCCAACGA
Source organism: Halorussus marinus (assembly GCF_004765795.1). Lineage (GTDB taxonomy): Archaea > Halobacteriota > Halobacteria > Halobacteriales > Haladaptataceae > Halorussus > Halorussus marinus. The sequence goes on from NZ_SBIV01000002.1 coordinate 392,124, forward strand.
AACGCGGCTCTCGATCCTGGAGGCGCTCTGGAAGGCCCCCGAGCGCCCGGTGAGCTTCTCGGAGTTGCGCCGGGAGGTCGACATGCGCGACAGCGCGCAGTTCAACTACCACCTCAAACAGCTCACCGACCACTTCGTCGCGAGCACCGACGACGGCTACGAGTTCCGGCAGGCGGGCAAGAAGGTCGTCCGCGCGGTGCTCGCCGGGACCTTCAACGAGCACCCCGAGATGGGGCCGTTCGAGACCGACAGCACCTGCGCGGCCTGCGGGGCCGCCCTCCACGCCTACTACGCCGACGAGATGCTGGCCATCGCGTGTAGCGAGTGCGAGAAGAACCACGGAGAGTATCCGTTCCCGCCCGGCGGACTCAACGACCGGACCCGCGAGGAGATCCTCGACGCGTTCAATCAGCGCGTCCGCCACCTCCACTGTCTGGCGGCCGACGGGGTCTGCCCCGAGTGTAACGGCCGGATGCGGACCGCAGTCACCCACGACGACGAGGACTACCTCGGGCTGGAGGTCCGGGTCGACCACGAGTGCGAGCAGTGTCGCCACCGGCTCTACTCGGCGGTGGGCCTCTCGCTACTCGACCAGTCGGACGTGGTAACGTTCCACCGCGACCACGGCGTCGACCTCTGTACGAAGCCCTACTGGGACCTGCCGTGGTGTGTCAGCGACGAGTACACCACCGTCCGCTCGGAGGATCCGTGGCGGATCCGGATCGAGATCCCGCTCGACGACGAGGTGCTGGCGGTGACTCTCGACGGCGAACTCGACGTGCTCGAGATGGAGCGCGAGACCGCGCCGTCGGCCGCCGAGGACGCGACGGCGACCTGACGGACCGCACGCGACCGAGCCCGGACGCGACGAGCCGATCCCGACCGGCGATTAGCTTTTGTTTCCGGCGTCCGGAGCGAGAGTGTGCGAGAGTTCCCCTTCGAGTTGGCGCTGTGCGCTCACCTCGAAGCGACCGAGGAGTGGGTCGTCGGCCGCCAGATCGGCGGCGGGGTCCGCGCGCCGGGCAACCGCATCCTCGACGTGGTCTGCGTCGAGCCCGGCCCGGAGATGGACGCCCGCGCGGCGCTGACTCCCGAGGCGATCCCCGACGCCGCCGTCGAGAGCGACGCGAGCGTCGGGCGGGCCCGCGACCCCGTCGAGGCGTTCGACTGCTCGCCCGAGCACGCCAGACGGGTCGCCGACCGGGCGGTCGAGATCGGGTTCTTCGAGCGCGCGCTCGGCGGCGGCGTCCGGCAGGTCGCGCGCTACCCCGACGACTGGTTCGGGCGGCTCGTCGGCGTCGAGAACAAGCCCGACCTCGACGCGCCCGGCGACCTGTTGACACAGCTCCGGAAGGACGCGAGCCTCGCGGTGGTCGACAAAGCGGTGCTCGCGACCGAGAGCTACGTCACCGGCGCCCACCTCAACCGGCTCCCCGACCCGGTCGGCGTCTGGCGGTTCGACCCCGAAACCGGCGACCGGGAGGTCGTCCGCGAGCCCGAGCCCCTGCCCGCCTCGGAGGGCGGCGTCGAGGTGCTCGACGAACACCCGCTCCGGACCGACGTCGCGCCCGTCTCGGCCGACGAGAAGGCCCGTCGGCGCCGGCGGATGGCCGAGCGGGCCTACGGGAAGGGGTGGCGGACCTACGAGTTTCCCGCCTGCGCGCGGGCCGAGATCGCGGCCCGCGAGGGCGCCGACGGCCTGCCGTTCTGCGAGTGGAAAGGCGGCGTGGTCAACCCCGCCGAGTGCGGACCGTCGTGTCCCGGCCACGAGGCCGCCGACCCGCCGGACGTCGACCTCGACGCCGCCCGCGACGGTCGGACGCCGTGGGTCGCCGATCCCGAAGGGCGGGCGCGCCGACAGTCGGGACTCGACCGGTTCTGCTGACCGGAGACCCGAAATACTTCAACCGCCGGGCCGAACGCTCGGACATGTACGACAGGATCCTCGTTCCGACCGACGGTACCGAACAGCGCCCGGTGACGACCCACGCGCTCAACGTCGCCGAGCTCGCGGACGCCGAGGTCCACGCCCTCTACGTTGTCGACGAGAAGGCGCTGAACTACCAGCCCTCCGAGGCGGGCCGGGCCGAGACCCGCGAGGCCCGACGCGAGGAGGGCGAGGAGGCGACCGCGCGAATCGCCGAGGAGGCCGAGGAGCGCGGCGTCGACGTCGTCACAGCGATCGAGGAGGGGAATCCGAAGACCGTCATCGGCGCGTACGCCGAGGACCGCGACGCCGACATGATCGTGATGGGGACCCGCGGGCGGTCGGGCGTCGACCGGTACGTCCTCGGGAGCGTGACCGAGGAGGTCGTCCGGGCCAGCGAGGTGCCGGTGCTGACGGTCAATCTCGCGCGTCAGGGCCGGGCGATCGGGGACGCCGATGCCGCCGTCGAGCGCGCCGGCGACGTGCTCGCCGACGAGGGCCACGAGGTCGCCGAGATCCCCGAGGATCCCTACCGGGAGAGCAACACCTGGATCGTGCGGGCCCGAACCGAAGACGACGAGACGTTCAACGTCCACATCGACGCCGCCTCGGGCGAGGCGCGCGTCGCCAGCATCGGGCGGGACTGACCGTCGCGACCGAGAGAGCACGAACTACTTGACGCTGGCCCGAAAACGGCCGACCATGGCCGCCGGAGTCGTCGTCGCCGGGGGGCGCTCGACCCGATTCGGCGAGCCCGACAAGGCGCTTGCCGACCTCGCGGGCGTCCCGATGGTGCGCCGAGTCGCCGACCGCATCGCGCCCGCGATCGACGCGCTCGTGCTCAACTGCCGGGCCGACCAGCGCGAGGGGCTGGCCGACGCGCTGGCGGGCTACGACCACCCGGTGTCGTTCGCGGTCGACCCGGAGCCCGATCGGGGGCCGATGGCGGGGATTCGGACGGGGCTCCGGGCCGCCGAGTCGGAGTACGCCGCGGTGGTCGCCTGCGACATGCCGTTCGTCGACCCCGCGCTCGTCGCCCACCTCTTCGAGCGGGCGGCGGGCCGCGACGGGGCGGTACCGCGTCTCGACGGCTACTTCGAGCCGATCCACGCGGTCTACCGGGCCGACGCGATGGCGGCCGCCTGCGATCGGGCGCTCGAACGCGGGGACCGCCGGATCGTCGCGCCGTTCGAGGACCTCGAGATCGCCGCGGTCGAGGGCGAGGAGCTCGCACGGTTCGCCGGCGACTCCTTCGAGAACGTCAACACACGAGAAGCGCTCGCCGACGCCGCCGAACGGGTCGAGTGATCGACCGAGCCGGAGGGCGAAGCTTCAAAAGCGACACCGTCGATACGGGAACCCATGCACACGTTCTCGCGGCGGTGGGTCCTCACCGTCACGGTGCTGTGTTGTCTCTCGACCGCGATTCCGCCCGCGGTCGCCGGGGGGAGCGGGGCCGAGATCGGAACCCGGGCCGGCCAGCCCGCGCCCGACGACCCCTGCGTCGGCACCGTCACCGAGCCCGCGAACGGTACGACCGTCGTCAGCGTCCAGGGGATGCGCTTTGGCTCCGAGGGCGGCAAGCGGCCCGCCAAGCTCGTCGGCGTCGGACCGCGGGGCGAGATCCGGTGGGTCCACCAGAGCGCCGAGGAGCTCGACGCGGTGTGGGGCTACGACGTCGACCCGATGGCGAACGGACACGTCTTCGTGACCGCCACCGTCCGGGGCCACGAGACCGTCGTCTACGAGTTCGACCCCGCCGCCCAACAGCGAGTCTGGACCGAGCGATTCGACCTCGCCGACACCCACGACGCCGACCTGATCGAGGGCGGCGAGGAGATTCTGGTCGCCAACATGCGCAATTACAACGAGACGACCGACGAGAACGAGGACCGCATCTTCGTCTACAACCGCACGACCGAGGAGATCGAGTGGGAGTGGCACTTCGACGACCACTACGATCGGGACGACGTCGCGGAGAACTACACCGACGACTGGACCCACGTAAACGACGTCGACGAGGTCGGCGAGGGGCTGTATCTGGCCTCGCCGCGGAACTTCGATCAGGCGATCGTCGTGAACCGCTCGACCGGCGAGATCGAGCTGAAGCTGGGCGCCGACCAGAACCACGACGTGCTCGACGAACAGCACAACCCCGACTACCTCGAAAGCGAGAACGGGACGCCCACGCTACTGGTCGGCGACAGCGAGAACGACCGGATCGTCGAGTACGCCAACCGCGGTCGGGACCCGACCGACGGCGACGGCTGGACCCGGACGTGGAGCCTGACCGGCGACCTGAACTGGCCGCGGGACGCCGACCGGCTCGCCGACGGCGACACGCTCGTGACCGACTCGGCGAGCCACCGGGTCGCGGAGGTGACCCCCGAGGGCGAGGTCGTCTGGGAGTTCTACGCGCCGTGGCTGATCTACGACGCCGCGCGCCTGAGCCAGACCAACGAGAGCGGCGGCCCGACGATGGCCGATCTGAACGCGACGGGCGCCCGCGAGATCGACGGCGGCGAGGGGCGCCACGAGAACGCCAGCGCGCTCGAAGCCTGCCACCGGCGGCTCGAAAACGTGACCGGGTGGGCCGAGGACCAGACGCCGACCGAAACCGACGCTCGGACCACCGAGAGCGCGCTCGACGAGGCCGACGCCGACGCCCGGACCGCCGAGAGCGAGACCGAGGGCGCGACGAGCTCGGTCCCCGGGTTCGGTCCGGTCGCCGCGCTTTCGGGCGTCGCGACCGCGCTCGCGCTCGCCGTCGGGCGGCGTCGAGGCCGGTAGCGCTCGCAGGCCCGAGCCCTCAGAGCCGATAGCGCTCGCCGTCGACCGCCAGGGGCTCCTCGAACGCCTCCTCGACCGGGTAGTAGTGGGCGAGGTGGACCAGCCGCGTCTCCGCGGCGTCGAGTTCGTCGGCCAGCGCGAGCGCTCCCTCGCGGGTCATGTGTTTGGTGCCGAACGTTCGGGGGACGCCGTCGGGGCCGTGGTGGTCGCCGCCGGCGGGGTGGTGCTCGCAGAGGTCGGCGGGCACGATGGCGTCGGCGAGCAGGAGGTCGGCGCCCGCCAGCGCCTCCCGGGACCGTTCGGGGATCCCGTAGCTCGTGTCGCCGGTCAGCGAGAGCGTCGCACCCGTTTCGGGGTCCTCGACGACGACGCCGTAGCAGACCAGCGGCGGGTGGTCGACCGGCACCAGTCGGACCTCGAAACCGCAGGCCGCGAAGACCTCGTGGGGCGCGTGATCCGACACCGTCACCCGGTCGAGGTAGTCGTACTTGTCTCGGATCGTGTCGGCGACGCTCTCGCCGGTGACGGGGTCGACCTCGCTGGCGGCGTGGACCGGCAGGTCCTCGAACAGCCGGTAGGCGTTGCCCAGCCCGTCGAGGTGGTCGAAGTGGATGTGGGTGATCAGCGCCTCGTCGGGGAGCGCGACGTCGCGGTGGAGAAACTGGTGGCGAAAGTCGGGACTCAGATCGATCAGTAGGCACTCGTCGGTGCGCTCGTTGCGGACGTGGACCGAGAAGCGCGAGCGCTCGACGCCGCCGCTGGCGTCGATTCCGCGCTCGCGAAGTCGGCGACGCGTGTCGTCGCCCGGATCGCGGGCCGCCTCGCAGGTGTCGCAGTCACACCCCGGCGTTGGGGTGCCGGTCGTGTCGCCGGTGCCGAGTAGCGTGACTTCCATCTGCCCGGGGGTATGAGCGTCGAATACAAAGCTTCCCGGGACGGGGCCGCGTCGGTCCGGTCCGTCGGCGGCGGGCCGTTCAGTGGTCGTGGCTGTGCCCGCCGTCGGCGCTCGCGCCGCCGGAGATGTCCCCGCCAGCGACCAGCGCGTCGTGGTCGCCCTCGATCATGTCGAGGTCCTTGAGGTTGTCTCGCTCCTCGAAGTCGATGACGGCGTCGAGAAAGTCCTCTTGGGTGAGCTCGGTCCGCTCCTCGGTCAGCGCGTCGAGGACGGCCTCCCGGAGCACCATCCGGAGGTCGCTACCGGTCAGCCCCTCAGTCTCCTCGGCCAGCGCCGCGGGGTCGAAGTCCGCGATCTCCATCGGCCGGGTGATGAGCCGGAGGATGTCGGCGCGCATCTCCACGTCGGGCTTGGGGAAGTTGACGATCTCGTCGAAGCGCCGCCACGCCGCGGCGTCGAGCTGGTCGGGGTGGTTGGTCGCGCCGATCAGCAACACGTCGTCCTGGATCAGGCTGATGTCGTCGATGGACTTGAGCAGGGTGTTGACCGCGCGCTTGATCGCGGCGTGCTCGTCGGACGACCGGGTCTTGGCGACGAAGTCGAACTCGTCCATGAACAGGATACAGGGCGAGAGCCGCTTTGCGACCTCGAACACCTTCTCGACGTTCTTTGCGGTCTCGCCGAGGTACTGGCTCGTGATCATCGAGAGCTTGACCTCCACGAAGGGGAGATCGAGGTCGTAGGCCAGCGCGCGGGCGGTCGAGGTCTTGCCGGTGCCCGGCGGGCCGACGAACAGGAGCTTGCCGATCTCCCGGAGCCCGATGTGGGCGAGGTACTCGCGGTGCTCGATGGCCTTGACGATCTTGTGGATCTCGGCCTCCTGATCGGTGGTGAGCACGAGGTCGTCGAGGGTGGTCTCGATCTCCTCGGGCGCCCGGATGTCCACGAGATCGAGCATCTCCTCTTCTTCCTCGTCGGCGAAGTACTCCGCGAGCAGGCCGTCGATCCACGCCCGGTCGGCCTGGACCGGGCGGTTGGCGTCGCGGGCGGCCTCGTAGTCGGCGCCGTCGACTTCGTCCTCGAAGGCGGCCGCCAACGCGGGGTTGTGGAGCACGCGCTCGTCGGCCCGCCCGAGGAACCACTCCTCGGCCATCTCGGGCTGGGTGAGTTCGAGCGATCCCGAGAACTCGTCGCGGTCGGTGAACATCAGCTCGGAGATCGCGCTCCAGGGGTTGTCGACGCCCGTCGCCCGGCGGGCCGTGTCGATCGTCGCCCGGAGCGGGCGCTCGATGCCCAACGGCGAGTCGCCGTCGGTTCCGGGCCGGTCCCGGTCGGTCTCGCCGTCTGGCCAGAACACCTGTCGGTAGCGTGGGGGAAGGTCGTTTTCGTCCAACTCCCGGTCGTCGTTGTAGACGCGCGTGGTAAGCAGGAACTCGACGACGTCCAGAGCCGCGTCGCTCATTCCCCGGAGTTTTGATGCCACGGGTGCTTAAGCGCGTCGAAGCCGCCCGAACGCGGGGGAGACGGCCGCGGGCGCGTCAGGCCCGCGGCGCGTCCTCGTCGACGTACACCACCACGCTACTGACGATACAGCCGCTGTCGTGGGCGAACCGCTGGACCTCGTGGCGCTCGTAGCCGTCCATGTACTGGTCGATGTCGCCCGCGTTGTCGTACTCGTCGGTGCAGGTGGCCGACTCGCCGAACGCGAAGACGATCGGGGGCTTGTCGTCCATCCCCGCGATCAGTTCGGCGCGGTCGGTGCTGTCGGTCTCGGCGCCGTATGTCTCCATGTACCACGCGAACGGCAGTCGCTCGAACCAGCCGTCGCCCGCCGGCGGCGTCTCGTGGGACTCGGGATCGGGGGCGTAAAACTCGTCGCCGTCGAAGTCGGTGTCGTCGCCGTAGTACAGCGCGTCGATACCGTCGTTGGCCTCGACCACCCGGCGTAGCTCGCCGAGCAACGGCTTCATCTCGCTCGACGACTGGGCGTACTGGACCAGCTCGTTGTCCCCGCTCTGGGCGTCGGCGAACGAGGTGCCGTAGGCGGTCGCGCCGACCTGCGCGACGACCAGCAACACCACTAGCCCGGCGGCGGTGGCCGAGACGGCGTCCCCGTCGGTCACGCTCTCGAACCCGACGCGGGCGACCAGCGCGAGCCCGACCGCGGCCGGAATCACCAGCGGGACGACGACGTGGACCATCTCCCACGGGAAGTGGTTCGAGACGATGACGGGGTAGCCGAGGAAGCTGAATATCCCCCAGTAGGACGCGAACGCGACCGCGTCGCGGGGGCGCTCGCCCGAGTAGCGGTCGACGAGGAAGCCGACCACCGCGAACCCCACGAGCACGAGCGCGCCCGTTTCGAGCACCGGGATGAAGTCACGGATCGCCGCGAGGTACGAGTCGGTGTTCCCGCTTCCCCACTGGCCGGTGAACGCGTCCCACGACCCGAGGGTGGCCTCCTCGACCAGCGCGGGCACCAGCGTCGGATCCCGGAGCGTCTCGCCCAGCGTCGGGCTCGGGACCGCCGCTTCGCCGCGGGGCGCGTAGAAGAACACGACGACGGCCAGAAACTCCACGGCCGCGAGCGCGAAGTGGTGCCACCAGTCGGCGAGGCTCCGCGCGGTCGTCCGGACCTGCGCCCAGACGGTCCCGAGGAGGCCGGCCTCGCCGGCCCGCCGGGTGAACAGCCGGTGGTCCCACAGCAGGGCGGTCGCGCCGAGCCAGCAGACGGGGTAGACCAGCGCGTTCTCCTTGGTGGTGACCGCCAGCGCGAACGCCGCGGTCCCCAGATAGAGGTGGCGGGCCTTCCGGGTGTCGTAGGCCCGGACGTAGAAGGCGAACGCCGCGAGCATGAACCCCGCGAGCAGCACGTCGTTGCGGTAGAACCGCGAGTAGTAGAGCACGAGCGGGTTGGCCGCAAGCACCAGCGCGTACGCGATCATCTCGGCGCTCCGGAGTCGGTCCCGAAACAGGAGGGCGGTCAGGGGCAGGAGCCCGCTGATGAGCGCGACCGGGAGCCGCATCGTGAAGTCCGAGGCGCCGAGGAGTTCGAACACCTGCGCGTCGACGATGGTCAGGAACGGCCCGTGGACGATGGGCCGATACCAGTAGACGCCCGTCTCCATGTAGCGGTACGCCCAGTAGGCGACCCGGGCCTCGTCCTGGTGGGCGACCCGGGTGCCCAGACCAACGAGTCGGATCGCCACCGCGAACAGGGCGACCGCGACGACAGCGAGTTCGGTCCGGGAGGCGTAGCCGGTCAGCGTCTCGCGGGCGGTCGCGGTCGACGGGCGCGATTCAGTCTCTGAAGCCATGGATCAGCGAGCGAGACAGAGAGATCGGTCGACGCGCGCCGCGAGCGGGGAGTCTCATTACACGCTAATGCCGGGGGTTCGGACAAATAGTTTCTGGACCAACTCCTCTCGACGCGGGCGGAGTTCTACGGTCATTTATGAACGTCCGGGACGCAACGAGTAGTATGGGAGACGACACCACTCCAGTCATCGCGAAGGCGGTTCGAACGCCCCAGGGCAAAGAGGACGGCGTGTACGCAGACACCCGAAGCGAGGACCTCTCGGTCCCGCTCGTGGACACGATCCTCTCGGAGACCGGCCTCACCGGCGAGGAGATCGACGACCTGATGTGGGGCGTCGCACAGCAGCGCGACGAGCAGGACAACAACGTCGCCCGCGTGATCGCCCTGCTGTCGGAGCTCGGCGAGGGGGTACCGGCCACCACCATCAACCGGTGGTGTGCCTCCTCGATGCAGGCGATCATCAGCGCGAGCGACGCGATCCGGGCGGGCCAGCGGACCGCCATCATCGCCGGCGGGGTCGAGAACATGAGCCGCGTCCCGATGAGCAACGGGTACAGCAGCGTCCACCCGGCGCTCGCCGAGCACTACAACGTCGGCGAGCTCCAGATGGGGATGACCGCCGAGAAGGTCGCCGAGGAGTACGACATCTCCCGAGAGACCCAAGACGAGTACGCCCTCCAGAGCCAACAGCGCGCCGCCGACGCCACCGACTCCGGGCGGTTCGACGACGAGATCGTCCCGATCGAAACTGACGACGGGGTCGTCGAGGAAGACGAGGGCATCCGCCGGGACACCAGCATGGAGGCGCTCGGCCAGCTTCCGACGGTGTTCAAGGGCGACGGCACGGTCACGCCGGGCAACGCCTCCCAGATCAGCGACGGCGCGGCCGCGACGCTGGTCACCAGCAAGGCGTTCGCCGACGAACACGGCCTCGACGTGCTGGCCCACGTCGGCGACAACAACGTCGCGGGCGTCGACCCCACCGTGATGGGGATCGGTCCGGTGCCCGCGACTCGCGGCCTGCTCGAACGTACCGGCGAGGACATCGAAGAGTTCGACCTCGTGGAGCTCAACGAGGCGTTCGCGAGCCAGTGTGTCTACTCGCGCGACGAGCTCGGGATCGACCCCGAGAAGTTCAACGTCAACGGCGGCGCGATCGCCCTCGGTCACCCGCTCGGCGCCTCGGGCGCGCGACTGCCCGTGACCCTCGTCCACGAGATGGAGAAGCGCGACGCCGACAAGGGGCTCGCGACGCTCTGTGTCGGCTTCGGGCAGGGCGCGGCGATCACCTTCGAGCGCAAGTAGTACGGAGGCGATCTCGGCGACCGCTCACCCGTCGGGGTCGAAGATGTCCTCGATCCGGCACTCGAACCGATCGGCGAGCGCGAACGCGAGTTCGAGCGACGGGTCGTAGCGGCCCCGCTCGATCGAGTTGATGGTCTGGCGCGTGACCCCGACGTCGTCGGCGAGGTCGGCCTGACTCAGGCCGCGTCGCTCGCGGAGGTCCGGCAACGAGTTTTTCATCGGCGGGCGCCGACCGCGAGCGCCATCGCTCCGTACGTGACGTACAGGGCCGCGACCGTCCACGCGACGCCGGCGGCCATCGGCCCCCACTCGAAGCGGCCCAGCGCGTCGAGCGCGACCAGCGCGGGGAAGACGATCGCCGAGAGCACGCCGTAGAACCCCACCGTCTTCGCGCTCGCGACGCGGTGGATCGACTCGTCGCGCTCGTCGAACAGCGTCGCGTCGGCGCGCCACTCGATGGCGACGGTCGCGCCCGCGAGCAGGGCGAACGCCCCGACCGCCCACAGCCGGTATCCGAACCCGATGAGGGCGGCGAACAGCAGGCCGGCGAGCGTCCACAGGCCGACGTAGGCCCGGCGATACGAGGTCGCTCCGAAGGTTTCGGTTCGTGTCATGGGTGGTGTCAAGCGCGCTTGTCGTAAAGCTCGCTTTACAGTAAAGTCTCTTTTACACTCGACAATAAATCTAGGGGTGATCGAGCGATCCGAGAGCAGAAAACCGCGATCGGCCGTCGACGAAAGGGAGCTCGAAGAGCCGGCCGGCTCAGTCGTCGGCGCTCGCCGCGCCGGGCGAGACGTGGCCGTCGGGGACGGTGCCGTCGTCGTTCCAGCCCCGGACCGCGTAGTACTCGTCGAGGGCGTCCTCGAAGCCCGGCAGGTCGTAGGGCAGTCGGTCGGCCTCGCGGTCGATCCCCCGCTTGTTGTTGAAGTGGCGTTCGAGTTCGACGATCCGATCGCCGACCGCGAGCAGGTCCTCGAAGTCCGCGCCGAACAGCGACTCGTAGCGCTCGGGGCTCATGAAGTCCCGCGAGAACTTACAGACCACGCCGGCGTCGTTGAGCGCCATCAGGTTCTCGCGTTTCACGAGGCGCTCGGGCTTGCCCTCCAGACCTCTCGGCGCCATGCCCTCCTCTTTGGGCACGAGGGGGTACTCGACCGAGTAGAAGGTCGCGTACATGTGATCGCCGCCGCGGTTGGCGACCGCGTACGAGAGCCCCTGCCCGTGGAGGACTCGGCCCTCGTGGGCCGCAAAGTCCATGCCCTTCACGGTCCAGTTGCCGACCCCGAGGTCGTCGTGGATCCGGTCGATCCCCTCCGCGAGCGTGTCGCCGACGCCCTCGCGGTTGGCGATCTTCTCGACGAGGTCGAGGATGAGCTCCTCGTCGCCGAACTCGTCCTCGCTCGCGAGGTACGCCGAGACGGTGTTGCCCGTCGAGATGGTGTCGAGACCGTAGCGGTCACAGAGCTCGTTGGACTTCATCACGTCGACGATGTCGTCGATGCCGGCGTTCGACCCGAACGCCATCGCCGTCTCGAACTCCGGGCCCTCGGTCTCGACGCCGGCCGCCTCGTCTCTGGTCGGGAGTTTGCACGCGAACGCGCACGCCGAGCAGGTCCCTTTCTTGTACTTTTTCTGCTCGACCGCGTCGCCGTTGATCCCCTCGGCGCCCTCGAACGACTGCTCGGAGAAGTAGTAGGAGGGCAGGCCGTCGATCTCGTTGGCGAGGTCCATCACCGAGACCGTGCCCTGTCGTTTCATGATGTGGTCTTCGGTCGCGGCCTCGCGGTGGATCTCCATCTGGGTCGCCGGGATCTCGATCTCGGGGGCGGCGTCGCCCTCGAACGTGATCGCCTTGACGCCTTTCGCGCCGAGCACCGCGCCGAGTCCGCCCCGACCGAACGCCCGCTCTTCGGTCGTCATGATGGAGGCGAACCGGACCTCGTTCTCGCCCGCCGGCCCGATGCAGGCGACGTGTTCGCTGCTGAGTCCGTGGGTCTCCTCGATGTACTCGCAGGTCTCGGGGACCGTGGCGCCCGCCAGATCGGCCACCGGTTCGAACTCGACGCCCTCGTCGGTGACGTGGATCGCGAGCGTCTCGTCGCTCTCGCCGACGATCTCGACCGCGCTGTAGCCGGTGTCGGCGAAGTTCCGCGACATGAACCCGCCGGCGTTCGACGACAGCAGGCCGTCGGTGAGCGGCGACAGCCCGGTGGCGTTCATCCGGCCCGTGAAGCTCATCGTCGACATCTGCATGGGGCCGGTGGTAAAGACCAGCCGGTTGTCGGGGCCGAGCGGGTCGGCGTCGAACGGGATCCGATCGTGGCCGAGTTTGGTCCCGACGCCCCGACCGCCGATGAACGATTCGAGCACGTCGTCGATGTCCTCCGTGCGGGTTTCGCGCTCGCCCAGATCGACCGTGAGCAGCGGGCCCTTGCTGTGTATCATGGTCTCAGGTATCGTGTATCGCTTCGGAGGTGATAAAGATGGCCACACGCCAGACTCGGCGTCAGTTCGAGCGCCCTCGGCGAATCAGTTCGGTAGTCGGCGGCGAGCCGACGCCGGCGCGGGGACGCCGGGTCTGAAGTCGTCGTCGCCCGCGACCGGAGACCCGCGAGTCTGCGCCGCGCTACTCGTGGGGATGACAGCGATCGATCGCCTCGTGGACCGACTCCTTCCGGCCGAGGAAGGTGATGTGGTCGCCCTGCTGGAGGGTGAAGTCCTCGGTGGGGACCTCGCTGTCGCCGCCCCGGCCGACCATGGCGATGAGGACGCCGTTGGGGAGCTGATCGTCGAGCTCCGAGATGGTCTTGCCAACGAGGTCCTCGGCGGTGACCTCGATCTCCTGAACGTCGCCGGACCGACCGATCTCGGTCATCCAGTTCGACAGCGCGGGCCGTTCGATCACGTTGTCGATGGCCCACGCTGTCGCCGACGAGGCGTCGATCGTCCGGACGCCGAGGTCCTCGAAGGCGTCGACGTTGTCGGGGTTGTTGGCCCGCGCGATGACGGTCTCGACGTCGAACTTCGAGTCGGCGAGCTGTGCGACCAGGAGGTTGGCGTCGTCGTCGCCGGTCGCGGCCACGACGATCTTGGCGTTGCCGGCGCCCGCCTTCCTGAGTATCTCGGTGTCGGTGCCGTCGCCGTGGTGGGCGGTAAAGCCCGCTTCGCGGGTCATCTCCACCATCTCTTGCTCGCGCTCGATGATGACGACGTTCTCTCCGCGCTCTTCGAGGCGTTCGGCGAGCGCACGGCCCACCTTGCCTCCTCCGATGATGAGTACACGCATTGGTATCACGTCCAGATATTCGGCGATGTGGCGGGCGAAGCCGCCCTCGAAGACGACCGTCGTCAGGATCACCAGAAAGACGGTCCCGACGAGGACGCTCGCTGCCTGCGGATCGTAGTAGGCGTTCGCGGGGTTGCTCAGCTCGACGGCGAACAGCGTCGCGACCGACGCCGGGATGATACCCCGAGGGCCGACCACGCTCATGAACAGCTTCTCGGCGGTCGTGTACCGATCGCCCGTCGTCGAGAGGAACACGAGTAGCGGCCGCACGACGAGCGCGACCACCAACACCACGACGATCCCGCCCAGCCCGAGCGACACGAGGTCGCCGAGCTGGAGGAGCGCCGCCAGCGCGATGAAGACGAACGACAGGACCAGCAGGGTCACGTCGCCCTTGAACGACTCGATGTTCTCCTCGTAGGGGAGATCGGCGTTGCCGAGCAGTATGCCGGCGGTCGCGACCGCCGCGATGCCCGCCTCGGTCGCCAGCGTGTTGGCGCCACCGTAGGCGACCAGCGCGCCGGCGAGCGTGACCAGCCGGGCGTTCTGCGGGGCGTTGTCCGGCGAGAGGTCGACGTACCGAAGCAGGTACCAGATGACCCCGGCGACGACCATGCCGACCACGATCCCGATGCCGAGCCGTCGCGCGAAGTCCGCGAGCACCGCGGTCGCGGTCGGGTCCTCCTGAACGACCAACTGGAAGATGACGATTGCGAGGATCGCGGCGGTCACGTCGTTGACGACGCCCTCGGTTTCGAGGGCCGTCGCCACGCGGTCTCGGACCGGAACGACCTCCAGAATCGGCGTGATGACCGTCGGGCCGGTCGCGACCAGCAGCGAGCCGATGAGCAGCGACAGCTCCCACGTCTCGCCGAGCGCGAACCGAATGACGGCGGCGGTCCCGACCAGCGAGATCATAGCCCCGAGCGTGACCAGCCTGATGGTCGCCGACGGGGCCTCTCGAAGCCGGTCGAGCTTGAGGTGGAACGCGCCCTCGAAGACGATGATCGCCACGCTCAGACCGACGATGGCCGAGAGGCTCTCGCCGAACGTCTCGGCGGTGACGATGCCGAATCCGGTCGGACCGACCGAGATGCCCGCGAGGATGAGAAACAGCACGCTCGGCACCTGAAATCGGTCGGACAGTACCTGTGCCGCCACTCCGAGGCCGAGAATACCGGCCACGAGGGGGACGAGCCCGACGCCGCTACCGCCAGCTGACACCTTGTATAACCTCCGTGTCCGTGTCCAATGTCCTGAGGGGCTTAAAAACGGTCGGTTGCGATGGATCCGGCAGAGATTGTGAGTACTCGCGTCTCCGCCGGCGGTCGGGGCGGGTCACGATGCGTCCTCGTAGTCTCTGGCGTAGATTTCGTCGATCTCGTCGGCGAAGCGCTCCAAGATGTTCCGACGCTTTTTCTTCATCGTCGGGGTGAGCAGGTCGTTGTCCTCGGTGAACTCCTCGGGGACGATCCGGTACTGCTTGATCTGCTCGTAGGGCTCGAACCGCTCGTTGACCTCCTCGACCGCCTCGTCGATCCACGCCCGGACGCGGTCGTCCCGACAGAACGCCCGGCGCTCCTCGGGGAGTTCGATCCCCTCCCCGTCGGCGCGGGCCCGCAGGGTCTCGACGTTCGGCACCAGGATGGCCGAGACGAACTTCTGGCCGTCGCCGACCACCATGCACTGCTCGACGACGTCGCTCGCGGCGAACGCGTCCTCGATGGGCCCCGGCGCGACGTTCTTGCCGGTCGAAAGCACCAACAGCTCCTTGGCGCGCTCACGGAACGCGATGTAGTCGTCGGGGCGCAGTTCCACCACGTCGCCGGTGCGCAACCACTGTTGGTCGGACGACTCGCCGCTCTCGTCGCCCGCGGACGGGCCGTCCGTGAACGCCCGTTCGGTTTCCTCGGGGAGTTGCCAGTAGCCGTCGGTGACGTTCGGTCCTCGCACGAGGAGTTCGCCGACCTCGCCCTCGGCGTCCTCGAAGGTCTCGCCCGATACCACCGACTCGTCGACTCGGACCTCGGCGTCGACGACCGGCGGGCCGATGGTGCCGACCTTCGGCTCCTCGGGCGGGTTGACCGCGATGACCGGGGAGGTCTCGGTCAGCCCGTACCCTTCGAGGATCGGAAGCCCCATCCCGTGATACAGCGCACACAGCTCGGGCGAGAGGCTCCCCCCGCCGCTGATGAGAAAGTCGACGTTCCCGCCGAGCCCCGCACGGACTTTCCGGAAGACGAGCCGGTCGGCGACCGCCCGCTTCGCGCGCAACACCGGCCCCGGCGACTCGGTCTCGAAGTACTCCCGGCCGACGTCGGTCGCCCACTCGAAGAGTCGCTCGCTGATCGGCGAGGACTCGGCCTGCTCGCGGATGGCGTCGTAGATGCGCTCGTACACCCGCGGGACGCTGGTGCCGGTGGTCGGTCCGACCGCCTGAAAGTCCTCCCGGAGGGTGTCGGGGCTCTCGGCGTAGGCGACCGTCGCGCCCGCCGCGAACATCATGAAATGGCCCGCGAGCCGTTCGAGGACGTGGGCCAGCGGGAGAAACGAGACGGTGCTCGCCGTCTCGTCGAGGACCGGCACGTCGTCGTCCTTGTCGGGGCGGGGACCGAACCGCTTGTAGCACTGATTGACGTTCGACCGGAAGTTCCAGTGAGTGAGCCGGACTCCCTTCGGGGTGCCGGTGGTCCCGGAGGTGTAGATGAGCGTCGCGAGGTCCGCCGGGTCGCGGGCGTCGAGCCACGACTCGTAGTCGGCCTCGTCGAACGCCGCCTCGCCGCGCTCGTACACGTCGCCGAGCGTCAGCACGTCGAACGCCGCGTCGTCGGGGGCGTCGCCGGCCGCGCCGTCGAGCAGGACCGCGAACTCCAGATCGAGGTCGTCCTGGACCGAGACGACGCGATCGAGCAGGTCCGGGTTCTCGACGACGACGCCCGACGCGTCGGGGTCCCCGAGGAGGTGTGCGACCTGCCTCGGCGACGACCCCCGATACACCGTGGTCACGACCGCGCCGGCGGCGAGCAGTCCGAAGTCACACTGGGCCCACTCCATCCGGGTCGCCGAGAAGATGCCGACCCGGTCGTCGGCGCCGACGCCGAGGTCGCGAAAGCCCGCCGCGAGCGACCGGACGATCTCCCGCATCTCCGCGTAGGAGATCGCCCGGAACTCGCCGTCGGGCGCCGCGGGGAGCGCCGTCCCGACCAGCGATCGGTCGTAGACGCCGCCCTTGTACTGCTGGGCCGGCCGGTTCGAATTTCTGGCGGCGCTCTCCTCGAACATCCGGGGGAGCGTCGACCGACCGACCACCTCGTCCTCGTACGCCCGTTCCGCGTCACGCCACTCCATACCGTCCTCTCAGACGCCCGGGACATTAAGCTACCTCCGAACGTCCCGAACGTTCATTCGGGTTTATTCGCCGCCCGTGAGAGTCGACGCGACGGCGACCCCCGGCGTCGCGAGCCCCGACGCGTCGCCGACTCAGTCCTCGCGACCGCGGAGGTACGTCAGCACGCCTCGGACGTTCATCGCGGTCTCGCCCCGGGCTTTGCGCTCGCCCCACACCGCGTCCATCTCGGTGCGGTCGGCGAAAAACGCCTCGGTCGCCTCGCCGTCGCCGAGTTCGTCGTATTTCTGCTCGACCGACTCGACCCACTCGGTCAGCACCGCCTCGTACTCGTCCATCGCGCCCTCGCGGTACTCGCGGGGACCGAAGTGAGTGTACAGCAGGGTCTCGGGGTCGAGGTCCCGGACGGTTTCGAGGTCCGCGAGGCAGGCGTCGAGATCGAAGTTCGGCGGCGGCGACGTCTCGCGGATCTCGCCCAGTTCGGGCACCCAGATGCCGGCGGCGTCGGCGGTGAAGACGGCGTCGTCGCCCGGATCGTGGAAGATCACCTGATGGGGCGCGTGGCCCGGCGCGTGATAGACGTCGAGGCGGTGGTCGCCGAGGTGGATCTCGTCGCCCGCCTGAAGCGCTACGAGGCGGTCCTCGGGCACGGGCTCGGGTTCGACGTAAAACTCCCACTGGTCGCCGACCGCGGCCTTGGTCCCCTCGACGAGTCGCCCGGGGTCGGCGAGGTGGGACGCGCCGATCTCGTGGACGTACACCTCGGCGTTCGGACACGCCTCCGCGAGAAACCCCGCCCCGCCGGCGTGGTCGAGGTGGACGTGAGTCGGGGCGATGACCGCCACCTCCTCGCGGGCGATCGACAGCTCGTCGAGCGCGTCGAGGATCACCTCGTGGTGCGTGCCGATCCCCGTCTCCACGATCGCGGGCCGGGCGGCGTCGTAGATGTAGACCGCGCCGTACTCGTCGGTGTCGTACATGCCGGTGTCGAGGTAGTAGAGATCCGAACAGCTACCCGTCGTCACCTCGCGGAGGTCGCCTCGTGCCATGGCCGTGAGTGGGTCCGGACGGGACAAAAGCGGTTCGCCCGCCGACAGTCAGTGGGAGTTCCCGGCCCGCCTCGTCACTCGGTGTCTCACGAACGATACGGTTTTTTGCCGGGAGGGGGATGAAACGAGTAGGAATGCTCGACCGGAACTACATCCGCGAGAACCCCGACGAGGTCCGGACCGCGCTCGAACAGAAGGGCGTGGCCGACGTGGACTTCGACCGGATTCTCGAACTCGACGAGGAGTGGCGCGAACTCAAGGCCCGCGGCGACGATCTGCGCCACGAGCGCAACGAGGTCAGCACCGAGATCGGCGAGCTCAAGCAGGCCGGCGACCACGAGCAGGCCGAGGCGGCCATCGAGCGCTCCCAGGAACTCAAAGGCGAGATCGAAACCGTCGAGGAGCGGGCGGCCGACCTCGCCGAGACCCTAGAAGACGAACTGCTCCGACTCCCACAGATTCCCCACGAGGAGGTGCCGGTCGGCGACAGCGAGGACGACAACGTCGAGCGCCGCCGTGAGGGGTTCGAGGACCTGCGCGACCTCCCCGAGACGATAACGCCCCACTACGAACTCGGCGAGGACCTCGACATCATCGACGAGGCCCGGGCGGCCAAGACGACCGGGAGCGGCTTCTACTTCCTGAAGGGCGAGGGCGCCCAGTTGGAGTACGCACTGCTCCAGTTCATGCTCGATCTCCACCGCGAGCAGGGGTACGTCGACCTGTTCCCGCCGATTCCGGTCAACAGCGAGTCGATGACCGGCACCGGCCAGCTCCCGAAGTTCGCCGGGGACGCCTACAAGCTGGAGGGCGAGGACCTCTGGCTCTGCCCGACCGCGGAGGTGCCGGTCACCAACATGTACCGCGAC
Organism: Halorussus marinus; assembly: GCF_004765795.1. Lineage (GTDB taxonomy): Archaea > Halobacteriota > Halobacteria > Halobacteriales > Haladaptataceae > Halorussus > Halorussus marinus. The sequence continues at coordinate 410,910 of NZ_SBIV01000002.1, forward strand.
GACATCCTCCTGAAGGACGACCTGCCGGTCAAACATCAGGCCTACACCCCCAACTTCCGGCGCGAGGCGGGCGAGCACGGCACCGAGACGCGGGGGATCGTCCGGGTCCACCAGTTCAACAAGGTCGAGATGGTCAACTTCGTCGAGCCCGAGACCAGCTACGAGGCGTTCGACCGGCTGGTCGACGAGGCCGAAGAAGTCCTCCGCCGGCTCGATCTCCCCTACCGGATCCTGGAGATGTGTACCGCCGACCTCGGGTTCACGCAGGCCAAGAAGTACGACATCGAGGTGTGGGCGCCCGGCGACGACATGGGCGACGGCCCCGAGGAGGGCGGCCGGTGGCTCGAAGTGTCGTCGGTGTCGAACTTCGAGGACTTTCAGGCCCGGCGGGCGGGCCTTCGGTACCGGCCCGAGCGCCACGAGTCGACCGAGTACCTCCACACGCTCAACGGTTCGGGGCTGGCCCTGCCCCGCGTGATGGTCGCGATCCTCGAGTACTACCAGAACGACGACGGCACCGTCACCGTGCCCGAGCCCCTCCGGCCGTACATGGGCGCCACCGAGGTCATCGAGGGCCACGAGCCGATCGGCGAGAGCGCGGTCGGCGCGGGCGAGAAGGAGTAGCCGGTCGGTTCGGCCGACCGTCGGCCCGGCGCGCCGATCAGGTCGTCGTGAGGTAGACGCCGGTCGCCGCGAGCGCGATGCCCGCCGCTTTCCGGACGGTCAGGGGGTCGCCGAGGAAGACGACGCCGAGCAGCGCGCTCCCGACCAGAAACATCCCGAACACCGGCACCACGACGCTGACCGGGCCCTTCCCGAGCGCCTGATAGTACGCGAGGATGCCGACGCTGAGGAACACTCCGGCGGCGTACATGTACACCGCGTTCCCGCCGGTCAGGTACGGGGTCACCGACTCGTCGCGGACGGCGATGACCGCCGCCGCCGACAGCGCGAGCATGCTGTTGGCCACGAGCGCGACGACTGTGCTCGGAATCTCGTTGGTCGCGAGGCTCGCCAGCGGCGTGAACACGGAGTAGCCGACGAGCGCGAGGACCGCCCACGCGAGGTAGTTCATGCCGTCGGTTCGGCCGTCGCGCACCTATGGGTTTGGAAAGCGGTCGGCGACTGCCGGAACCGCGATCCGTGTGTCAGCGCGTGTACGTTCTGATCTCCGCGATGCGTCCTGCCTCGAACGAGAACACGTCGACGAACCCGAACATGGGATTGCCCTCGGCGTCGAACAGCCGACCCTCGACCGCGACGCTCCCGGCGTCGCGACCGCGATCGCCGCCGTCGCCGGACGCGGTCAGCACCGTCGCCACCTCGTGGGACGTGTCCCGATTCGGTCGGCCGTCGCGCATGAACGTCACCAGCGCCTCGCGGCCCTCGATCCGTCGGTCGGGCCGATCGTGGACCGCCTCGGGCGCGAGCAGGTCCGCCAGCGCCGCGTAGTCGCCCGCGTCGACGGCGTCGTAGTAGGCCAGCGCGGTCGCTTCGCTCATGATCGGTCCGACGGGCCCCGCGCCCATCAACCCCGGCGGTCTTCGTCGCGTTTATCGGGGTCGGTCCAAATGAGGGGAGTATGGACCCGTTCCACGCCGACTACCCGTTTCTCGACGCCTCGCGCGAGGCGGTCCGAGAGGCGGACGTCGGCCTCGCCGAGATGATCGTCTCGGCGAGCGCCGACGGGCGCCACCCCGCGGTCGACCGCGGGGTCCAGCGGGTCGAACGCGCCCTGCTCGACGGGACCGTCGACGTGCCCGACGGCGAGCGCCACCCCGGCGTGCAGGCCGAACTCCTCTCGTACCCGGTCGCCCGAGTGTTAGTCTCGCTTCTGGACGCCCCCGGCGCGGTCGAGAAGTACGCCGACGCCGAGGCCCGGACCGCTTACGAGCGGTTCACCGACGACTTCGCGGCGCTCGGAGAGGGCCAGCGGACCCCGACCGACGGGAAGGTCCCCCGGGCGTACCTCCTGCGGGAGTTCGATCTCGCTCGCGACGTCGAGGTCGCCGACCCCGGGTTCGCGGTCGCGGTCCCCGCCTACCTCCGGCTCGCGGGCGGGTTCGACGGCGACTCGTGGCGGCTCGCCACCCGCGAGGTGGCCGACGGCGCGGTCACGATCGACGAGTCGGAGCTCCACGACCTGCTCCGGGAGGCGGTCCGCGCGCGAGTCGCCGACGGACTCCCGACCGAGGTTCCCGACGAGATCCGGGAGGGACTGACCGAGGAGGTGGCCGAACTCGAAGACGCCTTCTCGGAGGTGGACGTGGCCCGCGACATCGACGTGCTCGCACCCGGCCAGTTCCCGCCGTGCATGCGGAGTCTCCTCGATCGGGCGCGGGCCGACGAGGAGCTCTCGGCACATTCGCGGTTCGCGCTCGTCGCGTTTCTCGCCAGCGCGGGGGCCGACCCCGACGAGATGCTGGCGCTCTGGGAGGTCGACGACCCGACGGTCGCGACCCGACTCCGCTACCGGGCGGCCCGCGTCGGGGACGACGCCGGCGCGCAGTACGCCCCGCCGTCGTGCGAGACGATGGCCGCCTACGGCGACTGCCCGGTGGCCGACGAGAGCGACCCGACCGCGGACGCCCGGTGTGAGACGATCCGCCACCCGCTGGCGTACTACGAGCAGGCCCTAGAGGCGGTCGACGACGTCGAAGACTGGCGCGAGCGCTGATACAGAAGAGACGGGGCCGCTACTCCTGATACGCCATCCAGACGCCGATCCCGGTCATGAGAAGGACGAAGAAGACGATGACGCCGATGACCGCGAGCGCGCCGGTCTCTGTGAGTCCGTTCTCGCCGAAGGTCGTCCCGACGAACGCCAACAGCGCGACGAACAGCCCGACCGCCCCGACGGAGACGGCGATGTCCCGGAGCGTCTCCTGCTCGATGTTCATGGCGGGGGCTTCCGGGGGCACCCGCAAAAGCGCTTCGAAACGACCTTTTACTGCGCTCCGAGGCGGGCTACGGCCGCCTCTCGGCTGGGAAAACCTCGACTAAAACCCGCCATCACCTCCTTCGGGGGTTCCTCGGGGCGCTCGCTCGTCGTGATCCGAGAGAGCGACGCTCTCTCGTCATCACGAAAGGCAGTGCCTTTCGAACGACTACGCTCCTCGTTCGCGGGGGAATCGCGGGGTCGCTCGCTTGCCCCTCGCTTGCGGAACGTGGTGCATCTCACCCCGCGTTCTGTGGCGTCAAAGAGCCCTCTAAGTCCAATATAGTGTTTCCGATAGGTGTAAGACTTAGGGGCGCTCGGACCCTACGTATTCGTACGCGGAATCGACCGCAGACGCGACGAGTGGGGGTCGAAACGCCGATTCTGTCGATCGCGGTCGCCGCACACAAGGTGGGAAGCCCATGGAAAACACAACAGCTTCCGAACGAACGCGCGCACCGCTCGCTCCCGCGCCCGAGGTGACCGACGTCAGGTCCCAGCGGGCCCGCACGGAGCGAATGAACGTCACGCCGCTCGGCGGCGGCGTCTACGAAGTCGAGAGCCAGACGGGAAACGCCTACTCGGTCGACCTCCGGGGCGGCCGGTGTACCTGCCCCGATCACACCTTCCGGCAGGTCCGGTGCAAGCACCTCCGGCGGGTCGCGATGGAGGTCACCGAGGGGCTGGTCCCGCCGCCCGGCGAGCGGGCGGTCGCCTGCGAGCACTGTGGCGACGAGCTGTTCGTCCCCGAGGGCGAGCGCGGGCCCTACCTCTGTGAGGAGTGTCGGCTCGGCCCGGGCGAACTCGTCGTCGACCGGGAGACCGACGACCTGCTCGTCGTCGTCGAGACGACCGACCGCCGGGCCGACGAGGTGGACGTGACCGGCCGGGATGTGACCGTCGCCGACTACTCGACAAACGAGGGCTACCGGGCCGACGACGTGGTCGTCGAGGCGATGTACCCGGTGCCGGCCGGGCTCGACGCCGACGACTTTCGGCCCCACCACCTCCGTCACTACTCGTTCCCGCGCGGGCGGCTCGCCCGTCGGGGCGAGTCCACCGAAGGGGGCGGCTCGGACGCCGAAGACCAGTCTGCGCTCGGGGACTTCGAGCCGGCCGCGTAGCACGGCGACCTGTGCGGGTCGGATTTTCTCGCTACCCGTCGAGCGCCGCGGCCGCCTCCTCGACGGAGATGTCGCCGCGTTTCACCGCCGACAGGAGATCGAGCACCGCGGCGTCGTGGTCGTCCTCGCCCGCCTCGCCGAGCGTCGCCTGCTCAGAGTGGCCCACGAGCTCCGGGAAGTCGGTGCCGTCGGCGAGCGCGGTTTCGAGCTTGACCCGGTAGTTGCCGCCGTCGGTGGTGTAGAGCTCGCCGGGGTGGAAAAAGTACCAGTCCTCCCGGTCGAACCGCACGCCGATCCGGGGCTTGGCGCCGAAGTTCCGGCTGAAGTACACAAGCGCCTCGACCTCCTCGCCGGTGAGGTAGATGGGATCGCCCGCGCTCGATTTGGCCTCGATGGCGTAGAACACCTCGCTGTCGCCGGCCAGCACGTCCGGGAGCTCGCGCTCGGTCGCCGACCCGGACGCGGGCGCGCGCATCACCGCGAACCCCGCCTCGTCGAGCCGGTTGACGAGTTCGCGCTCGCGGCGATCCCCCTTGGCGTTCGACATCAGACACCCCCCGAGAGCTCGGTCGCGTCGGTCATATCGAATCGTCGTTCCTTCGGGGTGTTAAGTCCGCCGGGACCGGGGCGGACGATCGGGCGGCCTTACGTCCCGTGCTGCCAGCTCCCCATGTACTCTTCTTGCTCGTCGGACAGATCGTCGTACGCGACGCCCTCGGCGTCGAGCTTGATCTCGGCGATCTCCCGATCGAGGTCGTCGGGAACCTCGTGGACGCCGGCCTCGTACTGGTCGCCCTCCTCGCTCGAACTGTCCGAGGCGCCGTTCTCGACCAGTTCCCGGACGCAGACGGCCTGTACGCCGAAGCTCTGGTCCATCACCTCGACCGGGTGGCCGAGCGCGATCGGGCTGGCGAGGTTCACCAGCCGCCCCTCCGCGAGGACGTTGAGCCGGCGGCCGTCCTGTAGCTCGTACTCTCGGACGCCCTCGCGGGCCTCGCGCTCGTCGACCGCCATCTCGGCGAGCTCGTCGAGGTTGATCTCGATGTCGAAGTGGCCCGCGTTCGCGAGCAGGACGCCGTCGTTCATCTGCTCGAAGTGGTCGGCGGTGATCACGTCGCGGTTGCCGGTGGTCGTCAGGAACACGTCGCCGACCGCGGCGGCCTCGTCCATCGGCATCACGTCGTAGCCCTCCATGTGGGCTTCGAGCGCGCGGCGGGGCTCGACCTCGGTCACGATGACGTTGGCGTTCTGGCCCGCGGCCTTCTTCGCGACGCCCTTCCCGCAGTAGCCGTAGCCCGCGACCACGACGTCTTTGCCCGCCCACGAGAGGTTCGTGGTCATCGCGATGTTCGCCAGCGAGGACTCGCCCGTCCCGTGAACGTTGTCGAACAGTCGCTTCATCGGGGTGTCGTTCACCGCGAACACGGGGTACTCGAGCGCGCCGTCGTCGTCCATCGCGCGCAGGCGGTGGACGCCCGTGGTGGTCTCTTCACAGCCGCCGATGATGGAGTCGATCAGCTCGGGGTAGTCCTCGTGGATGGCCGCGACGAGGTCCATCCCGTCGTCGACCGTGACGGTCGGCTCGTGGGCGATGACCGCCTCGATGGCCTCGTAGTACTCCTCGTCGTCGACCCCGCGCTTGGCATAGGAGGTGATCTTGGGATGCTCGTCGAGCGCGGCGCTCACGTCGTCGTGGGTCGAGAGGGGGTTGCACCCCGTGACCGCGACGTCCGCACCCGCCTCCGCGAGGGTCTCGACCAGCACCGCGGTCTTGGCCTCGACGTGCATCGCCATCCCGATGCGCTGGCCCTCGAAGGGCTTCTCGGCGTCGAACTCAGCCTGGAGCGCGGTCAGGATCGGCATGTGTTCGCGCGCCCAGTCTATCTTCCGGTGGCCATCTTCGCGAGCAGACTCGATGTCGTCTAACTGCTCGCTGATCGCCGGGTAGTCTACCATGCGCGAACAGAGGGCTACCGCGCCCAAAACGCTACCGAAGCCGGACGCGACCGATCGTCGGTCTCTGGGCGTCGGCGGTCGGATCAGTTACCGTTGCCGTTTCCGTTGTTCCCGGCCGCGTTTCCGTTACCGGGATTGTCGTCGCCGTCTTCGTCCTCGTCGTCGGTCTCTTCTTCGTCGGCGTCAGTCTCTTCTTTGTCGGTGTCCGCGGCCTCGTCGTCGGTCTCTTCTTCGTCGTCGGCGTCCGCGGCCTCAGGCCGTTCTTCGTCGGCGTCCCCGTCCGCGGTCTCGTTGCTCTCGTCGTCGCTGTCGGGACCGGCGTGCTCGGGCGGTCCGCGCTCGTCGTCCTCGTCGTCACCGTCGGGGCCGACGTCGTCGGGCTTCCCGGCGTCCTCGGACGCGTTCCCGACATCGTCGGGCTTCCCGGCGTCGTCGGGTCGGCCCGCGTCGTCGGGCGCGTTCCCGGCGTTGCCCGGGTTGTTGTTCGTGACGAACTCCGAGACCGCCTGTCCGAGGCCGCCGTCGTTGCTCCCGGCGTCGAGCATCTCGGTCACGAACGAGGAGACGAGCTGTCCGAAGCTCCCCGCCTCGTCGTCGGACTCTCCGACGGTCAGGTCGGCCGTCGCCGAACCGGTCGCGCCGTCGGCGGTGGCGGTGATCGCCACGGTCACGTTCTGTCCGGGCGCGGGGAGTTCGACTTCGCCGTCGTCGTCGGTGGTGTAGTTCCCCGCGCCGTCGTACGTGACGTTCGCCGTCGTCGCGTCGACGATTACGCTCGCGTTCTCGACAGCCGAATCGTTCTGCGTCACGCTCACGGTCGCCTCGCCGTCGTCGTCCTGCTCGATCCCGACGACGAGCGACTCGTTCGCCGTCGCGTCGTTCGCGGCCGCGGCGTTGACGACGCCCGCGGCGGCGAACGCCGACAGGATCAGTACGCCGGCCATCGCGACCGAAAGCAGTCGTTTCTTCGATCTCATGCGCTCGGTGCTACGGGAAACGTCCGATTAAACCCCGATTGCCGTACAATTGGTTCGGACCGTTCACCGCGACGACGAGAGAGCCACAAATCCGCTGAGACGGTTTAAAAATAGTTCTGATCGTTTATCTTTGATCGTTCAACGGCGCGTTTCCGTCGACCTGACAGTGCCGCGAGATCACTCGGCGCGCTCGACCGCCGCGGCCGCTCGCTCCTCGGCCCGGGCCCGAACCGCGTTGGCGTCGAGGGGCAGGACTTCCCGGTCGCGCATCAGCACCTCGCCGTCACAGACGGTGTGGCGCACGTCCGACCCGCGGGCCGCGTAGACGAGGTGGCTCACGAGGTCGTGGCGGGGCGTGAGGTGGGCGGCCGCCAGATCCACGACCGCGAGGTCGGCGTTCGCGCCCGCCTCGATCCGACCGCCGTCGAACCCGAGCAGGTCGGCGCCGCCGAGCGTCGCCATCTCCACGACGCGCTCGGCCGGCACCGCGCTGGCGTCGTTCGCGGCGAGCTTGCCGACCATCGCGGCGTCGCGCATCTCGTCGAACAGGTCGAGGTCGTTGTTCGAGGCCGCCCCGTCCGTCCCGAGCCCGACGCCCACGCCCGCGTCGAGCAACCGCTGGACCGGCGCCATCCCGCTCGCGAGCTTCATGTTCGAGGCCGGACAGTGGACGACGCCCGTCCCGGTCTCGGCGAGCAGTTCGATCTCCGCCTCGTCGACGTGGACGCCGTGGGCCACGAACGCCGAGTCGCCGGTCATCTCACAGTCGCGGGCGTATTCGAGCGGGCGCTCGCCGCGCTCGTCGACGATCGGCTCGACCTCGTCGGCGGTTTCGTTGGCGTGGTAGTGGACCGGCACGTTGGCCGCCCGAGCCTCGGCGGTGTACTCACGGAGGAACGCCTCGCCGACGGTGGTGAGGCTGTGTGGCATGAACGCGGTCCGAACCCGACCGTCGGCCGCCCCGTCGAACTCCCGCGCGACGTCGAGGCTCGTTTCGAGGTCCTCGCGGGCGTCGGCCTCGTCTTTGCCGACCGTGACCACGCCGTGGCCGAGGCGGGCGCGCAGTCCAGCCTCCTCGACGGCCGCGGCGATCTCGGGGACGTGGAAGTACATGTCCGCGAACGCGGTCGTGCCCGACCGGATCATCTCGACGAGCCCGAGTTCGGTGCCGGCCCGGACGTCGTCTCCGGTGAGCGCGGCCTCGACGGGCCAGATGTCCTCCCGGAGCCACGCGTCGAGTTCCTTGTCGTCTGCGTACCCCCGCAGGAGCGTCATCGCGACGTGCGTGTGGGCGTTCACGAGGCCGGGAATCACCAGCGAGTCGCCGGCGTCGAGGCGCTCGTCGCCCGCCGGCACCGACTCGGGATCGCCGACCGCCGCGATCGTCCCGTCGTCCTGATCGACCACCACGTCGGCTCGCTCGACGGTCAGATCGGGTCGGAGGACCCGTCCGCCCGCGATTCGGAGCGTCGTCATGGCTCGGGGTTCGCGCGGGCGGCGTGTCAATCCATCGGGTTCGGTCGCGCGCGGCGGTCAGTCCTCGAATCGTCCCCAGAGCCGATCGAGCCGGTCGCCAAGCGGGGGCCGCATCGCGACGAGCGCGGCGAGCCGGCCCGACTCGTAGCTCAGCCGGTGTTCGTCCGCGATCGCTTCGAGCGCCTCGGCGTAGGTCTCGGCGCCGACGCGGTCGACCGCGTCGTCGTCGGCCGCGAAGACGAGTCGCTTGCCGACGGCCGCGAGCGCGACCAGCAGGCCGACGTACAGCCCGACGAACGGGAGCGTTCCGAGGTCGGCCAGCGCGCTCACGTCGCCCGAGAGGGCGCCGATCGCCACCCCGGCACCGATCAGGACCACGAGGAGTTTGTACTCGCGGTAGTACCGCCGGGCGCGGCCGGCTCGGCTCGCGAGCACGGCCGCGACGACGTCGTCGTCGAACCGGTCGAGCAGGTAGTCGGTGACCAACAGGTGGCGGCGGCCGGGCAGTCCCGCGAGCATCGCCGTCGCGGTCGGATCGCCGTCGAGTTCCATGATCGCGACCGACCGCGGCGAGAGGCCGACGCGATCTGCGAGCCGGTCGAGCCGGTCGCGCTCGGCGTCGGTCGGGGCCCGGGTCGAGCGAAACAGGCCGACGAGCCGCGGCTGGGCCGCGAGCAGAACCGCGATCGCCGCGACGAGAACGCCCAACAGGGGACCGGTCGCGCGCAGGAGCCCCGGCGGGAGGAGGCTCAGCGAGCCGACGGCCGCCACCACGAGACCCAGAAAGACCGCGAGCCACCGCCCGAGCCCGAGCGCGGCGGCGGCCGCCGACAGCTCTGCGTCCCTGAGCGCTCGGACGGACGGGAACGCGCCGAGGTAGCCCGCGACCACGGCGACGACGACGCCGGCGAGCGTCGGCACCCACGTCAGCACGGCTCCGATCGGCGACGCCGCGAGAAACGGGCTCGCGGCGCGGATCACGGTATCGGTCAGTTCGAGCGCGTCGGTCGCGAGCGCCGCGAACAGCGCGGCGAGTCCGGTCGCCGGGAGCCCGACGGCCAGCGCCCGGCGGATGCGGGCCATCGCGCGCTTGGGCGGGGCCTTCGTCGCCCACCACGCGACGAGTCGGAGCGCCGCGAACGAGGCGACAGAGACGGCCGCGACCGCCGCCAGCGGACCGACGGACGGGAGGAGCGAAGCCATACGCCGGTCTCGTCAGCCCGCCGCCAAATTCGTTTCCATCGCTCGCGTTCGGCCCGTCTCGCGGTCCCGAACGGCGCGGATGAAAAGGTAGTTGCCCCCGGAGTCCGACAGTGCTCGTATGCGAATCGCCGTCCCGAACAAGGGCCGACTCCACGAGCCGTCGATGGAACTGCTCGAACGCGCCGGGCTCCACGCCGTCGACGGCGCGGACCGCAAGCTCTACGCAGACACGGTCGACCCCGAGGTGAGCCTGCTGTTCGCCCGGGCGGCCGACATCCCCGAGTACGTCAGCGACGGCGCGGCCGACGCCGGGATCACGGGGCTCGATCAGGTCCGGGAGGCCGACCCCGGCAACGTCGAGGAGCTACTCGACCTGGAGTTCGGCCGGTGTCGGCTCGTGCTCGCCGCCCCGGAGGACGGCGACATCGAGGCCGTCGTCGATCTGGCGGGCAAGACCGTCGCCACCGAGTTCCCCAACGTCGCCCGGCGGTACTTCGACGAGCAGGGGGTCGACCCCGACATCGTGGAGGTCAGCGGCGCGACCGAACTCACGCCCCACGTCGAGATGGCCGACGCCATCATCGACATCACTTCCACGGGAACTACCCTCAAGGTCAATCGGCTCGCGGTCGTCGACGAGGTGCTGTCGAGTTCGGTCTACCTGTTCGCCCGCGAGGACGCGGTCGACGACCCGAAGGTCGAACAGGTCGTGATGGCGCTCCGGTCGGTGCTGTCGGCCGACGGCAAGCGCTACCTGATGATGAACGCGCCCGAGGACCGCCTCGACGAGGTCCGGGACGTGATCCCGGGACTGGGCGGCCCGACCGTGATGAACGTCGAGGGCGAGACCGACGGCGACGAGACGGTCGCGGTCCACGCGGTCGTCGACGAGCGCGACGTGTTCGAGACCATCAACGATCTCAAGTCGGTCGGCGCGAGCGGGATCCTCGTCACCGAGATCGAGCGACTGGTGGAGTGACGCCGAGTCGGGAGGTCACGTCGGGGCGGTCGAGAGCAGTCGCACGAGATTGAAGATCGTGATGCCGAGGATCGCGCTCAGGGTGTAGTGGGCGACCGCGACCAGCCCCGCAGTCCGGTACCGGAGCCGGTAGATCGCCCGGATGGCGAAAAAGTCCGCGGCGAGCGCGAGGACGATGATGACGCCCGGGTTCTGGTAGGCCTGGAGGGCGAACGAGATCACCGCCGGGACGACTCCGACCGCGAGCGCCCGGACGAACGGGACGCCCCCGAGCACGTATCGGGCGGCGAGGTGGGCGGTTACGGCGTAAAACAGCACGGTCAACAGGAACGTACCGACCAGTGCGACGACCGGGACTGCCATGTTCGGACCTTGGACGCGGACGGTTTGTGACTGCCGGTTCGGCGCGGTCGCGCCGGCCGACCGTCGGGGGAGCGCGACGCCACAGAAAGGAGTCGTGAACCGCTCGGTCGGGCGCGCTATTCGAGCAGGCCGAGGTCTTCGAGTCGCGAGACGATCTTGTCGACCGCCTGCTCGGCGTCCTCGGGCTTCTTGCCGCCGGTGATCACGAGCTTGCCCGACCCGAACAGGAGCGCGACGACTTCCGGTTCGTCGAGCCGGTAGACGAGACCGGGGAACTGCTCGGGCTCGTACTCGATGTTCTCCAGGCCGAGGCCGATCGCGATGGCGTTGAGGTTGAGGTTGCGACCGAGGTCCGCGGAGGTCACGATGTTCTGGACGACGATCTCGGGGTCCTCGTTCACGTCGATCTGGAGCTCTCGGAGCTTGTCGAAGACGATCTCGAGGCTCTCGTGGACGTCGGCGGTGCTCTTGGCGCCGGTACAGACGATCTTGCCCGACCGGAAGATGAGCGCCGCGGACTTGGGGTTCTGGGTCCGATAGACGAGACCGGGGAACTGCTCCGGGTCGTAGTCGGCGCCTTCCAGGTCCATGGCCACGCTCTGGAGGTCGAGTTCCTGCCCGATTCCGGTGGAGGCGACCACGTTTTCAATGTTGATGGTCTCCTTTGGGTCGGTCATATGCGACTTAAATGTCGTATTTAAGGCTTATAAAGGTTGGTACTCCCCGCTGACACGTCGATTGCCGGTTTTTATGCTCCCGCGGAGGACGAAAGCCGAAACCCCCAAGTCGGGAGACCGACTCCGATAGCCCGTGTACGCCCTGGAGTTCGCCGGAGAGGACGATCGGTTCGCCGCCGCCGAGGCCGCCAGCGCAGCGACCGGCGTCGAGGTGATCGCGCCGGGGGTGGCGACCGCGACGACGGTCACCGACCGGGTTCGGAACCTCGCCTACACCCGCCGCGCGATCGAGGTGGTCGGGCGGACCGACGCCAGTGTGGCGTCGGCCCGGACGCTCGTGGACGCCGCCGGCCTCGACCGCGAGGGCACCGTCGCGGTCCGAGCCCGGACCGTCCGCGACACCGCCGAAGTCGACACCCAGCGCGCCGAGCGCGCGCTCGGACAGGCGCTCGTCGATCGGGGCTACGCGGTCGACCTCGACGACCCGGACCACGAGCTCCGGGCGGTGTTCGCCGGGGAGACGTGCGTCGTGGGGTGGCTCGAAGCCGAGAGCGTGCGCGACTACGGGACCCGCAAACCGACCGACCGGCCCTTCTTCCAGCCCGGCGGGATGGACCCGTTGTTGGCGCGCGCACTGGTCAACGTCGCCGGCGCGCGGCCCGGCGCGACGGTGCTCGATCCGATGTGTGGCACCGGCGGCGTGCTCATCGAGGCCGGGCTCGCGGGCGCGAGCGCCTACGGCGCCGACGCCCAGCGCAAGATGGCCCGGGGCGCGGCCCGGAACCTCGATCGGTATCTCGGCGCCGACGACCGGGCGACGGGCGAGTGGGCGACCGTGCAGGGCGACGCGACCCACCTCCCGTTCCCCGACGGCGCGATCGACGCCGTCGTGTTCGACGCCCCGTACGGCCGCCAGTCGAAGATCGCTAACCTCGACCTCGACGACCTCGTTGCGGGCGCGCTCGCGGAGGCTCGCCGGGTGGCAGACCGCGCGGTCGTGGTCGGCGACCGGTCGTGGGCGAGCGAGGCCCGCGACGTCGGCTGGACCGTCGAAGCCGAATTCGAGCGCCGAGTCCACCGATCGCTGGACCGACACGTCGTCGTGCTCGACGGCGAGTCGGGGCCCCCGTGATCGACGGTTACAGCGAGACCTCGACCGATCGGTCGTCTCCGAGGCCCGAGACGTGGAGGATCGCCCGCCCGGGGCCGTCCGCCTCGACGTCGATGCGGCCCGTGAACGAGGCTTTCATGCCGGCGAGGAAGCTGTCGACGTTGGTCCCGATGTCGGCGCTGGTGTCGAGCGCGCAGACGCCGACCGCCTCGTTGCGCCGGAGTTGGCTGAGCAGATTCGAGTTGAGAAACCGGTAGACCGACCGCGTGTCGTCGACCGCGGCGCAGATGCTCGAACACAGCAGGATACCCGCGCGGAGCCGACCGGTCGTCGCCTGAGAGTCGGCCACCAGCGTCGAGAACTGCATCCCGAGCCCCGTCAGGTCGGCGATATCGTCGACGCCGGTGACGTTCTCGGCCGCGTCGGGGCCGGCGCAGGTGAGGACCGCCGACCGATCGCTGGCGCCGTCGGCCGCGCCGTCGAGACCGCGGTTGACCGCTCGACCGGAGGCCTCGGTCGCCAGCACGAGCGAGCGCTCGTCCTCCCGGGCGGCGACGAGCCGGTAGAAGACCGATTCGAGGAGGTCGGTGTCGTCGCCGGTCAACAGGACGCTCGTCCCGTCCTCGAACGCGGCCAGCGGGAGATTCGGGATCTCGAACTGGGCCGTCTCGGTGAGGCTCATGGCGCCACCTCCGCGTCGGAGGCCTCCAGAAGCGACTGACGGAGTTCGAGGATCTCCATCGCGGTCTCGGCGAACTGCTGGAGTTGTGCCCGCTGTTCGGGGGAGTACGACCGGCGCTCGTGGTCGATGAGACACACCTGCCCGATGGTCTGGCCCTCCGGGGTCGTCATGTTCGCGCCGGCGTAAGAGACGATTCCGAGGTCGTGGAGCTGTTGGTTCTGGGCGAAGCGCTTGTCCTCGCTGATGTCCTCGACGACCATCACGTCCTCCTGGAGCATGCTGTGGGTGCAGATCGTCTCCTCGCGGGTGATCGAATCCCAGTCGCCGCCCGTACAGGCGAGGATGTCTTCTTCCTGCTCGTCGATGAGACCGATGAACGCGACCGCGGTGTCGAAGTGGCTCGAAATGAGGTCCGTCAGGCGGTCGAAGCTCTCCTCGATGGGGAGGTCGTCGACGTCGTAGGAGTCGAGCGCCGCGAGCCGGGAGTCCTCGTCGTCGGGGACGAGGAACCCGACCTGTGCGCTGTGAGCGATGACGTCGTCCACCACGAACCCGAGTCGGTCGGCCGCGTCGGGGAGGTCCCGGTTGAGGTACTCGACGATGGCGTCCTCGAACGACGCGGTGTCGATGTCGCTCGGAGAGACGTCTGTGTAGAGGACGCAGGGCGTCTGCGGTGCGTGATCGCGGATCGCGTCGACGACGTCGAGACCCGTGCCGTCCGACAGTTCGTACTCGGTCACGACCGCCGCGACCGACTCGGTGTCGAGAAACGCGGTGGCCTCGGCCACCGAGGTCCGGGCGATCGGAGCGAGATCAGCCTCTTCGTCGAGCGCCGCCGCCATATCCTCGACATCGTCGTCCGCGCCGATGCAGAGAACGGTCTGGTCTACCATTTAACCAGGCCTTCGACTCCGCTAGTATAATTCTTCGTTCCCAATTATCAGAAGTAAGATTCAACCGCCGGTTGGCCGAAGAGTAGCCGTAGGACGACCGGCGTTCACTTAGGGAACGCGGGCGCCGCCGCGCTCACGCCTCGGTGGCCGCCCCGAGTTCCGCGAGCAGGTGGCCGACGTGGACCCGGTCGCTGGTCCCGTCGGCGAGATCGGCGTCGATCTCGCCGGCGAGCACCGTCAACTCCGCGAGGTCGTCGCCGGCGTATCGCCCCGAGTGAGCCAGATCGAGGATCTCGTGGAGCACCTCCTCGCCGCTGTACCCCTCGTCGACCAGCAGGTCGTCGAGCGTCTTGCGGGCGTCCTGAAACTCCCCGGCCTCCGCGGCGTCGAGCATCTCCTCGACGTCGCTCTCGACGCCGACGTCCCGGAGGACCTCGAAGGCGGCCGTCCGGGTGAGTTCGCCCTCTGTCTCGACGGTGGTCTGGGCGCCGAGGATGGCCTCCCGGAGGTCGCCCTCGGCGTAGCCGGCGACGAACTCCAGGCCCTTGCGGTCGTACTCGACGCCCTCGGCCTCGACGATGCGTTCGAGGACCGCCACGATCTCGTCGGGAGTCGGGGCCCGAACCGCGACCGGGAAACACCGGGACTTGATCGGCGGGATGAGCTTCGTGGGCTGGCGAGTGGTGATGACGAACTGGGTCGCCTCGTGGTGGCGCTCCATCACCCGCCGGAGCGCCTGCTGGAAGTCCTCGCGGATGGCCTCGGCGTTGTCGAGCACGACGGTCTTGTACGCCCCCGAGACCGGCGAGTAGCTCGCCGACTCCTTGAGAACGTGGTTGATGAGGTCGGCTTTCGAGGAGTTTCGCCGGCGCTTGCTGTCGATGAACGACGCGAACCGCGGGTCCGACGCGATCTCCTTTTTCGTCATCCCGAAGAAGTCCGCGACGTTGATCTCGACGAGGTCGTTGTCGGGGTCCTCGTGGGCCTCGCGGGCCAGCGCCCGGACCGCGGCGGTCTTGCCCGCGCCGGAGGGCCCGTACAGCACGAGGTTGATCGGCTCCTCGACGGCCTTCTGGAGGTACTCCCTGACCTCGGCCTGCGGCAGGTCGGCGAGGTCGGGCGCGTACGTCTCGGTCCACAGCGGCGCGTCCATTACCCGCGAGTAGGGAGCCAGCAGGTAAGAATCGGTCGGTTGCTCGCGGCGGCGAAAAGAGAGGCGCCGGTCGTCAGGCCTCGGATTCGGTCGTCTCGGTCATCGTCTCGACGACGATGGTAGAGGTCTCCTCGGTTTCAGTCGGCGTCTCGGTCTCGACGACTTCGGTCGTCTCCTCGTGTTCGGTCGGCGTCTCGGTCTCTGCGACCTCGGTCGTCTCCTCGGCGGTCGGTTCGTTCAGCGCGATGATCCCCAGTTCACCGAACTCGTCGGTGTAGACGCCGTGGATGTACTCGCCGGCCGCGAGTTCGGACGTGTCGATCTCGAAGGTCACGGTCGTCTCGTCGTCGGCCGCGATCGTGACGGCCTTACTCTCGACGACGTCGCCTTCGAGGCGGAAGGCCACGTCCTGACTGGCTTCGACGTCGTTCGGGTTGGTCACGACGGCGCTCACGGTGATGGTGTCGCCGACCTCAGCGCTCTCTGGCGCGTCGAGTTCCGAGACGTCGAACGATTCGAGATCGGCCTCGGTCGTCTCTTCGGTCATCTCCTCTGCCTCGGTCGTCTCCTCAGCTTCTTCCTCAGTCGTCTCTTCTGCCTCGGTCGTCTCTTCGACTTCTTCCTCAGTCGTCTCTTCTGCCTCGGTCGTCTCTTCGACTTCTTCCTCAGTCGTCTCTTCTGCCTCGGTCGTCTCTTCGACTTCTTCCTCAGTCGTCTCTTCTGCCTCGGTCGTTTCCTCGGCTTCCTCTTCAGTCGTCTCCTCTGCCTCGGTCGTTTCCTCGGCTTCCTCTTCAGTTGTCTCTTCTGCTTCCTCTTCAGTCGTCTCCTCGGCTTCCTCTTCGGTTGTCTCCTCAGCTTCCTCTTCAGTCGTCTCTTCTGCCTCGGTCGTCTCTTCGACTTCTTCCTCAGTCGTCTCCTCTGCCTCGGTCGTTTCCTCGACTTCCTCTTCGGTCGTCTCTTCGACTTCTTCCTCAGTCGTCTCCTCTGCCTCGGTTGTCTCCTCGATTTCCTCTTCGGTCGTGGTCTCGGTCTCCATCTCGGCGGGCGGCGCGGGCATCTCCATGTCCTCGGGCGCCGTGATCACGAACGTGACGTTCTCGACGGTCACGTCCTCGATGACGAACCGGACCGTTTCGAGATCCTGCGAGAGGTTCTCCTGCAGTTGCTCTTGGACCTCTTCGGGGTCCTGAGTCGTGAGTTGCTGCTGGTCGGTCATCTGAGCCTGCTGTTGCATCAGCTCGGAGAGGTTGATCTCGACGCGGCGGTCGACGATCGTTATGTCGCTGACGGTCTCGGTCCGGTCGGGAGTCTCCTCGTCGCCGGCGACGAACGACCAGCGGTCGATGTTCATCTGCTCGATTTTGAACACGAGCTGCTGCTGTTCGCTCGGCTCCTCGGCGGGCTCTTCAGTCTCTGTTTCGGCCGGCTCTTCAGTCTCAGTCTCCACCGGCTCCTCTGTCTCAGTCTCCACCGGCTCCTCTGTCTCAGTCTCCACCGGCTCCTCTGTCTCAGTCTCCACCGGCTCCTCTGTCTCAGTCTCCACCGGCTCCTCTGTCTCAGTCTCGGTCTCGGCGGGCTCTTCCGCACCGACGCTCACCGTCGCCTGCGCGACCACGGGCTCGTCGTCAGCGACGTACGGGCCGTCGGCCCCACCGCTGGCGATCACGAAGTCGTAGACCTCGTTCTCGTTCGTGTCGTAGTGCGGCATGGCGATGAGCGTCTGAGTCTCCTCGATGGGCCGGGCGAGCGTGACGGTCACGTTCTCGTGGGTTCCCGGTTCGAGGTAGACGGAGTTGCCGACGACGCTACCGAGAGCGTCGCCCTCAAGGAGCGTCTCGTCGTGAATCGCGACGAAGCCGCCCTCGTCCATCGTCACGGAGTCGATAACGATCTGCTCGCCGTCGGACTCCTGATCGTTGATCGTGACGCTCGCCGCGGCTTCCGCCGCCGCGGTGGTCTCTTCGCCGGCCGACTCAGTCGTCTCTTCGTCGACTGCTTCGGTCGTCGGTTCCTCTGTCGTCTCCTGTAACGCGTCTGTTGCCCCCACAGCCGTACTTCCGGTATCCGTCGCCGCGAGTGATACCGCTGTCCCGCTCGCGAGGACGAGAAGGACGGCCATGAACACAGCGCTAATAGTCTTTGTGTCGCGTGTCATTGTAACCCCCAGTCCGCACGAAAGCGAACGACGAGACCGCGAATAAACGGAAACGACTGTTCACACGCGTAACAGCGAGATACGACCGGGTAGGCAGGGAGTATTCGAGAGTTCCGCGAGCGTGCGCGCGGTCGTAACGCGTTGTTTCCACCGATTCAATCTGTCCGATGCGGGGGCCGTTTCGAAGGCGCTTTCCGCGTCGTCACCGTACCTTCGCCGAGGATGTCGATGCGAGTGACCTTTCTCGGAACCGGCGGGGCAGTGCCGACGACAGAGCGGAATCTGAGCGCCGTCATGGTAAACCGGGAGGGCGACCGGTTGCTGTTCGACGCCGGCGAGGGGACCCAGCGACAGATGATGCGGTTCGGGACCGGGTTCACGGTCTCGGACGTGTTCGTCACCCACCTCCACGGCGACCACGTACTCGGGCTCCCGGGGCTCGTCCAGACGTGGGACTTCAACGACCGGGAGGCCCCGCTCACCGTCTACGCGCCCGCGGGGACCGAGGCCGAGATCGAGTCGCTCGTCCACGCCGCGGGCAACCAGCCGTCGTATCCGGTCCACGTCTACGGCGTCGAACCCGGGGAGGTCGCGGTCCGACGCGACGACTACGAGGTCCGGGCGTTCCGCACCGACCACGACGCCAACTCGATCGGCTACGCGCTCGTCGAGGACGATCGCAAGGGGCGGTTCGATCGCGAGCGCGCCGAGGAGCTCGGGGTCCCCGTCGGCCCGGCGTTCTCTCGGCTCCACGACGGCGAGCCGGTCGAGCTCGAGGACGGCACCGTCGTTCGGCCCGAGCAGGTCGTCGGCGACCCCCGGCCCGGCCGCCGGTTCGTCTACACCGGCGACACTCGACCGAGCGACGACGTCGCCGCGGTCGCCGAGGGCGCCGACATGCTGGTCCACGAGGCCACCTTCGCCGACGACCGGATCGAGCGCGCGCGAAAGACCGGTCACTCGACCGCGCGCCAGGCCGCCGAACTCGCCGCCGAGGCCGGCGTCGTCCGGCTCGCGCTCACCCACATCTCCTCGCGGTACGGCGGGGACGTCTCCGACCACCTCCGAGAGGCCCGCGAGGCGTTCGACGGCGAGGCGTTCGTCCCCGAGGACGGCGAAGTCCGCGAGGTTCCGTTCCCCGACGCGTAGCTGGTTTTATGCCCACGGGGTGTGAGCGACCCGACCGTGAACCCCGACACCGTCGCCCGCGCCGGACTGATCGGAGCGCTCGCCGCCGGCGGACTGGGGTACGCGACCGTCGGTCCCGACGGCGGCGCCATCGCGGCGCTGTCGTTCGGCCTCGGCGGTGCGGTCGTGCTCGCGCTCCTCTCGGCGATCGACGCGGTCGTCGGGAAGCCCGACCGCACCGCGTTCCGACCGGTCGCCGCCGCGGCCTGCGCGTTCGCCGGCCTGTTCGTCCTCGCGTCGTCCCCGCCGCTTGCCGGTCGCGTCCCGCCCGCGGGGTATCTCGGTATCGGTGCGCTCGTCGGGGCGGTCGTCGGCGCGACGACGGCGTCGCCGGCGAGCGGGCTCTGGCATGGGACGTACGGCGGCGGCGTCGGCGGGCTCCTCGTGCTCTACGTCGCGATCTACGAGTCGTTCACGATTCGGCCCGCGCTCGGCGGCGTCGTCGCCATCGCGGGCGCGGTCGCACCCGCCGTCCTCGGGCTTCTCGGCGGCCTCGGCGGCGCAGTCGGGGCGGCCGTCGCCGAACGACTCTCGGAGAGGCAGACCGCGACGTAGCTCCCCGCGTCGTTTCTCTGGCGGCGTAGCGTGGGCCCTCGCTTCGGGACGTTAGCTCACCTCACACCGGAGTAAAGGACTTATCGCGCCCGCACAATCGGTCGGTTGACAGAATGCCCTTCCCGAACGTCGCCGACAAGCACCGCGGGGACGCCGTCATCACCCCCGAAAAGAGCGTGGAGTACAGAGATGACCAGTCCGACGCCGGCCCACCGGCGGTGCCCGAGGCGGTCGTCCTCTGCTACAGCAGGGGGTTGATGGAGTACCTGACCGACGCGCGTGACGGGCGCGAGGTCGACTCCTACTACGGCGATCTCTACGTCTTCGACGAGTTCGACGGGCGCGTCGGAGTGATGGGGAACTTCGGCATCGGCGCGCCCACCGCGGCGATGATGGTGGAGGAGCTCGCCGCCGACGGCGTCGAGGCGTTCCTCTCAGTCGGGTTCGCGGGGTGTCTGCAGGACGACGTCGAGATGGGCGAGTTCATCGTCTGCGATCGCGCGATCCGCGACGAGGGCACCTCGCATCACTACGCGGAGTCCGCGAAGTTCGCCCGCCCGACCGAACCGCTGTTCGATCGGATCACCCGAACGCTGGCCGACCGAGACGAGCCGTACCGCGTCGGCCCGTCGTGGACCACCGACGCGATCTACCGCGAGACCGTCCGGGAGGTCGAATCGTACGCGAACGAGGGCGTCCTCACCGTGGAGATGGAGGCGTCGGCGGTGTTCACCGTGGCCGCCCACCGCGGGGTCGACGCCGCGGCGATGTTCGTCGTGAGCGACTACCTCGGCACCGCCGAGTGGGAGCCGAAGTTTCACCTGACCGAGGACGACATGCGGCGGCTCGGCGACGCGGCCGCCGAGATACTCGCGGACCGCACGGAGTGACGGTCCGCGTTCGCGCCGTCGAAACCCCGGCCCCGCGCCGGATTTATATTCGGCGGGACCCTACCCGTCGGCGTGAACACGCGTACGAGTGCGCTCGACACGCTCGTTTTCGGCGTCGACGTTCAGAGCGGGGACGTGAGGGGTGACGCCCCGTCGTACGCCGTCGTCGCGTTCGACGGCGAGAACGTCGACCGCGACGTGGTCAGCCACCGGAAGCTCCGGCGGCTCATCGAGCGCGAGGAGCCCGCGCTCGTGGCGACCGACAACATGTACGAGCTCGCGCCCGACAAGGACGCGCTCGTCCACTTCCTGAGCGAGCTCCCCGACGGGACGCGGCTCGTACAGGTCACCGGCGCCGAGCGACCCGAACCCCTCTCGCGGGTCGCCTCCCGCCACGGGGTCCCCTACGACAAGAAACCGATGGCCGAGGCCGAGGCGGCCGCCCGACTCGCGGCGGGCAACGTCGGCCACGAGGTGTCGGCGTTCGCCGACACGACCGAGATCAAGGTCTCGCGCGGGCGTTCGACCGGAAAGGGCGGGTGGTCCGAGGACCGCTACACCCGCCGGATCCACGGCGCGGTCCGGAAACGAGCGAGGGAGATCGAGAGCGAACTCGACGGCGCGGGCCTCGACTACGAGCGGGACGCGACCGAGAAGTACGGCGGGCTCTCGAACGCGGTCTTCACCGTCGAGGCCCGCCCGGAGGACATCCCGGTCTCGAACCGCCGGTCGGGCGACGTCCGGGTCGAAGTCGAGCGCGTCCGGCGCGACGGCATCGAGTTCGAACCCCTCGCGAAGCGCCGGGACCACGTCCTCGTCGGGATCGACCCGGGCACGACCACGGCGGTCGCGATCACCGACCTCGACGGGAACGTGCTGGACGTGCTCAGCACCCGCACCGCCGACACCGCCGCGGTCATCGAGTGGATCATCGAGCGCGGCCGGCCGATCGTGGTGGCCGCCGACGTCGAGCCGATGCCCGAGACCGTCGAGAAGATCCGCCGGAGCTTCGACGCCGCCGGGTGGGAGCCGACCTCGGACCTCCCGATCGACGAGAAGCAACACCGGACCCGCGAGCACGACTACGACAACGACCACGAGCGCGACGCGATGGCGGCGGCGCTGTACGCGTTCGACGACCACGAGGACCAGTTCGACCGCATCGTCGAGAAGATCCCGCCGAACGTCGACCGCGGGGAGGTGACCGCACGCGTGGTCGCGGGCGAGGACACCGTCGAGACCGCGCTGGCCGACCTGCTCGAGGACGACGACTCCGAGGAGGAGACGACCGAGCACACGCCCCGCGAGCTCACCGCCGAGGAAAAGCGCATCAAGCAACTGGAGTCGCAGGTCGAGCGCCTCGAAGCCCACGTCGAGGAGCTCGACGACACCGTCGCGGAGAAAGACGACCGGATCGAGGAGTTAGAACAAGAGCTCTCGGAGGCCAGACGCGAGGAGCGCCGGGAGGCCCGCGAGCGCCGGACCGTCACCA
The DNA here is from genome assembly GCF_004765795.1 of Halorussus marinus. Classification (GTDB taxonomy): domain Archaea; phylum Halobacteriota; class Halobacteria; order Halobacteriales; family Haladaptataceae; genus Halorussus; species Halorussus marinus. The sequence continues at coordinate 432,722 of NZ_SBIV01000002.1, forward strand.
GACTCGAACGCGAGAACGAGCGACTGGAGCGCGAACTCGACGAGCGCGAGACCGAGATCGAGCAACTGGAGGGGAAGCTCGACCGGCTCAAACAGCTCTGGAAGCTCGACCACTCGAACTTCAGCGACGTCTCCGAGAAGAAAGCCGGGCTCGCGCCGGTCAAGCCCATCGCGAAGTTCACGAAAGGCGCGATCGAGTCGGCCCACGAGAGCTTCGGGCTGGCGACCGACGACGTGATCTACCTCCGTGATGCCTCCGGGGCGGGGCGATCGACCGCCGAGCGGCTCGCGGAGGTCGATCCGGAGGTCGTGTTGATCGGACGGGGCGGGCTCTCGGACGTCGCCGACGAGATCCTGTTCGACCGCGAGATCCCGGTCGGGCCCGCAGACGACGTGACGATACAGGAGGTCGACGAGCTCGCGGTCGCCCGCGAGAGCGAGATCGAGGCGGTGATCGACGACTGGGAGGACCGCGCCGAACAGCGCCGGAAAGAACGAAAGGCCGATCAGCTCGATCAGCTCATCAGCGAGCACCGCGCCGACCGCGAGTACGATTCGTCGGGCGCGCGTGCGGAGTAGCCCGGCGGACGAGACCGCCGGCCACGAGAGCCCGCGGCACGGTCCCGGAACGCTAAAGCCGCGGGCGGGACACTCCTCGCGTATGGATACCTACGAACTCATCGCGCGCAACACCGACGAGGTCGTCACCGACGAGGAGGTGCGCGAGCTCGCCGAGGCCCCCGAGGGCAAGCGGGTGTACGTCGGCTACGAGCCGTCGGGCGTGCTCCACATCGGCCACATGCTCACCGCGAACAAGCTCATCGACCTCCAGGAGGCCGGCATGGAGGTCGTGGTCCTGCTGGCCGACGTCCACGCCTACCTCAACGGGAAGGGGAGTTTCGAGGAGATAGAGGAGACCGCAGAGAAGATGCGCCAGCAGTTCCTCGCGTACGGCCTCGACGCCGAGCGGACCGAGTTCGTCTACGGCTCGGAGTACCAACTCGACGAGGAGTACGCCCTCGACCTCCACAAGCTCGAACTCGACACCACGCTCAACCGCGCCCAGCGCGCGATGGCCGAGATTCAGGGCGACGAGACCGCGAAGGTCAGCCACGTCGTCTACCCCCTGATGCAGGCGCTCGACATCGAGTACCTCGATCTCGACCTCGCGGTCGGCGGTCTCGACCAGCGGAAGGTCCACATGCTGATGCGCGAGGAGTTGCCCGAGATCGGCTACGACGCCCGGCCGTGTCTCCACACGCCGATCCTCGCGGACCTCGGGACCGGCGAGGGGAAGATGTCGAGCAGTTCGGGGGTCACCATCTCGATGGAAGACAGCCCCGAGGACATAGCGGAGAAGGTCAACTCGGCGTTCTGTCCGCCGACCCGCGACCCGGAGGGCGACCTCGAAAACCCCGTGCTGGAGATCTTCCGGTACCACGTCTTCCCGCGGTTCGAGACGGTCGTCGTCGAGCGCCCCGACGAGTACGGCGGGGACTTAGAGTACGACGACTACGAGTCGCTCGCGGCGGACCTCGAGGGCGGCGAGCTCCACCCCGCGGACGCGAAAGGCGCGCTGGCCGAGTACCTGAACGAACTCGTCGCGCCCGGCCGCGAGAAACTCCGGGAGCTCGAAGAGTAGCCGCCGCGTCCCGGTCCTAACAGCTCGCGTATAGAAGCTCGCTTCACCAAGCACTCAAGTTTCCGTCAGTCGTTCGGTCCGATAGCCATGCACGCCGAGACGCGCGCGGGAGCTGGCGTTCGACGCCAGTTAGCTCCCGTCGACGGGGGATGAGTCGCATCGACCGCCGAGAGGTTCTGGCCGCCGCCGGATCGACGCTGGCCGCCGTGCTCGCCGGCTGTCAGGGCGGGGGCGCCGACCGGTCGACGACCGCGACGACCGCGGAGACGCCGACCGAGACCGCCGGAGACGCGGACGCGACGACCACCGCGGACGCGGCCGACCCGAAGCGCCGCGCCCGGGAGTTCGTCGGCCTGATCGACGAGGGGGCCTACGAGCGCGCCCACGACCGATTCAACCAGACTGCCGCCGAGCAGATCAGCCCCGACCAGTTAGCACAGCTCTGGACCGGGCTCGAAGACCAACTCGGCGACTTTCTGTCGCTGTCGGAGCTCGAGACCGTCGACCAGGACGGCGTCGACGTGGTGACCGGGATCGCGACGTTCGAGAACGGTCGCCGCGAGGTCGAAATCTCGTTCGGCCCGGAGGGGATCGCGGGGTTCTGGATCCGGCGAGTCACGGGCGAGTGGTCGGCGCCGTCGTACGCCGACGAGTCGGCGTTCACCGAGCGTGCGGTCTCGCTGGAAGCGACCGACGACTGCACGCTGGACGGGACCCTGACGGTGCCCGAAGGCGTCGAGGAGGCGCCGGGGGTCGTGCTCGTCCACGGGCAGGGCCCGAGCGACCGCGACGGCACCGTCGGGCCGAACAAGCCCTACAAGGACCTCGCGTGGGGGCTGGCCTCCCGAGGGGTGGCTGTCCTCCGATACGACAAGCGCACGCAGGCCTGCGACGTCGATTTCGCGGACGTGACTATCGACGAGGCGGTGACCGACGACGCACTGACCGCGATCGAACGGCTCCGCGAGACCGACGCGGTCGCCGCCGACGACGTCGTCGTCGCGGGCCACAGCATCGGCGCGACGCTCGCGCCCCGGATCGCGGCCCGGGACGGCGACCTCGCCGGCGTCGTCATGCTCGCGCCGCTGGCCCGGACCGTGACCGAGGCGATCACCGACCAGAGCGAGTACCTCGCCGAGCGCGACGGCACGGTGACCGACGCCGAGCGCGACCAACTCGACCAAGCCGAACGCATCGTCGAGCAGATTCGGTCGGGGAACATCACGGACGAGGAGGTCGTCTACCTCGGCGGCGACGAGTACTGGCGGAGCCTTCGGGAGTACGACGCCGTGGCGGCCGCCGCGGAGATAGACGCCCCCCGGCTGGTGTTGCAGGGCGAGCGCGACTATCAGGTCACCGTCGAGGAGGACCTCGCGGAGTGGCGCGAGGCGCTCGGCGAGGACCCGGGCGTCAGCTTCCGGACGTACCCCCGGCTCAACCACCTGTTCATGCCGGGCGAGGGAAAGCCCGGACGGGGAGAGTACTTCCGGGAGAACCACGTCGCCAAAGCGGTCGTGACCGACGTCGCGTCGTTCGCGGCCGAAGTCACCGCCGAGGGGACGACGACCGTCGAGTAGCCGACTACTCGAAGCCCCCGCCCATCATCCCGCCCATCCCGAAACTCGCCAGCAGTCCCGAAACGAGCCCCCACGCGGTCAACACGAAGCCGAGCACGACCAGCCCGATGCCGGCCGCGATGATCAGGTTCTGAAGGGCGATGACGCCGACCCCAGCGACCAACAGGAGCACCCCGACGATGCCTTTCGCGCCGAGTTTGTCCAACATACCGTGGCCTGCGCCGGGCGGCGACTTAAAAGCCGTTGCTCCGGGACGATGGTCGTAGCCGCGCTGCGGCGGATTTAAACGTCCCCGCGACGAATGCGGGCACATGAGTGACAACGACGGCGGACGGCGGAAGAACCTCCGCATGCCCGAAGACGACGAGGTGTTCGCCACCGTCACTAACATGCTGGGCGCGAACCGCGTGAAGGTGCGATGCGCCGACGGACAGGAACGAACCGCTCGGATCCCGGGCAAGATGCAAAAGCGCATCTGGATCCGGGAAGACGACGTGGTACTGGTCGAGCCGTGGGACTGGCAAGACGAGAAAGCCGACATCACCTGGCGCTACGAGAAGCAGGAAGCCGACCAGCTTCGGGAAGAAGGCCACATCCAGTAGAACCGTTTGCTGGGGGCGCGCCACAAGCGGCGCGCCCTTGCAAAACGTTCATGAAAACCACGGGGTCACCCCCCTCGCGCCCTCGCTTCGCTCGGGCGCTCGCCCGAGGGTTCCTCGGTTCGCTCGCCCGGGCCTGCCCTCGCTCGCGGGGCGAGCGCTAGGTGCTCGCTGTGGACTGTCGGGACGAGCGATTCGGCGGACGGCTCGGCGGCGCGAATCTGGGTATTCGCCGTTCGGTACCGAAGCCCACCCTTTTATCGCTGGGCGCGCTAGGTCGGGGTAGATGACCGAGGAGTACGGGCTACTCGAACCCGAGAACGCCGACGGCGTCGGCGACGAGTGGGAGGAGATCGACGTATCCGACACCGAGGCCGACAAGGTCCAGCGCCAGCGCGACCGGGAGTTCAATCAGTTCCGCGAGCGGCTCAAGAACACCGAGCAGTTCAAAGTCGAGCAGTCGGTGTTCGACGACGCGACGCTCGGGGCCCTCTACAAGCTCGTTCAGGACGGCTACGTCGACGCGTTCGGCGGGCCCATCTCCTCGGGGAAAGAAGCGACCGTCTACCTCGCTCTCGGCGGGGAGGCGTACGGCGAGGTCGCGGTCAAGATCTACCGGATCAACGCCTCGGACTTTCGGGACATGCGCGAGTACCTCGTCGGCGACCCCCGGTTCGAGGAGTTGGGCGGGAACAAAAAGCGGGTCGTACTGGCGTGGACCCGCAAGGAGTTCGCTAACCTCAAGCGCGCCGCAAAGGCGGGCGTCCGGGTCCCGACCCCGATCGCGGTCGAGCGAAACGTCCTCGTGATGGAGTTTCTGGGCGACGACGGCGACCACGCCCCCACGCTCGACGACGCCCACCTCGAAAACCCCGAGACCGCCTTCGAAGTGGTCCGAGAGTACATGCGCCGGCTCTACGACGTCGGGCTGGTCCACGGCGACCTCAGCGAGTACAACATCGTCGTCCACGACGGCGAACTCTGTTTCATCGACCTCGGACAGGCAGTGACGGTCCACCACCCGAACAGCGACGACTTTCTGACCCGCGACTGTGCGAACGTCGCGTCGTTCTTCCAGCGACAGGGGATGGACGTACACGGCGACGATCTGGAGGCGTGGATCCGCGAGAACGCCGACCCCGACCGGTAGACGAAAGGTTCAAATTGCCGACGCGAGTAGTCGTTTCCGATGAGTCTCGCTCTCCGCGCTTGGCGCTGGCGCTCGCCCGGAGAGCGGACAGTGTCGTGACCGACGGCGCACCGGCCTCACCGGGCGCCGACGGCGGCGGCGCTCACTCGCTTTCTCGCGCACCGATCGCCGACCGACAGCGACCAGTCACGACACCATGCCAGCACACGACACCGACGAGAGTACAGTCACGCCCGAGACGGTCGAAGGCGACGTCGACTACCGAGAACTCTGCGAGCGCTTCGGTGCCGAGCAGGTGACCGACGAACAGCGATCGCGCTTTCCCGATCCGCACCCGATGGTCCGCCGAGGAGTGTTCTTCGCGGGGCGGGACGTAGACCGGTTTCTCGACGCGGTCGAGCGGGGCGACCGCGTCTCGGTCGTGACCGGCGTCGGCCCCTCCGGACCGATGCATCTGGGTCACGCCATGCAGTTCTACCACGCAAAGCACCTCCAAGAGCAGATCGGCGCGTCGGTCTACGTGCCGCTCTCGGACGACGAGAAATACTTCACGAAGGACCTCTCGCTCGGGGAGATCGGCGAGTACGCCCGCCAGAACCTCCGGGACCTCCTCGCGGTCGGCTTCGACCCCGAGCGGACCCGGATCGTGATCGACACCGCAGACGCCGACGTGATCTACCCGCTTGCGGTGCGGTTCGCCGAGCGGCTCACCCAGTCGACGGTCGAGGCGACCTACGGCAGTCCGGACAACGTCGGCCAGTCGTTCTACCCGGCGGTCCAGATCGCCCACCTCCTCGTGCCCCAGTTACTCCGCGGGCGACACGACACCCTCGTCCCCATCGCGGCCGATCAGGACCCCCACGTCCGACTCGCCCGCGATCTCGCCGCGAAGGAGGCCGTCGACGCCGACAAGCCCGCGGCCCTGCTGAGCAAGTTCCTGCCGACCCTCGACGGGCCGGGCAAGATGAGCAGTTCCGACGACGCGCCCGCGATCCACCTGACCGACGACCGCGAGACCGTCGAGCGGAAGGTGCGAGACCACGCCCACTCGGGCGGCCGATCGAGCCTCGCGGCCCACCGCGAACACGGCGGCGACCCCGACGCGGACGTGGCCTACCAGTATCTCGCGTTCTTCTTCGAGGACGACGACGAACGGCTGGAACGGCTCGCCGAGGCGTACCGGGCCGGCGAGTTGCTGAGCGGGGAGCTCAAGGCCCACGCGTCCGAGCGCATCGCTGACTTCCTCGAAGCCCACCGCGCGCGGCGGGCGGCGCTCGGCGACCTCGAAGCCGAACTGGAGCCGTATCGGCTCACCGCCGACGAGCGCGCGCGAGCGCGACCGGCCGGGACGGACCTGTTCGGGTGAGTCGGCCGACGGGGCGGACCGGGCGGGTCGCGCGGCCGGGAGCCGCCCCGGCCCAGCGGCGCGGACAAAGGCTTAAAACGCTCCGAGCGACTAAAGCTACGCATGCAACATGTGAAGATTCCGCAGGACCGAATCGGCGTTCTCATCGGGGAGGGAGGCGAGACGATGCGCGAGATCGAGAGCCGCGCGGAGGTACGACTCGACATCGACTCCGAGAACGGGAAAGTCGAGGTCGAGAAGACCGGCGACCCCATCCGAGGGCTCAAAGGCCCCGAGATCGTGAAGGCCATCGGCCGCGGGTTCGCGCCCGAGGAGGCGCTGTCGCTGCTCGACGACGACATGATGATGTTCGACCTCATCGACGTCGACGCCGCCGCCCGGAACAAGAACGACCTCGAACGCCAGAAGGGACGTCTCATCGGCGAGAACGGCCGGACGCGCGAGCTCATGGAGGAGCTGACCGGCGCGAGCGTCGTGATCTACGGCACCACGATGGGAATCATCGGCAACCCCACGCAGGTCGACGTGGTCCGGAGCGCCGCCGAGATGATCCTGGACGGCGCGCCCCACGGCTCGGTGTACTCGTTCCTCGAACGCAAGCGCAACGAGATGAAACGCCAGGGGATGGAGTTCCACCAGTTCACCGGGTAGTCGATCGGCGGGCCGCTCGTCCCGTCTGAGCCGCGTCGGATATTTTCGCCGTGCCGAGAAACCCGGAGCGTTCGCCGCCGAGCGGGCGGTCTCGGATTAGTATATAAACATACCGTGATAACTGTTCCCACAATGCGTTTCCGTATCTGTGCGGTCGATTCTCACGACCCTTAGGAAAAGATTTATGTAGAATGGCAATCAATCGTTGAACCGAACATGGCACAGCGAATGGGCAACCAGCCGATGATCGTACTTTCCGAGGACAGCCAGCGTACCCAAGGAAAGGACGCACAGTCGATGAACATCACCGCCGGGACCGCGGTCGCGGAAGCCGTCCGGACCACACTCGGTCCCAAAGGGATGGACAAGATGCTCGTCGACTCGACGGGCGACGTGGTCGTCACGAACGACGGCGTCACCATCCTGAAGGAGATGGACATCGAGCACCCCGCGGCCAACATGGTCGTCGAGGTCTCCGAGACCCAGGAGAACGAGGTCGGCGACGGCACGACCTCCGCGGTCGTCGTCGCGGGCGAACTCCTCGAGAAGGCCGAGGAGCTCCTCGATCAGGACATCCACGCGACCACGCTCGCACAGGGGTACCGTCAGGCCGCCGAGGAAGCCAAAGACATCCTCGAGGAGAAGGCCATCGACGTCGACGCCGACGACACCGAGACCCTCGAGAAGATCGCCTCGACGGCGATGACCGGCAAGGGCGCCGAGAACTCCAAAGACTACCTCGCCGAGCTCGTCGTCCGCGCGGTCCAGAGCGTGGCCGACGACGACGGCATCGACACCGACAACGTCAAAGTCGAGACGGTCGTCGGCGGCTCGATCGACCAGTCCGAACTGGTCGAGGGCGTCATCGTGGACAAAGAGCGCGTCCACGAGAACATGCCCTACTTCGTCGAGGACGCGAACATCGCGCTGGTCGACAGCGCCCTCGAGATCAAAGAAACCGAGATCGACACCGAGGTCAACGTCACCGACCCCGACCAGCTCCAGCAGTTCCTCGACCAGGAAGAAGAACAGCTCCGCGAGATGGTCGACCAGCTCGCCGACGTCGGCGCCGACGTCGTCTTCGTCGACGGCGGCATCGACGACATGGCCCAGCACTTCCTCGCCGAGGAGGGCATCATCGCCGTCCGACGTGCGAAGTCTGACGACCTCGACAAGCTCGCTCGCTCGACCGGCGCGAACCTCGTGAGCAACGTCGACGACATCGAGGACGACGACCTCGGCTTCGCCGGGAGCGTCGCCCAGAAGGACGTCGGCGGCGACCAGCGCATCTTCGTCGAGGACGTCGAGGAGGCCAAGTCGGTCAGCCTCATCCTTCGGGGCGGCACCGAGCACGTCGTCGACGAGGTCGAGCGCGCCATCGAGGACAGTCTCGGCGTCGTGCGCGTGACCCTGGAGGACGGCAAGGTCGTCCCCGGCGGCGGCGCGCCCGAGACCGAGCTCGCCCTCCAGCTTCGCGACTACGCCGACTCGGTCGGCGGGCGCGAGCAGCTCGCGGTCGAGGCGTTCGCCGACACCCTCGAAGTCATCCCGCGCACCCTCGCAGAGAACGCCGGTCTCGACCCGATCGACTCGCTCGTGGACCTCCGTAGCCAGCACGACGGCGGCGAGTTCACGGCGGGGCTGGACGCCTACACCGGCGACATCGTCGACATGGAGTCCGACGGCGTCGTCGAGCCCCTCCGCGTGAAGACCCAGGCCATCGAGTCCGCCACCGAGGCGGCCGTGATGCTGCTGCGCATCGACGACGTCATCGCGGCGGGCGACCTCTCGGGCGGTCAGGTCGACCCCGACGACGGCGGCGACGACGCGGGCGGCCCCGGCGCCGGCGGCCCCGGCGGTATGGGCGGCGGCATGGGCGGCATGGGCGGTATGGGCGGCATGGGCGGCGCAATGTGAAACAGGCCCACAGCCAACTCACATAACCCCCACCGCACCCGCCGACCGCACCGCCTCGCCCGACGTTCGGGCCGAACCGTTCGCTGTCGACTGACTGCACTCGGAATCAGTCGTTTTTTCGACGCTCACGTCCCCAGCCGCGGCTCGAGCCGTCGGGAGAGACGCGGCCGGCGGTTCAGGAGAAGTCGCTCAACAGGGTGTTCGAGACCAGCTTCGAGACCCCGCGTCGGACGCGCTCGGAGGCCGACTGACCGCTGACGCCGAGCCGGTCGCCCAGTTCGTCGAGCGACACCTCTCGGGGCACGCCGAAGTAGCCCGCACGCTCGGCGGTCACCAGCGCCTCGCGCTGTTCGGCGCTGAGGCCGAACTCGTCTTCGAGCTCCGACTCACCGGGCGTGTAGAGCCGATCGAGGCTGAAAGAGACGTCGCGGTCGGCGCAAAACTCCCGCATTCGGACGACCGACTCCCGATCGGGGAACCGAACCCGGCGTTGCCACCGCTCGTGGGTGCCGGTGGCGGCCAACGGCGCGGCGCCGAGCCGCTGGTACTCCGGGTAGATCGAGACGAGGTTCTCGACGGCGAGTCGGGTCCGATAGAGCCGCTTGCTCCCGAGTTCCTCGATGACGGTGCTGGTCCGGATGGTGTCGTCGCGGTCGAGGCCCGCCTCGAGGGCGTCGAAGTTGCCCCCCGACGCCCAGAAGACGAACACCGGGGTGCTCGACCGACTCGCCATCTGGTGTTCGAGTTCGACGGTCATCTCTCGGGCGGCCCCGAGCGCGGTCGACAGCAGGAGGTCCGGGGATCGGAGCGAGAACTCCGCGATGAGACTCATTTGCATCACACTTCTCTCGCTTTGTTGAAAATTTACCGGTCAGTGGACAACTTCGTGACGATTTCGAGATATCGTCAGTCTTTGATGTCGAGCTCGAACTGCTCGTGCTCGCTGGCGGCGTTCAACACGACGCTGGTGTTGCTCTCTTTGATGTCGGGGTCGTTGAGGAGCGTCTTGATCTGGGCGTTCATGCCGTCGGTGTCGGTGAACTTCCCGACCGCGATGATGTCGTAGTCGCCGGTGACCTCGTAGACGCTGATCATCTGGTCGTGTTCCCGGAGCCGGCCGGTCACGTCCGGGAGCGCGTCGCCCTCGACCTTGAGCTGGACGATCGCGGTCACGTCGTAGCCGAGCGCGTCGTAGTCGACTCTCGGGGTGTAGCCGTCGATGACGCCCTCGGATTCGAGATCCTGGAGGTGGTTCGACACCGTCGTCACCGACACGTCCAGATCCTCCGCGAGGCTCCGGAGGCTGGCTCGACCGTCGCCCAACAGCGCGTTCACTAACTTCGCATCGAGGTTTTCGTACGTCATTACGTTCACAGACGAACGCCACCCTTTAGAATTTTACGAACATCCAATTCTGGCCGCGAGTAACAGAATTGCGCGGACCAGTAACGTTTTAATAGTAGAGATAGTGGTGTATACCGACGACAAAGATGACGGATGGACAAATGGAAGCCGGCGACGAATCGGGGCTGACAGAGGCCGAACGGGACGTACTCGACGAGATCGAAGCGGAGAACGTGGACTTCGTGCGCCTGCAGTTCACGGACATCACCGGGACGGTCAAGAACGTGAGCGTGCCCGCCTCGCAGGTCGAGAAGGCCTTCGACGAGGGCATCTGGTTCGACGGTTCCTCGATCGAGGGGTTCGTCCGGATCCAAGAGAGCGACATGCGTCTCGAACCCGACCCCGAGACGTTCCAGATCCTGCCGTGGCGTTCGAACGGCGAGACCGCGAGCGCTCGGCTGATCTGCGACGTGGTCAACACCGACGGGACGCCGTTCGAGGGCGGCCCGCGCCAGGTGCTAAAGAGCGTCCTCGCGGAGGCCGAGGAGATGGGCTACAGCGTCTCGATCGGCCCCGAGCCCGAGTTCTTCCTGTTCGAGAAGGACGAGGACGGGAACGCGACGACCGAGCCCCACGACGCCGGCGGGTACTTCGACCTCGCGCCCAAGGACCTCGCGAGCGACGTCCGCCGCGAGATCATCTTCACCCTCGAACAGATGGGTTTCGAGATCGAGGCCAGCCACCACGAGGTCGCAGAGGGTCAACACGAGATCAACTTCAAGTACGACGACGCGCTCGGCACGGCCGACAACATCGCGACGTTCCGCGCGGTCGTCCGGGCGGTCGCCGAGCAGAACGACCTCCACGCGACGTTCATGCCCAAGCCGATCGGCGAGATCAACGGTTCGGGCATGCACAGCCACATCAGCCTCTTCGACGAGGACGGCAACGCCTTCGCCGACGAGGACGACGAGTTCAACCTCAGCGAGACCGCCTACAAGTTCATGGGCGGCGTGCTGAACCACGCCCAGGCGTTCACCGCGGTCACCAACCCGACGGTCAACTCCTACAAGCGCCTCGTCCCCGGCTACGAGGCGCCGGTGTACGTCGCGTGGAGCGACGTGAACCGCTCGGCGCTCATCCGGGTTCCCGACGCCGCGGGCGCCAGTTCGCGGTTCGAGATCCGGAGCCCCGACCCGTCGTGTAACCCCTACCTCGCGCTGGCGGCGGTCATCAAGGCCGGACTCGCCGGCATCGAGAACGACGCCGACCCCGGCGAGCCGGTTCGGGAAGACATCTACGAGTTCGACGAGGCAAAACGCGACGAGTACGGCATCACCACCCTGCCGGGGAGTCTCGGGCAGGCGCTCGACGAACTCGAAGACGATCCGGTCATCGAGGCGGCGCTGGGCGACCACGTCACCGAGAAGTTCCTCCAGGCCAAGCGGACGGACTTCGCCGACTACAAGGCCCACGTCTCCTCGTGGGAGAAAGAGAAGTACCTCGAGAAGTTCTAGGTCGGCGTCTCGCCGCTCGCTCTTTTCACGCGCTCGACCGCCACCGGGAGCAACAGGATCACCGGCGGCACCACCAGATTCAACACGAACACCGCCGCCAGCGACGCCGACAGGGAGTTGCCGGCGTAGCCGAGCGCGCCCAGCCCCGCGAGCGTCGCGAGCGCGACGCCGGGGCCGACCCGGCCGCGCGAGGCCACGCCGAACGCCGACCACGCCGCGGTCGCGCCGAGGACGCCCGCGACGATGGCGACGGCGTCGGGGGTGAGCCCGTTGGTCGCCAGCGCCCCCGCGGCGACCGCCGACGCGACCGCGAACCCCCGTCCGGGCTCCCAGTCGGTCGCCCGGACGAGCAGGCCGAGGTACGCCAGTCCGACCGCGACGCCGACGACGACGTCGACCGTGTAGTGGACGCCGATGACCACCCGAGAGGTCGCGACCACGGCGACCGCGGCCCCGGCGACGAGGAGCCGCTGGGCCCGGGTCCCGCGGTCGAGCACGAGCGCGAGTACCACCCACAGCACCGACGAGCCGACGGCGTGGCCGCTCGGGAAGCCGTAGCTGTCGGCGTGGCCGACGTGGAGTTCGGCCGGCGGGCGGGGCAGGCCGAACAGCCCCTTGAGCGCGACCGTCAACGCGAGCGCGCCCAGCACCGCCGCGAGCACGAACGCTCCGCGGTCGCGGTCCTCGTACCAGTAGACGAGCGCGGTCGCGACGAAGATGAACCACGCGTCCCCGAGCTGGGTCAGGACGACGAACGCCTCCCGGATCACCTGCGGGAGCGCCTCCGCGAGCGCGTCGACGACTCCGAGTCCGCGTCCGTTCATTCGGACGAAGTTCGACGCCCCGGAGAGTTATACCCTACGACCGGATGTCCCCGATTCGGTCGGCGATGCGCTTGGGGAGCCCGAGCGCGCCGATCCCGAACCCGAACAGCACCATCAGGACGTACAGTCCGAGCGTCGAGAGCCACACCACCAGCATCGCGGCGATGGCCCACCCGCCGGTCAGTTCGAGGAACGCGGCGACGGTCATCGCGGTCCCGTACAGCAACACGAGGTACGGCCCCCAGCCCCGAGCGCGGCCCCGGCGGAGCTGGGACCGGACGTACTGTTTGAGTTCGGACTCGACCTCCGGCTTCTCGACCGTCCGGGCCTCGATGTCCTCTTCGAACGATTCGACGTCGGCGCGCAGCTCCCGGAGCTCCTCGCGGAGCTCGACGATGTCGGGAGCGGACTCGTCGTCTGTCATGTATTGGGCGAGTAACTCCTGTTTGCGTTCGAGCCGGCTGTCCTCCTCGTCTTCGATGCGCTCGGCGTAGCTGCCCCGCTCGGCGAGCACGGTGTTGACCACCGCCCCGAGGAGCAAGACGATGCTCCCGAAGTACAGCCACGTCACCAGCAGGATGGCGGTGCCGAGAAACTGCGACGGGCTGGTCGAGCTGACCCCCGCGTAGACCCGAAACAGCACCTGCAGGACCGTCCAGCCGACGGTCGCGACCACCGCGCCGGGAAGCGCCTCCCGGACCGACACGCCGTCGTCCGGGAAGACGACGTACAGCGGAAGGAAGACTGGGACCAGCGCGACCAGTTGGATCAGCGTCGACAGGAGGTCGACGAACGGAAACGCCGGGAACAGCGCGGTCGCGGCGCCGGTCAACACGACGACGACGACCGCGAGGCCGATGGCGACCAGCACGATCACGGCGTCTTTGAGTTGGTCGAGGAGACCGGACGAAGAGACCGTCGCGTAGATGTTCGAGAACGCCGTATCGAGCCCGCGAAACACCTTGAGAGTACTCCATCCCAGCACGAGCAGTCCGATGAGCGTCGTCCCGCTCCCGCCGGCGGGGTTGAGGACGAACTCCCGGAGCTGGGCCTGACCGGTCGCGGTCAACAGCCCGGAGGCCTGCGTGACGACGCGCTCGGCGAACGCCTCGCCCGCCACGAACGACGTGACGACGAACGCGAGCAACAGCGCGGGGATGAGCGAGACGAACGCGTAGTAGGCGAGGCTCGCCGCCAGAAACGTGATCTCCTGCTCTCGGGCCTCCTCGACGACCGAGCGACCGACTGACACGACAGTTCCGAGACTGGGCACGCGACTTATTTCGCTCACCGGATACAAATATTCATTGGCACTTCCCGCGAGTCGGAGGCCGACCGTCGGATCACTCCGGGCGGGTCGCCTCGCGGATCTCGGTGACCGTCGCGGGCGTCTTGAACGTCGTCCCGCCGTAGTGGGCGCCCGAGGCCACAAAGCCCGCCGCCCGGAGCCGGTCGAGGAACGTCTCCATCTTCGCGGCCGACCGAGTCCACTCCTTGCAGAGCCGGTGTTGGTCGTAGTGGGTCGGCTCGTGGAGTTCGGCTTCGAGGTCGTCGAGCAGTCGCCGCGCCCGGGTCGCGGTCCCCATGTCGTCGGTCACCGCCTCGCGGACCGCGGCCACGAAGTCGGCGTCGTGGGTGGGGCCGAGCCACACCGGCCCGGCGGTCAGGAGTCGCTCGCCGCCACACGCCGGACAGACGTCGAGCGGGTCGGCGACGAGGCCCGTCTCGTGCTCGCGGTAGAGGCAGTCCTCGCAGTGGTAGACGTGACCCAGTTGGTCGATCGCCGCGTTGGCGTCGGTCGCGCTGTGGTCGAGTTCGAGGTACGTCCGAACGTAGTGGTTGGTGGCGTGGGTGAGGATGGGCGTCACGCCCGCGTCGTACCGGGCGGCGGTGCGGGCGAGCGCCGACAGCAGGATCCGGACGCCCATCTCGGCGTGGTAGTCGGTGTTCCGGGGGACCGCACTGTACTTGCGGACCCCGCTCTCGAAGTGGGCGCCACAGAGCGGCGCGGTGTCGGTCGCGGTCACGCAGACCAGATCGCGGGTGTTGGCGAACGCGGCGTCGGCGAACGGCATCGGCGTCCCGAACGGGTCGATGTCGACCACGTCGAACACCGAGTCGTGGAGCACGACGTTGGCGTCGCCGTGGACCACCTCGGCGTCGAGTCCGTTGCGCTCGAGATTCCGCCGACAGAGGTCGACCGCGTCGGCGTCGATGTCGGCGAGCGTGGCGGTCCAGCCCTCGGCGGCCGCCCGGACGCCCCGGACCCCGCTGGCCGCCATCGCGTCGAGGTACGACTCGGCGCGCGGTTCCCGGTCGCGGTAGGCCCGCAGGGTCGCCACGGTCAGATCGCGGTTCAGCTCCTGGACGGGGTTGAAAAACACCTCGTCGCCGATCCCCTCCTCGCCCTGTTCGGGGACCTCGACCTCGACCCCGCCCTCGGTCACGTTCATGATGCGGACTCGGGGCTCCCGGGCGAAAAACGGTGCGGGTTCCGCAGGCGACAGAAGATTGATACGAGTCGCGGACGCACGTCCGCGTATGGTCCCCGAATCAGACGACCGCGGCTGTCCGAAGTGCGACCACACCGAGACGGAGGTCGGCACCATCTCGACGACCGGCGGCGGCCTCTCGAAGATGTTCGACATCCAGACGAACAGCTTCAAAGTGGTGTCGTGTACGAACTGCGGCTACTCGGAGCTCTACCGGGACACGACGTCCGGGTCGAGCGACATCGTCGACGTGTTCCTCGGATGACGGCCGTCGGAGCGTCGTTGCTCGTCGTCGTCGCGCTCGCGGTCGGCGCCCCGCTCGCGCTCTACGCGCTGGTTCGGGCCGAGCGCGGCGAGCGCGAACGCATGGACCGCGAGGACGCAGAGCGGGTCGCCCGCCGCGACACCCGCGACCGGAAGTGACCCCGGGCGTCGCGACACCGGAATCTGTTTAGGCCCGCCGTTCGAACCCTGCAGGCGTGCTCCCGGCTCCCAGCGTCGAGCGCGACCGCTCGCCCCCGCTCGGGCGGTGGTCGCCGTGAACGCGGTCGAACGGTGGCAGACCGACCTCGCCGAGGCCGGGACGCTCGAACCCGGCGTCACCGACCGCATCCTCTCGGTCCACGGCGACCGCGGCGCCCGAGCCATCGAGGCCGTCTCGGAGGGCCGGGTCAAAGAGTACCGGGACTTCACCGTCGTGGTCGGCCACGACGACGAGTACGTCGTCGAGGGACAGGGGTGTGGCTGTCGGGACAGCGAGTACAACCTCGACCCAGGGGACCCGACCGAACTCTGCTGGCACGTCATCGCGGTCGCTATCGCCGAGCGGGTCGGCGAGGTCGACGCCCACGACATGTGGTACTCCGACGTGCGGGACTTCCTCTAGTCGTCGGCGCAGATGTCGACGAAGTTCCGGAGGATCGTCAGCCCGGTCTCGCCGCTCTTCTCGGGGTGGAACTGCGTCCCGAAGACGGTGCCCGACTCGTCGGCGACGATCGCTGGGAACTGGATCTCGTAGTCGGTGGTCGCGACCACCGCGTTCTCGTCGTCGGGCTCGGCGTAGTACGAGTGGACGAAGTAGGCGTACTCGCCGTCGACGCCGTCGACCAGCGGGTGGTCGCGCCGGACCGAGAGCTGATTCCACCCCATGTGGGGGACCTTCTGGCCCTCGGCGAACCGGACGTTGGTTCCGGGGACGAAATCGAGCCCTCGGACGTCGCCCTCGCCGGCGCGCTCGGCCTCCTCGCTGGTCGTGAGTAGCATCTGCATCCCGAGGCAGATGCCGAACACGGGCGTGCCGGTCTCGGCGACCTCGCGGAGCGGCTCGCGGTACGGGCCGGCGTTCTCGACGCCCTCCCGGAACGCGCCGACTCCCGGTAAGACGACGCCGTCGGCCGACTCGAACGCCGCGGGATCGTCGCTGATCTCGACGCTCGCGCCGGCCCGCTCGAGGCCGCGGGTGACGCTCCGGAGGTTCCCCAGTCCGTAGTCGACGACGACGACCGACGCGAGGTCGCCGCGCTCTCGGTCGCGGGCGCGCTGCGTACTCATGGTCGAACGTGGGCGCGGCGCGGCCAAGTTCCTTTCCCTTGGCCGGCCGTCGCCGTGCCGGTCGGCGCGCGGAGCCCCGGCCTCCTCGCGATCGAGCCCGGAATTCGACGATAGATATATAGAAAAAATAGGAAGATTTAACCGACATCTGTCTGAGGATTCAGACGACTCACCCATGGAACGGCGTACATTCCTCACGTCGACGGCTGCGGTCGGAACGCTCGGCCTCACGGCCGGTTGTATCGGAAACCTCTCGGGCGGTGGCAACAGCGAGACAGTCAACTTCATCCTGTCGCCAGCCGAGTCCGACGTCGACGTCCAACAGCAGTACGAGCCGCTTTTCACCCACCTCGAAGAGGAGGCGGGCGTGACGATCGAGTCCAACGTAGCGAAAGACTACGCCGCGGTGCTTCAGGCGCTCGACAGCGGACAGGCCGATATCGCCGACGCCGCGCCCGCGGTCGCGATCGAGGGCGACAATCAGGGCTCGACCGACGTGATGGGCATCCGAGTCGCGTACGGCGCCGCCAAGTACTTCTCGTTCATCACCACGCTCGCGGACAACGACATCGAGTCGCTCGAAGACCTCGAAGGCGAGACCATCGCGTTCGCGGACTCGCTGTCGACGAGCGGTTCGCTGTTCCCGCTGTACATGCTCAGTCAGGCGGGCCTCGACGTGGGCGACGCCCCGCAGGGCGACCCCGTCGACTTCAAAGGCCAGTGGTCCGACCACTCGACCGCACGGGAGACGCTCGTCAACCGCGATCCCGTGATGGCCGCCGGCACCGGCGCGTTCTCGACGATCACCCACGTCCCCAAGAGCCAGCTCCCCGACCGCGTGAAAAAGTACAACCCCAGCGTCGAGGACGCCGGCAGCGAGGACCCCCAGCTGGACCTGCTGCAGGCGTCCGATCCGATCCCGCGCGCGCCGATTCTGGTCCGACGCGACTGGGAGGCAGACGCCCGCGACGGCGTTCGGGAGGCGCTGTTGAACGCCGAAGAGAGCGACCTCGTCGACGAGAACGCCGAGGAGGAACTCTGGTTCACCGGCGTCAACGAAGGCTCCGTGAGCGACTACGAGCCCGTTCAGAAAGTCATCGACGAACTGGGCCTCGAACTCGGTCAGGTCTAAACTCACACTCGATCGCATTGTTTTAGACCCAGTACTCTCCCATTAGAGATAGGCGGACTCGGACGGGACCGGCCCGTACCGAACAGAGACCTAAGCATGAGCACGATCACAGTCGAGAATCTCACCAAGACCTACGGCGACGTGGAAGCGCTCGTCGACATCTCCTTCGAGATCCCGGACGGCGAGTTCGTCGTCCTGCTCGGGGAGTCGGGAGCCGGTAAGTCGACGCTGCTTCGCTGTCTGAACGGCCTGACCTCGCCGACCGAGGGGACGATCAGCATCGGCGACGAAGAGATAACCGGGCCGCGAGACGACGTGGCGATGATCTTCCAGCAACACTACATCATCGGCCAGATGAGCGCGTACGGCAACGCGCTCACCGGGTCGCTCAACCGGACGCCGTTCCTCCGGAGCCTGCTCCAGCGCAACGACCGCGCGGACAAGATCGAGGCGCTGAACGCGCTCGACACCGTCGGCCTCCTCGACGAGGCCGGCCAGCGCGCCGAGCGGATGAGCGGCGGCCAGCAACAGCGGGTCGGCATCGCGCGGGCGCTCGTCCAACAGCCCAGCCTCCTGCTGGCCGACGAGCCCGTCGCGAGCCTCGACCCCGCGAGCGCCGAGACGGTGATGGGGTACATCCGGGACGCGGCCAAGAGCCGCAACCTGACGACCATCGCCAGCCTCCATCAGGTGAACCTCGCCCGGGAGTTCGGCGAGCGGTTCGTCGGCCTGAAGGACGGCGAACTCGTCTTCGACGGCTACCGCGAGGACCTCACCGTCGACGTCATCGACCGCATCTACGGCAACATCGAGACCAGTTCGATCCGAAACGAGCGGGAGGCGAACGCATGAGCGTCGACACCGACGACGTCAGCGACCGGGTCACCGAGCGGCTCGGCGACCTCAAGCGGATGAAGCGCATCCGGCGGTTCGGGATGCTCCTCGTCGTGGCGCTGGTCGGCGTGCTGTTCAATCTGGCGCTCGATCAGGTCGGGTTCTCTATCGGCGAGATCATCTACTACTGGCCCTCGTTCCGGGAGGCGCTCGGGCAGTTCTTCCCGACGACGACGTACGTCGGCGGGCTCGTCTTCCTCGATTTCGACGCCTACTGGGCGTTCATCGTCGAGCGGGGGCTGTTCGGCAAGGCGATCATCACCCTCTCGATGGGCTTTGCGGGCACGCTACTCGGGCTCCCCGGAGCGTTGCTCCTGGGCGTGCTCGGTAGCGAGCGCGTGACGCCGTTCCCGTTCAACTTCATCTTCCGCGGGATGATGAGCACCATCCGCGCGATCCCGGCGCTGGTGTGGGCGCTCATCTACATCCCGCTCGGGGGCGTCACCCCGTTCACCGCGACCCTCGCGATCGGCACCGACACGATGGGCAACCTCGGGCGCCTGTTCACCGACGCGCTCGAAGAGGTCGAGACCGGGCCGATCGAGGCGATCGAGTCCACCGGCGCCGACCGCCGACAGACGATCGTCTTCGGCATGCTGAGTCAGGTCGTGACGCCGTTCATCGCGTGGACGATGTACATCCTCGAGATCAACGTCCGGATCGCGGTCACGATGGGGCTGATCGGCGGCGGCGGTCTGGGGTACGTCCTCTCGACCGAACGCGGGCTGTTCCACTACACCAACATGATGGCGACCATCCTCGTCATCCTCGTGTTGGTCATCAGCGTCGAGATGATCAGCCAGCGCACCCGGTCGTACATCCGGGCCGACGACGACGCCGAGACCAAGGGACTGCTCCAGCTACTGACGGAGTTCCCCCAGCGGATGGCCGAGTCGATGTGGCGGTAGAGTCGGCAACTCGCCCCGTCGGCGGCGCGGGTTCGACCCTCGTTTTCGGGCTCTCAGAAGTCGCCGAGTTGCGACTGGCCGCCGGCTCCCCCGTCGCCCGCCATCGCGGCGGCCTTCTCGAGTGCGGCGTCGAGGGTCTCCTCCTGACTCCGGTCGTACAGCGTCGCGGCGGGGTGGACGCAGATCAGCACGTCCCGATCGGCGCCCCCGAGCGTCGCCCGCTCGATCGTGCCGGCCTCGCTGGTGACCGCCACGTCCCGTTCGAGCAGGTGCTCGCTGGGCACCTTCCCGAGCGCGACCACCACGTCGGGGTCGATCAGTTCGATCTCGGCTTCGAGGTACCCCCGACAGTTTTCGAGTTCCTCGCCGGTGGGGTCGCGGTTCTCGGGCGGGCGACACCGCACGCAGTTGGTGATCCGGACGTCGGCCCGCGCTAGCCCCTTCTCGCGGAGCGTGTCGTCGAGGATCGTCCCGCTCCGGCCGACGAACGGCTCGCCATCTCTGTCTTCCTGCTCGCCCGGCCCCTCGCCGACGAACAGCACGTCGGCGTCCGCGGGGCCGGTCCCGTTGACGATGCGACTCCGGGACTCGACCAGCGCCGGACAGTTCGTACACGCGGTCACGTCGAGTCCGTCCATGTCTCCCATGAGCGGGGACACGGGCCGGGGATAGTAAGTGTCGGTGGCCTGCGGTCGGCCGTCACTCCGCCCGGCGGAGGTCGTCGCCGGCCCGGGCCGCGAGCCGGGCCACCCGGAGCGGTTCGGGTCGGCCGCCCTCGGGCGTGAACGCCCGGACGAGGTCGCGGGCGGCCCCGGCGTCGAGACCGACCGACCGGACGAACACGGTCTGGTCGTTGACCGCGAGGCGCTCGCGGGGCGGCTGAGCCTCTAAGATTGCGAGTCGGCGGTCGAGCGCCTCGCCGTCGAACTCGGCGGCCAGCGCCTCGCGGAGCCCCGGACTCGCCTCGAAGGTGACCGAGACGACCGGGCGGTCGACGGCGTCGGCGAGCCGCCGGAGGTCGACGACGTTGTACCACGCCAGCGCGATCCCCGCGACGAAGACGTATCTCGCGTCCTCGCGGTCGAGTCGGTCGAAAAGGTCGATAACTGCGTCGGTGGCGTCGAGACCGCCCACGGTGGCGGTGGCGTAGGCGAACCCGTCCGCGACGCGGTCGGCGCGGACGACCGCGCCCGCGAGTGTGGTCTGTTCCGCCCGATAGGATTCCGCGACGCCCAGCGCTCGAACGCCGGGTTTCACCGGTCAGGCCTCGTTTTCCTCGTCTTTGATGTCTTTGAGACGGTCGATGAGTTCGTCGTTCGACGCGCCAATTTCGAAGTCCACGCTGCCTTCGTGGGAGTTTTCTTCGGTGTTGACGCCGCTGTCGTCGTCGAAATCAGAGTCGTACTCCTGATTGTCCTGTTCGGACTCGTCGTAGCTCCCAAATCCCATGGCTGATTGATACTACACGCTTGGGTCACTAAAGTCTCCCGCCCGCCCGTCAGGCTTTTGAGAGGAGGGCGTAAACAGTCCGCTATGGAGGTCTACAACGTCACCGACGACGCCGAGACGTTCACGTCGAACGCGTTTCTGGCGGTCGGCGACCGAACGGTGCTGGTCGACGTCGGGAGCATGCCGGGCGTCGTCGACGTCGTCCGCGAGCGCGTCGACGACGTCGACGCGGTAGTGCTCACCCATCAGCACGGCGACCACGTCGGGGAACTCGACGCGGTGCTCGACGCGTTCGAGCCCGAACTGCTGTGTTACGACGATCATCCGCGCCGGACCCGCGAGCTTCACGACGGCGACATCGTCGAGATCGGCGACGAGACGTTCGAGGCGGTGTACTCGCCGGGTCACGCCGACGACCACCTCGCGTTCGTCTCCGAGCGGACGATCTTCACCGGCGACGTGGTGACCTACAGCGACGGCGCGTTCGACGACGGGAGCTTCGGTCGGACCGACGCCACCGGCCAGTCGCGCGAGCGGGAGATCAAGAGCATTAGAGAGATCCTGACGCGACTCCCCGCCAGCGTCGAGCGCATGTACGCCGGGCACGGCGAGTCGTTCCACGGCGACGTGACCGCGGTCATCGAGCGCGCGCTGGAGCGGGCCGAGCGCCGCGAGCCAAAGTACCCCGACGAGTAGCCCGGCGTCGGCGCTGTTCGGACGCGAGAGACGGTCGAGAAGCGACAGTCCGCGATCAGGCGTTGCGCGGCTCTTTGCTCTTGGGCCGGAGGTTGCCGTAGCCGCACTTCCGGCAGTTGTCGGCCTCTTTGGGGTTCCGGGCGTTACACCGCATGCAGATCATCTTGTCGAGGATTCGCGACTCCGCCTTCTCGAAGCTAGCCATAGGGGTGGGTTGGCCGCCGCCGCGTTTAAACCTTACCGAGTGGGCTCGGCGGGGCGCCGTCTCGGCGACTACGGCGAGTCCTCGCCGGCGTCGAGGTACTCCTGCTGGACCGCCACGACGTCCGCGGAGTCCTCGCAGTCGGCGTACCGCCGGAGGGGCTCGGCGTTGAGGTCCAGAAACGTCTCGCCCCACGTAAACTTCGAGAGGATCGCCTCGGCGTGCTCGCGCTCGCCGAGGATCGTCAGGGCGCCGGCGAACGCCTCGACGGTGTTGAGTTCGAAGGGCGTCCCGTAGCTGACGGGATTGGCCGCGACCAGAAACGGGAGCGCGCGGTGGACCCCGGGCATCTCGAACAGCGCCCGCTCGGCGGTCTCCCACGAGCAGTCGAGCGCGACCAGCCGGTCGGTCTCGGCGCGGTCGGCCGGCGAGAGCGCCCGCTCGGCGTGGGGGTTCAGGACGATGCCGTAGGGCGTCTCGCGGTCGCTCCGGTGGAGCTCGGCGAGGTCGAAGCGCGCGAGCTTGCGCGCCGTGCACTTGTCTGGGTCGTCGTCGCCCTCGTACCGGACGTGGAGGTTCACTGGCGGGAGGTAGGCACGTCCGAGTCAAAAGTCGCTCGGAGGGCGATACGCCCCGAGCGCGGCCGCTGTCGAGCCGAGAATCAGACCAGTTTTGTACCCCGAAACAGACAGCCCATCTGTGCCGCGGTTCGACTACCCGTGTCCCGACTGCCGGACCACCACCAACCTCCACGGCCCCGACTGCCGGTTCGAGGGCGAGGAGTGGGCCGACATCGAGAAGGCCTACACGGACGTCGTGGCGGTCCTCTCGGGCGGGCCGCGAGGAGCCGACGACCTCCGGGAGGCTGTCCACGGGGCGTGGGACAAGCTCCACCAGGCCGCCGTAGAGCGACTCCAGCACGAACAGCGCGTGCTGGAGACCGAGAGCGGCGACCTCCAGTTGCTGACCGCCGAGGAGTACAAAGAGCATGTCACCGACCCGACCATCGAGCCGATCAAGACCGTCGCCCAGAAGGGGTCGGTGCCGGGCGCCCACGACAACGCCGTGTTCGCGATGATCGCGTGGTACGAGATGGTCGGCCTCTCGTGGGACGAGACCCGCGAGCGGGTCGTCGACTGGCTCCGCGAGACCGGGACGTGGTCCCGGGGCGGGTTCGAGGAGTCCTCGCCCGAGGAGCTGGTGGCCCGCAAACGCCACGTCTACGAGTCGGGGTACGGCTGGAAGGAGAAGGCCGAGGCCGCGAAGGCTGTCATCGACCGAAGCCTGTAATCGCCGGGAGCGTCGAGCGAGCGCTCAGTCGCTCTGGATCCGGGGCGCGAGCATGAAGGTGACGTTGCCCTGCCCTTCTGCGATCGCGAAGTGGAGCTTGACGGGGAACTCCTCGCCGAGTTCGACGGTGACCTCGGCGTCGCCCGGGACGGCCTTGTTCATGTCCTTGAGGTAGTCGAGACTGAACAGCGACCGGGCCGGCCCCGCGTCGAGGTCGATGAGGTCCTCGCGGTCGAGTTCGAGGCGCACGTCGTCGGTGTCGCCCTCGGCCTCCACGACGAAGGTCTCGGCGTCGGGGTCGACCGCCAGCGCGATGTGGTCGCTCACCATGTCGGCGGCGGTGACCGACCGGTCGATGTCGGCGCCCTCGACGACGATCTCCGAGGAGAGGTCGAGGTCGGGGATGTCGGGCTCCTGTCGGATAGAGTCGGGATCGATGAGCGCGAGGGTGTACTCGAGGCCGTCGATCTGGATGTGGAGCTTGCGGGTCTCCTCGTCGAGTTCGAGGTGGATGGGCTGGTCGCCGCTCGCCATCCCCGCGATGTCGTCGAGTCGATCGAGGTTCACGCCGATGATACCGCCGTCGGCCTCGTAGGATTCGAACGCGGTCGCCGAGAGTTCGAGGTCCACCATCCCGACGTTCGCGGGGTCGACGGCCCGGATGGAGAGCCCGTCCTCTTCGAGGTGGATCTTGCACTCGTCCACCAGCACGCTCACGGAATCGATAGCATCCCGGAGCGTGTCAGCGCTCACGATAGCCTTAAACATCTTGCCGAGGGCTACGAACCCCCGCCATAAAAAACACCCGTTCGGGCGCGCACGCGCGAGGCCCCGACGGTCTCGGCGTCGGGCAGTCCCGGCCCGTCGGGGCGCCTCGGCGACGAGTGTCGAGCGCTCGCGGGACCGGAGCCGGTCAGGGGTCGGCGTCTCGGGCGGCCGGCGTCGCCCGGGTGGCGGTCGCTTTGAACGACGCGACGACCGCGACCCCGGGTTCGAGCCCGAGCCGGTCGACGCTGTCGAGGGTGACGACCGCGACCAGCGGCTCGTCGAGGCCCACGTCGACCGCGACCCGGCCCACGGTCTCCCCGCCGGAGACGCCCGCGACCGCCCCGGCGAGCCGGTTCCGGGCGCTGGTGGCGGTCTCGCCCGGCGCATCGACCGGCTCGTGAAGCGTCACCGCGTCGGCCCGGACGGTCACCTGCACCGTCGAGGCGTCGGGGGGCGCGAGCGCGTGGACCCGCCCGGCGTCGGTCTCGACCGCGACGAGTTCGCCGTCGCGGTCGCGGACCTCGCCACGGAGGACGTTCTCGTCGGCGGTGGTCAGGCCGGTGAACTCCGCACAGAGCCGGTCGAAGCGGGCGAGCAACGCGCGGGCGTCGGCCGTGAGCGCGCTTCCGCCGCCGTCCGAGCCCCCGCGGGTGCGCTCGACGAGCGATCCGAACGCCGCCTCGAGCTCGCCGAGCCGTCGGTGGGCGTGGGCGTACGACCGGCCCAGCTCCCCGGCGGCGGCGTTCAGCGAGCCGGCGGCCCGGATCGCCCGGAGGAGGTCGGCGTCGCGCTCGTCGAACACCACGCCGTCGGCGGCGAGGCGGGCCTCGAACTCGCGGGTGGGCGAATCGCTCATACTCAGTACAGCAGCTCCCCGGTTACGAACTTTCGCGTTCTGGGGTCGTCGGGGTCGTCGAACACCTGTTCGGGCGGGCCGGTCTCGATGACGGTGCCGTCGAGCAGGACCGCCACCCGGTCGGAGATCCGCTCGGCCTGATGCATGTCGTGGGTGGCCACGACGACGCCCAGCCCCGCCTCGCGGGCCTCGGCGACGACCGCTTCCAGCACCGCGGTGTTTCGCGGGTCGAGGTTCGAAGTGGGCTCGTCGAGCAAGAGCACGTCGGGCTCGACCGCCAGCGCGCGCGCGAACGCGACCCGCTGGGCCTCCCCGCCCGACAGCGACAGCGCGTTCCGGTCGGCCTTCTCGGCGAGCCCGACGGTTTCTAGGGCCTCCCGGACGCGGTCGGACGGGTCGGTCCGTCCGATCGCGCGGGCCGCGGCGTCCCGGAGTCGGTCGCGCCACGACGATCTGACCCGGAGCCCGTAGCCGACGTTGCGCGCGACGCTCTCGTTGAACAGCGCCGGCTCCTGAAACACCGTCCCGATCCGGCGCCGGATCGCGAGGCGCTCCTCGTCGGACCGGCCCCAGACGTCCCGACCCTCCCACCGGACGGTGCCGGCGTCGGGCGGCCGAAACAGCCCGAGCAGGCCCAAAAGCGTGGTCTTGCCCGCGCCGGAGGGGCCGACCACCGTGAGCACCTCGCCAGGCGCGACCGACAGCGACGCCGCCGAGAACAGGGGTTCGTCGCCGTAGGCGTAGCGGATGTCGTCGGCGGTCAGGGTCGGGGCCCGCTCGTCAGTCGAGCGCGCCGGCGCGACGCGTCTCGAGTCGGCGGAATCTTCGCGGCGACGGGCGGCTTGCTCGACGCCGTCGTCCCGGTCGGGCGGGCTCACTGAGACCCCCTCCCGCGGCCGCGACTCCGGACCCACGAGCCGAGCCAGTTCACGCCGAGCACGAGCGCGAGCAACGCCGCCCCGAGCACGAGCCCAGCCTCGTAACGCCCCTGACGGGCCTCGACCGTGATGGCGGTCGTCAGCGTCCGGGTGTAGGAGGTGCCGTCGCTGTAGACGATGTTGCCCCCGACGATGAGGATCGAGCCCACCTCGCTGATCGCCCGGCCGAACCCCGCCAGCACCGCGGTGACGATGCCGTAGCGGGCCTCCTTGATCACCGCGAGCGCCACGTCGGCGTCGGTGCCCCCGAGCGCGAACGCGGCGTCTCGAACGTCCTCGCCGACGCTCTCGACCGCCGAGAGGCTGATCGAGGTGATGACCGGCGTCGCGAGCACGAACTGCGAGAGGATCATCGCCTTCGGCGTGAACACCAACCCGAGCTCCCCGAGCGGTCCCTGATTCGAGACGAGCAACAGGACGAGCAGTCCCACCACCACGCTCGGGAACCCCATGCCGGTGTTGATGACCGCCGCCACCGCGCGCTTGCCGGGGAAGTCCCCGAACCCGACCGCGAGCGCGACCGGCAGGCTCGCGAGCGTGCTCAGCGCCACCGCGGTCCCGCTGACGTACAGCGAGACCGCGACGATGCTGAGAAAGTAGTTCCACCCGGCGTCCGGAAGCACGGCGGACTGGAGGAGCATTCAGTAGTCGTTTGGCACCTGTGTGTCCACCCAGTAGAGGAACTGGCGGTCGCGCTTCGAGAGGGACTCGGCCTGCTCGGCGGAGTAGCCCTGCGGGACGTACTGGCCGAAGTTGGGCTCCTCCGACAGCGCGTTCGGGAAGAACAACTGCGAGCCGTTCGCGGTGTAGTTGTCGATGATAGACTGGCCTCGCGGACTCGTCAGGTAGCCGGCGTAGGCCATCGCGGCCTCGTAGTTGACGTTGTCGTGTTTCGCGGGGTTGACCGGGATGACGCCGTAGGGGTTCTTGAGGATGGTCGGCCCGCCCTGAAGCGGCCCCTGGACGAGGATGGTGAGGTCGATCTCGTCGCGCATCGAGAGGTACGTCCCGCGGTCGGCGAGCGTGTAGCCGCCGATCTGGTTGGTCTGGACCAGCGTGTCGCCCATCCCCTTGCCTACCTGCTGGTACCACTGGCCGCTCGGCTCGGCGTCCGACTGCCCCCAGATGTTGAGTTCCTTCTTGTTCGTGCCCGAGTCGTCGCCCCGGGAGACGAACGTCTCCCCGGAGTCGGCGATGGTCGCGAACGCCTCGGTGGCGCTGTCCATCCCCTCGATGCCCGCGGGGTCGTCGCTCGGCCCGACGACGACGAAGTCGTTGAACATCACGTCGCGGCGGTTGACGCCGTGGCCGTCCTGAAGGAACTTGTCTTCGGCGCCGCGGGCGTGGACGAGGATCACGTCGGCGTCGCCGTCCCGGGCGGTCCGGATCGACGCGCCGGTCCCCTTCGAGAGCGTCTTGATCGTGACGCCGAACGCCTCCTCGAAGGGCGGGTGGAGCGCGTCGAGCAGTCCCGTGTCGTACGTGCTCGTGGTCGTCGCGAGGACCAGTTCGCCGTCGCCGATGTCCCCGCCGCCGGTGTCGGCGGACTGCCCTGTGGTCGTCGTCTCCTGTGCCGTCGAATCGCCCCCGGTACAGCCTGCGAGCCCGAGCGTCGCCGCGACGCCCGCGGTCTGCAGGAACCGCCGCCGTTGTATCGGCATGTGAATAACGGTCGGGAAGGCAGATATTAAACCTTACTTTCGAATCGAAACCGATAGCGGTTGCCCGCTCGAGAGCGTGTCACCGACAGAGACGCGGCGGGATCGGTCGAGTTACCCATTCCGGTTACGAATCCGTCGAGATCGGGGGCCGGACGAGCGCCGGTCGATGCGGTCCGACAAGCGAAGCGCGTAAGGAGCGCGGCCGGCTACAAGCGGTAAATGAGTCACAAGGACCACTACTACAACAAGTCGAAACAGGAGGGATACCGATCGCGGGCGGCCTACAAGCTCGAGCAACTCGACCGCGAGGAGAACCTCCTCGGGTCCGATCGGACGGTCGTCGACCTCGGAGCCGCCCCGGGCGGCTGGCTCCAGATCGCGGCCGAGACGGTCGGGGAGGGCGGCACGGTCGTCGGCGTCGACCTCCAGCGCATCGACCCGATCGACGGGGTCGAGACCGTCCGGGGGGACATGACCGACGAGGAGACCAAAGAGCGAGTCCGGGCGGTCGCCGGCGAGTCGGTCGACGTCGTCCTCTCGGACATGGCGCCGAACATGACCGGCGAGTACTCGGTCGACCACGCCCGGTCGGTCCACCTCGCCCGTCAGGCGTTCGAGACCGCCCTCGACGTGCTCGATTCGGGCGGGGACTTCGCGGTGAAGGTGTTCGAAGGGCCGGACCTCGACGACCTCCGCGCGGAGATCGACGAGGAGTTCCAGTACGTCCGGACGATGAGCCCCGACGCCTCCAGAGACTCCTCCTCGGAGGTGTATCTCGTCGCGAAGGGCCGGACGACCGCGCCCGTGAGCGAGGGCGAGGAGATCGAAGTCGAGATCGTCGACACCGGCTCGGAGGGCGACGGTATCGCGAAGGTCGAAGGGTTCACACTCTTCGTCTCGGGCGCCGACGAGGGCGAGACCGTCGAGGTGCGGATCACCGAGATCAAACCCCGGTTCGGGTTCGCCGAGCTCGCCTAACGGGAGATCCAACAGTACGTCTGGATCGCGCCGAACACCAGCGCCAGCACGCCGTTCTCCACGAGTAAGAACAGCTGGGCCTGCTGGGGATCGACCTGGCGGACAACCAACAGCACGACGCCGAACAGGGTCGCCAGCACGAGGTTGTACTTCGCCAGCGCCGACCAACACGACTGGTCGAGTTCGATCAGGCCGTCGCTACCCATGCCCAAGCCACGCCGCGGGTCCTGAAAAGTCGGACGGCGAAACGCCCCTACGCGGTCGAACTGTTCTTGGCCTCGTCGAGCCACGACGGCTCGGCGACGGTCGTCTCGCCAACGTCCGAGACGTTCATCGAGACCGAGAGGGTGGCCGCGGAGTCGGCCTGCGCGGTGTCGACCGAGACCTCGAAGCTGTGGACGATGCCGCGCTCGTCGACCAGCGCGGTCGCGTCGTAGGCGGTGACGTTCGTCCCGCCGGGGACCGAGACGTTGGCGCCGTCGGCTCGGAGCACGACGACCGTCGTGCCGTCGATCTCCCGGACGCCGTCGGGCGTGAGGTTCGCGTTCGTCGCCGCGGCGTACTGTTCGAGGTACACCGCGCCCGAGAGCGACGACGGGACCACCTGTGAGGCCTGAGACGTGCGGTTGGTGACGCGGTAGGCGGTCTCGTTGCCGGCCGAGAGCCGCTGGTAGCGCTTCTCGGCGGTCGCGTAGATTTCGGTGCGCTGGCCCGCGCCCGAGACGTTCGCGCGGACCCGCTCGCGGTCGGGGCCGACCGCGGCGTCGAGTTCGGCCGACTGCTCGCCCGACGAGCCGTTCTGGGCCGTGGCGAGCGACAGCGAGAAGCCGGTGCCGTTGAGCGCCTCGGCGTGGCCGGCGGCCAGCGCGGAGACGTTGGTCCCGTTCGCGGAGACCGCGTCGGGGTAGTTCATCTCGGCCGCCGCGTCGGCGGTCGTCGGTTCGTCGGCTCCGCCCGGAAGCGCGCCCGAACAGCCCGCCAGGACGACGAGACAGCCGACCGCTAACAGGAGGAGGGCATTGCGTCGCATGTACCGCCCGAAGTCGCGGGAGCCAAAAAGAGGTGTCGGTGTCCGCACGATCCCGGCCCATCGAGGGCGAGTGCGGAGCGCGACCGACGGCGGACGCCGAGGCTCAGTCGGCGGCGCTCGCCGGAGTCGGGACGTGGCCCCGCGAACGGAGGTAGCCCACGACCGCGTAGACGAACGGCGTGTCCGCGAGCGCGATCAACAGCTTCAGGACGTACTGGCCGACCGCCAGCGAGACGAGCGCGCCGAGCCCCTGCGGGTCGGCCCCGCGGAGTGCGGGCATGACCGCGAACCCGACGCCGACGAAGATGACGGTGTCGAGAAGCTGGCTCGACGCGGTCGAGACGAGGTTGCGCGCCCAGAGGTGGGCTCCGCCGGTGAGTTCGCGGACGCGGTGGAAGACCGCCACGTCCCAGTTCTGGCTCACGACGTACGCGAGCAGACTCGCGACCACGATGTTCGTGCTCGCGCCGAGCACCCGCTCGAAGGTCGCGGGATCGACGTCGCTGAACGGTGCGGCAGGCGCGGCGATGGTCGACCACACCAGTCCGAGCAACACGAAGTTCATCGCGAAGCCCACGAGCACGACCTTCCGGGCCTCGGTTGGGCCGTAGAGCTCGGAGTAGCAGTCCGAGGCGAAAAACGTCAGCGCGTACGCCAGCGCCGCGCCGGGCATCACGAGCGACTCGCCGGCGAGCGGGAGCGCGACCGGCACCGAGAACGCGAGCAGTTTCGAGGCGGTGAGCTGGGCGGTCACCAGCGCGGTGACGAACAGCGCCACGAGGGCGATCCGGCCCGTCGCGAGCGCGTCGACCTCGCCGCGGTACGGGTTCGACCCGCTACTCATCCTCCAGCCTCCCGTGGCGCTCGTCGATCTCGTCGAGCACGTCGAGCATCTTGCGAACCGACGCCCGCACCGCCTCGCTCCGATTGACGAACTTCCCCTCCTCCCCGACGTGGTCGTCGAGGTCGTCGAGTAGCTCGTCGGGCACTTCCACGCTTATCTTGGTCATATCCGAGTATTATCGCTCGGTCGTATAAACTGTTCGACGCCGGAGAGGTAGGGCCGGCGCCGACGAGTCACGGACCGACGGGCGGATCGAAAAGCGGAGCGGCTACCGACGCCCGCCCACGGTCACCAGCCAGAGCACGCCGAGTCCGACGCCGTACGCCAGCGAGATCGGGATCGCGAGCAGGAACATCGTGTAGAGGCTGTCTGGAGTCACGAGGCCGGCGACCGCGAACACCGCGATGGTGACCTCGCGCCACCGATCGAGCATCGCGTCGAACGGGACGATGTCCCCCCAGTGGAACAGCCACATCGTCAGGGGCACGTCGGCGAGCAGTCCGATGCCGGCGGTGGTGAAGAACACGAGCCAGAAGAAGTTGCTGACCCGGTAAGAGATCACCATCTCGGCCCGAACCGCGTCGGCGACCAGCCACGAGATGACGCTCGGCGCGACGAACAGGTAGCCAAGCGCGCTCCCCGCGAGCAGTCCGACCCCGATAGTGGCCGCCCAGACGCCGAACACCCGGCGGTCGCCCGACGCCAGCCCGCGCTCTTTCATCGCGGGCCACGCCCAGTACAGCAGGACGGGCACGACCGCGACCCCCGCCAACAGCGTCGATATCTTCACCTCGAAGATGAGCGCCTCGACCGGGTGGAGCACCACGATGTCGAGGATTTCGCCGCTCGACCCGGGCTCGGGGCGGACGTCCGCCGGGACCCGTTGGAGGAAGTCCTGGCGGATGATACCGATCCCGCCCATGTAGAGGGCCGTGAACACCGCGGCGAGCACGGCCATGAAGATGCCGACGAGCCAGAACACCTTCGAGGTGAGGCTGTCGAGGATGAACCGGATGTCGTAGTACCATCCGCCGATGTCCTCCTCGGTGGTCTCGTCTTCGGTGAACGCGTCGGCCATCCCCGCGGCGGTGCTCTGGACCGGATTGGCCGAGTCCTCGGGGTCGTCAGGGGACGACTC
Source organism: Halorussus marinus (assembly GCF_004765795.1). GTDB lineage: Archaea > Halobacteriota > Halobacteria > Halobacteriales > Haladaptataceae > Halorussus > Halorussus marinus. The sequence goes on from NZ_SBIV01000002.1 coordinate 464,135, forward strand.
CCCGGCGTCGCCGTCGGCGACCTCGGCGTCCCCGGTCGCGGCCGCCGCGGCTTCGTCGTCGGCCTCCTCGTCGTCGGGGTTGAGTTCGTCGTAGCGGTCGAGGATCGCCTGGGCCTTCTCGGCCTCGTCTTCGTCCATCGCCTGCCGTGCGTAGCCGACCGCGTCCTCCTCGCTCATCTCCTCGAACACCTCCGGCGGAGCGGCCCGGACCGCGCCCGCGTCGAGCGGGCCGAGGTCGATGTCGGCGGGCGAGCCGCCGCGAGCGGGCCTCGGACCCGTGTCGACTTCGTCGAGCGCCCGGAAGAAGTAGTAGAGCACCGCGAGCGCGAGCGTCACGACCGCGAGCGCGCCGGCGACCGCCAGCACCGACTGGGTCCGCGGGAGCCCGACGACCGACTCGACCGGCGGGAGCTGGTAGTCGGCCGGGAGCGAGTCGTTGACCGTCTCGCGGCCGCCGCCGGTCAGCGCCATCCGGACGCCGAGGAAGACGAGGACGGGCGCGCCGAGGATCCGGATCCAGTCGTCGCGGATCACGCCGGCGAGGCTGAGCTGTTCGCTCCCGCGCTTGAGCGTCACCACGGCCTTGGTGAGATAGAGGCTAAAGACGTACAGCAGGATGAGCGGCGTCGCCCACATCAGCTGGGTGAACGGGTCCGGAGGCGAGGCGAGGGCGCCGAACAGGAAGATGCCGAGGATCGCGTAGCGCCACTTGTCCCGGAACGTCTCGTAGGGGACGATCCCCGTGTAGCCGAGCCCGCTCATCGCGAGCGGGAGCTCGGCGGCGAGGCCGAACGACAGCGAGAGAAAGAGGATGAACTCGGTCCACTTCACGATCGAGTAGTTGGTCTGGAACCCCGCGGACGTGGCGTTGTCCGCGAGAAACTGGAACATCAGCGGGAAGAAGACCAGATAGCCGTAGAGGATGCCGCCGAAAAAGAGCGCGAACGCGAGGACCGCGAGCGTCGCGATCTTCCACCGGGCGATCGGGGACTGGGGGTGCCACGACTTGTCCCGGAACTCGTCGCGGGCGTAGTACAGCAACATCGGCACCGAAAACAGGATCCCGACGACGAGGCCGATCTTCGCCTGCAGGAGGATGACGTCGAACGGCGTCACCGCGACGACGTTGATGCTCTCGGCGAGGTCCGGCGACATCTGGGCGGTCGTGACCTCCTTGAGATAGGGCCAGCCGGCGCCCCGGATCGCGTAGAAGCTCGCCAGAAAGCCCAGCAGGAACACCACGAACACCTTCCGGAGGTGGTCCTGGGCGGTCGAGAGCATCGCACCGACGGTCTCGCGCCCGCTGTTGACCGCGCGGGCGGTGTCCTCGTCGACGATGCTACTTCCAGTTCCAGACATTCCTTGGACGTGGTAGCCGTGTCTCGGTTATCAATCTTCTTGTTAAACCGGAGAATCGACCGTCACGCGCCCGCGCTCGCCCGGCGACGAGGTCGGTTCGATCTCGTCGCGAAGGAGGTATCAATCCCGGTCGAGTCGCGCGGGGCCGGCGCTTGGACCCCTCGTGGCGCCCGGTTTTCGGGGCGCTCGCAAAAGGCCTATAATAGAGCCCGCGCTTAGACCGACTGAATGGCTGACGAACCGGAGGCGACCGCGAGCAACATTTCCCCAGCGACGCCCGAGGACGGCTCGGAGTCGCTGGGGGACCGCGACCCTACCGGCCCGACAGCGCCCGAAGAGCCCCTCGAAGACGAGGAGATGCCGCTCGCCGACCACATCGAGGAGATGGTCAAGCGGCTCGCGGTCGTCGTCGTCGTCGCCGGCGGGATCACCGCCATCGCGCTTCCGTTCGCCGAGGAGGTCATCAACTTCCTCTGGAACGACATCATCTCGATCGCGGAGGTCGGCGATCAGGGCCGCCCCCGGATCTACCACCCGCTCGCGCTGGTGTTGACCGAACTCAAGGTCGCCAGCCTCGCGGGCATCATCGTGGCGCTCCCGATCTTCGTCTACCAGACGTACCTTTTCATGCGACCCGGCCTCTACCCCCACGAGCGGCGCTACTACCTCGCGGCGGTGCCGACGAGCCTCGTGTTGGCGTTCGTCGGCGTCAGCTTCGCCCACTTTGCCGTGTTGCCCGCGATCTTTACCTACTTCATCTACTACACCGAGGGCCCGACCGACCTGCTCGCGTTCGGGCTGACCAAGACGTTCAACCTCATCCTGATGCTGATGGGGTATCTGGCGGTGGTGTTCCAGATCCCGCTGTTTATCATGCTCGCCATCATGATGGGGCTGACCACCCGACGGTGGCTCGCCGACCGGCGGTTGCTGTTTTGGGGGGCGTTCCTCGGCGTCTCGTTCCTGTTCACCCCCGACCCGACCGGGATGGCGCCGATCCTCACCACCGCGACGATGATCCTGCTGTTCGAGGGCACGCTGTTGCTCCTGAAGTGGACCGGTCGGTGAGGAGTCCCGTCCGGTCAACGACAAATTTCACGAGCGTAATCGGCATATAACTAAGGCGGGCGAATCCGTAGGTGTTCGTAGCGTTCGTGCCTGCCACTTAGCTCGCGTGCCAGCAGCTACAATACGCAGTTCGCGTGCCAGCAAACTGCCACCCTGGGTGCGAACGCCCATACAACTTTCTCGGGTCCCGAGCCGACAGCGACCGCGCCGGGCGCTACTCGCCGGTCGGGTACTCCGCCGCGAACACGTCCTCGACCACCGGCTCGTCCGCCCCGTCGGCGTCGGGGTCGGCCTCGCGTTCGGGGCTGACGCTCCCCGTCTGGTAGCCGTGGAGGTCGAGAGTGACGTGTTCGAAGCCGATCTCGGTCAGCCGGTCGCGGACCGCCGCCGCGAAGTCGGGGTCGAGCGCGACGTCGAGTTCGTCGCGACCGACCTCGATGCGGGCGAGTCCGTCGTGGTCGCGCACTCGAAACTGGTCGAACCCCCAGTCCCGGAGCACCGCCTCGGCGCGCTCGACCCGGGTGAGTTTCTCCTCGGTGACCTCGAGGCCGGTGGGGATCCGCGAGGAGAGACACGCCATCGAGGGCTTGTCCGCGACCGAGAGATCGTACTCGTCGGCGAGCTCGCGGACCTCGTCTTTGGTGACTCCGTGGGCGAGCAACGGCGAGTAGGCGTCGAGCTCCTCGACCGCCTGGAGTCCCGGGCGGTGGCCGCCGTCGGCGTCGCTGGCGTTGGTGCCGTCACAGACCACCGGGATGTCGAGTCGCTCGGCGGTCTCGAACATCTTGCCGAGCCGCATCGTCCGGCAGTGGTAACACCGGTCGCCGTCGTTCTCGACGAAGTCGGGGTCCTCGAGCTCCGAGAAGGAGACGATCTCGTGGCGGATGCCGATCTCCTCGGCGACCCGGGTGGCGTCGTCCAGTTCGGCGGCCGGCAGGGTCTCGCTCTTGGCGGTACACGCCACGGCGTCCTCGCCCAGCGCATCGCGGGCCAGCGCCGCGACCACGCTCGAATCGACGCCGCCCGAGAACGCGACCACGACGCCCTCCCGGTCGGCGAGGTCGTCTCTGATCGCCTGCGCTTTCGCCTCGACTGAAGCCATGTCCCGAGCTTTGGGACGGACGGGAGAAAAGCGCGTTGGACGCCACGTCGGCGGGGTCGGCGAACGCGGCCCGTCCCGGGCGTCGACGCCCCGCCGACCCGCGAACGTTTTTAAACCAGCGGTCGGAACTACGCCCCGATGGAGCTGGAGGCCATATCCGGCGTCGGCTCGAAGACCGCCGCGGCGCTCGCGGAGCTCGACGACCCCGAGGGCGCGCTCGAATCGGGCGACGTGGCCGCGCTCGCGAGCGCGCCGGGCATCTCGGAGGGCCGGGCCGCCAGTATCGCGCGGGCGGCGATCCGAGAGCGCCACGACGACCCCGGCGGCTTCCTGGCGACCGATCGAGCGACCGAGCTCTACCGGGCGGTGCTCGGCCTGCTTCGGGAGCGCACCGTCACGAGCTACGGCGAGAAGCGCCTCGAAACGCTCTACCCGAGCGGCGTGCGCTCGCGGATCGAGGAGGTCAGGGCGTTCGCCGAGCGGGCGCTCGACCGCGACCCCGACGAGGACGTACTGGGGGCGCTCGCCGACGTCGAACCGCTCGCCGAGCCCCGCGACGTGGTGGTTCGAGACCGGTGTCTGGCGACCGCCGACGCCGAGCGCTACAGCGAGGCCCAGCAGGCGATCCCCGAGCTCAGCGTCGAGGTGGTCGAAGACGCCCGGGACCTCGCGGACCTCGCGCGGGGGTACTCGACGGTCGTCGCGCTCGACGAGGCGTTTGCGGGCGTGAGCGTCGACGGCGACGTGCGAGTCGAGCCCGACGCCCTGGAGCGGCCGGCCGACGTGGTGCCCGAGCGCTCGCTCGCGTTCTTCGCGGCGAACCGCGACAGCCTCCGGGCCGCCGCCGCGGTCCACCGGGCGGCCGGCATCGACCCGCCGCTGGACCTCGACGCGCTGGAGGACGCCCTCGACCGGGTCGACGCCGACGGCACCGTCGTCGGCGACGACGAACTCGACCGGCTGAGTCGGGCGATCGACGATCTGGACGCCGCGGTCGCGACCGCCGAGAGCGTCGCCAACGACCACCTCCGGGACGCGATCGAGGAGCGGGACGTGACCGTCGAGGGGTCGGACCTGCTCTCGCTGGTCGAACAGGGCGCGGGCGTCGACTCGCTTCTGTCCCGGGAGCTCAGCGACGAGTACGCCGCCGCGGTCGCGGCGGCCCGCGACCACCTCGCGGAGGCGCTCGACCTCGACAGCGGGGAAGCCGAACTCGCCCGCCGGGCGTTCCCCGAAGAACCCGCCTTCCCGGTCGAGCACGACGAGGAGACGGTCTCGCGGCTCCGCGAGGACCTCGTCGCCGCCAGAGACCGCCGAGCGGCCCGCCGCAAGCGCGAGCTCGCGGCCGACCTCGCCGACCGGCGCGAGGACGCCGCGGCGCTCGTCCGGACCGCGCTCGAACTCGACGTCGAGCTCGCGGTCGCGCGGTTCGCCGCCGACTTCGACTGTACGATGCCGGCGTTCGTCGGCGACGGCGAGTCCGGCTTCGACATCGAGGCCGGGCGCTCGCCGCTTTTGGACGTCGGGTTCGATGCCGTCGAGCCGGTCGACTACGCGGTCTCGGACGTGGCGTTGCTCTCGGGGGTCAACAGCGGCGGGAAGACCTCGACGCTCGATCTGGTCGCGCTCGTGGCGATTCTGGCCCACATGGGGCTCCCGGTGCCCGCCGAGTCGGTCCGGATCGAGCGCGTCTCGGAGCTCCACTACCACGCCAAGACCCAGGGGACGCTCGACGCGGGCGCGTTCGAGTCGACGCTCCGGGAGTTCGCGGGGCTGACCGACGGGAGCGCCGACCGGCTGGTGCTGGTCGACGAGTTAGAGAGCATCACCGAGCCGGGCGCGTCCGCCAAGATCATCGCGGGCATCCTCGAAGCGCTCCGCGGCGAGGACGTGACCGGCGTGTTCGTCTCGCACCTCGCGGCCGAGATCCGCGAGATGGCCGACTACGACGTGCCGGTCGACGGCATCGAGGCCGAGGGGCTCGAAGACGGCGAACTGGTGGTGAACCGCTCGCCGGTGAAAAATCACCTCGCGCGCTCGACGCCCGAACTCATCGTCGAGAAGCTCTCGGACGGCGACGACGGCGGGTTCTACGACCGACTGCTAGAGAAGTTCTGAGAGCCGTTTCCGGTCGCGTCTGGGCGCCGAGCGTGGGTTCGTTGGACCGACGGGACGGCGACGGCCGGGTCGGCGCCGCGGGTGGGGCCCGACTCGCGCGGAGATCCGAGTCGGCCCGGAAGGTAGATCTAGTGACAGATGATACATCCTACATCGTTCGAGCGCAACGGCCACCAGTCCCGATCCCGACCCCCGAATCGGTCGGGAGGACGCCTCTACGCGCCGGAATTTCCGGGCGCCGAAAGATTAAGTAGTTGGAAGAGCGTGGTGAAAGTGATGGCAGAGGACCCCGACGAGGGGATGCTCTCGTGGGACGAGACCGTGTTCCGGGACGAACACGTCTTCGAGATCGACTACGTGCCCGAGACCTTCGCTCACCGGGAGAGCCAGATGGAGAGTCTCAAGTACGCGCTCCGTCCCGCCGCACGCGGGTCGCGGCCGCTGAACGTCATCTCCCGCGGGCCGCCGGGCACGGGCAAGACCACGGCGGTCCAGAAGCTGTTCGGCGAGCTGTCGTCCCAGACCGACGTCCGCACGGTGCGGGTGAACTGTCAGGTCGACTCGACGCGCTACTCGGTGTTCTCCCGCATCTTCGAGGGGATCTTCGAGTACGAGCCCCCGTCGTCGGGCATCTCGTTCAAGAAGCTGTTCCGCCAGATCACCGAGAAGCTGGTCGAGGACGACGAGGTGCTGGTGGTCGCGCTCGACGACGTGAACTATCTCTTCTACGAGGGCGAGGCCTCGGATACGCTCTACTCGCTGTTGCGAGCCCACGAGGCACACTCGGGCGCGAAGATCGGGGTCGTGGTGGTCTCGTCGGACCTCAACCTCGACGTGATCGAGGAGCTCGACGGCCGGGTCCAGAGCGTCTTCCGGCCCGAGGAGGTGTACTTTCCGGTGTACGACCCCGAGGAGATCGTCGACATCCTCGGCGCACGCATCGACCGGGGGTTCCACGACGACGTCGTCCCGCCGGCGGTCCTCGACGAGGTGGCCAAACTCACCGCCGAGAGCGGCGACCTCCGGGTCGGGATCGACCTCCTGCGGCGGGCGGGGCTGAACGCCGAGATGCGCGCGAGCAAGACCGTCAGCGTCGACGACGTCGAGGAGGCCTACGAGAAGTCCAAGTACGTCCATCTCAGTCACAGCCTCCGGGCGCTCAACGAGAGCGAGCTCGAACTGCTAGAGGTCATCGCCGAGCACGACGGCGAGCAGGCCGGTGACGTGTACGACGCCTTCCACGACCGGACCGATCTGGGCTACACCCGCTACTCCGAGATCATCAACAAGCTCGATCAACTCGACATCATCGACGCGACCTACACCAACGTCGAGGGCCGGGGCCGGTCCCGACAGCTCTCGCTTCGCTACGACCCCGAAGCGGTGTTGAACCGACTGGAAGAGTAGCGGTCCGTCGACCGGTCACTCGTAACGGAGCGCGTCGATGGGGTCGGTCCGGGCGGCGTTCCACGCCGGATACAGCCCCGCGACGACGCCGACGAGCAGGCCGACCCCGACCGCGATGGCGAACCACTCGAGGGGAAACACCAGCGACAGCCCGACGTACTCGGCGGCGGCGTACGCGCCCAGGATTCCGACCGGAACGCCCGCGACCGCGCCGAACACGCCGAGCATCACCGCCTCCAGCAAGAACAGCTGGAGCACGTCGCGCTTCTGGGCGCCGACCGCCTTCATGATCCCGATCTCGCGGGTCCGTTCGGTCACGCTCACGAGCATCATGTTGGCGATCCCGATCGAGCCGACGATCAGCGAGATGACCGCGATCCCGGTCACGAAGTCGGTGAGCGTGCTCAACAGCTCCTCGATCTGGTCGACGAGGTCCTGATCGGTCCGGACCGAGAAGGCGTAGTCGTCGGGCACGAGCGCCGCGGCGTCCGAGCGGTCGTCGAGGTACGCCCGGACGTCGGTCTTGGCGCCGGCGACCGCGCCGAAGTCCTCGGCGATCACCGTCACCGTCGGATAGACGCGCTGGGTCTCGCCGGTCTCGGGGCTCTCGATGGTCGTCCCGTAGAAGGGGTCGGTCGGCACGAACACCAGCGGCTGGGAGTCCAGCCCCGCGAAGGGGCCCCCGCCCGCCGAGGCGTTGAGCAGTCCGACCACCTCGGCGCCGACCGACTCGCCCGACGCGAGCCGCAGGGTCACCTCGTCGCCGACGACCGCCTGCGTCTCGAACAGCCGGGCGGCCCGCTCGTTCAACACGACCTCGCGCTCGCCCTGCCGGAAGGGCCGGCCGGCGGCAAACGACGCCGAGTCGAACGACGCCGGCGAGGTGGCGATCACCTGCCGCTGGGCGACCGTGTCCCCGCCCGACGAGACCGCCGCCGTCGGGACGATCCCGCGCGGAACGACCGCCGAGACGCCCGAGAGCGCCCGGAGTTCGTCGAGGTCGCGCTCGGTGAACACCGGCTGGGCGCCCGCGCCCGGCCCGCCGTTCTGACCCTCCGGGCCGGCCCAGACGTAGACGTTCGGGGTGCGCTCGCCGCCGACCTGCCCGAGGATGTCGGCCTGCAGGCTCGCCCCGAGGGTGACGAAGGTGATGACCGCGCCCACGCCGATCACGACCCCGAGGACGGTCAGCGCCGACCGGAGCTTGTGGCTCCGGATCGCCCGCCAGCTGAGCCGGAAGCTCTCGGCGGCGTCCATCAGACGTCGGTCTCGACGCGGCGGGGCGATTCGATCTCCTCGACGCGCTCGATCGTGCCGTCAAGGACGTGGATCACGCGCTCGGCGTGCTCGGCGATGGGCCGCTCGTGGGTCACCATCAGGACGGTGTGGCCCTCGTCGTGGAGCCGCTGGAACAGGCCCATGATCTGCTCGCCGGTCTCCTGATCGAGGTTGCCGGTCGGCTCGTCGGCGAGGATGATGGCGGGGTCGGTCACGAGCGCCCGCGCGATCGCGACCCGCTGGCGCTGACCGCCCGACAGCTCGTTGGGCCGGTGGTCGGTCCGGTCGCCGAGCCCGACCTCCGCAAGCACCGCCTCGGCGCGGTCGCGCCGATCGCTCCGCGAGACGCCCTGAAACACAAGCGGGAGCGCGACGTTCTCGGCCGCGGTGAGCTTCGGCATGAGGTTGAACGTCTGGAACACGAACCCGATCTCGTCGCCCCGGACCCGCGTGCGGTCCCGATCGGAGAGCTCCGAGACCTCGGTGCCGTTGACGAACACCTCGCCCTCGCTCGCGGTGTCGAGACAGCCGATGAGGTTGAGGAGCGTGCTCTTGCCCGACCCGCTCGGTCCCATGACCGCGGTGTACGAACCGCGGGGTATCGAGAGGGTCACCCCGTCGAGCGCGTGGACCGGTTCGCCGAGGTAGTAGGTCTTTCGCACGTCGCGAAGCGACACCGCGTCCTCGCGGTCGGGCCCCACGTCGGGCGCGGAGTCCGAGTGACTGGCGGCCATTTCACACGAGGTACGGGGCCGACTGGCAAAACGGTGGCGCCCGTTGGGCACCCAAACGGATCGTTGCGAGGTCGGCCACACTTTTGGGGGCGGAAACCGGAGGTGGCGCCATGAAGGCGACCGGCGGTAGCGACGAGGAGAAGCGCGCGGCGGGCGAGAGCGCCGCCGAGGCGGTCGAAGACGGGATGGTGGTCGGGCTCGGAACCGGCTCGACCGCGGCCCACGCGATCCGGGCGATCGGGCGAGCGGTCGACAGCGGACTCGACGTGCGGGGAGTCCCGACGTCGTTCCAGTCGCGCGAACTGGCCCGGGAGGTCGGGATCCCGCTGGCGTCGCTCGACGCGGTCGACGGCGTGGACCTCGCGATCGACGGCGCCGACCAGTTCTCGGGGCCCCACCTCGTGAAGGGCGGGGGCGCCGCCCACGCTCGCGAGAAGATCGTCGACGCGGCGGCCGACCGTCTGGTGGTGGTCGCGGACCCGAGCAAGGCCGCCGATCGACTCGATCACCCGATCCCGCTCGAAGTGCTCCCGGACGCTCGCACGACCGCGACCGCGGCGGTGCGGGCGCTCGGGGGTGCGCCCGCGCTCCGGCGCGCCGAGCGCAAGGACGGGCCGGTCGTGACCGACAACGGCAACCTCGTGCTCGACTGCGAGTTCGGCGGCGTGGCGCGGCCGGCGGAGCTCGCGGCCGACCTCGCGGCGATCCCCGGCGCGGTCGAACACGGCCTGTTCGTGGGGATGGCCGACGAGGTCCACGTCGGTCGCGAGGACGGCGTCGACGTCAGACGCTTCTGAGCCGTGGTTTCGGTCGGCAGTCGCGTTCGAGACGAGAAGCCGGCGGCTCAGAAGTCGAGCGTTCGATAAAAGGGAACGGAATCGCCCGAGTTACAGGTCGCGCGGCTGGACGGTCTTTCGGTCGTTCGCCTCGGCGCGACGGGCCGACTCGTCGAGGAGTTCCTCGACGCGCTCGTCGAGCGCGTCGTAGAAGTCCGACGCCACGTTCTTGTCGTCCAGTGCGTCCTTGACAGCGGCTTTGACGATGAGGTCTGCCATACGACCTTGGTTTTCCGCCCGCCAGTAATAAAGCTTCCCAAATATTCGCATGAACGCCGCCAAGTGGCTCGGTTCGCGGATATCTCCGGCGATAGCCAAAACTTATAAATAGTATACGGTTGTTTTGCGCCGACCGCGAAGTCGCAGGGTAAGAGTACGTGGAGCCCCCAGCGTGGGGTATGCGCGAACTCCTGGAGGCGGTGGCGGCCGGCGAGGTCAGCCCGGCGGACGCCGAGGCCCGACTCGCCGGCTACGCGACCGACGAAGCCGGGCGCTTCGACGCGGCCCGCGAGCGCCGCCGCGGCGTGCCCGAGGCCATCTTGGGCGACGGCAAGACCCCCGCCGAGGCGGCGTCGCTGGCCGCGACGGCGGTCGAAACCGCCGGGCGAGCGATCGTGACTCGGACCGACCCCGACCAGCGACGGGCGATCCGCGACCGACTCGGCGAGGCCCACCCCGACGCCGACGTGACGGTCCGCGACCGATCGGGCGTGGTGGTCGCCCACGGCCCGACCTTCGAGCCGCCGTCGCTGGACGCGACGGTCGGGATCGTCACCGCGGGGACGAGCGACGCGGTACCGGCGGGCGAGGCGGCGGCGATCGCCGCCGAGATGGGCGCGACCGTCGAGCGGATCGACGACGTGGGCGTGGCGGCGCTCACCCGGATCGTCGACCAGCTCGAAGCCCTCCGGGCGACCGACGCGCTCGTGGTCGCGGCGGGCCGCGAGGGCGCGCTCCCGACCGTGGTCGCCGGGCTGGTCGACACCCCGGTGATCGGCCTGCCGGTCTCGACGGGCTACGGCCACGGCGGCGAGGGGGAGGCCGCGCTCTCGGGGATGTTGCAGTCCTGCACCGTCCTATCGACCGTGAACGTCGACGCGGGGTTCGTCGCCGGCGCGCAGGCCGGTCTGATCGCTCGCGCCGTCGACAGGTAGGGCGACTCCGAGTATACGGAAAATATTCTTGCGGTTCGGGAAATTTGGGACAGATATTGGGAAGCACTTTTTACGATGGGGGACAAACGATCGAACGCTGGCAGTTACCCTGTCAGCTGTGAACATGCCTAAGTGTGACCACTGCAGTGCGCACGTCTCCGAGCGATTCGTTCGTGTGTTCGCCGACGCCGACGGTCAGGTCAGAGCCTGCCCCGACTGCTCGGCGAACGCCGGAATCGCGGAGGTCGCGCGCGAACGCGCCAGAGAGGCTCGAGTATAGCCCATCAAATCGGGCGGGAACCGAAGGGCAAAAGAACCACCACGCGAAGCCTGTCGGGCGTGACGGTCCACTGGGTCTACGTTATCGAGTGCGACGACGGGAGTTTCTATACTGGCTACACCACCGACGTCGAGCGTCGAGTCCGCGAACACGACCGGGGCGAGGGCGCGAAGTACACCCGCGGGCGCACGCCCGTCGAACTCGTCCACACCGAGGCGTTCGAGACGAAGTCGGCGGCGATGTCCCGCGAGTACGAGATCAAACAGCTCTCGCGACCCCGAAAAGAACGGCTGGTCGAGGGGCCGAGCGAGTGAGCGGGGCCCGTCAGTCGTCGCCGGCCGCGCCCTCGGCGTCGGCCTGTTCGGCGGTCACGACGGGGTCGATGAAGGCGTACTCGACCGCCTGCTCGCCGAGCGTCCGGACCCGGTCGGCGATGTCCTCGTCGACGATCTCGCCGTCCCGAATCTTGTCGCCGGCGTTCCGGATCCCGACCTGATGGGGCAAGACCCACGCGTGGACGCCGCGGGCGGTCACCCGCATGTGATCGAGCGTGCTCCCGAACGAGCCGCCGCCGGCCGCCACCAGCAGGCCGACGGTGGTGTCCTCGTACTCGTCCCACCCGCAGTAGTCGTGGACGTTCCTGAACGCCGCCGAGTACGAGCCGTGGTACACCGGGCTCCCCCACAGGACCGTGTCGGCGCCTCGGATGGCGCGCTTGAGGTCGGTCGCCGCGGACGGTTCGTCGGCGTCGGGATCGAACACCGGCAGGTCGTACTCCCGGACGTCGAGGAGTTCGGTCTCGGCCCCTCGGTCGGCGGCGACCGCGAGCGCGTGACGGAGGGCGACGCGGGTGTAACTGCCGTCGCGCATGCTTCCGGCGAGCGTGACGACGGTCGGCGTGGCGGTCATACTGGTCGGAATTACGGGAGCGATCGGTAAAGCGCTTTCCGGAACTCGGTTTTTGTACGGTCCGTGAGACGTTTCGGCGGGGCGGGGACCCCCGGCCGGACGGTGTGCGATCGACCCTCGCGGTGGTTTTTTCGGCGCGCGCACAGAGAGTCGGGGTATGGAGACGCCGATTTCGTTCGGAACCGACGGCTGGCGAGCCACGCTGGACGAGTTCACCGCGCCCCGCGTCCGGATGGTCGGGCAGGCGGTCGCCGACTACCTCCGGGAGGTCGAGGACCGGGAGGGCGGGACGGTCGCGGTCGGCTACGACGCCCGCGAGACCTCCCGAGGGTTCGCCGAGGAGCTGTGTCGGGTGCTGGCGGCCAACGGCTTCGACGCGCTGGTGCCCGAACGCGACTGCCCGACGCCGCTTGCGGTCTGGGCGATCGCCGACCGGGATCTGGCGGGCGCGCTGGTGGTCTCGGCGAGCCACAACCCCCCGAACTACAACGGCGTGAAGTTCTTCCCCCACGACGCGGCGCCAGCCCTCCCCGAGGTCACCGACGAGATCATGGCCCGGATCGGCGAGCCCCGCGCGCTCGAGGAGGCCGACCACGGCTCGGTCGAGGAGGTCGACTTCCTCGAACCGTACGCCGAACACGTCTTCGACCTCGTCGACCCCGACCTCGACGGGCTCACCGTAGTCTACGACGCGATGCACGGCTCGGGGCGAGGCTACACCGACGAACTCCTCGAACGCGCCGGCGCCGACGTCGAGCGCCTGCGGTGCGACCGGGACCCCGAGTTCGGCGACACCAACCCCGAGCCAAGCGCGGAGAACCTCCGGGGGCTCGTCGAGGCCGTCGAGGAGGGCGACGCCGATCTGGGCATCGCCAACGACGGCGACGCCGACCGCATCGCGCTCGTGACCCCCGAGCGGGGGTTTCTGGACGAGAACCTCTTTTTCGCGGCGACGTACGACTACCTGCTCGAAGACGCTTCCGCGAGCGAAAGCTCGTCGGGCGAGCGAAGCGAGTCCGACGGTGACTCGGGGCCGGCCGTCCGGACGGTATCGACCACCTTCCTGATCGACCGGATCGCCGAGGCCCACGGCGAGGACGTGATCGAGACCGCGGTCGGCTACAAGTGGGTCGCCGAGGCGATGGGCGACCACGACGCGCTGATCGGCGGCGAGGAGTCGGGCGGGTTCTCGATCCGGGGCCACAACCGCGAGAAAGACGGCGTGTTGATGGCGGTGCTCGCCGCGCAGGTCGAGTCCGAGCGCTCGTACGACGACCGGGTCGACGCCCTGCTCGATCAGTTCGGCGAGGTCCACCAGCACAAGGTGAGCGTCGACTGCCCGGACGACCGGAAGGCCGACGTGCTCGTCGATCTCGAAGCCGCCCTCCCCGAGGAGGTCGCGGGCGAGCGCGTCGACGACGTCAACGCCACCGACGGCTTCAAGATCCTGCTCGAAGACGGCTCGTGGCTACTCGTCCGGCCGAGCGGCACCGAGCCCAAGATGCGGGTGTACGCCGAGGCCACAAGCGAGGCCCGGGTCGACGCCCTGCTGGAGGCCGGCCGGGAACTGGTCGAACCGCTGGTGTAGGGCGACCCGGCCCGGCCGGGATCTCGAAAGGCGCCGATCACGGACTCACTCGGAGGTCTCGTACGTGACCGGGAGCGACTCGACGCCGTAGACCAGCGAGCTCCGGGTCGGCTGGAGTTCGGTGTCGGCGACCTCGACGGTCGACGTGCGGTCGAGGAGTTCTTCGATCGCGACCTTCGCCTCGAGGCGGGCGAGCGGCGCGCCCAGACAGTAGTGGGTCCCGTGGCCGAAGCCGAGGTGCTGGTTCGGCGTCCGGTCCGGGACGAACGCGTCGGCGTCGTCGAACTGGCGTTCGTCGCGGTTCGCCGACCCGAGCCACACGATGAGGCGATCGCCCGCCTCGATGGTCGAGCCCCGGATCGTCGCGTCCTCGGTCGCGACCCGGCTCATCGCCTGCACCGGCGATCGGTACCGCAACACCTCCTCGATCGCGGTCTGGACGCTCGCCTCGCCCCGGAGTTCCTCGAACAGGTCGTGGTCGCTGAAACACCGGACGGCGTTCGTGATGAGGTTCGTCGTGGTGATGTTGCCGGCGACGAGCAACAGGATACACGTCCCGAGCGCCTCCTCCTCGGAGAGCCGGGAGCCGTCCTCGAGCTCTCGGGTGACGATCTGGGTCATGAGGTCGTCGCGCGGCGACTCGCGGCGGTCCTCGATCATCTCGAAGAAGTAGCTCGCCATCTCCATCTGGGCGGCCCGCTGGCGCTCGTTGTACTCCTCGGTGTCCTCGTCGGCGCTCGTGGCCTCGACGAGGGTGTCCGACCAGCGCTTGAACCGATCGCGGTCCTCGGCCGGCACCCCGAGGAGTTCGGCGATGACGGTGACCGGGAGCGGGTACGCGAACGCGTCGACCAACTCCGTCGTCCCGTCCTCGCCCGCGAACGCCTCCCCGAGGAGGTCGATCGCGAACTCGCGGATCTTCGGTTCGAGGTCCGTGAGGGCTCGCGGTTCGAACGCGTCATCGACGATGCCCCGGAGTTCGTCGTGGCGCGGCGGGTCCTGAAACAGCATCGTCTCGAATATCAGCCCCTCCTCGGGGCGGTCGGGCTCTCGGAACCCGTCGGCCATCCTCGGGTTGACCGAGAACGTCTCGTCGTCGTCGAGGATCCGCTTGACGTCCTCGTACCGAAAGACGTCCCAAGTGCGACGGTCGGAGTCGTACCGGACCGGCGCGTCCTCGCGCATCGTTCGGTACCAGTCGAACGGCTCGAGCCACGCCTCGCGTGATTCGAGCTCCTCGGGCAGTACCTGCAGGCCGCCGGGGTCGGCAGAACTCATGGTCGGTGGACGCCAGAGAGAGCCAAAAGCGTTCGGGTGGCGGCGTCGAATCGCCAGACTGCGGTGTGGTCGCGCCCGTCCTCACGGTCGGCCCGCGCGTTCGCGGACAGTCGACGCCCTCAGAACCGCGCCGCGACTCGATCGAACGTCTCGAACTCGACGCTCGGCGTCGCTCGTAGTTCGGCGACCAGCGATTCGAGGTATCGGAGCCGCGGAGGCTGGCCGACGACCTGCGGGTGGAACGTGAGCGAGAACACCCCGTCGTCGACGCGCTCGCACATCCACTCGAACTGCTCGCGCCACGCATCGAACACGCCGGGCTCGTCGGGCGCCGTCCGCCCGGAGGCGTCGGGGACGTACTGGAGGGCGGGCCAGTCGTCGCGGTGCCACGACACCGGGAGTTCGAGGATCTCGGTCTCGGTGCCGGGATCGTACGCGCCGTCGGTCGGGGCCTCCCGGCCCGTCCGGAGGTAGTACGGCCGGAAGTCGTGGCCCATCTGGCTCGAATCCCACTCGAAGCCCAGTTCCCGGAGCACGTCGAGAGTGTGGGCCGAGAAGTCCCACGCGGGCGAGCGGTAGCCGGTCGGGGTCTCGCCGATCGCGTCCTCGATGCTCTCGATGCCCCGGACGACGTCGGCGCGCTCGGCCGCCCGGCTCTCGAACGAGCCGGGGTGCCTGTGGCTCCAGCCGTGGTGCTGGACGTCGTGGCCGCGCTCGTGGACCTCTTTGACGCGCTCGGGGAAGCTGTCGACCGTGTGGCCGGGGGTAAAGAACGTCGCCGGGACCCCGAGCCGGTCGAGACAGTCGAGGAGTCGAGGGACCGCGACCTCCGCGCCGTACTCGCCCCGAGAGAGCGTCGTCGGGCTGTCGGCCGCGCCGTAGGCGTGGATCCAGATCGAGACCGCGTCGAAGTCGAACCCGAGACAGACGGTCGGACCGCTCATGGGTCGAACTCTCCTCGCCGAACGTTAACGTTTGGGATGGCTCCCGCAGTCGGGCGGCCACACTCCCCGGAGCCGCCCGTCTCCGGCGGGCGAGACGTCGAATCCGAGCGACTCGTAGAAGGGGCGCACGTCGGGATCGAACGCCGCGACGAGCCGCGAGCGGTCCGCGGCCGCCGCCCGAACGAGCGCGGTGCCGACGCCCCGCGCCCGACGAGCGCGCCGGACCGCGACCGCGTCGATGCGCGCGCCCGACTCGATCGGAACCGCGACCAGCGCCCCGACCACGGGGCCGTCGGCGTCTCGCGAGTCGGCCGACGAGTCGCCGGGGTCGGGGCCCGACCCGACCGCGACCAGCACGTCGCCCGCCTCGATCCGCTCGGGGAGATCCGCCCGAACGTCGAGCATCGCGGCGTCGAGGACCCGACGCACCCCGAGTCCGTCGTCGGGCGTCGCCGCCCGGACCGCGACGCTCATTCGGCGTCGGCGAGCAGGCGGTCGACCATCGCCAGCACGTCCTCGACGGCGGGACGGTCGCTCGGCCCGTCACCCCGGTGGATCGCGTACAGCTCCGGGTCGGCGCGCGTGTCCAGAATCACGACCTGCGGGAGCCGACCGAGGAGGTCGTGGAGCCCGCCGAGCCGGCCGAACCGGGTCGGCTGGCCGTACTGCTCGGCCACCCGCTTGTCGGCGTCGGCGACGAGCGCGAACGGGAGGTGGAGCCGGCGTTGCCACGTCTCGGCGCGGGCTTTCGGCTCGGGGACCACCGCCACCGCCGCGGCCCGACGAGCCCGGAACTCGCCGTAGCGGTCCGCGACCGCCCGGAGCTGTTCGCGACACGTTCGGCTGTGGTAGTCCCGCTGGAAGAACAGGACGACGGCGTCGTTGTGCGGCGTCGTCGGGCGCCGGGGGATCGGCCGGCCGACGCCGTTGGTCGGGTCGGCCGCCAGCGTCGAGAGCGCGAGCGGGTCGGGGCCGACCCCGGCGTTCGGGAGTTCGAAGTCGAGGGCCGAGACCCCGAACGCCGAGAGTCCGTCCGGGCCTTCGCGCGCGTCGAGGCCGGTCCGGTTCGGGGCGCCGTCGGGGGCCGAGCCGTCAACCTCGGCGTCGACGGTCCCGACTCCGTCGGCGCTCCCGCCCTTGATGAGTCGCAGGACTCTGACGTGGTCGGTCTCGACCGGCTGGTCTTCGGGCACCGGGCGGCCGTCGACCATCACCGACACCTCGTGGGGGCTCAGGCCCACCGCGTCGAGCAGGTCGGCGTAGGTCGCGTCCTGAACTTCGAGGTCGTGGCTGTCCTCGCCGACGACCTCGACGGTGACGTGCATGCCACAGGATTGCTCGCGGCGGGTGGTAAGCGTGTCGGGCTACGCGCTCGCGGGAGGGCGTCGGACTACGAGGCGCCCGTCCCGACGGCCGAGCCGCGACCGGCCGGCCGGTTCCGATTCTGGTACCGGTCCCAGATCGCGAGCGCGAGCGCCCCGAGTCCGAGCAGGACGACGACGAACTGCACCAGCCCGCTGACGACCGGCACGAAGTCCGCGATCGAGACGACGAGCACCCCGACCGCGAGCGCGAGCCATCGGTTGTCGACGTCGGCGATCGCGAGTAGCCACGTCCCGATCGAGAACGAGCCGTACACCAGCCCGGTCCAGATCGCGAGGCCGTAGACGACCGCGCCGAACAGCGACAGCGGGATCCCGACCAGCGTGATCGCGAACACCACCAGCAAGACCGGCACCCCGACGAACAGCGCGAGCCCGACCCCGGCCGACCGGAGCGGGCGCTCGATCGCCCGGCCGGCGACCGCGCCCGAGAACCGCGGGAACACCAACAGCAACACCGCCCCGAGCAGGAGGTTGACCAGCAGGCCGTACGCCCAGCCGAGCCAGCCGGGGAAGCTCGGACCGGTGATGCCGACGTCGAGGTCGTCGGTCTGGCGGACCTGCCCGTCGACGGTCGCACCGTCGGCGAGATCGAGCTGGCCGCTGTACTCTAGGTCGCCGCCGATCGCCGCGCTCGGCCGGACGGTCACGGTCCCGCCGCCGAGTCGGGCGTCCGAGCCGACCTCGCCTTCGAGCACGACGTTGCCCGCCCCGGCGTCGAGCTGGCCCCCGACCCGGCCGCTCTGGGCGAGAAAGACGTTGCCGCCGGCCGCGCTGGCGTCGCCCTCGACGGTGCCGTTGATCCGGACGTTGCCGGCGAACGCCTCCAGATCGCCGGTCACGGTGCCGTCGACGAACACGTTGCCCGCGAACGCCGTGAGGTCGCCGTCGACCGTCCCCCGGACCACGACCGTGCCGGCGAACGCCGTCAGATCCTCGTCGACCGTCTCGTCGGCGTCGACGACGACGGTGCCCCCCGACCGCGTCTCCTCGGCCGCGACCGGCGCGGGCACGGCCGCCAGCGTCACCACCACCGCGAGCGCGATCGCGAGCGCGAACCGTCGTTCCATGTCGGAGCACTCACCCGTCAGGTAAATAGTAATTTCCCCGTTGTGAACGAGCCACACGGTTAAGCCCGACTTACGCCGCGCCGGCCCGTCCCGCCCCGGGGCGTAACCGTCGTTTCGGCGCCCGACGGCGCCGAGCCGCCGTCGGGGCCGCGTGCGGGGCACCTCGCGGGCTTTAAGACCGGCAAGCCCCTCGGGACACACATGAGCGAGGCCGAGAGCGAGGGCGACGGCGAGCAGAGGCCGGGTCGCCAGGAGATCTGGATCGAGAAGTACCGACCCCAGACGCTCGACGAGGTGGCGGGCCACGAGGATATCACCGCGCGCCTCCGGAGCTACATCGAGCGCAACGACCTGCCGAACCTCCTGTTCTCCGGGCCGGCCGGCGTCGGGAAGACCACGTCGGCGACCGCGATCGCCAAGGAGCTGTACGGCGACGACTGGGAGCAGAACTTCCTCGAACTCAACGCCTCCGACCAGCGGGGCATCGACGTGGTCCGAGACCGGATCAAGAACTTCGCGCGGTCGTCGTTCGGCGGCTACGACTACCGCATCATCTTCCTCGACGAGGCCGACTCCCTCACGTCCGACGCCCAGTCGGCGCTCCGGCGGACGATGGAGCAGTTCTCCTCGAACACCCGATTCATCCTGTCGTGTAACTACTCCAGTAAGATCATCGACCCGATCCAGTCGCGGTGTGCGACGTTCCGGTTCGGGCCGCTGGACGAGGCGGCGATCGCCGAGCAGGTCCGGATCGTGGCCGAGGCCGAGGGGATCGAGACGACCGAGGAGGGCGTCGACGCGCTGGTCTACGCCGCCGACGGCGACATGCGCAAGGCGATCAACGCGTTGCAGGCCGCCGCCGTGATGGGCGAGACCGTCGACGAGGACGCGGTGTTTTCGATCACCAGCACCGCCCGCCCCGAGGAGATCGAGGAGATGGTCCGGCGAGCGCTCGACGGCGACTTCGCGAAGGCCCGCTCGATCCTCGACGACCTGCTGTCGAACAAGGGGATGGCGGGCGGGGACATCATCGACCAGCTCCACCGCTCGGTGTGGGAGTTCGACCTCGACGACGAGGCCGCCGTCCGACTCATGGACCGGGTGGGCGAGGTCGACTACCGCATCACCGAGGGCGCCAACGAGCGCGTCCAGTTGGAGGCGCTGTTGGCGTCGCTGTCGCTCGAAGACGAGTAGCCCGGGACTGACCGACGCCCAATCGCGCGTTTTCGGCGCGAGATCGCGACGGGGGGTCGCGCCCGACGCGGAAATCGCGCGTTTCGGAGCCGAACGATCCCGAACGGCCGGCCCGCTTATGCCGGGGTCCGGCGTATCGGGGAGCGGACATCATGGGACGCTATCCGAGACAAGTACGGGACGCGCGCCTGAAGTGTATCGAGTGTAACGCGCCCGTCGTCGAGACGGTCGAGGGCAACTACGCCTGCGTCGACTGCGGGGCCGAGCCGGTTCGAACGCGGACCGGCGAGGCGGGACCGCGCCCGGCCGCCGACGACTGATCGGTCGGCTCTCCGGCCGACTGGGTGCGGGCCGGGTGCGCGACCGTGTGAGGACGCGTCGGCGAGGCGTCCGCTCGGCGACGCGCGCCGGTGGGCTTGCGGAACTGTTTTACCCGTTCGTTGGCGAAATACGCACAATAATGAGCGAACTCGAAGCGGAGTATCGCCTCGAGTATTTCGAGGACGAGGGCTTCGTTCGAAAGGAGTGTTCGGAGTGTGGCGCCCACTTCTGGACGCGCGACGCCGACCGCACCACCTGCGGGGAGCCCCCGTGCGAGGAGTACGGCTTCATCGACAACCCGGGATTCGACGACGAGCACAGCCTCGAGGAGATGCGCGAGGCGTTCCTCTCGTTCTTCGAGGACCACGACCACGAGCGCATCGACCCCTACCCGGTCGCGGCCAACCGGTGGCGCGACGACGTGTTGCTCACCCAAGCGTCGATCTACGACTTCCAGCCGCTGGTCACGTCGGGCGAGACGCCGCCGCCGGCCAACCCGCTGACGATCAGCCAGCCCTGCATCCGGATGCAAGACATCGACAACGTGGGCAAGACCGGACGCCACACGATGGCGTTCGAGATGATGGCCCACCACGCGTTCAACGCCCGCGAGGACCTCGAAGACCCCGACAAGTACGCCTATCAGGGCGAGGTGTACTGGAAAGACGAGACCGTCGAGTACTGCGACGAGTTCTTCGAGTCGATGGGCGCGAACCTCGACGAGATCACCTACATCGAGGACCCGTGGGTCGGCGGGGGCAACGCCGGCCCCGCGATCGAGGTCATCTACCGGGGCGCCGAACTCGCCACCCTCGTCTTCATGTCGATGGAGCAGGACGCCGACGGCGACTACGAGATGAAAGACGGCAACCGCTACTCGAAGATGGACACGTACATCGTCGACACCGGCTACGGGCTGGAGCGGTGGACGTGGGTCTCGCAGGGCACGCCGACGGTGTACGAGGCGGTCTACCCCGAGATGATCTCGTTCCTCAAGGAGAACGCGGGCATCGACCACTCCGAGGCGGAGGCCGAGCTGGTCCACCGCGCCTCGAAACTCGCGGGCCACATGGACATCGACGAGGCCGAGGACATGGAGGCCGCCCGGGACAACATCGCCGACCAGCTCGGCGTCGCCACGAGCGAACTCGAGGCGCTACTCGAACCCCTCGAAGACATCTACGCCGTCGCCGACCACTGCCGGACGCTGGCGTACATGCTCGGGGACGGCATCGTCCCGAGCAACGTCGGGACGGGGTATCTCGTCCGGATGGTGCTCCGGCGGACCAAGCGGCTCTGTGACAACGTCGGCGTCGACGCGCCCCTCGACGAGCTCGTCGACATGCAGGCCGACCGGCTGGGCTACCAGAACCGCGACACGGTCCGGGACATCGTCCGGACCGAGGTCGAGAAGTACCGCGAGACCCTCGAACAGGGCGGGCGCCGGGTCGAGCGCCTCGCCAAGCGCTACGCCGAGGAGGGCGAGCCGATCCCGACCGACGAGCTGGTCGAGCTGTACGATTCGCACGGCATCCAGCCCGACATGGTCGAGGAGATCGCGGCCGAGTTCGGCACCGAGGTCTCGGTGCCCGACGACTTCTACAGCCTCGTCGCCTCGCGCCACGACGGCGAGCAGGCGTTCGACGAGGAGGAGGGAGACGACGACACGCTGGCCGAACTCCCCAAGACCGAACGCCAGTACTACGAGGACCAGTACGGCACCAACTTCGAGGCGGTCGTCCTCGACGTGTTCGATCGCGAGGACGGCTTCGACGTGGTGCTCGACCAGACGATGTTCTACCCCGAGGGCGGCGGCCAGCCCGCCGACCGCGGGACCCTCTCGACCGACGACGCCAGCGTGCAGGTCACCGACGTCCAGATCGAGGACGGGGTCGTCCTCCACCGGACCGACGAGGCGGTCTCGAAGGGCGACATCGTCCGCGGGCAGATCGACGCCGAGCGCCGCCGCCGGCTGATGCGCCACCACACCGCGACCCACATCGTGGTCCACGCCGCCCGCGAGGTGCTTGGCGAGCACGTCCGGCAGGCCGGCGCCCAGAAGGGCGTCGACAGCTCGCGCATCGACGTGCGCCACTACGAGCGCATCGACCGCGAGACCCGCGAGGAGATCGAACGGGTCGCCAACGAGCTGGTGATGGAGAACACCTCGGTCCAGCAGGAGTGGCCAAACCGCCACGAGGCCGAAGAGGAGTACGGCTTCGACCTCTATCAGGGCGGCATCCCGGCGGGGATGAACATCCGGCTCATCCACGTCGCCGAGGACGTTCAGGCCTGTGGCGGGACCCACGTCCAGCGCACCGGCGACGTGGGGACGATCAAGATCCTGAACACCGAGCGCGTTCAGGACGGCGTCGAGCGCCTCACGTTCGCGGCCGGCGAGGCCGCCGTCGAGGCGACCCAGCGCACCGACGCCGCGCTCGCCGACGCCGCCGAGATCCTCGACGTGACCCCCGAGGAGGTCCCCGAGACCGCCGAGCGGTTCTTCGAGGAGTGGAAGGCGCGGGGCAAGCAGATCGAGGACCTCAAAGAGGAGCTCGCGGCCGCCCGCGCGAGCGGTTCGGGCGGCGGCGAGGAGGTCGACGTCGGCGACGCGACCGCGGTGGTCCAGCGCATCGACGCCGACATGGACGAGCTCCGGGCGACCGCGAACGCGCTCGCAGACGAGGGGAAGATCGCGGTCATCGCCAGCGGCGCCGACGGCGCGACGTTCGTGGTCGCGGTCCCCGACGGCGTCGGCGTCAACGCCGGCGAGGTCGTCGGCGAACTCGCCGCCAAGGTCGGCGGGGGCGGCGGCGGTCCCGCGGACTTCGCGCAGGGCGGGGGCCCCGACGCCGAGAAGCTCGACGAGGCGCTCGAAGACGCGCCGGACGTGCTCAAGACGGTCCGGAACGCGTAGCGAGTTGGTCCCTCGCGAGGAGGCCCGTCGGGCGAGAGCCCGCAATCGACGGTCAGCGCTCGGATTCTCGGAGGATCAGCGGGCCGATAGCGAGGGTGCGCTTTGCCACCGTGGCGATGCGCAGGATGTACGAGACGAGTAACAAGAACGGGACGACCGTCGCGGTGAACCCCACCGAAACGGCCCAGAGGAGGTTGCTGACCCCGAGCGTCGCGCCGGGGAACGAGTCGGGGCCGACGAACGTGATCCCGACCCCCGCGACGACGATGGCGGGGATGGCGGTGTACATGATCAGCCGCGAGAGGTCCACGAGCGCCCACTGGAAGTACAGCGTCTTGACGTGCTCGCGGGCCGGCGCGAACATCACCAGCGCGGTCCGAAGCTCGTCCAGCACCGCCCGCTGGTCGTCGGTGAGGTCGTACTCCTCGTCGATCCGCTCGGCGTGAAACACCTTCCACGAGTAGTTGAAGCTGAGCGCCGCCGACAGTACGTCGAACGTGCCGAACTGCGCGCCGTCGAGGCGGGCGTCGACGACCGCGGCGTTCTCGATGACGTCGCCGGTGAGCACCGCGGTCTCCTCGCGGAGGTCCTCGGAGGTGGCGTCGGCGACCGCGTCCCGGAACGCCTCGGCGCGGTCCCGACTCTGGCGGACCAGCGCGGCGAGAAACGACGACGGGTCCGCCGGCGGCGTCCCGCCGATCAGGTCCGCGACGTACTTGCGGACGTCCATCGCGTTGCTCATCCGCTGGTGCTGGTCGCCGAGCGGGCCGGTCTCCTGAGAGAGCACCAACTGATTGATCGTCACGACGAGCGTCACGCCGGTGATGAGCGCCCCGAGCATCGACGAGAACAGGTAATCGAGGACGCTGGTGTTCGCGGCGACGGTTCGAAACGAGGCGGTGAGGACCGCGCCCGCGCCGGCGAACGCGGCGAAGACGACGCCGGCCAGCCCCGCGGTCACCACGAGGCGGTTCGTCTGGAGCAACAGTCGGAGTTTGAGACTGCTCTCGTCGGCGCGGGCGCGGACGGTGTCGCCCGTCTCGACGTCGTCTCCGGTCAGGGGGTGGTCGTCGCCGTCGCCCTCACGCATGCGCGTCCTCGCTCCCCGACGCCGGCCGTTTGAGGATCAGGTACTTGGTTCCGCCCCCGATGTAGTCGACCGTCTCGACGAGTTCCCATCCCTCGGCGCCCAGTTCGTTCAGTTCGGCTTCCGGATCGATCGCCTCGTCCATCGTCTTCGAGCGAGGCGGTCGAAGCGTCCGATACTCCCACGTCGGCATATGTGCGATAGTCGAGACATAGCCGTATATGTTGTGGGGCCGCGCTACTCGCCGAACAGTCGTCGTCTGGCCCGTTCCCACACCGACTCCGAGTCGCGCTGGCGCTCCAGATGCCGGGTGAGTGCCTCGTTGCGCCGCTTGAGGCGCTCGTTTTCGGCCGCGAGTCGCGCGACCTCCGCGCCGAGGTCGGCGTCCTCGGCTTCGACGGTCGGTTCGAGGTCGGCTCCCCGGCCGTCGCGGGCGACGACGCGCGGCCGGTCGTCGGTGCCGTCGATCGACCGGACGCCGGCGTCGGGGCCGCGCTCTTCGATCGGTCCCGCGGCGCTCGCTTCGTCGGTGATCCCGAGCGCGTGCTCGTCGCGCGTCCGGCCCGCCAACACCGCGTTGAGCACCGCGCCGAACAGGAGGATCACCCCGCCGAAGTAGAGCCAGACGAGCACCAGAAAGACGCTCCCGAGGGTCCCGTAGGCCGCCTCGTACCGGCCGGCGACCGTCACGTACGCGTGAAAGATCCCCTCCAGGGTCGCCCATCCGATCGCCGCCAGCACCACGCCCGGGAGGACTTCGCGGGCGGTGACGGGCACGTCCGGGAACACGTAGTAGATCGGGAAGAACGCGACCGAGAGCCCGACCACCAGCAGTAGCGGATTGAGAACCGTCCGGTAGGGGAGGTCGGGCGTCAGCGAGCCGATCGCGCCGGCGAGAGCCAGGAGCCCGACCGCGAACCCGAGCGCGAGGAAGACGACGGCGGCGTTCTCGAACTGCTCGAGTAGCGACTTGCGCTCGCGGATCCCGTAGATCTGAGAGAACGCCACGTCGAGCCCGCGGAAGATCTTCGACATCCCCCACAGGAGGGTGAGCGCACCGAGAACCGAGATGCCGGCCAGCGCCGACCCGGCGTCGAGCGAGTCGAACAGCAGTCGCCGGGCGTACGGCGTGAGAAACGTCCCCGCGATCGACGTGAGCCGGCGCGTGAGCGCCGCGTTACCGACCGTCGAGAGCGCGAACAGCAAGAACAGCAACAGCGGGAGCAACGAGACGAACGCGTGGTACGCGATGCTCCCCGCCATGAACGTGACGTGCCGGTCGCGAGCCTCGCGCCACGTCTCGACGGCGACGCGGCCCACCTCTTCCGGAACCCCCACGGACACACACACGGGCGCGCGGACCAAAACGCCTCTGCCCGTGGCGGCCGGCCGCCGGATTCAGGTCTCGATCCCGAGCGCGCGCTCGGCCGCCGCGCCGACCTCGGGGACCGACTCGGCGGGCGCGTAGAC
This sequence comes from Halorussus marinus, assembly GCF_004765795.1. GTDB lineage: Archaea > Halobacteriota > Halobacteria > Halobacteriales > Haladaptataceae > Halorussus > Halorussus marinus. Next base: position 489,631 of record NZ_SBIV01000002.1, read on the forward strand.
GCCGAACCGCCACTGGGCCCGGCCCGCGGCCCGCAGTCCCTCGACCAGCGGCGACTCCTCGCTCAGCCGACGGATCTCGCCGTCGACGACCACCCGGGTGGACGACTCGGGCACCCCGGGCTCGCCGGGGGTGTCGACCAGCACCGACTCGGGATCGACTCCGGCGGTCGAGGCGATCTCGCGCTCGAACGCCCGGACGGTCTCGTGGTCGGCGGTGACAACCGACTCGGGAACGTCGTCGAGTTCTGCCCACACCGCCCGCTTGTAGAGGTCCCGCTCTTCGAGCCGGCGGGCGGCGTCTTCGGTCGCCGGACAGTCCCGGAGCGCCCCCAGCAGTCGGTCGTCGGTCATCCGGGCGAACGCCTCGGTCCGGAGGTCGGTCGAGTCGAGCAGGCGCTCGCCCGCGCGTTCGAGCATCGCGCCCGCGATGCGCGAGACGTGGTGGCGATACACCGTCGCGTTCATCAGCGTGCGGGCGACAAGCGTGCTCTCGGCGGCGTGGACGTTGCCCTCGGCGAGGACGAGGTCCTCGCCGCGCAACCGCAACGCCGCCAGTAGCCGCGAGTGGTCGATGGTGCCGTAGGGGACGCCGGTGTGGTGGGCGTCCCGGACGAGGTAGTCCATCCGGTCGACGTCGAGCTCCCCGGCGACCAGCTGGCCGAGCGCCCCCTCGCCGGCGACGAGCGCGGCGACCTCGCCGGGGTCGAGCCCGTGGGCTTCGAGCACCGCCGCGAGGTCGCCGTCCGCGAGCAGGTCGGCGACCTCGTCGTGGTGGCGCCCGAGCCGGCGTTCGAGTATCCCCTCGGTCTGGTGGCCGTACGGACCGTGGCCGACGTCGTGGAGGAGCGCGGCGGCCCGGACCGCCAGCGCGGATCGGTCCTCGACCCCGAGCAGGTCGAGCGCCTCGCTGGCGAGGTGATAGACCCCGAGGCTGTGCTCGAACCGGGTGTGGTTCGCGGAGGGGTAGACCAGCCGGACCGTGCTGAGCTGCTTGATGTGGCGGAGCCGCTGGAGCTCGGGGGTGTCGAGCAGGTCGGCCGCGAGGTCGCAGACGGGGATGTGGTCGTGGACGCTGTCCTTGATCGCTTCCATGGTCCGGGAGTTGCCCCACGCGGGACAAAAAGCGTCCGTCTCCCGGCGGGGAGCCGAAAGCGGCCGGAGAGCGAACCACTCAAGCGCCGGCGCGCCGAACCGCCGGCCATGCCATACGCGGACAACGGCGGCGTCTCGCTCTACTACGAGGTCGACGGCGACGGCGACCAGACCGTCGTACTGCTCGCCGACGCGGGGTACGGCGCCTGGCAGTGGAGCTGGCAGTACCCCGGGCTCGCCGGCGGTCGCGAGATCGTGGTCCCGAACGCGCGCGGGACGGGGCGCTCGGACGATCCGGGCGAGTACTCGGTCGCGGCGATGGCGGCGGACCTCGACGCCGTGCTCGCCGACCACGGCGCGCGCAAGGCCCACCTCGTCGGCGCGGGACTGGGCGGGATGGTCGCGCTCCAGTACGCCCTCGAGTACTCGCGGGGCCGGAGCCTGAGCCTGCTCGGGACCTCGGCCGGCGGCCCGCGCACAGAAATGTTCCCGGACGGCGTGCGCGACCGACTGCTCGCGGACGCCGACGACCCCGCGGCGCTCCGACGGTCGCTCGACCCGGTGGCCGGCGAGGAACTGCTGGACACCGACGAACTGGTCGAAGACGTCGTGGCGTGGCGCCGCGAGGAGGACGCCGACCGCGACGCCGCGCGCGGCCACCTCGACGCGATGGCGGCGTTCGACGCGAGCGACCGGCTCTACGAGATCACCCTGCCGGCGCTCGTCCTGCACGGCGAGGGCGACCGGGTGGTCCCGATCGAGGACGGCCGGCGGCTGGCCGACGGCCTGCCGAACGGGGAGTTCCGGGGGTTCCCCGGCGAGCGATTCTTCTTCGTCGAGCGCTCGAAGGCGGTCAACGACGCGCTGGTCGGCTTTCTGGACGAGCGTCGCGAAGACGAGTAGCTCGGGCGGTAGAGCGACCGGGCGCCGCCCGAATCGCGCCCGTTCCGCAACAACGCCTACGGTGGCCGGCGTCGAACCCGCGTGCATGACGCTCTCGCTCGAACGCCGGGCGGCGCTGTGGGGGGACCGAACCGCCGTCGCCGACGCGACTGACGGCCGGGACGCGAGCTACGCCGACCTCGACTCGCGGGCCGACGCGCTCGCGAGGGGGCTCGCCGCCCGCGGGATCGGCGCCGGCGACGCGGTCGCGGTCGTCTCGCGCAACCGGATCGAGACGATCGCGTTAGTGTTCGCGGCCCGGCGGCTCGGTGCGGTGCTCGCGCCGATCTCCCACCGGCTCACGCCCGCGACGGTCCGGGCGCCCCTCGACGCGATCGACCCGGCGGTCGTGGTCCACGAACCGGCCCAGCGCGACCTCGTCCGGGAGGTGGCCGACGATCGGAGCCGGTCGTTCGACGACCTGCGCGGCGGCGAGGGGGCCGACTACGAGGCCGCCGACCCCGACCCGGACCGGTCGTTGCTCTACCTCCACACCCGCGAGGAGGCCGACCGGTCGGCGGTCGGCGAGACCGATTCCGAACCGGATCGGCCGGGCGAGTCGCTGAACGCCGACCCGCCGGCCGCCGGGCGCGTCGTCGACCTGCCCGCGCGCGCCGTCGAGTGGAACTGCATCACCGCCGCGGCGGCGTGGGGGCTCGGTCGGAGCGACCGCGCGCCGACCCTGTTGCCGGTGTCGGACACCGACGGCCTCCACCGGCTGGTGTTGCCGCTGTTGTACGTCGGCGGCCGGGTCGACCTCCTCCGGGCGTTCGCTCCCGAGCGCGCGCTGGCGGCGATCGAGCGGGGCGCGACCGCGCTGTTCGCGGGCGCGACCGAGTACCGCGAACTGATCGCCGACGACGCGTTCGAATCGACGGACTTCGGGAGCGTCGAGTGGATCGGCGCGCGGTCGGCGCTCCCGACCGACGCTCGCGCGGCGCTGGCCGAGCGGGCCCCCGTCGTGCGAGCCTACGGCCGGGGCGAGACCGGGCCCAACGACCTCTACCGGCCGGTCGACCGCGGGGACGCCGACCCGCCCGACCCCGACTGCGTGGGTCGGCCGTTCCCCGATTGCGAGGCCCGGATCGTCTGGGAGGGCGAGCCGGTCGCCGAGAGCGAGGTCGGCGAGCTACAGATCCGGGGCCCCGTCACCGCCCGAGGGTACGTCGGCGACGCCGAGACGTTCCCCGAGTGGGTCCCGAGCGGCGACCACGCCTACCGAGAGGGCGGCGACTACTTCGTGCTCGGGCGGGCCGCCGAGGCCGCGGTCGGCGACGAGCGCCGGGTCCACCCGCGGGAGGTCGAGCGCGAGCTGGAGGCTCACGAGGAGGTCCGAGAGGCCGGCGCGGTCGTCGGGGGCGGCGAGTCGCTGGCGGCGGTGGTCGGCGACGCCGAGCCCGGCGAGCTCCGGGCGTTCGTCGCCGACCGGCTCCCCGACGCGGCGGTGCCCCGCGAGGTCACCGTCGTCGAGTCGCTCGCGCGCCGATCGACCGGCGAGCCCGACCGCGCGAAGCTCCGGCGCGAACTCGGCGGCGAGGAGCGTTTCGACACCGAGTAGCGGTCCCGATCCGGAATACCGGCAGAACTGCCCGTAGGGGAACCTCTTTTGTCCGAGAGGTGTTTGGAACAACACGATGAGTCGACTTCGCATCGCATTCGTAAACGCCGCCCACGAGGGCGACGCGACCCGGCGGAACTTCCGGCGGGAACTCGACGCCGACCTCGTGGAGTTCGACGCGACGGGCGGCGAGCTACCCGAGAGCCTCGACTTCGACGGGGTCGTCATCTCGGGGTCTCGCTCGTCGGTCTACTGGGACGAGGAGTGGATCGAGCCGACCCGCGAGTGGGTCGGCGAGGCGGTCGAGGCGGGTCTGCCGTGTCTGGGCGTCTGTTGGGGCCACCAGCTTCTGGCCGACGTGCTCGGCGGCGAGGTCCGGGACATGGGCGAGTACGAGATCGGCTATCGGGAGGTCGAGCGGACGAGCGAGTCGGTCCTGTTCGAGGGCGTCGACGACCGCTTTACCGCCTTTACCACCCACTCGGACGCGGTCGCCGAGCTCCCGCCCGGCGCCGAGGAGCTCGCGGTCAACGACTACTCGAACCACGGCTTCCGGAAGGGCCACGCCTTCGGCGTCCAGTTCCACCCGGAGTACGACATGGCGACCGCCGAGGAGGTCACCAAGGGCAAGGACCTCCCGGACGAGCGGCTCCAGCGGGTCCTCGACGGCATCCACGAGGAGAACTACGACGCCGCCTGCGAGGCGAAGATCGTCTTCGAGAACTTCTGCGAGTACGCCCGCGAGGTCCGGGACGCGGACGCCGAGACCGACGCGGCCGCGGCCTGACGCCGGCTCGTCCGGCACGGGACCGACGGCGACTCCGCGCCCGCCGCGAGCCGACGTCGTCGAGGATCGCAGTCGGGCGATTCTCGACGAGACGCTTTTAAACACCGTTATCAGTGAACCACCAGACACACGCCCGTCGAGATCGTATCAGTGGGGAATGAGAGACAAATTAGCCGGCGGTAGCCCGATCGCGGACGGCGACCCGACGGCGACGACCCGACGGCCGGACGCCGACACGCCCCCGGTGTCACAGGACAACGTCTTCGACGCGCTGGCGTCTCGCCGGGGGAGGTACGTACTCGCCTGCGTGCGCGAGGCCGACGCGGCCGTCGACATCGAAGACGTCGTCGAGTGCGTCGCGACCTGGGAGACCGGCAAGCCGATCGATCTGGTCTCCGAGGAGCACCGCGAGCGCGTGGCCACCTCGCTGACACACACCCAACTGCCGAAGCTGTCGATGATGGGGATGGTGGAGTACGACGAGCGCGAAGGCGTGGTTCGGCGGGGGCCACACGCCGAGCAGGCCGACGCGTACCTCGACGTCGCTATCGAGCGCGACGGCAACGTCGATCTGTAAGCGACCTACCGGCAACCCGCCCGTGGAGTAGGAGCGTTTTTCACGGTCGGGGCCACACCCTCTTGTATGCTCGATTACGTCTCGCTGGAGGAGGACCTCGGCGAAGAAGAGCGAATGATCCGGGACACCGCCCGACGCTTCGTCGACGAACAGGTCAAGCCCGACATCGCCGACCACTTCGAGAACGGCACCTTCCCGACCGAGCTCATCCCCGAGATGGGCGAGCTCGGGTTCTACGCGCCCAATCTGGAGGGGTACGGCTCGCCGAACGTCAGCGAGAAGGCCTACGGCCTGCTGATGCAAGAGCTCGAGGCCGGCGACTCCGGCATCCGGTCGATGGCGAGCGTGCAGGGCGCGCTCGTGATGTACCCGATCCACGCCTTCGGGAGCGAAGAACAGAAAGAGCGGTGGCTCCCCGGCCTCGGGGAGGGCGAGCTCGTGGGCTGTTTCGGGCTGACCGAGCCCGAGCACGGCTCGAACCCCTCCGGGATGGAGACCGACGCCGAGAAGGAAGGCGACGAGTACGTCCTCAACGGCTCGAAGACGTGGATCACCAACTCCCCGATCGCCGACGTGGCGATCGTGTGGGCCCGCGACCGGTCGGCCGACGACGACCCGGTCCGGGGCTTCCTCGTGGAGACCGACCGCGACGGCGTCTCGACCAACAAGATCGACGACAAGCTCTCGATGCGGGCCTCCGTCACCGGCGAGATCGGACTCAGCAACGTCTACGTCCCCGAGGACGCCGTCCTGCCCGGCGTCGAGGGGATGAAGGGCCCGCTGTCGTGTCTGACCCAGGCGCGGTACGGCATCGCCTGGGGCGCGGTCGGCGCGGCCCGCGATAGCTTCGAGACCGCCCGCGAGTACGCCACCGAGCGCGACCAGTTCGGCGGTCCGATCGCCCGTTTCCAGATGCAACAACAGAAGCTCGCCGAGATGGCGACCCAGATCACGACGAGCCAACTGCTCGCCCACCGGCTGGCCGACCTCAAAGAGCGGGGCGATTTGCGCCCCCAGCACGTCTCGATGGCCAAGCGCAACAACGTCCGGATGGCCCGCGACCAGTCGCGGGTCGCCCGCGAGATGCTCGGGGGCAACGGCATCACCGGCGACTACTCGCCGATGCGCCACATGGCGAACTTGGAGACGGTGTACACCTACGAGGGCACCCACGACATCCACACCCTGATCCTCGGCGAGGACCTCACCGGCATCGCCGCCTACGAGTAGTCTCGCCGCGCCCTCCGTCGTCCGGACGCCGCGGTCGGCCCGACCGCGGAGGGGGCCCGCGGACGCGACCCAAACCGTTATTTCGCTCGGCCCGCTTCGGCCCGACATGGACGATGACACGCGTCAGAAGCTCATCTCGCTGTTCCTCGTGTTGCTGATGATCACCTCGGGCGTGGCCTACGCGGCGTCGTTCTTCTGAGACCGCGACGCGCTCGCGGCGGTCGTCGCCTCGTCGGCGCTTCCTCCGGCGGCTACACGCTGTCGTCCCACACGTCGGCCATCGGGCTCTTTCGGTCCGAGCCGCCCGCCGAGCGCGACCGGGACCGGCCGCCGGATTCGGACTCGTCGGCCGCCCCGGCGTTCCGTGAGGACCCGGCGTCCCGCGACGGCGTGCCGGCCGACGACGACCGGCCGCCCGACCGGCGTCCCGACCCCGCGACCGACCGGCTCGCGCTCGCCGGATCGAAGGCGGGCAGGTCGGGCGCCGTCATCCGGTCGATCTGGTCGGCGAACCACGGCGGCGTGTCGCTCTCGGCCCGATCGAACACCTGCAGGAGACTCGAATCCGCGAGGTAGGTCGCGCCGTAGTCGTCGGGCGACCGGACCACCCGCCCGCAGGCCTGGATCACCGTCCGGAGCGCGGCGCGGTAGTACCACGCCCACTGGCCGGCTTCGAGCCGGTGGGCGACCCGGGAGTCGCTGGTGTTGAGAAACGGCGCCTTGCAGATGACCTGCCACCGCGCGAGGTCGCCTTTCAGGTCGAGGGCCTCCTCCATCTTGACCGAGAGGAACACCTCCTCGCCGTCGGTCGCCTTCCACGCCTCCAGTTGGGCGTCGCGGTCGTCCTTGTCGTGGAGCCGTAGCCGGTCGTCGACGCCGAACTCCCCGAGCAGGTCGGCGAGTCGCTCCTGAATCGCGTACGAGTGGGCGTGGACGATCCCCTTCTCGCCGCGGTGGGCCTGCATGATTCGGACGAGCGCGCGGGCGATATCCGGTAACGTGTCGTCGCGGTGGTCGTAGGTCATCTTCCCCTGGGTCACGTCGTACAGCGGGCGGTTCTCGACCGGGAAAGTGTGGTCCACGTCGACCAGCGCGACGTCGTCGGGGGCCAGCCCCACCTGCCGGCAGAAGGCGTCTTTGTTGAGCATCGTGGCCGACAGGAGGGCGAACTTGTTCCCGCGCTCCCAGACGGTGTGGGTGAGGTATCGCTCGGGGTTCATCGGCTTGATCGTGATTGCCGTGCCCGCGCCGTCGGGCTGGTCGACGACCCAAGTCGTCGCGCTCTCGGCGTCGCGGTAGTCCTCGACGAACCAGTCGAGTTCGCCGATCAGCTCTTGCAAGCGGTCGCGCTCGGCGGCCTCGCTCGGCTCGAGCGCCTGCTGGGCGAGAAGTTCGTCCTTGCGCCGCCGACAGACGTTGGCGAGCCGGTCGGCGTACGCTACCGCGCGGTCGAGCCCGGTGATCTCGGGCACCTTCAGGTCCTCCCAGATCGGCACGGTCCGGGGGTTCAGGTCGATGGTCGCGTACATCTCGGCCCACTCGGCGAGCCCGTGGGCCTCGTCGACGACGACCACGTCGCGTTTGCGAAACACCTCCGAGCCCGCGGTCCGCATGAAGTACGCGAGGGTCATCGCCGCGATGTCCCGGTTGCTGGCGATGGCCCGGTCCGAGAAGTACGGACACCGGTGTTTGACCGAGCAATCGTACCCCGTCTCGCGGGCGCAGGGGGCCCGATCGACGGGTGTGTCGGTCTCGTCGGGCAGGATACAGGAGTAGTTGCGCTTGCCCCGGATGATCTTGAGGTCGGTCAGGAGGTCGTCTTCGGCGACGTCGTCGAGCTGGGACACCTGCGGGGTGGTGTAGTACGCGCCGGTCGCGTCGCTCGGCGCGGCGTCGTCGGGCCGGCGGGCACAGCCCGCGATTGCCCGGGCGAGCAGGGATTTGCCGCTGCCGGTCGGCGCCCGGACCAGCACCACGTCGTTGCCGTCGGCGAACGCGTCCCGGATGTCTTCGAGCGCGGCGCGCTGCGTGCCGCGATAGGAGGGCGCCGGAAAGGCTTCGAAAATCCGCTCGGGGTTCACTGTCGGAGGGGACGGGAGCCGGGAGCCTAAAGCCACCGGAACCGCCGGTCGGCCGCCCCGGCTCGCCCCGGGCCGGCCGTCACGCCCGATCGAGCGCGGCCACGTCCGCCCCTGAGGGGTCGTCGGGCAGACGGTCGATGCAGTCGAAACAGAGGAAGTGCTCGCTCCCGTCGCTGTCGAGTTCGAGGGTCATCCCGCCGGTCGCGTCGTGTTCGAGCGTCCAGATGTTGGCGATGCCGCCCGCGATCGTGACTCGGTCGCCACACCCCTCGCAGGTCTCGCTTGCCATGTGTCTGGAGAGCGGTTCCAGCGCCATAGCCCTGCCGCCGACCGGCTCGCGTCGGTCGAGTCGCCGTCGGCGTGCTCTCGGTTCATGTCGGACGTTTGGGACCCGCGACAGTTAGGCGCTCGCCCGGAGCCTTATGCGACTCCGAGACGAACCCACGGAGTAGTCATGGAGGTGAACTGCGAGGACTGCGCCGGCTGTTGCATCGACTGGCGGGCGCTCTCCCCCGAGCCGAGCGACCACGAGCGCCGGGGGCCCCGGACGCCGCTGGACGACGCGTACAACCTCGTGCCGCTGACCCGCGACGACGCGCGGGCGTTCCTCGACGCGGGGCTGGCCGACGCGCTGACCCCGCGGCTCTGGCGCGACGGGGACGGCGTCGAGATCGACGGCGTCCCGGTCGCGGCGGTCGACGACCGACCGGTGTTTTTCCTCGGGCTCCGGAAGGCGCCCAAGCCGGTCGCGCCGTTCGGCGCCGATCCGACGTGGCTCCCCACCTGTGCGTTCCTCGATCCGACGACCCTCCAGTGTCGGATCCACGACGCCGACGTCTACCCCGAGGAGTGCGCCGAGTACCCCGGCCACAACCTCGAACTGGGGAGCGAGACCGAATGCGAGCGCGTCGAGGCGGCGTTCGGCGGTGACCGACTGCTCGACGACGACCCGCCCGCGGACCTCTCGGCGCTGTTGCTCGGCCCGCAGGCGCTCGGCCAGAAGGTGTTCGCGTTCCCCGATTCCGACCGCCTCTCGGGCGTGGTCGGACGCGCCGAACGCGGCGAACTGACCGACGACGACCGAACGCTGTTCGTCGCGGCGGCGGTCGCGGCCGCACCCGGCACCGCGACGGTGAACCGCGAGCGGTTCGAGCGCGCGCTCGATCGGGCCCGCGAGGCCGACTCGTGGGTCGGACGGGCCGTCCCGGACTGGGAGGACCGGGCCGACGACGCCGACGCGCCGGTGCCCGACCCGGGCGTCGCCGATCGCGTGGAGGGCGAACGGGGCGCACCCCAGACCCCCGGCTGGACCGAGTAGACGCGAGCGCAGAACAGACGACGGGCTACTGCTCGGCCTTGATGGCTTCGAACTGATCGAGGAGATCCTCGGTCGAGTCGCCGGAGTCGTACTCCACGGTCCCGTGGTAGGTCGTCCGGTCGTCGTCCTCGCTCACGTCGACCGTGTTGTTCTTGCGCTCCCGGCGCTCGTGTTCGTCTTCGTCATAGGCACCCATTGACATGACAACCACACTCATGATTGGAAAGCCGCCGTAATGAATGTAACGGATAATAACACCGATTTATCGCCTCGAAAGCAGGTCGGAATCGCGGGCGGACGCGGGATCGCCCGGCGAACGACGGGCCGCGAGCGTCACAACACGTAAATTCCCCGCGGGACAACTGTCGCCCGTGGCAAGCCCGCTCCGCTTTCGCCGCTCTCTGGAGCGGTGGACAGACGACAGGGTCGAACGCGACCTGCGCGAACCCCTCGACCGGAAATTCGGCGCGACCCGCCGGACGCCCCACTACGCCGGACCGAACGGCTACGAGGCGCTCCGGATCGAGATGGACAACGGCGACCTCGCGCTCTTCGCGTTCGACGACGAGGAGGCGTTCTGGCTCGGCAACACCGAGACCCCCTCGGCGCTCTGGCGCACCGACAAACATACTTTCGAGGAGGTTCCCTACCCCGTCGCGCGGTGGGCCCAGCGCGAACTGCTCGGCGACCTGCAGGTCGAGGCGCCGTGGCTGGCCGAGTACGACCACCTCTCGTGGTTCTTCCTGCCCGTGCTGTTCTCGAAGGACGGTCGCCACTCCACCCGGGAGTTCTTCCGGGAACACGCCGCGGGCTTTCCCGACACGACCCGCGAGGCGGTGCTGTCGTTTTACGAGGAGTTCCTCTCGACGGGCGTGCTCGACGACTACCGGTATACGATGGCGAGCAAGCTCGGAACGAGCCCGCAGGTCGACCCCGTCAGGATGGCGTCGGCGATGAGCGAGTTCAGCGTCGCCAAGCTGTTGACCGACGCCGACTACGGCCTCACGCCCGAGATCGAGGTCACGACCGGCCACTCGCTCGACTTCCGGGCCGAGACGCCCGACGGCGAGTCGCCGCTGGTCGAGGTCACCCGACCGCGACCGCCGACCCGCCGGCGGGCGTCGACTCCGGTCGCCGCGGTCCGCGAGACCGCCGAGACCAAGACCTCCGGCCAGCTCCAGAAACACGGCGGCGGCGCGGTCCTGTTCGTCGACTGCTCGGGGTTCCGCGACGACGAGTGGGCCGCCGTCAGGGGCGAACAGCCCGGCGTGCGCCACCGACCCGCGGTCGTGTTCCGACCGCGGCCCTCCGGCCGGATCGAAGCGTACAGCAAGGGATCTGTCCCGCTGGACCTCGACGGCGCCGTCGAGTGGGTGTAACAGTCCCGACGCAGTAGAAAGCGGTCGCGAGGCGGTGCCGTGCGGACGCGGGGCGGTCGCGGTGCGGTGCGGACGCGGGGCGGTGCAGATGCGGGGCGGTCGCGGTGCTGTGGCGTCCCAGTAATTCTACCGCGAGCGAGGGCGAAGCCCGAGCGAGCGGCCCAAGGGCCGACCATCGGGAGGCCCGCAGTGGTTTTGATCGAGCTTTTGCAAGGGCGGCGCGTTTGTGCGCCGCCCGCAGGAAAAGGTCGGTTAGAAGGAAACCTGCCCCGGCCCGTCGGTGCCGAGCACCGTCGGGTCCCGGTCGCTGTACCCCTCGCGGCCGATTGCCTTGCTACTGACCGCCGAGTACATGGTGGCCTGTGCCTCGCGAGCGTCGGCGAACGTCTCCGAGGCGCCGCGCGCGAACACTTCACCGAGGGACTCGGTGCCGTTGGGGAGGTCGAGTTCGTAGTCGTCGTACGAGTCGGCGAGCTGGTCGGAGGTCGCGGGGTAGTCGTGGCGGTCCAGCGCGGTCGTCGCCTGTTTCAGTGACATCGACAGAATCTACATGGATGTTAATGATAAAGCTTGTCGTCGGACAGTATGATCGTCCTTAAGGAGTTTAATGGCGTGTTGTCGGTTGCGAAGCCCTTTCGTCGGTGGGCTTCGTTCGGGGGGTATGAGCGTCTTCGCGGACCTCCACGTCCACACGACCAACTCGGACGGCGAGTTACAGCTCGATCAGATTTCGGCGGCCGCCCGCGAGGCCGACGTCTCGGTCGTCGCCGTGACCGACCACGACCGACTCAACCCGGACCTCGCGGCGCCGGTCGGCACGATCGACGGCGTGACCGTCGTCCACGGCATCGAACTCAGGGTCGAGGCGCCCCACGGCGAGCGGGTCGACCTGCTCGGCTACGGCGTCAGCCCGACCGACGCGCTCGGCGAGGAGCTCGATCGGATACAGGCCGACCGGATCGAGCGCGGCCGCGAGCTCATCGAGCGCGTCGAGGACCGGCTCGGGATCGAACTCGACCTCGAACCGCGGGCGGGGCTCGGCCGCCCGCACGTCGCTCGCGCGATCGACGACCACCCCGACACCGGGTACGACTACGAGGGGGCGTTCGACGAGCTCATCGGCGACGACGGCCCTTGTTTCGTCGCCCGCGAGGTGACCGACTTCGAGCGCGGCGTCGAACTGCTGGAGGCGGCCTGCGGGCTCGTCGGACTCGCCCACCCGTACCGGTACGACGATCCCGAGGCGGCGCTCGGGCTGACACGCCACCTCGACGCGGTCGAGCGCTACTACCCCTACGGCCGGGAGGTCGACCCCCGACCGGTCGAGCGCGCGATCGCCGAGCACGACCTCGTCCCGACCGGCGGGAGCGACGCCCACGAGCGGCGTCTCGGGCTGGCGGGGCTCTCGAAGCCCGAGTACCGACACTTCCGGTCGGCGGTGGACCCGCAGGCGTAGAGTTAAACCGGGTGGGGCCCCTACGGTGGGTCATGCGGTGTCACTACTGCGACCGGGAAGCGTCGTTCGCGCCCGAGAAGGGCGGCGTCCGGGTCGGCCTCTGCGAGGAGCACTTCCGCGAGCAGTTCGAGTATCTCGCGGACACCGACGCGCTGGCGTCGCTCCGCCAGGAGCTCGACGTCGATCGCCCGGAGTAGCGCGTCGAAAAACGATCGGTTCTGGGCGTCTCAGCGCCGCCAGTCTCGTCTCAGGCCCGACCAGCGTCGACGTCGATGGCGTCGACTGGACACACGTCCACGCAAAGCATGCAGTCGATACACTGGGCCTCGTTGGCGGGGTCGGCCTTCTTCTCGCTCTCGGGGTGGTCGGGCGTGTCGACCCACTCGAACACGTCGACCGGGCAGTCCTCCAGACACGCGCCGTCGGCGATACAGAGGTCGAAGTCGACCGCGACGTGGGTGCCGTGGATGCCGAGTTGCTCGGGTTCGTCGACGGGACCCCACACGTCGTGGCCCTCGTGAGTGTCGATCTGCTCGCGGTTTTCGTGGAATTGCGGGTCAATAGCCATCGGTAATCACCTGTTCGTATTACAGGCGGAAGGCTACTTAAAACGATGCTCTTTACTTAAATCCACGGGTCGGGGAAACGATTTAGGCCGGGCTAAAAACGGGGGACGGGAGCGGTCCGGTCGTTTCCGTACAGCGTCGAGAGCTGACCGTTTAAGTCAGTCCGGCGCCAGTCGGCGTCGACGTCGCTACTCGGAATCGCCGGTCGGCTCGGGGCCGAACCGCTGCCACGCCAGTCCGAGCGCGGCGACGGTGACGACCGTCACCGCCACCTGCGCGAGACTCCCGCCGAGCCCGCCGGCGACCGCGCCGCCGGTCAGGGCCCCACCGCCGACCGCACCGGTCCCGACACAGCAGAGGCTCGCCGCGCCGCCGACGCCGAGTAGCGCCAACCGCGAATCGCTGACCATGCGTGATCGTGGCCGCCCGCGGCCTTCGCTCTTTCGTCCGCGTCGTTCCGCCAGAAGCCGTCTCGCGCCGCGGTCGTCGCGCCGACGGACACGTCGACCGCCGGGGCGGTCGGATCCAGGAGCCGCGATGTCGCGGGCGGAGTTGCCGGCGCGCGTACCTTTTTGCCCGGCCGCGGACACGAACAGTTCGTGACCACGATTCCCAGTCCGGGGCTCGGCACCTCCGGGAACGACGAGCCCGATCAGTGTGCCGAGACGATCCGAACCGCGCTCGAACTCGGCTACCGACACGTCGACACCGCCCAGATGTACGACAACGAGGCCGCGGTCGGCGACGGCATCGCCGCCAGCGACGTCCCGCGCGAGGAGATCTTCCTCGCGACGAAGGTCCACCCGACGAATCTCGCGGCCGAGGACGTCGCCCGGACTGCCGACGAGAGCCTCGACAGGCTCGGGGTCGACGCCGTCGACCTGTTCTACGTCCACTGGCCGACCCACGCCTACGACGCCGAGGCGACCCTGCCCGCGTTCGACCGGCTCGCGGCGACCGGCAAGACCGAGCACGTCGGCGTGAGCAACTTCACGGTCGATCTGCTGGCGGAGGCCCGCGAGATTCTCGACGCGCCGATCGCCGCCAATCAGGTCGAGATGCACCCCCTGCTCCCGCAGGACGACCTCCTTGCGTACTGCCGCGAACACGACATCACGGTGGTCGCGTACGCCCCGCTACTGCAGGGAGAGGCCGGCGACGTCGACGTGTTGGCCGACGTCGCCGACGACCGCGACGTGAGCCCCGAGGCGGTCAGCCTCGCGTGGCTGGCCCAGCGCGACGGCGTCGTCCCCATCCCGAAGGCCACCGGCGAGTCCCACCTCCGGGCGAACTTCGACCCGCCCGCGCTCACCGACGAGGAAGTGGCCCGCATCGACGCCATCGAGCGCCGCGAGCGACGCGTCGACCCCGACGGCGCGGCGTGGGACGCGTAGGGCTCAGAGGGGCTCGATCTCGTCGCCGCGTTCGAGCGTACCCGACTCCACGACGTCCGCCCGGAGCCCGCCCCGGTGGAGGAGTTCGGAGACGACGCCGTCCCGTGTCAGCGATTCGAGGTGGCGACACGGCTCGCAGAGTTCGACGCCCTCACAGACCACGTCGCCGACGCGGAACCGCTCGCCGACGAGGTGATTGAGCGCGGCGTCGCTGGTGGTGACGTTCCGGCGGTGGCGGCCGTCCCGGAGTTCGAAGCCGTCGCGCTCGGCGGCCGCCAGCGCCTCGGACTCGATGAGCGTGAGCCCGCCGCCCCCGTCCCCGAAGTGACGGTCCCCCCGGAGTCCGCGGCCCGCGAGCGCTTCGACCGCACCGACCGATTCGACGTCCGCGCCCGACTCGGGCGCGAGGTGGATGGCTTCGACAGTACCCGTTCCGTTCATACGTCGGCCTCTCGCCGAGAGGACTTAAACGTCGTGCGCCGCAGGGCCGGAGCGTCCCGCGCTCGCGTCGTCCGGCCGATCACTCGACGGTCGCGTCGACCACGACGTGCCAGACGCCCTCGCTGTGGCTCTTGACTTTCCGGCGATCGAGGACCGCCACCTCCCGGTCGCGGTCGGCGGCCGCCGCCCGGAGCCGCGAGACGGGTCGGTCCCACAGAAGGTCTTCGGGGGTGGCCTCGTGCATGTGGATCGTGCCGCCGGGCGCGAGCGCCGCGAGCGCGCTGTCGAGATATTCGTGGGCCTCGTAGTAGCCCATCACCACGCGGTCGACCCGAGGATCGACGTCCACGTCCCGACAGTCCGCCCGGAACGCCGAGACCCGATCGGCGACGTCGTTGAGCATCGCGTTCTCCGCGAGGTAGCGAAACGCCGCCGGGTTGCGCTCGACCGCCGTCACCGCCGCGCCCGCCCGGGCCATCGGGAGAGTGAAGTAGCCGATGCCCGCGAACATGTCGAACACGCGCTCGCCCGACTCGACGACCTCGCCCATCCGGGCGCGCTCGGCCTTGTTGCCCGGCGAGAACATCACCGTCGAGAAATCGAGCGCGTAGCGGGTGCCGTGCTCGGTGTGGACCGTCTCGGTGTCGCCCGCGCCCGCCACGACCGACACCGAGGGCTCGCGGTGCTCGCCCGAGATCCCCTCGCGGGCCACCACGGTGTCGGCCTCGCCGTGGAGGTCGAGCAGTGCCTCGCCGACCGCCCGACGGTCGGGACAGTCCGCCGGGAACGTCGCGAGCACGACGCTCCCGACGACCGCCCACGACCCCGGGGCGCGCTCGATCTCGTCGTCGGACCACCCGCGCTCGCGGAGGTGGGCCGCCAGATCCGGCAGGCGCCGCTCCGGGTCGACCTGCTCGACCACGTCGAGCACCGCGGTCTCGGCCGGCGGATCGGTCACCGGGAGCGCCACGGTCTTCTCGCTGTACTCGGTCACCTTTCGGGTCGCGTCGTAGACTCCCTCCGCCCGGAGGGCGGCGATGGCGGCCTCGCTCTCGGGCTTGCGGACGACCGCCGCGAGCGCGTCGTCGCCGGTCATGCCTCGTCCCGGTCGGGCACGACGTGGAGGCCCGCCCGGCTCTTGAACACGGGGACGGTGTCGGCCTCGGCGTCCATGTACTCGGGGCGGGCGATTGTCCGGGCCTGATAGGTCTCGGGGTCGAGCACCTGCACCGCCCGGTCGTCCTCGACGGTGACGACGGTAGTCTCCTCGGCGTCCTCGATCCGTCCGAGCCGCCGGGCCTCGGGCGCATCGCCGTCCTCGAAGCCGGCCTCGTAGGGCTCGCCCGTGGTGAGTCTGATGCCTTTGAGGTTCCCACGGACGCTCCGGACCAGCACGGGCCCGCCGTCGTCGTCGGCGAGGTCGATGATCTCGCCCGGCGCGTACGGCGGGAGTCGGACCGCGTAGGTCACTCGGTAGACCTCCTCGCCGTCCTCGTCTTCGGTCACGAGCGTCTCCGAATCGGAGTAGCTCCCGCCGAACTCCTCGATCACCTTGGCGGCGATCTTCTTGCCGATGTTGGTGGTCGAGACCTTGACGTCGAGGCCGTCGTCGGTCTCGCTCACGTCGGTCACGAAGGCGTCGCGGTCGCCGGTCGCCTCCATGTCGGCGACGATCTCCTCGGCGATGGCCTCGGCGCGTTCGACCTCCTCGGCGGTCGGCGTCCGGTCGCGCGCACGGACCTGAACCACGCTGGCGTAGTAGTCGCCGGCGATCCGACCGCACCGCGTGCAGGTCTGGCGAGAGATCTTGACGGGCACGACGACCTCCTCCTCGACCGGCGTGTCCCGGACGATGCCGGTGAAATAACAGTGCATCCGGATGGTGTTTTCGTCGACCTGTTCGGGTTCGACCTGCCAGGTCACGTCGCGGGCGTCGAGGTGGATCCCGAGCGACTCGCTGACCTCCTCGACCGCGATGTCGGTGTAGTCGCGAGCGCCCACGTCGACCCACCGGTTGCCGCGGTGGACCGCGCCACACCGGGCACAGACCAGCACCTCGATGCGGTCGGGCGCGTCGACGAGGTCGAACCGGTCGAAGTAGCAGGCGTCACAGAGCGTCTGCTCTTTGCCGCGGGCGCCGGTCGCACCCGGCACCACCGGGCGCTCGGCGGGGTCGGTCTCGATGGGGTCCCCGCAGTTCGGGCAGAACCGGCGGGCGTCGGTAGTCATGGTGCGTGGTAGGGGGTTCGCGGGTTTAAGTCTGAAGAACCGCGATCCCGGCGCCGACGAGGACGCGGCGCCCGCGAGCGGATCGAACGGTCACGCCGGGAGTTCGGTCGCCGGAGCGAAAACGCCGGCGGCCGAGCGACCGATCGGCCGGGCTACCCGAACACTTCGCCGATCGCGTCGTCGAGCACGTCGACGGCCCGCTCGATCTCGGCCTCGCCGATGCACAGCGGCGGCGAGAGGATGAGTTGGATCTCGGGGCGGCCGCCGCCGACCAGCACGCCGCGGTCGGAGGCGATCTCGCGGACCTCGGCGACGGGGTTGTCGCCGTCGTCGCCGGCCCACGGATCGACGAAGGGCTCGCCCGTCTCGGGGTCGGCGAACTCGATCCCCCAGAGGAACCCCCGGCCGTGGACGTCGGCGACCGCGTCGTGGGCTTCGAGCCCGCGGAGCCCCTCTTCGAGGGTCGGCGCGAGCGCCCGGCAGTTGTCGACGAGCCCGTCCTCGTACTCGTCTATCGCGGCGAGGCCCGCGGCGCAGGCGACCGGGTGGCCGCCGAAGGTCTGGCCCACGTCGATGCCGTCGGACCGGAGCTCGTCGGCGACGGCGTCGTTCACGAGCACGCCCGCCAGCGGCGCGTACGCGCTCGTGACGCCCTTGGCGAACGTGATCATGTCCGGGGTCACGTCCTCGGTGCCGATGCCGAACCAGTCGCCGCACCGACCGAACCCCGCGATCACCTCGTCGGAGATGAGCAGGATGTCGTACTCGTCACAGAGCTCCCGGACGCGCTCGAAGTAGCCCGGCGGCGCGGGGTAGGCCCCGCTGGTGCCGCCGACGGGCTCGGTGAGGATGGCCGCGATGGAGTCGGGCCCCTCGTTGCGGATGACGAATTCGAGGTGGTCGGCCGCCTGCTCTGCGAGCTCCTCGGGCGTCTCGGCGTCGAACGCCTTCGGGAGCGGCGGGAGGAACTTCCCGGACCCGGAGGTGGCGGCGTGGCGTTCGAGCGTCGCGCGCGTCCCGGGGTCGCCGGTCAGCGAGCCCGCGCCGTAGGTGCCGCCGTGGTACGACCGCCACCGGGTGAGCACCTTGTGGGCGTCCTGGTGGTCGCGGGCGAACTTGACCGCCGACTCGTTGGCCTCGCTACCCGACACCGCGAAGTACACGTCCGAGAGGCCGTCGGGCGCGATCTCGGTCAGCCGCGACGACAGCTCCGACCGGGCGTCGTTGTGCTTCGAGGAGGAGACGTACGGGATCCGCTGGGCCTGCTCGGTCATCGCGTCGACGATCGCGTCGTTGCTGTGGCCGGCGTTGACGCAGTAGAGCTGCGAGATGAAATCGAGGTACTCGCGGTCCTCCTCGTCGTAGACGTACGCGCCGTCGCCGCGAGTGATCGTCGGGACCGTCCCGTCACCGTCCGACCAGTGAGCGAGCGGATCGTCGAACTCGTGGGTCTGCATACCGTGACTCATACTCGCGCATGAACGCCCGGCGATATAAAGACACGCCACCGGACAGGCCGTGCTGGCAGTTCGGTCACGCGACCGCGCTCAGATCCGACGCGAGCGCGACGTACGCCAGCCCGAAGAGCAACGCGTCGTAGAAGCCGTGGACCAGAACCGGGACGAGGAGGTTCCCCGTCCAGACGTAGAGGTAGCCGAGAAGCATCGACAGCCCGAACAGGATAGTGAGCGTGACGCTCACCGCGGCGAGGTCCGGCGTCGCGACGAACGTCGTCGGAACGTGGACGAGCGCGAACAGCACGCTGGCGAGCGCGACAGCACCGAACATCGACAGCTCCTCGGAGAGATAGCGCTGTACCACCCCGCGAAAGAGCAGTTCTTCGGCCGGACCGACCACGACGACCGACAGCGGCACCAGCGCGAGCAGCGTCTCCAACAGCCCCTCCTCGGCGAGCTGGGTGACCGAGTTGCCGGCGAGCGGGAGCCCGAGCGCCTGCGCGGCGAGGATCGCCGCCAGTCGAAAGACGAACAGCCCGACGGTCCCGGCGACGACGAGTCCGATCGCGCGACGGTTCAGCCGACCGACGTCGAGGTAGCCGAGCCCGCGACCCGTCGCGTAGAGGAAGGCGAGGGCGGCCGCCACGAACCCCAGTTCCGAGAGCACGAGCGCGGCGACGAACTGCGTCAGCGCGTCGAGCGAGACCACGAAGACCGGGATCGACAGCAAGACGCTGAACGCGATCCCGAGCGCCGACAGGCCGGTCGCGGCGACGACGCGTCGTACCGGCCCCGCCGTACGGAGAGACATTACGAGCGAGTGACATCGCGTGCGGGTAAATACGTTCGGTGGGGCCCCTGCGGAACCGAAAACCCCGCGCGGCGACGCAGGCGAGCGAAGAACGTTTAAACAGGGTGAACTCCTATGGGCGCGTATGGAATGGAAAGCAGACTGGGGACTTCGGGGGCGCATGGCGCTCACGATGTTCCTGCTGTTCGCACTGTACGCCGTCTTCATCGGCGTACTGAGCACGCAGTTCACGAGCATGTTGATCCCGGTTCTCTTGCTGGGGAGCTTCTCGCTCGCCCAGTTCTTCTTCAGCGACAGGCTCACGCTGTGGAGCATGGGCGCAAAGGAGGTCGACGAGAGCGAGTACCCCGAGCTTCACCGGATGGTCGGGCGGCTCTCCCAGCAGGCCGACCTCCCGAAAC
Organism: Halorussus marinus; assembly: GCF_004765795.1. Lineage (GTDB taxonomy): Archaea > Halobacteriota > Halobacteria > Halobacteriales > Haladaptataceae > Halorussus > Halorussus marinus. The sequence continues at coordinate 509,350 of NZ_SBIV01000002.1, forward strand.
CGAAGGTCGCGGTCGTCGACAGCCGCGTCCCGAACGCGTTCGCCACCGGGCGCTCGCAGGACAACGCCGCGGTCGCGGTCACCACCGGGCTGATGAAGACCCTCGACCAAGAGGAGTTAGAGGCCGTGTTGGCCCACGAGCTCGCCCACGTCAAGAACCGCGACATGATGGTGATGACCATCGCGTCGTTCCTCTCGACCATCGCGTTTCTCGTGGTCCGGTGGGGCTGGTGGTTCGGCGGGGGCGGCGACAGCCGGAATCAGGCGCCGGTGTGGGTCGCCATCGCGGCGTCGCTCGTGGTGTGGGTCGTGAGCTTCTTCCTCATCCGGGCGCTCTCGCGGTACCGCGAGTTCGCGGCCGATCGGGGGGCCGCGACCATCACCGGCAAGCCCGCCGCGCTCGCGTCGGCGCTGATGACCATCGACGGCAACATGGGCAACGTGCCCGAAGACGACCTGCGCGAGCAGTCGGAGATGAACGCGTTCTTCATCATTCCGATCAAGAGCGGGCTCATCAGTAAGCTGTTCAGCACCCACCCGAGCACCGAGGCGCGGGTCGAACAGCTCCGTGACCTCGAACGCCAGGCCGAGGCGGCCTGATCGCCGCGACCGTCTGCGGGACGGTGGCGGGCGGCCCTCGGAACCACTCCTTTTTGTCCGGGCGTCCGTAGGGACTCGCATGGGACTGTTCGACGGACTCCGGGAAGTGCTCGGCATCCGCGCGGAGGCCGACGCGACCCGGGAGGCCGACCCCGAGGACCTGTTCGGGATGAGTACGGCCTACATCACGATGGAGGCAGAGCTGGGCTACGCGGCCATCGGTGAGGCGGCGCTGTGTTTCTCCGAGGTCGACAACACCGACTTCCGGGACGCGATGGACGAGGTCCACGACATCCTGGAGTTCGGCGCCGAGGAGACCGGCACCGAGGCCGAGGGCCACACCGACGAGTACGGCTACTCGTGGGTCGTCCTTCGCGACGACGACTTCGAGGACCTGGTGACCAGCCTCCACTTTGCGGCAGACACGCTCATCGAGCACGGCTACGGCTCGCGGCTGTTGGCGGCGGTGTTCGCGTTCGAACAGGACGACACCGGCGCCTACTGGGTCTACTCGTTCCGGCGCGGAGCGTACTACCCCTTCGTGCCCCAGGGGACGAGCGACCGCGACTCGGGCGCGGAGTTCAAACTGGAGAGCAACCTCGACGGCGAACTCGAAGTCGAGACCGACAAGGAGTACTGGTACCCCCTCTGGCCCGACGCGCCGGGCCGCCACCCGTGGGAGTGATCGGCGCCGCGCGACCCGACTGAGGACTCGGTGGGACTCTTTACTTTTTAAATCCCGTGACGGGTCGATACGAAACCGGCTCGCGTCTGCTAATTTCACTTTCACTCTACTGTTAACGGGGGTTTATATGACGAGGGGCACAAGCCAGGCGTACGATGGCAGCAGACGTAGACCTCGAAGAACTGCCGGGCGTCGGTCCGGCGACCGCAGAAAAGCTCCGAGACGCAGGCTTCGACTCCTACGAGGGCCTCGCGGTAGCCAGTCCCAGCGAACTCTCCAACACCGCGGACGTTGGCGACTCGACCGCCGCCGACATCGTTCAGGCGGCACGCGAGGCCGCCGACGTCGGCGGGTTCGAGACCGGCGCGGCCGTGTTAGAGCGCCGCGAGCAGATCGGCAAGCTCAAGTGGAAGATCGATGAGGTCGACGAGCTCCTCGGCGGCGGCGTCGAGACCCAGTCGATCACCGAGGTGTACGGCGAGTTCGGCGCCGGCAAATCGCAGGTCACCCACCAGCTGGCGGTCAACGTCCAGCTCCCCCGCGAGCACGGCGGACTCGGCGGTAGCGCCATGTTCATCGACAGCGAGGACACCTTCCGGCCCGAGCGCATCGACGACATGGTCCGGGGGCTCCCCGACGAGGCGCTCCAGGCCGCGATGGACGAGCGCGAGATCGAGGGCAGTCCCGGCGACGACGAGGCGATGGACGAACTCATCGAGGACTTCCTCGACAAGATCCACGTCGCCAAGGCGTTCAACTCCAACCACCAGATGCTGTTGGCCGAGAAAGCCCAAGAGCTCGCGAACGAAACCCAAGACGACGAGTATCCGGTCCGACTGCTCTGTGTCGACTCGCTGACGGCTCACTTCCGCGCCGAGTACGTCGGCCGGGGCGAACTCGCCGAGCGCCAGCAGAAGCTCAACAAGCACCTCCACGACCTCGACAAGGTCGGCAACCTCCACAACACCGCGGTCGTCGTGACCAATCAGGTCGCCTCGAACCCCGACTCGTTCTTCGGCGACCCGACCCAGCCCATCGGAGGCAACATTCTGGGCCACAAGTCGACGTTCCGGATGTACCTCCGGAAGTCGAAGGGCGACAAGCGCATCGTCCGGCTCGTCGACGCGCCGAACCTCGCCGACGGCGAGGCGGTCATGCGCGTCGAGGACGGCGGCCTGAAGCCCGAATAAGGACGACGACCTTTTACAGCGGTCGCGCCGAAAGACGCTTCGCGTCTTTCGAGCCTCGGCTCGCTTCGCTCGCCGAGACGCTCCGAGCGGCGCTCGCTTGCAAAAGCTCGATCAAAAACACCGGGAGAGCGAAGCTCTCCCGAGCCTGCATTCGCTCCGCTCACGCAGACGCGGCGCTCCTCCCGCCGTTCGCTTCGGGTCGTCACTTGGTCCGCTCGCTCACTCTGGTCGCTCGCGGTACGAAGTGATGTGGCCACCGCCACAACACCGCCACAACACCGCCACAACCACACTTCACGGCCCGTCCGCCTTTAGGCCGATACGGCGTACGCCGCCGGCATGAAGCCACGTACCGGGTTCGCGGTCGTACTGGTCGGGGTGCTGGCGGTGCTGGCGGTGCTGATCGTCCGCCCGTTCCTGAACTACGTGCTCGGCGCGATCCTGCTCGCGTTCGTGCTCACGCCCGCCCAGCGACGGCTGGCGCCACGCGTCGGTCCGCGCGTCGCCGCGCTCGGGCTCGTGACGCTGACGGTGATCGTCGTCTTCGGCGTCGCCGGCGCACTGCTGTCGCTCGGGCTCGCCGAGGTCGGCGACGTGCCGACCGCGGTCAGCGACCTCCCGGCGTACCGGTCGGTCGAGGCCGCCGCCGAACGCACGTTGGGTATCGAACTCTCCTCGCGGTTCGATAGAGCGCTCGACAGCCTGACCGCCGGGATCGCCGACGGCGTCTCCGGCGTCGCGAGCGCCGGACTCCACGCGTTTCTCGGCGTGCTGTTGGCGCTTTTCCTGTTCTACTACCTGCTCAAGGACAGCGCGGATCTGATCCACTGGACCAAGCGCGTCACGCCGCTGCCCCGCGACGTCCAGAGCCGACTCTACGACGAGGCCGAGGACGCGACGTGGGCGGTCCTGAAGGGCCACATCTTCGTCGCGGTGGTACAGGGCGTGGTCTCTGGCGTGGGCTTCCTCGTGGCCGGCATCCCGAACGCCGCGTTCTGGACGATCGTGATGATGGTGCTGGCGATGGTGCCGATCGTGGGCGTCTCGCCGGTGATGGGCGGCGCGACGATCTACCTCCTCGTGGAAGGACGGCCGGTCGCGGCGGTACTGCTGGTCGTCTACGGCATGAGCGCGGTCGCCATCACCGACGACTACCTGCGCGCGCTGGTCATCGACAAGGAGACGTCGCTCCACTCGGGCGTGATACTGCTTGGCGTGTTCGGCGCGGCGTACTTCCTCGGGGCGATCGGCCTGTTCGTCGGCCCGATACTGCTGGCGCTGTTCAAGGCGACCGTCGAAGTGTTCACCGACTACTACGAGCTCTCTGCGGTCTAAAAGGGGCTACTCGTCGTCTTCGGTCGTCGTCTTGTCGAGTTCCTTCTCGCCCTCGTAGATCTCCGCGCCGTCCTGGACGACCTTCTCGGCGAGGACCGCACACTTCACCCGCATCGGGCTGATGTCGACCCCGAGCATGTCGATGACGTCGTCGCGGTCCATCTCCCGCATCTCCGCGACGGACTTGCCGGCTAGCTCCTGAGAGAGCATGCTCGCGCTCGCCTGACTGATTGCACAGCCGTCCCCGCGGAAGGCGACGCGTTCGATCGTCTCCTCGTCGTCGTCGAGTTTCACGTCGATCGCGATCTCGTCGCCGCACATCGGGTTCTCGCCAGCGTGCGTGTAGGTCTTCTCGTCCAGTTCCCCGTAGTTTCGGGGGTTCTTGTAGTGGTCGAGAATCTGCTGGCGATACATGTCCGAGCCCATGCCCATTGTTGAACGCAAATAGGCGCGTGCCACCTAAAAGCCTACCGCACACCCTGTTGTCGAGGAGGCCCACAGGAGCACCTCCGTCGCGGAACAACACACAGGTGCGTGCGGTCTCCGCGACCACAGCGCGCCGCAACTGTACCGCGCCACACCGCAACTGTACCGCGCCGCGACCGCACCGCGACAGTTCAGGCCACGTAGCCGATGACCGAGGCGTTCAGCACGAGCAGGGTCGCGACCAGCGCGTTCGTCCGGAACGCCATCTTGAGCCGGGTCGGGAGCGAGGAGACCCCGTCCGTGCGGGCGTTTCTGGTCTCCCACCACGCCCACAGGCTCGTCAGTCCGAACACGCCGTAGAGAGTCATCATCGCGATCAGGGCGGTGCCGCGGGTCCCCTCGGGGAGGCTGTTGTCGTAGAGCACCCACAGCGCCGCGCCGCCCGACCCGCCCATCACCACGATCCCGCCGACCGCGAACCACTTCAGCGAGTCGAGCACGTCTAGGGCGAACTCGGGGGCGTCGTGTCGGTCGGCCGCCGGCACGACGAGCATCGACGTGACCAGATAGCCCCCGGCCCAGAGGACGGCCATCAGTGTGTGCGAACCCATCACCGCCGCGAGCGTCCAGTTCACCATATCGGTGTCGTCGCACCAATCCGATAAAAGACGGGCGATTTCGGGTCGAGCGATCAGGCGTCGCCGGCGACCTCCCGCTCGAACCGATCGAGGAAAGCGACCACGAACGCCTGACGTTCGTCGGCGAGCGCCCGGCCGGCGTCGGTGTACATCCGATCGGGGAGCGTCAATATCTTCTTGTGGAAGTGGTTGAACTGCGTCGCTCCGGCGGCGGTGTCGTCGTCCTCCGGGGGCAGTTCGGGGTCGTGTATCGGCTGTCCGAGTTCGCCGCCGTAGGTGAAACACCGCGCGACGCCGACCGCCCCGAGCGCGTCGAGGTTGTCGGCGTCACAGAGCAGTTCGGCCTCCCGCGTGCGGGGGTCCACGTCGTTCGAGTAGCGGTGAGCGCGGATGCAGTGGGCGACGGCGTCGACGGTCTCGGAGTCGGCCCCGAGGTCCGAGAGGATGCCGGCGGCCTCGCGTGCGCCCCACTCGGCGTGGTCGTCGATCTCGCCGCGATCCTCGCGCCCGCGGCCGACGTCGTGGAGCCAGACGGCGGCGAACAGGACCGTCTCGTCGACGTCGTACTCGCCGGCCAGCGTCTCGGCCAGTCGGGCGACCCGACGGACGTGGTGCCAGTCGTGGGCGGGCGCGACGCGCTGGAAGTACGGACGAGCGCGCTCGCGGACTTCGTCTAACATGGGAGAGCGGACGGCGCCGAGAGATGAAAAAGAATCGAAACGTCAGGCGAACAGCTGGCGGGCGTCGTCGACCGCCTCGAGCAAGGCGTCGATCTCGTCGGTCGTGTTGTAGACGTAGAACGACGCGCGGGCCGACGCCGCGACCCCGAGTTTGTCGTGGAGCGGCTGGGTGCAGTGGTCGCCCGCCCGGATGGCGACGCCGTGGTCGTTCATGATCGAGGCGAGGTCGTGGGCGTGGACGCCGTCGAGGTTGAACGCGACCAGCCCGCCGCGATCGGTGGGCTCGGTGGGGCCGTAGATCTCGATGTCGTCGAACTCGGCCATCCGGTCGAGGGCGTACTCCGCGAGTCGCTCCTCGTGGCGCTGGACCGACTCCATCCCGAGTTCTTCGAGGTACTCGATCGCCTCGGCGAGCCCGACGGCTTGTGCGATGTTCGGCGTGCCGGCTTCGAACTTCCACGGCAGGTCGTTCCACGTCGTCTCCTCGAAGGTGACCTTCCGGATCATGTCGCCGCCGTAGAGGTACGGCTCCATCTCTTCGAGGAGCTCCTGTTTGCCGTAGAGGACCCCGATACCGGTCGGCCCGGCCATCTTGTGGCCCGAGAAGGCGTAGAAGTCCGCGCCGAGGTCGTTCACGTCGACCGGCCGGGTCGGCACCGCCTGCGCGCCGTCGAGGAAGGCGTAGGCGCCGTGGTCGTGGGCGAGGTCGACGAGGTCGGCGGCCGGGTTGACCGTCCCGAGCGTGTTCGAGACGTGGACGACGCTGAGCATCTCGGTGTCGTCGGTGACGAGTTCGGCCGCGGCGTCCATGTCGAGGCGCCCGTCGTCGGTGACCGGGATGAACTTCACGTCGGCGCCGGTCTTCTCGCCGATCTGTTGCCAGGTCACCAGCGAGGCGTGGTGTTCCATCTCGGTCAGCACCACCTCGTCGCCGGGACCGAGTTCGTTCAGCCCCCACGCGTAGGCCACGAGGTTCTCGGCCTCGGTGGTGTTTTTGGTGAAGACGATCTCCTCGCGGCCGTCGGCGCCGACGAACTCGGCGACCGCGTCGTGGGCCTCCTCGTAGGCGATGGAGGCCTCCTGGCTCAACTGGTGGATCCCCCGGTGGACGTTGGCGTTGTACGTCCGGTAGTAGTCGGCGATGGCGTCGATGACCCGGTCGGGCTTCTGGGTCGTCGCGCCGTTGTCGAGGTAGACGAGCGGCTGGCCGTCCCCGACCTCGCGATCCAGAATCGGGAACTCCTCGCGTATGCGCTCGACGTCGAGCGCGTCCGATTGGTGCAGTCCCATTGTCCGGATTTAGGGATTGGAGCAAGAACATTCCTTCGGTCCCGGCGACGGTCCGTAACCGCTCGCGGTTACGTCGGCGCGCGACGGGGCCGGCGACCGGTTACGTCAGTGGGACCGGGCCACCGGTTAAGTCGCTGGCGTCCGTTTCGGGCGTATGGTCTCGAAGCGACGACTCGGCGCGAGCCTGCTTCTGGTCGGGCTCGCGTTCGTCGGGGCGTTCCACGCGGTGCTGGCCGTGGCGTACGACACGGGACTGGCGTCGGTCGGCGCCGGGCTCGCCGGACTCTCGGTGCTGACGCTGGTCGTCGTGAACCTCCCGACGCTCGGCGACGGGTGACCACCGCCGGCTACATCCTCAGAAACTGCGCGTGGCGGGTCGAGTCGACATCGAGGACGTTCGCCTCGTCGACGAACCCCTCTCGGATCGCCAGTTCGACCGCCTCGCGGCCGACGATGTTGGCGACCGACGCCCGGGCGAGGCTCTCGATAACCGCCTGTTCGTCGACCTCCTCGCCGCCGTAGAACTCCTCGGTGACGGTGAGCGACACCGCCCCGTCCTCGAAGGTCTCTCCGAGCACGTCGTCGTCACAGACCGCCACGAGCAGTCCCTCGTCGGTCGATCGCTCCGCGAGTATCATCGGTCCCGTTCGTTCTCGATGAGCTCCTGCTCGGCGCGCTCGCGCATCTCCTCGGCTTCCTCGGCGATCTCCTCGGCCTCGTCGTACTGGCCGAGCTCTTCGAGCGCGCGGGCCTTCTCGTCGAGGATCTCCGAGTTCCGGAGCCCGAGCCGGATGGCGTTTTCGAGGCTGTTGAGCGCGTCCTCCGCGAGGCCGCGTTCGAGCAGGAAAAAGCCGCGGTTGTACCACGCTTCGGCGAATCGCTCGTCGATCTCGACCGCCCGTTCGGCGTGTTCGAGCGCCTGCTCGCTCCGGCCCGACTCCCAGAGCGCGAACGCGAGGTTGGTCTCGGCGGTGGCGGCGTGCTCGCTGTCCTCGTCGATGTGGATCGCCTCGCGGTAGGCGCCGATGGCCTCGTCCCACTCGTCGAGTTCGGCGTGGGCCGCGCCCTTGTTCGTCCAGGCCTCCTGTTCGAGCCGGCTGTCGTCGGGGGCGTACTGGGCGGCGCGCTCGAAGGTGTCGGCGGCCTGTTCGTAGCGGTTGATCCGCATGTAGTTCAGCCCGACGTCGACCAGTTCGTCGACGTCGATGTCGTCGTTCGAGACGTTGTGCTGGTCGAGGAGATCGGTGACCACCCGGGAGTCGACGGGGTCGACCTTGTCGGGGTCGACGTCGAGTTCGGGCGGATCGAGGTCGAACGCCTCGTAGGGGTCGCCGAAGTCCTCGCCCTCCGAGAAGTCGTGGTCCTCTGGGTCGCTCATGTGATTCGGATTGGCGTCGCGCGATGTTAAGGCCTGCGCCATCGGGATTCGCCCCCACATTCAAGCCCGTCTCCGACCAAGTGAGCCCCGATGAGACTCTTCGTGAGCGTCGACCTGCCCGAGGACCTCGCCGACGAGGTCGCGCGCGTTCAGGACCGCCTCGCCCGCGCCTCTGGACTGGACCTCACCGACCCCGAGCAGGCCCACGTCACGCTCAAGTTCCTCGGCGAGGTGAACAAGGGACAGCTCCCCCGGGTGAAAAACGCCGTCCGGCGGGCGGTCACCGAGGCGGGGGTCGGCCCGTTCGAGGCCGCCTACGAGGGGCTCGGCGTGTTCCCCGGTCTCGGGTACATCAACGTCGTCTGGCTCGGCGTCGGCGAAGGCGGCGAGGAGCTGACCCGGCTCCACGAGGCCGTCGAGCGGGAGGTGACTCGGCTCGGCTTCGACGCCGAGGACCGCGACTTCACGCCCCACGTCACCCTCGCGCGGATGAACCACGCCGGCGGCAAAGAACACGTCCAGGAGGTCGTCGAGACCCGCGAGCCGACCGTCGGGACCGCGACGGTCGAGGAGATCCGGCTCACCGAGAGCGTGCTGACCGACGACGGTCCGGAGTACGAGACGGTCGCGTCGTTCCCGCTGTAGCCGGGATCGGGCGACGTTGCTCGGGCGTAGCGACACAAAGGAACAAGATTTTAAGCCACGGCGGGGAAAGGTGGAGTACCATGAGTAAGAAGTCGAAGGCGAAGAAAAAGCGCCTCTCGAAGCTCGACCGGCAGAACAGCCGCGTGCCCGCGTGGGTCATCATGAAGACCGACCGCGAGACGCAGCGCAACCCCAAGCGCCGGAACTGGCGGCGCAACGACACCGACGAATAATGAGCGCCAACGACTTCGAGGAGCGCGTCATCACCGTGCCGCTCCGCGACGCCAAGGCGGAGGCCAAGCACAAGCGCGCCGACAAGGCGATGTCGCTGGTCCGGGACCACCTCGCCCAGCACTTCAAGGTCGACGGCGAGGAGGTCCGGCTCGACCCCTCGATCAACGAGGCGGTCTGGTCGCGCGGTCGCAAAAAGCCCCCGAGCAAGCTCCGCGTGCGCGCCGCCCGATTCGAAGAAGAGGGCGAGACCATCGTGGAAGCGGAACACGCCGAGTAGAGCTTTGCTTCGCGCCGCCTTTTTCGGGTCGTCGTACGTGGGTGTGTTCGCGCGCGCCACCGACGAGTACCTGCTGGTCCGTCCCGACCTCGACGACGACCTCGTCGACGACCTGGCCGAGGAGCTCGCGGTCGAGGCCCTCCCGACCACGGTCGGGGGCTCCTCGACGGTCGGCGCGCTCGCGGTCGGCAACGACGCCGGCCTGCTGGTCTCGAGCCGGGTCACCGACCGCGAACGTGACCGGATCGAGGACGCCGTCGACGCCCCCGTGACCGAACTGCCCGGGCGGATCAACGCCGCCGGCAACGTCGTCCTCGCGAACGACACCGGCGCGTACGTCCATCCAGACCTCCCCCGGGACGCCGTACAGGCGGTCAAAGACGCGCTCGACGTCGACGTCGAACGCGGCGAGCTCGCCGGGGTCCGGACGGTCGGCACCGCCGCGGTCGCCACCGATCGGGGCGTGCTGTGTCACCCGAAGACGACCGACGAACAGCTCGACCGGCTGGAGGACGTGCTCGACGTGCCCGCCGACATCGGCACCATCAACTACGGCGCGCCGCTGGTCGGCTCGGGGCTGATCGCCAACGACGAGGGCTACGTCGTCGGGCAGGAGACCACGGGCCCCGAACTGGGCCGGATCGACCAGGCGCTCGACTACATCGAGTAACACCGTCTTCTTCGCCGCGATTCGCGATCGTCGCGTGAGCCGAGCGTCCGAGCCGTCCGTCGGCACGTTTATCTGAACATCTGTGCAATCGACAACTCGATGGCTCAAGCCAACGACCGGCTCAGGCGACTCGTCGCCGACGAGATCGAGAACTGCCGACCGGCCGACGTCGAGGCCCGGCTGGACGATCTGCGCGAACTCGACGCGGCCGCCGACGACGCGGCCGTCCCCGAGCGCGTCCGGGTGCTGTCGGCGCTCGCCAGCGAGACCCGGTATCGGATCGTTGAACTGCTCGCGGCCGCCGACTCGGAGCTCTGCGTCTGCGAGCTGACGCCCCTGCTCGACGTGAGCGACAGCGCCATCAGCCACGCGCTGTCGGAGCTGACAGACGCCGGGCTGGTCTCGCGCCGGAAGGAGGGCCGGTGGCGCTACTACCGCCCGACCGACCGGGCCGAGCGCCTCCTCGGCGCGCTCGCGGGGGACGGCGAATGACCGACGCGGTCCGAGTCGGCTTCGTCTGCGTCCAGAACGCGGGCCGAAGCCAGATGGCGACAGCGTTCGCCGAGCGCGAGCGCGAGCGCCGGGGCGCCGAGTGGGTCGAGATCGTCACCGGCGGCACGGACCCGGCCGACCGCGTCCACGAGGCGGTCGTCGATACCATGCGGGAGGTCGGCGTCGATCTCGCCGACAGGACCCCGCGGGAGGTGAGCCGCGAGGAGCTGGCCGCCTGCGACTACGTCGTCACGATGGGGTGTTCGGCGAGCGACGTCTGCCCCGCGACGTGGTCGGGCGAGAACCGCGACTGGGGGCTCGACGATCCCGACGGCCGGGACCCCGAGGCGGTCCGGGCGATCCGAGACGAGATCGAGACGCGGGTCGGGGCGCTGTTCGACGAACTCGAACGCGAGCGCGAGCCGGCCGACGCGTAGCGGCGCCCGCCGACGGGACGCGGGGGCCGAACTCCCGGCCAGCGCCGTACCCGAGTAGGAAGATTCTTCCCTGCGGGTACCCCACGTCAGGGCATGAGTGAGTTTACTGTTCGCGGTCGCTTCCAAGCCCGAGACGGGTGGCAGGAGTTCGAGACCAGCGTCGACGCCGACAACGAAGACGTCGCGCGCGAGCGCACCTACGCCGAGTTCGGCAGCCAGCACGGCGTGAAACGGACCCAGCTCGAAGTCTCGGAGGTCGAAGGCCAATGATGGGCGGCGGCGGCGGGAACCCCGAACTGCAGGAGCTGTCCCAGCAACTTCAGGAGCTCGAACAGCACAAAGAGGAGCTCGAAGCCGAGATCGAAGAGCTCGAAGCCGAGAAGACCGAGATCGACGACGCGATCGACACGCTCGGCGCGCTCGACACCGGCTCGGTCGTGCAGGTGCCCCTCGGCGGCGGCGCGCACGTCCACGCCGAAGTCCAGGACCTCGACGAGGTCGTCGTCGAACTCGGCGGCGGCTTTGCGGCCGAGCGCGCGGAGGACGACGCGGTCGACACCCTCGAAACGAAACAGGAAACCCTCGACGACCGCATCGACGAGCTCGAAGACGAGGTCGACGAGGTCGACGAGGAGAGCTCCAAGCTGGAGGAGAAGGCCCAGCAGCTCCAACAACAGCAGATGCAACAGCAGATGCAGCAGATGCAGGGGCAGGGCGACGACGACGAGTAATCGGCGATGTTCGACAGTCTGAAGGACAAGCTCGGGAGTTTCCGGAGCGACGTCGAGGAGACAACCGAGGAGAAAGCGGAGGAGGCTGAGGCCGACGCTGAGGCCGAAGCCGACGCCGAAGGTGGGGGAGCCGAGAGCGCCGACGCCGAGCCGGAGGCGTCGGCCGAATCGGAGACGAGCGAGGACGACTCCTCGTCGGGCGGGTTCGCCCAGAAGGCAAAGTCGTTCGCCAAGGGCGAGATCGTCATCGAGGAACAGGACCTCGAAGACCCGCTCTGGGAGCTCGAGATGGCGCTGTTAGAGAGCGACGTCGAAGTGAGCGTCGCCGACGAGATCCTCGAGAACATCCGGAAGGACCTCGTGGGCGCGACCCGGTCGTTCAGCGACGAGACCGCCGACGTGGTCGAGCAGGCGCTCCACGACTCGCTGTTGAAGGTCATCTCGGTCGGGCAGTTCGACTTCGACCAGCGGATCGCCGAGGCCGACAAGCCCGTCACCATCATCTTCACCGGTGTCAACGGGGTCGGCAAGACCACCACCATCGCGAAACTCGCGAAGTACCTCGAAGATCGGGGGCTCTCGACGGTGCTGGCCAACGGCGACACCTACCGGGCGGGCGCCAACGAGCAGATCCAGGAGCACGCCGAGAACCTCGACAAGCGAGTGATCACCCACGAGCAGGGCGGCGACCCGGCGGCGGTCATCTACGACGCCGTCGAGTACGCCGACTCGAACGACATCGACGTGGTGCTGGGCGACACCGCCGGACGGCTCCACACCGACGAGGGGCTGATGGACCAACTCGAGAAGATCGGCCGCGTGGTCGGGCCCGACATGACCCTGTTCGTCGACGAAGCCGTCGCCGGACAGGACGCGGTCCAGCGCGCAAAGCAGTTCAACGACGCCGCCGAGATCGACGGCGCGGTGCTGACGAAGGCCGACGCCGACTCGCAGGGCGGGGCGGCGATCTCCATCGCGCACGTCACCGGCAAGCCGATTCTCTTTCTGGGCGTCGGGCAGGGGTACGACGATCTCGAACAGTTCGATCCCGAGGAACTGGTCGGTCGGCTCCTCGGCGACGAGTCGTAACCCCGTCTACCGCCGACGGATCGCGACGGCGGCGTTCACTACGATGAGCGCCGTCGCCACGAGCCCCAGCGTGAACAGCTCTGCCGGTAGGTGCCGAAAGAGCACCCAGTACGACAGCGAGAGGGCGGCCAGCGCCACGACGATGCTGTAGGCGTCGGCCGCCAGTTCTCCGACCACGTCGGCGGGCGACTGCCCTCGGGGGTCGCCCGTCACGTCCGCGCGTTCACCGTCCGTTACTACCGAGTTATCGCGTGCCTTGTTTAAATCGCGTGCCATACATTGAATGAGGACGGGCGTGGATTTCTGACCGAACGTGATAAGCGTACCGGCCGTGAGCCTCGGGGTGAGACCGCGTCTCGTCGTCTCCCGATCGTCGGATCGACAGACGATGAGCCCGACGCGGGAGCGCCCGACCCCGCTCCGGGACCGCGAGACCGGCGAGCGAGCCCCGCGCCCCGAGACAGTTCAGAAAAAGGCTTTAACGCCCGCGCGATCTATCGTTCAACAACGATGGTACTCGACGATTTGGGCACCTCTCTCCGCGACTCTCTCGGCAAGCTCAGCGGGCAGTCCCGCGTGACCGAGGAGGACGTGGAGGAGATCGTCAAAGAGATTCAGCGGTCGCTCCTGCAGGCCGACGTCGAGGTCGGCCTCGTGATGGAGCTGTCGGACTCCATCAAGGAGCGCGCGCTGGAGGAAGACGCACCCGGCGGAACGTCGGCCCGCGACCACGTCCTCAGCATCGTCTACGAGGAGATGGTGGCGCTGGTCGGCGAGAGCATGGAGCTCCCGCTCGAAGAACAGACGATCCTGCTCGCCGGCCTCCAAGGGTCGGGGAAGACCACCACGTCCGCGAAGATGGCGTGGTGGTTCGCGAAGAAGGGCCTGCGGCCGGCGGTCATCCAGACCGACACCTTCCGGCCCGGCGCCTACGAGCAGGCCGAGGAGATGACCGCGCGCGCCGAGGTCGACTTCTACGGCGATCCCGACGCCGAGGACCCGGTCGAGATCGCCCGCGAGGGGCTCGAAGCGACCAGCGACGCCGACGTTCACATCGTCGACACCGCGGGCCGCCACGCGCTCGAAGACGACCTCATCGACGAGATCGAGCAGATCGAGGGCGTCGTCGAGCCCGACCGGAGTCTGCTGGTGCTCGACGCCGCCATCGGGCAGGGCGCGAAAGATCAGGCCAGCCAGTTCGAGGAGTCGATCGGGATCGACGGCGTGGTGATCACGAAGCTCGACGGCACCGCGAAAGGTGGGGGCGCGCTGACCGCGGTCGACGAGACCGGCTCGGCCATCGCGTTCCTCGGGACCGGCGAGGAGGTCCGGGACATAGAGCGATTCGAGCCCTCGGGGTTCATCTCGCGACTGCTCGGGATGGGCGACCTCAAACAGCTCACCGAGCGCGTCGAGCGCGCGATGGAGGAGACCCAGGAGGAAGACGAAGACTGGGACCCCGAGGACATGATGAAAGGTGAGTTCACCCTGAAGGACATGCGCCGCCAGATGCAGGCGATGAACAACATGGGGCCCCTCGATCAGGTGATGGACATGATCCCCGGGATGGGCGGCGGCCTGATGGACGAACTCCCCGACGACGCGATGGACGTGACCCAAGACCGGATGCGGAGCTTCGAGGTCATCATGGACTCGATGACCGAAAACGAGCTCGAAAACCCCCGGTCGATCGGCGCGAGTCAGGTCGAGCGCATCGCTCGCGGGAGCGGGAAAGACGAAGAGACGGTCCGTGAGCTCCTCGAACAGCACAAGATGATGTCCCAGACGCTCAAGCAGTTCCAGGGCATGGGGCAGGGCAACATGGAGCGCATGATGAAAAAGATGCAGGAGGGCGGCGGCGGTGGCGGCGGCATGGGCGGGATGGGGCCCTTCTAAACGTCCTTTTGCTGCGGGCGGCGCCTGAACGCGCCGCCCTTGCAAACGCTCGATCAAAACCACGTCGTCACCCCCTCTCTCGCTTGGAGAGCGCGGAGCGCTCTCCTGCGCTCGGTCGAGGGTTCCTCGGGCCGCTCGCTCCCTTCGGTCGCTCGCGGTGGGACCGCTTGGTGCTCGCAAGAGTGTTCGACGATCGTGTTCGGTCGACTGAGACGCGCTGACACGCCGCCTTTTTGTCGCGCCGACGTGACCTACCGCTGAATGTCCGTCCGCGACGTCGCCGCCCAGGCCTACCGGGAAGCCCTCCCCGCGCTGGCGGTCAGCGCGGTCGGCGGCCTGTTCGCGGGGCTCGTTCTCGGCGGGATGCGCGGCGAACTCCGGGAGGTCTCGGGGCTGTTGGTGCTGGTGCCGGCGCTGCTGGCAACCCGGGGGAACGTCTACGGCGCGATGGGCGCGAAGCTCTCGACCGCGCTCCACCAGGGGCTCGTCGAGCCGAAAGCGATCCCCGACGACCGACGGGTGTACGCCGCGGTCAGCGCCGCGATGCTCAACGGCGTCGCGATCAGCGTCTTCGCGGCCGGGGTCGCCTACGCGGTGCTGGTCGCGCTGGGTCGCCCGCGGGCGTCGCTGGTCGCGCTCGCGGCCATCGCGCTCGTCGCCGGCGTCCTCTCGGGCATCGCGCTGACGGTCACCGTCGTCGCGGTCGCGTTCGCGGGCTATCGGCGCGGACTTAACCCCGACACGCTGGTCGGGCCGGTCGTCACGACCACCGGCGACGTGTTCGGGATGGCCGCGCTGCTGGCGGCGGTCAGGCTGATACTGGCGCTCGGGGGTGGGTAGATGGCGAACTGGACCGTTCGCGGGATCACCCGGGCGATGCTACCGCTGCTCGTCGTGCTCGCGATCGTCGAGATCGGGAGCGGACTCGTCCTCGACACGTTCGAGGCCGAACTGCTTCGGTACCCCTCCCTGCTGATCCTCGTCCCCGTGATGATCGGCACCGCGGGCAACCTCGGGAGCATTCTGGCCGCGCGGCTCTCGACCGCGTTTCACCTCGGGACGCTGTCGTTCGACCCCGCCGACGACGATCTGGCGGGCAACGCGGTCGCCACGGTCGCGCTCGCGGCCACCGTCTTCCCGATGGTCGGGGTCGGCGCGTGGGGGCTGGCCGCCCTCACGGGCGGCGCGGCGCTGTTCGTCGGCACCGTGGTCGCGGTCTCGGTGATCTCCGGGCTCGCGCTGGCGGTGCTCGCGGTGGTCGTGACCGTCGCCGCGACCTACGCCGCCTATCGGTTCGAACTCGATCCCGACGACGTTGTGATCCCAGTGGTGACGAACGTCTGTGACGTGCTCGGCGTGGTGGTGCTGTTCGTCGTGGTGCGGCTGATAGTGTAGGCGAGCCCCTACGTCACGCCGCCGCCTCGTTTGTCGAACGACTCGTACTCGTCGCCGTCTAACACCGCACGGAACGCCTCGACCACCTCCCAGACGTCCTCGTAACCGACGTACAGCGGTGACGGACACACCCGGACGACGTTCGGCGGCCGGAAGTCCGCGACGACGCCCCGAGCTTTGAGCGCTTCGGTGATCCGGTAGCCCTCGGGGTGTTCGATCGCGACGTGGCCGCCCCGGCGCTCGGGGTCGCGGGGCGTGCCGACCTCGCATTCGGGCAGGCGTTCGTCGACGAGCGCGACGAGGTAGTCGGTGAGCCCGAGGGACTTCTCGCGGACCGCCTCGACCGCGCCGGCGTCGGTCGCGTCGGCGGCGTCGGCGAACACGTCGAGCGAGCCGGCCAGCGGCGCCGCCGAGAGGACCGGCACGGTGCCGATCTGGTAGGCGCCGGCGTCGGCGGCGGGCGTGTAGGTCGGGTTCATCTCGAACTGCGTCTCCTTCTCGTGGCCCCACCACCCGGCGAGGGCGGGCGTCTCGCCGAAGTGACGCTCGGCGACGTACAGCCCCGCGATCGACCCGGGACCGGCGTTGAGGTACTTGTAGGTACACCAGACCGCAAAGTCCACCCCCGCCGCCGAGAGGTCGTGGGGAACGACGCCGACCGAGTGGGCCAGATCGAAGCCCGCGAGCGCGTCCGCCTCGTGGGCGGCCTCGGTGATCCGCTCGACGTCGAGGAGCTGGCCGCTCCGGTAGAGCACCGAGGGCATGAACACGATGGCGGTGTCGGCACCGATCGCGTCGACGACGTCGGCTTCCTCGATGGTGCGGCCGTCGCGGCTCTCGACGACGGTCAGCGCCTCGTCGGGGTCCCGGCCGCGCTGGCGGAGCTGGGCCCGGATGGCGTAGTGGTCGGTCGGGAAATCGAGGTCGTTTACGACGATCTCGGTTCCGTCGGCGCGGTCGTAGAACGTCCCGATCAGCGTGTGGATGTTGACGGTCGTGGAGTTGGCGACGACGACCTCCTCGTCGGCGGCGCCCACGAGCGGCGCGAGCCGGTCGCCGAGGCGCTCGCCGTAGTGGAACCACTCGGGGTCGGCCTCGGTCCACCCGCGGATGGCCAGATCGCGCCACTCGTCGACCGCCGAGTCGAGCGCGTCCTCGGCGTCCGCCGAGAGCAGGCCGAGCGAGTTGCCGTCGACGTACAGCTCGTCGTCGGGGTCGTAAAAGCGGTCCGCGAGGTGCGCCAGCGGGTCTTCGGCGTCCCTGCGGGCCGCGAACGCCGCCCCGGATTCGAACTCTTCCATGCGCGAGTCGAGCGTCGCCGCCGCCATAGTCCTTTACCACGCCGAACGGGTCACCGGATCGGTGGCCGGTGGTCGATCCCGGTCACCCGCGCTCGCCAGTACGGGAGGTCGCCGGCCGGTAGCCGCCACGCGACCGACGCCTCGGTCGGGACGGTCACGCCGTTTCGCTCCCGGTAGCGCCCGAACGAGCCGGTCCACGGCGTCGACTCGAAGCGCCCGTCCGGGAGCCGACGCGGCCGGTCGGCGGTCACGCGCACGATCCGGTCGTCCTCGAAGTGGAACACCGCCGACGCGGTGGTCCCCCGGTGATCGACGGTCGCGCGCGCCGACCGGTCGTCGATCGGGTCCCACGCGACGCCCGCCCCGGGCGCCAGCGCGGACGGGAGCCAGACCGCCTCGGCGAGGTACCGCACCAGCTCGCCCTCGTCGAGCTCCGGTGTCGGAGCCGGGTCGGCGACGGCGACGAGCCCGAAGAGCGTCGCCCGGAGCCCGCCCGTGCCCCCGACGTACGAGTCGACGACTCGGACGGGCACGAGCGGCGCCGCCTCGATGGCGGCGTCCCAGACGAACCCCGGCGGGCGGACCGCGACGTGGTGGGTCGCGGCGAACGGCTTCCACGCCGATTCGGCGCCGCCGAGCCGGAACTCGCCGCGCTGTCGGAGCCGGGCGGTCCGGACGTGGGACCGGTCGTCCGCGAGCGCAAGGTCGAGGTACCGCCGGACGGGGTCTGGCAGGCCCGCGAACTCCTCGGGGGCGACGGCGCGACGGGACCGATCGGCGTCCGCGAGCAGGTCGGCGACGAGCGTCGCGGTCGCGCGCTCGTGGCGCAGTCGGCCCGCCAGCCCGACCGCGGCGGCGCCGACCGCGAGGACGCCCGTCGATTTCAGGAGCGTTCGGAGACCCATACCCCTCGATCGGCGCCCACCGCCAAGAGCGTCTCGGGGCGAACCGACGCCCACTACTTTGACGGTCGGGTGTCTACTCCCGAGCGTGACCGAACCCCTGCAAACCGAACTCGACCCCGAGGCGGTCGCGGTGATCGAAGAGATCGAGGCCGCGGGCGTCCCCGAGTGGTCGGCGCTGTCGGTCGCGGCGGCCCGCCGCGTCGAGGACGAGGTGTTCGCCGGCGACGATCCGCCCGACGTCGACTTCGTCCGGGATCTCGCGATTCCCGGCCCCGAGACGGGAGCCGACGCCGGGGGCGGCGCGGCCGCCGACGGGATTCCGATCCGCGTCTACCGCCACGCCGACCCCGACGACGACCCGCCGGTGCTGGTGTACTACCACGGCGGCGGGTGGGTGGTGGGGACGCTCGACTCGATCGACGGCGTCTGTCGCCGACTCGCCCGCCGCGGGGAGTGTGTCGTGATCTCGGTCGACTACCGGCTCGCGCCCGAACACCCCTTCCCGGCCGCGGTCGAGGACGCAGAGGCCGCCCTCCGGTGGGCCGCGGCCAACGCCGGGGTCTTCGGCGGCGACCCCGACCGACTCGCGGTCGGCGGGACCAGCGCGGGCGGGAACCTCGCGGCCGCGGCCGCGCTCCGGGCGAGCCACGACGCGACTCGGAGCGGCGAGCGGAGACCGACGACCCGCGAGCGAGCGCGCGACGCCGAGGGCCCCGCGCTCGCGCGCCAGTTCCTGCTGTATCCGATCACCGACTACGCGTTCGACACCGATTCCTACGCCGAGAACGGCGACGGGCCGCTGTTGACCGAGCGCGACATGCGGTGGTTCTGGGACAACTACCTCCGGAGCGAGATCGACGGCGCGAACCCCTACGCGTCGCCGCTCCGGGCGCCGGACCTCTCGGAGGTGGCGCCCGCGACGGTGGTGACCGCGGGGTTCGATCCGCTCCGCGACGAGGGGATCGCGTACGCCGACCGGCTCGCGGACGCCGGCGTCGCGGTCCGCCACGACCACTTCCCCGACCAGCCCCACGGCTTTCTCAGCACGAGCGAGTCGGTCGCGGCGGCCGACGCGGCGCTCGACGACCTCGGGCGGGAGCTCCGGTCGCTCTGAGCCTCAGCGCTCGTCGTCGGGAGCCACCGGCTTGCCCTCCTCGGTGGGCGGGGCGACGTGGTCGACGAACGCCTCGACGTCCGGCTCCTCGACCCGAATCCGGACGTGGATGTCCCCGAGCTCGTCGGGGTTGCCCACCGCGAAGTTGACGACGCCCTGGAAGGCGGCCTGCTTTTTGAGGTCGAACGAGAGGGTGTCGCCCCGACGGTTCCCGAACAGCTCTCCGCGCGCGGTGTCGAGGATCTCCTGACGGTGGAGTAGCTCCGAGAAGTGATCGAGCGAGTGGGTCTCGGCGGCGATCTCGCCGTGGCGCTCCTCGACGTCCGCGCCGGGGAAGACGTTGGTGATCGCGTCGGCGATGCGGTCGCCGAGTTCGGTGTCGTTGACCGGCGCGGTGATCTGGACGTCGACGCTGTAGATCACGCCGTGCTCACCTCCTCGAGCGCGTCGACGCCCTCGGTGAGGAGCGTCCGGATCGTCTCCTGAAACGCCGACAGCGAGTCGGTGTTTCGGATCGTCACGTCCGCGCGGGCGATGGCGTCGTCCATCCCGAACCCGCGCTCGCGCTCGTCGCGCTCGCGCAGCGACTCGCCGTCGTCGGTGTTGTCCCGGCCGCGGTCGGTCACGCGGTCGGCCCGGACCTCGTACGGCGCCTCGATGCCGACCAGCGCGAAGTCGTCGCCGAACGCCGACTCGAAGCGTTCGACTTCCACGCCCGACCGGATGCCGTCGACCAGCACGGTGTCGCCGTCTTCGAGCGCCTCCTCGACGACGGGGAGCGAGCGCTGGGCGACCGCGTCCGGGCCGTTCTCCTCGCGGAGTTTGGCCGCGATCTCGCCGTGGTGGTCCGCCGGGTCGAGCCCGCGGTCCCGACACTCCCGGCGGATCACGTCCCCCATCGTCACGACCGGGACCCCGAGTGCTTCGGCGACGGCCGCGGCCTCGCCCTTGCCGCTGCCGGGCAGGCCCACGGTACCGATTACTCTCATTGACGTTGAGTACTGGCGAAGCGCGCTTAAGCGCTGTGTTCCTCCGATCGAGTCGGTTCGAAACCTAAGCTCTTTTGGCGCTGAGGGAAGTACGGCCTGTCGAGGGCACGTAGCTCAGTCCGGATAGAGCGTCGGACTTCTATCCCGGCCGGTGTCGGCTCGCGACTCGCCGCCGGGTGGGGAAGACATCCGACGGTCGTGGGTTCAAATCCCATCGTGCCCGCTGATTCTGCCGCGAGCACTCGGCGAGCAATTCAGTTGCTCGCCGCACCGCGAGCGGCGAATCGAGTCGCTCGATGGGGTTTGAACCCTGCCAGTCGCGCGCAACGAAGTGAGCACGCCTGGCGCTGGTTCACAATCCCATCTGCCCGTCGACCTTTTACTGCGGGCGCACCGGAAGACAAACCGCGTCTTCCGAGCCTTGGCTCGCTTCGCTCGCCAAGACGCCCCGAGAGGCGCGCCCTTGTAAAACGTCGATGAAAAGCCGTCGTCACCCTCTTCGGGGGTTCCTCGGCCTGCTCACTCGCTTCGCTCGTTCGCAGTCGAAAGGCCAGCCCCACCGGACGGCGAATCGCGGCTCGGCTCGTCGGCTAGGTCGGCTCGCGACGGGAAGGGTTTCGCTACGAGTTCCGGAAGCCGTTCAGCGCCGATCGGCCCCCGAGCAGCATCGCGACCAGACCGATCCCGATCGCGACGAGCGGCCCGTTCGACTGTTGGTTCTTCAGGAACGCGTCGCCGGGCGATTCGGGGGTCGCGTACGCCGTGACGGTGGCGCCGACCTCGTACTCGTCGACGACGTCGCTCGCGGCGGACTCGGTGTCGTACGACTGTCTCACCGACGCGGGGTAGACGTTCTGTGAGGTGTACGATTCGCCTCGATACGCGTACTCGAACCGAACGACGGGGTAGTGATCGACGCCCGTACTCGACCCCGAGCCGTCCGACTCGACGCCGGTCTCGGTGATCGTCGCGTTCACCGGGACCGCGGCGTCGATCGCCTGTCGCTGCTGGAGGTGATCGTAGCCGCCGTAGCCCGCGACGGCCACACCGACGAGGAGGACCAGCAGTCCGCCCCGAACGGGGTCGATTTCCCGGCCGCCCACGGTGATACTCGAATCGGGAGCCACACCCGTCGGTTTACGGGAGCGACTGATAGACCCACCGGAGACGACGAGTGGCTTCTCGGCCCCGGGACACTTCGTGCCCCCCACCTCCGGCACGCGGCGACCGCAGAACAGAAAGCTTACACGGGCCTCGCGGGACGACGCCGACATGTCCAGCCCTCCAGTCTCGGACCCCCAGTATCGGTACGGCGTCGCGACGCTCGAATGGGCGCGCGAAGAGCAGGCGACGCTCGACGAGTGGTCGACTCGACGCGCCGACCCCCACCGTGTGCGGGCGGCGCTGTTGACCGAGTGGCTCGGGAGCCTGCGGGATCGCCTGCTCGACTGAGCGGGGGTCTCAGAGGAGTTCGCCCACGTCCTGGATCGCGGACCGACAGAACGGACACCGGTAGTTCGTCTGGAAGTCGTTGTGCTGGGCCACGGTCCGGGTTTCGAGCTCGTGCATGGCGATACTGCGACCGCAGTCGGGACACGATACCTTCGTCACGAGGCGTGTGTCTACACCACACACGCTTAAACTCCACTGTAAGTCAGGGAAACAAACCACTTTCCCGAGCAGTCCGCCCGGGCGACGGCGTTACGCCTCGAAGCCGTCCTCGAACCGGAACGTCCCGTCGCGCTGGACGACCTCGCCGTCGACCTCGATGTAGGAGTCCTCGGACATGTCGACGATCATGTCGACGTGGACCGCCGACTCGTTGCCCGACTCGCCCTCGGGGAGACAGGCCTCGTAGGCCCGACCCACCGCGAGGTGGACCGTATCGCCCATCTTCTCGTCGAACAGCATGTTGTAGGTGAACCGGTCGATGTCGCGGTTCATCCCGATACCGAGTTCGCCGAGTCGGCGGGCGCCCTCGTCGGTGTTCAGCACCTCGGTCAGGACGTCCTCGTTTTTGCTCGCGGCGTGCTCGACGACCTCGCCGTCCTCGAACCGGAGCCGGGCGTCCTCGACCTCGTGGCCCTGATGGATCAGGGGTTTGTCGAAAAGCACCTCGCCCTCGACCGAGTCGGCGACCGGCGCGGTGAACACCTCGCCGCCCGGGAGGTTGTTGGTCGCCTGATCGTTGATCGTGGTCATCCCGTCGACGCTCAGCCGGAGGTCGGTCGTCTCGCCGCTGACGATCCGGACCTCCTCGGCGGGGTCGAGGATCTCGACCATCTGGTCCTGGAACTCCCGCTGGGCGTCCCAGTCCTTGTCGATGGCCGACCAGACGAACTGCTCGTACTCGGGGGTCGACATCTCGGCGTTCTGGGCGTCGGCGGGCGCGGGGAACTGGGTGAGCACCCACGTCGTGTCGAGGATCTCCTCGCGGATCGGACTGTGGGACTTCCGGAACGCCGACATGGTCTGGGAGGGGACCGCGCTCATGTCGGCGACGTTGTCGTGAGCCCGGACGTGGATCCACACGTCGGCGGCCTCGGCGAGCGCGAGCTCGTGGTCGGGCGCGTCGAGGGCGTCGGCGTCGGCCGCCCGGAGGAACGCCGCGCGGGTGGCGTCCTGCCGGCCGGCGACGTGGAGCGGGAACGCCTCGCGCTCGCCGACGACCTCACAGAGCGCGAGCGTGAGGTCTTCGGCCGCGGGCGGGGCGCTGACGACGACGTTGTCTCCGGCCTCGACTTCGGTGGAGTGGTCGACGACGACTTCGGCGTGCTTTCGGATCCGCGGGTCCATACCCGAACGTCTGGTGAGCCGGCCAAACCGCTTTCGGTCTCGAACGGCTTGCGGGCATCACCGAGTATTTGGCGCGGGACGCGAAAGGGAGACGTATGACAGACCTGCGGAGCGACACGGTGACGATGCCCGACGACCGGATGCGGGAGGCGGCCCGCGACGCCGAGGTCGGCGACGACGTGTACCGCGAGGACCCGACGGTCAACGAACTCGAAGCCCGCGCGGCCGACCTCGTGGGGATGGAGGCGGCCCTCTACGTCCCGACCGGGACGATGGGCAACCAGATCGCGATCCGGACCCACACCGACCGCGGTCAGGAGATCCTCACCGAGCGCGAGAGCCACGTCGTCAAGTGGGAACTGGGCGGCATCGCACAGTTCTCGGAGCTACAGGTCCGCACCCTCGACGGCGGCGAGCGCGGGATCCCGACGCCCGAACAGGTCCGCGAGGAGTACGTCGAAGAGGACCTCCACCGCCCCGGCACCGGGCTTGTCGCGGTCGAGAACACCCACAACAGCAAGGGCGGGGTCGCCATCGCGCCCGAGAAGATCGACGCCGTCGCCGAGGCCGCCCACGAGCGGGACGTGCCGGTCCACCTCGACGGCGCGCGGGTGATGAACGCCGCGGTCGCCAACGACGTCGCCCCCGAGCGGATGGTCGAGAGCGTCGACTCGGTGATGTTCTGTCTCTCGAAGGGGCTTGGCGCGCCGGTCGGATCGGTGGTCGCGGGCACCGAGGCGTTCATCGAGCGGGCCCGCCGGACCCGCAAGCTGTTCGGCGGCGGGATGCGTCAGGCCGGCGTGATCGCCGCGCCGGGGCTGGTCGCGCTCGAAAACGTCGACCGGCTCGCCGAGGACCACGAGAACGCCCGCGCGCTCGCCGACCGGCTCGCCGAGATCGAGGGGCTCGGCGTACAGGAACCCGAGACGAACATCGTGCTCGTGGACACGGAGCAGACGGGACTGACCGCCGAGGAGTTCCTCGAGACCGCCGCCGACGCCGGCGTCCGGGGCGTCGAGTTCGACACCCACGTCGCGCGGTTCTGCACTCACTGGGACGTCGACCGCGAGGACGTGGTCGAGGCGGCCGAACGCGTCGGCGAGGCGCTCGAAGGCTGAATCGGCCGTTCGGGCGCCCGGTCGAGTCGACCCGACGCGGTGACGCCCGGCGGACCCGACCGCTCTCAGCTGTTCTCCATGCCTTCCCGAAAGCTCGTCACGGTCCGGCGGATGAACAGGTACATGAACAGCACGAACCCGAGCAAGAGGGCGACGAAGCCGACGACGATCGGGTTGTTGTAGACGAACTCCATACGCGTACCATCCGGTCGGCCGCTCAAATTCGTTTCGACGCCGAAAGTTCGACGCTTGACAACATTCATTTGCCGGGGGTGAGTATCCGCCGACATGGCTGACCTGCTGCCCTCCACTTCGGACGCGACCGCCTCGCAGTCGGCCGAACCGCGGGTCATCGGCGTCGACAGCGACGACGCCGACGACCTCCTCGGCGCCCTCTCGTCGTCGACCGCCCGCGAACTGCTCGCCGCGCTCCACGAGGACCCCGCCACGCCCTCGGCGCTCGCCGAGGAGATCGACACCTCCCTCCAGAACGCCCAGTACCACCTCGGCAACCTCGAAGACGCCGACGTGATCGAGGTCGTCGACACCGTCTACTCCGAGAAGGGCCGGGAGATGAGCGTCTACGCCCCGACCGATCAGCCGCTGGTGGTGTTCGCGGGCAACGAGGAGGAGACCAGCGGGCTGAAGGCGGCGCTCTCGCGGCTCCTCGGCGCGTTCGGCGCGCTCGGACTCCTCAGCCTCGCGGTCCAGACAGCCGTCGGCGACGGCCTCCCGTTCGTCGGCGAGTCCGGGAGCGAGACGACCGGCCAGCCGAGCGGGATGTCGATCCAGTCGACCGACGCGGGCCGCCAGACCGCGGAGGCGGCGAGCAACGCGGTTCCGCCCGGCCTCCTGTTTTTCGCCGGCGGTGCGCTCGTCCTCGCGCTCGGGTTCGCGTGGTGGTACTACGCGAACGGCCGGAGTGACTAAAACGCGTCTTTGAGCTTACGGGAGCTACTTGATACGGCGGCGCGTAGGTGTGAGTGCACCGCCCCGCTTCGGCCCTCCACCCGACGCCGAACGGTCGTTCGGCGCCGATATCCGAGCCGCCGACCGACTCCCGCGAGCGCTATTCTACGCGAAACTCCTCGATCACCGAGCCGTCCCGGTGGCGGATCTCGCCGTCGAGCCCGCCGTCGGCGGGCCGGAGCTCGGCGTGGGTCGGGAGACCGCCCCGCGGGCGAGCGTGACTGCCGGGGTTGAGCAAGAGCACCTCGTCGGCCTCGGAGACCGCGTGGCGATGCGAGTGGCCGAACACGACCACGTCGGCGGCCTGCTGGCGTCCGAGCAACGAGAGGCCGGTCGCCCCGCGGTCGTCGCCGTGGGTCAGGACGAACCGGACGCCCTCGGCCTCGAAGGTGCGCTCTGCGGGCAGGCGATCGCGGACCCCCGGCGCGGCGTTGTTGCCGTAGACGCCGTGGAGGCGATCGCTGGCGGCCTCGAAGGCGTCGAGGGCCGCCTCGTTCAGGAAGTCCCCGGCGTGGACGACGAGGTCGGCGGCCTCGACCGCCTCGGCGGCGCGTCCGGTCAGTTCGTGGCCCGAGCGACTGTGGGTGTCCGAGACGACGGTTATCATGGGTCGACGTACGGGCGGACGGGTCCTGAGCGTTTCCGTCCGGACTCGCCGACCGTCGGTGCCGGCTCCCACCGCGTCTTCGGGGTCGGACTGCAACCAGATTCTTACCGCGCGCCAGAGAAGTGGGGACGATGGCCGAAAGCAAATCTGTCGTCGTCGCCGCGCTGATAGCCAACGGAGCGATCGCCATCCTGAAGTTCGGTGGCTTTCTCCTGACAGGAAGCGCCGCGATGCTCTCGGAGACGTACCACTCGATCTCGGACACGGGCAATCAGGTGTTTTTACTCGTCGGGCTCCGGTTCAGCGGCCGGGACGCCAGCCGCGGCCACCCCTTCGGCTACGGGAAAGCCGAGTTCTTCTACAGCTTTCTGGTGAGCGTGTTCCTGTTCGGCATCGCCGGGTGGGAGAGCGCCAAACACGGCTACGACGCCATCATGCACCCCCATCCGGTCGAGCAGGGGCCGGTGACCCTGCTCGGCGCGACGTTCCCGGCGGTCTGGGTCAACTACGCCGTCTTGGCCGGCGCGATCGCGTTCGAGAGCTACGCGCTCAAGAAGGCGTGGGAGGGGATGAACGCAGACATCGACCAGCACGGCTGGAGCGGGCTGGGCGAGGCGTTCCGGAAGACGAGCAACGTGACGACGCTGACCGCGTTCACCGAGGACACCATCGCGCTTGTCGGGGCGGGGCTCGCGCTGTTCGGGGTGTATCTCTCGAGAGCCACCGGGAACCCGCTGTACGACGCCGTCTCCGCGCTGTTGATCGGGCTCATGCTGATGGGCTTCGCGCTGGCGCTGGCGTGGGAGAACAAGCGCCTCCTGCTCGGCGAGAGCCTCCCGAAAGACGACGAGCGCGAACTCCGAGACGTCATCGAAGGCTGGGACGGCGTCGACGGCATCGTCGACTTCCGGAGCGTCTACTTCGGGCCCGAGGAGGTGCTGATCGCGGCCGACGTCACCTTCGAGAACGGCTTCGACACGGGCGGGATGGACGACAGCATCACCGGACTGGAGGACGCGCTGAAGGAGGTGAACCCGAGTATCTTCAAGGTGTACATCGAGCCCGAGAGGTAGCGCCCGACCCGGACTTCCGCCCCGGAGCGAGACTTTAAACCCCAAGCCCCGCAAATCCTCTCCCGTGGCAGAGACCAACGGGTACATGCGTTTTTTCCCCTACGAGGAGCCGTACGCCAACCAGCGCGAGGCGATGGACCGTATCTACAACGCCTTCGCCCGGGGTCAGGACGTGCTGTTCGAGGGGGCCTGCGGGACGGGCAAGACGCTGTCGTCGCTGGTGCCCGCGCTGGAGTACGCTCGCGAGGAGGACAAGACGGTGGTCATCACGACCAACGTCCACCAGCAGATGCGCCAGTTCGTCGAGGAGGCCCGCGAGATCACCACCGAGGAGTCGATCCGGGCGGTCGTCTTCCGGGGGAAGGGGTCGATGTGCCACATCGACGTGGGCTTCGAGGAGTGTCAGGTCCTGCGGGACAACACCTACGAAGTGGTCGACAAAGAGCGAGATCTGCGGGAGCTCGAAGCCCGCCAGGAGGAGCTACTCGAAGCGAGCCGGGAGGGCGACGACCGCGCCGCCGAGGCCCGGAGCGCGGTCATGGACGAGCTCGAGCAGGTCGAAGAGACCCTGGAGGGACTCGAAGACACGAACACCTGCGAGTACTACTACAACAACCTCGTCGGCGACAACGAGGCGTTCTACTCGTGGCTCTACGACGACGTGCGCACGCCCGACGACATCTACGACTACGCCGAGCGCCAGCACCTCTGTGGCTACGAGCTGCTGAAAGACGGCATGGAGGGGGTCGATCTGGTCGTCTGCAACTACCACCACCTCCTCGATCCGATGATCCGCGAGCAGTTCTTCCGGTGGCTCGGCCGGGACCCCGAAGACGTCATCACCATCTTCGACGAGGCCCACAACGTCGAGGGGACCGCCCGCGAACACGCCAGTCGCACCCTCACGGAGAACACCCTCGACTCGGCGCTCGACGAGCTACAGGACTCGGACGACGCCCGGAGCGAGCCAGCCTACAACGTCATCGCGGCGTTCCGGCGCGCGCTCGAAGAGACCTACGAGGACGCGTTCGGATTTGGCGACCGCGAGGAGGTCGACGGCACCTGGGAGGACGTCTCCATCTCGAACGAGGACAAACGCGACGACCTCACGCTCAACTTCCTCCAGCAGTACACCGGGAAGGGCATCGACACCGAGCTCGAACTCGCGGTCCACCTCGGGCGCGAACTCGACGAGGAGTACGAGGAGGCGTACAAGGACGGCGAGGCGACCACCCGACAGGAGTGTCAGACCCTCCGGGCCGCCGAGTTCGTCCGGGAGTTCATGGACGAGAGCGCCGATCTGGGCCAGTATCCGGTGGTCTCGGTCCGGCGCGACGAGGCCACCGACGAGGTGTACGGTCGGGCGGAGCTGTACACCTGCATCCCGCGGGAAGTGACCGCGGAGCTGTTCTCGGAGGTGTACGCGACGGTGCTGATGAGCGCGACCCTCCGGCCGTTCGACGTACTCGGGGACGTGCTCGGGCTCGAAGACCCCGTCTCGCTGGCCTACGGGCTCCAGTTTCCCGAGGAGAACCGCCGGACGTTCGCGGTCGAGAGCCCCGCGCTGTTTTCGAGCGAGCGCGACGACCCCGAGACCCAGGCCACGATCGCGGGCGTCCTCGAAGACGCCGTGGAGTTTACCGCCGGGAACAGCCTGCTTTTCTTCCCGAGCTACGCCGAGGCCGAGCGCTACCACGAGCGCCTCGCCCGCGAAACCGACGCCGCCCTGTACATGGACGAGCCCGGCACGTCCGTCGAGGAGCTCCGCCGAGAGTTCGTCGACGACGACGGGGCGGCGCTTTTCACCTCGCTGTGGGGGACGCTGGCGGAGGGCGTGAGCTTCGACGGCGACGACGCCCGGACCGTGGTGGTGGTCGGGGTTCCGTACCCCCATCTCAGCGACCGGATGGAGGCGGTCCAGGAGGCCTACGACCGGACGTTCGCCGACCGGTCGGGCCGCGATTCGGGGTGGGAGTACGCGGTCGAGATCCCGACGATCCGCAAGACCCGCCAAGCGCTCGGGCGCGTGATCCGGTCGCCCGAGGACTTCGGCGTCCGGGTGCTCGTCGACAAGCGCTACACCGAGGCGGGCCGGAGAGAGATGGGCAAGTACGGCGTCCGCGAGACGTTCCCGTCCGAAGAACGCGGCGAGATGATCGACATCGACCCCGAGAAACTGAAGTTCGCGATGCTGAACTTCTACGGTGACAGGGACGCGTGGGCGGGCGCGCCGCCGACGCCGTGACGGCGGGCGAGGACGCGTCGACCGCCCGCGAGCGAGTCGACGCTCAGGCGGGCAGGGAGAACTCGGTGACCGTCTCGGCGTACGTCGCATCCCACAACAGCAGTTTCGAGACGGTCCAGCTCACGGGCTCGACGTCGCGGGCGGCGAGGCGCTCGGCGTCGGCGACCGACCCGCCCCGCGCCAGCGTGACGTGCGGTGAGTAGTCCTCGCCCTCCAGATCTTCGATGGCCGAGAACGCCTCGACCAGCTGGTCGTGGAGCCGCCACAACCCGGGGCTCTCGACGTCGAAGTAGACGACCGGACCCTCACCCCGGGTCGGATACTCGAAGTAGTCGATGCCCGAGATCTGAATCTCGAAGGCGGGCGCGCCCGCGAGCGCTGTCCGGAGCTGTTCGCGCAGGCGCGGGACGCCGCCGGCGGGCGCGTCGCCGAGGCGCTTGCAGACGAGGGTGTGGTGGTCTCGGATCGCCTCGAAGCCGAGGAGCGCGGGCCGGAGCTCCTCGGCGAGGCGCTCGACCGACCCCGGAACCGGGACGCTGACGCTGTACACGTCTCACACGTCGGTGAGCGTCGCACAAAGGAATAGCGGTTCGGACGGGTCGCTCGGAGTCGTGTCGAAAGAGTTTAAACCCCTTGGGGCTGTTGTAACTGGTAATGACGCGGACTCGCGGCTCGGGCGCGCTCGCCCTCTCCGAGAGCCGCGAGTCCGTCACCGCCTTCGCGCCGCGACGACCGGGGCGTCTTTAGCCCCACTACTACTTACTCCACCGATCTGACGGCGTTTCGCTTCCGAGGCGGCCGGTATCGTCCGTAAACTACCAGTCACAGACACACACACCACACACCCATACATGTCAGGAACATCCAAAGTCGCGCTCGCCTTCTCGGGCGGGCTCGACACCACCGTTTGCGTCCCACTGCTCGAAGAGGAGTACGACTACGACGAAGTAATCGGCGTCACCGTCGACGTCGGCCAGCCCGCCGGGGAGTTCGACGAGGCCGAGGAGACCGCCGAGGCGCTCGGGCTCGACCACTACGTCGTCGACGCCAAGGCCGAGTTCGCCGACCTCTGTCTCGACGCGGTCACCGCCAACGCGACCTACCAGACCTACCCGCTCGGGACCGCGCTGGCGCGTCCGATCATCGCCGAGGCGATCCTCGGCGTCGCCGAGGACGAGGGCTGTGACGCCGTCGCCCACGGCTGTACCGGGAAGGGCAACGACCAGCTCCGGTTCGAGGCCGTCTGGCGCGACTCGGACCTCGAAGTGATCGCGCCGGTCCGCGAACTCGGGCTCACCCGCGAGTGGGAGATGGAGTACGCCGACGAGAAGGGCCTGCCCGTCGAGGGCGGCAACGAGGGCGACTGGTCGATCGACACCAACCTCTGGAGCCGGTCGGTCGAGGGCGCGAACCTCGAAGACCCCGGCTACGTCCCGCCCGAGGACATCTACGAGTGGACCGACACGCCCGGCGGGAAGGACGTCGAGACGATCGAGCTCACGTTCGAGGACGGCTACCCCGTCGCGCTCGACGGCCAGGAGATCGACCCGGTCGAGCTGATCGAGACGCTCAACGACCTCGCGGGGAGCCACGGCGTGGGTCGGACCGACATGATGGAAGACCGCATGCTCGGGCTGAAGGTGCGCGAGAACTACGAACACCCCGCGGCGACGACACTTCTCAACGCCCACGAGGCCCTCGAAGGGCTGGTGCTCACCAAAGAGGAACGCGAGTTCAAACAACAGGTCGACCACCAGTGGGCCGAGAAGGCCTATCAGGGACTGCTGTCGGCGCCGCTCGTGGACGCGCTCGACGGGTTCGTCGCACAGACCCAGACGAAGGTCACCGGCACCGTCACGGTGAAGTTCGAGGGCGGGCAGGCGCGCCCGGTCGGTCGCGAGAGCGAGTACGCGGTGTACTCCGAATCGGCCGCCTCGTTCAACACCGAGTCGGTCGACGGGATCGCCCAAGAGGACGCGACCGGCGTGGCGAAGTACCACGGCTTCCAGTCGCGGCTCGCGAACGAGGTGACCGCCGACGCCGAGGCGAAGAAGGCCGAACTGCTCGCCGACGGGAACGGCGAGGCGACCGAGGAGGACCAGTAGCATGACGGAGGAGAGCGAGCCCGGAGCGGGCGACGACCCGGAGCGCGCCGGCGCGGACGACGTGGTGCGCCGCGAGCGCTTCAGCGGCGGCCCCGCCCGCGGGTTCCTCTCCTCGATGGACGACGACGAACGCATCTTCGCGGCCGACCTCGCGGTCGACCGCGCCCACGTCGTGATGCTCGCCGAACAGGGTATCGTCGACGAGGAGGCGGCCGGGACGATCCTCGCCGCGGTCGACGACGTGGCGGCGGCCGGCTTCGACGCCTTGCCCGACGGCGAAGACGTTCACGCCGCGATCGAGACCGCGGTCATCGACCGGGTCGGCGACGTCGGCGGGAAGATGCACACCGCCCGGTCGCGCAACGACGAGGTCGCGACCTGCATCCGGTACCGCCTGCGCGAGGACGTCCTCGACGCGATCGAGACGACGCTCGCGCTCCGGGAGGCGCTCGCCGACGCCGCGGGCCGTCACGCCGAGACCGTGATGCCCGGCTACACCCACCTCCAGCCCGCCCAGCCAACCACCGTGGGCCACTTCCTGCTGTCGTACGAGGGGGCGGTCGCCCGCGACACCGAGCGGCTGTTCGACGCCTACGACCGCGTGAACCGCTCGCCGCTGGGTTCGGCGGCGTTCGCGGGCACGCCCTTCGACGTCGACCGGGAGCGGACCGCCGACCTGCTCGGCTTCGAGGGGACGGTCGCGAACTCGATGGACGCGGTCTCGACCCGCGACTTCCTCGTGGAGGTCGTCGCCGCACTCGCGAACCTCGCCGCCACGGTGTCGGGGCTCGCCGAGGACCTCGCGGTGTTCTCGAACAAGGGGCTCGTCGAACTGTCGGACGACTACTCGTCGACCTCCTCGATCATGCCCCAGAAGAAAAACCCCGACACGCTCGAACTCGTGCGGGCGACCGCCGGCGACGCCGCGGCCGGGCTGAACGGCCTGCTGACGACGCTGAAGGGACTTCCCCGGGCGTACAACCGCGACCTCCAGAAGGCGACCCCCCACGCGTGGGACGCCGTCGACGCGGTGACCGAGGCGGTCGAGGTCGCGGCCGGCGCCGCGGCGACCGCGACGTGGGACGAGGCGGCGCTCGCGGACGCGGCCGGCGAGGGCTTCTCGACCGCGACCGGGGTCGCCGACCTGCTGGCGATGCAGGGCGTCCCGTTCCGGAAGGCCCACGAGATGGTCGCGAACGCCGCCCAGCGCGCGGGAGACGCCTCCGAGAACGGGGCGGACTACGCCGCGCTCGACGCCGCCGCCGAGTCGGTGCTCGGCGAGTCGCTCGATACCTACGTCGACCGCGAGTCGGTCGAGGCCGCGCTCGACCCCGAGGCCAGCGCGGCGGCCCGCGACTCGGCCGGCGGTCCCGCGCCCGAGGCGGTCGCGACCGTGCGCTCGGACGCCGAGGCGAGCGTCGAGGCGGACGCCGACGCGCTCGCGGCCGAACGCGACGCGCTGGCGAGCGCCGACGAGCGCCTCCGGACGGAGGTGAGTCGATATGACTGATCCGCCGCCGGTCCCGTCCGGGACCTCATTTATATACCGACGGAGCCGACTATCGGGCTTCGACTGACCGAGATTCGAGCGCTTCACGCCGTTAGCGTCGCCTTTACTCTATGTAATACAATTTACAGATTCGACGGGTTTAAGTATACGTACGGGGTACGAAGGGGTACGATGACAGAGTGCGTCGAGTGCGGGGCGGACGTCGCCCTACACGATTCGGCAGAAGTGGGAGAGATAGTCGACTGCACGACCTGTGGCGCCGAACTCGAAATCGTCGAGCGAGCCCCGCCAGTCCTCGATCGAGCCCCGGAGCTCGAAGAGGACTGGGGGGAGTAAATTGCGCGTCGGACTGCTTTACTCCCGGATCCGTAAAGACGAGAAGCTCCTCCTCGGCGAGCTGCGCGAGCGCGGCCACGAGGTGACGAAGATCGACGTGCGCGACCACCAGTTCGGGCTCGAGGAAGGCCCCGACGAGCTCACCGAGTGTGACGTCGTCGTCGACAGGTGTCTGGCTACCAGCCGGAGCCTCTACGCCACGAAGTTCTGCGAGGCGTACGGCGTGCCCGTGGTCAACGACCCGGCGACCGCCGAGACGTGCGCCGACAAGGTGAAAAACAGCCTCGCGCTGTCGAGCGCGGGCGTCCCCACGCCGAACACCGACGTCGCGTTCACCAAGGAGTCGGCGATCGAGAGCATCGAGGCGTTTGGCTACCCCTGCGTGCTCAAGCCCGTGGTCGGGTCGTGGGGGCGCCTGATGGCGAAGGTCGACTCCCGGAGCGCCGCCGAGGCGATCCTCGAACACAAGGCGACGTTGGGCCACTACGAGCACAAGGTGTTCTACGTCCAGGAGTTCGTCGAAAAGCCCGGTCGGGACATCCGCGTGCTCGCGACCGACGGCGAGCCCGTCGCCGCGATGGTCCGGTCGTCGGACCACTGGCTCACCAACGCCGCGAAGGGCGCCGAGACCGAGGCGTTCGAGCTCGACGCAGAGGCCGAGGAGCTGGTCGCGGCGGCCAGCGACGCGGTCGGGGGCGGCCTGCTCGGGGTCGATCTGATGGAGGTCGGCGATAGCGAGGCGGCGAGCGCCCCGGAGGAGCCGAGCGGCGACGCCGCGGAGCCGAGAGACGCCAGCTACACCGTCCACGAGGTCAACCACACCGTCGAGTTCAAGGCGCTGAACGACGCCGTCGACGTCGACGTGCCCGGCGCGGTCGTCGACTGGCTCGAAGCGAAGGCGGGCGCGAAACAGGAGGTGGTGGCCTGATGGGCGTCGCGAGCGAGGACGGAGGGCCCACCGCCGAAACCGGGACCGAGGCCGAAACCGAGACCGACACCGAAGCCGAGACCCTGACCGCGACCGTGGTCGGGGGCTCGGGGTTCGCCGGCGGCGAGCTGTTGCGGTTGCTCGCCGGCCATCCCGGCTTCGACCTCGCATGTGCGACCAGCCGCGAGTACGCCGGCAAGTCGGTCGGGTCGGTCCACCCGAACCTCCGGGGGACCGACCTTCGGTTCTCCGAGCCGGCCGACCTCGAGTCGGTCGACGTGCTGTTCGCGGCGACGCCCCACGGCGTCTCGATGGCCCAGATCGACGCGTTCTACGAGGCCGCCGACACAGTGGTCGACCTCAGCGCGGACTTCCGGCTCGACACGGTCGAGCAGTACGAGGCGTGGTACGACGGCCACGACGCGCCCGAGTACCTCGAGGAGGCGGTGTACGCTCTGCCCGAACTCCACCGCGAGGAGCTACCCGGCGCCGACCTGATCGCCGCGGGCGGGTGCAACGCGACCGCGACGATCCTCGGGCTCTACCCCCTGTTCGACGGCGGGGTGCTGGACGGCGGGGAACGGATCGTCGCCGACGTGAAAGTCGGCTCCTCTGAGGGCGGCGCGAGCCCGAGCAAGGCCGCCAGCCACCCCGAGCGCTCGGGCGTGGTCCGGCCCTACGCGCCGACCGGCCACCGCCACGAGGCCGAGATCGAGCAGGAACTGGGCGCGTCGGTTTCGTTCACGGCCCACGCCGTCGACATGGTCCGGGGCGCGGCCGCGACCTGCCACGTCTTCCCGGACGGCCCCGTCTCGAAGGGCGACCTCTGGTCGGCCTTCCGGGGAGCGTACGACGACGAGCCGTTCGTCCGGCTCCAGTCGGGCGGGTCGGGGGTGTATCGCTACCCCGAGCCCAAGGCGGTCGCGGGCACGAACGTGGCCGAAGTCGGGTTCGAACTCGACCCCGGAAACGAGCGGCTCGTGGTGTTCAGCGCGATCGACAATCTGGTGAAAGGCACGGCCGGGCAGGCGGTCCACGCCGCCAACGTCGCGCTCGGCTTCGAGGAGACGGCAGGACTCGACTTTCAGGGACTCCACCCGGTGGGAAGCCCATGACCGAAACGACGTACACGAAAGCGGAGCTCGAAGCGGCTCACGAGGACCTCGTCGACAACGATCTGGGCGAGGACGGACTGCGAACCGACGGCGGTCAGAGAAGCGGCGCTTCTCGAACGTCGAAAGACGAGTCGCCGCCCGTCGTCGTGAAGCTCGGCGGCGCCCGGGCGGTCGACCCCGCGGGCGCGCTCGCCGACGTCGCCCACCTCGTCGCCAACGGCGAGGACGTGGTGGTCGTCCACGGCGGCTCGACCGCGGTCGACGACACTTTGGAGCGGCTGGGCGAGGAGCCCGAGTACGTCGAGACGCCCGGGGGCGTCGCGGGGCGGTTCACCGACGAGGCGACGATGGAGGTGTTCGAGATGGTCCTCCCCGGGAAGCTCAACACCGACCTCGTCACGGCGCTCCAGAACGAGGGCGTCAACGCCGTGGGGCTGTCGGGCGTCGACGGCCAGCTCCTGACCGGCTCGCGCAAGTCGGCTGTCAAAGTGCTCGAAGACGGCCGCAAGAAGATACGCCGGGGCGACCACTCCGGAACGATCGAGTCGGTCAACGACGACCTGCTGTCGACGTTACTTTCGGGCGGCTACGTCCCGGTCGTGACGGTGCCCGCGCTCGGCGAGGAGACGGCCGGCGCGTCCTCGACGGGTCGCGGTGAAGGCGGTGGAGCCGCCGGAACGTTCACCGCCGTCAACGCCGACGCCGACCGCGCGGCCGCCGCGACCGCGGCCGCGTTGGGCGCCGAATTGGTCGTGCTGACCGACGTGGCGGGCGTCTACGAGGACCCCGACGACCCCGAGACGCTGATCGACGCGGTGGGGTCGCCCGCGGACCTCGAAGCCGTCGAGGACGCCGCCGAGGGGTTCATGACCAAGAAGGTGATGGCGGCGGTCGAGGCTCTGGAGGGCGGCGCGGCGTCGGTGACGGTCGCCGATGCGAACAACCGCGACCCGATCACGGCCGCCAGGACCGGCCACGGGACGGCGTTCGAACCGGGGGCGGTCAGATGAGCGGCTTCGTCTACTCCGAGAAGCCGATCGCCATCGAGCGCGGCGAGGGGCCGTACCTCTACGACGGGACGGGCGCGGAGTACCTCGATTTCGGCGCCAGCTACGGCGTCGCCGCGGTGGGCCACGCTCACCCCGCGGTCGTCTCGGCCGTCAGCGAGCAGGTCGAGAAGCTGACCTTCGTGCAGGCGAGCTACCCCAACTCGGCCCGCGACGCCCTCTACGAGAAGCTCGCGGCCCTCGGGCCGGGCGACCTCGACAACGTCTGGCTCTGTAACTCCGGGACCGAGGCCAACGAGGCCGCCCTCAAGTTCGCCCGGAGCGCGACCGGCCGCTCGAAGGTCGTCGCGGCCCAGCGGGGGTTCCACGGCCGGACGATGGGGTCGCTCGCCGCGACGTGGAAGCCCAAGTACAAGAAGCCGTTCGAGCCCCTCGCCGGCGACTTCGAGTTCGTCCCGTACGGCGACGAGGCCGCGCTCGAAGACGCCGTCGACGAGGAGACCGCCGCGGTGTTGCTCGAACCGATACAGGGCGAGGGCGGGGTCAACCCCGCGCCCGAGGGCTACCTGCGGGCGGCCCGCGAGCGGACCACCGAGGCCGGCGCGGCGCTGGTCTTCGACGAGATCCAGACCGGGCTCGGCCGGACCGGCGCGCTCTGGGCCTGTGAGAACCGCGGCGTGGTGCCCGACGTGCTCACCTCCGCGAAGGGGCTGGGCGGCGGCCTCCCGATCGGCGCGACCCTCTGTGCCGACTGGATCGCCGACGACGCCGGGCCCCACGGCTCGACGTTCTCGGGCGGGCCGGTCGTCAGCGCCGCCGCCGAGGCCACCCTGTCGGCGATCGTCGACGCCGACCTCCCCGGCAACGCCGAGGCGGTCGGGACGCATCTCCAGTCGAAACTCGGGGGATCGGAGCTACCGATCCGCGCGGTCCGCGGCGAGGGGCTGATGATCGGCGTCGAGGTCGGTCGAGGCGCGAACGCCGTCCTGAAGCGGCTGGCGATGAACCACGGCGTGCTCGCGTTACCGGCGGGCCGGACCGTGGTGCGACTGCTCCCGCCGCTGGTCGTCGACGAGAGCCACGCCGACGCGGTGGCCGAGGCGCTCGGAGACGCGCTCGCGGAGGTGTCGGCGTGAGCGCCGGCGCGGTCGCGACCGACGGGACCGCCCGCGATCTCCTCGCGGACCTCGTGGCGATCCCCTCGCCGTCGGGCGAGGAGGGCGAGGCCGCCCGGCGGCTCGCGGCGTTCTTCGAGGAGCGCGACCGGGAGGTGTGGATCGACGAG
This sequence comes from Halorussus marinus, assembly GCF_004765795.1. Lineage (GTDB taxonomy): Archaea > Halobacteriota > Halobacteria > Halobacteriales > Haladaptataceae > Halorussus > Halorussus marinus. Next base: position 546,840 of record NZ_SBIV01000002.1, read on the forward strand.
GTCGGCAACGTTCGGGCGCCCGCCGACGACGCGGCGTTGCTGACCTCCCACGTCGACACGGTGCCCGGCGAGATCCCGGTGCGGATCGAGGAGACCGACGACGGGCGCGAGGAGCTGTGGGGCCGCGGGAGCGTCGACGCCACGGGGCCGCTCGCCGCGATGGCGGTCGCCGCCGTCCGGACGGGCGTCAGCTTCGCCGGCGTCGTCGGCGAGGAGACCGACTCCCGGGGCGCGCGCTTCCTCGTCGGGGACCGCGAGGCGCCCGACGCCCTGATCAACGGCGAGCCCTCCGGCTGGGACGGCGTGACCCTCGGCTACCGGGGCTTTCAGGTCGGGACGTACGCCGCGAGCACCGACTCGGCCCACACCTCCCGGCCCGAGCCCAACGCGATCCAGCGGGCGACCGCGTGGTGGTCGCGGGTCGACGCCGCGTTCGAGAGCGACGAGGAGACGCCGGTCTTCGAGCGAGTGACGGCCAAGCCCGTCGAGATCGCGGGCGGCGTCGCCGAGGACGGCCTCTCGGTCGAGGCGACGATCGACGCCCAGTTCCGGATTCCGCCCGGCGAGACCGCCGCGTCGATCCGCGAGACGGTCGAGGGCGAACTCGGCTCGGGCGGCGAGATCGAGTGGCGCGAGCCGACCCCGCCGGTGATGGAGAGCCCCCGGACCGCGGTGGCCCGAGCGTTCCGCGCCGCGATCCGACGACGCGGGGGCGACCCCCGATCGCTCCGCAAGACCGGGACCAGCGACATGAACATCTACGCCGGGGCGTGGGACCGCCCGATGGCGACCTACGGCCCCGGCGACTCCGCGCTCGATCACGCGCCGAACGAACGCCTCGACCTCGGGGACCTCGACCGCGCGGTCGCGGTCCTCGAAGACGTCTGTGAGACCCTGCAACAATGAGCCACGACGCGACACGCGCGACGACCGCCGACGAACCGACCGACGACCAGCCGACCCCAAAGCACGTCCTCGACGTGGACGACCTCTCGGACGAGGACCTCGCGGCGGTGCTCTCGACCGCCGCGGAGTTCAAGCGGGCCCACTACGCGGGCGAGTCCCACGCGGTACTGCCCGACCGGACGCTCGCGATGCTGTTCGAGAAGCCCTCGACCCGGACGCGGGTCTCCTTCGAGACGGGGATGACCCAACTGGGCGGCCACGCCGTCTTCCTCGGCCCCGAGAACACCCACCTCGACCGCGGCGAGCCGGTCTCGGACACCGCACGGGTGCTCTCGCGGTACGTCGACGCCGTGATGGCGCGGGTGTTCGACCACGACGCGCTGGAGTCGATGGCGGCCCACGCCTCGGTCCCGGTGATAAACGGGCTGTCGGACGACGCCCACCCGTGCCAGACGCTGGCGGACCTGTTCACGATCTACGAGCGGTTCGGCGGCTTCGAGGACGTGACCGCGGCGTGGGTCGGCGACGGCAACAACGTCGCCCAGTCGTTCGCGGTCGGCTGTGCGATGGCCGGGATCGACCTCTCGATCGCGACGCCCGAGGGGTACGAACCCGACGATGCGGTGCTCGCGCGCGCCGCGGCCCGCGGGACCGCGCCCGAGGTGGGCAACGACCCCGCGGCGGCGGTCGAGGACGCCGACGTGGTGTACACCGACGTGTGGGTGAGCATGGGCGAGGAGGACGAGCGCGCCGCGAAGCTCGACGACTTCGAGGGGTTCCAGGTGAACGACGACCTGCTGGCCGGGCCCGACGATCCGATCGCGATGCACTGTCTGCCGGCCCACCGCGGCGAGGAGATCACCGACGCGGTGCTCGAGAGCGACCGGGCGGTCGTCTGGGATCAGGCCGAGAACCGGATGCACACCCAGAAGGCGCTTTTGGCCCACCTGCTCGGCGCGCGGTAGCCGGGTCGAGGCCGGACCCGGATCCGGCCGACGGCGGGTGCCCAAGACGCTAAGGGCGTCGCACCCGAACGACGCGTGAGGGATTGGCTCTCACACTCACTCATGCCCGAGGAACGCTTCGAGACGGAAACGATACTTCGCGGGACGACAGTCGACGTCGAGCGACCGGTCGAGGTCGACGGCGACGGCGCGCCGATCGAGACCGAGACGGTCGAGCTACCGGCCAACGAACGAGTCGAGGCGGTGACGTGCGAACGCTACCCGGAGTACTGTCCGCGACGCGGCGGACTGGTGTCGGTCGAGGAAGCGGTCGTGGTCGGCGTCGACATGGTCGACCGGCCGACCGGCAGGGACGCGGCGGTGTCGCTGGCGTACTGCCCGGAGTGTGCGACCAGCGAGTTCGCCTACGTCCGGGATCGCGACGGCGGCGCGGACGCCGACGGCCGGACGCTCCACGAGCGCTACGGCTACCTCTTTGGCACCGAGGCGACCCGGGAACGGCCCCTAAAGCGACTCGACGGCCCCGGCATCGCGAGCTCGCTGGTGGTGGTCGCGCTCGGAATGGGGCTGGCCGTCCTGGGGGCACAGGGGCTAATGCTGTGGGCGGCGCTCGTCGCGGCGACGGTCGCGGCCGCGGCGCGGCTCTCTGACGCGGTCTGAGTGTCGACCGAACGCGTTCGTCCGGCGGTCGGCGGGGCGCCGACCGAGCCGACGGATCGGCAAATCTGCCGCCGACCGGCCCCTTTTTGCCGCTCGGCCACTTTCGACCCGCCAATGACCGACCTGACGCTGGCCGACGCCGGAGTCGACGCCCCGCCGGCCGACGCCGACGACGGCGTCTGGCTGACCTGCATCGAGTGTGGCTGGACCGGCGCCCCGTTCGAGGAGGTCCGCTACCGGTGTCCCGACTGCGACGGCCTGCTCGAAGTCCGGTACGCCGACCACCCGACGTTCGCGGACTTCGAGGGCCGGGGCGTCTGGCGGTACGCCGACGCGCTCCCGTTCGCGACCGGCGTGAGCATCGAGGAAGGCGATACGCCCCTCTACTCGGTCCCGACGATCGAATCCGAGGTCGGGGTCGAGGACCTCCGGATCAAACACGAGGGGATGAACCCGACCGGGAGCTTCAAGGACCGCGGGATGACCGTCGGCGTGCGGGTCGCCGAGAGGCTGGGGGTCGGCCGGCTCGCCTGCGCCTCGACGGGCAACACCAGCGCGGCGCTCGCGTGCTACGGCGCGCGGGCCGACACGCCGGTCCTCGTCCTCCTGCCGGCCGGGAAGGTCGCGGCCGGGAAGGTCGCGCAGGCCAGCCTCCACGGCGCGCGGATCCTCGAAGTCGACGGCAACTTCGACGCCTGTCTCGACATCGTCGCGGACCTCGCGAAGCGCGGGGAGGCGTACCTGCTCAACTCGCTCAACCCCTTCCGGCTGGAGGGCCAGAAGACGATCGGCCTCGAAATCGTCGAGCAGTTCCGCGACCAGACCGGCGACCTCCCCGACCGCATCGTCCTACCGGTCGGGAACGCGGGCAACACCGCGGCGCTGTTCAAGGCGTTTCGCGAACTCGTCGCGGCCGGCGCGCTCGACGTCGAGCAGGTGCCCAAACTGACCGGCGTCCAGGCCGAGGGCGCGGCCCCGATGGTCGAGGCCGTCGCCGAGGGCCGCGAGGAGGTCCGGCGGTGGGAAGACGTCGAGACCCGCGCGACCGCCATCCGGATCGGCAATCCCGTCAACGCGCCGAAGGCGCTACCGGGCATCCGGGAGACCGGCGGCACCGCGGTCGCGGTCTCCGACGAGGCGATCACCGACGCCCAGCGCGCGCTCGCCGAGGACGGCGTGGGCGTCGAGCCCGCGAGCGCCGCGTCGGTGGCCGGGCTCCGCAAACTCCGCGAGTCGGGCGAGATCGACGCCGACGAGCAGGTCGTCTGTCTCACGACCGGCCACCTGCTGAAAGACCCCGACGCCGCGGCGACGGCGGGCGCAAAGCCGGAGGCGGTGCCGGCCGACACCGAAGGCGTGTTAGACCACCTCGCGGAGAACTGACCCGGACTCTCACCGACCTCGACGGCCCGACCGCCGTCTCGCTCGTCGAACGGTCGGCGGACTCGGCCTTGGGGGCGTTCGCCGGTCGACCGAGATCGGTGAGTTAATACCTGCCGCGTCCGGGCGCGCGACTGGGAGTTTGATCCGTGATAATTACGCCAGATACTTTATACGGGTGGGGTATGAAATCCTGATAATTACGGTAATTTAACTCATGCAGTTCACCGTCCCCGTCGCCGCGTCGATACTCGCCACGGTCGTCTCGCTCGGAGTGGCGGTGTTCGCGTGGCGGCGACGTCGAATGCCGGGCGCGGTTCCGCTGGCGGCGTTCACCGTCGCGACTGCGGTCTGGACCGGCGGGAACGCCCTCCAGATCGCCAGCACGTCGCTCGGTGCGAAGCTGTTCTGGGTGGACGTCCAGTACGTCGGCACCGTGGTCGTCCCGCTTGCGTGGTTCGCGTTCGCCTGCGAGTACGCCGGCCGCGAGGAGTGGGTGACCCGGCGGTCGCTGGCGGTGCTGGCTGTGATTCCGGCGATCACGATCCTCCTCGCGTGGACCAACGGGTACCACCATCTCGTCCGGACGTCGGCCGAACTCGCCACCGTCGGCGACACCGTGACGATCCAGCGCGAGTTCGGGCCGTGGTTCTGGTTCGCCAACTTCTACTCGAACCTCGTGAACGCGGCCGGGACCGTGTTGTTACTCCACGGTCTCGTCCGGTCGCGGCGGCTCTACCGGATCCAGACGCTCGCGGTGCTGGCCGGGACGACGGTGCCGTGGGTCGGGGGGACGCTGTTCTACAACGGACTGATACCCGTCGAACCCGAGGTGTTTTTCGGCGTGAGCGCGCTCACGTTCGCCCTCGCGATATCGAAGTACGGCCTCCTCGACATCGCGCCCGTCGGTCGCCACACCGTCGTCGAGGAGATGGACGACCCGGTGGTCGTCCTCGACGACGACCGGATCGCGGACGCGAACCCGGCGGCCGCCGACCTGTTCGGCTGGCGGGACGCCGACGCCGCGATCGGAGTGTCGACCGACGAGGCGTTCGCGGGATGTCCCGAGTTCGAGCGCCAGTACGACACCGACGACGCCATCGACGAACTCTCGGTCGAAGACGCGAACGGCCGAGAGCGCGAGTTCGACGTCCAGTTCACGCCGCTCTCGGAGCGTGCGGTCGACGCCGAGATACTGCTCCTGAAGGACGTGACCTCGGTCAAGCGCCACGAAGCCGCGCTCGAACGCCAGAACCGACGGCTCGAACGCGTCGGCCACACGATCGCCCACGACCTCCGGAACCCGCTCAACGTCGCGCAGGGTCACCTCGAACTCGGACGCGAGACGGACGTCGACGTCGACGACCACCTCGCGAAGGTCGACGACGCCCACGACCGCATGGACGACATCATCGAGGAGGTGCTCGCGATGGCACGCGACGACGAAACCGCCCGTCGAGACCCCCACTCGGTCGGGGACCTCGCCGAGCGGGCGTGGGCGAACGTCGAGACCGCCGACGCCGCCCTCGCCGTAGACGAGGGCGTCGGGGTGGTCGAAGCGAACGACAGCCAACTGGCGAGCGTGTTCGAGAACCTGTTCCGAAACGCGGTCGAGCACGGCGGCCCCGACGCGACCGTCCGGGTCGGTGCGCTCGACGACGGCGGGTTCTACGTCGCCGACGACGGGCCGGGCGTGCCCGAGAGCGACCGCGAGGAGGTGTTCGAGCAGGGGTTCACGACCAGATCCGACGGGAACGGGGTGGGGCTGGCGGTCGTCGCCGACGTCGCCGACCGCCACGACTGGCGCGTCGCGGTGACCGAGAGCGAGGCCGGCGGCGCGCGCTTCGAGTTCCGAGGGACAGACGGCGTCTGCACCGTCGCACAGTAGCCGGTAGCCGAGTCGGGCGCCAGCGACGCGAAAACGAGTGCGGGACTACCAGACAGTGCGGGCGGAGGAATCGGTGGCGGCGCGACTACTCCGAGCCGTTGAGTTCGATGTAGCGGGCTTCGATGATGCGACCGTCGGCTTCGAGGACCTCTTTGGCCTCGGCCGGGACCGGCTCGTCGAGCGTGTACACCGTCAGCGCCTCGCCGCCGTGGGCCTCGCGGGCGTTGAACATGCCCGCGATGTTGACGTCGTGGTCGCCGAGCACCGTCCCGATGAACCCGATGACGCCCGGCACGTCCTCGTTGCGCGCGACGAGCATGTGGCCGTGGGGGATGGCGTCGACTCGGTAGTCATCGACGCGAACGATTCGGGGGTCCTCGTCGGCGAACAGGGTCCCCTCGACGCTGACCGACTCGTCGTCGCCCGCGACTGTCACCCGGACGAGGCTCTGGAAGTCGTCGGTCTGGCGGGTCTTGGACTCGGTGACCTCGACCCCGCGGTCCTCGGCGATCTGGGGCGCGTTGACCGCGTTGACCTGCCACTCGAGAGGCTGGAACACGCCCTTCTGGGCGCTCGCGGTCACGAGTTCGACGTCCTCCTCGGCGATGTCGCCCTCGTAGTGGACCTCGATCGACTCGATGCGCTGATCGAGCAGTTGGGTCGCGATCTTGCCCGCGGTCTCGGCCAGCCCGATGTACGGTTCGACCCGTGGGAACGCGCTCTCGTCGATCGAGGGGGCGTTCAGGGCGTTGACGACCGGCTGTTCGGCGAAGGCGGCGACGACCTGATCGGCGGTGCTGGTCGCGACGTTCTCCTGGGCGGCTTCGGTGCTCGCGCCGAGGTGGGGCGTGACGACCACGTCCTCGACGTCGAGCAGGGGGTTGTCGGGCGAGACGGGCTCGTCGGCGAACACGTCGACCGCCGCGCCGGCCAACACGCCGTCGTCGACGGCCGCCGCGAGCGCGTCCTCGTCGACGACGCCGCCGCGGGCGCAGTTGACGAGGTAGCCCCCCTCCATCTGGGCGAGCTCCGCGTCGGAGATGAGGCCCTCGGTCTCGGGGGTGAGCGGAGTGTGGACCGTCAGGAAGTCCGCGCGGTCGAGACAGTCGTCGAGGTCGACCAGTTCGGCGCCCAACTGGGCGGCGCGGTTCTCGCTGATGTAGGGATCGTAGGCGACCAGCTCCATCCCGAGCGAGTCGAGCTTCTTCGCGACCTCCTGACCGACCCGACCCAGCCCGACCACGCCAAGCGTCTTGGCGTTGACCTCGGTGCCCAGATAGTCGCCTTTCGCCCACTCGCCGTCCTTCAGGCGGGCGTGGGCCTGCGGGATCGACCGCGCCGAGGCGAACGCCATCGCGACGGTGTGTTCGGCCGCCGCCCGGACGTTGCCCTCGGGGGCGTTGGCGACGATGACGCCGTGATCGGTCGCGGCGTCGATGTCGATGTTGTCGACGCCGATGCCGGCCCGCCCGACGATCACGAGCTCCGGGGCGGCCTCGAACACTTCCTCGGTGACCTCGGTGCCCGACCGGACGATCAGCCCGTTCGCGTCCGAGACCGCCGAGAGGAGGGCGTCGCCCTCCACGTCGTAGGCCGTTTCGACGTCGTGGCCCGCCTCTCTGAGGCGGTCTAACCCTGCGTCCGCGATGGGGTCCGTGACGAGGACTTGCATGCGTATTGGAACTGGTGCCGGCGGGATAACCCTTTCTTCCGCTGTACCATTTGCCGACCCGCGTCCGGACGGCCCCGACGTCGTCGGCGGCCACGTCGAAGATTTAAGCGATACTCGCTCGAATCACCGACGCATGCTGCTGTTACTCGTTGGTCTCGGCGTCGCCGCCTTCGTCGGCTTCAACGTCGGCGGGTCGAACACGGGCGTCGCGTTCGGTCCGGCGGTCGGGAGCGACGCGGTCTCGAAGTCCGGGGCGGCCGGACTGATGAGCGTCTGCTTCCTGCTTGGCGGCTGGACGCTCGGTCGCCGCGTGGTCGACACCCTCGGGCGGGGACTGGTCGCCGACGATCCGTTCACGATGCGGGTGAGCATCGCGGTCTTGCTGTTCATCGGGCTCGCGCTGTTCGCCGGCAACGTCTTCGGGGTTCCGGCCTCGACGTCGATGACCGCCGTCGGCGCCATCGTCGGCCTCGGGCTGGCGATCGGCCGGCTGAAGGTCGACGCCGTGATCGAGATCGTCGGGTGGTGGCTGGTCGCGCCGATCGTCGGCTTCTGGGCGAGCGCGGTCGTCGGCCGCTACTGGTACGACGACCTCGCCGCGCGGATCGCGGTCGACCGGACCGACGGGCCGCTGGTGGCTCTCGATCGGTCGGGGGCGATCCCCCGCCCGGCGCTCGGCCCGAACACGACCCGCCGGGAGTTCGCTGGAACCGCCGTGGTCGTCGTGATCGGCTGTTACATGGCGTTCTCGGCGGGCGCGTCCAACGTCGCCAACGCCGTCGCGCCCCTCGTCGGAAGCGGCGCGATCACGATGACCCAAGGCGTCCTGCTGGCGGCGGGCGCGACCGGCGTGGGGGCGTTCACTATCGCGCGTCGCACCCTCGACACCGTCGGCAACGACCTCACCGACCTCCCGCTGGTCGCGGCGGTCGTGGTCGCGGTCGTGAGCTCCTCGATCGTGACGGCGCTGTCGGCGCTCAGCGTCCCCGCGAGCTTCGTCGTGATCGCCACGATGAGCGTCGTGGGGCTCGGATGGGGCCGAGCGACCGTCGCCGAGGCGGTCCCCGACGAGCCGAGCGTGCCCACCGCCGGGGTCGGCCCCGCTAGCGGGACCACCGAACCGTCCGACGTCGTCGAGGACGGGGGCGCGCCGTCGCCCGCCGAGCTCTATCAGCCCGCGACGACCGCCCGGGTGATCGCACTCCAGAACCTCGTGCCGGCGGTGGCGACCGTCGTCGCGTACCTCGTGTTCCGGTACGTTCCGATCTGGTGAGCCGCGTCGGCGCGAAATGGCGGGCCGGCCACATCGATTTCGGGAACCGACACGCCTTAATCACTCTCCGAGTTTCGTGTACCCATGGTGAGCCTGCTGTTAGTCGTCGGCGTTGCGGTCGCGGTGTTCGTCGGATTCAACATCGGCGGATCCTCGACGGGCGTCGCGTTCGGTCCCGCGGTCGGCAGCGACGTGCTCTCGAAGCTCGGGGCGGCCGGGCTGATGGCGGGGTTCGCGCTGCTGGGCGGCTGGACGGTCGGTCGGAACGTCATCGCGACGATGGGCGGACAGATCGTGCCCGCGGAGCTTTTCACGCTCGGCGCGAGCGTCGGCGTCCTCTTTTTCGTCGGCCTCGCGCTCCTCGTCTCGAACCTCTTCGGGGTGCCCGCCTCCACGTCGATGACCGCCGTCGGCGCCATCGCCGGCCTCGGGGTCGCCGCGGGCAACATCGACTGGAGCGTGATGGGCCGCATCGTCTCGTGGTGGCTGGTCGCGCCCATCCTCGCGTTCTGGGTGTGTGCGGTCGTCGGCCGATACGTCTACCCCTACCTCGACGTCTGGTTCCGGATCGACCAGACCGAGGGGCCGCTGATCGAGTACCGCCGGGTCGGCTCGATCCCCTACCCGGTCGCGGGCGCCGACACCAATCGGCGCGAACTCGTGAGCAGCGTCCTCGTCGTCGTGATCGGCTGTTACATGGCGTTCTCGGCGGGCGCGTCCAACGTCGCCAACGCCGTCGCGCCCCTCGTCGGGAGCGGAGCGCTCGCCACCGATCAGGGCATCCTGCTCGCCGGGGGAGCCATCGCGCTCGGCGCCTTCACGATCGCGCGTCGCACCCTCGACACCGTCGGCAACGGCCTCACCGACCTCCCGCTGTTGGCGGCGCTCATCGTCGAGGTGGTGTCGGCGTCGCTCATCACCTTCCTGTCGTACCTCGGCATCCCGGCGAGTCTCGCGGTGAGCGCCACGATGTGCATCATCGGGCTCGGGTGGGGCCGGGCGACCCGGACGGTCCGGCTCTCGGACGCGGCGGCGTCGGCGGTCAGCGGCGACGCCCGCGACCCGTCGGGCGGCGAGGAGTCGGCGATGTCGGTCAACGCGCTCGCGGCCGACCCCGAAGACGAGGTCAAGAAGATCGGCGAGGAAGAGCCCGCCGACCTGCAGGCGAGCGACCTGTTCGACCCGGAAGCGACCGGCCGCGTCGTGATGCTCTGGATTCTGACGCCGTCGATCTCGGCGGTCGCGTCGTTCCTGCTTTTCCGGTTCGTCCCGATTTACGGGTAGCTCGGCGGAAACAATAACTACTAACCATCTGCCGGTCGAAACTCAGGGTGATGCCAACCGTAGAATACCTCAACTACGAAGTGCTGGACGACCAGGGCTGGGACATGGACGACGACGACCTCTTCGAAGAGGCCGCCGATGCGGACCTCGACGACGAGGACTACGGCTCCCTGGAGGTCGCCGAAGGCGAGTACATCCTCGAAGCCGCCGAGGCGCAGGGCTACGACTGGCCCTTCTCGTGTCGCGCCGGCGCCTGTGCGAACTGCGCGTCCATCGTCAAGGAGGGCGAAATCGACATGGACATGCAACAGATCCTCAGCGACGAGGAGGTCGAGGAGAAGAACGTTCGACTGACCTGCATCGGCAGTCCGGCGGCCGACGAGGTCAAGATCGTCTACAACGCAAAGCACCTCGACTACCTCCAGAACCGCGTCATATAAGCGGCTCTCCCGATCGCTTTTTTCCGGCGCCGCGACCGCGTAGCGCCCGCTTTGAGCGGGAGCTTTAGGTGAGTCGGCCGCGTGTCCGGAACGGATGACCGACGAGAACGCGACCCGAACGATGCGCGATACGTTCGGCGTCTGGAACGTCGACGCCGTCGAGCGGGAGGTCGTCCTCCGGAGTTCGGACGACCAGCACGTCGCGGTCCCGCTCCCGGCTGGCGAGCGCGACCGGTTCGAGGCGCTCGCCGACGGGTCGGGCACCGTCGACGCGACGCTCGCGGCGACCGACGACGGGCCGACGTCGTGGCGGATCGATGCGATCCACGCCGTCGACCGCTGAGCGCGCACGCCCCGAGCGCCCTCGCCCGAACGGACAGCGGGCCGGGCGCCGCCCCGTCTCTTACATTTATATACGATGGTGGAACAAGTCCCGGTCGAGAGACTACCGTGCCCCTACTCGACGCCTCGATACCCGATCTCCTCCGACTGGTCGTCGTCCCCGCGTTCGGCTGGGCGGCGTGGCGGGACGTACGGACCCGCCGGATCCCGAACCGGACGTGGTACCCGCTGGCCGCGCTCGCGGTCGCCCTGCTGGCGTGGGACGCGTGGCGGGCCGCGAGCGGCGCGGTCGGCGCCCCGGAGTTCTTCTGGATCCGGGCGGGCGTGAGTCTGGGCGTCGTCGCGCCGCTGGTGCTTGCGTTCTGGTGGTTCCGTGCGTTCGGCGGCGCGGACGCGAAGGCGTTTCTCGTGGTCGCCGCGCTGTTCCCGACGTTCCCGAGCTACCTCCTCGCCGGATGGGAGCTCCCGCTCCAACAGACCCGTCTCGGCGTGTTCTCGCTCACGATCCTGACGAACACCGTCCTCGTCGGTGCGCTCTACCCGGTCGGTATCTTCCTCCGGAACGCCGCCGCCGGCCGGTTCTCGTCGGTGATGGTCGTCGGCAAGCCGGTGTCGTGGGACGCGATCCCGACCGAGCACGGTCGACTGCTCGAGACGCCGGCGGGCACGACCCGCAACGGCGTCGATCTGGACGCGATCCGGATGTACCTCCGGTGGCGGGGACTGACGCTCGCGGAGCTCCGGGACGACCCCGACCGCCTGCGCGACCCCGCGAGCTTGCCGGCCGAACCGAACCCGCCCGGCGACGGTGCGGTCGAGACTGCGCGAACTGACGGCGGTGCGGTCGCCGAGGCGGTCCCGGACGACGCGCCGGCCGACGACCCGTGGGGCGCGGCCGCCTTCCTCGCGGCCATCGACCACGGCGCGTACGGGACCACACCCGACCGACTCCGCGACGGACTGGACGTGCTGGTCGCCAAAGAGGAGGTGTGGGTCTCGCCCGGCATCCCGTTCGTCGTCCCGCTGTTTGTCGGGACCGTGGTGGCGCTGACCTACGGCGATCTGCTGTTCGGCGCGCTCGCGGCGCTCGGGATCGCGTAGCTCGGGGCGGTCTTCAGGCCGCTTCGGTGGCGCCCGGCTCGGCGGCGGGTTCGGTCTCGGCCTGTCGGCGGTTGCGAACCGCGAGCGCGGCGAACAGCGCGCCCCCGACCGCCCGGAGTGCGAGATCGAACAGCACGGGGTCGACGTTCGCCGACACCCCCACCACAGAGAGCACCGTCGTCGCCACGTTGAACAGCAACAGCGGCGCCATCAGGAGAAGGGCCGCGAGCGCGAACCCGGCGCGGGCGAGCCGGCTCACGTCGGTGTAGAGATACGCGATGATGGTCGCGCCGAGCGCCACGACCCCGACGAACACGCCGACGACCGGGATCAGCACCTCCGGAAGGAAGTAGCCCAGCTCGGTAACGTCGGCGATCCCGATGACGTCGACCTCCTCGCCGGTGCCGGTCCCGCGGAGCAGGAGAATGCCCGGAGTCAGCACGAACGCGAACGGGACGATCGCCTTGTTGAGCGACAGCGAGAACGCCTTTACCCCCGTCTCGAACTGGTCGGACTGGGCGATTCCCGAGGCGGCGTACGCCGCGACCGCGACCGGCGGGGTGATGTCGGCGATGACGCCGAAGTAGAGGATGAACAGGTGGGCCGCCAAAATCGGGATGCCGAGTTCGCTGATCGCCGGTCCGAGCATCGAGACGAGGATGATGTAGGTCACCGTCGTCGGCATCCCCATACCGAGGATGATCGAGGAGATGGCCGTGAGGACGAGCAGCGCGACGATCGAGCCGCCGGCCACGGTGCGGATGAGCGCGGTCAGGTTCGGGCCGAGCCCGCTCACGCTGATGACGCCCGGGATCACGCCCGCGGCGGCGACCGCGATGACGACCGCGGTCGCGGTGCGGGCTCCCGTGTCCATCGACTTCAGGACGAATCCGACGTACTGAAACGGGCGATTGGACGCGAGTCGCGGCCGGCGGACCGCGTCCGCGGCCGACGAGACCGCGCTGTCGACCTGCGGGTCGAAGTCCAGAAGCGGCGCGTCGCCCCGCGGCCGGGCGAGCATCGTCGCGAGGCTGACCGCGAGCGTGAGCCACCCGAGCTTGCCGGCCGCCGCGAGCACCGCCGCGATCGGCGCCAACCCCGTCCCCGGAGCCGAGCCGGTGAGCGCGTCGACCAGCCCAGCGCCGGTCGCCACGAACGCGGCGGTCTCCAGCAGGAACAGTCCCGTGATGGTGCCGAGTAGCGGTCCGCGAGTCTCCTCGCTGTAGGCGGCGACCAGTGCGATGAGCGCGCCGACCGCGACCAGCGTGAACCACGCCGACCGGGCGACCGACAGCCGCTCGACGATGAGATAGTAGAGCAAGAGCCCGAGCGGGACGAGGTAGAACCACCCTCGGGCGAGGTGGGGCCGCCACGAGACGACGTCTTCGATCGCGAGCCCGCCGATGTCCCGCTTCGAGGCCTCGAGGTGGACCATCACCCACACGCCGAAAAAGAACACGATCGCGGGGATCGCGGCGGCCAAGATGACGTCGCGGAACGGCGTTAGCGTGTACTCCACGATGAGAAACGCCGCGGCGCCCATCACCGGCGGGAGGATCTGGCCGCCCGACGACGCCGAGGCCTCGACCGCGCCCGAGAACTCCGGGCTGTATCCGGACCGCTTCATCAGCGGAATCGTGAACGCCCCGGTGGTGACGGTGTTGGCGATCGACGAGCCGCTGATGGTGCCCATGAAGCCGCTGGCGATGATGCTCGCCTTCGCGGGGCCGCCCTTGCGCTGGCCGGTCGCCGAGTACGCGAGGTCGATGAACCACTTGCCCGCGCCGCTCATCTCCAAGAACGCGCCAAAGAGGATGAAGATGTAGATGAACCGGACGCTGACCGTGACTGGAACGCCGAAGATGCCGTTCTCGGTGTTGTACCAGAGGTTCTGGACGATCGAGTCCCAGCCGAGCCGCGGGATCGAGAGGACCCCGACGTAGGCGGCGTCGATCGGGATCAGGTATCCCCAGCGGGCGTAGACGATGAACGACGCCACGATCGCCATCAGATAGACGCCCAGCGCGCGCCGGGTCGCCTCCAACACGAGCAGGACGCCGATGGCGCCGAGCAGGAAAGCATAAGACACCTCGTCGAGCGGGACCCCGACCGCCGAGACCGCGTCGACTACCGGCGCGAGAAACGGGTAGTACTCCCCGACGGTCCGCCCGAAGCCGAGCCCGAGCGCGCGCATCCGGCGGATCTCGCCGAAGTCAGTCAGCATGTAGGTGACCGCCAGAACTGCGATTCCGACCAGTAGCCAGTCGAACGGCGTCACCCGGCGCCGATCGGGGTCCATGAACAGCCACCGGACCGCGCCGCGAGCGCGCTCGCCGGCCCGAGTCACCGCGCTGTCGTCGCCGTATCGGTCCCGGAGCGCGGGAACCACCCGCCCGAGTCGCCGGGAGACGAACCCGTCGCCCATCGAGGGCGGAAAGAGGAGAAAGGTGAGCACGAGCGCGAACGAGACGTGGACCGCGTTTATCTGGAGCAACTGGAGCGAGCCGAGTTCGACCCGACCGACGAGCGGCAGGGTCGCGGCGAAGATGAACCCCCGGGCGGCCAGCCACATCTGGAACGCCGAAAACGAGATCGCGACGACCGAGACCGCGACCGCCAGCGCCCCGCGGAGCGACCGACGCCGTTCGAGTTGCTCGATGAGTTCCTGCTGGTCGGCGTCAGGAACGGCCGCACTGTCGGTGCGTTCGGTGTCGCTCATGTGTCGGTCGGAGTCCCGGAGGCGTTCGTCACGAGCAGTTTCACCGACCGGCCCGACGAGAGCCCGACGAGGTCGTAGGTCCGGTCGGCGACGAGCAGTTCGTGACCCGCGATTTCGCCGGGCTGAACGTAGATGTGATCGTAGCTCCCCGACGGGTCGAAGACGAAGGTCCCGTCGTCGGTAACGTTCACGTCGGCCCGCGCCGGGAGCCCCGCGCCGTACGACCGGAACTCCATGCGGACCATCTCGAGTTCGGTGCCGTTGACCGCGTACACGTCGAGCACCGGCGTCTTCTCGACGCTGTGAGTGTAGTTGAGCGCCACCGTCGTCCCCTCGGTCACCGGCGTCGTCAGCAGTCGCTCGCCGGTCTCGGCGTCGGCGACGACCAGCGAGCGGTCGGGGGTCGCGTTCGGGTCGACCGTCGTCGAGGGTCGGTTGGTCGCCGCGTCGACCGGGGCTCGCGGACCCGCGCCCCCGACCGCGCCGACCCCCGCAACCGCGACGACGAGCAGGCAGACCCAGACCGAGAGGGGGAGTCGAGTCACGTTAGCTTTCGGTCGTGGTCCCCATCTCGGTCCCGTTCGTCGCCGTCTCGGTTCCCATCTCGGTCCCGTTCGTCGCCGTCTCGCCAGCCGCGGTCGTCGCGGGACCGAGGACCGCTCGGGCGCCCTCGTGGAGCGGGATCGACATCCCGTCGAGCGCCGAGTCCGTGCCGATGAAGTCGGTCTTGATCGTCAGGTCGTCGGTGTTTTCGAAGATCGTCTGCGTGATCGTCTCGACCGTGCCGGCGTCGAGTTCTTCGCGCGTGGCGATCATCGCCTGAACCGAAACGGTCGGGACGGCCTCGTCGACGCCGCTGTACGTTCCGGCCGGGATCTCGTCCTCCGCGAACCACGAGGAGGCGTCGAGAATCTGCTCGCGGGCGTCCCCCGAGATCGAGACGATCGAGATCTCGGAGGTCGTCGCGAGTTCCTCGATCGCGCCGAGGGGCCAGCCCCCGACGACGAACGCCGCGTCGATGTCGCCGTCCCGGAGCTGGTCGGCCGCCTGCGAGAAGCTGGCGTTCTGCTCGGTGAAGTCGTCGGTCGTGATGCCGGCGCTCTCGAGGATCTGGAGCGCGTTGACCTGCGTCCCGCTCCCGAGGTCGCCGGTGTTGATGGTCGCGCCCTCGAGGTCTTCGAGCGTCTCGATGCCGGTCTCGGGCCGGGTCACGACGTGGATTGTCTCCGGATAGAGCGTGGCGACCCCACGGAGGTTCTCGACGGGATTCCCGTCGAACGCGTCGATCCCGGTCCCGTTGTACGCGAAGTAGGCGACGTCGTTCTGGATGAGCGCGAAGTCGGCGTCGCCGTTCGAGAGGCTCCCGACGTTCTCGACGCTGGCGCCCGTCGACTGGACCTGAAGTGTGAACTCCGTGTTATCCTCGACGACCGTCTTGAGCTCGTTCGACAGCGGGAAGTACGTGCCGCCGGTCCCGCCGGCGTGCCACGAGAGCCGCTGGTCCTGCGCGAGTCCGGTGCCGGTGAACCCGAGTAGCCCGGCGAGTCCGGCCGCGCCCGTCGCTTTCAGTGCGTCGCGTCTGTTGATTTCCCCCACCATGACAGAGCGTAGGTATTCGCCAACGCGCATATAGCTTGCTGACCCTCCGGCGCCGAAATCGGAGGTTTCGATCGGCGCGACGAGGCGTATCGATCACACCGGCTTCGAAGATCTCGGAGCACTCCGATCCAGCTGGGAAATCACGACTTGAGCGCGATCGGGCGCCGGACCCTCGTCACTGAAACGGTAGGTTACCGTTACGGCGTTGAGTAGATAGACCGGGTTACGACCCGGTTTCGTCGAGCGGAGCGGTGTATCCATCGTTACGACCATTTCGCTCGCCAACTGACAGTCCCTATCGAAGTAATCGGGAGAACTATTGTAAAACAAATTAGAGTACGACACCATGAACACTTCACCGGCTCGTCGGCAAGTACTCGAGAGTTTGGGTGTGATAGCCGCGGGCGTCACTGCGGGTTGTTCAGAGCGTGGGAGAGACGAGACCGCGATCAGCACGGACGAACAAACGACGGCAGCGGAACACGACGACCTCTCCGTGCGGCATCACTCGACGTTTCGAGGTGGCTACGCACGCACGGGATATCGAGGCGAAGCAGTCGTCCCAGACAGCGTCGAACGTCGGTGGCGTGCCCCCGGAGTAAACAAAGGCGACCACACCGCCGCGAAGGCCAGTCCGGTGTCGACATCCGACGGCGACACCCTCGTTCCCGGTGACGACGGAACGGTGTACGCTCTCGCTCCGGACGGAAGTACCCAGTGGGCCGCTGCGACGAATCCCTCCGGAAGGGGGATCCACGGCACGCCGACGGTCGCTAACGAGACAGTTTACGTCGGCGCGTACGACGGCGCGCTCTACGCGTTCGACCTCGAAACCGGGCGCCGCGAGTGGCGAGTCGAACTGGGTGACGCGATCGGATCTAGTCCGACCTACTACGACGGGTCGGTGTACATTCCGGTCGAGTACAACACGCCGAGCGGGAGCCTGTTCGCCGTGAACGCGGCTACCGGCGACGTCGAGTGGGAAGACAACCGGCCGACGGATCACCCTCACTCGACCCCCGCGGTCGATTTCGACGCGGATAAGATCGTCGTGGGGTCGAACGACGGTTATCTGTACGCGTGGGACTTCGAGTCCCGGACGTTCGCATGGCAGTTCGACACGGGAGAACCTATCAAGGGACCGGTGGCGACCTTCGATGGGAGCGCGTTCTTCGGATCGTGGGACGATAGCGTCTATCGCGTAGATCTGGACACCGGAAGGGAAGAGTGGTCGTTCGAGACGGATCACTACGTCATGTCAGGGCCCGGAATCGATCCCGGGACTGGCACGGTGTACGTCGGGAGCCACGATAGATCGCTGTATGCCCTCGACGCCGACGACGGGGAAGAGCGGTGGTCGTACGAGACCGACGGCTGGATCATCAGTTGTCCGACGATCACCGCCGAGAGCGTGTTGGTGGGGTCCTACGACTCGCGGCTCTACGCGTTCGAGAAGACGACCGGTGACGAACGATGGCGCGTCGACAACGTCGGACGAGTGACGAGCGAGCCGCTAATCGTCGACGATCGGATCTATTACGCCGAACGCGCGACCGACGACGCGAGCGGGAGCGCCTACTGTTTAGAGCCAAAGACTTGACCGTCTGAGCGAGTTTTCCCGTCTTCTCCACTGAACGATTTGAGCGCCGGATTGTTCGCCATCCACTCCGATTCGTCGCTGTCGGTCCGGGCGGTCGTAATGTGAATCAGTCGGCGTAATACGAAGCGTTCCGCCAGAGGCGGGTCAAGCCGAGAGAGACGCGTCGAAGGTGAAACGCTTCGGGACCGGAAACAACGAACCGAGCGCGTCCGGTCTCCGCTGTGAGTAGCCAACGCTCGACGTGCGAGCGTTCGATAAAATACCGTCGAGCCGGAAAGAATCCGGTAATTAGGGGCTATTCGTTGCTGCGGCGGACCGCCAGCAGCGCGGCCGCGACGAGCGCGACGAGAGCCGGCATCATGCCGAATCCGGGGATACCACCGTCGCCACCGTCACCTTCCGTAGTCTCAGTGGCTTCGGTCGTCTCGGTCGTCTCAGTCGCCTCGGTCGTCGGTTCCGGTTCGGTCATCTCGGTAGTTTCGGTCGTTTCGGTGGTCTCGGCATCGTCGTCACCGTCACCGCCGTCGTCACCGTCACCGCCGTCGTCACCGTCACCGCCGTCGTCACCGTCACCGCCGTCGTCACCGTCACCGCCGTCGTCACCGTCACTACCATCGCTGCCATCTCCGCCGTCGCCGCCGTCGGAACCGTCTCCGCCGTCGCCGCCGTCGGAACCGTCCCCGCCGTCGCCGCCGTCGGAACCGTCCCCGCCGTCGCCGCCGTCGGAGACTGTGACGCTGAAGTCGAAGCGCTCGGACGTACTCGCCGAGTAGGACGTCGAGTCCTGTTCGCCGTTGACCTGAATAGTCAGATCATCGCCGTCCTCGAGTCCCTCGACGTCGTCCTCGGAGATCTTGATCTCGTAGTAGCCGTCGCTATCGGTGGTGT
>NZ_SBIV01000003.1 GCF_004765795.1 Halorussus marinus
CTTTGAGCAACCGGTACAACCTCCCCGATGAAGCGGGAGATTTGCGTCATGGTCAACGGAACTCTCCCGCTTCAACTCCTTTGATTTAGCGGCCTACCTCTCTGCCGTATGGCGATTCAACACAGCCTATACAGCCTGATTGATCCAAGTCCGTTCGAGGGTTTCAGGCTTGAATAGAACACCAGCAAATCGCCATTTGACAGTTTTCGTAACGACTGCCGTTTCTTTTTCCCTACCTCGCCATATGTGTACGTCTCAAACTCGGGGTCATAGTGTAGCGTGGTGATTCCATCTCGTGTCGTATGCTCAGACGCAGTTGACCCTATTCTACTCGAAAACGAATCGTACGTTGTTTCCTCTGTAGTATCCGCATCTTCGGGAATCGGGATGTAGTCAAAACGCCCATCGCTGTTTATCGGACTATGGCCACCACCACCAATCTCCCCAGAATCCAGCCCTACTCGAATCAGATATCCTGACATTATCGCAACCAGTGTCCCAACGGAGTAAATAGGTTCACCAAACCAGGCTGGCTGCCACCAGAACCAGTCAGGGTCGAGGGCCGTGTGGTTTCGTATCTTCCCTGCTGAGGCTTCGAATTACTCTGAGGATGTTATTGAGCCGCTGCATGTGTTTCGAGTCCAGCCGCGATACGTTCCATGTATTCCTCGTGGGTGATCTGTGCGCCGCGAAACTGCGGGCTCATGTGTCCGCAGGGAAGGATTGGGACGTCGTGTTCGCGTGTTGCGCGGTGGAGTGTCCCGTGAACTTCGGTGATTGAGGACGGGTCGTCGAGATCACCGATGGGGTCTGCTTGGAGGTGTGTCTGGACGGCGTCCCAAGCTCGGCTGCCGAAGGTGAAGATCAAGTCGGGGTTGATGTATTCTAATTCGCGGATGAGACAGAGGCGGACTGAGGCATCGAGGGCTGCTTTGGAGGGGCTGTTTTCGCGGTACTTCACCACGTCAGTCATGTAGAAATCATCGAAAAAGGATCCGGAGAGCAGATACTGCCACCATGGCTCGTCCACATCGATCAACCCGTGTTCTTGGCACTGTTGGATGAACTCCGAGGTAAAGTCTGTGTAGCGTTTCTTCGCTAACCATCGAGCGCCGAAGCGCTGGTCAACGTGTACCTTTTCTCTGTAGTTATCGGTGTCGAGGTCGGCGTAGGCGTTTGCCTCGAAGACGACGTGCTCTCCTGGCACGCCGGGGTCAGCGAGTAAGAAGACGTAGGAAGGGTTGTTTTGCTCCCAATCGTGGTAGTAGGCGTAGGTGAGTTTTTCGAGAACCTGTTCGGGAACATCGACCATGTGGTGGTCATTCAAGCGGTCGCGGACGCGGTCGTAAGCACGTTGCTGAGTCTCTTGGAGATACCTGGATTCGGGATGTTCGATGTGCTCAACAAACTCTGAATTCATGTTGTAGGGCCATTGAGCTACGTCGGACTTAGTTGTTCCAACGAGGATAGCGACCAGTCGGATTGTTTCCGGGAAGCCCTCGACATCGGATATTTACGGGAAATGCCGCGAGTTCCTCACACAATCACTGCGGGGATACACGAAGATCTTACTGGCGATTATTACTCGTCGTCGTACTCGACGGTGACGATGTGTGGTTCGACGCCTGGTCCGTGTCTGTACTCGTGGATGTCGACCTCTGTTTTCAGATGATGCCGGACGGCGCTCTCCCAGTGTTCAAGATGGACTTCCCAGCACTCGTCGAGTGCTTCGTCGCTCACGTCTGCGACGTCGTCTACGCCGTCGACGTCCTTCGCGGCCTCGTGAACTTGCCACTGTTCTGGGTGCGCGGTCTCTTCAGCTGCATCATCCTCGATGAACTGTTCCGGTTCGAGAGTGAGTGGGGCTGTCTTTGGGTTTGGCCAGTAGGTTCCTTCCTGGTGGACGTGGGTGCTGGCGGTAACGCGACCCTCCAGTGGTCGGTTGAATCGGAGTTTGTGGGTTCGACGAGTGTGGGCGTCGCGTGCGTTGCGTCGCATCGCGTTGAGGATGTCGTCGGGATCAACGACGAGGATGACGCTATCATCTGTGTCGGTGCTCGTGTCGGTGGAATTCTGTGTTCCCGTCATGGTCGAACAGCACACAATTTCTCACCTGGTTTCGGATAAACCCTGGCCACAATACTCCCTCAGAAGATATTATGCGACCTATTGGCTCTTCTAAAGCCGTTTCACTATGGTGTAGGAGGTTCGCTGTCACGCGGTTACGAATGTTTCATCGCGGAGTTCTACGAGGGCGAGAATGACCCGAGTGCGAGTGTGGTCGCTAGGGTGCGGTTCGGAGCCTCGACGTTCCTTGATCGCTGGCTTGCAACTCTCGGGGAGGCTGATGAACTCAACTCACCGGTAGAGAAGCGTCTGTTTCGTGTTGGTGTCGGATGCAGATTTAGAGTCTATGTATGCTGAGCGGTTGTAGAGGCGACTTTGGTCAGAACTCTTCTCAACGAGTACCTTTATTCCGAGGGCGGATTTAGAGTCTATGTACGCTGAGCGGCTATGGACTCAACAAACGGCGAAGAGACTCAACGAAAGAGCCTGGCGACACGTGAGTCGCAGGCACTGTCACGGCTTGCAAGCGAGAACCGGCAGGTCATCACTATTAGTGACATCGCGGATGTCCTCGACATTCCGCGGAAGTCGGCCAAGGACATGGCGTATGCCCTCAAGGAGAAAGGCTGGCTAGAGCGGATCGCCCACGGGAAGTACCTCATCCTGCCGCTCGCTGCGGGCGAGAACGCCGTGTATACCGAACACGAGTTCGTCATCGCATCAGCACTCGTAGACCCGATGTACATCGGGTACTGGAGCGCGCTGAACCATCACGGGCTGACGGAGCAGCTGTCTCGAACGGTGTACATCGTGACGACAGAGCGCGCCCAAGAGCGGGAAATCCACGGGGTAACGTATCGACCCGTGACCGTCACTGAGCAGAAGTTCTTCGGCTATCACCCGACGGCAGTCGGGTCAAACCAGGTGAACATAGCGAGCATCGAGAAAACCCTGGTCGATTGCGCCGACCACCCCGAGTTCTGCGGGGGTATCAGCGAGCTTGCGAAGGCGATGCAGAATGCTGTCGACACGCAATGTTCGTGGGAGCGAGTCGTCGAGTACCTGCGGCGAGTTGGGAACGGTGCCGCAACGAAACGACTCGTGTATCTCGCCGACCAGTTGGATATTTCTCTGCCAGGGTACGAGGACCTCGTCGAGAACTTCACAACTGGCTACCCACTGCTAGATCCGACGAGAGAAGCGAAGGGTACCCGCGACAGCACGTATCAACTCCGTCTGAACGTCGCCCCCGAATCGTTCCTCCCGGAGGACTTCTCATGATCTCTGAAGCGCAACTTCGACGGCAGGCCAGAGAGTTAGATGTTCGCCTCGGCTACGCGGAGAAGAACTACGTCAATTCGTGGATCCTCTGGGCAATCTACACGAGTTCGTACGGTGACAACCTGCTGTTCAAGGGCGGCACTGCACTCAGCAAGTTGTACTTCCCGGAGACGTGGCGCTACTCGGAAGACCTCGATTTCGGTGTCGAGGGAGCGTACCAGGGGAGCGAAGCCGAGTTGCAAAGCACATTGGACGACGCGACCAGAGCCTCTGGTATCGACTTCGAGGTAACCAAACACCGCGAACTACAGAAAGAAGCGTACCCGACGCACTACGTCGATATCGACATCCAGTACACCGCTGTGCTCGGTCACAAGAACACAACGAGTCTCGACGTCATGATCGACGAATACGTGGCGTTTGACCCAGTGACTCATCACCACCGCTACGAAGACGTCCCAGAATTCGAGTTGACCGCGTACAGCTTGGAGGAGATCTTCGCGGAGAAGTTGCGAGCACTCTATCAGCGGTCACAGGCTCGTGACTACTACGACCTCTATCGAATGATTACGGAGGCTAACATTGATGATTCGGTTATCATTCCGGCATTCAGGCGGAAGTGCGACCACGACGGGCTAGACATCAACCTTCGGGACGGGCTTCCTGGAGAGAAACGGGACGAGATTCGTGACGGTTGGCAGAATACGCTTCCTGATTTGGTTGCAGACCTACCCGAGTTCGGCACCGTGTATGACACACTCGAAGACTACGTCGATTCGCTAATAGACGAGCAGCAACGCTAGTTCTGGAAGTGGACAACGGCAGAACCGAGTGCCCGGGTGCGTTGGCTTTCGGTCACATCGTACCGTTCTGCTATGCTATTGCGCCGGTGTCTTCGGCGATAACCATTCCAGCTTCGCAAACAGGGCATTGTTCGTCGACGAGTTCATCGATGGTCTTGACTGCGTTCGACTGGCACTCCGGACACGCTTTCTCATCCCTATCCAAGTCTAGGTCCACTTGCGTTTCACAGTGGATGCAGAAGCAGTACGTGTTGAACCCGGT
Source organism: Halorussus marinus (assembly GCF_004765795.1). GTDB lineage: Archaea > Halobacteriota > Halobacteria > Halobacteriales > Haladaptataceae > Halorussus > Halorussus marinus. Next base: position 4,414 of record NZ_SBIV01000003.1, read on the forward strand.
GCGACGGTCGATCTCTTCCTGTGATGCGTCCTCGCCGATCACTTCTCTCGCTCGCCCCATTTCCCCGGGATGTGGACAGTGGACGCGTTCGCCGTCATCCGCTACCGCGTACATGTAGTACCCCCAGCCGGACGGCATCTTAAAGTCACAGTCCGGATTCGTACAGTAGAAGTCGAATATCTGGGGCATCGATGCGGTGCTACACCGGCACGCCGGTAATCAGTTTCCCCAACGCCGAGCCATCTTCAGTTGGACCGTATTCTGCAGAACGCGCACCAGGCTCCCGCACTGTGGTCCCCCGTTTGAGGCTGTGCAGTTCACTATTTTGCCAGCACAGAGTGGCACAGTTTCCACGGTGATTGATTTCCAGATTGGCGGGGTTTAATCCCCTGCTCGGCAAGTGTACGAACTAATTCGTCGAGCAACCCTGGGAACTTTGATACATGTGTTCGATTGCGTTCGATACGGATGTTTGAGATACTGGACGCGACAGAGGATGATCTCGTTGCCGTACGTGTCGGGGGTGGTACTGCGGACGGATACGAGGAATTCTATTCACTACTCATTGAGCGAACGAAGCAACACGGGTCAATCCGAGTGTATGAGGAAGTCCCCGACTGGACAGCAACGACGTATCTCACCCATCTGCACGGGGTTCTTCCAGACCTTCGATACGGGCCCAAGTTCGACATCCGTTCTTACGCGTGCGTCGGAGACTCGTTCTGGGCGAAATTACTCTTTCACCAGTGGCGAGCTATTCGGCCAGTCTGGCCAGTTGCTCCCGACCAGATGCGATACTTCCAACTAGACAACCGCGACGAGGCCATACAATGGATCCGTAACGTCTCACCCCGCCCGTAGCACTACGATTCTCAGCTGTATTATGCGGATTGTGGAGACGAAGAACAGGTGAGTGAACTGTTCATGACTCTCTATCAATAAGTTGCATCGAGGATGGTGAGGTCGCGTTCCAGCTGCGGCTCGATTTTTGGGCTTCGACAGTCGATATCGAGCTGTTCATGTTGCCAGTGACGTCCGTCTTTTCCGTTCCAAACACCGTAGATGGTGACCTTCGGGAGTTGAATCACTCCGAACAGGATTGCGAGGTAGTAGAGTAGTTCGGCTGCTTGCGTCCACGAGCCCGTTGATTTTCGCGGAATGTCGATAGGGTACTCAACGTGCTGGGCCGGCACGCCGGCATCGATGCTCCTGTCGATGAATCCGTAATCATTGCTGAACAGCACTGCTTGCTTTCGACTGTTCTGATTGAATTCTTGGTACGCGGAAATGATCGCTTCATCACCGGTGTCACACTCGATAATATCGACTGTCCGGTCAGTCCGTAGGCGACGATACTCGTAGAGCCCGAGGAACCCTTCCCGATTGGAGCCGGCTGGCTGGTTATCGAGCCGAGCGAATTCGTCGCCGAAGGCTTCGGTCAACTCGTGTGTATTGTACTGCTTGAAGTGCCAATCCAGTTCTTCCTTGACGCCGGTTGCGAGTGCGTATCCATTAGTTGGGCGGCGGTCTCGTTCGTCAGTATCGCCCGTCTCACTATCGAATCCAAGCGCTTCAGGCAGCCGCCACGGCATAATATTCGCATCAAGCCCAACGACAACAGGGTCGTTGCCGGCTTCGAGATCTGCATACCCGTACCGCCGAATGAAATCTTGGACGTCGTCGTGGTTTGCTGGCGTTACGTGGCCGCTTCCGACCGCCGCGCGAGTGTACGTTTCTGCATCTGGCAGGTCATTGAAGGCAGGTTCACCGTACTTCGCTGGAATCGTGTCACGGTTATCCTGATACGTCATCGTTCCTTGCGTAAACCGTACCGTAGCCCGGCCATCGTCCTCTAAGGTGATCTGAACTAACTCACCGATATCTGTACACGGATGCTTCACAGAGACTGATTCGACGCCTTGGTCGTATAGCGCGTTCAACAGCACTACCAATCGCCGACGCTCAATCTCCATTACAGAACCTCCTTAAAATCGATCAAATCAGTTGCTGTCCGTGGGATTTCGGCATAGTACTGCCCGTAATACCCCCCTGCTTTCCGGTGGAAATAGAAGATGTGGTCGGCGTCAAACTTGAACCCCGCTTGGAACGCAATCGCGGACATAAACTTTCGACCCGGCGTTACGTCCACAGCAACCGTGTCTTCCTGATCCAGAGCGGCTTCGATAGTAGATCGATAGAAATCAATGATGCCGGGGAAGTCAGTCTCCTGTTCCAACTCGTGTACTGAGACATCAGCATCTCCGCCATACGCATCGATGATTACCTCGAACCGGTCAGTAGCCTCGGCAACGTAATCAGCGACGCCGGGATTCGATAGAACCCAGACCTCGTCCGGCACATACCCTTGATCACAGGCAGCAGTCAACGGGTTCAGAATCCCCGGCATCGTCGGGGTGCCGTTAGTCATCCAGACGTTAACCATTAGCCTACGAGAGTCACTCTGGTTTCAATAGTGTTCTCCCACTTGAGAGGACACTCTTGATTGTTGGTCTCCTCCTCCCTGCTTAGTGTCTCAACGGCTTTTGGTGTTCAACAACCAACGGACGAGCATGTCCTCACATAATATCGAACCCGAGTGGACAGTAGAATGGGCGACACCATCACCGAACGGTGACGAATACCTTGACAACTTGGTCTTGAGCCGTGACCAAGCAATCGAATACGGAGACGAGCTGGTGATGTCGCTTCGAGTGGATGGTAGAATGCTGCGAGAACGAGAACTTGACCCTAGAGAACCATTTATCTGGAAAATCGAGGATGGTGAGCTATTGACGGAGCAAATATCTCGTAGAGCATTCGAAGAGGTAGCGAAGAGTGACCGAGATGATGCTCTCTACGCACAACAAGTGCTGAGGTCTCGGGCTGAAAGGAGATTGAACCGGTCACGGTAATAATCAAGATTAGATAGAAAATAGTACAAATCTCAGCTATTGCCGCCGCCGATACATGATAAAGAAGTGACTGTATCTGCCGTTGCGTACAAGAAGAAATAATGGAAAAATCGCGGGACGGCTCCATTCTGGTTAGTCATATTCCGATAATATGGATGAATACAGAACCGAATCGCCCTACTCCCATACGGTGATTTTTGCAGATCTCTATATTATGGGTGACTGCGTAACCATCTGGTTTCGCGGGTCATCAAGATATAACAGATTGATACTAATGTACCCAATATTCCAATTTCAACTTAGTCATCCCTATTGAGCTATGGTGGATGAGAATGCCATCTTCTCTGCTACACGACAGACCGATGAAGGACATTTGCAGAGCCGAACGACGCAGATGGTATTATGAGTCCTATGTTCCCGCTCTGAATAGATCGGATCGCGTTCAACCCACCGAGGCAACGCTATTAATGTCTCGCCTTCTTCAGAACTGGACGACCGTTTTGCACCTCAGAGACTTCTTCGTTGGTAGCAGGATCTAGCCGACATAACCCGGAGAAGAGGGATTACAGGAACTCTTCCAACGCGTGATCCTCATCGCTCTCCTCGGACTCCACTTCTTCAGACTCGAACTCACCGGTGTCTGTCGCAACGGTTCGCTCAAGAGTATCAATACGGTTACTCAGATCGCTCATCTTCTCTAGCACCTTCTCGAAGTCCGACTGGTGGTCATTCTCGATGTCGAGCACTCCTTTCTGGGCCAAGTGTCGCTCGATAACGTCATCGAAGTAGGGGTCCAGGTACTCCTCTTTCATGTAATCTGGATCTTCCCAGCCGCCGAGGGCTGCGATGAATTCGATGTTAACCCCTTCTCTGTAGAATAGGTGAGTTGCGAAATACCGTCGGAAGTCGTGGAACGTCACTTCGAGGAAATCATCATCACCGGTTTTCTCCGCTGCTCGTTCCCGTGCGTCCACGATATCGTTTTGGAGGGTTCCTTTGGATTTCGGATACAGAGGGGACGAAGGCCTGATGTTCTTCCGTTTGCTGTACCGTTCGAGTTCCTCTCGTAACGAGTTAGGAACCCAGGGTTTTCGCGGCTTCTTACTGTTCTCTTTTCGTGTCTCCTTTCCCCACACGCGCATAAAGGAAATCTCTACCCCAGGGCTTCGGGATTTCTGAATCTTATTGAGGGTCACCTCAAGTACCTCCTTTTTCCTCAGGGAGCATTCCGCACCGAGCCGGAACGCGATCTCCGCTCGATCACGTGATGCGCATTCGACCATCGTCTCGTATTCATGCGGCTCCATGAAGACCCGATAGCCGTCTGAGTTGGAGTGTGGGACCAGCCGCATCCTCACCGAACCTCTTCCAACTCCTTGATTCGCTCCAAGTCTTTCGTGAGCGATTCTACCGATGCGTCCTCCCCGTATTCGACGAATGCCGCTATCGCCAATGCTCGAACGAAATCGTTGTTGCTGTGTTTGATCAACCGTTCGAGTTGCTCCTTGTTTTCCCGCACGTACTCCCTCGGTGGAAGACTGCCGTCCTCGTATTCGGCCATACCCGAAGTAGAACAGAGAGGGTAAACTACGCGACGAGGATAAAGTGACTTCACCAGAGAAAACTATTTAACGCCTATTCTGAATCCAGTAGGTAGCCCCTCTAGAAACGGAATTCGACAGGTGGCTTCTACAATATACCCTGTTGTTTTCCGGGAAACTGTACAGGATCATTTCTGGATTTTGTAGTCCTACCCTTGGCTATATTATTTACATACAGACCTGGGAACCCGTCTTGCAATGGACGATACCAAGCTTGAACGACTACTGAACCAGAAATACGCGCAAGTTGTGCTGAAAGTGTTGCTGGATGCAGAAGGGGGCAGTTACGCGTTTAGTGCACTTCGAGATGAGGTCAATACGGTTGTTGCAGACGACTCACGGGGGGCTAAGGAAACAGTCCAGGTTGGAGAATACTCTCCAGCCTCCTTGAGTTCGATACTTTCGGAGGCAGAGGATGCTGGTGTTGTTACTCGGTTCCTCAATGGAGACGGGGAGAAACGATGGCGACTGTGCGCTTCAAAGCTGTCCCGGTCCCAGATCGCTAAGCTCAAATCCAGAAACACCGGGGTTCACACGGACACATCAAGTCTCGACCTTCACCACCAGGAGCATACCGATTCTACGTTCTCATAGCCGACTGAATAACTTGCTTCAGTAGGGGTTTGATCGTCTCCTCTCCAAGAAACCGGTCACGAATCATCGACCTGTATAAAAATTTCGCTGGTGAAGTGACTTCACCCCCGGTTTGGCGATTATCCCCTGGCCCGAACGCTTGGATGCGTCATGCAAGAACCGAACGACGACCAGGGAACCATACTCCGCTGGGAAGACCACATCGTACCGATCCTCGAACATCCGGACATTCACATCCGAGACAAAGCCGTCATAGCAGTCGCATGGGAGTCGCATGCACGGACGTCTGAACTCCACCAGCTCAGCTTCGATGACTTGGAAGACAGAGGCGACCACATGGCCATCCTGCTTACTCGTCCAGATGGCCGGGAACGATTACTCACCCTTTGCGGGTCGATGCCATACCTGAAAAAGTGGGTGCAAGTAGAACATCCAGTAACTGAACTGCTAGCTGGCAACGCTGACCCTGTAGAGGAAGCTGCCCCAGAGTCGCCAGTCTGGACGCATACCCATTCGAACAAGGAAATCTCTCTGAATCAGTTCCGATTGATCACGAGGCGGGCCTGTAAGCGCGCTGAGGTCCCGACAGAGTTCACGTTGTACGACATCCGCCGGTCACGAGCGAAACAGCTGGCTGTTCAGCTCGGGCTGAGGGCTCCTGCCCTTCGGGAGCGATTCGGGTGGGGACCACACAAGCGCAAGGAGTTCGTCAAGACCTTCGAAGAGGACGGTCTCAACGAAGATGTCAGACCGCGGCCTCCCATCCAGTGTCCAGACTGTGGAGCATGGACTCTGCCAAACCAACGATGTCTCTGGTGCGGAACCGGCTGCTGATAACTTACTGGCTGTAGCGAACTGCCGAACTAGCTTCCGGTTGCTTCGGCCCTTTCGAAACCATACTAATCAGGCACCATCCGTGGTGAAACACTCGCAAGTGAGGTTGCGAGTTTAATGATAAGGGTGGTGTATTGGTGGAGGACGGAAGAGCGTATCAAGAGTGAATACGTACCGCCTATTTCACCTGCTGAATGACCCGAATCACACGTGAAGAGGTCACGGGCACTCCTCATCCCGATCCGCTCTCGATGTTCGATAATGAGGCCGTTGAGCGTATTGCATCTCGCTTCGACATCCCCGCTTCGACTGCTGCCGAGTGGAAGACTGAACTTGGTGATCTCGAAACGCTGACACAGACACTGGGAGCGAACGCGCCCGACAGCGAACGATACCTCGCCCTTGTTCGTCGGCGAGAGTGGCTTCCTTATGAGCGCGAAGCTGTCCTTCGCTCTCGGACGGTTCCTGCCCACAGGTGGCTCGGTGACAAGGCAGAGAAATTCTCCGTTGAGAGCGATAGCGGTGGTAAATTAGAAATCCACAACGAAGAGGAACGATGGCACTACTCAACTAGCATAGGCTCGGGTGGGTCCTCCTCGTTGTACGCTGAGCACCACGAAAACGATCCTGAGAAGCAGGACCGTGTTGCGTTCCTAAAGCGACTAGAAAGAACAGATTCCATCATCCGGGAGTATACCCGTCGTTATGACTCTGAGTGGATCTCGCTGGCTAGAGAAGAGCAATCGGTTCGAAGGGAATTGATTTCTCTCTACCGCGATGTCGCAGGGCACCCCCACGAAGAAACCCAGAAGAAAGAGGTGGTCAAGCGACTGAAAGAGAGCTTTCCATACCTCCGACTTGATAACCGTTTCACGGCCCGTGTCGCCGATTGCTCTCTTTCCTACGCTCGGCGAATTACTTACTCGTCTGAGCGAGGAGCGGAGAGTCGTCGGGCACCCCCAGCACTCAAGCGGGAGGTCCGTGAGCGTGACGACGGCAAGTGCGTCGTTTGTGGGGAGGAAGGAACAGTCGTTCACCATGTCATCCCACACGGGCAGGGTGGGCCACATAAGAAAGATAACCTCGCTTTGCTCTGTGATAGGCACCACGAGTACGCTCACGGTCGCGGGAAGGAGCAGGTTGACGGCTCCTATGATACAGTCGAGTACGATTCACGCGAGGCGTTCTGGAATGACTGGATTGATGCTGACTTCGATGACTACGAACTCTGGCAAGAGAGACGTGGGAGCGAGCGAGAATCCGCCGACTCCGGGGAACAATCGACGTTTGCGGAATTCTAGCCTTCTTTGGTCTCTTCTCGCCCTCCGATTTACAGATCTGGAGTTGTCCAGAGCGGTTGCTTCCAGTTTCGATGGGAGACTGTTAGAAGTCGTCGGACGTTCTGGAGAGTAGAGTGACCGACAACGGTCACTCGGTCGCTTCGACGAACTCCCGAGCGGTATCGATGACTTCCGCGTCGCCACCTAGCGTTTCGATCAAGGGTTCGATGTCTTCGACTGCGTCCAGCAGTTCTGGGTTCTCCTTCGCCAGTCGGAGTAGTTCTCTCCGCTGCTTGGATTCCTCTTTTTCGAGTTCGTCGACGGCTTCCGGTTCCATCGCCTGGTGACACCAGACGCAGAACGGTTCATCGCGCGGGGTCTCTTTGTCGCACCGCGGACACGTGATTGGTGTCCGATCTTCTGTTTTCTCCGTCTGCACGTCGAGTCCCTGAAGCTCCGCGTACTGGTTGTTCTCGTTCTCAGGTCCGAACGCCGCGATGTATCGTCGCGCGTGGTCGGAGGTCGGCTTTCTGCCTTGGCGGTCGTTAATGAACGACTCGTTCGCTCCCTGTTTGGCGAGCCAGTACGTGTTCGACTTTCTGAAGTTGGTCGGCGTTACGGGCTTGTCGATGCCAGCTCGTGGTCCCGCTTTCTTGAACCGCCCGAGGAACGTCTGGTAGCTAGCGTTGTCGTACGCGTCGTCCAGGTTGCACCAGAGAAATGCTTCGTCGTCATCTGGTGCGGGGTGCTCGCTGAGCCACTGCTGCAGGTATGGGACGCTGTTGATCAGCGTGACGGAGTGCTCCCCCTGTTTCCCGTCGAGAATGATCTGTATCCCATGGTCGGCATCGTTGACTTGCCCCATCCGGACCTCGTGCATTTCTTCCCCTCGGGGTCCGAGCTCGTGGGCGACCGTGATGAGTGCCTTATCACGTTTATTGGTCGTTCCTTCGTTAGCCATCCGTTTGGCCTCCTTCCAGTCCAGCATGTCCGCCCGACTGGGCGAGGGATCGTAGGAGTTGCTCGTCCCCGTTGGAACCCATGCAAGCGAGTCCGGCACCTCGTCGTCAGCCATCTTGAGGACTCGCTTCCCGAACACTCGGAGTGCGACCCGGTAGTCCTGGTTGGTCTCTTCGCTGAACTCTGGGGTGTTACGTTCCCGGTTGATCCATACGACGACGTCTTCTGCAGCGTCCCGACTTTCGAGCGCGTCCGCGAGTCCACCAACTTGCTCCGCCATGATGACGCAGTGACGGAGGAGCTTGAGATGCCTGTAGTCGCCGTACTTCGAACTCAGCAGGTCGAGTTGCCGACTAAATTCGAGGAGCGCCTCGGCGTCGTCCTCCGAGATCGACGGTGCGTCCTCGTCATCAGGCTCCTCGTCAGACAGACCTGAACGTTTCTTGATTCTTTCTTGGAGGTTCTCGATTTGGTCTCTCGTTCCCATCGTCATTTATTAATTTGAAGTGCAGGGCTTTAACGTTCAGCCTTAAAGCCGGCCCTTGGCTTTCTACGTGAGAACAGCGAGTTTCGGAGCGGAACGTTCGTCGTTCGAAACCGACCCGTCGCCGAGGTCGATTCCGACGTCCGAGTCGAGTGTACCGAACGGCCCGCGACCGAGACGCGATTGCTGAGCGTTCGCGGTCGAGCTCAGCTCGCTCTCTCGCCCAGACCGGACTGCAGAGGCGTTCGACGACGGTTCGGAGCCGGCAGTCGATTTGTGTGTCCGCACAATCTCTGAGGAAGGCTACTTCGAGCCGTAAGCGACGGGATTCTCGTCTCCGACACCGTCGGCAGTCGAGTCGACGAATAGCGCCATCAGGTGGCTCAGGGGCGTCACGCGACCTTGTGGTGTGTTTCCGTGAACCGATCCCCTCGGTATCGATTTCTGTGTATGATATGGATAGAATCCGTGGATAAGATATTTATGGATCATTCGCATGCGTTCTCCTATGACGGCTGGACCACCCATCGACGAGTTGCACTACGACGACGCGCCCGACGTGAGCACTGTTCCCGGACCGGAATCCGAAAAACTGCTTCAGAAGCAACGCGACATCGACAGCAGCGCGGTCGCGTACCCCGAAGATATCCCCGTCGCCCTCGAAGAGGGCAAGGGCGCGACGGTCCGCGACGCGGACGGTAACACGTTCATCGACATGTTCGCGGGCATCGGCGTGTTGAACGTCGGCCACGCGAACCCATACGTGCTAGAGGCGGTCCACGAGCAGACCGACAAGCTCGTCCACACCGTCGACTTCCCGACTGAGGCCCGACTCGAACTCATCGAGAAGCTCGACGAGATCGCCCCCGAGGGCCTCGAAGGGAACAACCGGGTCGTCTTCGGCGGCCCGACCGGCAGCGACGCGGTCGAGGCCGCGATCAAGCTCGCGAAGTACAACACGGGCGGCGACGGCCTCGTCGCCTTCCGCGGAGCGTACCACGGTGCGACCAGCGGCGCGATGAGCCTCACCGGCAACAAGAAGTTCAAAGCGGATTACACGCCGCTGCTCTCGGAGGTCGTCCACGCCCCGTACCCCCATCCGTTCAGACAGGGCAAAGAGCCCCAGGAGGCGGTCGATCACGCCCTCGAAGAGGTCCGGGCCATCGTCGAGGACCCGTACGGCGGGCTCGCCAACCCCGCGGGCATCTTCGTCGAGCCGATTCAGGGCGAGGGCGGCGTCATCACGCCACCGGAGGGCTTCCTCAAGGGCCTGCGCGAGATCGCCGACGACAACGACGTGACGCTCGTCTTCGACGAGATCCAGGCGGGGCTCGGCCGCTCGGGTCAGTGGTGGGCCAGCGAGTGGTACGACGTCACCCCCGACGTGATGACCACCGCCAAGGCGCTCGGCGGCGTGGGCTTCCCGCTGTCGGCGACGATGTACCACGAGGACCTCGACACTTGGGGGTCGGGCGACCACGCCGGCACCTATCGGGGTCACGTCGTCGCGATGCGCGCGGGCACTCGGGCCATCGAGTACATGCAGGACCACGACCTGCTCGCCCACGCTCGCGAACTCGGCGACCACATCCGCCAGCGTCTCCGGGACGTCGGCGAGGAGACCGGCGCAATCGGTGAGGTCCGGGGCAAGGGCCTGTTCATCGGCGCGGAGTTCGTCGACGCCGACGGCGCGCCCGACGACGACGCGGTCGCGGCCATCCAACAGCGTTGCTACGAGAACGGCGTCCTCGTCTGGAAGGCCGGGCGACACGGCAACGTGCTCCGGCTCCTCCCGCCGCTGGTGCTCACCGAGGCGCTCGCGGAGACCGCGATGGACGTCGTCGAGCAGGCGATCCGCGACGTCGCCGCCGACGCCAAGAGCGTCGCCTGATCGCGGAGCGAGAGACGACCCACTACCATCCACGACGACCTATGACCGACACCGACCGAATCGTGACCGACGACGCACCGCGCAACGACAACCCCTACTCGCAGGGGGTCCGGGCCGGCGACACGCTGTACGTCTCTGGCCACGGCCCCGTCGACCCCGAGACCTGCGCGGAGGTCGACGGCGACGTGCAGGCCCAGACCGACCGCGTCCTCGACAACCTCGCGGCGGTCGTCGAGGAGGCCGGCGGCGACGGGCTCGACGACGTGGTCAAGGTGACCGTCTACCTCACCGACCTCGACGACTACGACCGCGTCAACGACGCCTACGGCGAGCGGTTCCCCGGCGACCCGCCCGCGAGAGTCTGCGTCGAGGTGTCCCGGCTCCCCGGCGACGTCCGGATCGAACTCGACGCCGTGGCGTATCTGGGCTGACCCCGACTCACTCGCCGTCGGTTTCGCGGGCCACGACGAGCGGGTCGTCGTCGGGGACCGCGAGGTCGAGCAGTGGATCGTTCTCGTAGGCGGTCGCGCCCTCGTGGCGGCTCAGGACGTAGCCCGGCCGGTCGGTCCGGACGGTCGCCCTGTGCTCGCCGTGCGGGGTGAGGATGTCCGCCACGGGCTCTCCGTCCTCGACGACGTCGCCCTCTCGGACGCGGTACCGAACGACTCCGGCGGTGTCGGTGTGGGGGTGGACCGCCCGCTTTCGCGGCGACGGCGTGGGCGCTTCGAGCTGTGGTTCGGCTCGGGGCGGCTCGTCGACGACCCCGAGCGCCCGCGCCACGTTCTTCAGTCCCTCGACGCCGTAGCGTCTGGCGTCGTCCTCGACGACGTATCGCCCGCCGAGCTCGGGCGTGAAGGCCGGAATCCCGGCCTCGTGGACCGCGGCGCCCGACAGCGACCGGTGGAGCCCCTCGGCGACTTCCCGGGACCGCTCGTACTGGTTCACGACCGGCAGGCCGAACGCCGCGGTCAGGTCGGTTAGCCGGGTCGCGAGCGCGTCGGCTTCGTCCTCGGTTCGGTCTCGCCCGTAGGTGACCCGCGGCTGGATGACGTACGACGCCGAGCCGACCCACGAGGTGTGCAACGAGACGAGGGCGTCGGCGGTGTCGGCGACGAGATCGAACAGCCGGCGGTCGATGATCTCCTGGACTCGCGGTGGCCGGGTCGCCTCGGCGTCGGTGGCTGGGAAGTAGCGGTTGGGATCGTCGCCGTGGTAGTACGACGTCCGGCCGGTCACTCGGAGTCCGGCCGGGTTGGTGTTTGGGACGCAGACGACCCGCCCGGCGAGTCCCTCGGGGTCGAGCCACTCGACGAACTCGTGTGCGACCGCCAGACTCGTCGTCTCGTCGGCGTGGATCGCACCGACGACCCACAGCGTCGGGCCGGACTCGGCGCCGTCCGCGACGACGATCGGCAGTCGCTCGGCGCCGTCGGTCGGGAGCTCGGTCGCTTCGACGTACCCGGTCGTGGTCTCGCCTGCACGTACCTCTGCAGTTCCGATCTCCATACCGGCCTTCCGCGCGATGCCGACAAAACGCGTTCGCCACCGGCAACGCAGTTTCCGCCGTCGAGTCGCTCGGCGACGCGGCGGTCCTCCTCAGTCGTTGAGTTCTTCGACGCGCTGGTCGCGGCGCTCGGCGGCGGCGTCGACCTGTTCGATGAACTCGGTCATCTGGGCTTTCATCTCCGAGCGGATCTCGGTCGGCGAGAACTCCTCGGACTCCGAGAGGAGCCGGACGAACGCCCACAGCTCCTCGTCGGTGACCTCGCTGAAGTCGCCGAATTCGAGTTTGTCGATGACCTCGTCGACGTCGATCTGGCCGACCGGGTCGACGTTGAAGTCGACGGTGACCATCCGGTAGTCAGATCCCGCGAGCTCCTGTTCGGCCTTGTTGACCCCCTGCGAGAGCATGTCCTTGAACGGGGTGTAGTAGCCCATCGTCCCGAGGTGGAGGAAGGCGAGCAGGTCGATGATGCCCTGCGTGTACGCCTCGCGGGCGTCGTCGTCGGGGTTGAACACCGTCTCGCGGTCGCGGTCTTCGAGGTGTTCGAACAGGATCGTGAAGTCGAGGATGGAGTTGCGGATGCGGCGTCGGATCCGGTTTCGCTTCTGCTTTTTCGAGTGTTCGGTGTAGTCGGTCTTGCGCCCGAGCAGGAACTCCCGGTCGCTCGGCGTGAGGATCCCCCTGCCGCGGTCGGGCGAGTACGTGACGCTCGCGTCGGAGTCGGCCTCGTCGGGACCGTCGGTCATACACAGAATGTGTGTACGTATTTGATTAAGGGTTACGGTAGTCGGACGATATTTCCGGCTGATTCGGCGAGAGACGGGTCGAAACCGGGTACGGCGGTGATCGACGGGGCGATGGGGTCGCCGAATAGAGAACGACAGTCGGGTGCATTTCGACCGGGCGCGATCCGAACTGCGCAGACGACTGCTCGTGACGCCGAAAAGCGACCGCCGAGTAATCCCGTCGCCGCCCCCGACATTCTCTCCCCCGCCGGCGAATTACCGTTAGGGAAGTAAACGAATAGCGTATACTAGAGGATTCAATACACATATTCTGTTTCCATTGACCTCAATAAACGTAATGTTTATGCCAATTGTTCACGACGGATGGGGTGTGCGACATCAGATAGCACGGTGCGCGTGAGGTACCCTCATGAAAGCTAGAGAGTACGGCGCTACGTCCGATCCGACGTGCGAACAGCTCGACGAACGCATCTCCGTGACTACCGGAATCGGTCAACCGGGAGCGTCCCCCGAAACCGATTTCCGGTTACGGGAGGTGGTCGCCCGTGAGTAACGCCGACGACCTCGGGGCCGTCGGCCGGTTCAGAGAAGAGCTCGACCCGATCGTGTTCCTGTTCGGCGCGGGCCTGACCGTCGGACTCATCGCGCTGTACTTCGTCGACTCCGCGCTCGTCCAGGACGGGATCGACGCGGCCAACGGCCTGATAAACCAGTATCTCAACTGGGCGTTGCTGATCATCGTGTTCCTCATCGTCCTGTTCTTGCTGTTCCTGATCGTCGGCCCGTGGGGGAACATCAAGCTCGGCGACGAGTCGCCGGAGTACAGCTTCCTGTCGTTCTTCGCGATGCTGTACTCCGCGGGGTTCGCGGCGGGCGTGGTGTTCTGGGGTCCGGCCGAGGCGCTGTTCTACTACGACAACCCCTCGCCGCTGTTCGACGTCGCGGGCGGCTCCTCGGAGGCGATGGTGATCGCGGTCCAGCAGACGATCTTCCACTGGGCGCTCCCCCAGCTCGCGGTCTTCACCATCATGGGGATCGCGATCGGCTACTTCGCGTACAACTACGAGTCGGTTCCGCTCCGGGTCTCCTCGGCGCTGACCCCGATCCTCGGCAAGGACAACCTCGACGGCGTGGGCGCGAAGATCGTCGACATCATCGCGGTCTTCGCGACCATCGGCGGCGTCGCGACCTCGCTTGGCTTTATCGGGAGCCAGTTCATCACCGGGCTCGACTACCAGTGGGGCATCGATCTGGGTGACACCGGCGTCATCCTCGTCGTCACCGCGATGACGCTTTTGTTCACCATCTCGATGGTGCTCGGGGTCGACAAGGGGATCCGTCGACTCTCGAACTTCAACATGATCATGTTCGTCGCGCTCATGGCGGTGGCGTTCGTCGTGGGTCCGTCGGTGTTTCTCGTGTTGCTCGGGACCCAGGCGCTGGGCGGGATGATCACCGATTTCGTCTCGATGAGCCTGTTCACCGGCGCGGGCGCGATGGGCGGGGGCGACCCCGCCGCCACCGAGTGGATGAACGCGTGGACGGTCTTCTACTGGGCGTGGGCGCTCTCGTGGTCGCCGTTCGCGGGCCTGTTCATCGCCCGCATCTCGAAGGGCCGGACCGTCCGGGAGGTCGCGTTCACCGGCATCGGCGCGACGTCGGCCGCGACCATCCCGTGGTTCACCATCGTCGGCGGGTCGGCCGTCTGGGCCCAGCACAACGGCACCGCCGATATTCTGGGTCCCCTCGGAGAGATCGGCGCCTCGGTCGCGGGCTACGCGCTGTTCGAGACGTTCCCGTTCGGCTCGGTGCTGATGGTGGTGTTCATGCTGCTGGTGACCACCTTCTTCATCACGTCGGCCGACTCCTCGACGCTCGCGGTGTCGATGATGACCACCGGCGGGAAGGCCGAGCCCTCGAACATCAACCGCGTGTTCTGGGGCGTCGTCCTCGGGATGTTCGCCGCGATCCTGATGACCCTCGGCGGGGTCAACGCGCTCCAGGACGCGGTCATCATCACCGGCGCGCCGTTCGCGTTCGTCTGTTTCGCCGCGTTGCTCGGGCTCGTCCGGGAGTTCAGTTCGAAGTACGGGCGCGTGTTGTTGCAGGAGGAGACGGCGATCGTCGGCTCCTCGGAGTCGACCGACAAATCCGGGACCGCCACGCGGCCGAGCACCGACGACGACTGAGCCGCGACCCGTCTAATAACAACTTTTAATTGACGACACATACACTTTCTGTGTATGGATAGGGACACCGCGGAACCCGACGCGGACGCGCTCCCCGGCCCGAACGCCGAGAAGTGGGTGCAGTTCCACGGAGAGCACGCGGCCCCGAGCGAGTACTCCCACGAGTTCGTCTGGGACATCACCGCCGAGGCCGACGGCCCGTTCGTCACCGACGTCGACGGGAACGTGCTCCTCGATTTCACCTGCCACATCGGGGCCGCGCCGCTGGGGTACAACAACGAGAAGATGCTCGACAAGTTCGAGGAGTTCGATCTGGTCGAGCCGATGAAGATCGCCGGCCAGGACATGTACTTCGGGGCGGGTCCCGACCCCGAGTCGTCGTCGCTTCCCGGTTCGAGCCACCTGATGGCGAGGCTGACGGAGGTGTCGAGCCACTACGACATGGACACGGTCTTCCTGTCGAACTCCGGGGCCGAGGCGGTCGAGAACGCGATGAAGATCACCTACGACCGGAACCCGACCGCCAAGTACGGCTTCGCGTTCGCCGACAGCTTCCACGGCCGGACGCTCGGGACCCTCTCGGTCACCCGGTCGAACGAGGTCTACACCCGCCACTACCCGGAGATCGCCGGCATCCGGACGGTGCCGTTCTGCGACGGCTGTGGCGGCGCCGACTCGTGTGACTGTGGGTTTTTCACCGGCGAGGGCTCCCAGCTCCGAAACGCCCTCCAGCCCGAGGGCGGCCACCTCAACCCCGACGAGGTCGGATTCGTCGTCGTCGAGCCGATTCAGGGCGTCGGCGGCTACCGGTTCCCGAGCGAGTCGTTCATGGCGGAGGTCGGTGACGTCTGTGAGACGTACGACATCCCGCTGATCGTCGACGAGATCCAGTCGGGCGTCGGCCGCACCGGCGAGATGTGGGCCGCCGACCACTACCCCATCGAGCCGGACGTGATCGCGAGCGCCAAGGGGCTCCGGGTCGGCGCGACGATCTCGCGCTCGGACGTCTTCCCCGCCGAGTCCAATCGCCTCGGCTCGACGTTCGGCGGCGGCGACATCCTCGCGTCGATGCAGGGCGTGTTCACGCTGGAGGCGATCGAGGAACACGACCTGCTCGACAACGCGACCGAGCGGGGTCGCCAGGCCACGGAACTGCTCGCCGACGGGTCGCCCGACCACGTCGTCGACGTGCGGGGCGAAGGACTCATGCTCGCGGTCGAGTTCGACGCCGCCGACCGGCGCGACGCCGTGGTCGAGGAGTCGCTGAAGCGGGGCCTGCTCACCCTCGGCTGTGGGACCAAGACCATCCGACTGCTCCCGCCGCTCGACGCGACCGAGCGCGAGATCGAGCTCGGCATCGGTATCTTCACCGACGCCGTCGAAGCCGCCGGCCGCGCGTCGCGGGTCGCGTAGGACCCGGATCACGACGATCGGCGTCCGGCGTCCGAGTGCTCGGACCGAATCGAGCTCGGAGGCGAGACGCCAGACGCGCCTCGGCGCGGACCGACTCCTCGCCGGACGTCAGTCCTCGACCGCGACCCCGTCGAGAGCGTCCAGCCCGTCGAGCGTCTCCGCGAGGTGCTCGGGGCCGCTACCGGCTATCGCGGCGGCGACGGGGGTTCGGTTCGGATCGGCGGTCTCGACGTCGGCGTGAGTGACGACGTCGTCGGCGTCGGGGGCGCGCTCGGTCATGCGCCGTCGGTCGCGACCGAGCGGATCGACTCGGTCAACACCTCGACACCGGTCGCGAGGCTCCGCTCGTCGACGTCGAACGTCTCGGTGTGGTGGCTCGTCGGGTGGTCGGTGCCGACGATGAGGTACGACGCGAGCCCGCCCGCCTCCTGGACGCGCTCCATCAGGAAGGTGGCGTCCTCGCTCGCGCCGAAATCGGCGGTCGGCACGACGGTGTCGACGCCCTCGACGCCGCGGGCGGCGTCCGCGACGACGTCGACGAGTTCGGGGTCGCTGTCGGCCCGCGGCGACTCGCTGACCACCTCGACCGTCGCCTCACAGCCGTGCATCTCGGCGGCGGTCTCGACGGTCTCGGTCAGCCGGCCTTTCGCGTACTCCATCAGCTCGGTGGTCTCCCCGCGGGCCTCGGCGACGAGGTCGGCGCGCTCGGCGATCACGTTGCTCGCGGTCCCAGACGACGCCTTGCCGACGTTCACCCGGGTCATCCCGTCCTCGTGGCGCGGGATGGCGTAGGCGTTCTGGATCGCGGTGCCGAGCGCCTGCATCGCGTTGTCGCCGTCCTGTGGGGCCTTTCCGGCGTGGGCGGAGGTCCCCCGGATGGTCGCGTCGACGTGGCACATCGCCAGCGGGCGCTCGATGCCTGCGACCACCTCGCCGGTCGGGTGGTCGAGGCCGACGTGGACCGCCAAGAAGTAATCGAGCCCTTCGGCGAACCGGCTCCGGGCCATCGGGTAGCCGCCGCCGGAAGTTTCCTCGGCGGGCTGGAAGAAGACGACCAGCCGACCCGCGAAGTCGCTGTCTTTGATCGCTTCGAGCGTCGCCAGCCCCCAGGTCATGTGGGCGTCGTGGCCGCAGGCGTGCATCGTCTCGCCGGTCTCCGACCGGAACCCCTCGGCGGCCGGAGCGTGGTCGTCGGCGCTCGACTCCTCGATGAACAGCCCGTCGATGTCGACCCGAAGGCCCACTGTCGGCCCCTCGCCCCGGTCGAGCACCGCGATCGCGCCGGTGTTGCCGCCCGCCATCGCGTCGAGGAGCCCGGGGTCCGCGCCCCGGTCGCGCGCGCGCTCGAACCACCGTTCGACGCTGTCGTCGTCGGGCACCGCCATCCGGTCGTCGGGGTCGTACGCGTCGGGACCGACGGCGAGCTCGTCGACGCCGATCCGTTCGAGCGCCTCGACCAGCAGGTGGGTGGTGTAGAACTCGCGCCACGCCGGCTCCGGATACCGGTGGAACTCGCGTCGGGTCTCGGCCAGTTCGTCTCGAACCGTCTCTGGCATGCGTGGACCTCACACGCTCCAGCCACTTATTTGTAAACGCTTTCCGTTAATAGTGGCTACACAAAGGATTAAGTCCGCCACTCGCCATGGGTCGAACACTCACAGCGCGTCCGCGAGACGCGACCACCCAACCATGAACGAGAAACCCGACGTCGTCGTCCTTCGGGAGGGGACCGAAGGGCTATCGATGGAATCGTACGCCGACGAACTGCGCGACCGACTCCCCGACCGCACCGTCGCGCTCGCGCGTACGCCGAGCGAGGAGCGCGAACTCGTCGCCGACGCCCGGGTCGTCACCGGCATCACCGTCGACGAGGAGACGCTCTCGGGAGCCCAACGGCTCGAACTGTTCGCCTGCACGTTCGCGGGCACCGACCACGTCCCGATGGACGCGTTCGCCGACCGCGGGGTCGCGGTCACGAACGCCGGCGGCATCCACGCGCCCGGCATCGCCGAGCAGGCGATCGGCAACATGCTCGCGTTCGCGCGCCGGCTCCACGAGGGGTGGCGGCGCAAGCGGAACCGCGAGTGGCGCCACTTCCAGTCGAGCGAGTTCACCGACAGCACCGTCACCGTGATCGGGCTCGGCTCCATCGGACAGGCGGTCGTCCAGCGCCTCGACGGGTTCGAGGTCGACACGATCGGCGTCCGCTACACCCCCTCGAAGGGCGGGCCGACCGACGAGGTCGTCGGCTTCGACGAGGAGGCGATCCACGACGCCCTCTCGCGCAGCGAGTACGTCGTCGTCGCCTGCCCGCTCAACGACATGACCCGCGGGCTGATCGGCGAGGCCGAACTGGCGACGCTCCCGACCGACGCCGTGGTGGTCAACGCCGCCCGCGGCCCCATCGTCGACACCGACGCGCTCGTCTCGGCGCTGCGCTCGAACAAGATCCGGGGCGCGGCCCTCGACGTGACCGACCCCGAGCCCCTGCCCGAGGACCACGCGCTCTGGACCCTCGAAAACTGCCTGATCACGCCCCACACCGGCGGCCACACCCCGCGCCACTGGGAGCGGCTCGCCGACATCGTCGCCGACAACGTCGAACGGCTCGACTCGGGCGCGGCGCTCGAAAACCAAGTACTTGCGCCCGAGTCCCGTTAGCTCGAACAGATGGCCACACACGACACCCCGGCCGCCGACGAGCGGCCGGACCGCGACGACGATCCGGCGGCCGACCCGCGGGCCGACTACGACTACGTCGGCGGCGGCGTCGCCGACGCGGAGCTCGTCGGAGACCTCCGCGACCGGATCGACGGCGAGGTCCGCTTCGATTCGTACTCCCGCCAGCTGTACGCGACCGACGCCAGCGCCTACGAGGTGACGCCGATCGGCGTCGTCCTCCCGGCCTCGACCGCGGACGTCGCGGCGGTCGTCGAGTACTGCGCCGACCGCGAGATCCCGGTCCTCCCGCGGGGTGGCGGGACCAGCCTCGCCGGGCAGGCGGTCAACGAGGCGGTCGTGCTCGATTTCACGACCCACATGGGCGAGCTGGTCGAGGTCGACCCCGACGACCGCCGGGCGCGGATGCAGGCCGGTGCGGTCCTCGCGGAGCTCAACGACGAGCTCGCGCCCCACGGTCTGAAGTTCGCGCCCGACCCCGCCGCGGGCAACCGGAGCACCGTCGGCGGTGCGATCGGGAACAACTCGACGGGGGCTCACTCGCTGAAGTACGGCAAGACCGACGCGTACGTCGAGTCGTGCGAGGTCGTCTTGGCGGACGGCACCGTGACGACGTTCGGCGAGGTCTCGCTCGACGAACTCCGAGCCCGGGCCGACCCGGCGGCCGAGGACCTCCAAGCCCGCATCTACGCCGAGGTCGCTCGCATCGTCGACGAGGAAGCCGAGGCGGTTCGGGACGTCTACCCCCAGCTCAAGCGCAACGTCTCGGGGTACAACCTCGATCGATTGATAGCCGAGGCCGAGGACGGCTCGGTCAACCTCGCGCGCCTGCTCGCCGGGAGCGAGGGCACCCTCGGGATCGTCACCGAGGCGACGGTCTCGCTCGAACCCGTCCCCGAGACCAAGGCGGTCGCGCTCCTCACGTACCCCGACCTGCTGGACGCGATGGCCGACGTCGACGACATCGTCCGGGACCACGACCCGGCGGCCGTCGAGGCCATCGACGACGTGTTGCTCGATCTGGCCCGAGACACCGAGGAGTTCGCGGACGTGGTCGGGATGCTCCCGTCGGGGACCGAGACCGCGCTACTCGTGGAGTTCTACGCCGAGGACGACGCCCGCGGCCGCGAGCAGGTCGCGGACCTGCTCGACGACCGCGTGGGCGACCGGGCGTTCGACGCGCTCGAAGCCCACGACGCCGACGAGCGCGCCCAGCTCTGGAAGCTCCGGAAGTCCGGGATGCCGATCCTGCTCTCTAGGACCTCCGACGCCAAACACATCTCGTTCATCGAGGACACCGCGGTCCCGACCGAGAACCTCGCCGACTACGTCGCGGAGTTCCAGCGGGTCCTCGAAGACAACGACACGTTCGCGAGCTTCTACGCCCACGCCGGTCCCGGGTGTATGCACATGCGCCCGCTGGTCGACACCAAGAGCCCGGCGGGAGTCAACCAGATGGAGTCCATCTCGGACGCGGTGACCGACCTCGTCGTAGAGTACGGCGGGAGCGTCTCGGGCGAACACGGCGACGGCCGCGCCCGGACCCAGTGGAACCGCAAGCTCTACGGCGACCACGTCTGGGGCGTGTTTCGCGATCTCAAGACCGCGTTCGACCCCGACTGGCTGCTCAACCCCGGGCAGGTGTGTGGCGACGTCGACATGACCGAGAACCTGCGATTCGACCCCGACTACGAGTTCGAGGCCGGCTTCGATCCGGCGCTCGACTGGGCCAACGAGAACGGCTTTCAGGGGATGGCCGAACTCTGTCACGGCTGTGGGGGCTGTCGGGGCGAGCAGGAGACCACCGGCGGCGTGATGTGTCCGACCTACCGGGCCGCCGACGAGGAGAGCCTCAGCACGCGCGGCCGGGCGAACATGCTCCGGCAGGCGATGAGCGGCGACCTCGATCAGGATTCGACCGACACCGAGTTCGTCGCCGAGGTGATGGACCTCTGTATCGGCTGTAAGGGCTGTAAGCGCGACTGTCCGAGCGAGGTCGACATGGCGAAGCTCAAAGCCGAGGTCGAACACGCCCACCACGAGGAGCACGGCGCCGACCTCCGCGAGCGCCTCTTCTCGGAGGTCGACCGGCTCAACGCGGTCGGATCGGCGCTCGCGCCCCTCTCGAACTGGGCCGAGAAGCTCCCGGGGGCCCGCACCCTCCTGGAGAAGACCGTCGGCATCGCCCGCGAGCGCGAGCTCCCGACGTTCCACCGCGAGAGCTTCGTCGACTGGTTCGAGGCCCGGGGCGGTCCCCGTGTCTCTGCGGCCGACGCGGTCCGGAAGGTCGCGCTGTTCCCCGACGCGTACACCAACTACAACCATCCCGAGGCCGGGAAGGCGGCGGTCCGCGTCCTCGAAGCCGCGGGGGTCCGGGTCCGGATCCCGGCGGACGTGACCTCGACCGGGCGGCCGGCCCACTCGAAGGGCTTTCTCGACAAGTCCCGCGAGCGCGCCGCGCAGAACGTCGACGCGCTCGCGCCGAAGGTCGAAGACGGCTGGGAGGTGGTGCTGGTCGAGCCCTCCGACGCCGTGATGCTCCAGTCGGACTACCTCGACCTGCTGGGCGAGACGACCGACGCCGAGCGGGTGGCGAGAAACACCTACGGCGTGCTGGAGTATCTCGACCGGTTCGACCTGACCGACGCGGTCGCGTTCGACGCGCCAGACGAGTCGGTGACCTACCACGGCCACTGCCACCAGAAGGCGACCAAGAAAGACCACCACGCCGCCGCGGTGCTCGACGCGGCGGGCTACGAGGTGGACCCGCTGGACTCGGGATGTTGCGGGATGGCCGGGAGCTTCGGCTACGAGGCCGAACACTACTCGATGAGCAGAGCGATCGGCGAGATCCTGTTCGAGCAGGTCGAGGCCAGCGACGGCGACGTGGTGGTCGCGCCCGGCGCGTCGTGTCGGACCCAGCTCGGCGACCGGGATGGCGACGCCCCCGAGCCGCCCCACCCGATCGAGAAGGTCGCCGACGCCGCCGGCCGGTAGGCCGGGCCCGGCGCCGTCTCGGGGCGGTCCGCGCCCCGCGTTCAGGCCGTGAACAGCTCTCGCGGGAACTCCGCGAGCACCTCCGCGCCGCTGGACGTGACCCGGAAGGTCTCGCTGAGCTCGACGCCGAAGTCGTCGAACCACAGTCCCGGGATCATGTGGAAGGTCATGTTCTCCTCCAGGATCGTCTCGTCGCCCGGCCGGATGCTGGCGGTGTGCTCGCCCCAGTCCGGCGGGTAGCCCAGCCCCATCGAGTAGCCGATCCGGTCTTCTTTCTCGACGTCGTACTTCGCGATCGTCTCGCGCCACGCCTTCTCGACGGACTCGGCGGTCACGCCGGGTTCGACCGCGTCGAGCGCGGCGTCGATGCCCTCGACCACGATGTCGGCGGTCTCTTGGACCTCCGCCGGCGGGTCGCCGACGAACGTCGTCCGCGCGAGCGGCGAGTGGTACCGATGACGACAGCCCGACAGCTCGATGATGACCGGGTCGCCGTCCTCGAACTCCCGGTCGGTCCAGGTGAGGTGGGGCGTCCCGGTGTGGTCGCCCGACGGCATCAGGGGCACGATCGAGGGGTAGTCGCCGCCGTACTCGTCGGTGCCGTCGACGAGCGCCGAGTAGATCGCCTCGGCGGCCTCGTACTCCGGGACGCCCTCGCCGATGGCGTCGAGCCCCGCGGCCATCGCGTTCTCGGAGATGCGGGCGGCCTGGCGCATGTACTCTAACTCCTGCTCGGATTTCTCGACCCGGGCCCAGTTGACCAACAGCGTGTGGTCCTCGAAGTCGGCCTCCGGGAGGTTCTTCTGGAGGCGAGTGTAGGACTTGGCGGTGAAGTAGTAGGCGTCCATCTCCAGTCCGACCGTACCGTCGGCGACTCCGAGCGCCTCCAGTTGGTCGGCGAGAAAGTCCATCGGATGGAGGTCGTACGGCGAGTGAACGTGGTCGTCGCTGTACGCCCGGATGCTGTCCTCGTCGAGCGTCGTGGTCGCCCGAGCGCCGTTGGCGTCCATCTCCCGGCCCACCCACACCGGTTCGTCGCGGTCCGGGGTCACGATGACCGCCTGATGGACGTAAAACGACCAGCCGTCGTATCCCGTGAGGTAGTTCATGTTCGCGGGGTCGGAGACGACGAGCGCGTCCAACTCCTCCTCGCGCAGTCGCGTTTTCGTCCGTTCGATTCGGCGTTCGTACTCGCTCTCGTCGAAGATCACCTGAGACATGGCAACGCTACTCACTACCCCGTTCGCCGACCGAGAGTATAAGGTTTTTTGTGTACGATAAAATCGGTTACTGTGTATATCTCGGTCGAGTCACTCTCGCAGGCGCGCCAACACCGGGAGCTCCTCGATTCGCTCGGCCGACAGCGCCTCCCAGATGATCCCGACGGGCCGATCGTAGTCGGTCTCGGTCCGGATCGTCCGGGTCGGGGTCACCACGAGGTCCATCGGCACGTCGTGGGCGTCGACGTCGACGGGTCCGTCGATCACTTGGGCGTCGTGGACCGTGGTCGCGATCGTGGTCTCCTCGTCGACCAGTCCCAGTTCGCACAGGACCGCGTATTCGAGGTCGCTGTACCCCTCGCCCTTGCCGATCCGGGCGCCGGCTTCGGTAACCGCGACGCTCCCCGAGACCACCAGATCGATCGCGTCGACCGCGTCGGGACCGACCTGCCGGGCGTGGTCCTCGACGTGCGAGACGGTCGGCGCGCTGTCGTACGCCTCGGGCGGGATCTCGCCGGGGTCGAGTTCGTAAAAAGGCTTCTCGTCGCGGAGTCGCGGCACGGCCATGTAGACGGTCTTGCCCGCCCGGAGCGCCCGCCGGCGGACGGGCAACTGGGGCGCGTCGGGGTTGGCTTTCACCGCGTCGGCCGCCCGCCACTTGTCGGTCTCGGCGAGTCGGTCGGCGGCGTCGGCGGCGCCCGCGACGTTCGGAATCCGGCCGTGGGGCGGAAACGGGAAGCGCGCGATCCCCTCGGCTTCCAGTCGGTCCCAGATGCGCTCGCGGTACTCCTGTTTGTCCATACTCGCGTTCGGTCCGTGGGCGCCGAAAAGCTCCCGGCTCCGGGCCAAGCGTGATACTTCTCGCTCGCCGGACTAAACCGTTTGGCCCGCGTCGCTCGCTCGAAAAGTAACCATTAAACGGAGCGCGTCCGTCGGCTTCGAATATGCAACGACGTTCAGCGACGGTGTACGCCGTCCTCTTTCTCGTCGTCGCCGCCGGCGCGTACTCGCTCATCGGGACAGCTCAACAGCCCGACATAAGCGTCGAAGGCGACACGTACACGGAAGACCAGACGCTGACCGTCGGCGACCGCCAGTACACGGTGGCGTCGATCGGTGACGGCGAGGGAACGCTGGCGTGGACGAACGAGTCCGCCCGGTACACAGCGACGTGGGAGAACAACACGACGACCCAGTTGGACAACACCACCTATCGGGTGCTCATCCCCAACGAGTCAGACCCGGGCGAGGTGACGCTCCGCCAGCAGTTCAACCTGAGCGAGAACACCTCGACGGTCACCCAAGACGAGACTCGCTACGTCATCGTCGGTGAGGGCGACAACCGGACGCTCGTCCCGGTCGACGAGTACAAGCGCGATCAGTTCGGCGAGCCCGACACCCGGACGTTCGCCGAGGGCGAGAGTCTCCAGTACGAGGGCAACGAAACGACCGTCAGCAACATCACGGCCGACGTCGCCACGCTGGCGTGGACCGGCACGCGGACGAACGAGGTCGGTCTCGCGGAAGGCCGGAACGTCACGCTCGGCCCGACCGGCGACACGCAGAGCTTCGTGCCTCACTTCCCCGAAGAGGGCGAACTCCTGCTCTCGACCCAGACCGCCGAGTATCAACAGCAACTCGACGCGCAGGCCGACTTCGACGAACGCATCGCCGGGCTGTGGGGAGTCGTCATCCTCAGCGGCCTCACGGTCGCGTTCCTCGTGATGTTCGCGTTCCTGCCGAACAAGTAACGTAATCGCGGCCTACTCCTTCGCGACCCACGCCAGTCCGGCGCCGATACCGATCGCCGACAGCGCGCCGAGCACCTGTCCGACCGCCAGGAGCGCGCCGCCGCCCTTGTGCGCCCACGGCATCCCGACCAGCGTCGCGATGCCGACGAGCGCGATCAGTACGCCGAAGCCGATGCCGAGGGGTTCGAGTCGGTCCGCTGTCGTCGTCGCCATACGTGCGTCCACCCCTTCCGCCCGGTTAACTGTTACCGAATGCACCCGCTCGACCGGGCGCGGACTCGTCGACTCACGTCCGCGCCCGATCGCTGTCGAGGTCGATGTCCGCCGCCTCCAACAGCTCTTGGACCTCCGCGCGCTTCTCTTGGTGGTCTGCGAGGAACTCCCGCATCAGCTCGGCGGCCTGCTCCTTGCAGTCGCCACACAGGCGCTCGCCGTCCACACACTCGTCGTAGACCCGCTTGGCGAACTCGTCGTCGTCGCCCGCGAGCAGGTAGGCGTACAGCTCGTACACCGGACACTCGTCGGCCTGCCCGCCGAGCTCGCGTTGCTTCTCGGCGGTCTCCCGGCCGCCCGTGGTCGCGGCCTTCACCTTCTCGTAGCCGTCCTCGGGGTCGTCGAGCAGGCTGATGTGGCTCGCGGGCACCGACGACGACATCTTCCCGCCGGTCAGCCCGGTCATGAACCGGTGGTAGATCGAGGAGGGCGCGACGAAGCCGTAGCCGCCGTGGTCGAGTTCGACCTCGCGGGCGAGCTCCTCGGCCGCCTCGCGGGAGAGCTCGAACGAATCGACGTGCTCGTCGAACACGCGCTTCTCGCCGTCGACCGCGTCGATGAGCGCTTCGAACGCCTCGTCGGTCGCGTTCCGGTCGAGGAACCTGACCCGGGGTCGGAGGGGCTCTTTTCCCGCCTCCCGGAGCTTCGCCGCGACGCGCTCGCGGGCGTCGTCGGGCGCCATCTCGGCTTCGAGCCAGTCGGCGGCGTCCTCGCACCGGACGGGCTCGTCGGTGTCCTCGGAGAGCGCGCCGTACGCCGCCGCGAGGTGCTCGCGCTCGTCGGCGTCGGCCTCGAAGCTCGCGTAGGCCTTCGTGACGCCGAAAAACTGCGTCCGGGCCGCGAGGTCCCGCGCGAGCCGAACGTGGGGGTCCTGGTCGGGACCGACCGGGATGACCGTCGGCTTGGGCTCGTCCAGTTGGGGGTAGAGGATGTCGGCCATCTGGGTCACGACGCTCTGCATGTGCGAGACGCTGGTCTCGCCGTCGAAGCCGTAGATGTTCTCCAGCTCGGAGAAGTTGGCGCTCTCGCCGAGTTCGAACCCGAGGTCCTGGAGTTCGCGGTTGTCCGACTGGCGGTAGAGCTCGCCCTCCTCGGGGTCGAACCCGAGCGCGAGCAGGCTGAGCAGGTAGTCTCGCGCGTGCTCGTCGATCTCGTCCCACGTCATCCCGCGGGCGCTGTTGGCTTCGAGGTCGGCGATGAGCGCGTAGGCGTCCCCGCCCTGCTGTTGGTGCCAGATGATTTCGTCGAACACCAGCTTGTGACCGATGTGGGGGTCGCCGGTCGGCATGAACCCCGAGAGCGCCGCGAAGGGCTCGCCCGTCGCCATCGCCTCGGCCACCTTGCGGTAGTCGCGGTGGCCGAAGATGACGCCCCGCCGCATCAGGTAGTGGGGATCGGGCACCTCGGCCAGTATCTCGTCGAACGCCTCGATGCCGAAGTCCTCGAACAGCTTCCGGTAGTCGGCGACGGTCGCCGACCCCCACGGGTCGAGGGTCGTCTCGTCGTCGCCGGCCGCCGTCCCGCCGTCGGGGAGCGGTTCGGCCGCGTCCTCGCCGTCCGGGTCTCGCCCGCGGTCGCTAGTGGTATCTCGTGTCATATATGATGTCACGGTGTCAATCGGCCCACCGAGAGCCAACTCGTTATGCCGTCGTTCGGCCCTATCAGCGCAAAAATCATTCGCTTCCGGACCCCGTGGGCGAGGCGCACGTCGAGCGCCAGATCGCGGGGCGCGAACGCGTGGTCGTCGGGGAGTACCCGGACGAGACACTCCGAGTGGCCCAGATCGTCGACCGACTCGACCTCGGCGTAGGTTCGGAAGTCCGCTCCGAACTTGAAGCCGGTCTTGGGGACGACGCCCCGTTCGCGGAGCGCCCGGTACACCCGGAGTCGGCGATCGAACCGCTCGCCCTCGACGGCCCGCCCGCGCTCGCGGACGGCCTCGGGACCGCCCTCGACGGCGAGGACGCCCTCCGTGGCGAGGAACGCGGCCTCGACCAGCGAGAGCTGGAGCGCGCCCGGCACCGAACGGTTCGGGTCCCGGCCGTCGAGGGGCTGACCGTAGAACCCCAAGTAGTGGAGTCGCTCGGGGGGCTCCCACACCAGCACGCGGTCGTCGAGCAGGTCGGCCGACACGTCCCGGGGCAACTCGACTGTCGAGGTGCCCCGCAGGTCCGCCCGATCGGTTTCGAGGTACGTGATCTCGCTCTCCTCGTCGACGACCGCGAGCACCGTCGCTCCGAGGTCGGCGGCCGGGACGGCCGCGCGCTCGCCGACGACCCGGACCCGATACAGCACCTCGTCGTCCCACGGCCCCTTCCCGCGGGGATAGACGACGAAGTCGGACTCGGCTCGCGGGGCCTCGACCCAGCCCTCGCGGGCCGGCGAGAGGTAAAACCCCCGGTCGCGGAGGTCGGCGTACACCAGAAACCGGGTCGCGATCTCGTCGCCGGCGGCCGCGAGGAACGCCCGGAACCCCATGCGCTCGCCGTCGGCCCCCGATCGGCCCTCCGCCGCGTCCCGCACGACGCTATCGAGATCTCCCTTGAACAGCAGATACGCGGCCTCGACCCGCGAGAGCGCGATGTGGTTGCCGGCGTCGAGCGGCCGGCCGTACCCGCTCGAATCGTAGAAGCGCTGGCGGGCGTCCCCGCCGACCACCACCTCGCCGTCGCGAAGGCGTCCGTCCATGGGCGTCCATCGGATTCCCGGCGTCAAAGGGGCTCCGGTGTCCCCGCGAGGCCGACGGCCTGTCCGCGGGAAGAGCGCGCTCGCGGCGCTTTCGGTCGGGCGACTCGGGCGGCTACTCCCCGTTCCGTGTGGCTCGGCTCGTCGCCGGGGGGCGTTCGCACTCGGCGTCGAGACACCGCGAGCCGGCCGGATCGCTCGCGTCGTCGGCGCCGTCACCGACTCGGACCCGCGGTAGTCCGCACTCGCAGTCGCCGACTACCTCGCGGTCCGGGAGTCCGAACGTCGCGTCGCAGTCGGGGTAGCGCTCACAGCCCAGAAACAGGGTTCGCTCGCGCAACACCCGGAGGTCGCCGCCGCAGTCTGGGCAGGCCCACTCGCGGTCGAACCGGTCGCGCACCGCGTCGTCGAGGCGTTCGCAGTCGCGGTCGACACAGAGTTCGAACCGGTCGCCGCGATCGACCGCCATCTCCGGCAGGCCACACTCGCAGGTGGTTTCGAGTACGACGGCGTCCCGCGGGAGTCCGTGGTCGACCTCGCAGTCGAGACACGTCACGGCGCCGCGAGCGCGCACGAGTCGGCCGTCACACGCCGGACAGCCACCCACCGGTACGCCCGCCGCGGTGGCGTCGTGGCTGGCGCGGTCGCCGTCGCCGTGGGCCTCGACCCGGAGGCGGTCGCGGTCCTTGACCGCGACGAGCGCGAACTCGCCGTCGGGACCCTGCTCGCGGTGGACCGCGTCCGCGCGGGTGAGCCACGCGACGGGCTGGTAGCCCGCCGCGTCGTGGACGAGCACGGTGCCGTCGGGCTTGTGGACCACGACGACGCGCCCGCGCTGGCGGCGGGGGTCGTCGTCCGAGCGGTAGATCGTCGTACAGTCGCCGGCGTAGACGCGAACTGAGTCGGTCACAGACGTGGGTGGTCCCGGCCTGTGATTTAAACGTTCGCGCGCCCCGACGCGTCCGGGCCGCCGTCCCGGTCGCTCGCGACGGGCGTTTTTTATGCCCACAGTGTCATACGGCTGATATGGTCTCTCGCGACACGAAAGAAACCGCCCTGCTCGTGGCCGGCGGAGTCGTCGGCTTCCTCGTCGCCACGGCGCTCGGCGCGCCGAGCGCCGTGGCGTGGGGGATCTTGATCGGCGTCGGCGGCGTCGGTCCCACGGTCCGCGACGAGTGGCGCCGCCGCCAAGACGCCTGACGTTCCCTGTCGGCTCTCGATCCGTCACGGTCGGCGCGACGGCGCAGAAAGCATATTCCGATCGACGCCGTCGGTCCGACCGTGCAACCAACGGCCGTGCTGTTCGACATGGACGGCGTCGTCGTCGACTCCGAGCGCTACTGGGTCGACATCGAAGAGACCCGGATCTACCCAGCGGTGGTCGAGGGATCGGTCGACGCCGAGGAGACCACCGGGATGAACTTCCGGGAGATCTACGACTACCTCGACGAACACTACGAGACGACCGTCGACAAGTCGGCGTTCGTCGAACGCTACGAGGAGGCGGCCCGGGACCTCTACGGCGAGCGGGTCGACCTGATGGACGGCTTTCGGGGGCTCGTTTCGGATCTCCGGGCGGACGACCGCCGGCTCGCGCTCGTCTCGTCGTCGCCGCCCGACTGGATCGATCGCGTCCTCGATCGGTTCGACGTCCGGGCGGCCTTCGACGAGGTGGTCAGCGCCGAGGAGATCGACGGCCCGAGCAAGCCCGATCCGGGCGTCTACGAGTACGCGGCCGAGCGCGTCGGCGTCGACCCCGTCGACTGCGTCGCGGTCGAGGACTCGGAGCACGGCGTCCAGTCCGCGAGCGCGGCCGGGATGGCCGTGGTGGGCTACCGCAACCGCTCGGGCGCCGACCTCGACCTCTCGGCGGCCGACGCGGTGGCCGACTCGCCCGACGACCTCCGGGCGATCCTGTTCGAGTAATCCGGCCCTCCGGCGCCGCGTCCGCCCAGAGAGAAACGCCTTTGCCCTCCCCGCCCCGTGAACTCAACGATGGAAGTCGCCGAGGTCGTCCCCGAGTTCGCCGAGGCGTTCCCGTTCGAGGAGTTCAACCGGATGCAACGGGAGGTGTTGCCCGCGCTCCTCGAAACCGAGGAGAACGTGGTCGCGAGCGCGCCGACCGCGAGCGGTAAGACGGCGCTGGCGGAGCTGGCGATCTGCCGGACGCTGGAGGCGGGCGGGACCGCGCTGTTCGTTGCGCCGATGCGCGCGCTCACCAACGAAAAAGAGAGCGAGTGGGAGCGTTTCGAGGAACTCGGCTACTCGGTGTACGTCGTCACGGGCGAGCGCGACCTCAACCCCCGGCGGGCCGAGCGCGCCGACATCCTCGTGATGACCCCCGAGAAGACCGACTCGGCGACCCGCAAGCACGACTCGCGGCGCTACTCGTTCATCCGGGACGTCGACTGCTGTGTCATCGACGAGGTCCACCTGCTCGACTCCGAGAAGCGCGGGAGCGTCCTCGAAGTCACCATCTCTCGGCTCCGACGGCTCTGTGACCCGCGGGTGGTCGCGCTCTCGGCGACGATGCCAAACGTCTCGGACGTGGCCGCGTGGCTCGACGCCCCGCCAGAGGCGACCTTCGAGTTCGGCGACGACTACCGGCCGGTCGAGCTCCACTCGGGCGTCGAGACCTACACCCACGGCGACAACTCCTTTGCCGACAAGTACCGCCGGCTCTATCGCGCGCTCGACCTCGCCGAACCCCACATCCGGGACGGCGGCCAGTCGCTCGTGTTCGTCTCCTCTCGGCAGGACACGGTGCAGGCCGCCAAGAAGGCCCGCGACGAGATCGCCGAGCGCGACGTTCCGGTCGGGGCGCGGGGCGACTACGACTTTCACACCGACACCAAGGCGCTCCAGAACGAGACGCTCCGCAAGTCGGTCCTCGACGGCGTCGCCTTCCACCACGCCGGGCTCTCGAAAAACGACAAGGACCTCGTCGAGGAGTGGTTCAAGCAGGGCAAGATCCAACTCCTCTTTTCGACGTCGACGCTGGCGTGGGGCGTGAACCTCCCGGCCCGGTGTGTCGTGCTCCGTGACACGAAGCTCCACGACCCGCTCGAAGGCGAGGTGGACATGAGCCCGCTCGACATCCTCCAGATGCTCGGGCGGGCGGGCCGCCCGGAGTACGACGACGTGGGCTACGGCTGGGTCGTCAGCGACCGCTCGGAGGCCGACAAGTACCGCCGGCTCCTCCGGGACGGCAAGGAGATCGAGTCGCGGCTCGCGGCGGACCTCGACGCCCACCTCAACGCCGAGATCGCGATGGGGACCATCAGAGACCTCGGCGACGTGATGGACTGGCTCGAAACGACGTTCTACTACGTCCGCGCCCGGGCCGACCCCGACGCGTACGGCCTCGACGACGTCCACGAGGGGCTCCGCGAGCGAGTCCGGACCGCGCTCGACGGTCTCGAAGCCCGCGGGTTCGTCGAGGTCGGCGAGGACCTCTCGGTGGCGGCGACGCCGCTGGGTCGGCTCGCCTCGAAGTTCTATCTCCGGCTCGAGACCGCCGAGGGGTTCCACGACCTCGCGCAGGCCGAGTCGGTCGGGACCGCCGACGTGCTCCGGACGGTCGCCGACGCCGCGGAGTTCGACAGCGTGAGCGCCCGCCAGTCCGAGCGCGAGGCGGTCGATTCGGTGCTGGTGGGCCGGAAGACCGGCGACCTCGACCCCGGAACCCGGAAGGTGCTCGCGATCCTCCGATCGTCGATGTCGGGCACCACGCCGACCGAACTCCGGAGCGACGCGTGGGTCATCACCCAGAACGCGCTCCGACTGCTGGCGGCGCTGGGCGCCTTCTTCGATCGGTTCGACCGCCCGGCGGCCGCCAACCTCGCGCGCCGGATCGAGGCCCGCATCGACCACGGGGTCAGCGACGACGCGGTCGGGCTCACCGCCATCGACGGCGTGGGATCGGGCCGAGCGAGCAAGCTCGCCACCGAGGGCATCGCGACGCCCGCCGACGTGCGCGCGGCGGGCGAAGACGGTCTCGTCGACGCCGGACTCTCGGCCGGCGTGGCGGAGGCCGTCCTCGAAAGCGCCCGCGACTTACCGGCGGTGGACGTCGAGTGGGGGCCGTTCCCCGACTCGGTCCCCCGCGGCGAGAACGACATGCGGGAAGTGACCGTGCACAACGCGGGCGACGGCGCGCAGGCGGGCGTCCGGGTCACGGTCAACGGCGTCGAGATGACCGCGACCGAGACGTACCTCGACGCCGAGACGACCGTCCCGGTCGGCGTGTTCGGCGGGACCGACGACGAGATGGAGTACGAGATCGAGGTCACGTTCCCGGACCTGCCGTTGCTCCCGGTCCGAGACTCCCGGACGGTCCGGGTCGACTAGTCGGCGCTCGCGCCGACCCGGTCGGCCGCCCGGCGCAACATCCCGTTGTTCGTGGTGTAGTAGTAGTAGAGGCCGGCGCCGACCGCGGCCGCGACGTTCGAGAGGGTGACCGCCCAGAAGACCGCGTGGACGCCGTAATCGAACCAGAGCGCGCCGACCGCCGCGATCGGGAGCCGGACCGCCCAGTACTGCAGGAGTCCGGCGACCATGCTGACTTTCGTCCGGCGGGCGCCGTTGAAGCCGGCGTTGAACATGTACGTCGCGCCGATGGCCCAGTAGCCAAACACCAGAATCTGGAGGTAGTCGACGCTGAGCGCGAGCCCCCGGGCGGAGACGTCCGGCACGAAGAGGGTCACCAGAAGCTCCGGGATCGCCCACTGGACGGCCCCCATCGCGGTCAGTCCGACGGCCGCGATGGCGGCTCCGACCCACGTCGCTCGGCGCGCTCGCAACGGCTGGTCCGCGCCGAGATTCTGGCCGACGACGCTCTGTGCCGCGCCCGAGAGCCCCTGTGCCGGGATGAACGCGACGCTGGCTACTCGCGCGCCGACGGTGTAGGCGGCGACTCCCGCGGCGCCGCCGACGACCGAGACGAGGCCGACGATGACGACCCGAACCGACTGGCTCGCGATCTGCTGGCCGCCCCGCGGGAGCCCGACGTCGAGGATCTCGCGGTACTCCGCCGGATCGAAGCCGATCGACTCGCGGGTGATCGTGTAGCCGTCTCGGCCGCTCACCAGCAATCCGAGTGCGAGCGCGAACCCGGCGGTGTAGCCGACGGCGGTCGCGATCGCGGCCCCCCGGACGCCCATCGCCGCGAACGGGCCCCAGCCGAGGATCAAAAACGGGTCCAGTCCGAGGTTGACGACGACCGCGGTCACGTTGACGTACAGCGCCGCTCGCGAGTCGCCCCAGCCGACGAACCCGCCCTCGATGGCGTCGCTGGCGGCCATGAACGGGAGCGCCAACATCACGGTCCCGAGATACACCGCCGCCTGGGCGGTCACGTCGGGCCCCGACAGCACGAGCGCCATGATCCGGTCGGCGCCGGCGACCACGCCGGCGCCGACCGCCCCGCCGACCGCCAGCGCGAGCGTCAGGCCGTGGAACGCGGCGCGCCGACCGCCAGTGAGGTCGTCGGCGCCGACCCGCTGGGAGACAAGCACCTGCGTCCCGGTGAACGTGACGATCGTCGCGCTGAACACGAGCGCCATCACCGGAATGCTCGCGCCGACCGCGGCGACGGCGTCCTCGCCGAGCCGGCCGACCCAGAACGTGTCGACGACGTTCTGGACGACTTGGACGAGGTTCTGGACGACCAGCGGGGCCGCGAGCACCAGCAGGGCTCGGACGAGCGATCCGTCGGTTATTTCATCTCGGGAAACGTCGAACATCGTTTATTGTAGTTATCCAACGAGAAAAACGCCGGTGTTAGGTATAGGGTTTTCGAAACTTGTCGTCGTGTAACAATGTTCAGGGCCCGGCGGTCGTCGGTGTCGGCGCCCCCGCTCGTCGTCGCTCTCGGTCAGACCGCATATAAGTCTGTCCCGCCTTACTCCACTCATGCTCGGAGCAGAACGCCGTGCGGTCTCGGTCCGCGCCTCGGAACTCGCCGAACTCACGCCCGGTCGCACCGGGAACCTGAGCGTCCGTCGCGAGGACCGCTTTGCCGTCACGCCCACGGGTGTCGCCTACGACCGGATCGACGCCGGCGACGTGCCGGTCGTCGACTTCGAGGGCGACCGGATCGCCGGCGAACTCGCGCCGTCCTCGGAGACGCCGATGCACACCGCGATCTACCGGGAGTTCGGGCCGGGCGCGATCGTCCATACTCACTCGCCGTGGTCCTCGA
This sequence comes from Halorussus marinus, assembly GCF_004765795.1. Taxonomy (GTDB): domain Archaea; phylum Halobacteriota; class Halobacteria; order Halobacteriales; family Haladaptataceae; genus Halorussus; species Halorussus marinus. The sequence goes on from NZ_SBIV01000003.1 coordinate 38,629, forward strand.
CGCTCGCGATCCTCCACGAACCGATCCCGCCCGTCCACTACATGCTCGCGCTCGCGGGGACCACCGTCCCGGTCGCCGACTACGCCACCTACGGCACGCCGGCGCTCGCCGCGAACGCGGTCGAGGCGATGGAGGCGGCCGACGCCGAGGCGTGTCTGCTCGCCAACCACGGCTTGCTCGCGACCGGCGACGATCTGGACGCCGCGCTCGAAACCGCGGTCAACGTCGAGTACACCGCCCGCATCTACTGTCAGGCGAAGGCGATCGGCGACCCCGTCGAACTGAGTCCCGACGAGATGGGCGCGGTCGCCGAGAAGTTCGAGGGGTACGGCCAGGAGGAGTGAGTCGGCGCTCAGTGATCGGCGTTCTCCGCGCCCGCGCTCTCGCGGTCGCGGTCGGGGTCGGGGGCGGGTTCGCGGCGCCGGCGTTTGGTTTCGCGTCGGCTCGACCGACCCATCTTGTAGGCCGTGTACAGCAGGTAGACTCCGGACAGGCCGACCAGAACGTAGACGAAGTACTCGACGGTCTCGGCCGGGCCGGGCCTGAAGATGGGCTCGAGCCCCAGCGCGACCACGTTGATCGGATCGCCGGTCAGCCCCGTGAGCCCGAGGATGCCCCACGTCACCGCGCCGAGGATCGCGAACAGCATGGCGAGCCAGTCGAGACCGTTAGTGTGCATGCCGAACGATAGGCGCCCGACGTGCTTTGTTATTCGTCCCTTAGCGTTCGAGAATCACGGAGTACTCCGTTTCACGCTCGTTCCGCCGCCGTCGATCGACCCCAACGCACGTCGTCGCAGGCTCGCCTCACGGATCGGCCGTTTCGGGCCCGGACGTTCGACGAACGTCCAGTCCGGCGCCGAATACCCCACCCTTTTGACGACCGCGGCCCAACGTGGTTCCAATGAGCCGCCGCCGGAAACCCGACTGGCTGAAGACACAGCCGCCCGCCGGGCGGGAGTTCACTGGGATCAAACAGACGCTCCGGGACCACGACCTCCACACCGTCTGTGAGGAGGCAAACTGCCCGAACCTCGGTGAGTGCTGGTCGGGCCGAAGCCGCGGGTCGCAGAACGCCGAGGGCGGGAACTCCGATTCGGGCGGGACGGCGACGTTCATGCTGATGGGCGATCAGTGTACCCGCAACTGCGGCTTCTGCGACGTCGACACCGGCGGGGGCCAGCCGCTGGACCCCGACGAGCCCGCGAACGTGGCGAGCGCGGTGGCCGAGATCGGGCTCGACTACGTCGTGCTCACGTCGGTCGACCGCGACGACCTCGAAGGGCAGGGGGCGGCCCACTTCGCCGAGACCATCCGGGAGATCAAGCGCCGGGACCCCTCGATCCTCGTGGAGGTGCTCATCCCGGACTTCCAGGGTGACGAACGGCTGATCCGAAAGATCATCGACGCCGAACCCGACGTGCTCGCTCACAACGTCGAGACGGTCGAGCGCCTCCAGCGCCCCGTCAGGGATCCCCGTGCGGGCTACGACCAGAGCCTCGGCGTGCTCGAACAGGCCGAGCGGGAGTCGGACGTCTACACCAAGACCAGCATCATGCTCGGGGTCGGCGAGTACGACCACGAGGTGTACCAGACGCTGAGCGACCTCCGGGAGATCGACGTCGACATCGTGACCCTCGGTCAGTACCTCCAGCCCTCCCGAGACCACCTCGACGTCTCGGCGTACGTCCACCCTTCGAAGTTCGAGACGTGGCGGCGGGTCGCCGAGGACGAACTCGACTTCCTCTACTGTGCCAGCGGGCCGATGGTCCGGTCGTCGTACAAGGCGGGCGAGCTGTTCGTCGACGCCCTGCTCCGGGACGGGAAGACCGTCGAACAGGCGCGCCGCGAGGCCCGCCGAGCCTCCGTCTGAGCGAGCGACGAAGCGACCCATCGGGGAGATCGAGACCCGCAGTGTCCCGAAGCGACCGAATACCTTGGTGTTCCGAGCGCCTCTCGAAGTTGGCGCAATTTTTGCCGTTTGTCCACCCAGTCCGGAGATACGCGGGTATACGTCTGACGAACGTCTACCATACTCGAAGAAAACTTAGAAACGAACGATTACTCGGCGGAGAATCGGAACTCCGGGTGGAAAGTGACGGGAGAACCATACTTATGGAAAGTTAGTTACGAAAACCCTATAATGCGTGCGGATGACCTATTGAATATGTCAGGATGGGTTCGACCGTGAGCGTCGTACATCGAGACCCCCAGGACCGCGTACAGGTACTGGACGAGGACGGCAACGTCGTCGAGGGCGCGGAGGTCCCCGACCTCTCCGACGACCGGATGGTAGAGATGTACCAGCAGATGCGGCTGGCCCGTCACTTCGACGAGCGGGCGGTCAGCCTCCAGCGCCAGGGCCGGATGGGGACGTACCCGCCGCTGTCGGGCCAGGAGGGCGCACAGATCGGTAGCGCCCACGCGCTCGACGACGGCGACTGGCTGTTCCCGAGCTACCGCGAGCACGGCGCGGCGCTGGTTCGGGGGCTGTCGCTGAAACAGACCCTGCTGTACTGGATGGGCCACGAACAGGGCAACGCCGTCCCCGACGACGCCAACATCTTCACGGTCGCGGTTCCCATCGCGACCCAGATCCCCCACGCGACGGGGGCGTCGTGGGCCTCGAAGCTCAAGGGCGACGACAACGCCTTCCTCTGTTACTTCGGCGACGGCGCCACCTCCGAGGGCGACTTCCACGAGGGACTGAACTTCGCGGGCGTGTTCGACACGCCGTCGGTGTTCTTCTGTAACAACAATCAGTGGGCGATCTCGGTGCCCCGCGAGCGCCAGACCGCCAGCGAGACCATCGCCCAGAAGGCCCAGGCGTACGGCTTCGAGGGCGTGCAGGTCGACGGGATGGACCCCCTCGCGGTGTACAAGGTGACCAGAGACGCCGTCGAGAAGGCCAAAGACCCCGGCGACGACGAGCAACGGCCGACGCTGATCGAGGCGGTCCAGTACCGCTTTGGCGCCCACACCACCGCCGACGACCCGTCGGTGTATCGCGACGACGACGAGGTCGAGCGCTGGAAGCAGAAAGACCCGATCCCCCGGCTGGAGTCGTTCCTGCGCGATCGGGGCGCGCTCGACGACGAGAAGATCGAGACCATCGAACGGGAGAACGAACAACGGGTCGCCGACGCCATCGACGCCGCCGAGGCGGTCGAACGCCCCGACCCCGAGGAGATGTTCGCCCACGTCTACGAGGGGATGCCCGGACGGCTCCAGGAACAGCTGGAGTGGTTCGACCGCGTCCGCGAACAGTACGGCGACGACGCGCTGCTGGAGGACTAACTATGAGCCAGCCAGACTCAGAGCAAGCGACCGAGAACCTCACGCTGGTGCAGGCGGTTCGAGACGGCCTGCACACCGAGATGGAGCGGGACGAAGACGTGCTCGTGATGGGCGAGGACGTCGGCAAGAACGGCGGCGTGTTCCGGGCCACCGAGGGCCTCTACGACGAGTTCGGCGACGATCGCGTGATCGACACGCCGCTCGCCGAATCGGGCATCGTGGGCACCGCGGTCGGGATGGCCGCCTACGGCCTGAAGCCCGTGCCCGAGATCCAGTTTCTCGGATTCATCTACCCCGCGTTCGACCAGATCGTGAGCCACGTCGCGCGCCTGCGCACCCGGAGCCGCGGACGGTTCACCTGTCCGATGGTGATCCGTGCGCCCTACGGCGGCGGGATCCGGGCGCCCGAGCACCACTCCGAGTCGACGGAGGCGTTTTTCGCCCACCAGCCCGGACTGAAGGTGGTCATCCCGAGCACGCCCTACGACACCAAGGGCCTGCTCGCGTCGGCCATCCGGGACCCCGATCCGGTGATGTTCCTCGAACCGAAGCTCATCTACCGGGCGTTCCGGGGCGACGTGCCGACCGACTCCTACGAGGTGCCGATCGGCGAAGCCGCGGTCCGCCGGGAGGGATCGGACGTCTCGGTGTTTACGTGGGGCGCGATGACCCGGCCGACGCTCGAAGCCGCCGAGCAACTCGAGGGCGAGATCGACGTCGAGGTCGTCGACCTCCGGACGATCTCGCCGCTCGACGAGGAGACCATCGTCGAATCGTTCAAGAAGACCGGGCGGGCCGCGGTGGTCCACGAGGCGCCGAAGTCGGGCGGTCTCGGCGGCGAGATCGCCTCGATTATCCAGGAGGAGGCGCTGTTGTATCAGGAGGCGCCGGTCGAGCGCATCACCGGCTTCGACACGCCGTTCCCGCTGTACGCGCTCGAAGACTACTACCTGCCGGAGCCGGCCCGGATCAAGGAAGGCATCCGCGACGCGGTGAGCTTCTAACATGGTACGCGAATTCAAACTTCCCGACGTCGGCGAAGGCGTCAGCGAGGGCGAGATCGTCACCTGGCTGGTCGAGGAGGGCGACCCGGTCTCGGAGGACCAGCCGGTCGCCGAGGTCGAGACCGACAAGGCGATCGTCGAAGTCCCCTCGCCGGTGAACGGCACGGTGCGGGAGATCATCCCCGGGGAGGGGGAGGTCGTCCCGGTCGGCGACGTCATCATCACCTTCGACGTGGAGGGCGAACCGGTCGAAGACCAGACCGAGGGCGAAGCGAAGCGCGCCGGCGAAGCCGACTCCGAGGCCGACGCCGAACCGACGGCCCCGGACGCCGGCGACTCCGAGGAGGTCTCGACCGGCGAGGGACGGGTGTTCGCCGCCCCGAGCGCCCGCCGACTCGCCCGCGAGCTCGGCGTCGACATCGCCGCGGTCGAGGGCTCGGGCCCGAGCGGTCGCGTGACCGACCGGGACGTGCGCGCCGCCGCCGAACCGGGCGAGAGCTCCGACACTTCAGACGACGGCGCCGACGAGCGCGACGAGGCGCTCGCGGCGGCCGAGGAGCCGGTCGGCGACGACGTCGCGGCGACCCGCGAACAGGGCGCTCAGCCCACGACCGAGGACTTCTCGGCGCCCGCCGAGTCGGCCGACCGCGACCGGACGCTGGCCGCCCCCGCGACGCGGCGGATCGCCGACGAGCGGGGCGTCGACCTGAACGCGGTCCCCGCGACCGAACAGCGCGACGGCGAGGCGTTCGTCACCGAACAGGCCGTCCGGGAGTACGCCGAGGCCCAACAGCGCGCCCAGCGCGCCGACGCCGCGGGATCGGCCGGCGCCGGCGCCGAGTCGGGCGAGCGGGTCGAGCGCGTCCAGTACAAGGGCGTCCGCAAGACCATCGGCGAGGCGATGTCGAATTCGAAGTTCACCGCGCCCCACGTCACCCACCACGACACCGCGGTGGTCGACGAGCTGGTCGCGACCCGCGAGCGGCTCAAGCCCAGAGCCGACGAGCAGGGCATCCGGCTGACCTACATGCCGTTCGTGATGAAGGCGGTCGTCGCGGCGCTCAAGCGCCACCCCAAGCTCAACGCCGAACTCGACGAGGAAGCCGGCGAGATCCTGCGCAAGAACTACTACAACGTCGGGGTCGCGACCGCGACCGACGCCGGCCTGATGGTGCCGGTCGTCGAGAACGTCGACGGGAAGGGCCTGCTCCAGATATCGAGCGAGGTCAACGAACTGGTCCAGAAGGCCCGGGACCGCTCGATCGCCCGCGAGGAGCTACAGGGCTCGACGTTCACCGTCACCAACTTCGGCGCCATCGGCGGCGAGTACGCCACGCCCATCCTCAACCACCCCGAAGTGGGGATCCTCGGCATCGGCGAGCTGAAACAGCGGCCCGTCGTGGAAGACGGCGAGGTCGTGGCGAAGCACACCCTCCCCATTTCGCTGACCATCGACCACCGGATCGTCGACGGCGCCGACGCCGCGGCGTTCGCCAACACGTTCATGGAGTACGTCGAGAATCCCGAACTCCTCTTGCTGGAGTAGGTCGGGATCGCCCGTCTCCGCCCCACCGCGGTCGTCCGGCGAGCACGGAGCGGCCGAGCGCGCACGCTCCGTTCGCGACCCGCGTTCGGGACGCGTCTCGACCACACTGTTATGGCGCAGTCCGCCAAAGGGATACGGGAGATGGGAGACACAGACGCCGACCGCGAACGCGAGCCCGAAAGCGCGAACCCGCCCGGTTCGTGTCACCGTCGCGGGTGTGACAACCCGCCGGAGTTCGTCGTCCTCGAACGCTACCAAGAGGAGACCGGCCACGGCACCGTCGAGGCGCGAGCCTTCCTGTGTCGAGCACACACCGCCGAGGAGAGCCCCGCGAACCTCGACGCCGCCGCCGGGGACTACGTGTTTCGCGTCGAGCCGGTCTCTCGCCCGGACGACGACGCCGCGTGACCGTCGGGTGAGCGTGATCGAGGAGCCGACCGACACCGCGACGGGCGACGCTCCCGTCGGCGGGGCGACTGAGAAAGTACTTTAGGTCGCCTCCCGCCACTGGCAAATATGACCGGAGTCACGCTGACCGACGTCGAGGCCGCCCGCGAGCGCTTCGACGAGTCGGTCGTCCAGCGCACCCCGATCGAACGGAGCCGGTCGCTGAGCGAGATGACCGGCGCCGAGGTCGAGCTCAAGATGGAGCACCTCCAGCGCACCGGCTCGTTCAAGACCCGGGGGGCCTCGAACAAGATCAAACAGGTCGTCGAGGCCGGCGACGCCGCCCGGGTCGTGGCCGCGAGCGCGGGCAACCACGCCCAAGGGGTCGCGCTGGCCGCGACCACCGCCGGCGTCGACGCGACGATCGTGATGCCCGAGAACGCCCCGCAGGCGAAGGTCGATGCCACCCGCGAGTACGGCGCGACCGTCGAGCTCCGGGGCCGGGACTTTCAGGGCGCGATGGAGTACGCCGAGTCGCTGACCGAGGCCGACGACACCGCGTTCGTCCACGCCTACGACGACCCCGCCATCGTCGCCGGACAGGGGACCATCGGCCTCGAAATCCACGAGCAACTGCCCGACGTCGACACCGTCGTCGTCCCGATCGGCGGAGGCGGGCTGATCGGCGGCGCCAGCGCCGCGCTGGCCGAACTCGACCCGGAGATCCGCGTGGTGGGCGTCCAGGCCGAGCAGGCCGCGACCGTGCCCGAGAGCCTCGATAAGGGGATTCCGGCCTCGATCGACTCGCCGAAGACGATCGCCGACGGCATCGCCACCGGCGGCATCTCGGAGCTGACGCTCGGACTCATCGACGACCACGTCGACGAGGTGGTGACCGTCAGCGACGACGAGATCGCTCGCGCGGAGCTCGTGTTGCTCGAACGCGCCAAGCAACTGGTCGAGGCCGCGGGAGCGTCGTCGGTCGCGGCGCTGCTCTCGTCCGACCTCGACGTCGCGGACGAGACCGTGGTCCCGGTGTTGTCGGGGGGCAACATCGACATGTCGATGCTCCAGACGGTGCTCACACAGGCGCTGACCGAGCGCAGTCAGCTGGTCCGGCTCCGGATCCGGATCGAGGACCAGCCCGGCGAGATGACCACCCTGTCGGGGCTGATCGGCGACACCGGCGCGAACATCCGGACCGTCCGCCACGACCGGGCGGTCGACGACCTCCGGGTCGGCGAGGCGTACCTCGTCTTTCAGGTCGTCACCAACGGGGCCGGCCACGCCCGGACCATCGCCGAGTCGGTCCGCGAGGCGGGCTACGAAGTCGAGCGCGTGGCGTAAGCGACCCGCCGCGACCCCCGGTAGTTACGGGCGCGTCACCCGGCAACCCCGATGCCGTCTGGCGACGTTCGCGTCCGCGAGCGCTTATGGTGTCGGCGCGAGTACGTCCGGTCGAAGAGCGACGCGTCGCTCGGCTCCGAGAAGTCGAGCCGGCGCGTCCCGGAGATTTACCCATGGAACACGACAAAGCGGCCTACGCGGACGACGTCTCCTACGACGAATCGCTCGACGAACTCCCCACCGACGACGAACTCGAAACGGCGGTCTCGAACCTCGAAGACCGCGGCTTCGGGGTCGTCGTGGTCGACACCGCCGAGGACGCACTGGCGGAGCTCAAATCCCGAATCCCCGAGGGCGCCTCGGTGATGAACGGTCACTCCACGACGCTCGAGGAGATCGGGTTCGACGACTACCTGATGGACGGCGACCACAACTGGCAGAACCTCCACGCGGAGGTCTTCGACATCGACGACGACACCGAGCGCGCCGCCGCGCGCCGCGAGGCCCAGACGGCCGACTACTTCCTCGGCGGCGTCAACGCCGTCGCCCAGTCGGGCGAACTCGTCGCGGCCGACGCCTCGGGAAGCCGGATCGGCGCCTACCCGTTCGCGGCTGCCAACCTCCTGCTGGTCACCGGCGCGAACAAGGTCGTCGACGACCTCGACGCCGCGCTCGACCGCCTCGAGAACGTCGCCTACCCCCTCGAAGACGCCCGCGCCGAGGACGTGTACGGCGCGCCGAGCGCGATCGCCAAACAGCTCATCTACCGCTACGAGAACGACGACGACCGGACGACGGTCGTGCTCGTCCGCGAGTCTCTGGGCTACTGAGTCGGCGGGGCCGGGCCGGCCGTTCGCGGCCGACCGCCCACTCGCCGTCGCAAAACCCGCCTGATTTTTCACCGGGTAGCCCGATTTACCGACCACATGGTCGTCGGAGACATCTCTACGGGCACGGACGTGTTAGTAATCGGCGCGGGACCGGGCGGCTACGTCGCCGCGATCCGGGCGGGCCAGCTCGACCTCGACGTGACGCTGGTCGAGAAAGACGCCTACGGCGGGACCTGTCTCAACTACGGCTGTATCCCGTCGAAGGCGATGATCACGGCCTCGGATCTGGCCCACGAGGCCGGCCACGCCGAGGAGATGGGAATCTACGCAGACCCCGAGGTCGAGATGGGCGAGATGGTCGGGTGGAAAGACGGCGTGGTCGACCAGCTCACCGGCGGCGTCGAGAAGCTCTGTAAGGCCAACGGCGTCGAGCTGATGGAGGGTCGCGCGGAGTTCGCCGGCGAGAACTCCGCGCGCGTCGTCCACGGCGGCGACGGGCAGGGCGCCGAGACCGTCGAGTTCGAACACGCCATCGTTTCGACTGGAAGTCGCCCCATTGAGGTGCCGGGCTTCGACTTCGGCGACGAGCCGGTCCTCGACTCCCGGCAGGCGCTGGCGCTCGCGGAGGTGCCCGAAAGCCTGGTCATCGTCGGCGCGGGCTACATCGGGATGGAGCTGGCGGGCGTGTTCGCCAAGCTCGGGACCGACGTGACCGTCGTCGAGATGCTCGACTCGGTGCTACCGGCCTACGAGGACGACCTCGCGCGCCCGGTCAAGAAGAACGCCGAGTCGCTTGGCGTCGACTTTCACTTCGGCGAGGCCGCCAGCGGCTGGGAGGAGGCCGGCGACGGGATCACCGTCGCGACCGAAGACGAGGACGGCGAGGTCTCGGAGTTCGGCGCCGAAAAGGTCCTCGTGGCGGTCGGCCGCGACCCCGTCACCGACACCCTCGAACTGTCGAACGCGGGGGTCGAGACGACCGACGCCGGATTCATCGAGACCGACGACCGCGCCCGGTCGAACGTCGAGCACGTCTTCGCGGTCGGCGACGTTGCGGGCGAGCCGATGCTGGCCCACAAGGCGAGCAAGGAGGGGCAGGTCGCCGCCGAGGTCATCGCGGGCGAGCCCGCGGCCCTCGACTATCAGGCGGTTCCCGCCGCGGTGTTCACCGACCCCGAAATCGCCACCGTGGGCCTGACCGAGGCCGAGGCCGACGAGGAGGGCTTCGAGCCGACGGTCGGACAGTTCCCGTTCAACGCCTCGGGACGAGCGCTCACCACCGGCCACGCCGAGGGGTTCGTCCGGGTCGTCGCCGACGAGCCAAGCGGCTTCCTGCTGGGCGCACAGATCGTCGGGCCGGAGGCCTCCGAACTGATCGCCGAACTCGGATTCGCCATCGAGATGGGCGCGACGCTCGAGGACGTCGCCTCGACCATCCACACCCACCCGACCCTCTCGGAGGCCGTGATGGAGGCCGCCGAGAACGCGCTCGACCACGCGATCCACACGCTGAACCGGTAGGAGCCGCCCGCCGACTCCGCGGATTTTCCCCCGACCGTCCGGAGACCGAGAGACGACTCGCCGCCCCGGAGCCGTCGGGGCTCTCGAACGCTGTCAGACCCGACGGCCTTTTGTCCTCAACAGCGAAACACACCGCCACATGCAAGCAGTCACGCTCGGTCCGTCCGGGACCTACTCCCACCGGGCCGCCAGCGCGGTGGCCGACGACGTCGAGTTCCGGGAGTCGGTCACCGCCATCGTCGAAGCGGTCGCCGACGAGTCGTTCGAGCGCGGGGTCGTCCCCATCGAGAACAGCATCGAGGGAAGCGTGACCGAGACGCTCGACGCGCTGGCCGACCGCGAGGTCTCGGTCGTTCGGGAGGTCGTCACCCCGATCCGCCACGCCCTGCTCGCCCAGAGCGGGAACTTCTCGACGATCGCCAGCCACTCGCAGGCGCTCGCTCAGTGTCGGTCGTACCTCGAATCCGAGTACCCCGACGCCGACCTCGAAGCGGTCGCCAGCACCGCCCGCGGGGTCGAGCGCGCCCGCGAGGACCCGACGGTCGCGGGCATCGGCCACCCCGACAACGCGGGCGAGGACCTGGAAATCGTCGCCGAGGGGATTCAGGACCGGACGTCGAACGCGACCCGCTTTTTCGTCATCGCGCCCACGAGCCACCGGTCCGAGGCCGGCGGGAAGTCCTCGCTGGTCGTGTATCCGAACGCCAACTACCCCGGCCTGCTGCTCGAACTGCTCGAACCGTTCGCCGACCGGGACATCAACCTCACGCGGGTCGAGTCCCGGCCGAGCGGCGAGCGCCTGGGCGACTACGTGTTCCACCTCGACTTCGCGGCGGGCCTCTACGAGGAGCGCTCGCAGGCCGCCATCGCGGCGCTCGAAGACATCGCCGAGAACGGCTGGGTCCGGCGGCTCGGCTCGTACGACACCGAGCACGTCCTCTACTGACCCGAACGAATTTTTAAGGCCGGGCGCGCCGAACCTCCGCCGGGCGGGAACGCCCGTGGGGGATACTATGACAAAACGACGGAATCCGTTCGAAGAGCTCGAAGAGCTGATAGACCGAATGTCCCGGCAGTTCGAACAGCCGATGGGCGAGTCGGACTGGCAGTCGACGCTCGGCGACGGCGAGGTCTCGGTCGACGTCGCCGACCGGGACGACGAGTACGTCGCGACCGCCGACCTGCCGGGGTTCGCCGAGGACGACATCGAGGTGACGATCCGGGACGACGTGCTCCGGATCGAGGCCGAACACGAGGAGTCGACCGCGGCCGACGAAGACACCGACGAGGGCCGATACATCCGCCGGGAGCGTCGCCACCAGTCGGCGAGCCGTTCGGTGACCCTTCCCGAACCCGTCGAGGCCGCGAGCGCCACCGCGCGATACCACAACGGCGTGCTGACGGTCACGCTCCCGAAGGCCGGCGATCAGGACTCGCACCGAATCGACATCTCGTAAGCACAAGCTCCTTGCCCGCTCGCCGTCAATCCCGAGCCATGACGCTCGAAACCGGCGCGGACGCGCCGACGGTCGAAGCGACGAACCAGCGCGGCGAGACCGTCGCGCTCGATTTCGAGGAACCGACGGTGGTGTACTTCTATCCGCGCGACGACACGCCCGGCTGTACGACCGAGGCCGAGCAGTTCGACGCCGAACTGGAGAGCTATCACGACGCCGGCGTCTCGGTGTTCGGCGTCTCGACCGACGACGTCGAGAGCCACGAGGCGTTCGCCGAGAAGTACGAGATCCGGTTCGATCTGCTCGCCGACCCCGAGCGCGAACTCGCCGAGGCGTTCGACGTCGACACCTCGCGGGGTGCGGCGGCCAGAACCACCTTCGTCCTCGCCGACGGGGAGGTCAAGGCGGTCTACGACGGCGTCGACCCCGACGGCCACGCCCGCGACGTGCTGAGCGACATGCTCGACGACGACCTCGTCGCGCTCGAATAGCTCGCGCCGACAGCGTTTTTCGCCCCCGCGTCGAGGCTCGCCCATGCAGGATGCGAGCGACGCCGCCTCGGCCGCCGACGCCGCGCCGGTCTCGCCGGTCCGGGCCCGACTCGTCGCCGGCGTCCAGTGGGCGGTGACGGGATTTTACGTCTTCGCGCTCGCGTTCCTCGGCGTCGGGTGGTACCTGACCGCGACCGGGCGGGCGTTCGCCCTCTCGGCGCGGTGGGAGCTTCTCGCGGTCCTGCTCGGGGCGTTTCTCGCGGGATACGGCTGGGTCGCGGTCCGGTCACCGGCCGGCCGAGCGCCGCGCGCTCACGGCCGGCGCGTCGAGGTGACGCTGTTGTTGCTCGTGCTCGGCTTTCTGGTGCCGTTCGGCGCGCTCGCGGTCCTCGATCTGCTCGGAACCTCGATGCTCGCGCTCCCGTTTTTCGCGGTGCCCGGCGCGTCCTACGCGCTGACGCTCGCGATCTCGTACGGCGTCGTCTACGGGCTCGACGCCCGGCCGTTGCTCGGGCGCGAGCCCGCACAGCTACAGGAGTGACGCGATCTCGCGGGCGGTCTCGTCGATTCGGTCGCGCCAGCCCTCGGGGCGGTCGCCCCCGCGCTTCGGGGGTTCGATCGGGAGGGCGACCGGACGATACGAGACGCGCTCGACCGACTCCGCGGCGGTCTCGCCCACGAACTCCGCGACCTCGCGCTTCGAGGACACCCCGCCAGACGCGAGATCGTAGTAGCCCGAAAAGAGCTGGATCACCGCGACGTCGTCGTACGCGTCGAGTTCGCCGTCCTCGGCGTAGTAAAACAGCTTCGCCGTGTTGTTCACAGGGTCGGCCCTTCGCCACTCCACCTCGACCGCCGCGAACCGGGTCGCGTCCCGGCCCGCGACGTCGACGGGGGTCCGCCGGAGGTAGCGCTCGGTCTCCCAGTCGAGCGAGGGGCGGCGCTGTTCGAGGCCGTCTCGGAGCCGGTCGCGAACCGCGTCTGCGAACGCGCCCACGAGCTGGCCCAGACGCCGGGGCCACTTCAGTTCTCGTGAACGTGGATCGCGGGTCGGCCGGGCTCGGCCTTGCTCGCGAGGTCGTCGTCGGCCTCCTCGGCGGCGAGCACCCGGACCGGCGCGTCGAACTCCGACTCGACGAGCCACGCGGCCCGTTCGAGGGTCGCACGCTCGCGGTCGGGCGCGAGCGCCTCCGGGAGCGCGGGCGCCGCGGCGGCGAGGTCCTTCGCGTAGTCGGCGGCGGCTTCGCCGCGCTCGCGGAGGTCCCCGTCGCTCATCACCGCGCCGACCACGTCGCCGTCGGCGTCGCGGGCGAGTTCGAGCGCATCGTGCATCCACTCGGGCGCGGTGACCACGTCGATGGCGGTCGGCTCCTCGATGCCGGCGACCTCGACGATGTCCCGGACGTCCTCGCGGGTCCGCTCGACCAGCCGGACCGCCTGCTCGTGGTCGTTCACGTCGCGGTCGGGGGTCGGCCAGTCGGCCTCGGCGACGAAGCCCTCCCCGTCCAGCGCCGTCCAGCACTCCTCGCAGACGTGGGGCGCGACGGGCGCGAGGAGCTTCACGGCGACCTCGACGCCCCGGGCGACGACGCCGGGGTCGACCGCGTCGCGGTCGCGGTACCGCACCAGAAGCGACACCATCTCGTCGATCGCCTGGACCGCCCGGTTGAACTCCATCTCCTCGAAGCGGTCGGTGGCCGCCTCGACCGTGGCGGCGACCTCGCGGGCGACGTACTCGGCGGCCGGGTCGTCGGGGTCGTCGGCCGCGGCGTCCGGATCGACTTCGCGGGCCATCTCGAGCAGTCGCTTCAGGAACGAGTTAGACGACCGGACGCCCTCCTCGCTCCACGGGAAGTCCTTGTCGGGGCGGGCCGCCCGGAGGACGAACAGCCGGGCGGTGTCGGCGCCGTACTCGGAGACGATGCGCTCGGGCGAGACCCCGTTTCCTCTCGACTTCGACATCTTCGCGCCGTCCTCGCCAAGCACCATCCCCTGCGTGGTGAGCGACTCGAACGGCTCGCGGTGGTCGAGCAGGTCCAGGTCCGCGAACGCCTTCGTGACGAACCGCGAGTACAGCAGGTGCATCACGGCGTGCTCGACGCCGCCGACGTACTCGTCGACCGGCATCCAGTCGTTCGCGCGCTCGACGTCGAACGGGGCGTCGTCGAGATCCGGCGAGGTGAACCGCAGGAAGTACCACGACGAGTCGACGAAGGTGTCCATCGTGTCGGTCTCCCGGACGGCGGGGCCGCCACACTCGGGACACTCCGTGTGCTTCCACTCCTCGGCCGCGTCGAGGGGGTTGCCGGTGGTGTGGACGAACTCCGGGAGCTCGACCGGGAGCCGGTCGTCGGGGACCGAGACGGGCCCACACTCCTCGCAGTGGACGATCGGAATCGGCGTCCCCCAGTAGCGCTGGCGCGAGATGCCCCAGTCCCGAAGCTGGTACTGGACCGCCGAGTCGGCGCCGTCGACCTCCTCGGTCAGCCGCTCGCGGGCCGGCTCGCTCGACAGGCCGTCGTACTCCCCGGAGTTGACGAGGACGCCGTCCTCGGTGTAGGGCGCCGCCTCGATGTCGACGTCCTCGGTATCCGCGCCGTCCTCGGGGGCGATCACCTGCCGGATCGGCAGGTCGTGGGACTGGGCGAACGCGTGGTCGCGCTCGTCGTGGCCGGGGACCGCCATCAGCGCGCCGGTGCCGATGTCCGAGAGCACGAAGTCGGCGACGAAGACGGGTAGCTCCTCGCCCGTGACGGGGTTGCGGGCGGTCATGTCGGTCGCGACGCCCTGGGGCTCGTCGCCGTCCGGGTCGGCGACGTGCTCGACGAAGTGGGCCACCTCGTCGTCGCGCTCGGCGGCCGCCTCCGCGAGCGGGTGGTCGGGCGCGAGCGCGAAGAACGTCGCGCCGTGGATCGTATCGAGCCGGGTGGTGAACGCCCGGACGGTCTCGGTCGCGTCGGGCGTCTCGACGTCGAAGGGCACCTCCGCGCCCTCGGTCCGGCCGATCCAGTTGCGCTGCATGTCCCGGACGTTGGTGGGCCACCCGTCCAACTCGTCGATGTCCTCGAGCAGTTCGTCGGCGTACTCGGTCGTGCGGAAGAACCACTGGTCGAGGTCCCGCTCCTCGACCGGCGTGTCACACCGCCAGCAGAGTTCGGCCTCGCCCTCGACCTGCTCGTCGGCCAGCACCGTCTCGCAGGACGGACACCAGTTGACCGTCGCGGCCTGGCGCTCGACCAGCCCCGCCTCGCGGAACCGGTTGAAGATCCACTGGTTCCACCGATAGTAGTCGGGATCGCAGGTGGTCACCTCCCGGTCCCAGTCGTAGCCGAACCCGAGCGCCTCGAACTGCTCGCGCATCTGTTCGATGCACCGCTCGGTCCACTCTCGGGGGTTCGTGTCCCGTTCGTTGGCGGCGTTCTCGGCCGGCAGTCCGAACGAGTCCCACCCCATCGGGTGGAGCACCTCGTCGCCGTCCATCCGGCGGTATCGGGCGAGAGCGTCGGTAATCGCGTAGTTCCGGACGTGGCCCATGTGGAGCTGGCCGGACGTGTAGGGGAACATCGCCAGCACGTACGCCGGGTCCTCGGCGTCGTCTGGCACCCGGAACACGTCGGCCTCGTCCCACTGGTCCTGCCAGCGTCGCTCTATCTCTCGGTGGTCGTAGCCGTTTTGGCGTCCCATACGTATCTCTTGGGCGAGCGTACGAAGTCGAGGGCCAAAGGTCTTTCAATACGGCAGTTCGGGGCGCCGACCGCGCTCGCCGCGTCGAGATCGGTCCGGCTCCCGGCGGGTCTGGCGACCGCGAGCCCGGCGCAGATTTGAGCTTAGCGGGCGGGACGCCGACGGGCGCGCCCACGGGGTCGAACACCCCCTCGGAGTCGGCCCGCCGCCCGTCTCGGTGGGCACTTGTCGCGCGCCCTCGGGCGGTAAGATTTCGCTTCCCCGTCGATAGGGGCCGTTTACGCCGTCGGCTCTCGACGGTAGGAGCCGCCTGCGGCCGGCGGAGTCGGCCGATCGTCCGCGACAGCCGATTCATAACAAAGACATTACACGAAGTGGTCCCCACGCAATGAGAGCAAACAGACACGAGGAAGGACCGAGCGTCGTGGTTCCCGCCATCGACGTCCCGAGCAGTACCGCCTGCGTCAGGGCGCTCGGTCGGGAAGGCGTCCGGACGATCGCGGTCTCGGAGCGCGAGGACCCGCCGGCGTTCCGGTCGCGGTACGTCGACGAGACGGTCTCGGCCCCCGACCCGACCGAGGACCTCTCGGCGTACGCCCGGCGACTGCTGGGGCTCGCCGAGCGCGAGGACGTGTGCACGGTGATCCCGCTCCGCGAGCCCGACGTCTACGCGCTGGCGGCCCACCGGTCGGCGTTTGCCGACCACGTCGGGACGCCGTGGCCGTCGCTCGACACCCTCCGCGGGGCCCAAGACCGCGTCGAACTGTTCGCGGCCGCCGAGCGGGCGGGCGTCCCCGCGCCCGAGACTCGACGGTTCGACGACTGGACGACGTGGGACGAGGAGGTCATCGTCAAGGCGCGCTACACCCTGCCGACCGCCGAGTACGTCGGCCCGGAGTCGGCCGCCGAGTACCGCCACGGCACGACGAGGTACGTCGAGCCGGGCGGCAAGCCCGACCGCGACTCGATCGTCGCCGAGATGGGTCACGTTCCGATCGTCCAGGAGTACGTGCCTGGAAACGACGAGTACGGCTTCTTCGCGCTCTACGACGAGGGCGAGGCGCTCGCGACGTTCCAGCACCGCCAGCTCCGGGGCTACAAGTACTGCGGCGGCCCGAGCGCCTACCGCGAGTCGGTCGACATCCCCGCGCTCGAAGCGGCGGGTCTGCGACTGCTCGACGAGCTCGACTGGCACGGGCTCGCGATGGTCGAGTTCCTGCACGACGACGAGACCGGCGAGTTCGAGCTGATGGAGGTGAACCCGCGGTTCTGGTCGTCGCTGCCGTTCACGGTGCAGGCCGGCGTCGACTTCCCGAACCTCTACCGAGCGATGGCGGCGGGCGAGCGCCCGGCGACCGACCCCGACTACGAGGTCGGCGTCGCGGGCCACCTGCTCCGGGGGGAACTGCTCCACCTCCACAGCGTCCTCTTCGAGGACTACCCGGTGGTCGAACGCCCCTCGGTCGCCGGGACCGCGGCGGCGACGGTCGCCTCGGTCGTTCGCCACCCCCAGTTCGACTACCTCAGCGCCGACGACGTCGGCCCGTTCCTCCGGGACGTCGCCGGCCTCTTCGAGGCCGCGATCGACGAGCGCGAACAACAGACGCCCGTCGGTTCGGGGAATGCGACGCGGGCGGCGACGACGCTGGTGAACCTGCTTCGCCGCGGGTGATCGAACCGCCGAAAACGCGTCTCTGTGCAGTCGTCGATACGCGCCGTATGAGAAGGGGAGTGCGGACGCGCGGCGCCGACCGAGCGCCTCCCCGGCGGGCGGTCGCGGTAGCCCGACTACTCGACGTCCGAGCCGATGAGATCGAAGGGGTAGCCGTTGTCGTTCTCGTCGGCGTGCTCGTAGACGACGTGGGCCGCGGCCACGTCCTGAATCGCGAGCCCGGTGCTGTCGAACACCGTGATACCGTCGTCGTCCGTGCGCCCCTCGATGTCGCCGACGACGATGTCGCCGACCTCGCCGTAGATGTCGTCGTCGCTCAGCACGCCCTCGTGGTACGGGACGTTGATCTCGCCCGAGTGGGTGGTCTGGGCGTGGTCGTCGATGACGAGCTTCGCGTCGAGCAGGATCTCGTCGGCGAGCTCGTGTTTGCCCTCGGCGTCGGCGCCCATGGCGTTGACGTGGGTGTGCTCGCCGATGGCCTCCCGGGAGACGACGGGGTCCTCGACGGGCGTGACCGTCGAGAGCACGTCACACTGGGCGGCCTCCTCGATCGAGCCGGCCCGCACGTCGAAGTCGTCGTCGAAGTAGTCGATGAACTTCGCGACCCGCTCCTCGTCGAGGTCGCTCACGACGACCTCCTCGATGGGTCGGATCGCCGCGACGGCCTCCAGTTGGGTGTACGACTGGACGCCCGCCCCGACGATGCCCATCGTGGTGGCGTCCTCGACCGCGAGGTAGTCGGTCGCGACAGCGGCGGCCGCGCCCGTCCGCTTCATCGTGAGTTCGGTCCCGTCCATGATCGCCAGCGGGAACGCGGTCTCGGGGTTCGAGTACACCATCGTCCCCATCACGGTCGGGAGGTCGAACTCGTCGGGGTTGTCGGGGTGGACGTTGACCCACTTGATGCCGGCGGCGTCCCAGTCGTCGGCCTCCAGATAGGCGGGCATCGACCGGAAGTCGCCGTTGTACTGGGGCAGGTCGATGTACGACTTGGCGGGCATCTGGGCGTCGCCGCGGGCGTACGCCGCGAAGGCGTCCTCGACCGCCCGGATCACGTCGTCCATCTTCGTGTTCTCGTCGACGGCGTCCTGATTGAGCAGGAGCGTGTCCATACGTGGCTGGTCCGCCTGCGACCACTATAATCTACCTAAAACTCGGCGAATCGCGCAATTTTGGTCGGGCTCTCGGACCGAACGGTCGGCGAGGCTCCTCGGAGCCGACGAAATCGAAAAGTCGAACGCGGTCGGGACCGCCGTCGACCGGCGGTCGGGACCGAAGCCAGGCAGTCGCAGTCGCGGGCTGTGCGGTGGCGGTCGCCCGGTCGGTGTCTCACCGCGAACGGTACTCGGCGGACAGAGAAGTTCGGTTACTACCGAACTTACATCGCGCCGCCCATGCCGCCCATGCCGCCCATGCCGCCGCCCATGCCGCCGGCGCCGCCCTCGTCGTCACCCTTGTCGGTGGAGAGGTCGCCGGCGGAGATGATGTCGTCGATTTTGAGCACGAGGTTCGCGGCCTCGGTGGCGCTGGACGCGACCTGCTCCTTCGAGTGGGCGGGCTCGACGACGCCCGCGTCGAAGGTGTCCTCGACGTCGCCGCTGTACACGTCGAGACCGGCGCGCTCGTCGCCGGACTCGTGGGCCGACCGGAGGTCGACCAGCGTGTCGATGGAGTCCAGACCCGCGTTCTCGGCGAGCACGCGCGGGACGAGTTCGAGCGAGTCAGCGAACGCCTCGACCGCGAGCTGCTCGCGGCCCGAGACGGAGTCGGCGTAGTCGCGGAGTCGGCTCGCGACCTCGACCTCGATGGCGCCGCCGCCGGCGACCACGCGGCCGTCCGAGACCGTCTGGGCCACGACGTCGAGCGCGTCGGTGACGCCGCGTTCGAGCTCGTCGACGACGTGGTCGGTCGAGCCACGCAGGAGGAGCGTCACGCCGTGGCTGTCCTCGCCCTCGACGTAGAACAGCTCGTCGCCGTCGTCGCGGGTCACGTCGCCGTGGCCGAGGTCCTCGGCGGTGGCGCTGTCGAGGTCCGAGACGACGTTGGCGCCCAGAACCTCCTTGAGGAAGCCGACGTCGCTCTTCTTGACGCGGCGCACCGCGAGGATGCCCTCTTTCGCGAGGTAGTGCTGGGCCATGTCGTCGATGCCCTTCTGGCAGAAGACGACGTCGGCGCCGGTCTCGACGATCTTGTCGACCTTCTGCTTGAGCTGTTCTTCTTCCTGGTCGAGGAACTGCTGGAGCTGGTCGGGGTTCTCGATGTTGACCGAGGTGTCGACGTCGGTCTCCTCGATCTCGACGGCCTCGTTCAGCAGGAGGATGTCGGCGTCCTCCGCGCTGGTGGGCATGTTGTCGTGAACCGGGTCCTTGCTGATGACCGCACCCTTCAGGAGCTCGGACTCGCCGGACGACCGGCCGGTCTGGGTCTCGGTCTTGACGAACTCGAGGTCGACGGTGCCCTCGACGGTGACCTGGTCGACCGCGTCGACGATGATCTCGCTGAGACGCTCCTTGTTGAGCTCGGCGCCCTTGCCGGTCATGGAGGTCTCGGCGACCTTCCGGAGGAGGTCCTGATCGTCGACGTCGACGTTCTCGGCGACGTTGTCGATCTCCTCGCGGGCCTTCTGGCTGGCGAGGTGGAAGCCCTTGATGATCGCTGTCGGGTGGATATCCTGCTCGAGGAGGTCCTCGGCGTTCTTGAGGAGCTCACCCGTGACCGCGACGGCGGTCGTGGTGCCGTCGCCGGCCTCGTCTTCCTGGGTCTCGGCGACCTCGATGATCATCTCGGCCGTCGGGTTGTCGATGTCCATCTCCTGGAGGATGGTGACGCCGTCGTTGGTGATGGTGACGTCGCCCATCGAGTCGACGAGCATCTTGTCCATCCCCTTGGGTCCGAGCGTGGAGCGCACCGCGTCGGCGACCGCGCGGGCCGCGGTGATGTTGTGCTCCTGGGCGTCTTTGTCTTTGACGCGCTGGGACTCGTCGGACATTACGATCATCGGCTGACCCTGCATTCGCTGACTCATGGTTCACCTCGTAGTATGATTGTGATTCTATATAAATGTTTACTTTCTCGCCACGGGTTCCCACGCCCCGAAGTCACACGATACTCGCCGATTTCGCCGGAAGGTGCCCGGACGGACCCGATTATCTGGGAACAGTTACCACGAAAACGTCGACGCGCCGACCCCTGTCAGCGCATCTTTATATACACATTCTCCGTCGCTCGGGTGCCGTCCCGCCACCGCGCGGCGGCCGAAGCGGACTCGGGTCGGTCGGTCGGTCACACGCGGCGCTCACAGCGTCGCGGTCGGAGAAAACGCCGGGACTGGGATTTGAACCCGGAGCCAGACAGTCCTCCTCGGCTCACTTCGTTCGCCTGCGGTGGCTGTGACTGGCAGGGGTTCGAATCCCGCGCCGATACCGACTACCGCTCTCTGGGTTCGCGAGCAGACGAACTGCTCGCGGTGTCGGTCGCGGAGAAACGCCGGGACTGGGATTTGAACCCAGAACCCCGTAAGGGGACACGCTTTCCAGGCGTGCGCTTTGCCATTCGGCCATCCCGGCCCGTCCGTTCGTAGTCGGGTCCGGCGTTTAAATCTTCCTTTCTACCCGACGAGGCGGGGTTCGGCGACGTACGAGAGGCCGGTCGCGCCCGCCCCGACCGCGACTGCGACGCCGAACTTCACCGCGAGCGCGTAGCGGTAGCCGGTCCAGAGTTCGTACCCCTGAAGGGCGACCAGAAACGCGAACACGCCCACGACGCCCCACAGGAGGCTGGCTTTCGTGCGCGGTCGCACGTCACTCGGCGCTGGCGATGGCCTCGATCTCGACGCCGACGCCCTTCGGGAGCTCGCCCACCTCGACCGCGCTCCGGGCCGGCGGGTTGTCCTGGAAGTACTCCTTGTAGGCGTCGTTCATCTCGTCGAAGTCGTCGATGTCGCCGAGGAACACCGTCACCTTCAGCACGTCCTGCATCGTCAGCCCCTCCTCTTCGAGGATGGCCTTGACGTTCTCGAGGCTCTGGCGGGTCTGGACCGCGACGTCCTCGTCGTCGAGCAGGTCGCCGTCCGGCGTCAGCGGGATCTGACCCGCGGTGAACACGAGGCCGCCGTTCGTCGTCGCCTGACTGTACGCCCCGACCGCCTCGGGTGCGTCGTTGGTGCTGATGATTCGCTTCATACCCTGTTGGTTCGCGCCCCGTAACTTAAAGTTGGGCAAGCCAGCCTACGCCAGCACCTCGACGTCGAAGCCCTCCTCGCGGAGCGCCGCCAGCAGCGTCTCGACGTGTTCGGGCCCCCGCGTTTCGAGGTCGAGTTCGACCTCCGCGGCGTTCATCGCGATGTCCCGGGAGGTCCGGTCGTGCTGGATGCCGTAGATGTTGGCCCGCTCGCCCGAGATGACGTCGAGCAGGTCGTCGAGCGCGCCCGGCCGGTCTTTCAGCACGGTCCGGAGCTTGACGTACCGGCCGGTCTCGACCAGCCCGCGCATGATGACCGTCGTGAGCGTGTTCATGTCGATGTTGCCCCCACAGAGCGCCGGGACGATCACCTCCCCGTCGTCGTAGTCGAACGCCTCCGACAACAGCGCGGCCAGCGCGACCGCGCCCGCGCCCTCGACCAGCGTCTTCGCGCGTTCGAGGAGATAGGTCAGCGCGACCGCAATCTCCGAGTCCGAGACCGTCACGACCTCGTCGACGCGCTCGCGGATGACCTCGAACGTCTTCTCGCCCACGCTCCGGGTGGCGATGCCGTCCGCGATGGTGTCGACCGACTCGAGGGTGTGGACCTCGCCCTTCCGGAGCGACTGGGCCGCGCTGGACGCGCCCGCCGCCTGCACGCCGATCACGCGGGCGTCGGGTCGCTGTGCCTTGACCGCGGTCGCGATGCCCGCGATCAGGCCGCCGCCGCCGATCGGAACCACCACGGTGTCGAGGTCGGGCGCGTCCTCGACGATCTCGAGACCGATGGTCCCCTGTCCGGCCATCACCATCTCGTCGTCGAACGCGTGGACGTACGTCCGGCCCTCCTCGGTCTCGATCTCGTGGGCCTTTTCCTGTGCGTCGTTGTAGTCGTCGCCGTGGAGCAGGACGGTCGCGCCGTAGTCGCGGGTCGCCTTCACCTTCGATATCGGAGCGTTTTCGGGCATCACGATCTTCGCGTCGACCCCGCTCTTGGTCGCGGCCAGCGCGACCCCTTGGGCGTGGTTGCCCGCGCTCGCGGTCACCACGCCCGCCGCTCGCTCGTCGTCGGACAGCGTCGCGATTCGGTTGGTCGCGCCCCGGATCTTGAACGAACCCGTACGCTGGAAGGTCTCCAGTTTCAGGTGGACCTCCGCGCCCGTCATCTCCGAGAACGTGTGCGAGTAGTCCAGCGGGGTCCGTCGGGCGGTTTCGGCCACCCGGTCGCGCGCGTCCCGAACGTCGGCGAGTTCCAGCATACCAGCGGGTACTCCGGGCGCGTCTTTAGCACTTTATACTGACCGCTGTTCGGCGCGGTTTCGAAGGGGGGAATGTGAGGATTCGGGCGCGAAGCGTGTGACGCGCATATAGAGAGTGTCACTACAAGGACTTAAAGCCCCGGGTGGTGGAGTGAAAGTAAAAACGCAAGAAGGCGTCGGGTCTAAATCTCCGTCAGACGGACGACGTACGCCCGTATGACTGAATTGTGATACTCTTCGCCCGGTCGTCCCGCCCGCGCCGAACGGGCAATCCCGGCCGGCTTCCCGTGGACTGAAAACGCTCTCACCCCTCCCGAGACGTGTGACCGACGGACTCCGCGCTCGCCTGTTTGCGGTCTGGCGGCGCGTCCTCTCGCTGTCGTGGCCGGTGATGGCCGAGCAGGTCCTCCGCACCCTGATGCGGACCACCGACATCGTCGTGACCGGGCTGTTCTCGCCCGCCGCAGTCGCGGCCATCGGGCTCGCGGACCTCTACGCTCGGCTCCCGCTCCGGATCGGGCTGGGGCTCGGCGGGGGTGCCATCGCGCTGTCGAGTCAGGACACGGGGAGCGACGCCACCGCCAACCGCGACGAGGCGGTCACGCAGGCCGTCCTCGTCGGCGCGCTCTCGGGGGTGCCGTTCGTGGTGTTCGGGCTCCTGTTTGGCGAGGCCGCCATCGGGGTACTCGGCGCGCCCGCCGGCGTCGCCGCGATGGGCGGCACCTACCTCGGGATCATCTTCGCCACCGCGCCGGCCCGCCACGTCGCGCTCGTCGCGGCCCGCTCGCTACAGGGCACCGGCGACACCCGGACGCCGATGTACGTCAACGTCGTCTCGAACCTCCTCAACATCGGCGGCACGGTCGCGCTCGGCCTCGGTCTCGGCCCGTTTCCGCGCTGGGAGATCGTCGGCGTCGGGGTCGCGACCGCCTTCGGCAACGTGTTCACCGCGCTCGCGCTGGTGGCGGCCATCCGGTGGGATCTGACCGAGGCGTCGTTCGCCCGCCCGACCGACGCCGTCATCGCCCGCCAACTGTTGGCCGTGAGCGCCCCGCGCATCGCGGAGGGGCTCGCGGCCACCGTCGCGGAGTTCCCGTTCAACTCGATCCTGCTCGGGTTCGGCACCGAGGTCAACGCCGCCTACCAGATCGGCCGCCGGATGTACCAGCAGGTCACCGGGCCGCTCTCGCGGGGATACAGCGTCGCCTCCAGCGTCGTCGTCGGGCAGGCGCTCGGCGAGGGCGACCCCGTCCGCGCCCGGTTCGAGGGGTGGGCGACGGGCGCGCTCGCCCTGGTTTCGGTCGGCGCCATCGGCGTCGCGCTCGTCTTCGGCGCGGACCGGCTGGTCGAGTTGTTTACCGACGACGCCGCGACCCTCGAGTACGCCGCTGACTTCGCGCGAGTGTACGGCCTCTCGGCGCCGTTCCTCGCGGTGTTCGTCGTTCTCTCGGGGGCGTTACAGGGCGGTAGCGACACACGGACCCCGTTCGTCGCCCGGACCACGGGGATGTTCGGGTTCATGGTCGGCTTCTCGTGGCTGGTCGGGGTCGTCCTCGACTACGGCGTCGCGGGCGCGTACGCCGGCATCTTCCTCTACTACGTCTGGTCGTTGCTCGTCGTCGGCGCCGGCTTCCGGTGGGGCGGCTGGGCGGCACGGGCGGCCGACATGATGGAAGAGCGCGGGAGCGTCGAGGAGGCCTGACGGCCGAAAATAGCGTCGCCGATTACCGGTCTTCGATCGGGACCCACTCGGCGTCCTTCGCGCCGACGTACTTCGCGCGCGGCCGGATCAGCCGATTGTCGTCGTACTGTTCGAGGACGTGAGCGACCCACCCGCCGGATCGGGACATCGCGAAGATGGGAGTGTAGAGGTCGATCGGGATGCCCATCTGGTAGTACGTCGAGGCCGAGTAGAAGTCGACGTTGGGCGCGATTCCCTTCTCCTCGCGCATGTACTCCTCGATGGCGACCGACATCTCGTACCACTTCGTGTCGCCGGCGGCCTCGCCGAGCTCCTCGCTCTTCTCGCCGAGGATCTTCGCCCGGGGGTCTTTGACGTTGTAGACGCGGTGGCCGAACCCGGCGACCCGTCGGCCCTCCTCGAGCGCCGTCCGGACCCAGTCGGTCGGCTCCATGTCGCTGTCGTCGATCTCTTCGAGCATCCGCATCACGTTGGCGTTCGCGCCGCCGTGGAGCGGCCCGGCGAGGGTGCCGACCGCGCTCGTGATCGCGCTGTGGACGTCAGAGAGCGTCGAAGCGGTGACCATCCCGGAGAACGTCGAGGCGTTCAGGCCGTGGTCGGCGTGGAGGACCAGCGCCATGTCGAACGTCTCGGCCAGCACCTCGTCGGGCTCCTCGTCGTTGAGCATGTAGAGGAAGTTCTCGGCGTGATCGAGGTCTTCGCGGGGCGCGACGGGGTCGTTGCCGTTCCGGAGGCGCTTGAACGCCGCGACGGCGGTCGGGAGCTTCGCGGTGATGCGCCGGCCCTTCCGGAGGTTGACCTCCCGGTCGGTGGGGTCGGCCGACGAGTCGTCGGGGTCGTGGGCCGACAGCATCGAGGCCACGGTCCGGACGGCCGCCATCGGCTCCTCGTCGGCGGCCGCGAGCTTCCGGACCGTATCCAGAACGTCCTCGTCGAGTTCGCGCTCGGCCGCCATCGACTCGGAGAACGCCGCGAGCTCCGCTGTGTCGGGGAGTTCGCCGTGCCAGAGCATGTACAGAACCTCCTCGTAGCTCGCGTTCCGGGCGAGGTCCTCTATCGCGTAGCCGCGATAGACGAGTCGCCCCTCGTCGCCGTCGATGTAGCTGAGTCCCGATTCGGCGACGACGACGCCCTCTAACCCTTTCTTGACCTCGTCTGACATACCCTGATACTTCTCGGCAAGCCGGGAAAAGGATTATCTTTTGTTTCTATTTCGGAGCGCCGCCACCGAACTCGCCCGCGAACGTTTTTATCGGGCCCCGTCCAACGTCACCGTATGAACCCTTCGGCGGGCGACGTCGAATACGAGCCCGTCAGCGTCAAGGCGGTGCTGGCGGAGATGAAAGACACCGCCGAACTGCTGATCGACCTCTCGTTTTCGGCGGTGCTCCACGGTAGCGACGACGTCGCCCGGGAGGTGCTCGACCTCGAAGCCCGGATGGACGTCCTTCAGATGCGAGCCCGGATGAGCCTTCTGATGGCCGCCCGGAGCCCTGAGGACGCCGAACAGCTGGCGCCGGTGCTCGGTGTGGTCGGCGCCGCCGAGAAGATAAGCGACGCCGCCGGCGACATCGCGAAGGTCGTGCTGGAGGATATCGGCCTGCCCGACGCGATGCGGGCCGCGCTCCCCGAGGCGGTCGAGACGCTGGTTCGGGCGGAGCTCGCGACCGACTCGGGGTTCGCCGGCCGCACGCTCGGAGCCGCCGACCTCGAAACCGAGACCGGCGTCCGGGTCATCGCGATCCGTCGGGGCCGCGACTGGATCACCAACCCCGACCGGGACACCCGCCTCGACGCCGGCGACAGCCTCCTGTTGCGGGGCACCGAGGATGGGATCGCGGACGTGTACGAGCGCGCGACCGGCCACGCCTACGAGCCGCCCGCGGAGGTCGACCCCGGCATCGAGGACCTCGAACGCGCGGTCGACTCGATCGTGCTGATGAAAAACATGAGCGAACTCGGGGTCGACCTCGCGTACGGGAGCGTCCTGTTCGACAGCGAGGCGGTCGCCGAGGAGGTCGTCGAACTCGAAGCTGAAGTCGACGCCCTCCAGTCGCGGTTCGAGGCCTGGACTCTGCGGGCCGCCGCCCGGGTCGACGACCCCGTCTCGCTCCGCGGGCTGGTCCACCTCGCGAACGCGACCGAGGTCGTCAGCGACGCCGCGGTCGAGATCAGCGAGGGCGTCCTCCGGGGGCTTGGCACCCACCCGGTCGTCGAGCAGGCGGTCGAGGAGAGCGACGAGGTGATCGTTCGGCGGACCGTCGCGCCCGACAGCGAGTTCGACGGCGCGACTCTCGGCGACCGCGAGGTCGAAACCGAGACCGGAATGCGGGTCATCGCGGTCCGACGCTCGACCGGCGACGAGCGCGACTGGATCATCCAGCCCGGCCCGACGACCGAGCTCCGGGCCGGCGACGTGTTCCTCGCGAAGGGGACACGGTCTGGCGCCGAGCGACTCGCGGCGCTCACGGGCGAGGAGGCCGCCGACTGACTCAGTCCAGTTCCTTCGCGAGCCGATACGCCGAAATCAGCGTCAGCACCGTCGTCGCCAGCGCGCCGAGCGCCGACCCGAAGACGAACCCCAGTCCGAGGTAGTACGCCACCGGTCGCTGGGCGCCGGGCAGGAAGACGAACACCGCGAGCACTGCCGCCGTGGCGAGCGCCGCGAACGAGAACCCCCGGACGGCGTTCCGACGGACGTTCAGCGCCGCGGCGAAGTTGGCCCGCGGGCGCTCGGGGACGGGTTCGGACACGGTCGGCGATTGGGACGGAACCGTCAAAGGCGCGTCGGTCCGCGCCGTTCAGTCGGTCTCTGTGCCGGCGGTCGCCTGCGGGCGCCCGTTCGCGGCGGCCGGGATCCGGGCCTCCAGCGCCAGCGCGCCGGCGCCGAACAGGAGGCTCGCCGCGACCAGCACCGATCGGAGCGACATTCAGCCGCCGATAGCTCTCTCCGGGCCATAGGGGTTCGGGAACCGCCGAGCAGTTGCCGGTTCGGCGCGTCGGCGTTTCGCCGAGACCGAACCGCTAAAGGGCGTGTAGGCGTCGGTTATGGGTAATGAAGACGCTCGGAACGGCGAGTGCCGCCCCCGGCGAGTTCGACACGGGACGGTTGCAGGTCGGCGAAACGCGCGACGGAAGCGAGTTCGGACTGCCGGTCGCGGTGCTGAACGGCGCCGACGACGGGCCGACGCTGTACGTCCAGGCGGTCAGCGACGGCGACGAACTCAACGGGCTCGGGGTGCTCCGGCGGGCGATCCCCCAGATCTCTCCGGCGGCTCTCTCCGGGACGATCTTGGCGGTCGGCATCGTGAACTACCACGCCTTCCAGGTGGCCGAGCACCGCAATCCGATCGACGACACGAAGATGAACCGCACCTACCCCGGTAGCGAGTCGGGGACGTCGAGCGAGCGCATCGCGGCCGCGACCTTCGAGGCCGCCTCGCGGGCCGACTACATCCTCGACCTCCATCAGGGGTCGACCAGCCGGATGCTCAACGAGGCCCGCGTGCGGTGCGGTCGGCGCCACCGGCTCCACGACGACTGTCTCGAACTCGCGAAGGTGTTCGGCTGTGGCCACGTCCTCGACCAGAAGGGTCCGGACGGCCAACTCGCTCGGGTGGGTCCCGACGAGGGCATCCCGGCGATCGACCCCGAACTCGGCGGCGCCATCGGGTGGGACGAAGAGAGCATCCGGTACGGCGTCGACGGGCTGTTCAACGTCCTCCGGTACTACGGCTTTCTCGACGGGAGCGTCGACCCCGACCCCCAGATCAGAGCGTCCGGGTTCGACCGGTACGGCTCGCCGTCGGGCGGACTGGTCGACTTTCAGGTGGCTCTCGGCGACCCGGTCGACCCCGGCGACGTGCTGTTCGAGGTGACCGACCCGTTCGGCCAACTCAAGGCCGAGGTGACCGCCGACGACTCGGGCGTGTTCTGGCGCTCGCGCCGGCTCCCGCAGGTGGCGACCGGCGAGTACGTCTGCTCGGTCGGCACCAACGTCAGCGAGTACTGATGGCCGCCGACGCGCCGACGCCGACCGACCTCGCGTGCCCCGACTGCGGCCGGACGTACGACGCCGGCCCGGACGAGCCGTGGCGGTGTGACTGCGGACGACCGCTCGAACTCGCCGACCGGCCGCTCCCGACCGGCCCCGCCCCGGAGTTCGAGCAACTGGACGCGCGCAGGGGCCTGTGGGCGTTCGACGCGTTCGTCCCGATCGAGCCCCGGGTCACGCTCGGCGAGGGGTTCACGCCCCTGCAGGACGCCCCCGAGTGGGGACCGAACGCGCAGTTCAAGCTGGAGTACGTCTTCCCGTCGGGGAGTTTCAAGGACCGCGGCGCGACGACCACTCTCTCGCGGGCCGCCGAACTCGGGGTCGAACGCGTCGTCGAGGACTCGTCGGGCAACGCGGGCGCGGCGGTCGCCCAGTACGCCGCCCGAGCCGGCATCGAGGCCGACATCTACGTTCCGGCCGACGCGAAGGCCTCGAAGCTCGCGGCGATCGAGCGGGTCGGCGCGACCCCTATCGAAGTCGAGGGCTCCCGGCAGGACGTGACCGACGCGTGCATCGAGCGCGTGGCGCGAAGTCGAGCCGGAGCCGACCCGCGACAGCGCGGCGACGCGTGGTACGCCAGCCACGCGTGGAACCCCGCGTTCTTCGCTGGCACCGCGACCGTCGCGTTCGAGATCGCGGCCCAGCGCGACTGGGACGTGCCGGACGCCGTGGTCGCGCCGCTCGGGCACGGGACGCTCTTTCTCGGCGCCCATCGGGGGTTCCGCGCGCTGACGGACGCGGGCTGGACCGACGAGATGCCCCGCCTGCTCGGCGCGCAGGCCGCCGGATACGCGCCGATCGCCGACGAACTGCACGGCGACGGGCCGGGCGGCGCCTCGGGGACACCGCCCGACGACAACGAGGTCGCGGACGGCATCCAGATCCGCGAACCGGTCCGAAAGGACCAGATCCTCGACGCGATCGAGGCGACCGACGGCGACGCGATCGCGCTCGGCGCCGACCCGGTCGAGGACGCCCTCGATCGGCTCCACCGGGGCGGGTTCTACGTCGAGCCGACGTGTGCGGCCGCGCCCGCGGCGCTGGAGCGGTACCGCGAACGGGGCGTCGTCGACCCCGGCGACGACGTGGTCGTCGCGCTGACCGGGAGTGGTCTCAAGTCGTGACGGTCCGCCCGGCCGACTACTGCCCCGACTGCGGGACCGCCACGACGACCCGGGAGATAGAGGACCGCGAGCGCCGGTACTGCGAGGCCTGCGACCGCCCGGTGTTCCAGAACCCCGCGCCGACCGCCGCGGCCGGCGTGGTCGACGGCGACTCGGTGTTGCTGGTTGAGCGGGCGGTCCCGCCGGGGGTCGGCGAGTGGACCGTCCCCGGCGGCCACCTCGAAGCCGACGAACAGCCCGCGGTCGCCGCGGCCCGAGAACTCCGCGAGGAGACCGGCGTCCGGGTCGACCCCGACGCGCTCGAACTGGTCGACGCAGAACTCCTCGCTCCGTTCCGTGGTAAGCGCGCCGTCTCGATGGTGTACGCCGTCCCGGCGGCCCGCGCCGAGGGGGCGCCCACCGCCGGGTCCGACGCCGCCGCGGTCCGGTTTTTCTCCCGCGACGAGGTCGAGGCCGACGAGGACGCGTTCCGGCCCCACGTCCCCGACCGAGTCGAGTCGGTCCTCGACGCGATCTGAGTCGGCGACCGCTCGTCGCCCGCCCGGAGGATCCCGCGGCTCGGAGCTACAACCACCCCGCCTCGGCCCGCGCGACCAGTTCCGAGTCGGCCGCCCGCCAGTCGTCCTCGGCGTCGGCGAAGACTCGCTCGGCGCGTTCGCTCGCGTCCGCGACGACGGCTTCGGGGTCCGCGTCCACGAACTCGCCGTCGCGAACGATCGGGTCGCCGGCGACGAACACGTCCCGGACCTCCCGGCCGGTGGTCGAGTGGACGAGGTTCGGGACCGCGGTGTGGAGCGGCTCGGAGACGGTCGGCGCGACCCCGAGCGCGTCGACGTCGACGGTGATCACGTCGGCGGCGGTGCCGGCTTCGAGCGTGCCGACCGCGTCGGCGATCCCGAGCGCCTTCGCGCCCTCGACGGTCGCCAGCCCCAGCGCCCGCCACGCGGGCAGGGCGGTCGGATCGCCGGCCTCGACCTTCGAGAGGAGGCTCGCGGTCCGGGCCTCCCTGAGCAGATTGTGGTGTCCCGGGCCCGGCGCCTGATCGGTGCCGACGCCCGCGACCCCGCCGCGCTCGACGTAGTCGGCGACCGGGGGCACCTCGCCGTCGATCATGCCGATAGAACTCGGACACGCGAGCATGCGGGCGCCGGCCTCGACCAGTCGCTCGCGCTCGGCCGGGGTCGTCCCGTGGCAGTGGACCGCGACCAGAAAGTCGTCGACCGCCCCGTGGTCGTCGAGGGCCGAGACGGTGGTCTCGCCGTCGCCGTACCGCTCCTCGATCTGGAGGCGTTCGCGCTCGCCCTGCGCGACGTGCATGTGGACGTCCCGACCGTGCTCGCGGGCCCGGTCGCAGATCTCCCCGAGCAACTCGGGCGAGACCATATCGAGCGCCTGCGGTCCGTAGGCGGGCTCGACGAGCGGGTCGTCGCCGTACCGATCGAACAGCGCCTCCGCGCGGTCGAGCGCGGCCTCGCCCTGCTCGCGGTCGAAGGGGTAGAGCTCTCGGGGCCCGAGATCGGCGCGGTCGTCGGGCACCTCGTTGATCGTCTCGATCGCGACCGTCCGCACGCCCAGGGGCCGGTACACCTCCTCGACGAGCCGGCCGACCTCGCCCGCATACTCGCCGATCGTAGTGACGCCGCCCCGGACCGCCTCCAGCACGCCGAGTCTGGCCCCGACCGCTTCGTCCTCGTCGGTCATGTGGTTCGCGAGCGGGCCGAGCGCGCGGTTCATCCACTCGATCTCGGGCACGTCCTGTGCGCCCCCGCGCACGAGCGTGTGGCGGGTGTGTGCGTGGGCGTTCACGAGCCCGGGCATCGTGACCGTCCCCGACCCGTCGATGCGGGTTTCGGCGCTCGCGTCGACGTCGTCGGTCGGTCCGACGTACGCGATCTCGCCGCCGGCGATCCCGAGCGCGCCGTCCTCGACGATACCGAGCGTCTCGTCGCGAAACGTGAGTAGCGTGGTACCGTGGATCAGGGTATCCATACTCGTGATCTCGTAACCACGGCGCTTAACGTTCAGGGTGGCGGAAGACGGCGATCCGGGCACGGACGGCTCAGCCGCCGCGAAAGCCAATGCGCACAGTTTTTCAGCGTCGGCCCGGTAGAGGGGTACAACGAAATGATCTCGAAGGGCTGCGAACAGTGCGCCGAGGGGGGCAAGATGGTGCTGTTCGTCTACGGCTACTGCGACCAGCGCGACTGCTTTTACTGTCCGCTCGGCGAGAACCGGAAGAACGTCACCGACGTGTACGCCAACGAGCGGAAGGTCGAGTCCGACGAGGACGTCCTCACCGAGGCAAAGCGCATGGACGCGCTCGGCACCTCGATCACGGGCGGCGAGCCCCAGGAAGCGATGAACAAGACGTGTCGGTACCTCTCGTTGCTCAAAGACGAGTTCGGCGAGGACCACCACACCCACCTCTACACGGGCATCACGGGGGGCCGCGAGAACATGCGCCGGCTCTCGGAGGCCGGCCTCGACGAGATCCGGTTCCACCCGCCGCTGGAGCTGTGGGGCGACATGCACGGCACCGAGTGGGAGGAGATCCTCTACATCGCCCGCGAGGAGGGGCTGACCCCCGCGTTCGAGATCCCGGGCATCCGCGCCGAGGAGGAGTTTCTGGAGTTCTTAGACGAGGGGGCCGCGGAGTTCTGCAACATCAACGAGTTCGAGATGAGCGACGGCAACTTCCGCCGGATGCAAGAGGAAGGCTACGAGCTTCAGGACGGCCACATGAGCGCGGTCGAGGGCTCGAAGGAGATTCTCGACAGGATGGGCGACCACGACCGGGTCTACTTCTGTACCTCCGTGTTCAAAGACGCCGCCCAGCACCGCAACCGGATGAAGCGAATGGCCCGCAACATCCGCCGGGAGTTCGACGAGGTGACCGACGACGGCACGCTGGTCTACGGCAAGACGTGGGAGACCGAACAGCGCCTCGACGAACTCGGGGTCCCCGAGGAGTTCTACAGCGTCAAGTCCGACCACGTCGAGCTCGCGTGGTGGCTGCTCGAGGAGATGATCGACGAAGGCGATCTCGAAGAGGGCGAGATCGTCGAGCAGTACCCCACCTACGACGGGCAGGTCGTCGAGCGGACGCCGCTGGCGTAGTCGTCCGGTGCGGACGGACGAGCGTGGCGCGTCTGGCCGTCTTTCGGGTCGAGGGCGGCTTTAGACGCCGGTCGAGTAGCGTAGAATTCCGGCGACGCCGCCGAACGCCGACTGGAGCTGTTCGCCCTTCTCGAAGTCCGTGGAGATGAACTTCGTCTCGGTGCCGCGCTGTCCGGCGATGTTCATCAGGTACTCGATGGCGTCCTCGCGCTCGACGATCTCGGCATCCTCGCCGCTCTCGCAGGTGTGGTCGGGCGTGTCCTCGCGCTGGTCGACGAACTCGAACTCCTCTTTCTCGCCGCAGTCGTAGACCACCACGTCCTTGCGGAGGTCCTCCGAGAGCAACAGCCGGTCGACCGACCCCATCACGAGGTTCTTCCGGGTCGGCTCGAACCCGTAGGTCGCCTTGTTGCCCTCGTGGAGCTGGCGGAAGAACTCCTCCATCTCCTTTTTGTCTTTCATCACCTCGGCGTCCGCGAGGGCGTCCTCGGCGTTGTCGACCAGATCGTAGAGTCCAGACTCGTCGGTGTAGGCCACGTCGAACTTGCCGAGCACCTTCTGCTGGATCTCGTGGTGGAGGTAGTCGCCGTCGAGGAACTCGTCTTTGGTCGGCGAGGGGCCGCCGACGAGCACGCCGTCGATGTTCTCGCGCTCGGGGACGAACAGGTCGTTGGCCATCTCGGCGACCTCCTGATAGAAGTTGTCGATGGCTTCGAGCCGCAGGCGGGCGAACCGCTGGGCGGACTGGCCCCCTTTCCGCTGTTTGCCCGGCACCAGCGACGAGGCGGACTTGACCGGCTCGACGCGCTTGCCCCGGAGCCAGCCGACGTTGGCCTCGCGCCGGTCGAGCACGATGAGGCCGTACAGCCCCTTGTCGGCCAGCATCTGTTCGAGGGGGTCGGTCAGGAACGCCGAGTCGCAGTGGTACCGGAACGACTCGATGGGTTGGGGCGGGTCTTCGAGCACCTTCGTGACCATGTCGGTCCGGCCGCCGCCCGAGTCGATCGCGCCGCTGAAGATGACCAGCCCGTTGTCCGGCGGGAAGGTATCGTAGTAGCGGAGCCGGTCTTTGATCGAGGTGAGCGCGTCCTGAACGTTCGTGCGGGTCTGTTTGGACTTGATGTTGCTCGCCTCGCTGTGCTCTTGGGTGACGTGGGCGACCACGTCGCTGATCTGCTTGTCCGGCGGGATGTAGATCGTTACGAGCTGGGTCCCCGAGCCCTCGTAGTCTTTGAGGTCCTCGATGACCCTTCGGAACTCGTATTTTTTCCGGTCGGACTGCTCGTCCTCCTGCTCACTCATTGCTACGTTGTAGGCCCTCCAGAGGGTAAGTAACCTTTGACCTGCGAGCCGCGCGTTGCGGCCGCACGCGCCCGATTGGAACACGCTAGAGGCCGCCCCGGGCGGTGACCGGACCCCGCGTCTGTCGCGCGTCGGACGCGCGGCGCGCGCCGCGGCCGAATCGGGGCGAACGCGTCGGCGATCACGGAGTAATTTTATATGCGCATCGTGGTTCGGTTGGGACAACGAATATCATGTCCGACACGGTTTACGCGATAGCGAGCGGGAAAGGAGGTGTCGGAAAGACGACGACCGCGATCAACCTCGGCGCGATGCTGGCCGACCGGGGCCACTCGGTCGTCGTCGTCGACACCGACCTCGGGATGGCGAACCTCGCGGGCTTTCTCGACTTCGACGTCGAGAGCCCGACCCTCCACGAGGTGCTGGCCGAGGAGGCCGACGCCGACGAGGCGATCTACGAGGCGCCCGGCGGCATCGACGTCCTCCCCAGCGCCACCGACATCGAGGCGTTCGCCAAGTCGAACCCGGCGAACCTCACCCACGTCGTCGAGCCCCTGCGCGAGGCCTACGACTACGTGTTGCTCGACACGGGCGCGGGGGTCAGCTACGACACGCTGGTGCCACTGGCGCTGGCCGACGCCACGCTGTTGGTCGCCACCCCGGACGTCGCCTCGGTGCGGGACACCGCCAAGACGGGCGAGCTCTCAGCCCGCGTCGGCACCGGAGTCGTCGGCGCGGTGCTGACCCAGCGTTCGAGCAACATCCTCAACGCCGACGACGTGGAGTCGACGCTCGGCACCGAGGTGCTCGTGGTGGTGCCCTCCGACGAGGCGGTGCCGATGGGCATCGACGCCGGCCGACCGCTCGCGTCGTTCGCGCCGAACGCGCCGGCCGGGCAGGCCTATCGGGAGCTCGCCGCGGTGCTGATCGGCGACGCCGAGCCCGACCCGGAACTCGAACTCGACGAGCAAGAGCCCGACGACGACCGAGTCACCCCCGAGACGCTGACCGAAGGCGTCGACCGCGAGGTCGAAACGCCCCTCGCCGGCGCCGAGGTAGCCGAGAACGTCCGGGAGGCCGTCGACGGCGACGAGGACCCGCAGGGCCTGCTCGGCGGCGAACTGGCGAAGGCGGCCGACGAGATCCGACGGGAGGCCGCCGGGGACGACGCCGCGGAGCCGGTCCCCGACCCCGACGAATCGCGCTCCGCCGCCGACGAATCGAGCCCCGACGTCGACGAGTCGCTGTTCGACGTCGACGACCGGCGCCCGGACGAAGCCGGGGCAAGCGAGGACGGGGCTCCCGACTCGGCGAGCGCCGGGGGATCGGACGTGGCGCCAGCCGACGACGTCGACGACGACGCCCGGAGCGTCGACGACCTCCTCGAACAGCACCTCGACGAGGACCGACTGGGCGACGACGAGCCGACGTCTGAGGGGGCGTCGGCCTCCGAATCAGGTGCGGGCGGCTTCGAGGAGGGGTCGGCGATCGAGACCGACCCCTTCGAGGACGCTGAGGAAGGCGGTGATCCGTTGGCCGAAGACGACGCCGACGGTCCGCTCGTCGAAAACGAGGGCGGCGATCCGCTCGCCGAAGACGACGCCGACGACCCGTTGGCCGACGCCGAGGAATCCGACCCGCTCTCCGAGGCACGCGAGGAGGCCGGGCTCGATTCGGAGGCGGATGGGACC
This sequence comes from Halorussus marinus, assembly GCF_004765795.1. GTDB lineage: Archaea > Halobacteriota > Halobacteria > Halobacteriales > Haladaptataceae > Halorussus > Halorussus marinus. Next base: position 74,292 of record NZ_SBIV01000003.1, read on the forward strand.
GACCCGGCCCCGGACGCGGATGCGAGCGGTCCCGACGACTCGACGCCCGACGCGCTCGACGCCGAGTCCGAAGCGGTCCCGTTCACCCGCGACCGCCCCGACGCCGGCCCGTCGACCGACGACGAGTCCGACTCCGACGCGACCACGGACGCCGAGGAGAGCGACTCCGACGACGACGCCGAGGCGAGCGACGGGGTGCTCGGGCGCCTCGGCTCGCTGTTCCGCTGACTGGGGCCACCGAGCGCTCGCCGTCCCGCGTCGAGTGCAGGGTCGAGACGCCGGCCCTGCTCCGGCGCGGTGGGGTCCGTTGGGCTCGTGGCGATTCTGGTCGGCGCCGCCGGCCGCCGGGGGCGTTCGGCGTTAAGTTCCCGGCTCGATCACATCGACCGCGGCGCGGCCACGCCGAGCACGCCCAGCGCGTTCCCGACGGCGTGTTTCGCCGCCGCGACGAGCGCGAGGCGTGCGTCCCGCAGATCGTCGTCGACGTCGTCGCGGAGCACCGGACACTCCCGGTAGAACGTGTTGAACGTGTCGGCGATCTCGCGGGTGTAGGTCGCGACGACGTGGGGTTCGAGGTCCTCGGCGGCCGCCTCGATCACCGCGGGGAAGCGCGCGACGACTTCGAGCAGTTCGCGCTCCGCCTCGGCGTCCAGCACCGAGGCGTCGACGCCGGCGAGGGCGCCGTCGGTGTCGGCCGAATCGAGCCCGGCCTCTTCGAGGATTCCGCAACAGCGGGCGTGGACGTACTGGACGTACGGCGCGCTCTGGGCCTCGAAGTCGAGCGCGCGGTCCCACTCGAAGGTGATCGCCTTCGCGGGCTGTTTCGAGACGATGTCGTACCGAACCGCGCCGATGCCGACCTGCTCGGCGATGCGCTCGACGTCGTCGTCGGTCAGGTCGTCGTCGCGGATCCGGTCGTCGAGCCTGTCTTCGACCTCCTCGCGGGCGCGGTCGACCGCCTCGTCGAGCAGGTCGTCGAGGTCGATGCCCGTGCCGGCGCGGGTCGACATCTTCCCCTCCGGGAGGTTGACGTACGAGTAGATGACCTGCCGGAGCTGGTCGGTGTCGTTGTCAAGCAGGTCGAGCGTCGCCCGCATCTGGTCGGCCTGGAGCTTGTGGTCCTCGCCGAGCACCGTCACCGCGCGGTCGTAGTTCTGGAACTTCCACTCGTGGTGGGCGAGGTCCCGGGTGGCGTAGAGAGTGGTGCCGTCCGAACGGAGGAACACGAAGTTCTTCTCGATGTCGTAGGCCGCCAGATCGAGTTGCCAGGCCTCGTCCTCGTAGACCGCCTCGTCGAGGTCCTGAAGCCGGTCGACCACGTCGTCGACCGAGCCGTCGCGGATGAACCGGGTCTCCTTGACGAACTCGTCGAACTCCGCGGGGAGCCGCCCCAGGCTCTCGCGCATGCCGCCGAGCACGGTGTCGACGACCTCGCCGACGCGGTCGTAGGTCTCCTCGTCGCCGGCTTCGAGCCCCTGCATGATCGCGGTGATCTCCTCCTCGGCGGCCTCGACCTCGTCGGGGTCGCCGTCTTCGAGCACCTCGTTGCCCTTCCGGTAGTAGCGCACGAGGTCGTAGTCGGCCTTCTCGCGCTCGGGATCGGGCAGGTCGTCCTCGTCGAACGTCTCGTAGGCCCAGGTGAACACGGCCATCTGGCGCCCCGCGTCGTTGACGTAGTAGTGGCGGTCGACGTCGTAGCCCGCGAAGTCGAGCACTCGGGCGACCGCGTCGCCCACGATGGGGTTGCGCGCCCGGCCGACGTGGACCGGTCCGGTCGGGTTCGCGGAGGTGTGTTCGACCACCGCGGACTCGCCGGTGGGGTCGAGCCGGCCGAACGTCTCGGACTGGGCCGCCTCGACGGTGCCCTCGTAGTAGGCGTCGCTCGCCCGGAAGTTGACGTAGGGGCCCTGTGCGGTCGCCGCCTCGACGAGATCGTACTCGGCGGCGTCGATCTCGTCGGCGATCCGGCCGGCGACCTGCGGCGGGGGCGCACCGACCTCGCCCGCGAGCCGGAACGCCGCGCTCGCGGCCAGCACGGCGTCGACGCCCTCGGGCGGGTCCTCGATACCGAGGTCGTCTGTCGGGAGGTCGAGCGCGTCGAGCGCGGAGGTGAGCGCCGCCGCCACCTCGTCGCGGAACTGGAGATACATGCTACGAGCTTTTCGACCGGCGGGTAAATGGGTTTCTGAAGCGTGTGAGCCCGTCCGCGCGGTCCGATCCGACGCCGACGCGCCGGCGCGAGTCGCGGACGAACCGGTTAGCCGTGGGCGTCGGCGCTCGCCGACGACGCGGCCGGCCCGGTCAGTCGGCGTCCGAGCCGAAGACCCGGGGCATCGCGACCGTGGTCCGCTCGGAGAGCACGTACGCCGCGACACCGAGCGCGACGACGCCGACCGCGAGCAGGGGCAGCGGCGAGACGTCGTACCCGCTCGCGAGGAACAGCCCCGTCGCGACGGTGCCACAGAGAAGCGCGTACGGGATCTGGGTGTTGACGTGGTCGACGTGGTCTGCCCCGGCGAACATCGACGACATCACCGTCGTGTCGCTGATCGGCGAGCAGTGGTCTCCAAAGAGCGACCCGGTGAGGATGGCGCCGATCGCGCCCGGGAGCGGCGCCCCGAGGTTGAACGCGAGCGGGACGGCCACCGGGAACATGATCCCCATCGTCCCCCACGAGGTGCCGATGCTGAACGAGATGATGGCCGCCGCGACGAAGACCACCGCGGGGAGGAGCTCGGGCGTGATGACGCCCTCGGCGACGGCGACGACGTACTCGCCGACGCCGAGCGCCTCGCTGACCGACCCGATGGTCCACGCCAGCGAGAGCACGGCGACCGGGAAGATCACCATGCTGAACCCCTCGAAGATGGAGTCGCTGACCGCCTCCAGCCCGACGCGGGCGTGCCCGACGAGGATGGCGAGCAGGAGTCCGCAGGCCGAAAAGACGCCCCAGAGGATGGCGTCGGCGGTCGCGGCGTCCTTCAGCGCCTCGACGGGCGCGACGCCCGGCCACCCGCCGGAGGTCAGGAGGCCGAGTCCCGTGACGGCCACGAGCGCGACGATGGGCGCCGCGAAGTACCACCAGCGCGAATCGACGTGGTCGGGCGTCACGATGTCCTCCTCGCGGGTCTCGAGCAGGGGGTCCGCGTCGTCCCGGAGAACCTTCCCCGTCTCCTTCGCGCGGGTCTCTGCGCGCTTCATCGGGCCGAAGCTCCACCCGGTGGTGACGGTGATGAAGACGAGCACCACCGCGAGGAGGCTGTAGAATCGGAACGGGATGCTCTGGAGGAACACCACGAACGCGCTCTGGTCGATGCCGAGCGCCGAGAACTGCTCTTTGATGAGCCCGACCTCGAAGCCGACCCACGTCGAGACGACGGCGACGCTGACGACGGGCGAGGTGGTCGAGTCGAGCAGGTATGCGAGCTTCTCGCGGCTGATGTCGAACTTGTCGGTGATCGGCCGCATCACCGATCCGGTTATCATCGTACTCGCGTACGAGTCGACGAAGATGAGCATTCCGAGGATGCTGGTCCCGAGCTCGGCCTGCCTGCGGGTTCGAATCCGGGCGATGATGCGCTCGGCGAGGGCCTTCATCCCGCCAGAGAGGAATATCATCCCGAGCATCGCTCCGGAGAGGAACGTGAACAGGAGGAGTTTGCTGTTGAACGATGCGGTGATGTTGTCGATGACCAACTGGAGGGAGTAGGCCGCCCCGGTGATCGGGTTCCAGCCAACCAGAATGGTCGCACCGATCCAGATGCCCGCAAACAGCGACAGCAACACCTGCCTGCTCACCAGCGTCAGCACGATGGCGAACAGCGCCGGCAGCAGGCTGATGATGCCGTACGTTTCAGATGCCATTACGCTCGGGCAGTTTCCAAGTAGGAAAGTTAAAACTTGTTCAATTGCACCGCTCGAAATAGATAGGTAATCAACAATTCCTCTCCGATCGGCAGACTCGACACAACTACGGTGTCGCAAACGGCCCGGTCGCGGGGCACCTCGACGGTGCCCTCGTAGTAGGCGTCGCTCGCCCGGAAGTTGACGTAGGGGCCCTGTGCGGTCGCCGCCTCGACGAGATCTACTCGGCGGCGTCGATCTCGTCGGCGATCCGGCCGGCGACCTGCGGCGGGGGCGCGCCGACCCCGCCCGCGAGCTCGCCGCCGCGCTCGCGGCCAGCACGGCGTCGACGCCCTCGGGCGGGTCCTCGATGCCGAGGTCGCCTGTCGGGAGGTCGAGCGCGTCGAGCGCGGAGGCCAGCGCCGCCGCCACCTCCTCGCGGAACTGGAGGGACATGCTACGAGCTTTTCGACCGGCATAAAGGGGCTCCTGAACCGCGTTACCCCTCGAGCGCGGCCCATCGGAGCGCGTCGGCAAACGCGAGCGCCGAGTCGTAGCGCTCGGCGGGGTCGGCGGCGAGCGCGCGGGACGCGACGCCGGCGAGCTCGCCGCCGCGATCGTCGGCGAGCAGGCGGTCCGCGAGCGCACCGAGCTGGTAGACGTCGACGGCCTCGGGTGCGGGGTCGTCTTCGGGCGGAGCGGACCGATCGGACCCGTCCAACCCCGCGGCGAGCCCCCAGTCACCCACCAGAACGTCGTCGCCTGCGATCCAGACGCTCTCGGGGGTCAACCGCCCGTGGACGGCGCCATCGCGGTGGGCCCGGTGGACCGCTTCGGCGGCCGCGGCGACCGCGCGGGCGATCCACTCGATCGACCGATCTGCCGCGCGGGCGTCGAGCGTCGTTTCGACGGGGTCGGTCACCGCCCACGGCTCGGGGTCGACGCCCCACGCCCGCACGCTGAGAACTCCCGAGGCGCCGAGATCGCTCCACGTCGCGAGCGCGTCGGCGAACGCGTCGTCGTCGACCGCGTCGCCGTACCGGTGGAGCGAGACCCGCTGGTCGGCGGGCGTCCGGGCTCGTCGAACGTCAGCGAGGGTGGTCTCGGCGATCCGTTCGCCGGGTTCGAGGTCGCCGATGTCCATCGACGCGTCGGGAGTCGAGTCGTCTCGACCGAACCGGCGGTACGCGCCGGCGAGCACCGCCGCGCCGACCGCGCCGCCGACCGCGAGCCCCGCGGTCGACGAGAGGGCGCGGTAGGCGTCGTAGAGCGGCGTCGACTCGGGCGGCGAGACGGCGAGGACGGTCCCGAAGACTGTCCCGAGATAGAGCGCTCTCCGGTCGAGGCGGGGGAGATACGTCAGTTCCCCGGGGTACTCGAACCGCCACTTCGGCGCGCCGGTATCCGCGTTCACCCCGTACAGCCCGTCGTCGTGACTGTGTACGACGGCGGTGCCGTCGGCGATCCCGATCAGGTAGGCGGCCGCCTCGCGCCCGGTCGCGAACCGCCAGCGCTCGGTCCCGTCCGCCGGCGCGAGCGCGGCCACGAACCCCTGCCCGCTGGCGTACACCGCGTCGCCGACCCGGCGCGGCCGCCAGTCCAATTGGGCGCCCGCGTCGAACCGCCACCGCTCGGCGCCGTCGGACGGCGAGACCGCCCGGACGACCGACCCGTCGTTGAGATACGCGCCGTCGTCGGTCACTGTCCCCGGGAGGCCGTAGGCCTCGTCCTCGCCGGTCGACACGCGCCAGCGTCGGGTCCCCTCCCGGTCGAACGCGTGGAGGGCCGCCCGCCCGGTGTCCCAGACGAACACGCGGTTCTCAGTCGCGCCCGCCGTCGAGATGTGGGGATAGGACGAGCCGTAGCCGGCGTCCTCGACCGGCTGAAACCGCTCGCGCCACCGGACGCGGCCGTCGGCCGCCGAGAGCGCGTACAGTTCACCCTCCGTCGTGCCGAGGTACGCGCGTTCGCCGTCGGACACCAGATCTGTCCAGGGAAACCCCTCGGCGTCTGTGAACCGCCACCGCTCCCGACCGTCCCGGATCGAGAGCGCGACGATACCGCCGTCACGCTCCACGAGGACCGTTTCCGACAGCGTCCCGTAGACGGCGGGGTTCTCGCTCCCGTCGAAGCGCCACCGGACCGCCCCGGTCGCGGCGTCGAGCGCGACGAGCCCGCTCGCGTCGACCACGAGGGCCAGCCCCGCCGCGAAGACCGCGTAGGGGCGAGTCTGGGAGCCGCGGCTCTCGACCTCGTACCGCCAGCGCTCCGCGCCGTCGGTCGAGATGCCCGCGACCCCTCGCTCGGTGACGGCGGTCAGCACGCCGCCTGTCGCGCCAAGAAGCGTCGCGGAGTCGCCCGCGTCGGTCGACCACCGAACCGTCGCCTCGGGGACGAAGGGGTGGTCGGTGATCGCGTCGGTCGCGTTCGTCACCTGCCAACTGCCGAGACTCGCGGCCGAGGCGGCGAGGCCCGCGCCGAGGAGCTCGCGTCTGTTGGGGGACCGCGTCATCACCGTACACCGGTCACTCGACCTACATTTCACTTCCCATCCGGGGCGACGGCCAGAACACCGACACCTTTTGGGCGTCGCCCGCATACCACGGTCCACCATGAGCGACTCGTCGGGACCCAAGCAGGTGGACTCTCCGGACTACCACAGCGAGAACCACACCGCGGCCCAGACCTGCGGCTGGACCGCCAACGCCCTGCGCGGGGAGGGCAAGTGTTACAAGAACATCTTCTACGGCATCGAGTCCCACCGGTGTATCCAGATGACGCCGGTCGTCAAGTGCAACGAGCGGTGTGTCTTCTGCTGGCGCGACCACGCGGGCCACGCCTACGAGCTCGGCGACGTCGAGTGGGACGATCCCGAGGCGGTCGTCGACGCCAGCATCGAGCTCCAGCAGAAGCTCCTGTCGGGGTTCGGCGGCAACGACGAGGTCCCCCGCGAGGTGTTCGAACAGAGCATGGAACCGCGCCACGTCGCGATCAGCCTCGACGGCGAGCCGACCCTCTACCCCTACCTGCCCGAACTCATCGAGGCGTTCCACGACCGCGACATCACCACCTTCCTCGTCTCGAACGGCACGCGCCCCGAAGTCATCCGGGAGTGTGACCCCACCCAGCTGTACGTCAGCGTCGACGCCCCGGAACGGGCCACCTTCGACGAAGTCGTGAAGGCCATGGAAGACGACGCGTGGGAGAAGCTCGTCGACACCATGGACGTGCTCGCGGACAAAGACGAGACCCGGACCGTGCTCCGGACGACGCTGGTGGGCGGGGAGAACGTCCGACATCCGGAGTGGTACGCCGGGTTCTACCGGCGGGCCGACCCCGACTTCGTGGAGCTCAAATCCTACATGCACGTCGGCGAGTCGCGAGACCGCGTGGCGCGGTCGTCGATGCTCGACCACGACGACGTCGTGGCGTTCGCCGAGGAGATTCAGGCCCACATGCCCGACCACGACTACCTGAAGGAGGTGCCGGTCTCGCGGGTGGCGCTGTTGTCGAAGACCGACGAGACGTGGGTGCCGAAGCTGAACAAAGAAAGCGACTTCTGGGCGCGCGACCCCGTCACCGGCGACTGACTCACACCCGTTCGAGCTCCTCCTCGGTCGCCTCGCTCTCGACGTCGCCCGTGTTTCGCGTCTCGGTCGGCTCGAACAGCAGGACCTCGACTTCCGACGGCGCGACGGGTCGGTGTTCGACGCCCGCGGGGACGACCAGCAACTCGCCTTCGCCCAGCACCGCGTCCTCGCGCTCGCGGAACTCGACCCGGAGTTCGCCGGTCCGGACCAGAAAGAGCTCGTCGGCCTCCTCGTGGGAGTGCCAGACGAACTCCCCGTCGAGCTTGGCGAGCTTGACCGCCTGTCCGTTGAGTTCGGCCGCGATCCGCGGCGACCAGTGGTCGTCGAACGAGTCGAACGCCGCCTCGAGGTTCACCGTCTCCATGAGCGAGGGGTGGCGCTCGACCCGGAAAGCTCTGGGGGCGGCCCCGAAGGGAAACGACTACGTGGTGGCGGACCCAAATTTCACGTCCGACGGCGCGCGCCTCTCCGTTCCAATTCTGAGAAACGTACCGCATCCGTTATCCTTAAACCGCGAGCGACCGGAGTTTCACCTATGTCAACGACCCAGCCGCGTGCAGTCGGCTACGACGAGCTCGCGGCGCTGAAGCTGCTCGCCCTCGACGGCGGACTGGAGGGCGAAGTCAAGATCTCGTGCTCGGCGCTCGCCGAGCGCCTCGACGCGTCGAACCAGACCGCCTCGCGTCGGCTCCAGGGGCTCGACGAGGCCGGGCTGGTCGAGCGCGAGATGGTCAGCGACGGCCAGTGGGTCTCGGTCACCGAGGACGGCGAGTGGGCGCTCAAACGCGAGTACGAGGACTACCGGCGCATCTTCGAGGGGCCCGCCGGCGTCGACCTGACCGGCACCGTCACCAGCGGGATGGGCGAGGGCCGCCACTACATCTCGCTGTCGGGCTACATGGCTCAGTTCGAGGATCGACTCGGCTACGAGCCGTTCCTCGGCACCCTCAACGTCGAACTGACCGACGAGAGCGTGCGCGCCCGGTCGGCGATGGAGGCCATGGAGCCGGTGGCCATCGACGGATGGGAGGACGACGAGCGAACCTACGGCCCCGCTGTCTGCTACCCCGCCGTGGTCGAGACGCGAGACGGCGAGACCTACGAGCAGGCCCACACCATCGCGCCCGAACGCACCCACCACGAGGACGACCAACTCGAGATCATCGCCCCGGACAAGCTCCGCGAGGAACTCGGACTCGACGACGGCGACCACGTCACCGTCCACATCGAGGAGGGGCCATGAGCCGCGCCGCCGCGGGCGTCGAGGCCGCTGTCGAGGCGTTCCGGGAGGGATCGCCGGTGCTCGTCCACGACGCCGCCGACCGGGAAGGCGAGACCGATCTGATCTACCCGGCGGGCGCGGTCGGCCCCGCCGACGTCTCCCGACTGCGCAACGACGCCGGCGGCCTGATCTGCGTCGCGCTCGCCGACGAGGTGGCCGAGGCGTTCGACCTGCCGTTCCTCGAAGACGCGCTCGACCATCCGGCGAGCGCGAGCCACGATCTGGGCTACGACGAGCGGTCGTCGTTCTCGTTGCCGGTGAACCACCGGGACACCTACACCGGGATCACCGACGAGGACCGCGCGAGAACCATCGCCGAACTCGCCGCGGCGGCCGCCGATCCCGACGGCACCGACTTCGCCGCCGAGTTCCGCGCGCCGGGTCACGTCAACGTCCTGCGGGCGGCCCCGGACCTGCTGGCCGACCGCGAGGGCCACACCGAACTGGGAATCGCGCTGGCCGCCGCCGCGGACCGCGAGCCCGCGGTCGTGGTCTGTGAGATGCTCGACGACGAGACCGGCGGGGCGCTCTCGCCGGCCGACGCCCGGGCGTACGCCGACCGGTACGGCTTCCCGTATCTGGAGGGGTCGGACATCGTCGGCTACGTCGACTGAGCCCGCGTCGATTCGCGGTGCGAACCGTCAACACTCATTACGGAGGCGTGCGTTCGTCGGGACGTATGAGCTTCGACGAGATGGACGTGGACACGATCTGGATGGACGGAGAGTTCGTCGACTGGGAGGACGCACAGATCCACGTCCTCACGCACGCACTGCACTACGGAACCGGCGTCTTCGAGGGCGTTCGCGCCTACGAGACCGAGAACGGCACCGCGATCTTCCGGTGGGAGGAACACCTCGACCGGCTGTACAACTCGTGTAAGCCCTACGACCTCGACATCGGCTACGATCGCGAGGAGCTGACCGAGGCGACCGAGCGGCTCGTCCGCGAGCAGGACCTCGGCTCGTGTTACATCCGCCCGATCGTCTTCTACGGCTACGACAGCCTCGGTGTCAGCCCCGGCGACAACCCGACTCGGACCGCGATCGCGGCGTGGCCGTGGGGCACCTACCTCGGCGAGGACGCCCTCGAAAACGGCGTCGAGGTGATGGTTTCGTCGTGGCGCAAGCATGCCTCCAGCCAGATCCCGACCAACGCCAAGACCACCGGCCTGTACGTCAACAGCATGCTCGCGGGCGAGGAGGCCCGCCGGAACGGCTTCGCCGAGGCGATCGTGCTCAACAAGGAGGGCGACGTCGCGGAGGGGCCGGGCGAGAACCTGTTCATGGTTCGTGACGGCGAGATATTCACCCCCGGGCTCGCCGAGAGCATCCTCGACGGCATCACCCGCGACACCGTCATCACGCTGGCCGAGGAGCGGGGCTACACCGTCCACGATCAGGCGACGATCTCGCGGGGCGAACTCAACACCGCCGACGAGCTGTTCTTCACCGGGTCGGCCGCGGAGGTCACGCCGATTCGGCGGGTCGACAACGTCGAGATCGGCGACGGCAGTCGGGGCCCGGTGACCGAGGAGCTCCAGACCGCCTTCTTCGACCTCGTCGAACGGCGCACCGACGACCACGACGAGTGGTTCAGCTACGTCGGCGAGTAGTCGTCGCCGTCGACGCGTAGTCGAGCGAGTTCGATCGCTCGCTCACCGCGAGGGCGGCGATTCGGCGGTCTTCTCGTCCTCGACGTCGATGGGGATGCCCGACTCGCTTGTCTCGCCGAACCCCGCGCTCAGGACCCGGGTGAGCGCGTCCTCGACGCTCTCGTCGGTCTCCTCGAAGCGGCTGGGCTCGACCTCGACCACGAACCCGGTGGTGATGTTCGGCGCGGTCGGCAAAAACAGCATCTCGCGGCCGTCGTCGGTGGTCTTGCCCGTCTTGAACGCGGTCATCCGCATCCCGTTCCACGTCTCGAGTTTGACCGGGGCCTGCAGATCGGTCGTGTCCGAGAACGCGGTCTCGGCCGCCATCTTCGAGGCGTTGTAGATGACCCGGAGGCCGGGGACTCGGTTCATCACGCCGTCGATGATCCCCTCGACGAGCGAGCCGACGGCGGTCCGCATCATGTAGCCGACGCTCAACACGAGCAGGCTGAACACGATCAGGACGGTCAACACGCGCAACGACTCGGGGGTCATGTCCTGGAGGAACGGGAGGCCGGCGATCTTGAGATAGAGCCACGCGACGATGTAGGTCGTGACCATGATGGGCGCGAGAACGATGAGACCGCTGGCGATGTCGCGTTTCCACGAGGACATTTGTAGGCAACATCCGACCCCAGGATTATAAACTAGATGCTATCGCGAGCCCGCCCGATCGCGGAGTTCACCCGCCGATGATCGCCCGGGCCGCGAACAGGAGGTTCTCCTTGCGCTCCATCACGCGCCGGTAGAAGTACGACAGCCACTTGCCGCCGTACGGGACGTACTGGTAGACCTCGTACTCCTCGGCGAGGTCGTACTGGGCGTCCTCGCGGACGCCCATCAGCATCTGGATCTCGAAGTCGGTGCCGTACTCGTCGTGGAGGTCTTTCGCCAGCGAGATCATCGCCGGATCGTGGCTCCCGACCGCGATCCCGCCCTCGAAGTGCTCGAACATGTACTCGAGGTACTCCTCGTAGGCCGCGTCGACCGCCGACTTCTCGGTGAGCGCGACCGACTCGGGCTCGTCGTATGCGCCCTTGACGAGCCGAACCTTCCCCGGCACGTCCGCGAGTCGTTCGAGGTCGTCGGCGGTCCGGTGCAGGTTCGCCTGAATGCAGACTCCGACCCCGCCCTCGTGTTTGCGCGCGAGCTCCTCGTAGACGTCGAGGGTCGCGTCGGTCGTGGTGTGGTCCTCCATGTCGATCCAGACGAACAGGTCCCGTTCGGCGGCGTGGTCGACGATGCGCTCGACGTTCTCGCGGAACACCTGCGTCCCCGCGTCGAGCCCGATCTGGGAGGGTTTGACCGAGACGCAGGCGCCGAGGCCCGACCCGTCGATTCCCTCCAACAGCCGGAGGTACGCCTCGGCGTCCTCGTCGGCGGGTCCGCGGTCGTGGTAATGTTCCCCGAGCAGATTCAGGATGACCTTGACGTTTCGGTCGTTGAGCTCTCGGGTGTGGTCGAGCGCCTCGGCGGGGGTCTCGCCTGCCACGAACTTGCTCGCGATTGGCGGGATCATTATTGGGGCTTAGTACCCACTTGACTTATACGATGGGCATTCGAAGCCCCGTCGACGACCGTCTCAGATCGTTTCTCCCGGCAAAACGCTCCGGCTTCGGTTCGGACAGACCGAAGCTATCCGACGCCGAAAGGGGCCGTTTGCTGTTGTCAACTCTGATTACGCGCCGAAACCGTGCTCGAACGGTCACGTTACGCTGGGACCGCCGAGACCGCTTCGGATCGCCGCCGCGAGCGTCGCATACTCGAGTAAAGCCGAATTTCGCCATTTAAGCCGGATCTTACAGTTGCAACGGCCAACGACGTTTTCCGTCCAACCGGGTATAACCGCAGTCGGATCGCACCCGACCAGCGATCGCGACACAGACCCATGCAAGAAAACAGCATCTCGTCCGAGTCAAGCGACACAGCGCTCCAAGACGTCGGTGCCGGTGGCGAAGGGTACATGTTCAACAATCAGTTCCAGCCGGACGCTCAGTTCGTCGTGGTGACGCCCGCATTGGACTGGGCGCCCGAAGGAGCCGGCGAGGGACAGTTCGGGACCGCGTTCAACACCCGGATCGTCCAGTACGTCGGCGCGGCCAACCAGTTCGCGTTCCTGTTCCCGTACGAGGACGCGGAGGTCTCGGAGGGCCAGCGGTACACGCTCGGTGGCGACTGGGCGGACATCGAAGATCAGGCCGACGACGGCACCGTGAACTTCGTGAACGTGACGTTCAATCCCGCGTAGACGACTCAACCATGACAGACAACGACACCACGCTCGATCCGATAGTGAGTGAATCGACGCGTCGAACGTTCCTGAAGGCCGGTGCGGTCGCGTCGGGAAGTGTCGCGCTCGGCTTCTCCGGATTCGGGAGCGTCGCGGCTCAGGACGACGCCGGCGGTGTGGGAGTGATGCTCAACAGCCAGTTCTCGGGCGGCGCGCGGTTCACCGTCGCGTCCGACTCACTCGGGTGGGCGCCCATCGAGAGCGAGTTCGACGGGACGCAGTACGACACCCGCGTCATCAACTACGACTGGTCTTCCGGTGCGTACGCGATGCTGTTCGTCCCGCAGGAAGCCGGCCTGCAGGAGGGCGAAGCCTACGAGTTCAGTACCGGTATCGAAGCCGTCGACGTCGACGAGGGAGTGCTCGACGGCGACCTCCTCTTCGACGACGCCGGCGAGGTCGGGCTGGTCGGGGTGGAGTTCTCGCCGATCCAGTCGGACGCGACGGCGAACGGAAACCAGACGACGGGCGACGAGACCACCGGCACCGAAACGACCGCTCTCGAGACCGCGACGACCGAATCGACCGAGTAGCCCGATCGACCCTCTCGGTCGTCGGCGATCAGGCGTCGCGCGCGCCGACCCGGTGGTGTGTGACCGTCTGGGCCGCGAGCCCCCCGATCAAAAAGACGAGATTCCGGATCGGCGCCCCCAGATCGAACACCTCCACGCGGAGCTTTCGCTCGAAGACCGGCCAGAACGGACTGACCGGCTGTGTTCCCGGTAGCAACACGAGCACGTCGGCGACGACGTGGCTCGATGTCCCCACGAACAGCCCGATGGCCGCCCAGACGAAGACGGCGTTCGCGGTGAGCCTCACCGACCGCGGTTCGCCCGCGACCCGGACGCACGCGACGAACGCGCCGGCCGCCAGCACGCCGCCGCCGACGCCCGCGACCGCCGCGAACAGGAACGTGTGGGTCACGCCGTGATGGGTGACGTACGGGAGGTGGTTGTCAAGATCCGGGAGGAGAGCGACCACCAAGACGAACGCCGAGACGACGGTGCCCGGTTTCCGACCGAGGACGAACGGGATCGGGACCGCGAACAGCATCGCGACGCCGTAGTGACCCGCGGGATACATACCGGATTTTGGTACTGCCCTGAGGCGGTTAACAGTTATCGCCGTCTGGCGATCCGCCGGGCTCACGGTCGGCCCAAGAGGTCGAGTCGGTCGAGCCCCCACGCCCCAAGCCCGAGGCCCGCGATCAGCGCCGTCCCGAGCACGAACAGAGGCAGGACTCGCCCCGGGAGCGGCCCCTCGAACGGGCCGAACGCCAGCTTCCAGACCGCATACGAGGTGAGCGTCGTCCCCACGAGCACCGCGAGGGGTTCGATCGCGTCGGACATCTTCCAGAGAGCGACGACCTCCGTCCGCAAGGGGGCTACGGCCGCTCGTCGACCGCTCCGAACTCCCGGCGCTTAAGGTCTCGGCGTTCGCGTACTCGGTCATGAGCCTCTTCGAGACGATCGTGGTCGCGCTGTGGGCGATGCTCCCCGCCTACGTGCCGAACAACGCCGCCGTCCTCGCGGGCGGCGGCCGCCCCATCGACGGCGGTCGGACGTGGGGCGACCGGCGACTCCTCGGCGACGGGAAGACGTGGCGGGGGACGGCGGTCGGCGTCGCGGCGGGCGCGGCGCTGGCGGTCGCGCTCTCGGCGCTCGCACCGGCGGCGTCGGCGGCTGTCGGCGTCGATTTCCCGACCTTCCCCGCCGCGGTCGCGGTCGCCCTGCCGGCCGGTGCGATGGCGGGGGACATCGCCGCCTCCTTCCTGAAGCGCCGGACGGGTCGTGAGCGCGGCGCGGCGTTCCCCGGGCTCGACCAGCTCGATTTCGTGGTGTTCTCGCTACTGTTCGCGTTCGTCGCCGCGCCCGCGTGGTTCGGCGCGGTGTTCACGCTCCCGGTGTTGGCGGTCGTGGTCGTCGCGACGCCCCTGTTGCACGTCGGGACGAACGCCGTCGCGTACGCCCTCGGGCTGAAAAACGAGCCGTGGTAAGACGACCTTTTACTGCGGGCGCGCCACGAGCGCCGCGCCCTCCCAAACGCTCGATCAAAAACACCGGGAGAGCTTCGCTCTCCCGAGCCTGCGTTCACTCCGTTCACGCAGACACGGCGTCACCGCCTCAGTCACACCCTCGCTTCGCTCGGGTGTTCCTTCGACGGTTCCTTGGTCCGCTCGCGCGTCGCGGTCCGAGAGAGCGACGCTCTCTCGGCATCACGAAAGGCGATGGCTTTCGAACAACTTCGCTTCTCGCTCGCGGTAGCGTGGGTCATCCCCAACTGAAACGCTCGGCCGAGCGATCCGGTCTGACTTAGATTCGCTCCGTAGATTTATAACCGAAGCCGGGACCAACTCGGGGCACGCCGATGGCTCCGAAACGCATCCTCCGAGTCATCGCCTTCGCGTTCGCTGTCGGTCCGTTCGGTACCCTCGTTCGAGCGGAGCCGACGCAAAGGGCACATTTTTTCACGCCCGCCGCCCCCACTACTCTCCGATGGCCAACGAGGAACTCATCGCGGCGCTCAGGGAGGCCGAGGCGGTCAAGTACGGCGAGTTCGAACTCTCTCACGGCGGGACCAGCGACTACTACGTCGACAAGTACCTGTTCGAGACCGACCCGCGGTGTCTCGAACTCGTCGCCGAGGCGTTCGCCGAGCGCGTCGGGGAGACGAAGCTCGCGGGCGTCGCGCTCGGGGCGGTGCCGCTGGTCGCGGTCACCAGCGTCGAGACCGGCAACCCCTACGTCATCGCCCGCAAACAGCAAAAGGAGTACGGCACGGCCAACCTCATCGAGGGCCGACTCGACGAGGGCGAGGAGGTCGTCGTCCTCGAAGACATCGCCACCACCGGCCAGAGCGCGGCCGACGCCGTCGAGGCGCTCCGCGAGGCGGGAGCGACCGTCGACCGGGTCGTCGTCGTCGTGGACCGCGAGGAGGGCGCAACCGAGAACCTCGCGGAGTACGACGTCGAACTCGAATCGCTGCTCACCGCCTCGGAACTGCTCGACGCGGAGTGAGTTGGTCGATTACGCACCTCTGGTCTATCTCTGCTGGAATCACTTCGAGGTATTCAAGTTCGTGGGATGAGTGTGGCGGGGTATGAACCGCGCAGAGAAGGCGAACCTCCAGTTGCGGGCGGTCGCCGTGCTTCGGATGCTGAAGGAGACGCGAACGTACGACGAACTCGCGGCGGTGACCGACCTCCCGGCCGGCGATCTGAACCGCTACGTCAACGGCCACGTCCTGCCGAGTCTCGACCGGGCCGAGGAGATCGTCGGCGGCGTCGGCCGCGACGAACTGGCGGCCGAACTCGAGGCCCGCGTCCGGGTCGACGGCGAGGGGTACGTCGACAACTCCGCGGTCGTGTTCGACCAGTCGTTTCTCGATCTGGTCGCGCCGGTCGCCGCCGAGGCGTTCGGGTTCGACCGCCCCGACGTGGTGCTGACCGCCGCCACCGACGGCATCACCCTCGGGGCGGCGATGGCCGACTACTTCGGCGCCCGGGTCGCCTACGCGAAAAAGTCAAAGGAGACCGCCGTCGAGGAGTTCATCGAGTCCCGCCAGCGCCTCCAGTCGGGGATCGAACTCACGTACTACCTGCCCGCCTCGGCCATCGACGCCGGCGACACCGTGCTGGTCGTCGACGACCTGATCCGGTCGGGCGAGACCCAAGAACTGTTGCTCGACATCGCCGAGCGCGCGGACGCGAGCGTCGGCGGCGTGTTCACGCTCATCGCCGTCGGCGACGAGGGACTCGAACGCGCCGAGGGCCGGACCGCCGCTCCGGTCGGCGCGCTGACGACGTACGAGGCCTGACGCCGACCCCGGCGCCGTTCGCGGGTCGCGTGATATCCATATTTGTGTATATGTGGGGTTTCTCTATGGTAACGGTTAAATAACGCGTCGGGAGTATGCTCACTCGTGCATTATGGGAGCTAACGACGCTGCCGACGAGTCGTCGGGTGCGCTGGCGGAGTACTTCGACTTCGAGGAGCACGGAACCGACCTCCGGACGGAGATCCTCGCGGGGCTGACCACGTTCCTGTCGATGAGCTACATCGTGGTGGTCAACCCGGACATCCTCGCGGCCGCCATTCAGATCGATGGCGTCGGCCCCGACCGGACGTTCCAGATGCTCGCGGTCGTGACCATCATCGCGGCCGCGGCCGCGACGCTCGTGATGGCGCTGTACGCCAAGCGGCCGTTCGCGCAGGCGCCGGGGCTCGGGCTCAACGCCTTCTTCGCGTTCACGGTGGTGCTCGGGCTCGGGATCGACTGGCAGACCGCGCTCGCGGCCGTCGTGGTCGAGGGCGTCGTCTTCATCGCGCTCACCGCGGTCGGCGCCCGCGAGTACATCATCCGGCTCTTTCCCGAACCGGTCAAACTCGCGGTCGGTGCGGGCATCGGGCTCTTTCTCGCCATCATCGGACTGGAGGAGATGCGGGTGGTGGCGGGCGACGCCGCGACGTTCCTGACGTTCAATCCGGTGTTCGCCTCCGATCCGGTCGCGATCGTCTCGGTGGTCGGCCTGTTCGTCACGCTCGCGCTCTACGCCCGGGGCGTTCGGGGCTCGATCGTCTCGGGCATCGTCTTCACGTCGGTGCTCGGCTACGCCGTCGCGTGGCTGGGCTACTCGGCGTACCCGGCCGACGCCGACGCGCTCGCGGAGATGGGCGTTACCCTCGTCGACGTCGCGCTCGCGCCGAACGCACCCGTCACCTACGACGCCGCGAGCTACAACATCGCGCCGCTCGCCGGCGCGTTCGTCTCCGGGCTCCAGAACATCGAGGCGTTCTCGTTCGCGCTCATCGTCTTCACCTTCTTTTTCGTGGACTTCTTCGACACCGCGGGGACGCTCACCGGCGTCTCGCAGGCCGCGGGCTTCCTCGACGACGACGGCAACCTCCCCGAGATGGACAAGCCCCTGATGGCCGACGCGGTCGGCACCACGGTCGGCGGCATGCTCGGGACCTCGACCGTCACGACCTACATCGAGTCGGCGACCGGCGTCGAGGAGGGCGGTCGAACCGGCATGACCGCGCTCGTGGTCGCACTGCTGTTTCTGGCCTCGCTCGCGGTCGTGCCCCTCGCGGTCGCGGTCCCCTCCTACGCCTCGCACCTCGTGCTCGTCGTGGTGGGAGTCATCATGCTCTCGAACGTCGCCGAGATCGCGTGGGACGACATCACCTACACCATCCCGGCCGCGCTCACCATCCTCGTGATGCCGTTTACCTTCTCCATCGCCTACGGCATCGCCGCGGGGATCATCTCGTACCCGATCGTGAAGCTCGCGGCCGGCGAACTCGACGACACTCGCCCCGGCCACTGGGCGCTCGCCGCGGCGTTCGTCCTCTACTTCTTCGTGCGCACGAGCGGGCTCCTCGCCGGTAGCGTCTGACGCGACGCTCGACTCGTTCTCGTTCGCGGCCGCTTATCCCGGCGGGACACGCCGGTCGACGAGTACGGCGGGGTTCGGCGGCCGTCGCCTCGATCGCGACGAGCGTCCGCCGGCGAGGCCGAGCCGTGAGGACTGACTCTCAGTCTGACGTACATTTAACGGGCACCGCGTCGTCACGGCCGGTATGAACCTCGGCTCCGTCTCGCGCTCGCGGCGGTGGCTCGTCCGGATCGCGGTGGCGCTGGTGGCGGCCGCGCTCCTCGCGCCCGCCGCGATCTCCGGCGCCACGTACGTCCTGACCGACGAGGACCCCGGAAACCTCCGGGCGTCTGTCGAAGAGCCCGCGAACGGCACGACCGTCATCTCGATTCAGGGCTTTCACTTCCAGGGGATGGCAAACGAGAACAAGCCCGCCCGCCTCGTCGCGGTCGGCCCCCGCGGCGACGTCGAGTGGGTCCACAACGGTTCGGGATTCGACGCGACGTGGTTCTACGACGTCGACCCGCTTGAGGACGGCCACCTGCTCGTGACCGCGACCGCCGCCGACGAGACGCTGGTGTACGAACTCGACCCCGACACCCAAGAGCGGATCTGGACCGAACGCCTCCCCATTCAGGACACCCACGACGTCGATCTGATCAACGGCGACCGACTGCTGGTCGCGAACATGCGCGAGGCCGGGAAAGACGACCGCCTGTTCGTCTACGACACCGCCGCCGACGAGATCGTCTGGGAGTGGCACTTCGACGACCACTACCCCGAGTCGGTCGGGGGCTCGTCGAACGACTGGACCCACGTCAACGACGTCGACAAGATCGGCGACGGCGAGTATCTGGCCTCCCCCCGGAACTTCGATCAGGTGATCGTGGTGAACCGCTCGACCAACGAGATCGACGCGCGACTCGGGAGCGACGACGACCACGACACGCTGTACGAACAGCACAATCCCCAGTACCTCGAAGGCGAGGACGGGACGCCAACGATTCTGGTCGCCGACAGCGAGAACGACCGGATCGTCGAGTACGCCCGGGACGCCCGCGGTGCGAACGGTTCGAGCGCGTCGGCGTCCTCGGACGGCGAGTGGACCCGGACGTGGAGCGTCGGCACCGACGGGCTGAGCTGGCCCCGGGACGCAGACCGACTCCCCGACGGTGACACGCTGGTCGTGGACACGATGAACCAGCGCGTGTTCGAGATGACCCCCGAGGGCGACGTGGTCTGGGAGTTCCACGCGCCGTGGGCGCCCTACGACGCCGAGCGCGTCCACCTCGGCGACGAACCCGGCGGGCCGACGATGCGGGAGCTGAACGCCTCCGGAAGCTACGACCTGAGCGGTAGCAGCCTCTCGGTCGGCGACAGCGAGGGCGTCGCCTTCTGGATCGACGAGACGTTCGGGGGGACGCCGGTCGAGGCCCAGGCCACCTCCGTCGCCCGGACGTGGGCTCACGTCACGCCGTGGATCCGGCCGGTGTGGATGACCGGCTGGGAGTTCCTCGCGGCGATCGCCGCCGGAATCGCGCTGGTCGCGTGGGGCGCGGGCGAGGCGATCTACCAGCGCCGTCGGCTCCGGACCGGCCTCTCGAACGCCCTGAGGCGGGTGTCGGAGTTGGGAGGGCGGTAGTCCGGCGAGCCGACGGTCGCGTCACGACCTTCCGACACCATCACGTTCTTTGCTCGCAAGCGACTACGCGCCCACATGACGAACCTCGAACTGTACGAACTCGAAGGCTGTCCGTACTGCGCGAAGGTCAAAGAGAAGCTCGACGAGCTCGGTCTCGACTACGAGTCTCACATGGTGGCCTCGTCGCACTCCGAGCGCACCGAGGTCGAGGCGGTCAGCGGCCAGACGGGCGTCCCCGTGCTGGTCGACGAGGAGCACGGCGTCGAAGGAATGGCCGAGAGCGACGACATCGTCGAGTACCTCGAGGAGACGTACGGCGATCAGGCGGCCTGAGGACCCCCGGATCGGTCCGGGCGCGATCCGCCGGCAGTCCGAACGCGCTTTCTGACCTCTGCACTCCGCGGAGTGGCAACAAAGGCTACGTGGCTCCCGCCAGTGCGTCCGACCGTGGTGGAACGCTGGGAACGCACGATAGAGACGATCGGGGTTCGGGGGGAGTAGCGTGGGAGACGCCGAAACGACGACCGAGGGCGACTCCGAGGAGTCGACGACCGAGCAGACGCCATCGCCGGACATTCTGGACTCGCTCATCGAGAGCGGGCTCCACGAGATTCGCCGCGAGCGAAACGGGCTTTTGCTGTCTGGCTTCTCTGCGGGCCTCGACATCGGCTTCGGGCCGGTGCTGATGGCGGTGATTCTCACTCTCTCGACCGGAGGGTACGGCGACCTCGGGACGGAACTGCTGGTGGCGAGCGCCTACGCCGTCGGCTTCATTTTCGTCATCATCGGTCGCTCGGAGCTGTTCACCGAGCACACGACGCTGGCGGTGCTCCCCGTCGTCGACGGGCGGGCGTCGCTCGCGGGACTGGGGCGGCTCTGGGGGCTGGTGTACGCGGGCAATATCGTCGGCGGGGCGGTGTTCGCCGGCCTGCTGGTCACGCTGATGCCCAACCTCGGGGTCGCCTCGCCCGAGGCGTTCGAAACGATCGCGCACAAGCTCGTCGATCACGACCCCGGCTGGCTGTTCGTCGCCGGGATCCTCGCGGGCTGGCTGATGGGACTGCTCGCGTGGCTGCTCACCGCCGCACAGGAGACGATCAGCCGACTCGCGGTCGTCTGGCTCGTCACGGCCTCGATCGGGCTCCTCCACCTCCCGCACTCGATCGCGGGCAACGTGGAGGTGCTGTTCGGCGTGTTCGTCTCCTCGGGGGTATCGGTGACCGATTACGCGACGTTCCTCGCGCTCGCGACCGCGGGCAACGCGATCGGCGGGGGCGTGTTCGTCGCGCTGTTGAAGTACGGTCACGTCGTACGGGGCGGGGGCTGAGTGCTCGCCCGGACCCGGAGAACGATCTGTCCCGGGCGCTCAGGCCGGTTCCTCGGCGCGCTCGCGGATCAGCTTTCGCAGTTCGTCGGGATCGTCGATCTCCTCCAGTTCGTCGCGCTCGACGAGCCCGGTGCCGTCGACGTTCTCGCGGTTGGCCTCGTCGACGAAGTAGACCGATCGGGTGTGGGCGACCTCGCCGATCGAGGACATGATCCGGGCGCGCTTCTCGGCGGCCTTGGTGAACGCCGAGTGGCCCGTGAGGACGTTCTCGTCGCTGTCCTCGTCCTCGCTGACGGTCTTGAACGGCGCCCGAACCGTGGGGTGGACCTCGAAGCCCGCCCGGGTCAACACCGTGACGATGCGCTCGTCGTCGCTCTCTGGCTGGGGGTCCTCGGGCGTGGGGTCGCCGTCGCGGACCTCCTCGGCACCGTCGAGCACCTCGACCGGGCTGGTGAGGTCTCCCTCGAACATCTCTTCGAGCTCGAACGCGACCTCGACGCTCGCGTTCATCCCGTCCTCGTACTTCGAGACGGTGCGCCGAGAGACCCCGAGCTCGGAGGCGAGCTGGCCGAGGCTCCAGCCGCGCTCCTCGCGCTCGTCGCGGAGCACGTCGCCGTCGATGTTGACGTAGAGGCCGCCGGGCGCGGCGTAGACCAGCGGCGCCAGTCCCTCGACGAAAAGCTCCATCGCGGTGTCGGGACTGAACACGGGGACGCCGTGGCGAAAGTAGACGACGCCCGGTTCGAGGTCCTCGTCGCGAGTCCGTAGACCGACGACGAGCGGCGTCGCGTCGAGGTACTCCCCGAGCCGACGCATCTCCACACCGGTCGCGCCGTCGAGCGCGTCGACGTTCGCCAGCACTTTCAGTAACAACAGGTCGCGGCCGCGCCTTGCGGCCACGTCGAAACTCTTCGGTCGAATCGCGCACCGGTCGCTCACGGAGAACCCCGCGTCCTCCAGCATCGCAGTCACGTTCCCGACCAGTGCAGACCGGGACATATCCGCATGTAAGTGATTCCCCTATATATGCGTTGTGTCGAACGTATCCCGACCGCTGCTTGCGATTGGACGCCGCCACGGCGGTACATTCATATTGGAAGACGGACGGCTCCGAAAGCCGTTAGTCCGACACGCCCCTACCGCCGACAGTGACGGTCATCGGCATCGACGACACCGACTCTCGGGAACTCGGGATGTGTACGACCTACCTCGCCGCCCGGGTAGCCGAGCGGGTCGGCGCCGAGCGACGGCTCCTCGTCCGGCTGAACCCCGCTGTCGAGCACAAAACTCGGGGCAACGCGGCGCTGGCGATCCACACCGACGCCGACCCCGACGACGCCTTCGAGGTCGCCCGCGAGGCGGTCGCCGAGGCGGCCGCGACCGACGATCCACGGACGAACCCCGGGCTGGTCGTCGCGCCCGGCGACCCCGGGGCGGTGCCCGATTCGGTCGCCGCGTTCGCCCGCCGCGCGGTTCGCGAGCGGCTCGACGTCGAGGCGGCTGAGGCCGAACTCGACGCCGCGGGCTACCGCCACGCCGGCTGGAAGGTCGGTCGCGGGAAGATCGGCGCGCTGGCCGCGGTCGGCGCGTGGGCGGGGCTGGGCCCCGCGCCGGACGCGAACGGCGTCGACCGCGACGGCTCGAACGCCGCCGACGGCCCGGGGGGCGAGTGGACTTACGAATGTATCACCTATCGGGAGCGCAACCGGTGGGGAACGCCCCGGGAGGTCGACGCCGACTCGGTGTTCGAAGCCGCCGACGATGCCTACCCCGTCGTCTGGGACACCGTCGACCGCGAGACGGGCGAACTGGTCTGTGTCCCCCACACGCCCGGCCCGATCCTCCACGGGATCCGCGGCGACGACCCCGACGCCGTCCGCGAGGTCGCCGAGGCGATCGAGAGCGAGCCCGTCGAACGCCGGGCGGTGTTCGTCACGAATCAGGGCACCGACGCCCACCTCCGAGACGCCCCGCTCTCGGCCGCCGCGAACGGCCGCTCGTACCGGACGACCGGGACCGTCGTCGACGACCCGGAGACGAGGCGGGGCGGCCACGTCTTCTTCGCGATCGAGGACGGCGAGTCGCGCCTCGACTGCGCCGCCTTCGAACCGACCAAGCGGTTTCGCGACCGGGTCCGCGCGCTCCGGGCCGGCGACCGAATCACGGCCTGCGGCGAGGCGTCCGAGGACACCCTCAAACTGGAGAAGTTCGCGGTGCGGTCGCTGAACCGGACGGAACTCGCCACTCCGGACTGCCCGGACTGTGGCCGGTCGATGGAGAGCGCCGGAGCGGGACAGGGCTACCGGTGTCGAGACTGCGCGACGACCGCCGACGGCAAGATCGAACGGGCGGTCGACCGGGAGATCGAACTCGGGTGGTACGAGGTGCCTCCCGAGGCCCGCCGACACATCGCCCGGCCGCTGGTCAGGGGCGGGTTCGACGCACCGACTCACCCCGAGCGGTGACCGCGACGGGCCGACGTCCGGGGATTTCGATCGGCGTCGACCACCGGCCGTCATTCCGACCTCGCGGCGGCGTCCCGAAAAGAGTTAAACCCCGCACCCGTACGCCCGGCTAATGCTGCTGGTCCTGTGTGTGGACCTCGACGACGACCTCGGCCGGAAGACCGACTTCGACACCCCGGTCGTCGGTCGGGACGACGTCGAGCGCGCCGCCGTGGCGCTCGCGACCTCCGACCCCGAGGACAGCGACGTGAACGTCATGTTCGAGGGCGTCCACCTCGCCGACCGCATCGACGACGAGACGGTCGAGGTGGCGGTCGTGACCGGCGTCGACGGGAGCGACGTCGCCGCGAATCGGGCGGTCGGCGAGGAGGTCGACGAGGTGCTTGCCGGGCTCTCGACCAGCGAGGAGGTCCGGGCGGTCATCGTTACCGACGGCGCCCAAGACGAGAGCGTGATCCCGGTCGTCCGATCTCGGGTGCCGGTCGACGGCGTCCGGCGCGTGGTGGTCCGGCAGGCCCAGGACCTCGAATCGATGTACTACACCATGAAGCAGGTGCTCGACGACCCCGAGACCCGCGGGACCGTCCTCGTCCCGCTTGGCATCCTGTTGCTAATCTACCCGCTTGCGGTCATCTCCGACTGGCAGGGGTTGCCCGGCGCGGCGGTGTTCGGCATGACCTCGGGACTGCTCGGGCTCTACGTCCTCGGCCGGGGGCTGGGCGTCGAGCGTCTGCTCGACCGGGCGGCCGAGAAAGCCCGCACCGGGCTGTACGCGGGCCGCGTGACGCTCATCACCTACGTGGTCGCGACCGCCCTGCTGGTCATCGGCGGGGTCCGCGGGGTCGAGATGCTCGAATCGGTGAAGGCCGGGAGCGACGCCCCGGTCGGACCGATACGCGTGCTCGCGTCGCTGGTCTACGGGGCCGTGACGTGGTTCACCGCCGCCGGAATCACCACCAGTCTCGGTCAGATCACCGACGAGTATCTCGCCGACCGCTTCCGGTGGCGCTACCTCAACGCCCCGTTCTACGTCGTCGCGATCGCCGCGGTGCTCCACGCGGTCAGCGCCTACTTCCTCGGGCGCGTCCCGCTGACGTATCTGGCGGGGATGCTCACTGTCGGCACGTTACTCGGCCTCTCGAGCACGCTCGCGTTCGCGGTCGCCGAATCCCGCCAGTCGCGGCGGGCAGAACAGGTCGGCTAGCGCTCGCGGGTCACGACGAACGACGCGAGGTCTTCGAGGTAGCCGGTCGCGGTCTCGTCGGGGGTCTCGGCCCGGTCGAGGGCGGCCAGCGCGGACTCGGACTGCTCGCGAGCGAGGTCGTTGGCCGCCGCGGCGTCGAGGTCGGTCACCTGCACGATCGACGGCCGGCCCATCTCGGCGTCGGTTCCGGTCGGCTTCCCGAGTTCCTCGGCGTCGGCGGTCGCGTCGAGCACGTCGTCGCGGATCTGGAACGCCACGCCGACTCGCTCGGCGTACTCGCCGAACGCCTCGACGGTCACGGGGTCGGCGTCGGCCGCAAGCGCCCCCAGTTCGGCGGCCGCCCGGAACAGCGCGCCGGTCTTCCGGCGGGCGAGTTCCATGTACCCCTCTCGGTCGGTCGGCCGGGCGACCAGTTCGGTCGCCTCGCCCTCGCCGAGTTCGACCATCGCGTCCGCGACCGCGACGGTCGCTCGGGGATCGGACGAAAACAGTTCGAACGCCTCGCCGATGAGCCCGTCGCTCGCGATGATCGCCGGCGCGTACCCGAACTCGGCCCACGCGCTCGCGGTGCCCCGGCGGGTGTCCGACCGGTCGATGATGTCGTCGACCACGAGCGACGCGTCGTGGACCAGTTCGACGCCCACCGCGAAGTCGACCGCGGCCTCGGCGACCCCGCCGGCGGCCTCGCAGGACAGCACGGTGACGGTCGGCCGGACGCGCTTGCCCCCCGACAGCGCGACGTGGCGGACCTCCTCTGAGAGCTCCGTCGGCTCGACCCGGTCGAGGACCGCTTCGAGGCGCTCCTCGACCAGCGCCCGCCGGGACTCGGGATAATCCATCGGCCGGGACTCAGGACCGGCAAAACAAGTACGTGACGATAGCGGAGCGGTTCCGTGACGGTCGCTCCGCACCCGCTTTCGCTCTCGGTCGCGTTGCTCGCTGCGGACACCGCTCGGCGCGGAACGCTCGATCAAAATCCCGGCCGCGAATGTCCCGAGCGGCCGGCGATCGATCCTCCCCGGATCGGTCTGGAGGCGTTACTCGAACTCCTCGATGAGTTCGGGCACGACCTCGAACAGGTCGCCGACGACGCCGTAGTCGGCGATGTCGAAGATGGGGGCGTTCGGGTCGGTGTTGACCGCGATGATCGTGTCCGAGCCCTTCATCCCGGCGACGTGCTGGACCGCCCCGGAGATGCCGATGGCGAGGTAGACGTCGGGGGTGACGACCTTCCCCGACTGGCCGACCTGCCGGTTCTTGGGGAGCCAGCCGTTGTCGACGATCGGTCGCGACGACGACAGCGTCGCGTCGGTCGCCTCGACGAGATCGCGGATGAGATCGAGGTTCTCCTCCTCCTCGATGCCTCGGCCGATCGAGACGATGAAGTCGGCCTCGCTGATGTCGACGTCGCCGCCGCCGACCTCCTCGAAGCCGGTCACCGTCGAGCCGGCGTCGGTGTCGATGTCGACGTCGAACTCGGCCACCTCGGCGTCGCCGACGCCGTCTGCGGCGGGCCACTCCACGCCGCGGATAGTGACCGCCGTCCGGTCGCCGCCGACCTCGACGGTCGTCTCGACCTTCGAGCCGTACATCTCGCGGGTGACTTCGAGCCCGTCGTCGTACTCGAAGCCGACCGCGTCGGTCGCCAGCGAGAGGTCGAGTCGGTTAGCGACTGCGGGGGCGAAGTCGAGCCCGTTGACGCTGTTTGCCATCACCAGCACTTCGGGGTCGAGTTCGGCGTGGAGCGCCTCGACGGCTTGGGCGTAGACGTCGTGGTTGAACTCCTCGCCCTCCGAGACGGTGTGGATGAAGTCGACGCCTTCGCGGTTCAGCTCGTCCGCGAACTTTTCGGTGTCGCCGCTGATGACCGCGACGTGGAGGTCGCCGCCGGTCGCGTCGGCCAGCTCCCGTCCCGCGGTCACGAGCTCGTAGCTCACGTCCCGGAGGTCGCCGCGGCGGTGCTCGGCGACGGCCAGCACGTCGCTCATTCTGCCACCCCCTTCTCGCGGAGGACTTCAGCCAGTCGCCCGGCGGTCTCGCCGGCGTCGCCCTCGAAGAGCTCGGCGTCGCTCTCGCTCTCGGGCTCGTACATCGAGGTGAGGGTGAGATCGCTCTCGACGGCGTCGGCATCGAGCCCGACGTCGTTGAGGGTCTTTGGCGCGATCTCCTTGCTCTGGGCCTGCCGGATGCCCCGGAGGCTGGCGTACCGGGGCTCGTTGATCCCGGTCTGGATGGTGAGCACCGCGGGGAGCTCGATGTCGGTGAGCTCCTCGACGCCGCCCTCCAGTTCGCGGTGGACGTGTGCGACGCCCGCCTCGTGGTCGTAGTCGAGGGCGTTGACGACCGCGCCCCACTGGAAGCCGAGGTGGTCGGCCAGCGAGACGCCGGTCGCGCCGAACGCGTCGTCGCCAGCCTGCACGCCGGAGAGGACGAGATCGGGGTCTTCCTCCTCGACGACGGCGGCGAGCATGTTGGTCTTCGTCTCGACGTCGAGCAGGTCGACGTCTTCGAGCGCGTCGTCCCACACTCGGACGGCGCGGTCCGCGCCCTTCGCCAGCGCCATCCGGATGGTTTCGTCGGCCCGCTCGGGCCCGATAGTGACCGTCACGACCTCGTCGGCCGGACCGTCCTCTTTCAGTTGGACGGCCTCCTCGACCGCGTAATCGTCCCACTCGTTCAGGTCGTACTCGAGGTAGCGTTCGTCTACCTCGGTCCCCGCAATCTCGAAGTCGTCGGCGACTTCCGCGACCTCTTTCACTGTCACCAGGACCTTCATAATAGATGTGTCTCTGGCACGGAGGTAAACGCTTTCGAAACGCACGACGCGATGCCGGTAGTTTCCGAGCTACTCGGTCACGTCCTCGTCCGGGAGGGTGATGAGGTTCTCGCGGCCGATCCGGAGCTTGTCCACGTCGCCGTTGTCCGCCATCTTCGAGAGCAACTGGGAGACTTTGGCGTTCGACCAGTTGGTCTCCTTGACGATGTCGGCCTGCTTCATCCGGCCGTCGTTCTCCTCGAGCAGTCGGAGGACTCGCTCCTCGTCGCTCAACAGTTCCGGATCGGGCTCGGCCTCGTCGTCGCTGTCGGTCTCCTCGGCGGTCGCGCCGCCCGTAGTAGCGTCTTCGGACGGCTCGTCCGACGCGGCGTCGGCGATGTCGGCCTCCGACAGGTCGGGAGCGTCCTCGCGGCGAGTCCACGCGTATGCGCCGGTCCCGCCGGCCAGCACCAACAACAGCAAGACGACTCCCGAGAGGCTCCCGACGTCGGGCAAGCCGCCGCCCGGCGATCCGGGGGTCGTCGAGGCCGGGTTCCGGGGCTCGTAGGAGACCTCGATCTCGCCCGGCTCGAACGACTCGGGGCCCTCGTAGTGGAGTTCGTTGACGTTCGAGACGCCCTTGTTCGGGGGCGTGTTCCGCACCACGTAGCTGTCGGGGCCGTCGATGACCAGCGACTGGTCGCGGGTCAGCTCCGGGAGCCAGGTTCCGGACGGCGTTCTGAACGCGTCGTCGACGACGACGACTCTGTCTTCGACTCGCGAGAAGTTCGTCCAGGTGAACGACAGCGTGAGCCGGCCGACCGTCCCGTTCTCGAGGAGCCTCGCGGACCGACTCGCGTCGCGGATCGCCATCTTTCGGTCGGGGGCGGCGCGGGACCCGATGCGTTCGAACGTCTCGCTGGTGACCCCGACGTCCGTCTCACCGCTCTCGTACTTCTCGGCGAGCTGTCGGAACGCCGCCGTCTCGTTCTCGTCCCGGAGGGCGAATTGCGTCGTTACCGTCCAGTCGGCGTCCCCGGTCTCGCGGAGGGAGACGCGCATGATCGTTTCGTCGCGGGTTTCGTTGGTCTCCGTCGCGGTCTCGCTCTGCTGTAGGGGCGTCGCGGTCAGCTCGTCGGTCGACTGGCCGACGCCAGCGGCGGCTCCGGCGACGGGACCGAGGGCGAGGAGGGCGACGAGGAGGGCGGCGAACCACCGCATACAGTCGCGTGAACACGCCGACAAGAAAATACTTTCTATCCGGAGATAAAACGTCAGCGCGCTCCGTGAAACGTCTCGGGCGCTCTGATGGCGTCCCGGCGGAGTTCATACTTTCGTGCGTATTTTAATGGTGGGCGGGCGAGATGCGAACGAGATGCGAGTCACCCCCGTTATGCTGGCGTTACTGCTGGCCCTCTCTCCGGGCGCGGCGGCGGTGCAGGCGGCCGCGCCGCTGGCCTCGGCCGCCGACGACCGCGTCGGGGCGACCGACGTGGTCCGACCGGCGACGAACGAGAACACGACCGCGGTGCTGACGCTCGGCGCCGACCCCGATCGGACGGCGTTCGACTCGACGTCGGTGTCGCTCGGACGCGCGCTCGCGGCCGATCGGGCGAGCGCCGAGACGGCGCTCAGCGTCGGAGCGCTCGACGAGAAACTGGCCGCGGCCGGAAGCGACCGCCGGCGGAAACAGATCCTGACGCGGTACCGGTATCGGATAGAGAATCACGTCATCTCACTACGGTCGGCCGAACAGCGCGCGACCGAGGCGTTCTCGAACGGATCGCTGTCGGCCACGGCGTACCTCCGGACGCTCGGTCGCATCGACGCCGAAGCCGAGCACGTCCGCCACACCGTACGGGAACTCCAGACGCGGGCACAGAAGCTCCCCGACTTCGGAATGCTGAACGTCGACACGTCGGTGCAGGTGCGGCTCATGCTCGTCGAAGGGCCGGTCCGAGACCGGATCTCGAAGTCACTCCGGGGGACGCGCGATCCGATCCGCGTCCACGTCAGCACGGCCGGACGCGGCGTCGCGCTCTCGGCGATTCGCGACGGCGAATACGTCCGTGAGATCGCCCGCCCCGACCGGCGCGACTCGGGGACGACCGAGTCGCTGACCGTCGGACGGGCGTTCAACCTCGTCCTCGACCAGTACCCCTGGGTCCGGAACAACACCGCCGGCGGGAGCAGTTCCCAGTACAGTCCGACCGACGTCTACGACGTGACCGTGAACCACAACCACGGCAACTTCACGGCCTCGCTCGACGCCGGGACGGGTGAGATATTCAAGGAGATCCAGTACAAGCACCTCGAAGGCCAGCGGACCCTTCCGCCGGGACCGGGCGTCCGGAACACCGCCGCGAACGCGTTCGGCACGGAGAACGTCACGCTCACCGTCAACCGCACCTACCCCGGCGGTCCGCTTCGGGCACATCTCGCGAACGAGACCGGCGCGCCCCTCGACGGGACGATCACAGTCGACGGCGAACCCGTCGGGGCTACGGGCTCAGACGGCGTCCTGTGGACGCTCGGGCCAGACGAGCAGTTCCGCGTGAGCGCGACCCACGACGGGACGACGGTCAACGTGACCGCGACACCGGTCGACATCCGCTCGGCCGAAGGTTGAAGGCGGAAGCCGGGACCAGTTGGCGGCGTGTCCCCCCGCGCCGTCTCCCCCGTCTTGGGCGTCGTCTGCCTGCTCGTCGTGACGGTCGTCCTCGCCGCCGCCGTCGGGACCGCGGCGCTCGGGACCACGCTCCCGACCGACCGACCGACGGCGGCCGTCGATCTACGCGTCGACGCGGGCGCCGACCGGCTCGCGCTCGTTCACCGCGCTGGCGAGGCCCTCGACGTGCGAGCGCTGTCCGTCCGGATTCTGATCGACGGCGACCCCCTCGACCGCCAGCCGCCGGTCCCGTTCTTCTCGGCGCGCGGGTTCGTCTCCGGGCCGACCGGCCCGTTCAACCCCGCCGCCGACCCCCGGTGGTCGGTCGGCGAGCGTGCGAGCCTCCGAATCGCCGGGACGAACGCGCCGACGATAGCGCCCGGCGAACGCGTCGCGGTCGAATTCCTCGTCGAAGGTGTAGTCGTCGCGGAGGCGTCGGCGAGGGCGTAGCTCCTCTTCGGGGACGCGAGCGACGGTGGCGATCGCGACGTCGGGATCGTACGAGGGCCCCATCTCGCGGTGCTCGACCACCTTTTTACTTCGTCGAGCGTCCTCGCTCGCGGTGCTCGCCGCGGACGCCGCTCCTCGCAAAAAGCTGGATCAAAAACGACGCTCCCCTACTGCGTTCGCTCGCATCTCCGGTCGCTCCGGTCGATCGCTGACCTACTCTTCGGGGACGCGAGCGACGGTGGTGATCGCGACGTCGGGATCGTACGAGGGCCCCATCTCGCGGTGCTCGATGTCGACGTACCCCGCATCGCGGAACATCCGATCGGCCTCCTCGCGGTCGTAGAACAGCATGATCGCGTCGGCGACCTTCTGCATCACCGTCGATTCCGGGTAGTTCGGCCCGACCACGAGCACCTGTCCGCCGGGCTTTGCGACTCGGCGGATGTCCCGCAGTGCGAGCACCGGGTTGGGCCAGTACTCGATCGAGCCCGACGACCACACCACGTCGAAGCTGTCGTCGCGGAACGGGAGCCGCTCGGCGTCGCCTCGGTAGAAGCTCACCGGGTCGTGCTTGCCGAACTTGTCCCACGCCTTCTCCATCTGGTGGACGCTCTGGTCGAGCCCGTGGACGTTCTCTGTGTGTTCGAGCAGTCCCTCGGTGCCGAAGCCGGTGCCACAGCCCACGTCGAGGACCCGGTCGTCGGCCTCGATGTCGAGCATCGCCAGCGCCTCGGCACGCATCTCCTCGTTCCAGATGAACGGGTTGACGCTGTCGTACACCTTCGAGAGGTACTTGTAGAACAGCCGCGCCCGGCTCTTGTCTTCGAGGATACCCATTGGCACTATTTTTGTGCCGCTCGACAAATAATCCTGCCATTTCGCGCGGGTGAAACCGACGAGCGCACGCCGGCGCTTCCCGCGGAACGCGCTCGTGATCGCACACCCGACCGACGGGGCGGCCGGCTCCGAGGACCCCGCGTTCGCTTCGCTCGCGGGGTCGCGCCAAAGGACCGTAGGTCGTTCCGCAAGTAGTTTATAGGCGCTCCCGCAACTTTCGCGTGATTAGTATGCCGAGGCCAGAGGTTCTCGAACGAATCAAGGAGGCCGAGACGGAGGCCGACGAAATCGTCGCCGAGGCCGAGGAGGCCCGCGACGAGCGCATCTCCGAAGCACGCGAGGAAGCAGAGGAGATCCGCCGCGAAGCCGACGAAGAGGCGTCCGAGCTCCACGAGGAGCGGGTCGCCGAGGCTCGCGAGGAAATCGAGGCCGAGCGCGAAGACATCCTCGCCGAGGGCGAGGCCGAGCGCGAGGAGCTCGAAACCCACGCCCGAGAGAACGAGGAGGAAGTAACCGACTACGTCGTCGACCTGTTCGAGGAGGCGGTGCATGCTCAGACCTGAACGAATGAGCAAGGTGTCCGTGACGGGCTCGCGCGCCGTCATGGACGACGTCATCGAGACCGTCCACGAGCTGAATCTGGTGCATCTCTCGGACTACGACGGCTCGTGGGAGGGGTTCGAGCCCGGCGCGCCGATCGAGGGCGCCGACGAGGCGTCGGACAAGCTCGTCACCGTCCGATCGCTCGAGAGCATGCTCGACCTCGACGAGGCCGACGCCGGACCGAGCCGCATCGTCACCGACGAGGCCCTCGAAGACGAACTCGAATCGGTCCGCACCGAGGTGAACGAACTCGACGATCGACGG
The DNA here is from genome assembly GCF_004765795.1 of Halorussus marinus. Lineage (GTDB taxonomy): Archaea > Halobacteriota > Halobacteria > Halobacteriales > Haladaptataceae > Halorussus > Halorussus marinus. Next base: position 106,543 of record NZ_SBIV01000003.1, read on the forward strand.
AGCGAGCTCGAAACCCAGCTCCGGGAAGTCGAGGAGCGTATCGACTCGATGGCGCCGTTCGCGGACCTCGGTATCGATCTCGACCTGCTTTCGGGCTACGATGCCGTTCAGGTCGCGGTCGGCGAGGGCGACGCCGACGAGGTCCGTCTCGCGCTCGAAGCCGACGAGAACGTGCGTGAGTTCGACGTGTTCGCGGGGTCGGACACGATCGCGGTGTTCGCCTACCCCGAGTCGGACGCGGGCGACGACGCGCTCGACGAGGCGCTGGTCGGCGTCGACTTCGCGCTACTCGCGGTCCCGGACGCCGAGGGGAGCCCCGAGGAGTACGTCGAGGAGCTCGAACACGAGCGCCAGAAGCTCGAAACCGAGCTCGAAAGCGTCGAGAGCGAACTCGAGAACCTCCGCCTCGACACCGCCGGCTTCCTGCTGGCCGCCGAGGAGAAGCTCTCTATCGACGTCCAGAAGGCCGAGGCGCCGCTCAACTTCGCGACCACCGAGAACGCGTTCGTCGCGGAGGGCTGGATCCCGACCGACCGGTACACCCAACTCGCGAGCGCGCTCGGCGATCGAGTCGGCGACCGCGTCGAGGTCGACGAGCTCGAACGCGCCGCTTACGACCGCCACGGCAACGCCCACGACACCGAAGAAGTCGAGCGCGACGAGCCCGCCCGCGAGGAGATCGCCGACGAGGACGTGGCGGCCGACGGCGGACAGGTCACGATGGGCGACGACCAGCCGCCGGTCGTCCAGGACAACCCCGGCGCGTTCAAGCCGTTCGAACTGCTCGTCGAGACGATCAACCGCCCCAAGTACTCCGAGTTCGACCCGACGGCGCTGCTGTTCCTGACGTTCCCCGCGTTCTTCGGGTTCATGATCGGTGACCTCGGCTACGGACTCCTGTACATGGGGATGGGCTATTGGCTGTACCGCAGTTTCGACAGCGCGGCGCTCAAGAGCCTCGGCGGCATCGCGATATGGGCCGGCGGGTTCACCGCGCTGTTCGGCGTCCTCTACGGCGAGATATTCGGACTCCACCAGCTCGGCGAACTCGTCTGGGGCGGCCACCCGCCCATGAAGAAGGGACTCCAGCCGATCGAGGGCGAGTTCGCGCTGACGTGGATGGTCGTCTCGATCCTGGTCGGCCTGCTCCACATGACCGTCGGATACGTTCTCGACTTCGTCGAGAACCTACAACACAGCGTCACCGACGCCGTCCTCGAGAGCGGCTCGTGGGTCCTGCTGTTCGCGGGCATCTGGACGTGGATCTTCAGCACGCAGGCCGAGACGATGAAGCCGGGCTTCCTGTTCACCGTCTTCGACGGCGAACCGTTCGCGCTCGGCTTCGGGGGCTTCTCGCCCGTGATCGGGACCGTCGGACTCGCCATCGGCGCGGTCGGCTTCGTGCTCTACGTCGCCGGCGAGTTCAAGCACTTCGGCGGACCCGGTATCGTCATCGGCGCGCTCGAAAGCCTGAGCGTCCTCTCGGACGCGCTGTCGTACACCCGGATCGCCGCGGTGTTGCTCGCCAAGGCGGGGATGGCCTTCGTGGTCAACCTCCTGTTCTTCGGCGTGTACTCCGTGGACCACGGGGAGGGCGCCGAGTGGCACTTCATGATCGACTACGGTCCGCAGTACGTCCTCGACCACTACGAGGCGGCCTCCATCATGTTCCCCGGCCTGATGCACTCGGGCATCGCCGGCGTGCTCGGCGGGCTGGTCGTGCTCGTCGTCGGCCACCTGCTGGTGCTGGCGCTCGGGATCACCAGCGCCGGACTGCAGGCGGTGCGTCTCGAGTACGTCGAGTTCTTCGGGAAGTTCTACGAGGGTGGCGGCGACGAGTACGAGCCGTTCGGGTACGAACGGACGTACACCACGCAGGACTGACTCCCCCGCCGCTCTCCGATCGACTCTGCGTTGGCGGTTCCCCCCGTGTCTTTTCCATTGTCATTTGGTATCACAAAACCGGCTCAAGGGCCGAGACGCCCCCGCTCGTCAACTCTTTTGGGAAGCTTTATGATGGCAGTGACGGCAAATACGACTGTCCGGTTACGAGAGCAAACGGAGACAAAACCCTATGTACGAATTTGTACTCGCGTTCGTGGAAAGCAGTGTACTGCTCGCTCAAGACGGCGCCGCCAGCGGCGGCCCGGCGTTTACGGCCGAAGCCGCCGCCGCGCTGTCGGTCGGTCTCGCGGCGCTGGCCGCGGGGTACGCAGAGCGCGGTATCGGTAGTGCGGCCATCGGCGCCATCGCCGAGGACGAGAGCCTCTTCGGGACGGGCCTCATCATGACGGTCCTGCCCGAGACGCTCGTGATCCTCGCGCTGGTCGTCGTCTTCATCGTCGGTTAAACGCACCCTTTCCCCTCTTCATCAATGAGTCTGGACACGGTAGTTGAGGATATTCGAAACGAAGCCCGCGAGCGCGCGAAGGAGATTCGTTCGGAGGGCGACGAACGCGCCGCCGAAATCGTCTCCGAGGCCGAAGCCGACGCCGAGGAGATACTCGCGGAGCAAGAACGCGAAACCGAACAGACGATCGCCCAGGAGCGCGAGCAGAAACTCTCCAGCGCCAAGCTGGAGGCCAAGCAAAAGCGCCTCGAAGCCCGCCGAGACGTCCTGCAGGACGTCCGCGAGAGCGTCGAAGAGCGACTCGCAACTCTCGGCGGCGACGACCGAGAGGCGCTCACCCGCGAACTCCTCGACGCGGCGGCCGAGGAGTTCGACGACGGTGCGACGGTTCGGGTGTACGGCAAGCCCGACGACGACGAACTGCTCACCGACATCGTCGCCGACTACGACGGCTACGAGTACGCCGGCGAGTACGACTGCCTCGGCGGCGTCGTCGTCGAGAGCCAGGAGTCTCGACTCCGCGTGAACAACACCTTCGACTCGGTGTTGGAAAGCGTCTGGGAGGACAACCTCCAAGACATCAGCGGCCGTCTCTTCGAGCAATGAGCGTAGAAAAGACGGGCGGTCCCTCGAACTACGAGTACGTCTCGGCCCGGGTCCGAGCCCGGCGAGCGAAGCTGTTCGCCGAGGAGGACTACCGGAAGCTCATCCGGATGGGCCCCGGCGAGATCGCGCGGTACATGGAGGAGACGGAGTACGAAGACGAGATCAACGCGCTTGGCTCTCGGTACGACGGCGTCGATCTGATCGAGTACGCGCTCAACCGCAACCTCGCCAAGCACTTCGAGGACCTGCTCGACTGGGCCGAGGGCCGGCTCTACACCCTCATCGCCCGGTACCTCCGGAAGTTCGACGCCTGGAACGTCAAGACCGCGCTCCGGGGGATCTACTCGGGCGCCGACAGCGAGACCATCGCCGAGGACTTCACTTACGCCGGCGAGTTCGACCGGCAGTTCCTCGACCGGCTCGCGGAGGCCGGCTCCATCGAGGACGCCGTCGAACTGCTCGACGGCACGCGCTACGGCGAGCCGCTCGCCGCCGCGTTCGAGGACTACGAGGAGTCGGGCGTGTTGATCCCGCTCGAAAACGCCGCCGACCGCACGTACTACGAGGGTCTGATCGAGGGCGCCACCAAGTCCGGGAACCGCGCGACCCAGCTGTACGCCGAGTTCCTGCAGGCCGAGATCGACTTCCGGAACGTCCGTAACGCGCTCCGGATCGCCCGGAGCGGGGCCGAGATCGACCCCGAGGACTACTTCATCGAGGGCGGCGACCTGTTCGACGCGTCGGACGTGGCCCAACTGTCGGGGAACGTCGACGAACTCGTCACGTTCGTCCGTGACAGCAGCTACGGCGACGACCTCTCGGATGCGCTGAACGAGCTCGAACGAGCCGACAGCCTCATCGGGTTCGAACACGCACTAGACGCTGCACTGCTAGAGTACTCGAACCACCTTTCGCACGTATTCCCGCTGTCGGTCTGTCCGGTCCTCGCGTACATCCTCGCCAAAGAGCGCGAGGTCGAGAACATCCGCGCCATCGCTCGCGGCCGCGAGGCGGGCCTGACCGAGACGGAGATCGAAGACGAACTGGTGATACTATGAGCCAGGAGATCGCGGTCGTCGGCAGCCCGGAGTTCACCACCGGATTCCGGCTCGCCGGCGTTCGAAAGTTCGAGAACGTTCCGGACGACCGGAAAGACGAGGAGCTCGACGACGCGGTGAACCGCGTCCTCGACGACGAGGAGATCGGTATCGTCGTGATGCACGACGAGGACCTCGATCGCCTGTCGCGGCAGGTCCGCAACGAGGTCGAGACGAGCGTCGAACCGACGATGGTCTCGATCGGCGGCGGCGCGGGCAGCGGCGGACTCCGCGAGAAGATCAAGCGCGCAATCGGTATCGACCTTATGGACGAAGACGAAAACGGTGACAACGAATGAGCCAAGCAACCGAAACCGACACCGTCCGCGAGGACGGCGTCATCGAGAGCGTAAGTGGACCGGTCGTGACCGCCACTGACCTCGGGGCCCGGATGAACGACGTCGTGTACGTCGGCGAAGAAGGGCTGATGGGCGAGGTCATCGAGATCGAAGGCAACCTGTCGACGATTCAGGTGTACGAGGAGACGTCGAGCGTGGCGCCGGGCGAGCCGGTCGAGAACACGGGCGAACCCCTCTCGGTCGACCTCGGCCCCGGAATGCTGGACTCCATCTACGACGGCGTCCAGCGCCCGCTGGCGGTCCTCGAAGACAAGATGGGCGCGTTCCTCGACCGCGGGGTCGACGCGCCCGGCATCGACCTCGAAAAGACCTGGGCGTTCGAGCCCGAGGTCGACGAGGGCGACCACGTCGAACCCGGCGACATCGTCGGGACGGTCCCCGAGACCGAGAGCATCGACCACAAGGTGATGGTCCCGCCCGACTACGAGGGCGGCGACGTCGTCGCGATCGAGAGCGGCAACTACACCGTCGAGCAGACGGTCGTCGAACTCGACAACGGCGAGGAGATCCAGATGCACCAGGAGTGGCCGGTCCGCGAGGCCCGGCCCGCGGCCCGCAAGGAGACGCCGACCGAGCCGCTCGTCTCCGGCCAGCGCATCCTCGACGGCCTGTTCCCCATCGCGAAGGGCGGCACGGCCGCGATTCCCGGCCCGTTCGGCTCGGGCAAGACCGTCACCCAGCACCAGCTCGCGAAGTGGGCCGACGCCGACATCGTCGTCTACGTCGGCTGTGGCGAGCGCGGCAACGAGATGACCGAGGTCATCGACGACTTCCCCGAACTGGAGGATCCGGTGACCGGCAAGCCGCTGATGTCTCGGACCTGCCTCATCGCCAACACCTCGAACATGCCGGTCGCGGCCCGTGAGTCCTGCGTGTACACCGGTATCACCATCGCGGAGTACTACCGCGACATGGGGTACGACGTGGCGCTGATGGCCGACTCCACCTCCCGGTGGGCCGAGGCCATGCGCGAGATCTCCTCCCGGCTCGAAGAGATGCCCGGCGAGGAGGGGTACCCGGCGTATCTGGCCGCGCGCCTCTCGGAGTTCTACGAGCGCGCCGGCTACTTCCAGAACATCAACGGGACCGAGGGGTCGGTCTCGGCGATCGGCGCGGTCAGCCCGCCCGGCGGCGACTTCTCCGAGCCGGTCACCCAGAACACCCTGCGTATCGTGAAGTGTTTCTGGGCGCTCGACGCCGACCTCGCGGAGCGTCGTCACTTCCCCTCGATCAACTGGGACGAGTCGTACTCGCTGTACACCGACCAGCTCGACCCGTGGTACAAGGAGAACGTCGACGAAAACTTCCCCGACCGGCGTCAGTGGGCCGTCGACGTGCTCGACGAGGAGGGCGAGCTTCAGGAGATCGTCCAGCTCGTCGGCAAGGACGCCCTGCCCGAAGACCAGCAGCTCACGCTCGAAGTCGCCCGCTACATCCGGGAGTCGTGGCTCCAGCAGAACGCGTTCCACGACGTCGACACCTACTGCTCCCCGGAGAAGACCTACGCCATGCTTGGCGCCATCGAGACGTTCAACGACGAGGCGTTCGACGCGCTCGACGCCGGCGTCCCGGTCGAGGAGATCCAGGACATCGACGCCGTCCCGCGGCTCAACCGCATGGGCGTGCAGGACGACTGGGAGGAGTACATCTCCGACCTCGAAGACGACATCGCGGACCAGCTCCGCGCCAAATACTGAACCATGAAAGAATACCAAACTATCACCGAAATCAGCGGCCCGCTGGTGTTCGCCGAAGTTGACGAGTCCATCGGATACGACGAGATCGTCGAGATCGAGACCGAACAGGGCGAGACGCTCCGCGGGCAGGTGCTCGAATCCAGCGACGGTCTCGTCGCGATCCAGGTGTTCGAGGGCACCGAGGGCATCGACCGCAACGCCTCGGTCCGGTTCCTCGGCGAGACGATGAAGATGCCGGTCACAGAAGACCTGCTCGGGCGCGTCCTCGACGGGACGGGCCAGCCGATCGACGGCGGCCCCGAGATCGTGCCCGACGACCGCCACGACATCGTCGGCGCGGCGATCAACCCCTACGCCCGCGAGTACCCCCAGGAGTTCATCCAGACCGGCGTCTCCGCCATCGACGGCATGAACACCCTGATCCGGGGCCAGAAGCTCCCGATCTTCTCGGGCTCGGGACTGCCCCACAACGACCTCGCGCTCCAGATCGCCCGACAGGCGACCGTCCCGGAGGAAGAGGCGGACGGCGACGACGAGGAGGGCTCGGAGTTCGCGGTCATCTTCGGCGCGATGGGCATCACTCAGGAGGAGGCAAACGAGTTCATGGACGACTTCGAGCGCACGGGCGCGCTCGAACGCTCGGTCGTCTTCATGAACCTTGCCGACGACCCCGCGGTCGAGCGGACGGTCACCCCGCGGATGGCGCTCACGACCGCCGAGTACCTCGCGTTCGAGAAGGACTACCACGTACTGGTGATCCTGACGGACATGACCAACTACTGCGAGGCGCTCCGCGAGATCGGCGCGGCCCGCGAGGAGGTGCCGGGTCGCCGTGGCTACCCCGGCTACATGTACACCGACCTCGCCCAGCTCTACGAGCGGGCCGGCCGCATCGAGGGCCGCGAGGGGTCGGTCACCCAGATCCCGATCCTCACGATGCCCGGCGACGACGACACCCACCCGATCCCGGACCTCACCGGCTACATCACCGAGGGCCAGATCTACATCGACCGGGACCTCAATAGTCAGGGCATCGAGCCGCCGATCAACGTGCTACCGAGCCTCTCGCGGCTGATGGACGACGGCATCGGCGAGGGGTTCACCCGCGAGGACCACGCCGACGTCTCCGACCAGATGTACGCGGCGTACGCGGAAGGCGAGGACCTGCGTGACCTCGTGAACATCGTCGGTCGCGAGGCGCTCTCGGACCGCGACAACAAGTACCTCGACTTCGCCGACGCCTTCGAGACGGAGTTCGTCCAGCAGGGCTTCGACACCAACCGGGACATCGACGACACGCTCGACCTCGGCTGGGACCTGCTCGGGATGCTTCCCGAAGAGGAGCTCAACCGCATCGACGAGGAGTTCATCGAGCGCTACTACCCCGAGGACGACGAGACCGAGACGGCAGAAGAAGTCGCGGCGGACTGACGACCGATCTCTTTTCGACCGCTCGCCGAAAGCGGTGGTGCCGGGCCGGCGGGCGTCCCCGATGTTCATACGTCAGGAGTCCTACGCTAGCGTATGACAACGCGTGGCGTGGACGGGGCAGACGTGGTGTACGTCGCCTCGGCGGCCGACACCGCGGCCGACGTCGCCGACGGGCTGGCGGCCGCGGGCGCGGCAGTGACCGTCGTCGCGTCGGCGGACGCCGCGATCCGGGCGGTCCGCGAGCGCGACCCCGACTGCGTCGTCACCGAGTTCCGACTCGGCGAGGGAAACGGCCTCGACCTTCTACGTCGGCTCCGGCGCGAGCGCGACCTCCCGGTCGTCGTGTTCTCGGACGCCGACGATCCCGCGCTCGCGGCGGCGGTGCTCGACGCCGCCGGCGCGTTCGTTCCGACCCACGACGGCGGCGTCGATCGGCTGTGTCGCCGGCTCGCGAACTGTCTCGGCGACGAGGCTCGCGTGGGCATCTCCGAGACGATGAAAGAGCGCGCGATGGACGAAGCGCCCGTCGGCATCACGGTCGCCGACGCGACACAGCCCGACGAGCCGCTCGTCTACGTCAACGAGGCGTTCGAGCGGCTGACCGGCTACTCAACCGAGCAGGTGCTGGGGCGAAACTGCCGGTTCCTGCAGGGGCCCGACACCGACCCCGAGGCGGTTCGAGAGCTCCGGGCGGGCATCGATGGGGCCGAGCCCGTCTCGGTCGAACTCCGGAACTACCGTCGGAACGGCGAGCCGTTCTGGAACCGCGTGGACGTCGCCCCGATCCGGGACGGCTCGGGAACCGTCACTCACTACATCGGGTTCCAGACGGACGTGACCCGGCGTCGACGCGCCGCGACCGCCGCGCGCCGGTGGGCCGAGGAGTGTCGCGCCGAGCGACGGACGGTCGAACACGTCCTCGACCGGGTCGAGGGGCTGGTCGAGGACGTGACCCGGGTGTTAGTCGAGGCGTCGTCGCGTCGAGCGGTCGAACGTCGGGTCTGCGAGCGGGTCGCGGCGACCCCCGGATACGCGGCCGCGTGGGTGGGGCGGGTCGACCGGACTCGCGACGAGGTTACCACGCGCGCCCGAGCGGGCGATGTCGACCGCTCGCTCGGCGATCGGTCGGTCGACCTCTCGTCCGCCGCGCCGGCCGCGCGTGCGGTCCGAACCGGGACGGCCGAGTCGGGCGAGGGGTCGGCCGCCTCGCCGGACTCAGACCCGGCCGACTGCTCGACGATCGCGGTGCCGCTCGCCTACCGCGAGACGACGTACGGAGTGTTGACGGTGTACGGGGCCGACTCGAACGCGTTCGACGCCCACGACGCGACCCTGCTCGCGTCGGTCGGGCGGGCGACCGGCAACGCGATCAACGCCATCGAGAGCAAGCGAATGGTGGCGGCAGACGAGGTCGTGGCCGTCGAAGTGACCGTCTCGGATCCGAACGCGCCCCTCACCGAACTCGCCGCGGCCGCCGGTAGCCGGTTCGAGTTCGAGGGCGTGAATCGCCGATCCGACGGGACCGTCGTGCTCTTTCTGGGAGCAGACGGCGCGGTGTCGTCGGACGTCGACGACGACTCGTCGGTGCGGGCGATCACCGCGGTCAGCACCGATCCCGAGTGGTCGCTGACGGAGGTCTCGCTCTCGGCGGACACCGTCGTCGGCCGACTCGGGGATCTGGGCGTTCGGCTGACCGACCTCGACGCCACCGACGAGCGCGTCGCCTATCGGTTCGAGGCGCCCGGCGAACCCGTGGCCCGATCGGCCGTCGACGCCTTCGAGGACCGTTACGACGGCGTCGAGCTCACGCGGTTTCGGCGTCGCGAGCGGTCGGACCGCTCGGGGCGGGGGTTCGTCCGCGACGTCCGCGACCGGCTCACGGACCGCCAACTGACCGCGCTCCAGAAGGCGTACTTCGGCGGGTTCTTCGAGCGGCCCCACCGGGTGACCGGCGACGATCTGGCCGACTCGATGGGCATCTCCCGGTCGACGTTCCACCAGCACCTGCTCGCGGCACAGCGAAAGGTCCTCGGAGCGTTTCTCGAAGACCGCCCCGACCTCGACCCGATACCACACTAGTGTGGTACGTCGCTTTCTATCCTTCAGCATTATTTACTAAGTGCTATGCCACAACCAGGTAGCGAATCGATTTGGCTCTGGCTCGGAACCGCCGGTATGTTCCTCGGGATGGTGTACTTCATCGCGAGGGGCTGGAACGAACGCGACCAGCGACGACAGGAGTTTTACATCGTCACGATATTCATCACCGCCATCGCGTTCGTGAACTACCTCGCGATGGCGCTCGGGTTCGGGCTGACGACCGTCGAACTGGCGGGCGAGACCCTCGACATCTACTGGGCGCGGTACACCGACTGGTTTTTCACCACGCCGCTGTTGCTCGTCGACCTCGGGCTGTTGGCCCGAGCGAACCGCAACCAGCTCGGCACGCTGGTCGGTCTCGACATGCTGATGATCGCGACCGGCGCGGTCGCGACGCTGGCCGCCGGAACCGGCGCGCTGGGCGAGGGCGCTCGACGCCTGATCTGGTGGGGCGTCAGCACCGGCTTCCTCGTGGTGTTGCTGTACTTCCTGTTCGGCACGCTGAGCTCGCAGGCCTCGGAGGTGTCGGCCGAGGCCCAGTCGACGTTCACTCGGCTCCGGAATCTCGTCGTCGTGGTGTGGGCGGTGTATCCCGTCTGGTGGCTGGTCGGCACGGAGGGACTCGGGGTGATCGGACTCGGCCTCGAAACGGCCGGCTTCATGGTTCTCGATCTGGTCGCCAAGGTCGGCTTCGGCTTCATCCTGCTGTCGAGCCGCAAGGCCATCGACGACGCCGCCGCGGCCGGCGGCGACCCCGAACCCGCGGCCGCGTGAGGCTCGCGGTCGCTCGTTCGCTTCGCTCGCCCGCGTGAGGCCGGGGACCGCGCCCGACCCACCCGGGTTCGGAGGACCGACGGACCGATTCGCGCGTTCGATTCCATGAGCACGATCACCTACTTCCAGTTTCACGTCGCCTTGCTGGTCCCCGCGTTGCTCGTCCTGTCGGCGATCTCGTCGGTTCGACGGCGGGCCGGATCGAGCGACGTCCGTCCGTCGGGCGTGGTCGTCGTCTCGGTCGTCGCGCTGGCGTACACGATTCCGTGGGACAACTACCTCATCGAGGTCGGCGTCTGGCGGTACGGGACCGGCGCCGTCGCGGTTCGGATCTGGAACGCGCCGCTCGAAGAGTACCTCTTCATCCTGATCCAACCGATCCTCGTCGCCCTGTGGCTCCACCACCTGAAGCGGCCGCCGAAAGCCGGTTCGGAGTCGCTCTCGGTGACCCGCCGGGCGCGGATCGCGGGCGCCGCGGCGGGACTCGGGATCGGCGGCGTCGGCCTCGGGCTCCTCGCGCGCCCGGCGACGCTGTATCTCGGCGCCATTCTGGCGTGGGCCGGCCCGGTGCTCGCGCTCCAGTGGGGCTTTGGTTGGCCGTACCTCTGGCGGCGGCGACGGACGCTCGCGATCGGCGTCGGCGCCCCGACTGCGTACCTCTGGGCCGCCGACTGGCTCGCGCTCCGATACGGCATCTGGGAGCTCGCGCCCGCGTACACTACCGGCTGGAATCTGGCGGGACTGCCGGTCGAGGAGGCGACGTTCTTCGCCGTCACGAACCTCTTCGTGGTGCAGGGCTTGCTACTGTACGCGTGGGTGCTCGACGGTCGACGCCGACCGTCGGCGACTGAAAAAGGTTAACCCCTTCGAACAACAAACGTCCCTCAAGATGGCCAAGGACGTCAAACCCACTCGGAAGAACCTGATGCAGATCGAGGATCGCATCGAGCTCTCCGAGCGGGGTCACGACACGCTCGAAAAGAAGCGTGACGGTCTCATCATGGAGTTCATGGACATCCTCGATCAGGCCCAGGACGTGCGCGCCGACCTCGAGGACGACTACGAACTCGCCCAGCAGAAGATCAACATGGCCCGGGCCATGGAAGGCGACGTGGCGGTTCGAGGCGCCGCGGCCGCGCTGAAAGAACACCCCGAGATCACCACCGAGTCGAAAAACATCATGGGCGTCGTCGTGCCCCAGATCGAGTCGAGCAAGGTCCGGAAGGGCCTCGACGAGCGCGGATACGGCGTCTTAGGAACGAGCGCCCGGATCGACGAGGCCGCCGAGGCCTACGAGGAGCTCTTAGAGAGCATCATCCTCGCCGCGGAGGTCGAGACCGCGATGAAGAAGATGCTGACCGAGATCGAGACGACCAAGCGCCGCGTGAACGCCCTGGAGTTCAAGCTCTTGCCCGATCTCAACGACAACAAAGAGTACATCGAGCAGAAGCTCGAAGAGCAAGAGCGCGAGGAGATCTTCCGGCTCAAGAAGATCAAGGGCAAGAAAGAAGAAGAGGAGAAAGAAGAGCGCGCCGCCGCCGCGGCCGAAGCCGCCGAGGACGAGGAAGTCGTCACCGCCGACGACTAACGACCGTTTGCGAGGGCGGCGCGCTCGTGGGCCGCCCTCGCAAACGCTCGATCAAAAACCGTCGTCACTCCCTTCGGGGGTTCCTCGGTCCGCTCGCTTCGCTCGCTGATCTGCGGTATTGTGCCCGCTTTCGACCACGCCTTTCACTTCGCCCGCCGACGCTCCGATATGACCTGTCCGAACTGCGGTATCGAGCGCCTCGCGTTCGCGGTCCCGACCGACCTCCGGGAGCATCTGCCCGACGACGCCGAGCGCATGGCGATCTGTCCGCGGTGTCTCGACCTCGCCCCGGTCGAGGACGCCCCGGCAGACCTGCCGGACTTCGCGGGAATCAGCGACGCCGTCCCCGACGGCGAGGCGGGCGCGACGATGGCGCTCGCGATCGGGCTACTCGATTCGCTGGCGCTCTACCGGAGCGAGATCGGAGCCCTCCTAGAGCGGGTCGAGCGCGCGGGCACCGACCCCCTGCTCGTGGTCGACCGGCTCGCGGCCGACCCCGACGTCGAGCCCCGGTTCGACCTCGATCGGCGCCGGACCCAGATCGAACAACTGCTGTACGGCTGAGCCCCTCGCCACGCGAACGGGTGGGGGGACGGCCGTGGCGGTCGTGCGTCCCCGAGAGTGGCCGGCTCACGGTTCGACCCCGAGACGCTGGTCGGCTTCTCGGTCACATCCATCCCGACGGTCATCATCGCCGTCTTGCTCTTCGGAGCGGTTCGGCGGTCCCGTTCGCGGTCGCGATCAGCCTCGCGCTCCACGTCGTCCCGTTCGTCGCGCTCGGGATACTCACCTACTCGGGGCTCACTGTATCCGACCCCAGCGTTCGCCCGACCTCGGTCCCGTCAGGTAGTTTCACTTTCACTCCGGATGGCTGACGTTCATATCAGTTCCAGATAAGTTAGACGTATGACTCCAGAGCTGATCCGCGGCGACCGCGCGACCGACCGATCGGACCGGACGATGCTCGACGTCTCGGACGTCGAGACCGCGCGCGTCGAGGAGTACGTCACCGAGTGGTTCCCCGACGTCGGCGACGTCTACCTCGAACGCAAGGGCGGCACGACGCTACTGATCGCCGGCGAGTAGGCCCGCGGTCCGATCGCGGCGCGGTCGCGGCCGCGGTGCAGTCGCGGTGCGGTCGCGGCGCGGTAGCAGTACGCCATCGAGCAGTTGTCCCGCGAGCGACCGGAGGGAGCGAGCGGCCTTTTCATCAACGTTTTGCAAGGGCGCGCCTCTCGGGGCGCGCCCGCAGCAAAAGGTTGTACGTAAACGTTTAGGCCACCGGGCGACTACCCACGACCATGCCGGACTGTCCACTCGCCGACGACTGCCCGAGCTTTCAGGAGCGGATCGAGGGTATGGGGTGTCAACACTACGGCGACCGGGGCGGTGCCGAGTGGTGCCAACACTACAGCCAGCCAATCTCCGAACTCAAGACCGCGCCGGTCCAGCCGGGCGAGGAGGTGGTCGTCGACGTCGAGGACATCCACGAGAGCGGCGCCGGCGTCGGCCGGACCGAGGACGGCTTCATCGTGATGGTCGACGGCATTCTGCCCGACGCCCGCGCGAAGGTCGAGATCACGAACGTCCACGGCAGTCACGCGAAGGCCGACCCCGTCGAGCGCCTGCCGATGGACGAGGAGGCCGACGCCGACGAGGCCGACGCCGACGAGGTCGACGACGTGGCCGACGACGCCGAGACCGAGACCGACGACGAAGACGGCCCGTCCCGTCCCCAGCTCGGGAGCCGCGACAACTTCTGGGGCAGCTGATCCCGCTCTCGCGGGGCGCCTCGGGGTGGACAGTCCCAACGACGGCTCGCGCCGCGGGTTTTTTCGCACGGAGTGCATACACGCTACTATGAGCCGACGACGCCTCTCGGAGGGTCGCCCGTGAACGACGTTCCGGATCCCGAAGAGTTGCTCGACCGGGCCGGCTTCGACGCCGAGACGAACGTGCTGACTCAGCGTCAGGCCGTCGTGCTGGCGTTGCGCGAACACGACGTCGCGCAGGCGACCATCGCCGACCGGCTCGGCACCTCGCGCGCGAACGTCTCGAGCATCGAAGCCAGCGCCCGCGAGAACGTCCGGAAAGCGGGCGAGACCGTCGCGTTCGCCGAAGCCCTGCGCGCGCCGGTCCGAGTCGTCGTCGAGGCCGGCACCGACCTCTACGACGTGCCTTCGCGGGTGTACGACGCCTGCGACGAGGCCGGGGTGAAGGTCGACCACGCCGCCCCCGAACTCATGAAACGCGTGAGCGACGAGGCCGGCGACGCGGTCGAGAACCGCCAGATTCTGGAGGATCTCCTGATCGGCGTGACGACCGACGGCACGGTGACCGTCCGGGAGTCGCGGGAAGCCGATCGCCCGGAGTGACCCGGGCCGGCCGGCGCGCGGTCGACCGACCGGGACGCCCCCGGGAGCTTTGGGGGTGGGTTCCGAACTGACTCGCATGGAGTTCGGATTAGCGGGCGATTCGGCACTGGTAACGGCGAGTTCGAGCGGTCTCGGTCGGGCGTCGGCGACGGCGCTGGCCGCCGAAGGCGCGGACGTCGCGATCTGTGCGCGCGGCGAGGAGCAACTCGCCGACGCGAAAGCGGAGCTCGAGGCGGCCGGCGACGGCGACGTGGTGGCGGTCCGGACCGACATCACCGATCCCGACGAGGTCGAGGCGCTGGTCGAGGCGACCGTCGAGGAGTTCGGCGGGCTCGACCACGTCGTCACCTCCGCGGGGGGCCCGCCGTCGGGACGGTTCCTCGACACCACCGAGCGCGACTGGTACGAGGCGTTCGACCTGCTGGTGATGAGCGTGGTCCGACTCACGAAGGCCGCCCATCCGCACCTCGTCGAGTCGGACGCGGGCACGATCGTCAACGTCACCTCGACCAGCGTCCGGGAGGCCATCGACGGCCTCGTGCTCTCGAACGCGGTCCGGCGCGCGGTCATCGGCCTGATGAAGACCCAAGCCCGCGAGTGGGCGCCCGAGGTGCGCGCCAACGCAGTGCTCCCGGGCGCTCACGAGACCCCCCGAATCGCCGAACTCGTCGAGGCGGGGGTCGAGCGCGGCGAGTACGACAGCTACGAGGAGGGGCTCGCCGACTGGGCGGCCGACATCCCGCTGGATCGGGTGGGCGACCCCGACGAACTCGGCGATGCGGTCGCGTTCCTCTGTAGCGAGCGGGCGAGCTTCGTCAACGGCGCGTCGCTCCCGGTCGACGGCGGGACCCTCCGTAGCTGACCCGGGCGGAGACGAGTGCGGACGCGTCGACGACGGTCCGCTACTCCGAGCGCTCTTGGCGTCAGAATCGCGATATCCTCCGTCTGGATGATGAACCAACCCCCGAGAGTTAACGCCCGCCGAAGCCGCGGATCAATCCCGGACGCCGCGAGCCAAAGGGTGCCGTATCGGCGGCTCGTCCTGTTTATCGGTCCTCGGCCTCGGCCGACTCGACTCCGTTTCCGTCAGTGGCCAGCGGGCGATCGTCGCCGGTCTCAGTGGCCGACTCGACGGCCGATTCGTCTGATGGGACGGTGGGATCACCGGTCGCCACTGTGAACTCCCCGAGGAGCGTGTCGAGTTCACGCGATTTCTCAGAGAGCGTCTCGACTTCGCCGGTGACCTGACTCAGCGAGGCGGTCTGCTCCTCTGCGGCCGCGGACACGTTCTGTGCCTCGGCGGAGGTTTGTTCGCTGATACTGGCGACTTCACTCGTCATCGAGACGACTTCCTCGGTCGTGGTCGCCTGATCTTCGGTGGCCTCGTGGATCTCTTGGATGCCATCGTTGGCCTTCTCGACGTCTTCGACGACTTCTTCGAGCGTCCCGAGGCCCTCGTCGATAGTTTCCATCCCCGCGTCCACCCGGTCGCGCATCTCTTGCATGTCCTCGACCGTATCGGAAGTCGACTCTTGTACTCGGTCTATCAGGTCACCGATCTCCTGGGTGGCGTCGCGGGTGTCCTCGGCGAGGTCTTTCACCTCGCTGGCGACGACCGCGAACCCCTCACCGGCTTCGCCCGCCCGTGCGGCCTCGATCGAGGCGTTGAGTGCCAGCACGTTGGTCTGCTCGGCGATGTCGTCGATCATGTCCACGATCTCACCGATCTGGTTCATCTCGTCGCTCAACTGCTCGACGGTCTCGACGGTCTCGACCGTGGTCTCCTCGATGCGGTCCATTTCGTCCATGGCCTCGTCGGAGAGTTCCCGACCGGTCGCTCCCTTCTCTGCGGCCTGTTCGGAGAGGGAAGCGACCTGATTCGCTGAGGCCGCGACCTCCTCGATGGTCGCCGAGAGGGTACTCATCTCGTTGGTAACCTCGTCGACGTGTTCTGACTGCTCGACCGCTCCCGCAGAGATGTCCGCGGTGGATTCGGCGACCTCCTGACTCGCGTTTTCGACCTCCTCGCTCGCGGTGCTCGCCTCCTCGCTGGCGTCGGCGACCTCGTCGGAGAACTCCTGGATGCGACCGATGGTCCGCTCGAGATCGTCCATCATGGCGTTGAACGAGTCGGCGATGTCGCTCATGGCCTCGCTCTGGCTTTCTGCGTCCATCCGCCGAGTGAGGTCGCCCGCCGCCGCCTCCTCCATGACGTCGCGGAACTCCACGGCTTTCCGTTCGAGCGCGTCGTTGACCGCCTCGGCCTCCGCTTGGGCCTCCTGTGCCTCGGTGCGGGCTCGCTCGATGTCGGTGATGAGCGTTTCGAGGTCGCGGCTCATCTCCTCGAGCGACTCCCCGAACTCGCCGGGCACGTCCTCGTCTAACACCGGCGCGTCGAAGTTCTGGGCGGCGAGCGCGTTCGTCTGCTCGGCGGCGGTGTTCAGGAACGCTTTCATCGACGCGAACGCGTCGATCACCTCGCCGACCTCGTCGATGCGGTCGGTTTCGTCGATCTCCACGTCGAGGTCGCCGTCGGCGATCGCGCTGGCCTTCCCCGAGAGGTCGTCGAGCGAGACGGCGGTTCGACGACCGATCGTGAGTCCAACGACGACGAACCCGAGGGTGAAAACGCCTACGAGAGCCACGATGGCCTGCTCTATCTGGGATTTGAGGGCGTAGGCGCTCGACTGGGGGACGTGCATCAGGACGACCCAGTCGGTCCCCTCGACGGGGGCGAACGCCATGACGTGGTCCGAGTCGATGACGCCCTCCATCGGGCCCATGTCCATTACTCCGGACTCCCCGCCGAGCCCCTTTTTCATCGCCATCGAGTCTTTGCCCATGTACGTATCGAGGATCCGGCCTTCCCGCTGTGCGAACACGACGGTCCCCTCCGAGTCGACGACCTGCGTGAAGCTCCCCTCGTACGGTCGCTTGAACAGGTCCGCGACGTGCCCGGGGTCGACGGTGATCAGGACCGCCCTGTCGGGCGCGTTCGGAACCGGACTGACGAACGCGATGGTCGACTCGTTGTGGCTCCGATACGGACCGGACACGAACACGCCGTCGGCGCTCTGTAGGGCCGAGACGTTCGCCAGCCACGGAACGCCCCGCTCGGCGAGGTCGGCGCCCACCAGTTCGTCTTCGGTCCCGCTGATGACCCGTCCGGAACTCGTGTTGAGGTAGCTTATGCCGTGTACCTCGTCCGGTAGCGCTTCGAGTTCGGTCTCGAACGTCGACCGAATTCGGTCGGCGTCACCCGAACGGACCGCGACTCCCTCCGAGAGCAACCGCGTCGTTCGCTTTCGCTCGCTCTGCCACTCCTGTAGTTGATCGGCCGACAACTCGGTTATGGTCTTCGCCTCGTTGTGCTTCTCGTCGGTGAGCTGGGCCGACACCTCGCCCTGAATCCAGAATCCCACGCCCGCGACGACCGCGAGCGTGAGGAGCACCACCGCGGCGAACTTTCTGAGATAGCTCTTCCGTACGAAACTGAGCGTCTGTTCATCCATCCCCGTGAAAATTACTGATTACTGGTATGTCATAGAACCTTCGTCGCAGTTATCAATACTGATAGCAGATCAGCCATGTTGAACGAAAATCGTAGACTCTCGATCGAGTCGGGACGGACCGAACGCGACAGGGACCGACGTCTCGCCCGAGCCTCGACACCACGGCACCGAACCCGGTTCGATCGCCCGTCTCAGAACCGCCCCTGTTCGCGAAGCGCGGCGACGACCTCGCGGACGCGCTGGGCGTCGTCTTTCGGGACGACCACCACTCGGTCGCCGGCGGCCGCGACCACCAGTCCCTCGACGCCGACCGCGCTGACGTGCGCGCCGTCGAGGCCCGCGACCACCGTCTCCTCGGCGTCGATCGTGAGCGCGTCCCCGAGGACCGCGTTGCCGTCGGCGTCGGTCTCGACGACGCGCTCGATCGCGTCCCACGACCCCACGTCGTCCCACTCGAAGTCGGCGGCCACGACGTAGGCGTCGTCGGTCCGCTCCATCACCGCGTAATCGACGCTGACGGGCTCGACCGCCCGGAACCCTCGCTCGGGATCGCCGTCGTCGAGGGCCTCGACCAGCGGCGCGAGCGGCGAGTCGCGGGCCGCCCGGAGCAAGGCCTCGGGCGTCCACGCGAACAGCCCGGCGTTCCAGTAACAGCCCGCGGCCACGAGTCGCTCTGCGGTCTCGGCGTCGGGCTTCTCGCGGAACCGAGCGATCTCGGCGTACTCGCCCCTCGACTCGCCCGGCTCGATGTAGCCGTAGCCGGTCGCTGGCCGCGTCGGTTCGACGCCGAACGCGACCAACCCCTCCGTTTCGACTGCGGCGCGGGCCGCGGTCCGGGCCGCGCCGGCGAAGCCGTCGCCGACGACGTGGTCGCTCGGGACACAGAGCACCACGCAGTCGCCGTCCCGATCGGCGGTCGTCTCGCCCTGCTCGCCCGTCTCCGGGGCGGGCCCGTTGCGTTGCTCTCGGACCCGGTGGGCGGCGTACGCCAGCGCGGGGCCGGTGTCTTTGGCGTCGGGCTCGACGATGACCCCCGCCCCGGGAACCGCCTCGCGGACGCGGTCTGCGTGCTCGGCGGTCGTCGAGACGTACACCTCGTCGGCGAAGCCGACGCGCTCGACGGTCCGAGCGAGCAGCGACTCCGACCCGCCGAGCGCGAGGAACTGCTTCGGCCGATCCGCCCTGCTCGCCGGATAGAGCCGGGTCCCGGTGCCGCCGGCCATCACCACCGCGACGATCGGGCGGGCTACCACGTCTCGACCCGTCCGTCGCGAACGTCCTCGACACACCCCTCGCAGTCGGGGTGGTCGGCGTCGAAGCAGGCGGGGCGGGCCGCCGCGTCGAGCGAGACGGCCCGACGCTCGGCGTACCGCCGACAGACGATCTTCGCGCGGCCCTCCTCGTCTTGGGGGAGGTCCGCGAGCGCGGCCTGCCGGCCGTCGCGGTAGGCCCGTTTCGCGTCGGCGACCTGTCGCCCCGCGGACCTGAGCTTGGCGCGGAGGAAGCTTTCGAGGCGGTCGTCCATGTCGGTTCATGTAGGGCGTGGGCGTAGAAAGGTTTGTTCGTCGATCGGCTCGATCGAACGGATTGTGCCAACCCCACGATTTAGGGCGACCCAGACCGACCCTCGAACCAGCGATGCTCCCGTCGATCGACTCGTACTTCGTGTTCGTCGGCGCGGCGGCGGCGCTGATTCTCACGCCCGGCCCCGACACCGTCTTCGTGCTCACGCAGGGCGTGAGCGCGGGCAAGCGCGGCGGCGTCGCCTCCGCGCTCGGGGTCAGCACCGGAATACTCGTCCACACCGCGGCCGCCACGCTGGGACTGGCCGCCCTGCTCCGGACCTCGGCGCTGGCGTACGCCGCGGTCAAGTACGCCGGCGCGGTCTATCTCCTGTATCTCGGTGCGAAGACACTCCGGTCTGGCGGAGAGTTCGACGTGCCGACCGCGACCGACGCCTCGCGGGCCGACCCCGACCTCCGTCGGAGCTACCTCCGGGGCGTGACCGTCAACGTCCTGAACCCGAAGGTGGCGCTGTTCTTTCTGGCCTTCCTCCCGCAGTTCGTCGACGCCGGGGCCGGCGCGCCGACCGCGATGATCGCGCTCGGTGGGACCTACGCCGCCCTGACCGCGCTGTATCTCGGCGGGGTCGGGGTGGCGTCGGGCGGCGTGCGGTCCGTTCTCCGGACCCGGCCTCGGTTCGCGGACGGCCTCCGATACCTCTCGGGGTCGGTGCTGGGGGCGCTCGGCGCCGCGCTGGCGCTGGACGCGTGACCCCTGCGGGACCGGCACAGAGGGCCAGAGCGCTTCAGTTTCACTTTCACTCCGGCCTCACCGAGCTTTTTATATCATGGCGCACTAACCGTTCGCACGTCTCCCGAAGAAAACGACGCGGAGACAGATACACCCATGAGCGATGTGCGCCAGCACGCCGAAGAGATACGCGAACAGTTCTCCGAGCACCTAGACGTCACCGTCGACGAGGTCGAACAGCGCCTCGACAACCTCGTCAACGAGTACCGAGTCCCCCTCGAGGAGGCTCGCCGGAGCGTCGTGAGCCACTACCTCGACGAGGCCGGCCTCGACCGCGACGAGATCCGGAGCGGCGGGGGCGGCTCCGAACAGGTCTCCGTCGAGGACGTCGACGAGGACGAGCAGTGGCTCAGCCTCACCGCGAAGGTCGTCGACCTCTGGGAGCCCCGGAGCGACGCCGTCGGGCAGGTCGGTCTGCTCGGCGACGAGACGGGCACGATCAAGTTCACCAAGTGGGCCGACTCGGACCTCCCCGAACTCGAGGAGGGCGCGGTCTACCACCTCGGCAACCTCGTCTCCGACGAGTACCAGGGTAACTACTCGGTGAAGCTCAACCGCACGACCACCGTCGCGGAGGCCGACGAGGACATCGAGGTCGGCGACGACACCGCCGAGGTCGAGGGCGCGCTCGTCGACATCCAGAGCGGGAGCGGCCTCATCAAGCGCTGTCCCGCCGAGGACTGCACCCGCGTCCTCCAGAACGGTCGGTGCTCCGAGCACGGCGAGGTCGAGGGCGAGTTCGACCTCCGGATCAAGGGCGTCCTCGACGACGGCCTCGAAGTCCACGAGGTCATCTTCGACAAGGAGGCGACCGAGGAGTTCACCGGTATCGGCCTGCAGGAGGCCCAGGACATGGCGATGGACGCGCTCGACACGACCGTCGTCGCCGAGGAGATGCGCGAGAAGACCCTCGGGCGGTACTACCGCGTGAGCGGTCCCACGATGGGCCGGTATCTCCTCGCCGACGAGGTAGAGACCCTCGCCGGGCCGACGGACGCCGAGGACGTTCTCATCAAAGCGAGGTCGATATAATGAGCGGAACCCCGACCAGAGAGGTCGCGCGCCGCGTCTTCGCCGACGAGTTCAACGACGCGACCCACACGTTCAAAGAGTCCGACGAGGAGCGCGCCCCGGTGTACGTCCTGTTGCCGACCGGCGAGCGAGCCAACCGCGTGTTCATCGTCGGCACCCTCACCGAGACAGAAGACGTCGGCGAGGACAGCGAGTACTGGCAGGGCCGCGTGGTCGACCCGAACGGTGACCCGTTTTTCGTCTACGCGGGCCAGTACCAGCCCGAGGCCGCGAGCATGCTCAGAGAACTGGAGCCGCCGGCGTACGTCGCCATCACGGGCAAGCCCCGGACGTACGAGACCGACGACGGGAACACCAACGTCTCCGTGCGACCCGAATCGATCACGCTGGTCGACGCCGCGACCCGCGACCGCTGGGTGGTCGAGACCGCCGAACAGACCCTCGACCGGATTCAGGCCTTCGACGACGAGACCAACGAGTACGCCCGAATGGTCGAAGACGAGTACGACCTGCCGCTCGACCGCTACCGCGAGACGGCCATCGCCGCGCTCGAAAGCCTCGAAGACCAGCAGTCCGACGCCGACGGGAACGACCCCGACGGCTCGGACGAAACCGAACTCGAGCCCCAGACGTAGCCGGGGCCCGATCCGCCGATTCGACAGCCGACCGGCTCTCCGGGGGGTAGGGACGACGTCGCGGCCGGAGCATCGGTGACCGAACAGCCCAGCGGCCGCGCTCGAAAACGCGCCCGGGTGGTACCAGCACCCGAACGCTGGGCGTGTCAGCTACGAGTAGCCCAATGGCAACCCATACGTCACGATTACAAGAAGGTACCGAGACCGTCTCCGGGCCGCACCTCGGCCGCGGCCGTGACGGCGGGCCCGACCACCGCTACTGGCGGTGCGAGCGCTGCGGGCTCGAAAGCACGGATCCGGACCTCCGCGAGGGGTGTTTCCGGTGTGGAGACGACGAACTGCAACGAGTTTCGACGAGCGAGCACCGCGACCGGCCCGGCGTCTCGGACGCGAGCGCCCGCCGACGACGCGGAGGAGACGATGCCCGACGAGCGTGAGTCCCCGAGCGCGGGGTGGCGCGGCGTGTGCCGCGAGATGGCGGTCGACACCGGGATCGAGGCCGCGACCGCGCGGTGTCCGGACTGCGACCGACCGTGTCCGAACGTCGCGGGCGACGCCTACGACTGTGTGGCCCACGGACTGTTTCGCCCCGGCGAGGACCGGTCCGAAGACTCCGCCGACCCGAACGACCGAATTCGCGGGACGGCCGATTAGCCGCTGGCGGTTCCGGCCCCGCAGACGAGGACCGGGCGGTCGGTCTCCAGCAACACCTGCTGGGTGACGCTCCCGAACAGCGCCTTCCCGGCCGGCGTCCGGCCTCGGGGCGCGAGCGAGACCAGATCGGCGTCGAGGTCGGCGGCGGCCTCGAGGATCTCCTCGGCGGCGGGGCCGCTCGACTCGGCGTACTCGATCTCGATGCCGGCGTCCTCTAAGTGTTCGGCCGCCCGCCGGACGGCGGCGACCTGGTGGACCGACGCCCCTTCGGTGTTGTCGGTGAAGTCGTGAAAGAGGGTGACCGCCATCGCCGCGGGGTCCCGGGGCAGATCCGCGATGGCCCGAGCCTGTTCGATCGCTCGCTCCTCGTCGTCGCCGATCGCCGCGAGCACGCGGTACATACCCGCGAATACGGCCGCTTCCGCCATAAGTGTGGAACTCGACCGTCGGTCGGCGGCCTCGACCGATTTTCACGAACTGAGATTCGGGTCCCCTATTAAACTGTTTTCCCGAACGAGTATCGCATGTGAGGTGACCGCCGATGTCCACTCGTACACTCGAAACCGAACTGCTCGGGCGGCGTACCGACTTCGAATACTCCGAGACGTGGGTCGGGTACGCCCTGCTCGCGCTCCGCCTCGTGATGGGATGGACGATGTTCTACGCCGGCATCACGAAGGTGCTCGACCCGTCGTGGTCCGCGGAGGGGTTCCTCCTCCACGCGATCCCGGAGGGCAATCCCTTCACCGGCCTCTGGACGACGCTCGCCAGCGACTGGCTGTGGCTCATCGACCCGCTGAACCAGTGGGGCCTGACCCTCGTCGGGCTGGCGTTGCTCGTCGGGGCGTTCGTCCGATGGAGCGCCTTCTGGGGCGCGGTCATGATGCTGTTCTACTGGGCGGCCAGCCTCCCGCTGGAGAACGGCATCGTCATCGACGACCACATCGTCTACGCGATGTTGCTGTTCGGGCTCGGCGCGTTCGGCGCGGGCCGAATCCTCGGGCTCGACGAGCTCGTCGAGGACGCTGGCATCGTGCAACGAAACCCGTGGCTCCGATACGTCCTCGGGTGACGACGGGACGATGCCGGGTTTCACCGCGCTCGTCCTCGCGCTCGACGCGGTGCTCATCGCGCTCGGCGGCGTCCTCGCGTACTTCGCCCAGCAGGCGTTCCGGCGCACCGAGTCGCCGGGACTGCGGGTGGTCGCGATCGGCATCTGCGTAGTCACCGTCGGAACCGCGCTGCCCGGCGTGGCCGCGCTGGGCGTCGGGCTCGCGCCCGCGCCGAGCCTGCTCGCGGGCACCGCGGTCGTCACCCTCGGGTTCGTGGTACTCGCGTACTCGCTGTACGCCGAGTATCCCGGCGACGACGGCCCGAGGTGACTATTCGAGCGGGTCGCCGACGGCGCTCTCGACTCGTTCTTCGAGTAGCCCCGACGCCACCAGCGCGTCGGCGCGCTCGATGTCGTCGTGGATCGGTCGGTCCTCGACCAATCGGGGCACCGCGTCTCGGACCGCCTCGTACGCCGCGGCCGTGCCGGCGCCGTGGGCGAGGTCGTCGGGCAGGAACTCGGCGGCCTGCGCACAACAGAGCAGTTCGATCCCGACCACGGTCGTCGCGTTCTCGACCGCCGCGCGGGCGTCGAACGCGCTCTGGGCGCTCATGCTGACGTGATCTTCCTGATTGCCGCTGACCGGGGTGTTGTCCATCGAAGGCCGGCCGGTCGCGCGGTTCTCGTTGACGAGCGCCGCCGCGGTGTACTGGGCGATCATGTACCCCGAGCGCAGGCCGCTCGCTTCGGTCAGGAACGGCGGCAGGTGTGACTCCTGGACGTTCGGGTTCACCATCCGGTCGACCCGGCGCTCGGAGATGGCCGCCAGTTCGGTGATCGCGTTGGTGAGGTAATCGAGCGGGAGCGCCAGGGGATCGCCGTGGAAGTTGCCGCCCGACAGCACTGCCGCGCTCTCGGTGCCCGAGGCCCGCGGGTCGGCGTCGGCGGCGTCGAAGATGAGGGGGTTGTCGGTCGCGCTGTTGAGTTCGACCTCGACCGCCTCCCGGAGGTGGGCGACGGCGTCCCGGACCGCGCCGTGGACCTGGGGCGCACACCGGATCGAGTAGGCGTCCTGCACCCGGTCGCAGTTGCGGTGGGACTCGACTACCTCGGAGTCGGCGGTCAGGCGCTTGAGGTTGCGGGCGGTCTCGGCGTGGCCCTCGTGCGGGCGGACCCGAGCGATCGCGTCGTCGGCCGAGGCGGTGGTTCCCATGGTGACCTCCGTCGTCAGCGCGGCCGCGACGTCGCCGGCCCTGATCGCCCGCTCGGCGTCCACGACCGCGAGCGCGGCCAGACCCACGCTGAGTTGGGTCCCGTTGATGAGCGCGAGCCCCTCCTTTGCCTTGAGGGTCAGGGGGTCGAGGTCGGCGGTCGCGAGCGCCTCCTCGCCCGGCAGTCGCTCGATGTCCGTTCCGGACTCGACGTCTGCCTCCCCTTCGCCGATCAGCACGAGCGCGAGGTGCGCCAGCGGCGCGAGGTCGCCGCTCGCCCCGAGGCTCCCCCGAGATTTCACCACGGGGTGGATCCGCTCGTTGAGCGCGGTCGCGAGGTGGTCGACGACGACCTCCCGGACGCCCGAGTGGCCCTTGACGAGCGCGTTGAGCCGGCCGAGCAAGAGCGCCCGGACCTCCTCGCGGCCGAGTTCGCGGCCCGCGCCCGCGGCGTGGCTCCGGACGAGGTTCAACTGGAGCTGTTCGATGTCCTCGTCGGGGATGCGCTCGTCGACCAGCTCGCCGAAGCCGGTGTTGACGCCGTAGACGGCCTCGCCGCTGTCGACGACCGCCTCGACGCGCTCGCGGGCGACCCGGACCTTTTCGCGGGCCGCGTCCGGGACGACGACCCGGGCGTCCTCGCGGGCGACCCGGGCGACGTCCTCGGGCGTGAGGCGCTCGCCGTCGACCTCGACCGGATCAGGCACGGTGGACCACCTCCCCGTCTTTCAGCACGGTCCCGACCGCGTTCACGCCGAAGTTGTACGGGACGTGGACGTAGGTCGGGGCGTCGAGCACCGCCAGATCGCCCGGCGATCCCTCCCGGAGGGTGCCGACGCCGTCGTCGAGATCGAGCGCGCTCGCGGCGTTCGCGGTCGACGCCACCAGCGCCTCGGCGGGGGTCAGCCCCATCTCGACGCACGCCAGCGACGCCGCGAACCCCATGCTCTGGCTGTAGCAGTTGGGGTTGAAGTCGGTCGCGATCGCCACGTCCGCGCCCGCCTCGACGAAGGCCCGCGCGTCGGCGTACTCGGCGCCGAGCCCGAACGCGGTCCCCGGGAGCAACACCGGCACCACGTCGGCCTCGACGAGCGCGTCGATGTCGTCGGCCGTCGAGTGGAGCAGATGGTCGGCGCTCGCGGCCCCGACCTCGGCGGCGAGTCGGGTGCCGCCGATGTGCGCCAGCTCCTCGGCGTGGACCTTCGGCGTCAGGCCCGCCTCCGCGCCGGCTTCGAGCACGCGTCTGGACTGCTCGACGTCGAAGACGCCCTCCTCGCAGAACACGTCGCAGAACTCCGCGATGCCCTGGGAGGCGACCGCCGGGAGCTGGTCGTCGACGACATCGTCGACGTACTCGTCGGCGTCCCGGTCGGCCGGCACCGCGTGGGCGCCCATGAACGTCGCCACGACGTCGACGGGGTGGCGGTCGTCGGCCCGGTCGAGGACTTCCAGCATCCGGAGCTCGGTCTCGGTGTCGAGGCCGTACCCCGACTTCACCTCGACCGTCGTCGTCCCGTGGGCGAGCATGGTGTCGAGGTGGTCGAGCAGGTTCGACAGGAGTTCGTCGTCGCTGGCCTCCCGGGTCGCCCGCACCGTCCGGAGGATGCCGCCGCCGTCTTCGAGGATCTCCTGGTAGGTCTTCCCCCTGAGTTTCGCCTCGAACTCGTCGGAGCGGTCGCCCGCGAACACCGCGTGGGTGTGGGGATCGACGAACCCTGGGATCACGGCCTTCCCCGAGGCGTCGACCGCGTGGGTCGCGTTCTCGGGCGGGAACTCGCGGGTCACGGGTCCGGTCGGGCCGACCCGGGCGACCGCGCCGTCCTCGATCGCGATCGCCGCCTCCTCGTAGACGCCGAGGCTCCCGTCCGGTTCGACCGTCACGACCTCGCGGGCGTCGTGGACGACCGCGCTCACCGTCATGGCTCGGCCCCCGACTGGCGCGCGCTCAGGAGGTGGGCGATCGCTCGCGCGCCGGCGCTCGCGGTCAGAGCCGCCGACCCCTGCTCAAGGGGCGGCGCACACTCCACGACTTCGAAGCCGGCGAGGCGGTCTTCCTCGCCGAGCAGTCGGAGCATCCGGAACAGCTCTCTGGTCGTGATACCGCCGGGCGTCGGGGCGCTCACGCCGGGCGCGGCCGCGGCGTCGAGCACGTCGAGGTCGACGCTGACGTAGACCCGGTCTACGCTCGCCACCGCGTCGAGCGCGCGGTCGACCGCCCCGATCTCGTCGTCGCCGACCTCCTCGCTGGTGACGACCTCGCCGCCGCGCTCGCGGACGAACTCGGCGTACGCCGTCGAGGTCTCGAAGTGGCGCGCGCCGACGCAGGCGTAGGCGTCGAGCCCGGCGTCGTAGAGCTGGCGGTAGGGGCTCCCGCTGGTGGGGTCGTCGCCGACGTCCCGCACGTCGAGGTGGGCGTCGAAGTTGACTACCCCGAGCGACCCCTCCGCCAACAGCGGCGCGGCGTTCGGGTACGTCATCGAGTTGTCCCCGCCGAGAAAGACCGGGAAGGCGTCGGCGTTGTGGACCCGTTCGGCGATGGTCCGGACCCGGTCCTGAAGCTCCGCGACCGACTCCGGGGGCGCCTGAAAGGTCACGTCGCCGAGGTCGGCGACCGACCCGACCGGCCCGGCGTCGAAGTGGTGGGTCTTGGTGCCGGCCAGTCGCTGGCGGAGCGCCGCGGGGCCCTCGGCGGCCCCCTTCCGACCGATGACCGCCCGGTCGAACGGCTCGCCGACCAGCGCGGCGTCGTAGCCGTCGGCGTCGTCGATGCTCGCGAGTTCGACTACGTGGCCGAACTGTTCGTCGTTGGCGTCGGTTGAGGTGCCCATCCAGTCGAAGGTTCGTGCGAGTTCGGTCATTTGTCGGTCCCGTCGCGCATCGGTACGGCCACGCCCGAGGCGGCGGCCTCGTCGATCGCCTCGTCGTAGCCCGCGTCGGCGTGGCGGATCACGCCCATTCCGGGGTCGGTGGTGAACACCCGGCGGGCCTTCTCGGCGGCGAGCTCCGAGCCGTCGAGCACGACGTGGTTGTTCGTGTGGAGCGAGTTCCCGATGCCGACCCCGCCGCCGTCGTGGACCGACACGATGTCGGCGCCGGCCGCGCAGTTGACCAGCGCGTTCAGGATCGGCCAGTCGGCGACCGCGTCCGAGCCGTCGCGCATCGCTTCGGTCTCGCGGTTGGGGCTGGCCACGCTCCCGGCGTCGAGGTGATCGCGAGTGACCACGATCGGGGCCGAGATCTCGCCGTCGGCGACCAGCTCGTTGATGCGGAGCGCGAACGCCGCCCGCTCGGTGAGACCGTCTTCGGCGGCGTAGCCGAGCCAGCACACTCGCGAGGGCAGTCCCTGAAACTCGACCTGCTCTTGGGCGAGGTCGATCCACCTGTGGAGGCGTCGTTTCTCCGGGAACAACTCCTTGACGGCCTCGTCGGTCCGGTGGATGTCGGCCTCCTCGCCCGAGAGGGCGGCCCACCGGAACGGCCCCTTGCCCCGACAGAAAAGCGGCCGGATGTAGGCGGGGACGAACCCGGGGAAGTCGAAGGCGTCCTCCCGGCCGCGGTTCTCTTTGACCTGCCCGCGGATGTTGTTGCCGTACTCGACGGCGACCGCGCCCCGGTCCTGGAGTTCGAGGATCGCGTCGACGTGGCGCTCCATCGTGTCGAGGCTCTCGGCCCGGTACGTCTCGGGGTCGTCCTCGCGGAGTTGGTCGGCCGCCGCGACCGAGTAGCCCGACGGGTAGTACCCCTCGAGTTCGTCGTGGGCGCTGGTCTGGTCGGTGACCACGTCCGGGACGAACTCCCTGTCTATCATCCCTTCGAGCATGTCGGCGGCGTTGACGTGGACGCCGACCGAGTAGGGCTCGCCGGCCTCGGCCGCCGCCCGGGCCTTCTCGATGGCGGTCTCGACGTCCTCGGCTTTCTCCTGGCAGTAGCCGGTCTCGATCCGGCGGTCGATGCGGTCCTCGTCGACCTCGGCGGCGATGCAGACGCCGTGGTTCATCGTGACCGCGAGCGGCTGAGCCCCGCCCATCCCGCCGAGTCCGCCCGTGACCACGATGCGCCCGCGGAGGCCGTCGTCGTCGGGGAAGTGCTGGCGGCCGAGTTCGGCCAGCGTCTCGTAGGTGCCCTGGATGATGCCCTGCGTCCCGATGTACGCCCACGACCCCGCGGTCATCTGGCCGTACATGATGAGCCCCTTCGATTCGAGCTCGTGGAAGTGCTCCCAGTCGTCCCAGTTCCCGACGATGTTGGAGTTGGCGATCAGCACGCGGGGCGCCCGTTCGTGGGTCCTGAACCGCCCGACGGGCTTGCCCGACTGGACCAGCAGCGTCTCGTCGTCGTCCAGCCCGCGGAGCTCTCCGAGGATGGCGTCGTAGGCGTCCCACGACCGGGCCGCCCGTCCGGTCCCGCCGTACACTACCAGTTCCTCGGGCTTTTCGGCCACCTCGGGGTCGAGGTTGTTGTTCAGCATCCGGAGGGCGGCCTCCTGTCGCCACCCCTCACACTCGATGTCGGTCCCGGTCGGCGCGCCCTGGTACTCGCGCCACTCGTCGCTCGGGTCGCCGATCCCGGCGTCGTCGGCGTCGTCGGCTTCGGTCGCTTCGGACTGGCCTTCGCTCATACGTTCGTGTTCGGGCGCGACCGGCAAATAGCTGAACCCCGCCCCTCGGAGGGTGATTTAAATGAGTCGGGCGCGAATCCCGAGCCGAATGCACGAGGCGCTCCTCGGGATCGACCAGCCCGGCGCGTACGCCGACGCGACCGCCGGAACCGACACGACGGTCGAGTTGTGGTGCAACGACCACTGCGACCTCCTCCACGTCAGCGGCGGGGCCGACTCGGACGCCGGGAGCCCCGCCGGCCGCGGGACGCGGACCGACGCCAGTGCGACGGGGGCCGATCGCGACGCGGACGCGGGCGCGACGGCGGTCGTCGCCCACGTCGAGGCGACGGTCGGCGTCCGCGAGCGCCTCGTCGAGGACGGCCAGCGACTCCTCATCACCGACGACTGCCTGAAGTCGTCCGACGACGACCACATCGAATCGGTGCTCGCCGACCACGGCTGTCTGCTGGTCCCGCCGCTGACCTACGCCGACGGGACGAAGTGGTGTCGCGTGCTCGCGCTCGACCCCGCGAACCTCACCGGGTTCTACCGGGCGGTGGCGGCCGACCACCCGGTGACCGTCGAGTCCAAGCGCGAGGTCGCGTCGGTCGCGGCCGACCGGCCGCTACTCACCTTCCAGTCGGCGTTACCCGACCTCTCGGCCCGCCAGCGCGAGGCGCTCGCGACCGCGACGGAGTTTGGCTACTACCGGATCCCGCGCGATACGACCACCGCCGACCTCGCGGCCGAGATGGGCGTCGAGCGCCGCACCTTCGAGGAGCATCTCCGGCGCGCGGAGAACAAACTGCTCGGCGCGATGGTCGAGTACCTATAAGAGCCCGAGCGCCGCGACCGCGTGGGTCATCCCCGCGACGAGCGGGACGAGGTCGCGACACCGGATCGGAACGTCGCTGGACGCGTCCGGCTCACCGGGCGCCGCGTTCACTCCGCCGGTAGCTCGATCCCCTCGGCCGCGAACCGGACGCTCGTTCGGCGGAGGTACTCCGATCGGATCCGCACGAGCGCCTCCCGGGAGGGCCGGTCGATCCAGAACCGGGTCTGGACGCCCGCCCGGCCGGCGTCGAGGTCGACGACCCGGACCGACGGCGTCGGCCGGTCGAGGATCTCCTCGTGGCGCTCGGCCTCGGCGACCAGCATCTCGGCCACCCGACCGAGGTCGGCGTCGTCGCCGACGTGGAAGGTGTACGAGACCCGCCGCGGGGACTTGGCGACCGCGTTGACCACTGCGGAGGTCGCGAGCTGGGAGTTGGGAACCGTCAGCAGTTCGTTGTCGAACGTCCGGATCCGGGTCACCCGGAAGCTGATGTCCTCGATGACGCCCTCCCTGTCGCGCCACTGGATCCAGTCGCCGATGTTGAACTCCGGGTCGGTGACGATGAACACGCCGCTGACGAGGTTCGAGGCGATGTCCCGGCTCGCGAACCCGGCGGCCACTGTCAGCGCGGCGACGACGGTCGGCGGGATCGACAGCAGGTAGCCGTAGTCGGCGACGTCGAGCGCGACCCGGAGCGCGACGACGAGGACTCCGACGCGGATTCCCTTCACGAGCGCGTTCGCCGCGGTCCGGTTGATGCGGGCGTCCAGCGCCCGCTCGACCAGCGGTTCGAGCACCCATCGCCCGACCGCGTAGACCGCCGCGAACGCGACGGCGAACTCCCCGACGCTCCACGCGAGTTCGATGTACCTGTCGGTCGGGAGCTCCGACGGCTCGGCTCCGGGTGCGACGCCGCTCACCGACCGACACACGCCCCGAGCCCCCCTGAACATTCCGGCCGCTCAGTCGGTCTCGCGGACGGCCGTGTCCTTCGGCGCCTCTCGACGGCGCGCTGTCACCCGCGGTCGCCCGCGTCGCGTCTGACGAACGCTTAAGTGGCGAGCCCTGCGAACTGTCACCAAGATGGGCAACAAGAACAAGACGATCTCCTTCCGGGTCAACGAGGACTCGTTCGAGACGCTCCGGGAGATCGCCGAGGAGCGGGACCTCTCGCTGTCGGCGGTGTTCCGCGACTACGTCGACACGCTGGTCGCCCACGACGGTCGGGTGAAGGTCGTCCCCGAGAGCGAACTCGGCGAGCAGGCCGACGGCGAGGAGTTCCCCCCGAAGGTCGAGGTGTCGAAGAGCTTCGTCCGCGAACACGAACGCCTCGAACTCGAAGCCGAACACCTCCGCGAACAGCTACAGGAGTACAAGCAGTACGTCACCCGGCTTCAAGAGCAGGCCGAGGGCGACGGCGGCGTCGAGGAGGTCGTCCAACTGGAGGAACTCGACGACGAACTCGACACCGACGAGACCTATCGGCTGGGTTAGCCCGACAGCCGGCGCTTCTTCTGGCGGGCCTCCTCGGCGGTCTCGCGCTCGCCCTCCACCGCCGCGAGCTCTTCGACGGCTTCGAGGGTCCGGACCGAGTTGTCGAGAAACGAGAGCACGTCGCCCGGATAGGCATACACCATGTAGTCGTCGGTCATCACGTCCACGATGGCTTCGGGGCCCAGCCCCTCCTCGCGGAGTTCGAGCAGGTAGCGCATGAACTTCCGCTCGGGACAGCCACAGTAGGGGTTGCTCTGACAGTCACAGTCCAGAAAGTCCTCCGCGAAGTCGAGCACCCGCTCTTGGGTGGTGTCGTCGAGTTGCGCGAGGTTCTGGCCCTGAAACAGCATGTCGAGGGTCGCGCCCTTGAACGCTCCCTTGGGGATGTTGGTCTCGAGCTGGGAGCCGATCTGGCGGTGGTTTTTGACGTATATTTTGTCCGTAATCGCCACTGTTAGCCCCGAATATGGCGCTCGGACCCAAAAGCGTGTCGTCGTCTCGCTCCGGCCCGAACGCGTGAAAGCGTCCCAGTACCGCCGCGAGTCGTAACGTATTTTAATCCCACGAGGCTAGGTCTGGATGCGTGTCCGGGTTGGGGTAGTGGACCATCCTTCAGCCTTGTGGAGGCTGAGACGCGGGTTCGATTCTCGCACCTGGACCTTTTCGACGCGAACCAAACGGCCAGTACTGCGAAACCCGCTTCGAGAGTTCCGAGTATCGCAGAAGAGATCGAACCCTGCGAGTCGGGTGTCGTCTCTCTCCGTCACCGCGCGGCCGACTCCCGCCGATACAGCCCGACGATGACGGCGATGAGACCGACCTGCGCGAGTTTGTCCGCGATTCCCAGCACCGAGAACGCCGGCGCGTTCACCAGATACCACGCGACGATCTGGACGCCGGTGAACGGGAGCCCGAGGAGGTACACCAGCCGACGGCGGTAGCCGACCGCGACCGCGCCACCGCCGGCGAAAAAGCCGACGCCGGCGAGCAGGAAGCTCCAGCCCATCGGAGTTCCGAGAAACGAGACGCCGAGCACGAGATGTATCGCCCCGGTGACGGCGGCGAGCGCGATGCCCGCCCACTGGAGCGCGGTCACGTCGCCGAGATCGAGGCCGCCACTCTGATTGGTGGTACCGATACCCATACAAGGTCGTGTCGCTTCAGTCACTTAAGACGGGAGGGTCTCGGCAACGAGGTCGCGCAGGCGGCGATGGAAGCGCTCGCTCGCGAAGCGGTCCCGCGCCAGCGAGGGCCTCGCGTCGCTCTCGACGGCCGCCGAGAGCTTCGCCGCCGCGTCCGGGACCGACTCGTAGAGCCGGCGGTCCTCGCCCGCGAGCACGTCGCGCTGGCCGCCCGAATCCGGCGCGAACGCCACCATCCCGGCGGCGACGTACTCCGCGACCGTCATCCCGAAGTGCTCGTCGGGCTTGGCGTTCAGGCCGTACCTGTGGGTCGTCAGCAGAGTTTCGAGTCGGCCCCGGGGCACGTCGGTCTCGACCGTCACATGCGACCGGGCGGCCGCCGCGCGCTCGACGCGCTCGACGTACGACCGGTAGGCGGGCGCGGCCGACCCGACGACGTGGAGGTGGAGGTCGGGCCCGCGCTCGCGGACGGCGTCGACGATCCGGATCGCGTCGAGGGTCCGCTTGTCCGGCGCGATCCGGCCGGCGACCACCACCCCGTTCTCCCGGTCGGCCCAGTCGGCGCCGCCCGTGATCGGATCGACCGGCGGGTGGACGACGGCGGGTCGTCGGTCGTACCGCTCGGCCACGACGTCGGCGGTCCACGAGGAGTTCGCGACGAGCGTCGCGTCTCCGGGGAGTCGACCCCCGCCCACGCCGGCGAGGCGACTCCAGAGCGCGTCGAGCCGGGGGGCGTCCTCGTCGCCGACCGCCCGACCGTTGAACTGCGGGTAGTGGACGTACTGGACCGACGGGATCGGCGGCGCGAACTCGTTTGCGGTGCTGACCGCGGCGTCGTACCCGTCGGCGTGTCGCCGGAAGAACCGATCCAGCAGGACGCTCCGGACCGCGAGTAGCGGTCCCGCCCGGTCGGCCGCCGTCGCGAAAGCCCGGCCGAGGAGGCGGTCGCCGGGCGGCGTCCGGACCGGAACTGCGGCGTCGGTGTCGAACAGCCGATTGAGCCCGGCCAGCGGCGGGTGCGAGAGCGTGAACAACGTTACGTCGTGTACCTCCTGGAGCGCCTCGCAGACGTGCAGACAGACGGCGTCGGCGCCGCTCCGGAGATCGAGGGTGTTGTGAACGACCGCCAGCCGTGCCATACGAAAACGACGGGCTCGCACGGCAAAACTCCGACGTTCCGGCGCCGGCGTCCGTACCGCTTCCACAACCGTTTTTATCGATTGGTCCTGCGCTACTGTATGAACGTTGTGACCGAGAGCCACGGTACCGGCGTCCGCGGCCGGTTCGCCGGCGCGATCGCGCCATGAACTGCCTGTTCGTCGGCGCCGGCGAGGTGGCGCGCGAGTACGCCGCCGGGCTCGCCGACACCGATCTGGGGCTCGCGGCGGTCTGTGACCTCGACCGCGAGCGCGCGGAGGGGCTGGCCGACGAGTACGGCGCGACCCCCTACGCGGACCTCTCGGCCGCGATCGCGGCCGAGCAGGCCCCGCTCGTTCTCAACCTCACCGGCCACGCGGCCCACGCGCCCGTCACCCGGACCGCGCTCGAAGCCGGCCGCCACGTCTTCAGCCAGAAGCCCCTGGCGATGGACGCGACGGTCGCTCGCGAACTCGTGGCGCTCGCCGACGAGCGGGGGCTCTCGCTCGCCTGCGCGCCGACCAACCCCGCGGGCGGTCCTCAGCGCCGGGCGGCGACCGCGCTCGCGGACGGTCGACTCGGGACGGTCCGGTTGGCCTACGCCCACGCCCACGTCGGTCGGGTGACCGAGTGGCACGACGATCCGGAGTCGTTCCTCCGCGTGGGGCCGCTGTACGACGGAGCGGTCTACCCGTTGACCCTGCTGGTCGCGTGGTTCGGCCCGGTCGAGCGCGTCCGCACCGCCGACGCCGCCGACCCGTGGCCCGACCGGGAAGCCCGTCGGCCGGAGCGTCCGAGCCACGTCGAGTCGACTCTCGGGTTCGCGTCGGGGCCGACGGTCAGGCTGACCGCGAGCCTCTACGCGCCCCACCGGAGTCGGGAGTTCAACGCCCTCGAACTCCACGGCGACGACGGCTCGGTGTACCTCCGGGACGCCGGCGCGATGACCGACGGCCCCGACCTCGTCTCGTTCGGCCGACAGGGCCGCGAGTACGTCTCGGTGCCGCCCCAGCGACCAGACGGCGATCGGGCGTTCGTCTCCGGGCCCGCCCGGTTCGCCGCCGAGATCCAACGCGGTCGCCAGACGCTCCGGACCGCGCGGCGGGCCGCCCACGTCGTCGCGACGTGCAACGCGATCGAGCGCGCCGCCGAGTCCGGATCGCCGGTCTCGGTCGACGCCGACGCGCCGCCCGCCGCCGCCCCGCACCCGCCCGAGTTCGGAGCCGAGTCGCGGTCGGACGCCGCGATCCGATTGCCGCCGGTCGGGGTCGGGTGCGCGCGCTACCGCGACGGCGAGTACGTCGACCGCCAGGACTCGATCGCCGCGGCCCTCGACGCGGGCTACCGGCTGCTCGACTCGGCGGAGCTGTACGGTAACGAGGCACGTATCGGCGATATTCTGGCCGCACCGGGGTCTCCTGATCGGTCGTCGCTCCACCTCACGAGCAAGGTGTGGAACACGAACCACGGTCACGTCGCGGAGGCCTGCGAGACGACCCTCGACGCGCTCGGGATCGACCGACTCGACTCGTATCTCGTCCACTGGCCCGACGCGTGGGCGTATCAGGGGCCGCTCGTCGACCTCGCCTCCCGGCCGGTCGACGAGCAGGAGGCGCTGACGTTCCCCCGCGACGAGGACGGCGAGATCGTCGCGGCCGACGTGTCGCTGTCCGAGACGTGGCGGGCCATGGAACGACTGGTCGACCGCGGGCTGACCCGAGCCATCGGCGTCTGTAACGTCTCGGCCGATCGCCTCGCCGACCTCGTCGAGCGCGCCGACGTCGAGCCGTCCGTGGTGGAGGTCGAGACCCACCCGCTCGAACCTCGGCGGGACCTCGTCGCGTTCTGTCACCAGCGAGGGATCCGGGTGCTGGCCCACACGCCGCTGGCGTCGGGCGAGCTGGTCGGGAACCGGACGGTGGCGTCGGTGGCGGCCGACGCCGGCGTGGGGCCCGCGCAGGCGGCGCTGGCGTGGAACGTCCACCGCGGGGTCGTCCCGATCCCGTCGAGCACCGACGACGACCACCTCGTCGAGAATCTCGCGGCCGGCGCGGTCCGGCTCGACGCCGAGCAGATCGCGCGACTCGACGGGCTGTCGGGCGCCGAACGATCGGCCGCGGGGTCCGACGCGTGAGCGAAGCGACCCGTTCTCCGCCCGGCGACCGGGTCCGGATCGAGGTCGCGGTGTCGGCGCTGATCGCGGGCCTCTGGCTGTTCGCCGGACTGCGAGTCACCGCCGGTCACGCCGACCCGCCGACCGCGAGGCGGTGGTTCGGCGTGGCGGGGGCGGTCGTCGTCGCGGAGCTCGCGTACCTCCGGCTCTCGCTCGACGCGTGTCGGCCCGAGTCGGGCGCCACTCGTCGCCGATCGCTCGGGCTCGCGAACGTGGTGACGCTGTGTCGGGGCGGGCTGTTCGCGTCGGTCGCGGGGTTCCTCGCGGTCCCGTCCGCCGGCCCGCTGGTGTGGGGGCCGTCGGTCTGCTACGGCGCGGGCGTCGCCCTCGACCGACTCGACGGCGCCGTCGCCCGGACTATCGGTCGCACGACGGCGCTCGGGGAGCGCCTCGACCTCGCGTTCGACACGCTCGGGTTCGTGGTCGCGCCGCTGGTCGCGGTCGCGTGGGGCCGGCTCCCGGTGTGGTACCTCTCGCTGTCGGCGGCCCGCTACGTGTTCAAGGCCGGGGTCGCGTGGCGTCGACGCCGCGGGCGACCCGTCTGTGACCTCCCGGAGAGCCGGCTCCGGCGACCGCTGGCGGCGCTCCAGATGTGCTTTCTCACGGTCGCGCTGGCGCCGGTGGTTCCGGCCGGCTCCCTGCGGGCGGTCGCGGCGGTCGTGCTGGCGCCGTCGCTGACCGTGTTCGCCCGCGACTACCTCGCGGTCTCGGGTCGGCTCCGGTCGACGCGTTGAAACGTAATCTTCAACAACAGTCGGCCCAACTAGGTGTGTGTCCTGTACTCGTTTCACGACCGGGTCGAGCGGCGTTCGGGGGACCGGCTGAGATGAGCGAGCGCGCACGGTCGCTGTACTTCGAAGCGCCCGGCGAGGTCGCGCTCCGCGAGCGGGCGGTCCCGGAGCCGGGTCCCGAGGAGGTTCGGGTCGAGACCGCGATCTCGGCGATCAGCGCCGGGACCGAACTGCTGGTCTACCGTGACGAGGTGCCGACCGAGATGGCTGTCGACCCGACGCTGGAGGCGTTCGACGGCGACTTCTCGTTTCCGGTCAGCTACGGGTACGCCGCCGTGGGGACGGTGACCGCCTGCGGCGATCGGGTCGACGACGCGTGGCGCGGCCGGTCGGTGTTCGCGTTCAATCCCCACGAGTCGCAGTTCCTCGCGGCCCCCGACTCGCTGATCCCCGTCCCCGACTCGCTGTCGGCGACCGAGGCGGCGCTGTTGCCGACCGCCGAGACCGCGACCAATCTCGTCCTCGACGCCGCGCCGGCGGTCGGCGAGCGGGTCGCGGTCCACGGCGCCGGCGTCGTGGGGCTGTTCACGATCGGCCTGCTCGCGGCGTTTCCCCTCTCGTCGCTGGTCGCGGTCGATCCCCTTCCGGGTCGCCGGAACCTCGCCGCCGAACTCGGCGCCGACGAGACGCTCCACCCCGACCGTAGCGACCGACTCGGCGATCACCGGGACGCCGACGAGCCGCCGGGGCTGGACCTCGCGGTCGAGATCTCGGGCCGGCCCGCCGCGCTCGACGACGCGGTCGACGCGGTCGGCTACGACGGCCGGATCGTCGTCGGCTCGTGGTACGGCCAGAAGCGCGCGGACCTCGACCTCGGCGGGGAGTTCCACCGCGCCCGGATCGACATCAGTTCGAGTCAGGTCAGCACCATCGCGCCCGATCGACGCGGCCGGTGGACCACCGACCGCCGGCTCGACGCCGCGGTCGACCTGCTCGAACGGGTGCCCGTCGAGGAGATCGTGACCCACCGAATCCCGTTCGACGAGGCCCCGCGGGCCTACGACCTCCTCGACGGCGCCGACGCGGGCGAGGGGTCGCCCCTGCAGGTGCTTTTGACCTACGACTGAGCGATCCGCGACCACCCGGAGAACTAAGAGCTGAGCTCCCTAGAACCGGACCGTGTACGAACTGTCCGTCTCTCGCGACTTCGTCGCCCAGCACTTCCTGACGGTGCCCGACCCGGGACCGGAGGGCGAGGTTCACAGCCACCACTTCGAGGTCGCGGTCCGGTTCGCGGGCCCCGAGCTCGGCGAGTACGGCTACCTCGTGGACATCGACGCGGTCGACGAGGCGCTCGACACGCTCGAAGCCCGCTACCGGGACGCGCTGTTGAACGACCTCCCGGAGTTCGCCGACGCGAACCCGAGCGTCGAGCGGTTCGCCCGCGAGTTCGGCGACCGGCTCCTCGCGGAGCTCGACCCCGAGACGCCCGACCGGCTCGCGGTCCGGATGTGGGAGGACGACGCCGCGTGGGCGAGCCACGAGCGGTCGCTCTGAGATGGTCGACGACCACGCCCGGATCGACTACCTGAACGCCAAGCGCTCGGTCGACGAGCGCGCGTTCGCGCGGTCGGTCCGCGAGCGACTCCTCGCGGCGCTCCCCGAGCGCCCGACGGTGTTCGAGGCCGGCGCCGGCACCGGCGTGACCGTCCCCCGACTGCTCGAGTGGGGCGTCGAGGCGGGTCGCTACCGGGGGGTCGAACGCGCCGAGGCGCTGGTCGAACACGCCCGGACGGCCCGCGCCGCCGAGCTCGAGGCGGCCGGCTACGACCCGGTCGAGACCGACCGCGGGTTCCGGGTCGAGGAGCTCTCGGTGGCGTTCGAGGCCGGCGACGCGCTGGCGGCCGTCGATGGCGTCGACGCCGGCCTCGACCTGCTCGTCGCGCAGGCGTTCATGGACGTGGTCGCGGTCGAGCCGGCGGTCGCCGCGTTCGAGCGCGCCCTCTCGCCGGGCGGGCTCGCGTACTTCCCGATCACGTTCGACGCCGGGACCATATTCCAGCCGAGCCACCCCGCCGACGACGCCGTCGAGCGGGCGTACCACCGCGCTATCGACGCCCGGGAGAGCCGGGACAGCCGCGCGGGCAGACGCCTCCTCGATCTGCTCGGGCGGGCCGACGGCGACCTGCTCGCCGTCGGGGCCTCCGACTGGGTGGTCCGGCCCCGCGACGGCTCGTACCCCGCCGACGAGGCGCTGTTTCTGTCGTGCATCCTCGACTTCGTCGCCGACGCGCTCGCGGGGGGCGAGGTGGCCGAGTTCGACGACTGGATCGAGACCCGCCGCGACCAGCTCGCGGCCGGGGAGCTGAGCTACGTCGCCCACCAGTACGATCTGCTCTACCGGGCGCCCTGACGCCGGTCGGGGGCGGTCCGGGGGGCCGTACGCGGTCGTAGCGTCGGTCTGTCGCGTCACAGTCGCGTCCTGTGGCGGGGAACTCGCCCCATAACAAAGTCCGAACCCGCCAAAGCAACTGACGCGCCCGGCGGCTCGGGCGCAGTAACAGGACGGCGACGTCCGGCGGAGCCGGAGGCGCTGGTGGCGGGCTGGCCTCCCGCCGTCGTGTCACCAACCCTCCCACGAAAGTTCTCGTTCCGGGTCGCCGTCACTCTCGGTATCTCTCCTTTCGGTTCCGTTCGACGCCGAGCGGTCTCCCCGTTTCGCGGACGGCCGGCGGGGCTTCCGAGCGACCTCGACGGCGGACTCCGGCCTAGAAGTCGCCGAGCCCGGTCTGGACGTCCTCCTCGGCCGGGACCTCCTCGATCACGTCGGGCGAGTCGTTCGCGGGGTCGTTGACCGCGTCCGAGACCGGGTAGGCCCGCAACTCCTCGGCGGGGAACGGATCGAGCAGATCGACACCGCCCTCGCGGAGCCAGCGGCCCTCCTCGCCCGGCGACAGCATCACCGGCATCCGGTGGTGGATCGGCTCGACGACCGCGTTGGGCTCGGTCGTAAGGACGGTGAACGTCGGGTCGTCGGCGCCGGTCGAGGCGTCCGCGCGGGCCGGCTCCCACAGCCCCGCGAACGCGAACGGCTCGCGGTCGGCCCGCTCGATCCGGTAGGGCTGTTTGCCGGTCGGGACGGGTTTCCAGTCGTAGAAGCCGTCGGCGAGGACGAGACACCGCCGCTCGGCGAACGCCTCTCGGAAGCTTGGCTTGTCGGCGACCGTCTCGGATCGGGCGTTGCTGTGGCCCGAGCCGTCGCCCCACTCGGGGACCAGCCCCCACGTCGGGAACCGAATCTCGTCGGGGGCGTCGTTCAGGACCGCGGGGTGGTCGTCGCCCGGCGCGACGTTGTACCGCGGTTCGAGCGGTCGGACCGGCTCGGCGTCGAAGCGCTCGCGGACGCGCTCGGCCGAGGCGAAAAGCGAAGTTCTCCCACACATCGTCTCAGAAGGGCTGTTCGGTCTCGCGGGTCGGCTCCTCGGCGGGCGTGACCTCGCTGATCCGGCCGGTCTGCTGGATGACCTCGAACGCGGTCATCAGGTCGGTCCGGGAGATGAGCCCCGCGAGCTCGCCGTCGTCGTCGACGACGAGGAGCCGGCCGATGCCGTGTTGCTGGATCCGCTCGAACGCGGTCATCGCGTCCTCGTCGGCCCGGATCGTCTTGAGCTCCCGGGACATCACGTCGGCGACGGTGTAGGCGTCGCGCTCGACCTCGTTGACATCGCGGGCGTCTTCGAGGGTCACCATCCCGACCGGCTCGCCGCTCTCGATCACGGGGAAGCCGGTGTGGCGCTCGCGAAACATCGCCTCCAGCAGGTCCGAGACCGACGTGTCCGGGGTGACCGCGTCGAGCTCGTCGACC
This sequence comes from Halorussus marinus, assembly GCF_004765795.1. GTDB lineage: Archaea > Halobacteriota > Halobacteria > Halobacteriales > Haladaptataceae > Halorussus > Halorussus marinus. The sequence continues at coordinate 147,305 of NZ_SBIV01000003.1, forward strand.
TCTGTCATGACGTCGCGCACCCGGACGTTGCGAAACGCCGTGCTCATCACGGTCTGTTGGGCCTCGCTGGTCGCGCCGACGTAGATGAAAAACGCGATCCCGATGAGAACGATGTTGAACTGGAGCAGTCCGAACAGCCCGAGCAACACCGCAAACAGCTTGCCGACCTCCGCGGCGATCCGGGTCGCGTCGGCGAACGGCCGGTTCCGGGCGAGCAGTGCCCGGAGGACCCGCCCGCCGTCCATCGGGAACCCCGGCAGGAGGTTGAACGCCGCGAGCACGAGGTTCATCAGCGCGAGGTAGCCGAACACGAACCGGACCGTCGGGAGTCCGGTCGGGATCACGAACAGCGCGGCGTACGAGAGCACGCCGAGCGCGATGCTGACCGCGGGGCCCGCGATGGCGATGGCGAACTCCTCGCGCCACTCCTCGGGCTGGTCGCTGAGTTGCGCGATGCCGCCGAAGATCCAGAGCGTGATCGAGTCGATCGGGAAGCCGTATCTGATCGCCACCAGCGAGTGGCCGAGTTCGTGAAGCACCACGCCGGCGAACAGCCCGACGGCCGCGACGGCGCCGAGCACCCACTGCGTTCCGTCGGCGGTGAGCGGGCCGGCGTCCAGATCGAGCGCCCACAGCATGTTCAGGTTCTCGACCCACAGACCCACCTGTGACCCGATGAGCCACGCGAACACCGGGAGGATGAGGAGAAACGTCAGGTCGAGCTTGATCGGAATGCCGAACGCCCGACCCACTGTGAAACTTCGCATACCTGTGGGTTACCGTGGCAGACCCTTAACAGTATTTGGTCGCCCGTTCGGGGGCTTCGTGGGACGACAGTCGGCCACCCCGGCGGTCTGTGCCGGCGGTTCGACGGTGGCCCGGGTCGGTCCCGTCCGGCGACCGTCAACCCAAGTATTCAAGAGGCCCCCGGAGACAGTCACGAACAACGTGGCAGACACCGAGTACTGCAGACGGACGGCGGTCACGGGTCTCTCCGTGTCTCCGACGGACGCCACACGGCTCCGCGAGCTGGTTTCGGAGTGGAAACGCGGCTGTCAGCTCGCGGTCAACGAGGCGTGGGGTGTCTGTCACACGCGGAGCGAGGTCCAACAGCTCGCGTACGACGAACTCCGCGAGCACACCGACCTCAGTAGCCAGCACGCGGTGTTGGCGACCCACCGAGCGGCCGAGGCGATCAAACGCGCCGGCGAGTCGGGGACCAAACCCGAGTTCACCAGCCCGACCGTCGCGTTCGACACCCGCACGATGACGGTGTTCGAGGACCGCACGGTCAGCCTCACGACCACCGACGACCGGGTCCGGTGTGACCTCGATCTGCCGGCCGACGGCGGCTACCAGTCCCGATACCTCGACGGCGAGGAGTGGGAGCCCGCAAAGAGCGCGCTCCGCTACCGCGACGGCGAGTTCGTCTTCCACCTCGGCTTCCGGACGCCCAAGCCCGCCGTCGACCCGCCGACCGAGGGCGCGACCGTGCTCGGGGTCGATCTGGGCGTCGAGAACCTCGCGGTCACCAGCACCGCCCGGTTTTTCCCCGCGGGCGAACTCTCCCACCGCCGCGAGGAGTTCGAGCGCGTCCGGGAGTCCCTCGAAGCGACCGGCACCCGGAGCGCGTCCCGGACTCTCCGGCAGGCGGGCTACCGGACCGACCAGTTCGTCACCCATCGGCTCCACGAGATCGCCAACGGCATCGTCGAGGAGGCGACGCGCTACGACTGCGAGCTCGTCGCCTTCGGCAAGCTCGCGGAGGTCCACGACCTGCTCCCCGAGGCCGACCCCTTCCACGAGTGGCTGTTCGAGCGACTCCTCTCGATGGTGGAGTATCGTGCGGCCGCCCGCGACATCGCCGTCGTGGAGGTCAACCCCGAGTACACCAGCCAGCGGTGCATGGAGTGTGGGTTCACCCACCCGCAGAACCGCGACGTCGAGGCCGGCCACTTCGAGTGTCTCAAATGCGAGGCGTCGGCCAACGACGACTACAACGCCGCCAAGAACATCGCGTTCCGGTGCGTGCGACGCGGCCCGCTCTCCTCGCGCGGGCTCGGCGCGGCGGCGTGTGCGCTCCAGTCGGGCGTCGTGACCCCAGACGACGGGTTCACGCCGTACGCGGAGCTGTCAGACCCGCCGCTGTCGGACTGACGCGCTCGCCGACCGAGCCGACCTTTTAAGCGCTCGCGTGCGTAGGACATCCGTATGAGCGAGCAAGTCGAGCCGGTGATCCGGCGCGGAGACGACATCGAGTACGAGAACGTCGGCGCGGCCGACGGGATGCGAAAGGGCGTGCTCGTCGCCGAGGAGCACGGCGCCCCGAACTTCGCGATCCGGCGGTTCGAACTCGACCCCGGCGCGTCGGTCCCCGAGCACACCAACGACGTCGAACACGAGCAGTACGTCCTTGCGGGCGAGTACGTCGTGGGGATCAGAGAGCCGTCCGAAGCCGACGGCGAGGAGTACACCGTCAGCGCGGGCGACTCGCTGCTCATCCCTGCCGGCGCCGTCCACTGGTACAGAAACGAGGGCGACGAGTCCGGGGCCTTCCTCTGTGCAGTTCCGAACGGCGACGACGAGATCGAACTGGTGGAGTAGCTACTCGTACTCCGGCAGCGAGACGAGCGCCGAGATGTCCGCCGAGATCCACGCCTCGGAGACGCGTCGGTCCTGCATCCGCACGGTCGGGCGGCCGTCCGTGGCGTCGTCTATCTGTAACTGGACTTCCTCGTCGAACCGCGCCGGCAACTGCTCGTTTTGGCTCCCCCGCATAGGTCTGGTACGTCCCGCGGTTGCGACGAAGCGGGCTTTGTTATTTGCCGGTTGCCGAACGGAATTGCGACGATAACGAACCCGTCGGGGGAGTTATCCCGAGCTTACCGACCGGTATCGTCGCGTTTCGGTCGGTCGCGACCCGTCCGGTGACGGTCGTCGACGCCGCGCGCTCGGCGGCCGACCGACCGTTCCGAACCGCTCAAATACCGCGAGCCACTATCGGGTGGTGTGTCGAAGCAGGTCCCGCAGGTGGACACGCTGTTCCTCCACGAGCAGTCCGGCGACTACGTCGCGGTCGTGAACCGCGACGGGTCGCGCGTGTTCCGCGCGAAGCTCGAACTGAAACAGACCGACGCCGGGCCCCGCCCCGGAAAGCTCCGGGTCCAGCGCGGGTCGAGCGAGGAGCTACGCGACCCGGACCAGTTCGTGGAGATCGCCCGCAGGGCCGACCGCATCCGGATCTCCGAACAGACCCCGTCGTCGAGTCGAACGGAGCTACGGGAGATGCTCGACGGCTACCAGCTCGACGCCAAGGTCGTCCGGACCTGTCGGCTGTGTGCGTCGAGCGGGCGCTACTCGCCGATCACGAGCGAGACGGCCATCGACGCCGGCGAGGAGTACATCTGTCCCGACTGCGCCAAAGAGGAGCTAGAGCGTGAGCTCGCGTTCCACGGCGACCTCACCGGGCAGGCCCACGACCGGCTCGAAGACCTCCTGCTCGAAGTGCAGGACCTCGAACGCATCACGAACCTCCTGAAGGGACAGCTCGACCCCGACCTCACGAAGTTCGACGAGATCAGCGCCAACGTCGAGGACGTCGAGACGGTCCCGGTCGACTCGCTCGGGCTCCACCCCGGCGTCCAGAACCTCCTCGAAGACCGCTTCGAGGAGCTGTTGCCCGTCCAGAGTCTGGCGGTCCAGAACGGCCTCCTCGACGGCGAGGACCAGCTCGTGGTGAGCGCCACCGCGACCGGCAAGACCCTCGTCGGCGAGATGACCGGCCTCGACCGGGTGCTCGACGGGGAGGGCAAGATGCTGTTTCTGGTGCCGCTGGTCGCGCTGGCCAACCAGAAACACGAGGACTTCGAGGAGGAGTACGGCGACCTCGTGGACGTGACCATCCGGGTCGGCGCGAGCCGGGTGCGCGACGACGGACAGGCGTTCGACCCGAGCGCGGACGTCATCGTCGGCACCTACGAGGGCGTCGACCACGCGCTCCGGACGGGTCGGGATCTGGGCGACATCGGGACGGTCGTCATCGACGAGGTCCACACCCTCAAAGAACAGGAGCGGGGCCACCGCCTCGACGGGCTCATCGCCCGGCTGAAACACTACTGCGAGACCCGCGCCGAGCGCCGCGAGGCGTACGACGGGGCGCAGTACGTCTACCTCTCGGCGACGGTCGGCAACCCCTCCGGGCTCGCCGAGTCGCTCCGGGCGAACCTCGTCGAGTACGAGGAGCGGCCGGTCCCGCTCGAACGCCACGTCACCTTCGCCGACGGCCAGGAGAAAGGCGACATCGAGAACAAACTGGTCAAACGCGAGTTCGACAGCACGTCCTCGCAGGGGTATCGCGGCCAGACCATCATCTTCACCAACTCCCGGCGGCGGTGTCACGAGATCTCCCGGAAGCTGGAGTACAGCTCCGCGCCGTACCACGCGGGCCTCGACTACGGCCGTCGGAAGACCGTCGAGCGCCAGTTCGCCGATCAGGACCTCGCGGCGGTCGTGACGACCGCGGCGCTGGCGGCCGGGGTCGACTTCCCGGCCTCGCAGGTCGTGTTCGACACCCTCGCGATGGGGATCGAGTGGCTCTCGGTCCAGGAGTTCCACCAGATGCTCGGGCGAGCGGGCCGGCCGGACTACCACGACCGCGGGAAGGTGTACGTGCTGGTCGAGCCAGACGCCGCCTACCACAACAGCATGGAGATGACCGAAGACGAGGTCGCGTTCAAGCTCCTGAAAGGCGAGATGGAGAACGTCCGGACGCTGTACGACGAGAGCGCCGCCGTCGAGGAGACGCTCGCGAACATCACCGTCGCCGGCACCGAGACCAAGCGGCTCAACGAGCGGATGATCGGCGAGGTGCCGACCAAGCACGCGCTCGGCAAGCTCCTCGAATACGGCTTCATCGACGGGCTCGAACCCACCGACCTCGGTCGGGTGGTCACCAGCCACTTCCTCGCGCCCGACGAGGCGTTCAAGATCCTCGACGGCATCCGGAAAGACACCGACCTCTACGAGATCGCGGCCGAACTCGAACTCCACGGCGACGAGGAGTGAGACCGCCCGCGACCGCCGTCTGGGCGCGACGACCGGGGAGCGTCTGACGCTCGTCTGCCGGAGTTTCATATGCGGTAGCTGCCAATGCGTTGATAATGGCCACGGCAAACCCCGAGAGCTCCGAACGCGCGGTCGCGCCCAAACACGAAGCGTACCACGACCCGGACGGCGACGCCGCGCTCAGCACGACGGTGATCAACGCGGTCGCGGCCGCCGAGGGCGTCGACCCGACCCACCGGAACCTCCAGTTGTACGACGCGCTCGATCTCGAAGCGCTCGACTCGCTGTTCGAGCGCCGCTCGCGCGGGGACCACTGGCGCTTCGAGTTCGGCGTCCACGATCTCGTGGTCGTCGTCCACGGCGACGGCTGTATCGCGGTGTACGACGACCGCTGACGCTCCCGACGCTCGCCGCCCGGTCGACGACCGACCGGGCGCTCGACGCTCGCTGAGGGGGATCGCCGTCGCCGCCAGTCCGCACGATTTTTGGTCACCCGTCGAGACGTATCCGCCGTGGTACTTCCGGAGCTGACGGCGGGTGTCGGCGGCATGCAGGTCGTCTTCCTCGTCATCCTCGTCGCGCTTGTGCTGTTTGCCACCGAGCCGGTTCCGATCGACATCACCGCGATCGGGATCATGGTGGCGCTGATGGTGCTCGAGCCGTGGACCCGGGTCTCTCCCGCGGAGGGCGTCTCGGGGTTCGCCAGCACCGCCACCGTGACGGTGCTCGCGATGTTCGTGCTGAGCTACGGCGTCCAGCGTACCGGCGCGGTCCAGATTCTCGGCCGGAAGATCGCGGCGTTCACCGGCGACGACGAGGGCCGCCAGCTCGGCGCGACGATCGGCGTCGTCGGCTCTATCTCCGGGTTCATCAACAACACCGCGGCGGTCGCGATCCTGTTGCCGATGGTGACCGACCTCGCCCACGAGGGCAAGACCTCCCCGTCGAAACTGCTGTTGCCCCTGTCGTACGCCTCGATGTTCGGCGGGACGCTCACGCTCATCGGCACCTCGACGAACATCCTCGCCAGCGACCTCTCGGTCCGGCTCGCGACACAGGACCCCGCGGCGTTCGGCGAACTCCACGCGTTCTCGATGTTCGAGTTCACCGCGCTCGGGCTGATCGTCTCGGGGGTCGGGACGGTGTACCTGCTCACGGTTGGCCGGTGGCTCACCCCCGCACGCATCCCGCCCCGCGAAGACCTCACCGAGGAGTTCGAGCTCGAAGAGTACCTGACCGAGGTCGTCGTCGAGGACGACTCGCCGCTGGTGGGCCGGACCGTCGCCGACGCGCTCGCGGAGACCGACTTCGACGTCGATCTCGTCCAGCTCATCCGGGGCGAGACGACGTTCGCCGAACCGCTCGGTCCCAAGGAGATCCAGTCCGGGGACGTGTTCGCGCTCCGGACCGACCGCGGGACGCTCGTCGAGCTCATCGACGCCGAGGGGCTGGCACTGCTCCCCGAAGTCGACGTGACCGACGCCGAACTCGAGGGCGGCGACGACACCGGCCTCGCGCGAAGCCTCGTCGAGGTGGTCGTCGCGCCCCGGTCGTCGCTGGTCGGCGAGAGCCTCGCCAGCGCGAGCTTCCGGGACCGGTACGACGCGACGGTGCTCGCGCTCCGGCGGGGGCCCGAGTACATCCGCGAGCGCATGGACCACGCCGAACTCCGTGTCGGGGACACGCTGTTGGTGCAGGCGACCGCCGACAGCGTCTCGCGGCTGAACGCCAACCGCGATTTCATCGTGGCCCAGGAGATCGAGCGCCCCGACTACCGGGAGTCGAAGATCCCGCTCGCGCTCGGGATCGTGGCGGCGGTCGTCACGGTCGCCGCCCTCGACGTCCTCCCGATCATGGTGTCGGCGCTGGCCGGGGCGCTCGCGATGGTCGTGACCGGCGTGCTCAAGCCCCCGGAGGTGTACGACGCCGTCGAGTGGGACGTCATCTTCCTGCTCGCGGGGGTCATCCCCCTCGGGATCGCGCTCGAGAAGACCGGCGGCGCGGACCTGCTCGCGGATCTGGTGGTCGCCTCGGCCGACGTGTTGCCCGCGATCGCGGTCCTCGGGCTGTTCTACGTCGTGACCGCCCTGCTCACCAACGTCATCAGCAACAACGCCAGCGTCGTGTTGATGATCCCGGTCGCGGCCGAGGCCGCCGCCCAGCTCGACGCCAACGCCTTTGCGTTCGTCCTGGCGGTCACGTTCGCGGCCTCGACCGCGTTCATGACGCCCGTCGGCTACCAAACGAACCTCTTCGTCTACGGTCCCGGCGGCTACCGGTTCACCGACTACATCCGGGTCGGCGCGCCGCTTCAGTTGCTGTTCGCGATCGCCACGACCGCGGGTATCGCGGTGATCTGGGGCGTCTGAGGCGCGCGGGTCGCCGATCGGCGCCGTCGGCCGCGACAAACGAAACCCTTTACAGGTGTTCGCGCGCTACGTACACGGTACGGGACCGTGGGGTAGCTTGGTATCCTTTCGGCCTTGGGTGCCGATAACCCCGGTTCGAATCCGGGCGGTCCCATAGCCACTTAAGTAAATCAGCTGATTTTGCCGCTTCTAAACGCCTTAGAATCGGTCTCGTTCTCGCCCTTCTCACTGGCTGGAGGTGCGGTTTCTGATGGCGGTTCAACTCCCCGACTCGGACCGCGACCGCCACACCTGCGACTACTGCGACGCCCACGTCACTGCCGAGTTCCGCCGCATCTACGGGACCGAGAGCGGCCGAGCTAAACGATGTCCGGGCTACGATTCGTGGCCACGTATCGAACACGGCTCGGCGCGCGGCGACGAAGTCGACCATCCTGATCCGCAAGAGAACCCCGCTCGTAACGGCGGGAAGGAACTCCGTCGCAAGTGCGTGGCTGACGGAGGTGAATCGCCGTGACCGGATTCGTCCGCGCGAGCGAACTCTACGACGTTCGCGAAGGGGAACTTCTCGTTCATCCAGCTGAGCGTCCGAGCGAGCTACCTAGCGAGGAGGGCTAAGGATGGCCGCGCCAGCCCGCTACGAGACCCGTAGCGACGGCTATTGCCGGTGGCGTGCCTGGGATCGTGTCGACGGTCGCGAGCGCTACGTCTACGTCCACCAGCTAACCGCCATCGCCGACGGTGCGAGCCCGTACTTGGTGTTCTCGGCCGGCGAGTACCATATCCACCATCGCTCGGGCATCAGGTTCGACAATCGACCGAGCAACCCCCAGCTGCTCAAGGGCGACGACCACGCTCGCGAGACCTTCGATCAGGAGGGAGCCGAGTCGTGAACGATCGCGACGCCACGCCTGACTGGCAGCGGCGACTCAAGCGGAAGCTCGGCGAGAATCCCGCGCGGTTCCTCGACCACGACCTCGTCGAGCGCGGCTCCCGACATACGGATCGGACGCTTCAGCCACTCGTCCGAGCTCGAATCCGAGGTATCGACAAGATCGGCGTGGTGAACGCCTGGATTGCAGTTGAGCGCAAGCTCGATCGCGGGCCGCGCGATCGGATTATCGAGTTACTCGAAGAACGGAAGGCATACCTCGAAGAGTACGGCGAGCGTCCGGACCTCGCTACCGCACGTCTCGACGAACGACCGTCGCGCTACCAGCCTCACAGTCGCGATCTTCCTGCAACCGAGGTCACCTACGTCACCGCCGACGGCGAACGCGTTCCCGCAGACAAACGGCCCACGAAGCCCACAGTCGGCCGGCGATTCGACTCGGCAACGACACAGACCGAGGTCGTAGCTGACGGAGGTGAGGGCCAGTGACGCTCGCTCGCCCGGAGTGCGCCGAATGCAGCGAGCGGGTATTCGAGAGGTCCGCGACGATCTACGTCGCGAAGGCCGGCGAGACCGCGCGGGTACTCTGTCGAGACTGCCAGCACCGGTATCCCGACGAGCGCCAGTACTCGCCGACCGAGTTGCCGAGCGCGAGTCGGCCCGTGATTCGCGGGGGTGACCAACCGTGACCCGCGAGGTCCACCACGTCGGCGAAGACCGCGACGCGGTCACGATGGACGACATCCACGCCGAGGACGATCTCGCCGACCAGATGGAGGGCGCCCTCCTGGAGGGTGACTACGAGGTCGAAGACGGTCCGGGGCCAGCCGACTCCGGTCCGGACACGGTCATCTGTTGTCGGTACTGCGAACAAGAGTTCGAACGTATCGTCGACTACGACGACCACGAGTACACCTGCGAGGACCTCCAGCATGCGGTCGCTCGCGAGGAAACTGATAGTGACGACCAAGAGGACGCGACGGTCGACGACATCAATCGGACGTACTTCATCCGGACCCAGTGGCACGAATTCAAAGCCTACGTGAAGTACGATATCGGCCTCGACGTCTACTACGGGTTGAACAGTCTCCAGAAGGAACACGACTTCCGCGACGACGGCGCCCTCACTACCGAATTTGAAGTCCCGGACGAGATCGCCGAGGAGACCGACCGCGAACGCTGGGAGTTGGAGTTCTCGTTCTCGGACAGCAAGCTCAAACCGTGGGACGATCAGTCGTTCCGCATTCAGAACGTCCGCGAGTACTCGATCAAAGTTCATCCCGCAGGTGTCGACGATCACAACGATGCACTTCGGAAAAACGTTCTCGGTGAAACCGCGGTGGCCCGACCTCGAATCAGAAGACGGCTACTCGAATCCGAGCAACCCCCACGACATCCTCGGCGTCGACGTCACCTTCGACGGGTCGAACCTCGAACCGAATGTGTACCCGAAGCTGTTCTATCACGCACTGGGTGTGCTCCACGGCCAGCAGGGCAAGAACTGGTCGAACCCGACCTACATCCCCTACGACGATGTCCGACCGGAGAACATCCACCACTCCTCGAACATCGTCGACGGCGAGCTCTACGTCCGCCTCGACGAGGAGAAGACCGGCCCGCTGTACGCCATTGACGGGCCGATTCATCGCATCTCGATGCTGTTGGCTGACGAGCGCTCGGGGTACGCGAAGTCGATTCGGGACGATCGCGAGTGTGAGGGCTACTACCACGTCGCGACGATCGGGAGCGATCGCGCGTCCGAGCTGCTCGGCGGCCACTCGCTCGGCAAGGAATTCAAGCACTATCACGTCAACAACCCTAGCGCTGTCGACGGCGACGGGATGCTCGAACATCCGAAGGTCGGCGTCGCGCTTCAGAACTCGGTCACCGACCGCACTGTCTACTGGGACGATCTCCGGCGCCTGGAGAAGGAACTCGACGAGGCACTGTTGAACGTCCTTGACTGGGCGGACATTCCGCTCCGACCTGACGATCAGTACTACGTCGAGGACGAGGTCTTCGAAGTAACTGGTGAGCGTCGCTTTCGCCAGCTGGCCGTGAACCAGCTCCCGAGCATCCAGCAGGAGCAGAATGACGACGTGATGCGGGTCGTTCCGAATCTCGCGCCGACCGACGCGGAGGCGCTCGACAAGCTACTGGCCGACGGCGGCCAGATCTCGCCGGCCGACCTCGCGGCGGATCTCGGACGCCACATCGATACGGTCTACCGGGCGCTGGATCGCCTCGGCGACATCGTCGTCCACGAGTACGGTGACGTTCGTCTGCGCTCGAAGAACGTCGCACAAGAGATTCTGAAGTACGTCCAGGGCGCGAAGGAGTCGTTCGAAGTCTCGATGTCCGAAGCGGCGGACAAGATGGTTCAGGCCGAGCGCGTTGCGGATGGCGACTCTGCGTTCGCACAGTGGCGCCAGACTTACGGCGTCGAGATTGACAGTGACGACGAGGAGGATCGCGACACGCTCTCGATGAAGTACACGCCGGAGGACCGGAAAGAGCTCAAGCGAATCCTCCGGTCGGGCGCTCGTCACTGGGCGGAGCTGACCGACAGCGCGGTGGGACGATTCGCCGTCGAGTTCCGGCCGGATGTTCGACTGGCGGACGGCTCGCGATACAACCCGGTGCTCTGGAAGAATCTGTTTACTCGGACGAAGGGTCCGAGCCTGTTCAGCCAGACGTTCGGCTGACGGGCCGACTGGTGAGTGGCAACACTATCTCTCGGTTGACCTTATTCTAACTCTATTTGTTCTATTTGCCATAGTGGTAAAGTAGACTTGTTTTGAGTGGTATCTCCTGCATCGGGAGCGCCGTGATCAGGACGGTGGCCGAGCGCGGAATCCGGGGGGTCCCCCCGAATTTCCGCTTAGAGGGTGTGGCTAAAGAGCCACGGGCTCAAAGTACGTCCTTCGCTTCGCTCAGGACACCGGAAACAAAAGACACCACGGTCGGTTGCTCAGGCCACGCACGACCACTCAGCCTCGTCGCGCACACGGGTCCGAGCGCGAGATCGAGGCCACGCCCACAAGTAGGCGCCGAGTGCGCATGGATCGACTGCTCCCACGCGAGTGAGCGCTCGTGCTTCGTCCGCAAGCGAACGCATTCCTCCATGGAGTTGTTCTGCTCCACCGCTGATTTAAATATCTACTACGGAGCGACCGGTGACAAACTGGGAGTCGAATCGAGACGACGCGTGTACCGACAGCCCCGCGATCACGTCAGTGGGGTGGATGCCGACTTCGCGGGTCTCACTGTACAGCGGAACTCGACGCCCGGTTGAGCAAGTAGATCATGACGCCGCCGAGAACGATATCGAGTGCGAGGAGCACGGCGATCGCCGGGACGAGCGTGTCCCAGATACCGCCGAAGCGAGTGACCTCGACGACGGTCATGACGTCCTGGTCAAGCATGAGCGCGCGTGCGGCGTCGACACCGTAGGTGATTGGGTTGTACGTCGCGACGACCTGGATCCAGTCGGGCATCGCGTCCAACGGGAGGAAGGCGGTCGAAACGAACAGCAGGGGGAATTGCAGGAGGTTCGCGCCGATGATCGTCGACTCCTGATCGCGGGTGACGATGGCCATGATGTTCGAGAGCGCGATGAACCACAGCGAGAAGAGGATGCCAATGCCGAGAATTCCGACGGCGCCGAGGACCCCAGTGGCGACGTTTGCGCCGAGCACCGTGCCCAGCGCGAGGATGATGGCGATCTGGACGACAATCCGGAGGATCTCGGCGGCGGTTTTGCCGAGGAACATCGCCGAGCGACTCATCGGCATCACGAGTGTCTTCTCGAACATCCCCTCCTCCATGTCGTTGACGAGACCGATCCCCGACCCCGCGGCGGCCGCCAGTGAGACCTGCATCGCGATAGCGGGCAGCAGGAACGTCTCGTAGGTGATTCCCCCTGCCCCGCCACCACTACCGAGCGCGCTCGTCGCGATCTGGCCGAACACCTGCGTGAATAGGACGAGGAAGATGATCGGCTGGACGAGCGATCCGACGACGACGAAGGGGTTACGTACCGCCTTCAAGTTCCAGCGGACGAAGTTCACCCAGAAATCGCTGAAAAAGGAGTTGCTCGACGGCATCGTGCGGACCTGTCCGCCGTCGGGGCGAGACTCGTTGGCGGCCTTGTCTCCCGAGGCTTCGCTCATTCGGCGCCCACCTCCGGTTCCGTCACGTCAACGGCGTCAGCCGACCGATCCTCGGAGTCGAGTTCCTCGCCGGTGATCGCGAGGAAGACGTCGTCGAGCGTCGGCGCGCGGATATTGAACCCGGTGACGGTGATCCCGGCGTCGCGTAGAGCGACGAGCAGGTCCGTCCCGTGCTCGCGCGCCCGCTCGGCGGTGACGCTGATTCCGTCGTCGGTGACGCTCACATCCGCGTCGGCGTCGAAGACATCGCCCTCGCGGGCGATCTCGGCGGCGCGCTCGCGAGCGTCCTTCCCCGCGGGAACGTCCACGTCGAGAATCTCTCCGCCGACCCGCCGTTTCAGCTCCACGGGCGAGCCCGTGGCGGCAATCTCGCCGTGCATAATGACGGCGATTCGGTCGCAAAGCTGGTCGGCTTCTTCGAGGTACTGCGTGGTGAGAAACAGCGTCGTCCCGCGCTCGTTGATGCGCTCGAAGTACTCCCAGAGGCGATTGCGTGCCTTCGGATCCAGCCCGGTCGTCGGTTCGTCGAGGAAGACGAGCGGCGGGTTGTGGACGAGCGCCGTCGCGGCGTCAAGCCGCTTCTTCATCCCGCCGGAGAACTCGCCAGCCTGCTTGTCGCCCACGTCCGCCAGGTCCACCAGGTCAAGTAGTTCGTCGATGCGCTCGGCGCGCTCGCTTTTCGGGACGCCGTAGGCCTGGGCGGCGAAGCGGATGTTCTCGCGGGCGGTGAGTTCTTCGTCGACGCTGGTCTCTTGGGCCATGTAGCCGATTGTCTCGCGGATCCTGCGGGGCTCGTCGCGCACGTCGAAGCCGTTGACGGTGATCGACCCCGCGGTCGGCGACAGCAGTGTCGAGAACGTCTTGATCGTCGTCGTCTTCCCCGCACCGTTCGCGCCGAGGAAGCCGAAGAACTCGCCCTCGGGGACCCTCAGATCGATTCCTTTCACCGCCTCCGTCCCGTCGGCGTAGGTGAGTTCCACGCCCTCGGCGTCGATGGCGGCGCCGCGTCCGTCCGTCCGTAGCGTGTCGTCGGTCACAGGCTTCTTTGTGACCACGGACCCGTAGCATCTGCCCTAATTTGTTCGGGTTTTTATACCGGAGATGCGTCGAAACTCCGCGACGAGGTGGTTCTGCGCGCGGCGCAGTCGCTCGGAGAGCGACGCCGAGCTCGTCGGCGACATCGGCCATCGTGGCGGTCCTCGGCGTGTCGAAATAGCCCATCTCGTGGGCGGTGACGAGCGCCTGCTGTTGGGCGCCGGTCATCTCGCGCGGCCGAAAGCGGTCGCCGGTCCCGAACGGGCTGGTCTCTCTCTCGTCCGAATCCTCGTCGGCCTCCACGAGGCGATCCAACCGGAACCCGTAGTCGTTGGCTCGGCAGAACGTCCGGAACCGGTCGAACTCCTCGCGGTCGGCGAACCAGCGCCGCTCCTCCCAGCCGCTCGGCGTAGCGAGCACACGGTCGGGGATAGACCCGTTGTCCGCGAGCAGTTCCAGATCCGTCGGCGGGTCGCCGGTCGGGCGACAGCGGTAGCGCCGCGTCGTCCCGTCGGCGACGACCAACGAGTAGTCGGTTACCGAGTCGGCGTCGTCGAACGCCGCCTCGATCGCGTCAGCGTCGCCGCCCACGATCCGCACGATGAACGTCGGCGCCCCCGACGGGCGCCCCTGGACCGACTCGAACTCGACGGTTGCTTCGGACACGTCTTCCGCCACGTCGACCAGCGGCAGATGCTGGGAGGTCATCCGGAACTCTGCAATCAGTCCCATGGAGGTCAGAGGACGGACGGACAGTTAGCGCTGGCGGAGAAGCAAGTTTTCGTAGTGACAGTTGTGGGCCACTTTTTGTTCAGTACGTACTTCGTACTTACCGAATCTCGAGGTCTCAGTTCCACACCCGATTCTAAAAGAAAAAGAGGTCACGCTACCGGCGACTGTTACGCGTCGCTGAGTTGCTGGATCGACTCGACCATCTGATCGGCGGTGTGGAGCTCGAGGGAGGTATCGCCTGCTTCGCCGGTGAAGAACACCGAGGAGCCGGGGCCGATACCGAGCGCTTCGACCGCCTCTTTCGGGAGAGTGACGTGGTAGGAGCTATGGCTGTCTTGGACTTTCCGGGACTCGACGATGGTTTCGGGGAGTTCTGCGGACATCTGTTCACATCGCTACAAACCGGGGGCCTCAAAAAGATTACCCCCAGCGTACTCAATTGAGCCAACAACCTTCCAAATCTCACTTCACAATGTTGCTGGTGGAGATAACTCTCTTGATTTGGATTGATTTCGAGGTGGAGACACTGACGGGTTGGCTGGCAGTACAGGCGCGCGCGTAGTTAGGAGAGTAAAGCCAACCCCCCTCCCCTTGATTTACTGTAGCACTGAGATTGAGCCGGTGACTCGTTTCGAATCAGTATTGCTCAACTGGAAGAACTCATTTTGGGAGAAATCCCTGGGGAGTACGCACCCGCTCGTAGTATCGCAACGGAACTCAACCCCGGGGAGGGGACTGAATCCGGATTTCACATAGCAGTGGCTTTCCCACGCGAAAGTGGCTCTGTAGCAGACGAATCAGTCTCGGTTGGTGGCGAAGCACTCCTGACACGGCCGATAGTGACCACCGAGAGCGTCGGGAACGACGTGGCGATACTCGCCGGACTGTCCGCAAAGCGGGCCGTCAGTCGTCGGTGCATGCATGACTTTCGAGGA
Source organism: Halorussus marinus (assembly GCF_004765795.1). GTDB lineage: Archaea > Halobacteriota > Halobacteria > Halobacteriales > Haladaptataceae > Halorussus > Halorussus marinus. The sequence continues at coordinate 162,504 of NZ_SBIV01000003.1, forward strand.
ACCACCGCGGACCAGCACCTCTTGAGTGAGGACAGCCAGTGACGAGATCGACGGGAGCTCAAGCGGCTCGAACAGTTCCTCGTCGTCTTCGAACTGCTCGCCAAACTCGCGAGACCGGATGGGCGTCCGCCGCGGCTCGACCGGACTTTCGGGATCGGCTGCGAGGTGCTCGAAGATGGCTTTATAGCACGACTCGCAGGGAGTAAGCCCGCTTTGGCGGACTGTGGCTGGCGGGACGAGTTGCCAGTCGGAGGCGGAGCCACCGGCCGGGCACGCGGGAGTGGGCTGGTCGGCGCTGGCGTCGAGTGCGAGCCGGTGGAAGCCGCTGCCGTTCGGCTTCGCGACGACGCGATCCTGAAACACTCCTCGCACGTTCGCGAATCGGTCGAGGAGATCGTCGGTAGTGCTCGTAGAGGATTGAGTGATGGTTTTACTCATTGGTTGTCCCCTGGCCACAGCAGGCTCGATCTGAGGTGCAATCGTTGAATCGGCAGCGAGCGCAGAAGCTGAGGCCCCCATTATCGTGGGTGCAGGCGGGACACTCACACTCGCGGTTTCGGCCGACTGGTGTGAACGATCGGTAGTGTGCTGAATCGGTATCTCGGCACTCGGTTTCTGCCATAGACGGCCATGGGAGAAACCGGTAGTGCTATAAAGATTGGGCCGGAGAATACTTCGAGCAATAAAGATAGAATATTAAACAAATCTCTCGTGGGCCTGTCGACATGATCATCACGTCACTGTTAAATTACAGAGGTATGACTGGTTGGACGCAGAGGGGGCGCGCCCCAAGATGGTCACCGTCAGAAAGAACTTGCAGGCATAGACGAGATCCTACTATCGGACGGGCGGTTCATCTCACTCAAGTGCACGGCGGATGGTGAATATAAACTCGAATTAGTAAATTCGGACGTGCTATCAAGTTAAGCCCCAGAATTATTGTAGGATAGTATAAATTCTAATCGAAGGAATAATATTGCGTGTTGAGGAATTGCCTATGATGGAAATCACCAAAACAGCGGAGGACATGTACCGCGAATTGGCGTGCGTCGAAGAAGGTGGGGCCCTCTACACACTTCAGCAAGATACTCGCTACGAGGTGAAGTATGTCGAACGTGAATCTCGAAACGAGGTTGGTGACCGCGTAGTCGTGTACCTGCGGAGTCCCCCGAGCAGCCACTACCCAAAAGGGAAACCGTACCGACTGGTCGTCGATTGCGGCGAGGATCGGTATGTGATGGAAGAAAAACGGAATGGGGAAGACTGGCGAACATACTCGGCGAAGTTCGCGGGGTTTCGCTATCGGTCGCCGTCCCATCCAAAGAATGAGGAATCTTGGGAGTACGAAGAAACGAAATCATCTCTATAGGATTCAGCGAGATCCTGTACTGTGACACTATTTTTTAGCAGAAGTCTCTCCAACTGACCATGTAGTCTCGGCCTCGACGGATAGTTCCTGAGTGTCGAGAACCTCAGCAATCTGTTCGGGTGTGACCGAACCTTGTTCGGTGGCAAGTCCCATGAGCTCTTGAAAGCGACCGACCGGAACGGCGGTAGTGTCGCCGGCCATTTTGAGGTAGTAATCGGCGGCCGCGTCGAGGGCAGTCGACTTGTGGCCTTCCCCAGTGGCTTCTTTGAGATTCTCCCACTTGCGTTCGCGAGCGTCAGTGGCTTCGATGCGCATACTCGTTGCACAACCTCCCCCCGAACCTAGTATTCTGCGGTGATTGAAACGGGATTCGTATATAAAAGGCGAGTGGGGACGGCGCGATTGAGCCGAAGATAGGGATGGTTTGGGGCGCGTCGTAGTGCTCGTTGCACAACCGAGTTCGCTGGGGTTGTGCAACGAGCGGGATTCGTTTCTGTCCGCGTGCAACCGCTGGGAGTCGCACTCAAAATGTATCGGCTTGCAACATCTACCACGAAAATCGTGAGCCGCGATCCGTCAGCGCCGTAGTTCTATCGTCCGACGAGCTAACCCCGCACCGAGCAGTATGACGCTTAGTCCGGTAAAAACGATGGGAACACCAGATTCTACGCTACCAGCCGTCGTACCGATGAAATCCATGGGCGTTGCTCCGTTGAGCGGCCCGATGTACCACACCAGCAAGTATGACATCTCGAACAGCCATGATGAACGGCTCCACATTCCCATCGCAACCGCGAGTGATGGAGCAAACAACACGCCGCTCGCAATACCAACGAGAGTCCCCGTTTGATTACTGAGCGCGAACAACGTGAGTAGTCCACTGCTCACACCGGCAGCCACTATAACGCCGGCGAACCACTCAGCGACGAGTTGTTTGACAGGATGGTTCGACGATAACACGAGATCCGCCACTCGATGTTTTGTCACCCGTACACCCAGTTCAGACCAGATGAAGATCGGCCATACGAACGCGAGCGGTAGCAGTACCCTTCGCGCGAGCTCGAGTGAGCGTGTCGACGCTCCGGCCCCCACAAGGATACTGACGGGAGCTACGACGAAGGCCGCAGCGCCGATGTACCACCACCACTGTTGTCCACGAACTGTGAGCCGAGTCTCGGCAGCGACCAGCCGCCAGAAATTCCATGTCTCTCGTTTTTCGACGTTCGTCAGCGACATGGAATCAACTGGAACTCGATCGGACGTGTCTTCGTTCGTATCGGTACTGTGACCGACTGCGGGTAGTAGTGTCGTGAGACGCGACAGCCATCTGGAGTCTTCCGAACCGGTATCCGATGGTCTTCGGGTGAACGGTATCGTAGCTACGAGGATAGTTATAACAGCAGGCAGTAGGAGTCCGGCTCGCTGAATATATATCCATAGCGGCCAGGGCCGACCGTCGTAACGGAACATCTGTGTCTCACCACTGAGCGTCCCGAACGACGGGAGTATACCGCTCGCGTCGGGAACGACCGCCAGCAGCGCGTCTGCGGTCAAAGTGTAGACGGCGAGGTGTCCCATGATGTCGACCGATTTCACCCAGAACGGCAGTTCACTCGGAAGTCGCCCCTCGGCCGACTGAAGCCCAGCGAGCGCGAACGTCGCGAGGAAGAAATAGCCGATGTTTCCAAGCGTGCCACTCAGCCGGTCGACGGTCTCGAAAAGAAGTGCAACGGCCCCGACCAGCGCACTCAACGGCAGCGCGAGGACGAAGACTGGGCCGACTAACGCGAGCGGCTTGGTCGGTCCGACACCGTGGACGGCATGATTGATTACCGTCGCGAGTGCGAGCGTAACGAGGACGACGACCCCGAGACCGATGTTGCTCACCCACTTCCCAAGTAGGTACGTCCGATTCGGGACCGCGGTACTCGCGACGAGTCTATCGACATCGTGGACTCGGTCTCGGTTGAGTGTCCCTTTCATCAGATAGAATCCCGCGAATAACAACACCATCGAGCCGGTCATACCCGCTTTCAAGCCGACGAACGCGGCCGTGTTCGTCCCCTGAATATTTTTCAGCGAGTCACCGTCTCCGATTTGGTACGCGAGTTCGATCTGACCCACGTTGACGAGATAGCCGAAGAACGCGACGATAGCAAGAACGACAATAAGTCGACGTGACCGGACTCGCTGGAGGAAGTCGGCCCGCGCAACGTGATACGCTCGGCGCATCTCACACCTCCGCGGGATGGTCGACCGTGTCGAGGTACGCGTCCTCGAGGGTGGCAGGAACTTGTTCGGCAGTTTCTATCGGGCGTGTTTCCGCGATCAGTCGAACTTTGACACCGTCCGAACGCTGGACGGTACTACATACCTGGTATTGCTCCCTGAGTTGAGGGACATCTGACCGAGGAACGAGACACTCGTAGACCCTCTCAGACACCCGCTGGATGAAATGGTCAACCGTCTCGTGTGTCACTAACTGTCCGTTCTCGAGGACAGCAAGTTTGTTCGCCGTCGCCTCGACGTCCGGGACGATATGTGTCGAGAGGAGGACTATTCGGTCTGTCGCAGTGTTCGCCAAGGCGCTTCGTAAGCGGACGCGCTCTTCGGGATCTAATCCGACGGTCGGTTCGTCGACGATGAGCAGGTCCGGGTCATTGAGTAGCGCTTGCGCGATACCGACTCGTTGCCTCATCCCACCCGAGAACGTCTTGATTTTTCGGTCTCGAACGTCACGGAGATTCGTGAGCGTTATCATTTCCCCGATGCGAGCACTCGCAGTCTCCTTGTCGAGACCGCGCAGGGCGGCGACGTATTCCAAAAACTCTTCGAGCGTTAGGTCGGGATAGGCGCCAAATTCCTGTGGAAGGTATCCGAGCACTGACCGAACAACCTCGGGGGACTCGATGATGTCCGTTCCGTTCCAGTATGCCGTGCCTGTCGTCGGCTTGATTACTGTCGAAAGAATCCCCATCAGGGTTGATTTCCCGGCTCCGTTTGGCCCGAGAAGCCCGTGGATGCCGACATCGAGTTCTAGAGAGATATCCCGAATCCCCCACGTATCTTCCCCGTACTGCTTTCCGAGATCCTCTACGCTCAGTTTCATACGTTACTCCGTTCAGTCGGGTCTCTTCTCTCAATCAGTTCGCAGTCCACAGATTTCCCGGAAAGGCGCCGGTATCGAGTCGCGAGTTGGCGTTGGAGGGGTTTCACGAGTTATCAAAATAAGAATAGGTCAATAATACTTACGGATGGATCTGCTTGGAAGGATGGCGCAGATCCAAACAAGCCGACGGGAGGCTGACTGAGGGGATCAACCCTCGGACATGTCCGTCACTGCCATTCCGATCCCGTATGCCAGTGAGACTAACGCGACACCGAATATGAGAAGCCACAAAATCAGGATGAGATTAAAGGGAACGGCGCTCACTGCCTCGGGGAGGAACCCGCGCTTTACTGCGATCTTATCTGGAACGATCGGGCGAAAGACCAGCTGTACAACCATCAGAACGAGTCCGGTGGTGGCACCGAAGACGATCGTCCACCAACTCCCGCCATCGGAGGAGATCTGTCGGAGGATATTGATATAGTCGATCATGAGCGCAACCCCGATGGAGTACAGGAGACAGGTGGTGAGAGATACTACAGCATAATCCAGTAACAGAAAATGCGAACTTAGCCCGAGACATATTCCTACAACCCCACCAACGAGTGTTGCTCGCTTCGTTGGCGGACTTCGAGTTGCCTTCTTCGATGCTGAAGACGGAATGGAGTTGTTTGATCGATCAGGTGTCATCTGATACTCACCAGATGTTGACGAGAAAATCGGTTCGAGAATACCGTTCGATGGATGCAAATGTAAATCCAATTATGATAAAGGGATCGATCTTCTATAGCGAATTGTTCGTGAGTTTTCGTCGTCTACAGATCAGCACGGCGAGCGCCTCGGGTCGTTCGGAAATTGAAGATTACCGTAATGACGAGACGCCTTTGGCGTCTCGACCACTTGACTCCAAGGGTGAAGCCGACATGAGCGTTTAATTGGTATGATTCGTACAACAGAGTAGAGTCAGAAATCCCAAAGACGGCGCATCAAGCCCTCAATGAACGCACGCCAGTCGGGGAAACACTAGACGGTGCCGCCAACAGCTTTGTTCGCGAAATAGATTTTCGCCGACGAACCAGTTCATGCCGCCACTCCAATCGGTGCGCCTGACGTGGTGTCGACGGTGACGACCGCTGGGCGGATTGCTTTGCCGAACCGCAGGATTTCCTGCTCGTCGGCTAGCTTGGATTCGTCGGTGTGCGAGAGAGCGGCGGATTGGGTGACGTCATCCAGCAATGCTCGCAGTTCGGTGCATCCCGCGAGGCTGGTGGGTGCGCCGACTTGTGCGGACGTATTGGGATTCCGTTTGCCCCGTCAGTGGAGGGGTTGGTAGATAATGAATTCCGAAGACGCTAAACAGTAGCTACCATTCGGCGTAAACGAGATACTCGTTACCGTCGTACTCGACGAGCCACGTCCCATAGGAATCGTCCACCTCGAATCCCTCGTGCTCCTGGAGTCGGTCAATCACCGAGCGGAAGGCTTCACTATCCTCGAAGTACGTCTCGTCAATCGCCTTCTCGACGACCGAACGCTCGGCATCCGAAAGGTCCGTGAGCGTGAACAAGTACTGTTCCCGAGTCTGCTCAGCGAACGTTTCGATGTCCGGAGCGACCGCCGTCACCTCATATCGATACTCCCCTTCGGGCGCCGTTCGGGAGTTGACTGCAACTCGATACCGATTCCCCTCGTAGACAATGATGTCGTACTGGCGCTCCGGGACAAACACCGATTCGTTTCCCACCTCCTCGGCGGATCCATAGCTGACACCGATATCGTATCCATCTTCGTCGGGTGGGCTTTCGTCCGAAAAGACTGGCTCGAGGCGTTCACGATCTACCTCCGGCAGCTCGTCGAATTCGATTTCTCCGAGGTCCGATGTCGTATCGTCCGGATCGAAATCGACGAGCACCTCGTAGACCGTCACCTCGCTGCTCGCGAGTCGCGTCTCCGAGACCTCGTAGAAGGTCTCGTTCACCCGGACGACACTGGTGCGATCGAACAGTTCGTACCGGCCGCTCCGTGTGGCCGAACCGTTCTCGCGGGCCGACGTGACGAGTCTGTACTCCTCGGAATCGGGTTCGGGAGCCATCGAAACTTCGTCGGCGATGTCGTCGGTCGTCGCCTCTTTCATATCGAGAACGACAGACGGGTGGGCGCAGCCGGCGACAGCGACGGAGAGGAGGGTGGTTCCGCTCGCGAGGAACTGGCGGCGTCTCATGCCAACTCAGAGATACAACGCGCGTGAAAGCTTTCTGGTTCACTCGTTGAGTAGAACTGTGATAGTTCTCAGCGATCGTATGGGATGTAGGATCGCTCGTTCGGATGAGACCTAACGCGGCAGAGAGTACTATCCTCGGAAAAGCACATATGTGTGTGATTTGAACTGAACATATGCGCTCAAATTGGTCTCGGCGTGCCCTCCTCGGCGGTTTCAGCTCGATCGGTCTTGTCGGTCTTGCTGGTTGTAACGCCAGTCCCGGGAGTAGTCGGGGTGCAACTGACGTTTTTGTCCACAATGAAGGGAATTTAGCACGGACAGTCGAGCTGACTGTTACACAACGCAGTAGTGAGTCATCCAAAATCGACACTCGCTTCGAAGTACGACCGAACGAACAGGAGAAGATCAACAACAAGGTGATGATGGAGAGTGATTACGAGGTAGAAGTATCGTTCACTGACACAGCGAGAGACTCGTCCTACTCAGAGACCCAAGAGTGGAACGAGGCCGGTCAGCCTCTTCATATCATACTGAACGACCAGATCGTGTTCGCAGTCCAAATTGGATAGCTCAGCAACGGGCTATTCGTTCGGGGCGGTAACTCTGTTTGCTGCACACAGCGAGCCATTCTCTTCAGAGAGCAGGCTATTCCGAAGTCCAGTCGTCGAAGTCGGTGCGGAACGTGATGTCGTGATACGGCCGGGAGCAGTGGTCGGTCAAGTCGACGATCTCTGACTCGAAGGAGTCGCCGCCGAGCGTCCAGCAGGTTGTAGTTCTTACCACACAGCTACTCATCGTCCGTGTCCAGTTTGTTCTTCAAGTCATTCAGTTCTAACTCGATCCGTTCGATAGCTTGCGATTGCTCTTGCAGTGCTTCGAGAAATTCCGTCTGCTGTTCGAGAACATCCTGCATCTGGTCCTGATCCGATTTCACACTCTTACGAACCCGATGCCGATCAGGATCCGCTTCAGCCACAGAAACTCACGATGCTGAAGTTCCGATCTCTTATCGAATAGTGCGTCTATATTCGTAACCACGACCTCCCGTTCTACCTCCGATTCAGGCTCGTCTTTATCCAACTCTTCGACCAGTTCGTGGATGTGACCGTCGAGATCGTTCTTGGGGATGCCGAAGATTGCTTCTTCGAGTTTCGCAAATACCGAATTCTGGTCCTGTGGCGCGAGTTCGTCTCTACTCACCCTCTACTTTCACTCTCCTTTGCTCGATTTTATTTAGGCCGCGTTTGTGACTGTGAGTAAATGATCACGGACGCCCGAGCACTCCGCCAGAAGCACGTCCCTCAGGAACTCCATCACCGCGAAGGCGAAATCGAGCATCTGTCGAGTTGCCTCAAGCCCATCCAACAGGGCCTCTCCGGGCAAAGCGCGCTCATCACCGGCCCCTCGGGAGCGGGCAAGACCACCCTCGCGCAGTACACGGTCGGCCAGCTCGAACGCGCCACCCTCGACGTCCGAAATGGCTACGTCAATTGCATCTCGGACTCCTCGCTCACCGGCGCGTTCCACGCGCTCCTCTGAGACGCCGGCATCGGATTCGACATCCCACTCGAATCGGCTTCGACCACCCAGTACCTCGATCAACTCCGGCAGCTCGACGAGCGGATCGTCGTGATCCTCGACGAGGTCGACGTGCTCGCGGACCCGTCGGTGATCGTCTCGCTCTGGGAGGAGCCCCACGTCACCCTACTCATGGTCTGCGTCGACGAAGACGACTTCCTCGCGGATGCGGACGACCGGGTGCAATCGCGAGTCCGAGGCGCCGAGAAGATTCGGCTCGACAAGTACCACGGTCACGAACTGGTCGACATCATTCAGGCGCGCGTCGACGCCGGGCTCCGCCACGGCGCGGCCGACCACTCGACGATCGCCCGCATCGCCGAGCTTGCCGCCGGGGACGCTCGGCTCGCAATCGCGTATCTCCGGCGGATCTCTCGCCTCGCGAGGCGTGGCGCCGCTACATCGACCGCCGAAAGACCGGCCTCGCAGAGGGCTCGGTGTCGAGCTACCACTACCGGCTGAAGCTGTGGGTCGAGTGGTGCGAGCGACAGGGCATCGAGACCGTCGGAGAGCTGTCCGGCTGGACGTTCGACCAGTACGAGGCCGAGCGTTCCGGCGACGACCTCGCCCCGTCGACGCTCCACAACAACATGGAGACGCTGCAGGACCACATCGAGTACCTGGAGCGCATCGAAGCCGTCGAGGAGGGACTCAGCGAGAAGGTCAACGTTCCGGAGGTGCCCGACGAGGACCGGTCGCGGGAGACGAAGCTCGACCCCGACGACGCGGTCGCGCTGGTCCGCCACTACCGGGACAGCGAGAACGACTACGGGACCAACCTCCACGCGTTCCTCGAATTGGCGTGGCACACCGGCGCCCGGCTTGGCGCGCTCCGTGGGCTCGATATCCGTGACTACGACTCGGGCGAGCAGTACGTGGAGTTCGTCCACCGCCCGCAGACGGACACGCCGCTGAAGAACCAGACTCACGGCGAGCGCACCGTCAGCCTCCGCCCGGAGGTGTGCGACGCGGTCGATTCGTACGTCCGCGACGAACGAAAAGACGCCCACGACGAGTACGGCCGCCAGCCCCTGTTCGGCACGCTTCAGGGCAACCGACCGGGGAAGAACACGCTCCGCGTCTGGTCGTATCAGGCGACGATGCCGTGCGTCGCCGGCGGCTGTCCGCACGGCTACGACCCCGATTCCTGTGATTTCCGGAGTCACACCCACGCGAGCAAGTGCCCGTCCTCGCGATCTCCCCACCACATCCGGACGGGCTCGATTGCATGGCACCGCGACCGGGGCTTCCCGCGGGAAGTGACGACAGAGCGAGTCAACGGCTCGCAGGACGTGATTGACAAGTTCTACGACAAGGCGACGAAGCTGGAGCGGATGCAGCTGCGGCGTCGTCTCCACCTCGACAAACTGGCGATCGAGTGATTACCATGACACGCAACTCTCCCATCGAGACGTTCGTCGAAAAGGCACGCTCAGTTCCGGCCTGTTGGCAACCGGGCGGTCCCATACCGTATAACAGCACAGAACTCACTTTTTGTCGGTTCTCCCCGTCTGAGATCGATTTCGTTGTTACCGCTCTCGGAGACTTGCGGTGCGGTTTCTGATGGCGGTCCAACTCCTCGACTCGTCGAGTACGACCACGTCGAGCGAGTCGGGAGTCCGGGAGGTGAGCCAATCGAAGGGGAAGACCGAGAAGCGACGCTACGACTCGTGTTCTCCCTCGGACACCGGTTCCATCCGGAGTTGTTTCACGAGATTCAGGTGGAGGAGGTGGAGATGCATCCCGATCCCGAACAGCAACAGGCCCATCCCGACGAAGATCAGCGGCAGGAGGATCGCGTCGACGGCGCTGGGTATCGAATCCAGATTGTAGGGCAGTCGTCCGACGACCGAGAGCCCGAACGCCGCGAGTATGACGCCGAGTCCGGTTTTGACGACTCGAGAGTAGCGACCTACTCGCTGGATTCGCGTCTCTATCTCCTCGGTGTCCGGCGCGAGGCGGTCTCGTGTCATCGAGTGACAGGATACGACCTCCCAACATATGTGTCACGGCAGTAAAACTCCTCCCGGGGCGCCTTCTCGGCGGTGACGTGACAGCCACGAGTAGCCGGAGTACATGGGTCAAACACGACTGACAGCGGCGAACCGACCCGAGTCGGGGCGGGACACGCCTCGGGAGGATGGTCGCCGTCCCCGAGGCGGTAGTCTCTTCGCCGGTCGTCTCGGTCGACGATCTACACACCGGAGCCCGCCGATTTCACCGATTAGCCAACGAAACGATTTATACCGCTCCTCTTTCTGGTGACACGTATGGGCATCGTATCGTCCCGGAAAATCGCCGTCTTCTGTCTCGTCGCCGTCGTTCTCGCGCCGACCGTGATCGCGACGAGCAGTACGGCTACTATAACGTATATCGAGGACGATATAACCGGCGAGACGACGTGGTCCGCCGAGGAGGGACCGTATCGGATCGCCGAGGACATCACGATCGAACGGGGGGCGACGCTCGAAATCGAACCGGGAACGACCGTCCAACCCGCCGAAGATATCACGATCACCGTCCGTGGGAATCTCACGGCGAACGGAACGGCGGCGGCTCCGGTCGGATTCGAGACGGCTCCGCAGGCGCCCGCGGACATTCACTGGGGGACGATTCGGTACAACGGCTCGTCGAACTCGCGGCTCTCGCTGTCTCACACGACGCTCGAAACCGCCCGGAGCGCCGTTACGGTGACGAGTAGCGAAGGCACGGTCGACCTTTCGTCAGTCGCGGTCCGGTCGACCGCGCGGAGCGGAATCGAGGTCACGGACGTCTCGGTCCCGCCGCGGCTCTCAATCGCGGACTCCTCGTTCGCCAATATCAGCGGCCGCGGGGTCGCGATCGCGCCCGCTTCGGGCGCCGTAGCGGGCTCGGAGATCCGGCCGAACTTCACCGAACTCGACGCGCGAGCGACCCACCGTATCGCGCTGTCGACCCGAACCGACGTCACCGGTGACACGCTGGCGGTCGACTATCGGGGCCACGGTGACGTCGACCGAGTCACCGCGTCGTCGATCGAGCGGTTCGGCATCGACACGAACGGGGACGGAGAGATCGACCGGTCGCTCGCGTCGCACGTCGAGGCCGTCGGCCACCGATCCAACGCCTTCGCGATCGAACTGAACCGCTCGGTCCGGCTTCGAGCCGACGAGTCGCTTCTCGTGCGATACGATAACGTGACCAATCCCAAAACGTACGGAACCTACCCGGTTTCGATACGGATCCGCGACCGCGGGGTCGAACAGCTCGCGGACACGACGCTCCCGCTCAATATTCGAACGACCGAGCGGGCCCGAGCTCTGGGAGAATCCGACGGGAGTCGCGCCTCGCGGTTCCGGATCGTCGACTCGACGTTCGAGGCGATCGACGATCAGGCGGTGTTCGTCGCCGCAGAGACGGCCCGGAACTTCGAGGTTCGGGGCAATCTAATCCGGGGTATCGGCGGGAGCGGACTCGCGGTTCGGAGCGAGCGCACCGCGGACTTTCAGGTGTCCCGGAACCGGATTTCCGAGACCGAGACCGGCATTCGGATCTACACGCGCAACGACGCGCTCGGTCGCTTCGAGATCACGTCGAACACGATCACGCAGAGCACGACCGGCCTCTCGGTCCGACACACTCATATGGGCCGATCGACCGTCGACAGGCTCTCGATGCGGGTCGCGGACAACCGGATCGCACAGAACAGCCGCCACGGGATCTCGGTCGTCGCGCACCGGGCACGACTCACCGGCCTCGACGTCCAGCACAACGAGATCACAGACAACGGTCGCGCCGGCCTCTATCTCGGCGGCGGCCACGTCGTCCACTCGACGCTCGCGAACAACACTATCGCGGAAAATTCGAACGTCGGCGTCGCGATCGAGAGCGAGCAGGCCCGCCATCTCCGAGTCGCGGACAACGAGATCGGGCGAAACGGCGATCACGGATTGTCGCTTCGGACCGAGCTCCTCGTTGACAACGTCTCGGTCGATTCGAACACCGTCTTCGACAACGCGGCGATCGGGCTCGATCTCGACAATCAGCTGACCCACGCAGGGACGCTCAACGTAACGCGAAACACCGTGACGGCGAACGCGTACGGCGTCCGCATCGCGGGATCGGTCGATGCCAGCGTCCGGAACAACTCGATCGTCCACAACACGTACGGGTTCGACACGCCCGCTCGACTCGCCGGCTACGCGCCCGGAACCGGGATGATCGTCGAAGAAGGCGCAGCCGGGGCCATCTTCCGGGCCGGAGACGTCTCCGAACAGCTCACCGAACTCTTGGACGATCCGGACGTCCGTGCCAAGTTTGGCCCCGGCTCCAGCGACGACTCGATGGTCGTGCTTCGACCGGACGGTCCGAACACGCTGTGGAAACCCGATCGGTCGGCTCTCACCGTCCGAACCCTCACGAGGGAGCTCCCGACCGGGATCGTCCTCTCGAAGGACGACGACCGGCGGGCACGAGTCCGCGTGCGCGACAACGACGTGTACGGCCACCGACGCGGCATGGTCGTGAACGTGAGCACGCTCGTCGACGCGAACACGACGACGCGACTGCTGCTCAACGCGACACAGACCGTCGTCGCCGAACGCAACTACTGGGGCGCACCGGACGGCCCGACTCACTCCTCGATCCACCCCGAGGGCACCGGCGACCGGATCGTGACTCGCAACGGCTGGGTCGATTTCCTCCCGAGCACCGCCTCGCACGTCCACGCCCCGAAGCATCGTCCGCAGGCCAACCTCACCGTCTCGACGACGACCCCGAGGGTCGGCGAGGAACTCAGAATCTCGGCCGCCGGCTCGTCCGATCCCGACGGCGCGGTCGAGACCTATCGGTTCAGGACCGACGGATCCGAGCGGACCGCGACCGACCCGGTGTTCGCGGTCACGTTCGAGCGCCCGGGCGAACGCACGGTGGCGATCTCGGTCGAAGACGAACTGGGCGTCGAAAGCGCCGATCCAGCGACGGTGACGCTCACGGTTCGGGACCGACAGAACGCGACCGACGAGCCGAACACCACGACACCGACCACGACCGGATCGGCCGAGCGGGCAACCACGACCGTCGCCGAGACTACGACACAGAGCGCGGACGTGTCGCTCTCGGGAGCGCCGTTTTTCAGCTCGATCGGGGGATTTCTCGGGTTCGTCTTCTACGGAATCGGGCTAGTTCTGGGCTCGTACGGGGCCCTCCAGACCGTTCGCTCGACGCCCGTGACCGTGAGCGGGCTCACGATCAACGGGTTCGCGGCCGGCGGCGTTCTGATCTGGATCGGGTTCGGGCTCTTGGGCACCGACGGCTTGCTCAGGATCGGTGTCGGCGCCGGCGTACTGTGGCTCGCGCTCGTTCTCGCCCTCTGGGCGCTGTCCGTCGTCCTCGACTGACACGACCCCGACACGCGGCCGATTTCTCGCCGTCCTCGCCGACCGTCGCGCGGTCCGAGTCCGGTCGCCGACGCGCGAACGTCGAACAGTTCGGTCGCGCGGTCGGTCCCCGAGTGGATCGCGGTGTCGACGAACCGGAGCCACTCGGCCGGGGTTTCGAACTCCTCGGAGTCGACCGTCGTGAGACAGCCGCCGTCCGGGCCGAAAATCCGCCACTGCTCGCCGCGGGTCCGGTCGCTCGGCGCCCTCGCGATCCGGTGGTCCCGGTAGGTGAGTTCGGCGTCCCGCGGCTGGCGTTCGGTGTACGCTCGCCGGAGGCGACCGCGTTCGGTCGGGAGTTCGTGGCGTTTTCGACTCGAACTCATCACGAGCGGGGAGACGCGCTCCGAGCCGATAAACGTCGGCCGTGTGCGAAGTGAAAGTGAAACTGAAGCGACGCGAACGCTCCCGGTCGATCGCAGTCGTCTCGACTTCCGACCGACCCACGCCCCGATTCGTCACTCGCCGTCGCGTTCGACGACGACGTCGTCTTCGTCGCGGACCGCGAGGTAACACAGCGCATCGTTTTCGTACACCGCGACGCCCTCGGTCCGACCGACGACGTAGCCGTCGCGTTCGGACTCGACGGTCGCCTTGTGCTCGCCGTGGGGCGTGACGATGTCGGCCACGGGGTCGCCCGCCGCCACGACGTCGCCCGGTTCGACGCGGTGGCGGACGATCCCCGGCGTGTCGGTCCGCGGGTGCTGGGCGCGCCGGACCGAGTAGTCGACGGGCTTTTCGAACCCGGGGTCGGCGGCGGCGACCTCCTCCGGGACCGATTCGAGCATCCCGAGCGCGACCATCACCCGATAGCACCCCGCGACGCCCGCCGCCGTGATATCGTCGTCGACGACGCTGTGGCCGCCGAGTTCGGGCGTCATCGCGGGGATGCCGGCCACGTCGAGCGCCGCGCCGGTGGTCGAGCGCTGGAGCCCCCGGTCGGTGTACTCCGGCTCGGGGTACTGATTGAGCACCGGCAGTCCGAACGCTTCCACGAGTCGGCCCTGCGTCTCGGCGAGCGTTCGGGCGGCCGATTCGGTCCGGCGGTCCCCGTAGAACACCCGGTGGCGGATGGTGAACGGCACCGAATCGACGACCGACGTGTGGAGGTTGACGAGCGCGTCCGCCGAGTCGGCGAACGCCTCGTAGACGCGCCGGTCGATCAGCTCTTGGACCTTCGGCGGCCGAGTGGTCTCGGCGTCGGGGTCGGGGAAGTAGCGGTTCGGGTCGTCGTCGTGGTAGTAGGAGGTGCGCTCGTTGCGGCGCAGTCCCGCGGGGTTCAGGTTCGGGATGCAGACGACGGTGCCGGCGAGGCCGGTCGGCAACGTCTCGTCCATCGTGTCCTGAGCGACCGCGAGCCCGGTCGCCTCGTCGCCGTGAAGCGTCCCCGTGATCCAGAGCTCGGGGCCGTCCGCGTCGCCCTCGGCGACGACGACGGGCAGGCGTTCGGCCCCGCCCGCCGGCAGGTCGGTGACGTCGAGGTAGCCGGTCGCCAGCTCGCCCGGGTCCGCGTCCGCGGTACCGAGTTCCATGTGTCACTCCTCCGGGTGCGGGTACAAAAGTCCGGACAATCCAGCAAAGGGGTTCGCCCACTCGGTCACAGTGCCCACCGCGACCCGACCGCAAGCGGGGCGCGCCGACGCCACGTTCACTTTCGGCCCGCTTTACGAAAGTTCTTACCGGAGGAGGAACTACGAGACGACCGAATGGCTCGCGCGGAGAACACCGAACTAGTCGACGATTTCGAGCAGTTCTATCGGCGGTACTACAGCGACGAGATCGGGGCGCTCGCCGCGAAGTACCCCGGCGAGCAGCGATCGCTGTACGTCGACTGGAACGACCTCTACCGGTACGATGCGGACCTCGCGGACGACTATCTCTCTCAGCCCGAACAGCACCAGGAGTACGCCGAGGAGGCGCTTCGACTCTACGACCTCCCGGTCGACGTGAGCCTCGGGCAGGCCCACGTCCGGGTTCAGAACCTCCCCGAGACCACCGACATCCGCGCGATCCGCGCCCGCCACGTCAACACCATGGTCGACGTCCAGGGCATCGTCCGGAAGGCGACCGACGTCCGGCCGAAGATTCAGGAGGCCGCCTTCGAGTGCCAGCGGTGTGGCACGCTCACCTACATCCCCCAGAGCGGCGGCGACTTCCAAGAGCCCCACGAGTGTCAGGGCTGTGAACGTCAGGGCCCCTTCCAGATCAACTTCGACCAGTCGGAGTTCATCGACTCCCAGAAGATCCGGGTCCAGGAGAGCCCCGAGGGACTGCGCGGCGGCGAGACGCCCCAGAGCATCGACGTCCACATCGAAGACGACATCACCGGCGAAGTGACGCCCGGCGACCACGTCCGGGTCACCGGCATCCTCCACCTCGAACAGCAGGGTAGCGGACAGGACAAGTCCGCGGTGTTCGACGTGTACATGGACGGCGTCGCGGTCACCATCGAGGACGAGCAGTTCGAGGACATGGACATCACCGACGAGGACAAAAAAGAGATCGTCGAGCTCTCGAACGCCGACGACATCTACGAGCAGATGGTCGGCTCGATGGCTCCGGCCATCTACGGCTACGAGGAAGAGAAGCTCGCGATGATCCTCCAGCTGTTTTCGGGCGTGACCAAACACCTCCCCGACGAGTCCCGGATCCGCGGGGACCTTCACATGCTGTTGATCGGGGACCCCGGAACGGGAAAATCCCAAATGATTTCGTACGTCCAGAACATCGCCCCGCGCTCGGTGTACACCTCCGGGAAGGGGTCGTCGAGCGCGGGGCTTACCGCCGCCGCGGTACGCGACGACTTCGGCGACGGCCAGCAGTGGACCCTCGAAGCCGGCGCGCTCGTGCTGGCCGACCAGGGCATCGCGGCGGTCGACGAACTCGACAAGATGGCGCCCGACGACCGGTCGGCGATGCACGAGGGGCTCGAACAGCAGAAGATCTCGGTCTCGAAGGCCGGCATCAACGCGACGCTCAAGTCCCGGTGTTCGCTACTCGGTGCCGCGAACCCCAAGTACGGCCGGTTCGACCAGTACGAGCCCATCGGCGAGCAGATCGACCTCGAACCCGCGCTCATCTCGCGGTTCGACCTCATCTTCACGGTCACCGACCAGCCCGACGAGGAACACGACAAGCGCCTCGCCCAGCACATCATCCAGACGAACTACGCGGGCCAGCTCAACACCCAGCGCACCGAGATGAGCGCCCCGAACATCACCCAAGAGGAGGTCGAGAGCCAGACCGAGGAGGTCGCGCCGGCGATCGACCCCGACCTCCTGCGCAAGTACATCGCGTACGCGAAGCGCAACTGCTTCCCCACGATGACCGAGGAGGCAAAGCGGACCATCGAGGACTTCTACGTCGACCTCCGGACGAAAGGCGCCGACGAGGACGCGCCGGTCCCGGTCACCGCCCGGAAGTTAGAGGCGCTGGTCCGGCTCTCGGAGGCCAGCGCGCGGGTTCGACTCTCCGACGAAGTCGAGGTCGAGGACGCCGAGCGCGCGGTCGAGATCACCCGATCGTGCCTCCAGGACATCGGCGTCGACCCCGAGACCGGCCAGTTCGACGCCGACGTGGTCGAGACCGGCACCTCGAAGACCCAGCGCGACCGCATCAAAAACATCAAACAGCTCATCGCCGATATCGAGGAGGAGTACGACGACGGCGCCCCGGTCGACGTCGTGCTCGAACGCGCCGAGGACATCGGGATGGATCACTCGAAGGCCGAACACGAGATCGACAAGCTAAAACAGAAAGGCGAGGTGTACGAGCCCTCGACCGACCACCTGCGGACGACGTAGATGGACCGCATCTCCGCGCTCCGTAACGTCGAGGACGCGCTGGCGGACTTCGAGGCCGGCGAGGCGGACCTCGAAGCGACCGAGCGTCGGGTCCTGACGGTGTTGCGGACCTACGCGACCGAGTTCGAGGAGGAGACGCTCTCGGCGTACCGGGCGTCGGGAGCGCCGTCGGTCGAGGGCCTCGTCGTCGTCGCCGAGTCACCCGCACAGGCGCGTCGGCGCGTTCGGGAGCTGACGGCGACCGAGCCAGAGGCCGACTCGGACGACGAAGACGGCGACTGGGGGGCGTTTGAGGTCGACCCGGTCGAGTGACGCCGCGATGGTTCCCGTCAAGAGGGGAAAATAAATAAACTAGGTCCTCTAAGAAGAAAGCAACGCTCACGTCTGTCGAGCGGTCGAGCGTGCGAGTCCGAACGTACGATCTACCGATGCAAACGAAGCGAAACAACGAACCAGGGCCGCCGTGGGACGCCGTCGGACCGGGTACCTGTACGCTGGTCCTGGCGCCGTCGCTGCACGACGCGACCGACGAGGCGTGCCTCAACCTCCTCTCGCTCGACGACCCCGCCGACCAGAACGTCATGTGGGTCACTTACACCCGCTCGCCGGACGCCTGCATCCAGGATTGGCTGGCCCACGCCGGCGAGCGTCCCCGAAACATGCGGTTTGTCAGCGTCGGCGAGACCACGCGCTCGACCTCCGCGGTGTCGAACGCGGCCAACGGGCGAAGCGAGGTGGTCGAGACCCTCTCGAACCCCAGCGACCTGACGGGACTCGGGATCAAACTCAGCGAGATTCTCAAAGAGTGGACCCGCAACGACTACCCGACCACCGCCTGTTTCGACTCGCTGACCGCGCTGCTCCAGTACGCCGACCTCCAGACGGTGTATAAGTTCCTCCACGTCCTGACCGGCCGGTTCGACGCGGCCGGCGTGACCGCCCACTTCCACCTCGACCCCGACACCTGCGACGACCAGACCGTCAGTACGCTCACGTCGCTGTTCGACACGGTCGTCGAGTTCGACGACGGCGAGTGGAACGTCCGGTCCAGATGACGTAATTTTAAGTTCGAAACGGCCGAATTTTTCGGCGTGCTCCTAGTTGTAACGTACTCCAAGGCGGCCCGCCAGACGCTTCGAAACGTCTGTAACGGCCACGACGAGGCGGTCGTCCAGCGACTCGGCCGCGCCGCGCTCCTCGAACCGACCCGGCTCGGAGCGTTCCTCGCGCTCCGACTCCGGGCGAAACACGCGGGCGACGTGCAGATCGAGCGGACCGACCCGTTCAACGAGTTTCGCGACGCCCCCGAGGCGGTTCGGCGCGCCGCCGCCGCGTACGAGGACCGAGCGCACCCGAGCACGCCCTACCGAGCGTTCGCGGCCGGCACCGACCACCCGGATCCGAGCGCGATGGCCGGGACGGAGCTGTGAGGGTTCGGCGGTCGACCGAGACGCGGACGGGCCGGGCGATCGACCTCTCGGACTGGAACGTCTCGGCCGACGTCGTCGGCGACGCGGTTCGCGGCGACGACTCCGACGGCCTCGCGATCGCGTGCCCGCCGCCCGGCCCGGTCCACGAGCACGTCGGCGTGATTCGGCCCCGGATCGAGTTCTCCCGGCGAGCGGCGCTGGCGGCGGCCGCTCGCTCCCGGGGACGGACCGCGCCCCAGGACGGCGAACTGGCTCGGATCCGCGAGCGTCTCGACGCGCTGGATCCGGCGCCGGTCGGCCTCGCGGACGCGCGCCGACGCGTCGCCGACGCCGAGGGGTCGGAGGCGGCGGTCCGCGAGCGCGTCGCCACGCTGCAGGGCCGCGTGCAGGCGCTCCGGGAGACCGACGGGGATCCGAGCGACGCCGAGGCCGAACTCGCGGACGCGACCCGCCGGCTCGCCGACCTCGAAACCGAGCGGATCGCGGCCGAACAGACGCTCGCTCGCGCCCGCGAACGAGCCAGAGAGACCCGGGACGCCCGGCGCGAACGCCTTCGGCTCCGGGATCGGGCGGACAACCTCCGACGGCGCGCACGCGAGCACCTCGCGGACGCGCTCGGGCCGGCGTTCGAGCGCGTTCGCGGGGCGGTTCCGGGCGAGACGCCCCCGTCGGTCACCGCGGCGCTCGCGGTCGCTCGCCTCGCTGACCTGACCGCGCCGATCGTCATCGACGCCGAGGCCGCCGGATTCGAGGCGCCGAGCGCCGCCGCGACGTGGCTCGACGCGCCCGTAATCTACGTGTAGGTTTAACACCGAAGCCGCGCCGAACCCGCCCTATGGTGGATCTCGACTGGCGCGTCGAGGCGCAGGCGGGGGTCTCGCTCGTGGAACTGACGGTGCACAATCCCGGCCGAACCGCTCGACGGGTCCGGGTCGCGAATCGGCTCGACGGCGCGGTATGGCCGCCCAGACGCGAGGGCGTGGCCGCGGCCGGCTGGGACGACGGCGGCTTCGAGGGGGTCGTCGCGGCCGGCGGTCGTCGAGCGCTCGGCTACGCGAGCCCCGCGGCCCCGACCGAGCCCCCGGCGGAGGTCGTCTGGACCGAGCGCGCCGGCGTCGCCGAGCCCGCCGATCGGTCGGCCCTCCGCGCGACGCCCGACGGAGTGGTGCGCACGCTCGGTGCGGCTCGTCCGCCGGCGGACGCCGTCCCGCGGCCGACCGAGCCCGACCCGGTTCCGGACGCCGTCGAGTCGTGGCTCGGCGCGCTCGACGACCGATCGACCGCGCCGACGGCCGCCGAGCGCGAGGCCCTCGAAGTGGTGGCGCGCCGCGCCGGAGCGCTCGCCGACCGCTCGGCCGACGAGCGACCGTCTCCGGGGGACTCGCGGTGATCCTCGCGATCGCGGGCGGGAAAGGCGGGGTGGGAAAGTCGACGGTGTCGCTGAACCTCGGCGCGGAACTCGACGCGGTCGTGGTCGACGCCGACCTCTCGATGGCCGACCTACCGACTGCGCGCGGTCCTGATCTCCACGACGTGCTGGCCGGCCGCGCCGACCCGGTCGAGGCGGTTCGGGAGGACGGTCCGGTCGACCTGCTCCCGTGCGGTCGCACGCTCGCCGGCGCCCGGGCGGGCGAGGTGGCGGCGCTCGCCTCGGCGCTCGACGCCGTCGAGTCGATCTACGATCGCGTGGTCGTCGACTGTCCCGCGGGGATGGCCGCCGACGTGGGCGTGCCGCTGTTGGCGGCCGACGCCGCGGTGCTCGTCACCTCTTCCCGCGAGTTTGCGCTCGCCGACGCGGTCCGGACTCGGGCGCTCGCCCGGGAGCTCGACGCCGGGCTGGCGGCGGTCGCGCTCAACCGGACCGGTCGGGAGCCGCCGACCGAGACGCTCCGTCGCGCGCTCGGCGCGCGGGTCGTGGCGGTCCCGGACGACGGGCGCGTCCGGCGGGCTCAGCGGCAGGGTCGTCCGGTCGCGTCGCTCGCGCCCGACAGCCGACCGGCGGCCCGATTCGTCGCGCTCGCAGAAACAGTCCGGACCGGAACGCTCACTCGGTGAGATCCTCGTAGGTCGACCGGAGCGTGACCGGCGTCACGTCGGCGACGTCGGCGGCGTCCGCCTGGGTCAGCCGCGGCCCTCGCTCGCGGGCCGCGGTGTAGAGACACGCCGCGGCGACCCCGCTGGGATCCCGACCGCTGAGGAGGTTCCGCTCGCGCGCTCGCTCGACCAGCTCGGCCGCCCGGGTCTCGACGGCCTGCGGGAGGTCGAGCCGGCTGGCGAACCGCGGCAGGTACTCGCGCGGGTCGATGGGGCCGGTCGGTAGCCCCAGCTCGCGGTTGAGCGCGTCGTAGGCGGCCTTGAGCTCGTTTCGGCTCGCGCGGGCGACTTCGAGGATCTCGTCGAGCGTGCGCGAGACCGCGGCGGTCCGACAGGTCGCGTACACCGCGGCCGACGCGAACCCCTCCAGCGACCGGCCTCGCAGGAGGTCCTCGGACTGGGCGGACTCGAACAGGACGCAGGCCCGATCGCGGACGTCGTCCGAGAGTTGGAGCGCGCTGACGAGCCGCCGGATCTCGGTGAACGCGTACACCTGATTGCGCTCGGACTTCGAGGAGATGCGGGCCCGGCCGTGTTCGCGGCGCATCCGGGCGACCTGTCGGCGCTTTCGCCCCGTCAGCCGGAGGTCGCTCCCGTGACCGATCTCGGTCGTCAGCCCGCGGTCGTGGCGCGACCGGGTGAGGGGCGCGCCGGTCCGCTCTTTCTCGGTGTCGTCGTCCGCGAACGAGCGCCACTCGGGCCCTCGGTCGATGCGGTCCTCGGCGACCACGAGCCCGCAGTCGGCACAGACGGTCTCGTCGCCGTCGGGGGTCAGTCGGCCGTCGCACTCGGGACACGTCGTCGAAGCGTGTGCTTTGCTCATCACACTCCAAACTTCGGCCCGATCCGTATTTAAACGAAGGAGCGAACGCCACCGAAAGACGCGTCGCGGCGCGACGAACGTACCGATTACCGGTAGCTTCCTCCCCGACGCAGATAATAATTACAAAATTATAAAAGAAATTTTAAGTGGATGTGACGGGCAGTTTCGGACGTGACGCTCTCGGAGATCGCAGACGGACTCGAAGTGACCGCCCAACAGCGCGACCGCGGGGTCGCGACGGTCGACGCCACCGGCGACCTCCAGGAGAGACTCGAGGCGTTCGCCAACGAGTTGCCCTGCGACGCCGCGTCGGCCGCGACCGTCGTCGAGGGGCATCTCGCCGGCCGGTCGGTCGGCGAGAGCGCGCGATCGGCGGGTATCGCCCCGGTGACCGCGGCCAAGGCCCTCCACCTGCTCGGCTGTGAGGGCGTCTCGCCGCTGACGCCGCGCGCACACGACGTCGTCGCGGACTGGCTGTCGGCGGAGCTCTCGCGCGCCGACGCGAAGGCGCTGACCGGCGCCTCCGAGACGGAGTTCGCGCTGGCGGCGTTCGTCGAGACCCACGAGTCGCTCGACGGGGCCCGGGCGGTCGTCGAGGGCGCGCGTCGGACGGCCGACGGCGACGCGCTCGAAGAGGCCCGGAGCGAACTGGCCGATCTGGTCTGACCGGCGGGCCGGCGCTTTTACCGATCCGACACGGAGTCGGGCAACAGCGACCCCGCATCGACGTCGAGCAGACCGCTCTCTGCGAATTCGAGATCGAGAGTCGTCTCGAATACCGCCTGCGCGGCGTCGGCGACCGCCGGAGCGAACCCGGCTTCGGGATCGGGCGCGCTGGCGGGGACCGCCTCGACGCCCGTCGCATCGCTCTCGGGGACCGCGGCGTCGGCGCTCCGGAGCGGGTGGTCGGAATTCGCGCGGTTCGCGACGACGGCGTCGACGCTCGCGCCGACGTCCGCGACTCGGCCCCGGGCGCGCTGGACCGCGTCGACGCCCCGTTCGCTGGCGGGCGCGACGATGGCGACCCGATCGGCGGCGGTCACCGCCGCGACGCTCTGGTTGCCCGCGACCGGCGGGGCATCCACGAGGACGTGATCGAACCTCTCGGCGGCGTCGGCGATCCGCTCCTCGAAGCGGCGGGCCGCCTCGACGGTCTTGGCCCGCGCCGCCCGCTCGAAGGGCGCTCTCGCCGGACAGAGCTCGAGCCGTCCGGGAAGGTCGGCGCTCGCGCCGTGGTCGGTCAATCCGTCGGCGAGCGGTCGGTCGTCGGTCACCACCGCCGTCGCGTCCGGCTCGACGCGGCCGGGGACGTGGCGAGCGAGCCCTTCGGTGGCGAACGCGGCGTCGAGGACCGCGACCTCGCGACCGTCGCGTGCGAGCGTCGCGCCGAGTTCGATCGCGAGCCGAGTCGTCCCCGCCCCGCCGGTCGCGCCGACGAGCGTGCAGGTGCTTGAACTCATTAATTTATACTCTGTCCTAATAGCATAAAACACTCCCTTTCCGGATCGGCGATCGACAGCGATAGCCCGTTCGTCTCGCTGATTTAGCAGGAGTCGGTCGGAGACGACTTCGTCGCGTCCCGCCACTCGGCGGTCCGAGACGTGTCCTGCGTGGAACTGCGCCCCTGACTCCGGCGAGAACGTATTTACTCGGCGACGGTGTACAAGCGGCCATGACAGCCCGTCCCGCCGCCGCGACCGCTCTCCGGCGGCCGTCCGTACGGTCTCGCGATCGCCCCTGCCGAGCGACCCCACCGGTCCGATCGGGGACGTACTGCTGACCGATGGCGGACTCGAAACGCGGGGTTCGGATCGCCTTCCTCGCGCTCCTCGCGCTCTCGGTCGCGGCCGTCGGGTACGGCGTGGCGACGTCGTGGACGGAGACGACCTTCGAGTCGCACCTCTCGGACGACAGCGAGGTGAACCGAACCGCCGCGGTCGCCCCCGAGGCCGACGCCATTACAGTCATCGCCACCGACTCGAACTCCTGGCGGGGGCAGGCCAGCGACGGCCCGCGAGCGCGGGCCGAACTCGTCGCCCTGAACCCCGACGGGACGGTTCGATACTACGACGACAGCCACACCCGCTACTGGGACGTCGATCCGGTCCGGGGGACCGAGACGACCGTCGAGTACTCGTACGCCGACCACCGCGACGCCGAGTCGTGTCCCGCGGCCGACGAGTGGACGCCGAGCGACTACGCCGTCGACGAGCAGACGTGGGACGACTTCTTCGAGGTCCACGGCGAGGTCGGCGCCTGCACGTACAACGGCGTCGAACGCGTCAACCTCACGACCGGCGAGGTCGAGGACGTCTGGGGGCAACTCACCCCCGGCAAGGAGGCCTCGCGGTACCACGACGTCGACCGGCTCAACGACACCCACCTCGTGATCGCGGACATCTACCTCGACGGGGTGTTCGCCGTGAACGTCTCCTCGGGCGAGATCGCGTGGCGCTGGAACGCCTCGGACGCGTTCGATCCCGAGACCACCGGCGGGCCGTTCCCCGACGACTGGTCGCACATCAACGACGTCGAGGTCCTCGACGACGGCCGGATCATGGTAAGCGGTCGCAACTTCGACCGCGTGGTGTTTCTGACCGCCGACGACCACACTCTCGACGCCGACTGGACGCTCGGAAGCGAGGACGACTACGAGGTCATCTACGAGCAACACAACCCCGACTTCATCAACGGCTCGAACGGCGGGCCCGCGATCGTCGTCGCCGACAGCGAGAACAACCGCGCGATCGAGTACCGGCGGGCGGGAAATGACTGGACCCGATCGTGGGTGTGGCGCGACGCCCGGATGCAGTGGGTTCGGGACGCCGATCGCCTCCCGAACGGGCACACGCTCCTCTCGGACTCGAACGGCAACCGCGTGTTCGAGGTCGACGAGACCGGCGAGATCGTCTGGAGCCTCAACGTCGGATTCCCCTACGAGGCCGAGCGACTCGGCACCGGCGACGAGTCGACCGGCGGGCCGAGCGCTCGCTCGGCCGACGTCGACTCGCGGGCCGGGACGCTCGTCGATCGGTTCTGGATCGCCGCGAAAAGCGTGATCCCGGGCAAGTACCTGAACGGGCTGATGTACGTCACGCCGGTCTGGATGGGCGTCCCGGAGGTGTTCGCGACCGCGTTCGGCGTCGTCGTCGGCCTCGTCTGGCTCGGGGTCGAGGCGCGGTGGTTCGTCGGCCGGCGGCGGTCGGCGGCCGCCGGCGGCGCCGGCGACGGCGCGATCGACCACGAGTAGTCCCCTCGGTCGGTCGACCGTCGTGTGAGGCCGACCCGATCGGCGAACGCCCGACCCGGGGCAAATCCTATCGGGCGGCCGTCCGAACGTCCGACCGACAATGGCGACGGACGACGAGGCGATCGGCGTCGGCGACCAGTTCCGGCGGTTCCTCGCGCTCGAGTCCGACGTGTTGATCCTGTCGGTGGCGATGTTCGCGTTCAGCCTCGGCTTTCAGATGACCGGCCGCTACCTCCCCGAGTACATGGCGGTTCTCGGCGCGACGCCGTTCGTGATCGGGCTCTACGGGACGTTCGGCAACGTCATCAGCGCCGTCTACCCGTACCCGGGCGGCGCCTTCTCGGATCGGGTCGGCTCGCGGTACGCGCTGGCGCTGTTCGGCCTCCTCTCGACGCTCGGGTTCGCGGTCTGGCTCGCGGCCCCGCTGATCGGGACGGTCGAGGTCGCCGGGCTGGCGGTCGAGCCGTGGCTCTGGATCTTCGTCGGACTGGTGCTGGCACAGGCCTGGAAGTCGTTCGGGCTCGGCGCGACCTTCGCCATCGTCAAGCAGAGCGTGTCCGAGGACCGACTCGCGCGCGGGTTCGCCGGCACCGAGACGTTCCGCCGGACCGCGTTCCTGCTCGGCCCGCTTGTGGCGTCCGGGCTGGTGTTCGTCGGCGGCGGCGACCTCCTCCCGGGGTTCTACTACGTGCTCGGTATCGCGGTCGCGTTCGGCGCGGTCGCGACGACCGTCCAGCACGCCCGCTACGATGCCGGCGAGGACACGTTCGGCGCGGAGTTCGAGGGGCTCGCGCGGGTCGCCCGCGACCTCAGGGCGCTCCCTGACGAACTCCGCCCGCTGTTGGTCGGGGACACGCTGGTCCGGTTCGCAAACGGGATGGTGTACACGTTCTTCGTGATCGTCATCACGCGGTTTCTGGAGGTCGACGTCACCCTGTTGGGCTACTACCTGAGCCCCACGGTCTTTTTCGGCGTCCTGCTCGGGGTCGAGATGGTGGTCGCGCTACTGGTGATGGCGCCCGCGGCCCGGATCGCCGAGACGCTCGGGCTGAAGCCCGTGGTGGCGCTCGGGTTCGCCGTCTACGCGGTGTTCCCGGCGCTTTTGATCTTCGCGCCCGACAGTCCGCTCGCCGTGGCGCTGTTGTTCGCGTTCTCGGGCCTGCGGTTCGCGGGACTGCCCTCCCACAAGGCGCTCATCGTCGGCCCGGCCGAGCGCGACACCGGCGGCCGGGTCACCGGCGCGTACTACCTCGTTCGCAACACCCTCGTCGTCCCGAGCGCCGCGCTCGGCGGCGCGCTCTGGGACTTCGTGAGCCCCGAGGTCGCGTTCACCCTCGCGACCGTCGTCGGCCTCCTCGGGACCGGCTACTTCCTCGCGTACGGCCGGGAGTTCGACGCCTACGCCTGAGATGCGGTATCTCTCGTCGAGCGCCCCAAACGCATACGACGCCCGACATCCAACGCACGGCCATGACCGATTTCGTCGTCCCGCCCGCGCTCGACCGCGGCGACCGGGTCGCGATCGTCTCGCCCGGCTCGGGCGCGGCCGCCGAGTACCCCCACGTCTACGAGCTCGGCCTCGAACGGCTCCGGAACGTCTTCGACCTCGCCCCCGTCGAGTACCCGACCGCGACCGCCGACGGCGAGTACCTCTACGACCACCCCGAAGCGCGCGCCCGGGACGTGATGGACGCGTTCGAGGATCCCGAGATCGCCGGCGTCGTCACCACCATCGGCGGGTTCGACCAGATCCGGATCCTCGAGCACCTCGACCCCGAGGTGCTCCGGGCGAACCCCACGCGGTTCTACGGCATCAGCGACAACACCAACCTCGCGCTCTTCCTCTGGAACCTCGGGATCGTCTCGTTTTACGGCGGGACGGTGCTGACCGACCTCGCGATGCAGGGGTCGATGCACGACCACACCGTCGAGTACCTCGAACGCGCGTTCTTCGCCGACGAGATCGGCGAGCTCCGGCCCGCAGATCGGTTCACCGACGAGGACCTCGACTGGGCCGACCCCGCGAATCTCGACGAGCGCCGGGAGATGGAGCCCGCGCCCGGCTGGCGGTTCCGCGGCCCCGAGCGGCCCGTCGCGGGCCGGACGTGGGGCGGGTGTCTCTCGATCGTCGACCAGCAACTCCGGACCGACCGCTACCTCCCCGCGCCCGAGGACCTCGACGGGCGGATCCTACTGCTGGAGACCTCCGAGGAGTTGCCGTCCGCGATGCGCGTCCGCCAAGTCCTGCTCGGGATGGGCGAGCGCGGCCTGCTCGACCGCTTCGACGGCGTCCTCGTCGGCCGGGCGAAGGCCCGCAACCCCTTCGAGGACCCCGGTCCCGAGGCCCGGACGGCGTACCGCGAGGACCAGCGCGATGCGATCGCGGACGTCCTCGCCGAGTACAACCCCGAGGCGCCGGTCGTCTTCGACGTGGAGTTCGGCCACACCGCGCCCGCCGTGCCGGTGCCGGTCGGCGGCCGCGCCGAGATCGATCCGGCGGCCGGCCGCATCGCGTTCGAGCGATAGCCCCGGCCGGGTCGATGGCGCGGCATTGAAACTCCCCGACCGTCTCGTGGCACACGCATGCCCGACTCCACCTCCGACGACGCGTTCTCGGCGCGCGAGGGCTTTCGGCCGTTCCGCGACCGCGGCCGGCGCTCGCAGGTCGCGGTCGTCGCCGGCGGGGTTCTGGTCTGGGCGGCGGCCTACGCGCTCGTCGTGACGGCGCTGGGCGACGGACTCGCGACCGCCGAGGCCACCGAGGCGGTCCGCGCGCGCCGGACCGCGGCCGCCGGGGCGGGCGCGGCGACCGGACTGTACTTCGGCGCCCTCTGGACGCGCGCCCACGGCGGGCCGTTGCTCACGCCGCTGTACCTCCTCGCGGTCCAGTTTCTCGTCCCGGCGCGGGCCTACTCGCTGGGGGCGGCGCCGCCCGAGAGTCTGGTCTCGACCGCCGACTCCGCGCTCGTGCTCGTGTTCGCCGACCCGCAGTGGATCCTCGATCGGGCGGTCACGGTGGCGCCCGGGCCGGTCGTCTTCGCGGTGGTGCTCGCGGTCTGGGCCCAGTCGCTGGGTCCGGGCGAGGAGGCGTCGTTCGTCGAGCGCCGCTTCCCCGAGTCGTGGCGCCGGCTCCGGGAGTAGCTGATCGGGGCGAGTCCCGGCGACCGTCCGACTCCGCCGAGACTAAGACTGCTCGGCCCCCAGTTTCGAACGTCTCTCCCGTGAGTGCTATCAGACGCGATCGGCGGACGCTCGCGGCGGTGGTGTTCGCCGTCCTGCTGGCGCAGGTGTTGCTGTACCCCGGCGTCCCCGACCTCGTGGCCGCGGTCGGCGCGACCACGACCCTCGACGCGAGCATGTGGTTTCTCGCGGCGGAGTTCGCGGCGTTCGTCGCGTTCGCGGGGGTCTGGGGCGCGGCCAGCGACGGCGTCGGCCGGCGAGCGCCGCTGGTGGTCGCGGGCGCGCTCGGGGGCGCGGTCGGGTACGTCGCGCTCGCGGCGCTCCCGAGCGCGCTCTCGCTGTCGTTTCCCGCGGTGCTCGGGCTCCGAGTCCTGCAGGGGGCGACCACCATCGGCGCGTTCTCGCTGGCGATGACGATGCTGATGGACTTAGACGGCGGTCACGGCCGGAACATGGGCGCGGCGGGCATCGCCATCGGTCTCGGGACCGCGATCGGCGCGCCGCTCGGCGGCCAGCTCTACGGCCTCGGGCCGCTGGTCCCGCTGTACGTCGCCGCCGGCCTGCTCGTCTGTGCGGGGGCGCTCGCTCTCGGGCTCCCCGACCGCGCGCCCGGCGACGGCCGCGAGGGCCGCGTTCGGCGGGCGATCGCGACCCTCCGGGCGCGACCGGCCCTCGGGGTCCCGTACTGCTTCGGGTTCATCGACCGGTTCACCGCGGGCTTCTTCGCGCTCGTCGGCACGGTGTACTTCCGGGAGGCGTTCGGCCTCGACGCCGCCGCCACCGGCGTGATGCTCGGGCTGTTTTTCGCGCCGTTCGCGTTGCTTCAGTACCCGTTCGGCGTGCTCTCGGATCGGGTGGGCCGGACGGCGCCCATCGTCGCGGGGTCGGCGGTGTACGGGCTCGCGGTGGTCGGCGTCGGCCTCGCGCCGACCGTCCCGACCGCGGGCGCGGGCATGGTCGCGGTCGGCGTCATCGGCGCGCTGATGGCGCCCGCGACGATGGCGCTGGTCTCGGACCTCTCGCCGGCCGACGGCCGCGGGACCGCGATGGCGGGGTTCAACGTCTTCGGGAGTCTGGGCTTTCTGGCGGGCATCGTGGTCGGCGGGACGGTCGCCGACGAGTTCGGGTTCTTCGCGGCGTTCCTCGCGGCGGGGGCGCTCGAAACCGCCGTCGCGCTCGTGTCGATCCCGGCGTTCCTCCGGCTCGACGCCGACGGCGACCGGGCCGCGTTCGGGTAGCCGGGCGTCGCCGGTCACCCGAGCGCGATGTCGAGATAGAGCATCACGATCGTGCCGAAGATCGTCCCGAGCGTCGCGACCCGCTCGTTGCCCCCCGCGTGGGTCTCGGGCACGATCTCGTCGCTGATGACAAACAGCATCGCGCCCGCCGCGAATCCCATCGCGTAGGGCAACAGCACCGAGACGGTCCCGACGGCGTACGCGCCGAGCACGGCCAGCGGGACCTCGACGACCCCCGACCGGAGCCCGGTGAACGCGGCGTAGAACCGCCGGTTCAGCCCGGCGTTGACCGCGGCCACCGACACCGCGAACCCCTCGGGGATGTTCTGGATGCCGATCGCGAGCATCAGCGGGACGGCGGTGCCGAGGTCGCCGCTCCCGAACCCAACGCCGACCGCCAACCCCTCGGGCATGTTGTGGAGCGTGATCGCGAGTACGAACAGCACGACGCCCGCGACCCGCTCGTCGTCGACCGGGAGGTCCTCGCTCGGACTCGCGGCGTCGGTCCGGCGTCCCCCCGACAGCAGGTAGTGGGCGTGGGGGACGAGCGCGTCCGACCGGTCCAGAAACAGCGCCCCGAGCGCGACGCCGGCGAGGACGGGGATCGGGTTCCCGTTCGAGTAGGTCTCGATGCCGGGGATGATGAGGCTCGTGAAGCTCGCGGCGAGCATTACGCCCGCCGCGAACCCGAGCGCGCCGTCCATCGACCGTTGTGAGGGGTTCCGCCAGACGAAGATCAGCGACGCCCCCAAGAGGTTGAGTCCCGCGATGACGAGCCCGCCGACGAGCCCGTTGAGTACCGGATCCGCGCCGAACAGCCGGCCGAGCTGTTCGACTACCACCCGTGCCACCCGCGTCGGTTCGATCTCATCGGTGTCCGACCGCAACGATACGTCCCGGGGCCTTGAAAGTTCAGTCCGTCCGGCGTCGCCGACCCGCCTCGCGCCGGGGCGACCGCTCGGGGGTCAGTCCGAGGGTGCCTCTGCGCTCTCGCCGTCGATGGCGCCGAGTTCCGGGGTCGTCTCCTCGCCGAGCGCGGTCTGGAGCCTGCCGAGCGCGACGGCCACGACGTAGATCGCGACCGCCACCAGTACGATGACCGGGCCGCCGGTCGCCCCGCCGTAATAGGCGGCACCGATCCCGATCAGCACCGCCAGTTCGGCGAGCGCGACCGAGACGAAGATCGACTCGGTGAAGCTCCGCGAGAGCTGGGTCGCCCCCGCGACCGGGACGACAAGCATCGCGGCGACGAGGATCACGCCCATGATCTGCATCGCGCCGACCACCACCAGCGCGGTCAGCATCACCATGACGCGGTTGTACCACTCGACCGAGATGCCAGAGACCGCCGCCGCCGTCTCGTCGAAGGTCACGTACAGCAGTTGGTTGCGCGTCACCGCGACCGTCGCGACGATGACGACGAACAGCGCGAGCAGGACCACGGCGTCCGACGGCGACACCGTCGAGAGGTTCCCGAACAGGTACTGATTGACCCCGACCGCGAGCCCGCCGGCGTTGATGCTGATGAGCGTCGAGCCGAGCGCGAACCCCGTCGAGAGGACGATCGCCATCGAGACGTCGTTGTACGCGTCGGTCGCTTCCGAGATGAGTTCGATGAGCAGCGCCGCGACCACCGCGACCACCACCGCGGTGAGGTACGGCGACACGCCGAAGTCGAACGCGGCGTTGAGAAAGAGCCCGATCGCGACCCCCGCGAACGCGGTGTGAGCGAGCGCGTCGCCGATCAGCGCCAGCTGGCGGTGGACCAGAAAAGTCCCGATCAGCGGGGCCATCACGCCGATGCACAGCCCCATCAGGATCGCCCGGTGCATGAACCGGTAGGTCGGGTCGAGCAGCTCCAGTCCGGTGAGGTAATACAGCTGGGTCAGGAGTCCGTACCAGAGTTCGAGGAGCCAGTAGGCCGGCGCGACCGCGGCGTCGACGAGTCCCGACTGGAGCGGGACCGCGAGCGTCTCGATCATCGGCGCTCACCCACGAGCGCCGCCGCCGTGCCGAACGCCCGAGCGAGCGCGTCGCTCTCGACGAACGCCACGGTCGGCCCGTCGAAGTACACCTCGCGGTTGAGACAGACCACGCGCTCGGCGTGGTCGGTGACCGCGGTCAGGTCGTGTTCGATGAGCACCACCGTGATGCCGTCGTCGTTGAGCGCCGCGAGCAGGTCGTAGAACGCCTCGACGGACTCGGCGTCGACGCCGACGGTCGGCTCGTCGAGCACGAGGAGGTCGGCCTCGCCCGCCAGCGCCCGCGCGATGAACGCCCGCTGGCGCTGGCCCCCCGACAGCCGGGTCACCCGCCGGTCGGCGAACGCCGCCATGCCCACCGTCGCGAGCGCGTCGTCGACGATCTCCCAGTCGCGCTTCGAGAGCCGACCGAACCCGACGTGCGGGAATCGTCCCATCTTCACGACCTCCCGGACGGTGATCGGCATCTCGTCGGACGCGCCGGCTCGCTGGGCGACGTAGCCGACCCGCTCGCCCGCGTCGAACCGGTGGGCTGGCTCGCCGAACAGCCGAGCGTCGCCCTCGTCTGGCCGGACCAGCCCGAGCGCGAGCTTCAGGAGCGTCGACTTCCCCGAGCCGTTCGGTCCGACGACCGCGACGTACTCGCCGGGGTCGATCCGGATCGAGACGTCTTCGACGACCGGCGTCGCGGTGTAGCCGAACGCGACGTCGGCGAGCTCGACGATCGGCTCGGCGGCCTCGGTTTCGACGCCCGCCCCGGAATGGGTCGGAGCGCTCATTCGAAGTTCCTCCACTCCGCGGCCCACCCGTCCGGACCGGCCGTCTCGGGCGACTCGTTCCCGAGCGCGACCTCGAAGGTGGGCATGTTGACGTTGTCGGCGATCTCCTCGTAGCCCCACGCCTGTTCGACCCACTCCTCGCGGACGCCCGCGTACGGCGTGACCGGGAAGTACGCCTCGACGGCGGTCTCCCGGACGAGCTGTTTCGCCGGGCGCCGGGTCTCGAACACCGCGGCGCCGATGTACTCGATGTCGTTGTCGTCGATGACCGCCTTCGCCTCGGCGACGTCCGAGGGCTTGACGTCGCCGCTCGCCGCGAGGTTGACCACCAGCGGTCGCATCCGGACGCCGTACCGGGCGCCGACGTACTGAAAGGCGTTGTGGGCGGCCAACTGGACAACGTCGCGGTCGGCGGCGTCGAAGATCGCGCGGTAGTCCCGGTCGATCCGATCGAGGACGTCGGTCTTGTACGCCTCGGCGTTCCCGCGAAGCGTCGACTCGTGGCCGGGCGCGAGGTCGACGAACCCCTCGGCGATGTTGTCGACCGACTGCTTCGCACGCCGGGGGTCGAGCCAGAAGTGGGGGTCCTTTCCGCGGTTC
This sequence comes from Halorussus marinus, assembly GCF_004765795.1. GTDB lineage: Archaea > Halobacteriota > Halobacteria > Halobacteriales > Haladaptataceae > Halorussus > Halorussus marinus. Next base: position 195,377 of record NZ_SBIV01000003.1, read on the forward strand.
TCGCCGATCCCCTCTTCCTCGGGATCGAGGCTGGCCGCGAGATCGACCAGTTCGACGCCTTCCCGGACGTTGATCAGCGTCGTGTCGACGCCGTCGCCTTCCAGCGTCTCGATCGCGCGGTCGGCCCACGGCTGGAAGTCGGGCCCGACGTGGACGAAGGCGTCTGCGTCGATGATGTCTTGGGTGATTCGGGCGTTTGGCTCCCAGCCGTGGCCGTGGAGCCCCTCCGGGACCAGGTTCCGGACGGCGATCGGGGTGTCGCGTGCGATCTTCCGGGCGAAGTCGTAGAAGCTGAAAAACGAGACGACCGCGACGGGACCGTCCGAACCGGCCGCGGTCGTCGTGGGTCGGTCGGCGCTCGCGCCGCTGAGACAGCCTGCGAGGCCGGCGCCGACGAGGCCGGCGCCCGCCGAAAGCGCTCGGCGGCGCGAGAGGTCGCGAGCCGTCTCCGGCCCGTCGATGTCGTTCATGGCTACCGAACCGGACCACGCCAAACAAAATAATACCTTCGGTCTAATGTAGGATTTAGACTAGTCTAATTTTTCGAAGCCGGGGCACCGGCGGCTGTCGGGCGTCGATCCGCGGCCGGCCTCGGGGCGGGGCCGGCCGGCGCGGCCGCGTCGCTACCGAGCGAGCGATCGGTCGAGAAACAGCGCCGATCCCGAGAACGCTACCGCAGGCGGTCGCGGGCCGCCGCGACGCCCGCCTCTTTGTCCACGTCCGCGCCGACGTCCTCGAACGCCTCGCCGATCGTCCGCACGCCGCGCAGAATCTGCTCGGCCGAGAGCCCGCCCATGTTGCTCACCCGGAAGATCTCGCCGCCGAGGTGGGCCTGTCCGCCCGAGATGGAGACGCCGCGAGCCTCGACCGCGTCGAAGAAGGCGTCGGGGTCCTCGCGGACGTCGGCGGGGAGCGACACGCCGGTGAGCGTGTTCGAGTACTCGGTCGCCGCGTTGCGCTCGGCGAACAGCTCCAGCCCCATCGCGGTGAACGCCTCGCGAAACGCCGCCGACTGACGACGGTGGCGCTCGATGCGCTCGGCCATCCCCTCCTCGACGATGTCCTCGGCGGCGACCGCGAGCCCGCGGAACAGCGGGACCGCGCTCGTGAACGGCGTCTGGTGGGATTCGGCCTTCCGGAGGTGCCAGTCGAGGTCCTCGTAGAACGGCGCGGCGTCGCCGTCGAACGCCTCTTGGGCGTCCGCGGTCGCGTACATCGCGGAGGTGCCCGGCGGGGCCGCCAGACACTTCTGGGCGTCGGTGACCGCCACGTCGACGTTCCAGTCGTCGATCCGGAACTCGTCGCCGCCGATCGAGGTCACGCCGTCGACCACGAAGCGGGCGTCGTGTTCGGCGGCGATCTCGCCGACGCGATCGACCGGGTTCAAAAGCCCCGTGGAGGTCTCGTTGTGGACCATCGTCACCACGTCCGTGTCGTCGCCGACGGCGTCCTCGACCGCGTCGAGGTCGAGCGACTGGCCCCACGTCGCCTCCACCGCGTCGACGGCGGCGTAGCGGTCGGCGATCCGCTTGAACCGCCGACCGAACTTCCCGTTGACGAGCGCGACCACGTCGCCGCCGTCGCCGACGAGGTTCGCGACCGCGGCCTCCATCGCCATCGTCGCGGTGCCGTTGAAGATGAGGCTGGTGCCGTCGGTCGCGGTGGTCGTTCCGTCGAGCGTCGACTCGGTGAACACGTAGTCGAGCGCGTCCTGGGCGCGCTCGTAGACGGCCTCGAACGCGGCCGAGCGGTGCGAGACCATCGGCTCGCTCATCGCCTGCCGTACCTCGCGGGTCACCGGAACCGGGCCGGGGTTCAACAGGAGAAAGTCCTCGCGCATAGTCTGACCGATGGCGCCCCCCGGCTTAAAGACGGGGATGCTCGCAAATGCCGCCAGCGCGGTCCGGCCGCGTTCGACCCGTGACCGGAAACCGGACAGGTGGTCCGAGCCGACAGGTCGGCGCGCTCGATAGGTGGCCCAAGCGGTCTTCAGTGACCGCGTCGTCGTTCGAGTGCGATGGCAGACTTCACAGAACACGACGAAGGCAAGCCGGTCGTAATGGGCGACGAGAAAGTCGGAATGATTTCGCGCGTCGAGCACGGCACCGCGCACGTGAACCCCGACGCGGGCATCACCGACAAGATCAAAGCCTCGCTCGACTGGGGCGAGGACGACCAAGACACCTACCCGCTGAGCGAGGACCGGGTCGACACGATCACCGACGACGAGGTCCGACTCCGACACGACGCGTAACCGCACTGCACGCTACTTTTTTGAAAGCGTCGCGAGCCCGTCGAGGTGATCGAGTCCGACGATCGCGACCGCGTCGCCGCGCTCGCGGAGCGAGTCGAGCCGGGCGGCCATCGACTCCTCGCGGGTCTCGTCGCGGAGCGCCACCGGTTCGGGCTGGTCGAACGTCCGCAACAGCGATCGGGAGCGCTCGGCCTGTCTGCGTTCGTCGCGGGCCTGCTCGCGCGGCGGATCGGCGCGCGAGCAGTCGTGTGCGACCGGATCGTCGACCTCGACGCGGAGCCCGGTTCGGTCGGCGACCGCGGCCGCGACCCGACAGACCGCGGCGTGGCGCGAGACCGACGCGACGCCGCCGGCCACGCGCCGGAGCGTGTCGAGCGACGCCCCCTCGCGCCAGCAGTTGCGCGCGAGTCGCGCGAGGAAGTCGCGCGTCGGGGCGTCGACGCCGACCACGTCGGCGCCCGACTCGCGGGCCGCCCGGGCGGCGGTGCTCATCTCACCGCCGAACGACGGCGTCGGCCGGTCGCTCCGGGCGTACTCCCGGTAGAGGGGCACCGCCAGCGGCGGGAGTTCGAGCGCGACCGTCTCGGGGGCGCGCTCGCGGACGACCGCGCCGGCCCGGAAGACGCTCGCGGGATGGTCGTGGACGACCCCGACCAGCGTCAGGTCGCCGCGGTCGGGAGAGGCGAGCGTCCGGACGTACTCGGGGTCGAGCCGGGGGTCGTCGCCGGGCGACTCGTCGGTCGCGTCGTCGGCCGACCGCTCGGGCGCACGATCGGCCGACGCCGTCGGCTCGGCGCGCTCGGTCGGTTCGGCGGGCGATTCGGACGAATCGGGGGACGGAGGGGAGTCTGCGGGGGCGGACATCGGCGTGCCACCGGGTATCACGCACCCCTCATATGCTTTCGGGTTCGCCCCGAGACGCGCCTTCCCGATCGAGAAGGTCGCCGAGCCCTCGCGGAGTGACGCCGCGACCCGTGCCGGCGCGCACCCGTCGGGCGTCGCCGGGGTTTTTACTCCGCGCGCGGCCAAGAGACGCTAATGACCGCGACGACGGCCGACGAGAACCCCTACGTCGAGGAGCCGCCGACGGAGTTTGACCCGGTCTCGGAGCTGACCGAGGCGGAGGCCGAAACCCAGGCCCGCCGGCTCCGGGAGGCGATCCGGTTTCACGACTACCGCTACTACGTCGAGAACGACCCCGTGATCGCCGACCGGACGTACGACGCGCTGTTCACGCGGCTACAGGACCTAGAGGAGGCCTTCGACCTCCGGACCGACGACAGCCCGACCCGCCGGGTCGGCGGCGAACCCCTCGACGAACTCGGGACCGTCGAGCACGTCGCGCCGATGCTCTCGATCGACTCCAGCGGCGACGCCGACGACGTCCGGGAGTTCGACGACCGGATGCGCCGGGCGGTCGGCGACGACGTCGAGTACGTCTGCGAGCCCAAGTTCGACGGGCTCTCGGTCGAGGTCGTCTACGAGGACGGCGAGTACGTCCGGGCGGCCACCCGCGGCGACGGCCACGCCGGCGAGGACGTGACCGAGAACGTCCGGACGATCGCGAGCGTCCCCTCCCGGCTCCGGGGCGACCACCCCGACGACCTCGTCGTCCGCGGCGAGGTGTACATGCCCGAGGCGGCGTTCGCCGAGCACAACCGCGAGCGCGTCGAGCGCGGCGAGGACCCCTTTGCCAACCCCCGGAACGCCGCGGCGGGGAGCCTCCGCCAACTCGATCCGAGCGTGACCGCCGAGCGACCGCTCGACTGCTTTTTCTTCGACGTGCTCGACGCTTCCGTCGCGTTCGAGACCCACTGGGAGCAACGCGACCGACTCCCCGACTGGGGCCTGAAGGTCAACGACCGGGCCGAGCGGACCGGCGACGTCGAGGAGGCGATCGACTACCGCGACCGACTGATGGACGACCGGGCGGATCTGGGGTACGAGATCGACGGCGTGGTGATCAAAGTCGACGACCTCGCGGCCTGCGCCGAGCTCGGCGCGACCGAGCGCGCCTACCGGTGGGCGTACGCCTACAAGTTCCCCGCCCGCTCGGAGGTGACGCCCATCGCCGACGTCGTCGTGCAGGTCGGTCGGACGGGTCGACTGACGCCGGTCGCGCTGCTCGAACCCGTCGACGTCGGCGGCGTCACCGTCTCGCGGGCCAGCCTCCACAACCCCGAGGAGATCGCCGAGATGGACGTGAACGTCGGCGATGCGGTCCGGGTCGAGCGGGCCGGCGACGTGATCCCGTACGTCGCCGAGGTGGTCGAGAAGCGCTCGGAGGGCCACTACGAGTTCCCCGAGCGGTGTCCGGTCTGTGACAGCCCGGTCGAGTTCGACGGGCCGATCGCCTACTGCACCGGCGGGCTGGCCTGCGACGCCCAGCTCCGGCGCGCGATCGCGTACTACGCGAGCGACGACGGGCTCGACATCGAGGGGCTCGGCGGCGAACGCGTCGACCAACTGCTCGACGCCGGGGTGATCGAGGACGGCCTCGCGGACCTCTACGACCTGCGCGAGGACGATCTCGCCGGCCTCGACGGCTGGGGTGAGACCAGCGCTCGGAACCTGCTCGCCGAGTTAGAGGAGTCGAAACGGCCTCGCCTGCGGGAGTTCCTCTCGGCCATCGGCATCCCGTCGGTCGGCCCGGCGACCGCCGCGGACCTCGCCCGCGAGTTCGGCGACCTCGAATCGATCCGATCGGCCGACCGCGAGGCGCTGGAGTCGGTCGACGGCGTCGGCCCGAACGTCGCCGACCGGATCGCGGAGTTTTTCGACTCGGCGGAGAACCAGCGGGCCATCGACGACCTGCTCGACGCGGTGGGCCCGCTCGAAGCGCCGCCGGCCGAGGCGACCGGCGACGCCCTCGACGGCCTCACGTTCGTGTTTACCGGGTCGCTCGACGGCTACACCCGAAGCGAGGCCCGCCAACTGGTCGAGGATCACGGCGCGAACGCCACCGGGAGCGTCTCGGGCAACACCGACTACCTCGTGGTCGGCGAGAACGCGGGCCGGACGAAGCGCGAGGCCGCCGCGGATCACGGGGTGAGGACGCTCGACGAGACCGAGTTCGAAGAACTGCTCGAAGACCGCGGCGTCTCGACGTAGCCCGGCCTACAGGTCGGCCTGTTCGAACACCCAGTAGCCGACCGCGATCGGGACCGCGAGCCACAGCAGGAACTGGACCGCCACGAACGGGTCCGAGAGGTAGAACGGCACCTCGCCGATCTCCTCCTGAGCGAACCCGCGCTGGAGCCGCCCCGCCTGATAGAGTCGGGCCTGCAACTGGGTGTCGGTGTAGAGGCTGGCCGCCAGCGTCTGGTAGGCCCGCACCGGGTTCAGGAACTTGATGAACAGCCCGTACTGCATGAGGTCGACGCTCGCGAGTTCGAGCGACAGCTGATCGTTGACGAACAGCAAGACTCGCCGGACCTGTCCCCAGAACAGCGTGAAGACGAAATAGAGCCCGACGGTGCCAAGCATCGCCCGGCGGTTGGTCGAGGCCGCCGCCGACACGCCGACCGAGATGCTGACGAACACGACCCCGAGCAACATCGTCAGGGCGGTGAACGCGACGAAGTTGAGCACCTTCAGCCCGACGCCGTAGACCCCGAGCACCCCGAACGCGAGGACGAGTCCCAGCAGGATCGGGAGGGCAACGACCGCGCTCCGGCCGACCGCCTTGCCGAGGAGCGTGTCGCCCCGCGAGTGGGGCAACGAGAGCAGCAGCTTCAGCGACCCCGACTCGCGCTCGCCGACGATCGCGCTGTACGAGACCACGATGGCGACCAGCGGGATCAACAGCGTGATGACCAACTGGCCGAGCGTCTGGAGGAACGCGTCGGTGGTGATCGGCTGTTGGGGGTCGGCCGGGAGGTTCGAGCCGACGAAGTACGCCGCGCCCGCGAACAGCCCGACGAAGATGGCCGACAGCGCCCAGAGCCACCGCGACCGCACCGCGTCCCGGAAGTCCTTCCGGGCGATCGCCTGCCACGTCATGCTTCGACCTCCCCGGGCTCGGCGGTGTACGCCATGAACAGGTCCTCCAGCGAGGTCTCCTCGGTCTCGAAGTCGCGGACCTCGGCGCCCGCGCTTTCGAGCTCCGAGAGGACGCTGGTCTTCACGCCGCTTTCACACGAGACCCGGAGCGTCTCCCCCTCGCGGGACACCTCCGAGACGCCCTCGATGCCGGCCACGCGGTCGAGCGCCTCGTCGGGCACGTCCTCGGCGGTGATCTGCAGGACGGTGTCGGCGCTTGTCGCCTCCCGGAGCCCCGCGATGGAGTCTTCGGCGACCAGTTCGCCGTCCCGCAGGATGCCGACGCGGTCACAGACCGACTCGACCTGCCCGAGGATGTGACTCGAGAAGAAGACCGTCGCGCCCCGGTCGGCCTCGGCCCGGACGATCTCGCGCATCTGCTTGGCGCCGTTGGGGTCGAGGCCGGTCGAGGGCTCGTCGAGGATCAGCAGGTCGGGGTCGCCGACCAGCGCCATCCCGAGCACGAGCCGCTGGGCCATTCCCTTCGAGTAGCCGCCGGCCTTCCGGTCGCCGTCGCCCGCGAGCCCGACCCGATCGAGGATGGCGTCCGGGTCGGCGTCGGCGTCTTTCGATTCGATGGCGAACTCGATGTGCTGGCGGCCGGTCAGCCGGTCGTACACCGAGAACCCCTCCGGGAGCACGCCCAGCCGCTCGCGGATCGCGACGCTCTCCTCGGAGGCGTCGTAGCCGAGGAGACGGACTTCGCCCTCGGTCGGGCGGACGAAGTCCAACAGCATGTTGATCGTCGTCGACTTGCCCGCGCCGTTCGGCCCGAGGAAGCCGAACACCTCGCCCTCCGCTACGTCGAGCGAGAGGTCGCGGACGGCGACCACGTCGCCGTACCGTTTCGTCACGCCGTCGAGTTCGATGGCGGCCATGCTCGCGGCTTTCGCGTCACCCTACGTAAAGCCTTGTCTTATCCGGTCGCGGCGCGAACTCAAACCGTCTCGTCGGGGTCGTGGTCCGCGGTCATCCGGGCGGCCTCGTCCGCGTACCGTTCGCGAGTCTCCGGATCCTCGACCGGGTGGAGGTCGTCGGGGTCGGCGGTGATCGCGGCGGTCACGCCGCCCGTTTGGCGGAGCGCGTTCGCCGACCGCTGGCGCCGGAACCGCCGCTCGCCGTCGGGGGTGGCGTACACCAGCGTCACGAGTCCCTTGTCGGTGTACGTGCGCTCGACCAGCCAGAGTTGTACGTCGTCCATACGTCGGGGGTCGCGGTGCTGTGGGTTGAATCCTGCGGGTCGTTTCCGCGCGTTGACACCGCCAGTAGCGTTAAGGTCCAAAGCGGCGTACCGAGTGACACTAATGGACTACGGGTGGCAGACGTGCGTGCAGTCTCGCGGACGGGGTATCGGGCACAACCGGGGTTCGGTCCGAACGGCCCAGAGGTGACGATGAGCCAGTCCCCGCTCTCGCAGGCGACCGACGATCGGCTCTCCAACATGCTGTTTCAGGGCGAGGAGGTCGAGGAGGAACTGTCGGTCGAGGGGGCGCGCATCGCGGTCACGACCCACCGCGTGCTCGTGTTCACCCCCGACGGCGAGGGCCGGCGGTTCGACCACGCCGACCGCCCGAACGTGGTCGACGCGACCGTCGAGACGACGGGCCACACCTCGTACGTCTCGTGGGGCGTCCGGAGCGGGGTCTACGGTGCGGTTCTGTTGGGCGGGGGCCTGCTGGTGCAGTTGAGCGGCATCCTCGATCGGCTGGGCGCGGCGACGCCGCCCGAGAACGCCCCGGACGCGGGGCTCGGAGATCTGGTGGCGATGCTCCCCGACGCGCTCGCCGCGCTGACTGACGCCTTCCTCGCGGGCGGGGTCGCGTTGCTGGTGGCGGCGGCCGCCCTGACCGGCCTCTACTATCAGTCGCGCTCTCGCGAACTCGTCATCGAGCGGGCCGGCCGCGATCCGATGCGGGTGCCTCTCGGCACCGAGAACGGCGAGCAGATCGCCCGGCGGCTCCGGACGGCGGTAGGAACAGGTTCAAAACCGCAGAGCGACTAGCGCGGCTCGATGGACGGGGACGCGGTTCGCGAGCGCGCGGCGAAACTGCCGCGCGAGCCGGGGGTGTATCAGTTCCAGACCGTCGAGTCGCCGCGCGACCACGGCGGGACGACCGGGGATCGAGCCGCCGAGACGGTCGTCTACGTCGGAAAGGCCGTCGACCTGCGCGACCGGGTGCGGTCCTACGCGGATCCGCGGGGCGAGCGCATCCGCCGGATGGTCGAGCGCGCCGACCGCATCGACTACTCGGTCACCGACACCGAGACGCAGGCGCTGTTGCTCGAGGCCAACCTGATCAAGCGGTTCCAGCCCCGGTACAACGTCCGGCTCAAGGACGACAAATCGTACCCGCTGGTCCAGCTCACCGACCACGAGTTCCCGCGGATCGAGATCACCCGCGACCCCGACCCGGAGGCGACCGCCCGGCGGCGGGCCGACGGCGGTGCGACCGCGGCCGACCCGGGCGTCGCCGGCCCCCGGGTGTTCGGGCCGTTCACGGAGAAGACGCGGGTCGAGACGGTCGTGAAGGCGCTCCGGGAGACCTACGGCGTCCGCGGGTGTTCGGACCACAAGTTCTCGAACCGCGACCGGCCCTGCCTCGATTACGACATCGGACTCTGCACCGCGCCGTGCACCGGCGAGATCGGTCGCGAGTCGTACCTCGCCGACGTCGAGTCGGTGGTCCGGTTCTTCGAGGGCGAGACCGGCGTGCTCGCCGACCCGCTCGGCCGCGAGATGGAGCGCGCCGCCGAGAACCGGGAGTTCGAGCGCGCCGCGAACCTCCGAGACCGGCTCGACGCGGTCGAGGGGTTCCACGGCGGCGCGGGCGAGGCGGTCGCGAGTCGGGGCGACGAGCGGTCGGTCGACGTGCTGGGGGTCGCCTTGGAGGGCGACTCGGCGACCGTCGCGCGCCTCCACAGCGAGTCGGGCCAGCTGGTCGAGCGCGACCGGTTCGAGGTGAGCGTCCCGGAGGGCGACGCCGACACCCGGGCCGGCGCGGTCCTCTCGGCGTTCGTCCCCCAGTACTACGCCGAGCGCGAGCTCCCCGACGCCCTCCTGCTCTCGGAGCGGCCCGACGCCGAGGTGCTCGAGTGGCTCGACCGCGAGGGCGTGGCGGCCCGCGTCCCGGGCGCGGGACGGGAGGCGACCCTGCTGGATCTCGCGCTGAAGAACGCCCGGCGCGGGGCGAGCGAACCCGACGCGCTGGCGGCGCTCCGGGACGCGCTGGGCCTCGACGCCGTCCCCCGGCGCATCGAGGGGTTCGACGTGAGCCACGCGCAGGGGACCGCCGCGGTCGGTAGCGACGTCGCCTTCGAGAACGGGAGCGCCGACAAGTCGGGCTACCGGCGCAAGAAGCTCGACGACCGCAACGACGACTACGCCAACATGTACGATCTGGTGCGATGGCGCGCCGAGCGCGCGCTGGCGGGCCGCGACGACCGGTCGGACCCCGACCTCCTGCTGATCGACGGCGGGGCGGGCCAGCTCGGGGCGGCCCGCGACGCGCTCGCGGACGCCGGCTGGGACGTGCCCGCCATCGCGCTCGCGAAGGACGAGGAGCTGGTCGTGACCCCCGACGCCACGTACGACTGGCCGAGCGACGCGGCCCACCTCCACGTCCTCCAGCGGGTCCGCGACGAGGCCCACCGGTTCGCGGTCCAGTACCACCAGAGCCTGCGCGACGACATCTCGACCGAACTCGACAACGTGCCGGGCGTCGGTCCCGCCACCCGCCGCAAGCTCCTCCGGCGGTTCGGGAGCGTCGAGGGGCTCCGGGCGGCCTCGGCGGCCGAGCTCCGGGAGGTCGACGGCGTCGGCGAGAAGACGGCCGAGACGCTGTTGACGCGGCTGTGACTCCGTCGGTCCGGTGGATTCTGCCGGCGTGCGACCGGCGCGTTCCCGATCCGTTCGCGTGTCCGGCCACCGACAAGAACGTCAAGCGTTAAGCCGTCGGAGCCTCGAAATGGTGACATGAACAACCCCTTCTACGAGCTCGGACGACTCTCCGGGCGCGTGGATCTCTCGACGGTCGCGGCCGCGGTGATCCTCGTCGTCGGCCTCATCGCCGCGCTCCCCGCGCTCGATCCGATCGCCGTCGCGGGGGTGCTCGCGCTGGCGCTCGCCGCGGTCGTGGTCGCCAGCGCGGTCGAGATCGTCGGTCCCTACGAGAAGCGCGCGCTGACCGTGTTCGGCGAGTACCGGAAACTGCTGGGGCCGGGGATCAACGTCGTGCCGCCGTTCGTGAGCGAGACCCACACCTTCGACATGCGGACCCAGATGCTCGACGTCCCCGAACAGGAGGCCATCACGGAGGACAACTCCCCCGTCACGGCCGACGCGGTCGTCTACATCCGAGTGATGGACGCCGAGCGGGCGTATCTGCAGGTCGAGGACTACCGCGACGCGGTGGCGAACCTCGCCCAGACCACCCTCCGGGCGGTGGTCGGCGACATGGAACTCGACGATACGCTCCGCGAGCGCGCCGAGATCAACGCCCGCATCCACGAGGGGCTGGACAAGCCCACCGACGAGTGGGGCGTCCGGGTCGAGGCGGTCGAGGTCCAGAAGGTGATGCCGACCCCGACCGTCGTCGACGCGATGGAGCAACAGACCGCCGCCGAGCGCCGCCGGCGCGCGATGATTCTGGAGGCCCAGGGCGAGCGCCGGAGCGCCATCGAGCGCGCGGAGGGCGAGAAGGCCGCGAACGTCGTCCGGGCGCAGGGCGAAAAGCAGAGCCGGATCCTCGAAGCCCAGGGCGACGCCGTCTCGACGGTCCTGCGCGCGAAGTCCGCCGAGTCGATGGGCGAGCGCGCGATCATCGACAAGGGGATGGAGACCCTCGACGCCATCGGACAGGGCGAGTCGACCACGTTCGTGCTCCCGCAGGAACTCTCGTCGCTCGTCGGTCGCTACGGCAAGCACCTCACCGGTAGCGACGTGAGCGCGGGCGGGTCGTCGCTCGACAGCCTCGACTTCGACGCCGAGACCGAGGAACTGCTCGGGCTCGACGACGTCGAGGCGATGGCGGCCGCGGACTTCGAGAACCTCGACGATATCGAGGTCGAGGAGATGGAGACCGAAGCGATGGAGACCGAGGAGATGGAGACCGAAGCGATGGAGTCCGAGGACCTCGAAGCCACCGAGTCGAACGACTGACTCAGAACTCGGCGTCGGGTTCGGGCACGCCGCCCTCGCCGTCGACCTCCACGTCCACGTCGAACTCCTCGCGGAGCTCGCGGATCTTGTCCCGGATGTCGGCCGCGAGTTCGAACTCAAGGTTGTTGGCGGCCTCGTTCATGCGGTCTTCGAGCTCCTCGATCCGGCGGGCGGCCTCGTCGTCGGTCTCGGGGTCGCCCGAGGCGACGCCGCCGGTGTCGGTCTTGCTCCCCGGGAGGTTCGCCTCCGAGACCGCCTTGTCGATGGTCGTCGCCTCGTAGCCGTGTTCCTCGTTGTACTCGCGTTGGATCTGGCGGCGGCGCTGGGTCTCCTCGATGGCCGCGGCCATCGCGTCGGTCGTCTCGTCGGCGTACAGCACCACCTCGCCGTTGACGTTCCGGGCGGCCCGCCCCATCGTCTGGACGAGCGAGGTCTCCGAGCGCAAAAAGCCCTGCTGGTCGGCGTCGAGGATCGCGACCAGACTCACCTCGGGGATGTCGAGCCCCTCCCGGAGGAGGTTGATGCCCACGAGCACGTCGAACTCTCCGAGCCGTAGCCCCCGGACCAGCTCGTGGCGTTCGAGGGTGTCGGTCTCGTCGTGCATGTACTCGACCGCGACGCCGGCCTCTTCGAGGTACTCGGTGAGGTCCTCGGCCATTCGCTTGGTGAGCGTGGTCACGAGCACGCGCTCGTCGCGCTCGACCCGGGCGTCGATCCGGTCCATCAGGTCGTCGATCTGGCCGGTCGCGTCGGCGACCTCGACCTTCGGGTCGACGAGGTGGGTCGGTCGGACGATCTGCTCGACGATCCGGTCGCTCTGCTCGCGCTCGTAGTCGGCGGGGGTCGCCGAGACGTAGAGGGTCTTGTCGGTCTTCGCCTCGAACTCCTCGAACGACAGCGGGCGGTTGTCGTAGGCGGTCGGGAGTCGGAAGCCGTTGCCGACCAGCGACTCCTTCCGGGACTTGTCGCCCGCGAGCTGGCCCTTGATCTGGGGGACCGTCTGGTGGGATTCGTCGATGACGGTGAGAAAGTCGTCGGGGAAGTAATCGAGGAGCGTGAACGGCGCGTCGCCGGGCTCGCGGTCCGAGAGGTACACCGAGTAGTTCTCGATGCCCGAGCAGTAGCCGGCCTCCCGCATCATCTCAAGATCGAACGTGGTCCGTTCCTCGATCCGCTGGGCGGCCACGAGGTCGTCGTTGCGCTCGAAGTACCGAACGCGGTCGTCGAGGTCGGCCTCGATCTCGGCGATGGCCTCCTCCATCGTCTGTTCGGGGATCGAGTAGTGCTCGCCGGGGTGGACCAGCACGGCCGACTCCCGGGAGACCACCTCGCCTTCGAGGGGGTCGACTTTCAGCATGCGGTCGATCTCGTCGCCCCACAGTTCGACGCGCACCGCGTACCGGCCGTACATCGGGAAGATTTCGACGGTGTCGCCCCGGACCCGGAACGTCCCCTGCGTGAAGTCGACGTCGTTGCGCTCGTAGTTGAGGTCGACCAGCTTCGCGAGCAGTTCGTCGCGGCCGATCTCGTCGCCGACTTCGAGCCGGAGGCTCATCTCCTCGTAGTTTCCCGGGTCGCCGAGCCCGTAGATCGCCGAGACCGACGCCACGACGATCACGTCGTCGCGGGTCAAAAGCGACCGGGTCGCCGAGTGGCGCAGGCGGTCGATCTCCTCGTTGATCGAGGCGTCTTTCTCGATGTACTTGTCGGTCTGCTCGACATAGGCCTCAGGCTGGTAGTAGTCGTAGTAGGAGACGAAGTACTCGACGGCGTTGTCCGGAAAGAGATTCCGGAACTCCTCGTAGAGCTGGGCGGCGAGCGTCTTGTTGTGGGCGATCACGAGGGTGGGCGTCTGGATCTCCTCGACCACCCACGAGACGGTGTTGGTCTTGCCCGACCCCGTCACCCCGAGCAGGGTCTGTTTGTCCATTCCCGCCTCGAACCCCGCCGCCAACTGCTGGATGGCGTCGGGCTGGTCGCCCGCGGGGTCGAAGGGAGCGTCGACCCGGAACTCGGTTTCGGCCTCGGGTCTGTCGGGCGAAAGCGGCCCGGAGTCGGCGTCGCTCATTGTGTCCCGTGGTAGGGGTCGAAGCTACTTTACCCCCTCGTCGCGAGCTTCGATCGCCGATTCCGACCGGCCCGAGCGGCCGAACGGACCTGTCGGCGAGCCCGCAAAATGCGGTGTGTTCACAGTAAGCGTCCGTCGGTCGCCCGGACCTATCAACGCGCCGACCCACGAACGCGCCGACGCTGGCGCCGAGCGAAATCGGGAACTCCCCGTTACTCGGCCGATCCGAGGCGCGCCCGAATCTCGGACCGCTGGGACGTCTCGCGACCGGTGGCGCCGTCGCTCGCTCGCCCCCGAGACCGACCGGTGTTTTGGCCGTCGTCGTGTGCGGATAAGCCGACCCAAACGCCCGAAAACGAGGCGTTGTGATCGCTATCGTCTGTGCGGATTTCGGAAACGTCAGCTTCCGTTCGTGAAGCTCGGTTAATCCGGTTGAATCGGCGGATAGCGACGCTCGGGTTCAAATGGAACCGGGTATTCAAAATGTCGTGGAGAGAAGAGATGACTGACCCAGACGGAGAGAACGGGCGGATGTATCGACGCACTGTACTGAAAGGCACGGCGGCCGCCGGACTGTTCGGCCTGACCGGCGTCGCGAGCGCGAGCGACTACCGGGAGGTCACGTTCACGTCGGCCGACGACGACCTGTTCGAGTACAAGGTGAAAGTGAGCGGCAAGATGAAACGCGGCGGCACCTACGAGAGCGACCCCGGCGACGAGGTCGGCCACGACTACGCGCACGGCCGGTGTGCCGAGGGCCGAAGCGACAGCTTCCTCTGGACCGGCGAGATCGTCGACCTCCAGCTGAGCGGTCGCGGCAAGGTGTACGTCGACGGCGAGCTGGTCGAAGACACGACCGGCGAGAAAGACCACGACGGCGGCGACGACAAAGACGACCACGACGGGAAGACCCGCGAGGTCACCTTCACCTCGGTCAGCGACGAGATATTCCGGTACCGCGTCGAGGTGTCGGGCAAGATGATGCGCGGCGGCACCTACGAGAGCGACCCCGGCGACGAGGTCGGCGACAACTACGCGAACGGACGCGCCGCCGACGGCCGGAGCGACAGCTTCCTCTGGACCGGCGAAGTCGTCGAGCTCAAGGTCGGCGGTCCCGGGAAGGTGTACGTCGACGGCGAACTGGTCGAGGACACGACGACCGACGGCGACCTCTCGAAGGAGGTCATCGTCTCGAACCCCGGCTCCGACGAGCTCAGAGAGTACACGCTCCGCGTGACCGGCGACGCTCGGATGCTCGAGCCCGACGAGGACTTCCCGCCCGCCGACGACGAGATCGTCGATCTCGACGGCGGCGGCGCTCGGATCGAGGGCGCGGTCAGCACGGGCGACGACCGGTTCGCCTTCTCGGGTGATCTCATCCGGGAGAACGTCCCCGACGGCGTCCAGATAGACGTCAGAAACCGGTAATCAGACCGGAGTCGATCGACCGTACCGGGCGGTGACGACCGCCGGCGTTCAACAGACCGGTTTCGGGTTCACGCCCATTCCTTCTAGGGTGTCGGTGTACTCCTCGTAGGCCGCCTGTATCGCACCGGTCGCGGCGTCCAGCGCGCGGTCGTACTCCGCGTCGGACTCACAGACAGCCGCGAGGAGCTCGCGACCCCGCGCCAACTGCTCGTCGAGGTCCTCGCCCAGCTCTCGGAACAGCCCCGCGGTCTGGGGGTCGGCCTGCCCGACGAAGAAGCCGACCATCTGCTCTTTGGACTTCTCGCTGGCGAGCGTCCGGCCGAGAAAGCCGCCGACGCGGGCCGGATCGGCGTCGAGGCTCCGGAGGTACTCGTGGATCGCGGGCGTCTCGTCGGGGTGGTGGTCGGCGTCGAGCTCGCCGGCGACCCGGTCGTAGTGGGCCCGCTCCTGCTCGGCGAACGCCTCGAAGGCCTCCCGGACCCGCTCGCCGTCGGCGTCGTCGGCCCACCCTCCGAACGTCTCGGCGGCGGCGTGCTCGGCGTCGGCGGCGGCTCCGAACACCTCCTCGGCGTCCATCTCGCCCGCGGTCTCGGCGTACAGCGCTTTCGAGGAGCCGAGCCGGGAGAGAGCGGTCTCGTTGTCGTCGCGCACGGCGTCGAGGAACTCGTCGGGATTCATGGCCGGGAGTACGGAAGCCGGCCGCTTGTAAGTAGCGACGCCGGCGAGGGTCACATCGCGGCGTCGAGCCGGAGCGCGACCACGCCGCCGTCGGCGTCGTCGGGGAACGACAGCGTCCCGCCGAGAGACTCAACCACCCACTTGGCCTGCCAGAGACCGAAGCCGCTGCCGTGTTCGAGCTGAGTCAGCGCCCGGTCGCCGGCGACCACCGCGGCCTCGTCGTCGGGGATGCCCGGGCCGTTGTCCTCGATCCGGACCGTCACGCGGTCGTGGGTCTGTCGGGCGGAGATCGCGACCCGCGGCGTCTCGGCGTCGGTGTGCTGGACGGCGTTCTCGACGACGCTTCCGAGCGCCCGCCGGAACTGGTCGTTGGCCGCCGCCGCGAGCCCGGTCGGGACGTCGACGTCGATCTCGGCGTCCGGGTGGGCCTCGCGGAACTCGGCCGCGATCTCCTCGGCGAGCGGCGCGAGCGCGACCGGCCGGGTCTCGGGGCTGTCGGCCTCGATGGTCTCCTGAATCCGGGCGACCTTGTCGTACATCGACCCGAGCGAGTCGGCCTTCCCGTGGACTCTGTGGGCGGCCTCGGCGAGCTGGGGGTCCTCGACGTCGGTCGCGAGCTTCTCGGCGTACCCCGTGAGCACCTGCGCGTCGTTCCGGAGGTTGTGGCGGATGAGCCTGTTGAGCACCGCGGTCTTCTCGCGTTCGGTGGCGAGGTCCTCGGCCCGGATCCGGCGCACGTCGTTGACGCCGATGATGACGTGGGCGGCCGTGCTCACGCCTAACACCGTCGCGATCACGAACGGCGGGACCGTCACGGACCGGTAGAGAGAGACTAACCCGAGCACGGAGCCGAGGACGAGCACGCCGAGGGTGTTCCACGCCGCGATGCGGAGCGTGTTCTTGGTCGTGAAGTCGGCCCGATAGATCAGATAGCTCGCGGCCACGAGCACGATCGAGACCACCGACCCGACCCCCGCGAGCACGAGTTCGATCGTCGAGGTCGGCGAGGCGATAAGCCGGCTCACGTTCGGGATGAGGAGGACGAACCCCGTGAGTCCGATGACGGCGCTGGCGACCGCACGGCGGAGATCGCGTCGCAGTCCGCCCGCTCGGGGGTCGGTCACCAGCGGCCCGCCGACGAGTTCACCGGGAGATACCATTCACCGGCTTGATTCGTCTAACTAAAGCCACATAACTCCGTCGTTACCTCTCCTCTCTGTGTCACGTAGGCGAACGTCAAAACGGGGCGGTCGTGGCTACGGCGCGAGGCGAGCGCCTACTCGCCGGTCTCGATCGGCGCGTCCACGAGGTTGCCCCACTCGGTCCAGGACCCGTCGTAGTTGACGGTGTCCTCGTAGCCGAGCAGTTCGTGGAGCGCGAACCACGCGACCGACGACCGCTCGCCGATCCGGCAGTACGCGACGGTGGTGCCCTCGCCGTCGATGCCCTCGTCGGCGTAGAGATCTTCGAGTTCCTCGCGGGTCTTGAACGTGCCGTCGTCGTTGGTCACCGCGGCCCACGAGATGTTTTTCGCGCCGGGGATGTGGCCGCCGCGCTGGGCGGTCTCCTGGAGTCCCGGCGGCGCGAGCACCTCGCCGCTGTACTCCTCGGGCGACCGGACGTCGACGAGCGGGACGCCCCGGTCGATCGCCTTCTCGACGTCGTCGCGGTAGGCCCGGATCGACTCGCGCGGCCCCGCGGCGTCGTAGGACTGCTCGGAGAACGACGGCACCTCGTCGGTGGTCGGGTAGTCGTTCTCGACCCAGTACTCGCGGCCGCCGTCGAGCAGTCGCACGTCGTCGTGGCCGTAGTACTTGAACTGCCAGTAGGCGTAGGCCGCGAACCAGTTCGAGTTGTCGCCGTAGAGGACCACCGTCGAGTCCTCGGTGATGCCGTGGCTCCCGAGCAGGTCCTCGAAGTCGCCCTTCTCGAGGATGTCGCGCTGGGTCTGGTCCTGGAGCTGGGTCTCCCAGTTGAACCCGATCGCGCCGGGCGCGTGGGCCTCCTCGTAGGCCTCGGTGTCCACGTCGACCTCGACGAGTCGGTACTCGGGGTCGTCGCTCTGGAACTCCTCCAGTCGGTCTTCGGCCCAGTCGGCCGAGACCAGCACGTCGTTCGCGTACGCTGTCTCGCTCATACAGTATCGTGTAGGAGCGCCTCACGTTTAGTTCTGGTAGCTACGGTAGGTACCGCCAACTGTCGTCTCTCCCGGAACTTCTTGCCGGTTGTCGCGGGAACGGCCGTTCGTTTTCTACACCCGATACGTTCGGCGGCCCCGGAGTCGGCAATTACTGCCGGCGTCTACGACCCCTCGCGAGTCTGCCCGGAACCGGACGCCTATACTCGCGGAGTCCCAACTCGGAGCCGATGAACGAGAACGTCGTGGCGAGCGCCGACTGGCTCGCCGACAACCTAGACGACGTGCGGATCGTCGACGTGCGAGACGCCTGGGAGTACGACGGCATCGGCCACGTCCCCGGCGCGGTCAACGTCCCGTTCGATGCGTTCCGGAGCGACGACGACGCCGACGCGGGGATGCTCCCCGGCGCCGACCGGTGGGCCGACCTCGTGGGCGGGGCCGGGATCACCGCCGACGACACCGTCGTGGCCTACGACGACACCCACGGGGTGTTCGCCGCCCGCTTTCTGGTCACCGCCGAGTGCTACGGTCACGAGGATCTGCGCCTGCTCGACGGCGACTTCAGTTCGTGGATGCGCGACCACGAGACGTCGAGCGAGACCCCCGAAGTGACCCCCGCGTCCTACGAGGTGCGAGCGCCCGCCGACTCCCCGCTGGTCGACCGCGAGGCGGTCGAACGCGCCGTCGAGGACCCGAACGCCGTCCTCGTCGACACTCGCGACGACTGGGAGTTCGCCGAGGGCCACATCCCCGGCGCGGTCAACCTCGACTGGAAGGCGCTGGTCGACGAGGCGACCCGCGGGCTGAAGCCCCGCGAGGAGCTCCGGACCGTCCTCGAATCCCACGGTATCACCCCCGACAAGCGCGTCGTGCTGTACTGCAACACCGCCAGACGAATCAGCCACACCTACGTCGTGCTCTCCTCGCTTGGCTACCCCGAACTGGATTTCTACGAGGGGAGCCTCACCGAGTGGGAGGCGGCCGGCGGCCCGCTCGAAACCGACGAGTGACCGGTCGCCGGGCCGAGTGAAAACCGATTTACCCTCCGGCGTTCACCCCTCGCGTATGATTATCAGCGGGTCCGCATCCCAGGTGCTCGCGGCCGAGCTCGCGGCCGAGCTCGACGAACCGCTCGCGAGCGTCGAGTACGACAGGTTCCCCGACGGCGAACTGCTGGCGAGCGCCCCCGGCGTCGCCGAGGCCGAGACCGACCGCGCGATCGTGGTCGCCTCGACGGTCTCCTCGGACGCCCACCTCGAACTCCTCCAGTTGCAGGACGCCGCCCGCGAGTGGGGCGCCGCGGAGGTCGTGACCGTCCTGCCGTACATGGGCTATGCGCGCCAGGACGACGCGTTCGAGTCGGGCCACCCCGTCTCGGCCCGTGCGGTCGCCCGCGCGATCTCCCCGGGCGCCGACCGCGTGCTGACGGTCAACCCCCACGAGGAGAGCGTCTGTGGGTTCTTCGAGGTGCCGGCCGAACCGCTCGACGCCGCCGGCCGACTCGCCGACCCGCTCCCGGCGGACCTCGACGATCCGGTCTTCCTCTCGCCCGACGAGGGGGCGCTCGACATCGCGACTGCGGCCCGCGACGCCTACGGTCGGGGAGCCGTCGACTACTTCGAGAAGACCCGGCTGTCGGGCACCGAGGTCGAGATGACCCCGAGCGACGCCGCCGTCTCGGGCCGAGACGTGGTCGTCACCGACGACATCATCGCGACCGGCTCGACCATGAGCGAGGCGGTCGCGCTTCTCCGGGAGCGTGCGGCCGCTCGAGTGTTCGTGACCTGCGTCCACCCGATGCTGGCGGCCGACGCCTACGCGAAGCTCTCGCGGGCGGGCGTCGAGGCCATCTACGGGACCGACACGATCGAACGGCCCGCCAGCGAGGTGTCGGTCGCGCCGGTGGTCGCCGACGCGCTCCGGTGACGCCGGCCGCACGGACACCCCGGGTCGAGTCGAACGCGATGCCGTCCGTCCCCGTCACCGGCTTTCGAGTAGATGCTCAACGGTAATCGCAAAACCTTCTTTAGCGTCGACTGCGACGCTCGACGCAGTGAAGCGCCGCGACGTCCCGTCGACGATCCGACGCGTCCGTCCGTCGGCGAGCGCGACTCGCGGCTTCGACCCATGACGAACGACTCAGAGGAAACAGACGACGAAGCGATCCACGTCGGTCGCTACGACGCCGACGAGCGCATCAGCGTCCGCGTCGCGAGCGATCTCGCGGACGTGCTCGATGTCGACCCCACGGACGTCGACCTCTACGAAAACGTCGACACGGAGGCGCTCGACCGGCTGTTCGACTCGACCCGGGACGGCGTCTCCCGGACGGGTCGGGTGGTCTTCGAGGCCGAGGGACACCGCATCACGGTTCGGAGCGACGGGACGTTCACCATCGCTCGGGCCGACGGGTAAGCCGGCCGACCGCGCTCAGGCCTTGGCCTCGGCGACCGGCACCACCGCGATCTCCATCTCGACGCCCTCGACGTCCCACTCCTTGCGGTGGCCGTCCTCGACGTCGCCGACCGCGTCTGCGCGGACCTCGTCTTTCACGAGGTCGAGTCGCTCCTCGACCAGTTCGGCGACGCGGTCGTCGGCCACGTTCAGTTCGAGCCGGACGCGCTGTTCGATGTCGAGGTCCATCTCCTTGCGCATCTCCTGGACCCGGCGGATGACCTCGCGGGCGTACCCCTCGCTCTCGATGTCCTCGGTGAGCTCGGTGTCGACGTAGACGACCCCGCGGCGGTCGCCGTCGGTGTCGAACCCGACGCCGGTGACCCCCTCGGGAGTCTGGGTGACGAACTCGACCATCTCGTCGGTGAGGTCGACGTCCATCCCGGTTTCTGCCTCGACCGCGTCTTTGAGCCCACCGAGGTCGGGCTCGTCGACGCGCGCGGCGTTGAGCGCACCCATCACGCGGCCGGCGTCGTCGCCGAACGCGGGCCCGAGGACGCTCATGTCGGCCTCGGCGCTGTACCGGAGTTCGCCCCACTCCTCGCCGGGCGCGACCAGCTGGACTTCGCGGGCGTTCAGCCGGTCGGCCAGCAGGTCGGCGTGGCGCTCGACGGCCTCGACCGTCCGGTCGTCGTCGGCGTTGACCACGACGCGCGCGACCGGCCACCGGAGCTTGCGCTCGGCCTGCTGGCGGGCGTTCGACCCCGCCTCCTCGACCGCGCGCAGGAGCGCCACGTCGGTCTCTAACTGCTCGTCGGCCCAGTACTCGTCGGGGTCGGGCCAGTCGCACATGTGAACGGTGTCGTGGCCCTCGTCGCCGGTGAGCGCGCCGTAGATCTCCTCGGCGACGAACGGCGCGTAGGGCGCGATCAGCGCGACCACCGTCGTCAGCACCTCGTAGAACGTGGCGTACGCCGCCAGCTTCGAGTCGCTGTCGTCTTCCTCCCACATGCGCTCGCGGACCACCTGAATGTAGAACCGCGAGACGTCCTCGACGACGAACTCGAGCAGGGCGTGGAGCGCCTTGTCCTGCCGGTAGGCCTCCCAGTGGTCGGTCATCTCGGCGACGACCGACTGGAGGCGCGCGAGCACCCACTCGTCGACGAGTTCGAGGTGCTCGTCGACCGCCTCCAGCGTCGTCTCCGCCGGATCGAAACCGTCGAGGCGCATGTACGGCAGGGGGAACCGGAACACGTTCCAGAGGATGTTGAGATCCCGCTGCATCTCCTCGGTCTCGTCGTACGAGAAGCGCATGTCCTCGCCCTGCGGGTTCGACGAGAGCAGGAACATCCGCATCGGGTCGGTGCCGTACTCGTCGATGACCTCGTTGGGGTCGACGAGGATGCCCTTGGACTTCGACATGCCGCGGCCGTCGGGCATGTTGGCGTAACCGTGCATCAACACCTCGTCGTAGGGGATCTCGCCGGTCGCGGCGGTCGACATCCCGAGCTGGGACCAGAACCACCCGCGGGTCTGATCGTGGGCCTCCATGATGAGGTCGGCGGGCCACAGCTCCTCGAAGGCGCCTTCGCGCTCGGGGTAATCGAGGGTGCCCCACGAGGCGACCGACGAGTCGAGCCAGACGTCGAACACGTCGGCGACCCGGGTGTAGGTCGTCCCGTCCTCGGTGATGGTGAGGTCGTCGACGGTCGGCTTGTGGAGGTCGACCTCGTCGGGGTCGACGTCCTGATCGACTCGCTCGGCGAGCGCCTCGCGGGTGCCGACGACGATCACGTCGTCCATGCTTCCGTCCCAGTTCTCGGGCGTCCAGATCGGGATGGGGATACCCCAGTAGCGCTGGCGCGAGACGTTCCAGTCGGGCGCCTCCTCGACGAAGTCCCGGAACCGGTTGTCCCGGGCCCACGAGGGGTGCCACTCGCTGTCCTCGATGTTGTCGAGCAGTTCGTCTTTGATGTCGGTGACGGTGATGAACCACTGGTCGGTGACGATCTGGAGGATGCCGGTGTCACACCGCCAGCAGTGGCCGTAGCTGTGCTCGACCGTGTCCGACCGGAGCATCAGTCCCTTGTCTTCGAGGTCCGCGATGATGTCGTCGTCGGCGTCCTTCACGAACTGGCCGGCGTACTCCCCGGCCGCGTCGGTGTAGACGCCGTCGCCGGCCACCGGACAGAACACGTCGAGGCCGAGTTCGGTCCCGCGCTCGAAGTCCTCCTCGCCGTGGCCGGGCGCCGAGTGGACCAGCCCGGTCCGGTCGGCCTCGACGTAGTCGGCGCCGTACACCTGTAGGGCGTCCTCGCCGTCGGCGTGGTCGGGCACCTCCGCCTCGAGCGGGTGGTCGTACTCCCAGCCGATCATCTCCTCGCCGGCGAACTCGGCCTCGACCTCGTAGTCGTCGTACCGACCGGCCTTCAGGACGCCCTCGACGCACTCCTCGGCGACGTAGAGTACGTCCTCGCCGCCGTCTTTTTGCGCCCGCACCTGCTGGTAGGTGAGGTCCTCGTCGACCGCGACGAAGGTGTTGGCGGGGATGGTCCACGGGGTCGTGGTCCAGATCACGAGGTGGCCCTCCCGGTCGGCGAGCGGGAACTTCACGTAGATCGAGGGGTCCTCGACGTCGTCGTACTCGACCTCGTTGTTGGCGATGGCGGTCTCACACCGCGGACACTGGGAGATAGAGCGCTTGCCTCGCTCGACGAGCCCCTCCTCGTGGGCCTGCCGGAACCCCCACCACGCCGCCTCCATGTACTCGGGATTGACGGTCTTGTAGGGGTCGTCCCAGTCCATCCAGACGCCGAACGACTTGAAGTCCTCCTGAAGCCCGACGAGCTGGTCCTCGGCGAACTCCTTGCACGCCTCGATGAAGTTCTCCTCGCCGAACTCCTCGATGTCTTTCTTGTTCTCGAAGCCCAACTGCTCCTCGACTTTCGTCTCGATCGGCAGACCGTGCATGTCGTAGCCCGGCCGATCGGTCACGTCGTACCCCTGCATCCGGAGGTAGCGGATGTAGGCGTCTTTCAGCGTCTTGTTCCACGTCGTGCCCATGTGGGCCGCCCCGGAGGTGTACGGCGGCCCGTCCACGAAGAAGAAGTCCTCGCCGTCCGCGCGGTGGCGCTTGGTCTTCTCGTAGGCGTCGACCTCGTCCCAGTAGGCGAACACGCGGTCTTCGACCGCGTCGGGGTCGTACTGGTCGTCTACCTCGTCGAACCTGCTCATATGGGTCCTGTTTGCCTACGGAGTTAAATCGGGTTCGGTTGTGCAGACGCGGCTGTAATCGAGGCCGAGCGGTCGGGACCGGACGGCGGTGCGGTCGGGGCGACCCCGAAATAGGCGTCCCCCGATTTTTTATCGTCAGCGAGTCTCGGTACGCTCGTATGACTGCTTCGACCGCCGAGCGCTTCCGGGAGAACGCGACCGAGATCGTGAGCACGGTGGTCACCGGAATCTGGATGGCGGCGCTTTTCACCGGTCAGGACTGGTGGCTGGCGGCGCTGTTGTTCGGGTACATCGTCGTGGTCCCGGTGGTCGAACTCCTGTACGGCGACGACGGGGACGGCGAGCTCGAAGACCTCTCGGACGGCGAGGCCGACAGCGAGTGGTGGACGGACCTGTACGGCGACGGGCGGACCGCAGACGAATCCGACCGCGACGAGACAGCCGAGACCAACAACCGCGAGGCGCTCGAAACGTTGCGCGAGCGGTACGCGCGCGGCGAACTCACCGACGAGCAGTTCGAGCGAAAACTGGAGCGATTGCTCGACACCGAGACGCTGGAGAACGTCGAGGACCGCGCCGACCGCGACCGACTCCGGGAGTGAGCGATCGAGCGTCGTAACCGACGGGACCGCCGTCGGGCCGCGACGGGACGCCGAACGCAGAGCCCGTCAACCCCGCGGAGCCTCAACTTTGATACGGCGTCCGATCGAACCACACCGAACACAGCCATGAGCAACGACGACTGCATCTTCTGTCAGATAGTCGACGGCGACATCCCGAGCCACACCGTCTTCGAGGACGACACCGCGATGGCCTTCCTCGACGCCAACCCGCTCGCGCCCGGCCACACGCTCGTCATCCCGAAGGCCCACCACGAGACTCTCGAAGACGTGCCCGAGGAGACCGCGGCCCACGTCTTCGGCGTGCTCCACCGACTCAACACGTCGGTCCAGCACGCGGTCGACGCCGATGCCGCCAACGTCGCGTTCAACGACGGCGAGGCCGCCGGCCAGGAAGTCCCGCACGTCCACGGACACATCATCCCGCGGTTCGACGCCGACGGCGGCAGTCCGATCCACGCGGTCGCGGGCCAGCGCCCCGACCTCACCGACGCCGAACTCGACGAGATCGCCGAGGAGATCCACACCACGCGGTAGGCTCGCCGACCGCCGGCGGGCGGAGAGCCGGCTCCGCCAGCAAGCCTTACCGTAACTGCTGGTTATAACTTACTCGAAGAATATTCCTGTAGTACATGACAACCGAGGACGAGCCGCGCTTCGACACCCGGAGCCTCCACGCCGGACAGGAGGCCGACCCCGCCACGGGGGCGCGCGCGCCGCCCATCTATCAGACGACCTCCTTCGAGTTCGCGGACGCGGACCGCGCCGCCGACCTCTACGCGCTCGACGCGGAGGGCGACATCTACTCGCGCATCTCGAACCCCACGACCCGCGCGCTCGAAGAACGGCTCGCCTCCCTCGAAGGCGGCGCCGGTGCGATCGCCACCGCCTCGGGGATGGCGGCCTTCGACGCGCTCACGCTCGTCCTCGCCGAGCGCGGGGACAACGTCGTCTGCTCGACCGACACCTACGGCGGGACGACCGCCCACCTCCGTCACACCGCGAGCAAGCGCGGGATCGAGCCCCGGTTCGTCGACACGCTCGACTACGACGCGTACGCCGAGGCGGTCGACGACGACACCGCCTACGTCCACGTCGAGACGGTGGGCAACCCCTCGCTCGTCACCCCCGACTTCGAGCGCGTCGCCGCGATCGCCCACGACGCGGGCGCGCCTCTCGTGGTCGACAACACGTTCGCGACGCCGTACCTCTGTACGCCCCTCGACCACGGCGCGGACGTCGTCTGGAACTCCACCACCAAGTGGCTCCACGGGAGCGGCACCACGGTCGGTGGCGCGCTGGTCGACGGCGGGAGCTTCGACTGGCGGGCCCACGCCGACGACTACCCCGAACTCGCTGGCGAGAATCCCGCGTATCACGCCACGGACTTCTCGCGTGACTTCGCCGACGCGCCGCTGGCGGCGGCCGCGCGATACCGGGCGCTCCGGAGTCTCGGGAATCAGCAGTCGCCGTTCGACGCGTGGCAGACCCTCCAGGGGCTCGAAACCTTACCGCTCCGGATGGAGCGTCACTGCGAGAACGCCGCGATCGTCGCCGAGTACCTCGCGGACCACGAGGACGTGGCGTGGGTCGACTACCCCGGACTGGCGAGCCACGAGACCCACGACAACGCCTCTCAGTATCTGGCGGGCGGCTACGGCGGGATGATCGCGTTCGGGCTCGACGGCGCCGACGGCCCCGGCTCGCCCGCTCGCGACACCGAGTCTCGCGGCGGGTTCGAGGCGGGCAAGTCGTTCTGCGAGACCGTCGACCTCGCGAGCTTCCTCGCCAATATCGGCGACGCCAAGACCCTCGTGATCCACCCCGCGAGCACCACCCACGCACAGCTCTCGGCCGACGAACAGCGCGCGGCGGGCGTCTCGCCCGACCTCGTGCGACTGTCGGTCGGCATCGAAGATCCGGCGGACCTGCTCGCCGACATCGAGCGGGCGATCGACGCGAGCACATGAGTCGGACGCGCGCGACCGCCGACCTCGGCGAGTTCGAGTTCGAGTGCGGCCGGACGATCCCGATCGAGGTCGCCTACGAGACCTACGGCGAGTACGACGGCGACAACGCGGTCCTGATCTGTCACGCGCTCACCGGGAGCGCCCACGTCACCGGCTCGACCCGAGACAATACGGACGGGCAGGCCGCGGCGTGGTGGAGCGATGTCGTCGGCCCCGGGAAGGCGGTCGACACCCGCGAGTACTTCGTGGTGTGTGCGAACGTCCCCGGGTCGTGTTACGGCACGACCGGGCCGGCCAGCGTCGACCCCGAGACCGGCGAGCCGTACGGCACCGACTTCCCGGCGGTGACCGTGACCGACTGGACGCGGGCACAAGCCCGACTCCTCGACCACCTCGGGGTCGGGCCGCTCCGGGCGGTCATCGGCGGTAGCGTCGGCGGGATGAACGTCCTCGAATGGGCAAAGCGGTATCCAGAGCGAGTCGACCGGGTGGTCCCGGTCGCGACCGCGGCCCGGCTCGACCCCCAGATCCTCGGTATCAACGCGGTCGCGCGCCGGGCCATCACCGGCGACGACGCGTGGAACGGCGGCCGGTACTACGGCGAGGGCCCCGACCCCGACGAGGGGCTGGCGGTCGCGCGCCAGCTCGGCCACGTCACCTACCTCTCGAAGGAGTCGATGGACCGGAAGTTCGGCCGCCGATCGGCGGGGATGCTCGTCCCCGACGGGTTCGCGCCCGACGACCCCGCGGGGGAGTTTTTCCCCTACCGGGAGGTCGAGTCGTACCTCGACTATCAGGCCGGGAAGTTCGTCGACCGGTTCGACGCCAACAGCTACCTCTACCTGAGCCGGGCGATGGACGACTACGACCTCGCGTCGGGCTACGACTCGGACGCCGACGCGCTCGCGGGCTTCTCGGGGGAGGCGATGATCCTGAGCTTCACCGGCGACTGGCACTTCACGGTCGAGCAGGCCGAGCGCCTCGCCGCCGCGTTCGAGACCGCGGGCGTCGACGTCGCCCACCACGTCGTCGAGAGCGACCACGGCCACGACGCCTTCCTCGTCGAACCCGAGGAGGTCGGGCCGCCGATCCGGGACTTCCTCGCGGCCGGCGTCGAGGGCCGGGCGGTCAGCGACGCCGACCAGGAGTCGTTCGCGCCGGTCCACACCAGCCTGTTCGGAAACTGAGCGCCGTCGGTCCGTCCGGGCCGGCCGATTCGTCCGCCGGCGGCGCTCGGCCACGACTTTCTTACTCGTCGCTGTCGTCCGGGTTGTCCATGCGAATACCAGCGGTACTACTGACAGTCGCGCTCGTCGGTGTCACACCGGCCACCGCAGTCGCGGCGGGCAGTCCGTCCGCGATCGGGGTCGCCGCCGACACGGGGACACAGCAGACCTGTGACTTCGAATCGCTGTACGACGAGACGATCCGGTCGGTCGTCACCATTCAGGTCCGGACCGACGGCGGCGGCGGACTCGGATCGGGCTTCGTCTACGACCAGTCGGGGCGAATCGTCACGAACCAACACGTCGTCGCCGACGCCGAGACGGTCGAGGTCCAGTTCGACCGCGGCCAGTGGCGGACCGCCGAGGTCGTCGGCACCGACGCGTACAGCGACCTCGCGGTGCTGGAGGTCGACGACGTGCCCGACTACGCCGACCCGCTCGCCGTCGAGTCGGGCCACCCCGAGACCGGCCGGCGGGTCGCCGCGCTGGGGAGCCCGCTCGGGCTTCAGGGCACCATCACCGACGGCATCGTGAGCGGGACCAACCGCTCGCTCCCGTCGGGCCAGGAGGGCGGCCCGCAGTTCACGATTCCCAACACCCTGCAGACGACCGCGGCGATCAGCCCGGGTAACAGCGGCGGGCCGCTGGTCGACTGCACCGGGACGGTCGTCGGGGTCAACACCGCGGGCGCCCAGGGCGGGGAGAACATCGGCTTCGCGGTGCCGTCGACTCGCGTCGAGCGCGTCGTCCCGGCGTTGATCCAGAACGGCTCGTACACCCACTCGTTCCTCGGCATCTCGTCGAGAGACGTGTCGCCGGCGGTCGCCGAGCAGGCCGGACTCAACGTCACGTCCGGCGTGTTGGTCCAGCAAGTCATCTCCGGGTCGCCCGCCGACGGCGCGATCCAGAGCGGCGACGTGGTACTGCAGGTCGCGGGCCAGTCGGTCGCCTCGCAGGAGGATCTCGCGAGCGCCCTCGTGCGGTATCGGCCCGGCGACACCGTCTCGATGCAGATCCTTCGCGACGGCGAGCGCCGGACCGTCGAGGTGACGCTCGGCGAGCGCCCCGCACCGGGCGAGACGCTGGGCGACTGAGCGGGCAGACCTGACGACTCTTTTCGGGCCGCGGACCGCTCTTGCACCGACAGTTATGACCCCTCGGTCCGAACCCGCCGCCAATGCGCGTGCTGGTGACCGGAGCGACGGGATTCGTCGGCGGCCGGCTGGTGCCGGCCCTGATCGATGCGGGCCACGAGGTGGTCGCGCTCGTCAGGGACGCCGAGCGCTACGACCCGCCCGACGGGGTCGCGGTCGTCGAAGCCGACCTGCTCGACCCACAGAGCCTCGAGGGCTGTTTCGCGGACGTCGACGCCGCCTACTATCTCGTCCACTCGATGCAGACCGGCGGTGACTTCGCGGCCCGCGACCGCGCGGCGGCCCGGAACTTCGCCGACGCCGCCCGCGAGTCGCCGCTCGAGCGGGTCGTCTATCTCGCCGGACTGGGCGAGACCGGCGACGACCTCTCGGCCCACCTCAAATCCCGCCGGGAGGTCGAGTCGATCCTCGCGGGCGGCGAGTTTGACCTGACGGTGCTCCGGGCCGCGGTGATCGTCGGCGACGGGAGCGCGAGCTTCCGACTGATGCGCGAACTGGTCTCGAAGCTCCCGGTGATGATCACCCCGCGGTGGGTCCGCAACGACTGCCAGCCGATCGCGGTCGCCGACGTGGTGGCGTACCTCGTCGGGGTCCTCGACGCCCCCGAGACCGCGGGCGGGACCTACGAGATCGGCGGCCCGGAGGTGTTGAGCTACGCCGAGATGCTCCGCCGAACCGCCCGGACCGCCGGCCGACCGCTCGTGCTCGTTCCGGTGCCGGTCCTGACGCCGACACTGTCTGCCCACTGGCTCCGGCTGGTGACCGACGTGCCCGCGAGCGTCGCCCGGCCGCTCGTCGAGGGACTGAAAAACCCCGTCGTCGCCGACGACGAACGGATTCGCGAACTCGTTCCCGTCGAACTGACGCCGTTCGACGCGGCGGTCGAGCGCGCACTGGCGGGCGGGGACTGATGGCGGGAGACGCCGGTGGCGACTCCGACTCCCCGACCCCCGAGTACGGCGAGACGTGGGTGTACGAGAGCATCGTCGGCGCGATCCCCGGGGTCGACCTCTCGCCGACCGCCGCGGTGACCGTCCAGTTCCTGCTGTTCGAGGGCGCGATGCTCGCGCTCGCGGCGGGCTACGACCTCTGGTCGGCCGTGCCCGCGGGCACCGCCGCGGTGGGGGTCGCGGCCGCCGGGAGCTATCTCATGCTCGCGCTCAGCCGCGAGATCCGGGCGTCGTCGGCACCGCCGGCCTACCCCCGGCTCCTGTTCGGGACGAGCATCGAGGTGGTGCTTGGCGTACTGGCGTTCGTCGCGCTGGTGACCGCCCTGCTCACCGGCGGCGCGGGCGTCGGCCGGCGCCCGCTTTTGACCGCCCTCCTCGGGCCGGCGCTCCCGGTGCCGGCGGTGTACCTCGCGCTGTTGGTGCTCTGGGACCTCTGTTACCGGATCGGCACCGGCTGGTGGGCCAGCGTCGTCGGGCTCTCCCGGTCGGTCCGGTACCGGCGGACGCTCGACGCCCCGACCCGGGCGCGACTCCGCCGGGCCGACCTGCTGACGATCGGGTTCGCCCTCGTCCAGTTGGCGCTGGTCCCGTTCGTCGGCGACCGGCCGGTGTTGCTCGTCGCCATCGTCGGCCACGTCCTCGCGGTGACGGTCGTCTCGGGGGCGTCGGTGGTGTTGCTCTCCCGGTCGGCCTGACCTCGGCGGGACCGATCAGCGGTCCGCGTCGACCCGGTCGCCGGCGTCCAGTCCGCTCGCGAGCGCGGCGTGGAGTCGCCCCTCGCCGACCACCCAGTCGCCCGCGAAAAAGAGGCCGGCGTCGGCGCCCCGGTCGAGCGCCTCGCGGTCGGCGCCCGCGTCGGGCAGGGCCTCGCGCCACCGCACCACCTCCGCCCAGTCGAACCGCTCGCGGGCGGTATCGTCGAGCAGGTCGGCTGCCCGTTCGGCGGCCGCCGCCGCGAGCTCGTCGTCGGTGTCGTCGTAGCGCCGCCGGGACCACTCGGGCGCGGGCTGGACGACCAGCACGCTCTCGCCGTCGGGAACGTGGCCGGGCTTGCACTCCTCGCGGGCGACCCATCCGAGGTCGTGGCCCTTGTCGGCGTTCACCAGCGCGTAGTAGGGCGCCTCGATGCGGTCGCCGTAGCCGAGCGCGACCGACAGAATCGTCCGGTAGGGGACCGCCGACGCGGCCTCGACCAGCGTCGACCGAAGCCCGTCGTCGCCCAACTCGCTGTCGGCGAGCAGGTCGGCGGTCGTCGGCCCGGGCGGCGTGAGCACGACGGCGTCGGCTCGGACGGTCGCGCCGTCGCCGTCACCGTCGACCGACCCGCCGACGTCGCGGGTCTCGACCCGCCACCGATCGCCGTCGCGTGCGAGTCCCGTGACTTCGGTTCCGGTCCGCACGGCGGCGTCGCTCGCCGCCCGGAGTCGGTCGCCGAGCGCGGCCAGCCCCTCGCGGTAGGTCCACTTCGAGCCGTCGTCGCCCCGACCCTCCGAGATTTCGCCGTCGGCGTCGAACGTCCAGACCGGGCCGTCGGCCTCGACCAGCCCGTCCGAGAGCTCCTCGCGCAGGAGGCGGGCGACCCGGTCGTCGCCGTCCTTGCAGTAGTTCGCGCCCACGTCGACGGTACAGCCGTTCCGCCGCCGGGTCGCGGCCCGGCCGCCGACCGACTCGCGGCGCTCGAAGACGATCACCTCGGCGTCGGTTTCTCGAAGGCGGTAGGCGGCTCCGAGCCCGGCGACGCCCGCACCGACGATCGCGACTGTTGGCATGCCTGATCCGTGGGACCGCGTCGGCAAAAGGCTGGCCGCGGTCCGGGTCGTCTCGGTTCGCTCGCGTCGGCCGAACAGGTAGTTCGTGCTGTCGATCGCTCGCTCGTCGCGACCGGGCGAGCGCGCCGCGGATCACTCGAACCCTGAGGCGGCCGGTATCAGCTCATCCGAACAGCTCCTCCTCGTCGAGCACGTCCCGCAGTTCCTCCATCGAGCCGACCACCGCGTCGCAGGCCGGCCGGACGGCGGGCTTTGGCGCGAACCCGACCGCGAGCCCCGCGACCTCCAGCATCGGGAGGTCGTTAGCGCCGTCGCCGACCGCGATCGTCCGGCTGATGGGGATCTCGCGCTCGCCCGCGAGCCGTTCGAGCGCGTCGTCTTTGGTCCCCTCGATGAGCGGCCCCTCGACCGCGCCGGTGAGCCGGCCGTCTTCGACGGGCAGGCGGTTCGCGACCACGACGTCGACCGAGACGCCCGCCTTCGCCAGCGCGGCCTCGACGCCGCGCTCGAACCCGCCGGTCAGGATCGCGGTCGTCACGCCCGCCTCGTCGAGCTCGCGGATCACCGTGGCGGCGTCGGGCCGGAGCGCGACCTCGTCGAAGGCCGCTTTGGCCCCGTCGGTCGAGAGCCCCTCCAGCAGGGCCGCCCTGTCTCTGAGGCTCTCGGCGTAGCTGAGTTCGTCGTTCATCGCCCGCTCGGTGATGTCGGCCATCTCGTCGGCGACTCCCATCCGCTCGCCGAGCAACACCGTCATCTCCGAGTCCGAGAGCGTCCCGTCGAAGTCGAACGCGACCAGCGTCATGGCGTCGGCTTGGTCGGGCGGGTGCTTGAAACGCCCGGAAGGTGCGCGTGTTGCGAGCGTCGCGGGCGCCCGACCGCGACTCACTCGTAGCTGTCGAGGGTGGCGTTGACCCGCACGTCGGTTCCGTCGCCCTCCTCGGGGTCGACCTTCCGGACCCACGCGGTGTAGCTGTCGGGGAGTTCGGTCACGTCCACCCGGATCTTGAGGACGGTCGCCTCGCCGGCCTTGGCGGTCATCGCCTCGCGCTGGCTCCGCTCGAACGAGCCGTCGCCGGTCTTGACCTCACACCAGTACTCGGTCAGGACCGGCCGGTCGGGGCCGAGCCGGACCGTCGCCCGGCAGTCGGGCACCCACCGACGCGACGCCCCGACGACGACGGGCTCGGGGTCGGCGTCGAGTTCGACCCGGAGGTCCTCGTCGGGGAGCGCCGGATCGACCCGGGCGAAGTGAGCCAGCACCGGCGGGTTCACCGCCGGCGAGCAGACGACCGCCTCGCCGAGCGCGCCGTACTGGTTCGCCGCGGTGTCGAAGGTCAGCCCCCGGGCGGGCGTGCCGTCGGGGTCCCGGCGGCGGCGCTCGGGCCACGCGACGAGGTAGGCGTCGGCGTCCGAGGGGTCCTGCGGGGCCGCCCGCTGGATCTTGAGCGGCGTCTCGCCCGCCGCCGAGAGCTCGCGGGCGCGGCGCCGAGCGTCGGCCTCGGAGTCGAACTTGGCGGTCTCGCCCTCCGCCCGCCCGAACTGCCACGCCGCCTCGTTCGCGTCGGTCGCGCTGTCCTTGATCGCGACCCGGAACGGCTCGTCGTCTGTCATCGCTCGGGTGTGGACGCGCCGGCCATTTGAATGGCGACGAAACGACGTCGCCGGACCGGATCGCGGTGGCGTCGTCCTCGCGGTCGGCGACGACCGGCCGACGGTGGGTTCAGAGCCCGAGCGCCCGCCGGAGTCGACCGACCAGTCCGCCGTCCCGGACCGAGTCGCCGCCCGAGACCGGAAGCTCGCGGGCGAGCGCGTCGACCTCGCCGTCGCCGATCCGATCGTTGTGGCGGGCCTCCCCCAGCCACTGCTCCCACTCGTCGGGAGACAGCGTGCCGCGGGAGTCGGGTCCCCACTGCTCGACGAGCGCCGTCCGGTCGCGGAACGGCACGTCCATCTCGCCGCCGCCCCAGTGGAGCGGCGAGAGCGCGAACTCGTAGTCGGCCTCGTCCGGGAACGCGACGCGGTAGGGGTAGTTGTTGTAGAGGAACACGTCGTCGGGCGCGACCGTCTCGCCGTTCGGGAGTTCGAGCGTCCGATCCATTCGGTCGACCTACGGTCCGGGCGCCTTTGAGCGTTCTGTCGGCGGGCGTCCGGCGAGTTCGGTCGCGAGCGCCGGGTCGCGCCGCGATCGGAGAACCGACGAACGAAAAGGCCTCGACCGACTATCGACGACCGATGGACATCGAGTTTCTCGGCGGGGCCCGCGAGATCGGCCGGAGCGCCGTTCTCGTCGACGACTCTCTTCTCCTCGATTTCGGGATGCTGACCGACAACCCCCCGCAGTTTCCGGTCGAGACGCCGACTCCCGACGCGGTCGTGGTGTCCCACGGCCACCTCGACCACGTCGGCACGGTACCGGCCCTGCTTTCGGGCGAGGCGCGGCCGCCGATTCACTGGACGCCGCCGACGTACGAACTCACGCTGACGCTCGCGCGAGACACGCTCAAACTGCACGGGGGGTCGTACCACTGCCCGTTCACCGAGACCGACCGCAAGCGCGTCACGCAGGTGTCGAACACCCACGGGTACCGCGAGCCCTTCGACGCCGCGGGCTACGAGGTGACCTTCTACAACGCGGGCCACATCCCGGGGAGCGCGCACGTCCTCGTCGACGACGGGGAGACGCGACTCCTCTACACCGGCGACTTCCACACCGACGACCAGCGTCTGGTCTCGGGGACGACTGGGCGACCCGACGCCGACGCCGTCATCTGCGAGAGCACCTACGCCGACGTCGACCACGAGGACCGCTCCGTGGTGGAGAAACGGTTCGCAGAGAGCGTGAAGACGACGCTGTGGGAAGGCGGGACGGTCGTCGTTCCCGCGTTCGCGATCGGTCGGACGCAGGAGATGATGCTCATCTGCGAGGAGTACGACATCCCCTGTTACGTCGACGGGATGGGCAAGCAAGTCACCGAGATGCTTCGGCAGTATCCCGAGTTCGTTCGCGACGCAGACGCGTTTCGACGAGCGAAATCCCACGCGCGGTTCGTCACCGGACGAAACGGTCAGCGAAAGCGGATTACTGAACAGAAGGCCGCGATCATCACCACGAGCGGGATGCTCTCGGGCGGCCCCGCAATGACCTACATCCCCGAGATCCGATCGAATCCGATGAACAAGATCACCATGACCGGCTATCAGGTCGACGGGACGCCCGGGCGCGATCTACTCGAAACCGGGAGCGCCGAGATCGACGGGCGCGTGATGCCCGTGAGCGCCCGAGTCGAACAGTACGACTTCTCGGCTCACGCCGACCGCGACGGGCTCGTGGAGCTTCTCTCGTCGTACGAGGACGCCGCCGTGCTCGTGAACCACGGCGACCGGTGCGAGCAGTTCGCGTCCGAGCTCCGGGCGGACGGCTTCGACGCGACGGCCCCGCAGGTCGGGTCGGTGCATCGCGTCTGAGCGATCGCAGTCGAGAACGCCGGGGTCGGCTCGGAACGCGCTGACCGATTCTCATCCGACACCGGGTGTGTGGCGGCTCGTGCGGTCGTTCGTCTCGCGTCCGCACGGACCGCGACGCGAAAGCACCGCGAACGGCTCGTCGCGACGATCGGCGATCAGACCGAACGGCGCTCGGTTTCGATGTGGTCGACGTACGCGTCGACCACGTTCCGGATGATCGTCTCACCGGCCTCGGGAGTCGCTTCGTTCGGATCGCCGAGCACGCCGTTGTCGGTGATCGATTTGAACCCCTCGCTCAGCAGACGGGCGGTCGTGATCTCCCCTTCCGGGCCGGACTCTATGTCCTCGACCCTGACGAGGTCCTCGTCGATCGCCAACACGACTGCCGTCTCCGCCGCGCCCGCGTGGATCACGTCCTGCTCGTACTCGACGCCCGCCTCGGTGAGGCCCTCGTTCAGCAACCGCATGTGCTCGTCGAGGTCCGCGAGCGGGATGACCGCGGCGTCGATCTCCCGAGCGATCTGCGGCGCGACGGTCTCGACCGGGCCGAAGTTCCCGCCGTGGGTCGGCACGAGGACGATATGTTCGAAGCCGTGTTCGTCCAGCGAGCGACAGTACGACCGGATCACGTCCATCAGCGTCTCGGGCGCCACCGTGATGGTCCCGGGAAACTCGATGTGGTGGCCCGAACAGCCGGGCCGAATCGTGGGGGCCGCGAGGGCGTCTCCGAGCGTCGTTGCGATCCGTCGAGCGAGCTCGTCGCCGTCCAGCGTGTCCATGTTCAACGGCAGATGGGGTCCGTGCTGTTCGATCGACCCGACGGCAACGATCGCCGTTCGCGTCCCGCGTTCGAGGGCTGACTCGACTTCCGGCCACGTCATCTCTTCGAGGCACACTGATCTGCGAGAAGCCATCAGCCGACAGTTCTATCAACCGTCGTGAAAGTCTTGTGGTGGAACGAATACGACGGTCGGCCGACCGCCGATCGCTCGTCTTCGCCGGGGCGCTACTCGATCTCTAACTGGCCGCTCTCGGCGCGCCCCGAATCGCCGTCCTCGTCCCATTCGAGTTCGAACTCGACGCTCAGTTCCCCGGCGCCGCCCGCCGGCCCCTCTCGCTCGGCTTTGACCTCGAACGTCGGTCGGGCCGGCGGGTCCATCGTCACCGAGTCCGAGCCGGATTTGAGCGTGATCGCGTCCCCGCTTTCGAGCTTCTCGGCGACGCTGTGAAGGTACGACGCGATCTCGTCTCGGGTCCGGTCGCTCTCTGACTCGAACAGGACTTCTTCTGGCATACGGGTACATACGGTCGCCAGCCCCGATAAGTGTATCCGCTACGTACCGTTCGGCTGACGAATCAGGCGGCGTCGCCCCGTCGATCCCGCCGCGGCGACGGGGGCGAGGAGATCGAGGGCGACGCGGTAGCCCCGAAGGTCGGCGCGAGCCCGCCCGTTCGGGATCGGCTCCGGATCACGCGACGTTCCGCTCGACGAGCGCCTCGCCGTCCTCGAAGCGACGGCTCGACAGCGGGTCGACGTCCACCAGCGACGCCGCACCGTCGACGCAGAGTTCGGCGACGATCTGTCCGGTCGCCGGCGCGTGCTGGAAGCCGTGACCGGAGAACCCCGCCGCGGTGACGAGGCCGGGGCGGGTCTCCTCGACGATCGGGTGGTGGTCGGGCGTGACCGCGTACAGCCCGGCCCACCCGCGCCGGATGCGCGAGTCGCCGTCGAAGTACGTCGTCCAGTCGGCGGCGCGCTCGACAGCGGTCGCCGCCCAGTCGATGTCCAACGACTCCGAGTAGGCGTCCGGGTCCACGTCGGGGTCGGCCTCGTCGAACTGGCCGCCGACGAGCGCGGCGCCGTCGCGCTCGGGGCGGAAGTACGATCCCGTCTGGAGGTCGATGGTCAGCGGGACGTCCTCGGGAACCGATCGGGTGGGCTCGACCACCGCGATCTGGCGCCGGCGCGGGGCGATCGGGAGGTCGACGCCGGCCAGTTCGGCGACCTCGCCCGCCCACGCGCCGGCCGCGTTGACGACGAACGTCCCGTCGATCCGCCCGTCGTCGGTGTCGACGCCCGTCACCGCGTCGCCGTCGGTGCGGACGTCGGTGACCGCGGTCCCGGTCCGCACGTCGACGCCGGCCTCGCGGGCGGCCTCGGCGTACCCCTGGACCGCGAGGTTCGGGTCCGCGAACCCGTCGGCGCCGTTGTACGTCGCGGCGACGAACCGGTCGTCGATCAGTCCGGGACAGCGCTCGCGGGCCGTCGCCGGATCGAGATACTCGGTGTCGACCCCGAGGTCGTTTTGCATCGCGACGTCCTCGCGGAACCGCTCTGCGGTCGCCTCCGTCCGGGCCACGAAGAGGTACCCCGACTTCCGGTAGGCGATGTCGACGCCGAACCGCTCGGCGAAGTCGTCCCACACCGCCCGGCTCGCGACCGAGAGTTCGACGTTGACCCGGGTCGAGAACTGGCTCCTGATGCCGCCCGCCGATCGGGCTGTCGATCCCATCCCGAGCGACCCCTTCTCGAGGAGCGTCACGTCCGCGCCCGCCTGAGCGAGCGAGTACGCCGACGACAGGCCGACGATCCCGCCTCCGACGACGACGGCGTCCATGTCGGCTACAACTGCCCGGCGGAGCGAAATAAGTCTACCGTCGCCGGGGTCGACGCGGCGTTTCGAACCCGTTTTGTCCGTGGCGCGTCTCGCGGCGAGTATGAGCGTCCGCGAGGAGTTCGACGACTGGGCGGCCGAGGGCCGCGACAAGGGGATGGAAGACCGCCACTGGCACACCGCCAAGTACGCGC
The DNA here is from genome assembly GCF_004765795.1 of Halorussus marinus. GTDB lineage: Archaea > Halobacteriota > Halobacteria > Halobacteriales > Haladaptataceae > Halorussus > Halorussus marinus. The sequence continues at coordinate 232,735 of NZ_SBIV01000003.1, forward strand.
TGGCCCGGATGCCGGTCGAGGCCGGCGACGTCGTCCTCGATCTGGGCACGGGGAGCGGGTACGCCGCCCGCGCGCTCCGGGACACCAAAGGGGCGGGTCGGGCCTACGGGCTCGACGGCTCCCCGGAGATGGCGCACAACGCCGACGGGTACACCGACGACCGGCGGGTCGGGTTTCTGGTGGGGGACTTCGACCACTTGCCGTTCGCCGACGACAGCGTCGACCACGTCTTCTCGATGGAGGCGTTCTACTACGCCAACGACCCCCGCGAGACCCTCGCGGAGATACGGCGCGTGCTCGCCCCCGGTGGCACCTTCTTCTGTGCGGTGAACTACTACGAGGAGAACGTCCACTCTCACGGCTGGCAGGACAACATCGACGTCGAGATGACCCGCTGGAGCGCCCGGGAGTACCGCGAGGCGTTCCGCGACGCCGGTCTGCACGTCGCCGAGCAGGACAACGTCCCGGACCGCGAGATCGAGATCCCCGACGCGAGCGCGTTCCCGACCGACGACTGGGACAGCCGAGCCGCGATGGTCGAGCGCTACCGGGAGCTGGGCACGCTACTCACTGTCGGCGTCGCGCCCTGACCGCCGGTCGGTCCGGTTCCCGCGTCAGTCGCCGGGCCCCGACGCCCGATCAGTCGTCGCGCTCGCCCGCCCGGACCTCGGTTTCGAGCCAGTTCTCCTCGGGCGCGAGCGGGCAGGCGAACGTCTCGCTGTAGGCGCAAAACGGCGAGTACGCGAGGTTGAAATCGACCGTGATCTCCGAGCCGTCCTGCAAGTCGCCTTCGGTCTCGAACTCCATGTACCGGCCGCCCTGGTAGGTCTGTTGGCCCGTGGTCTTGTCCCGAAACGGGACGAAAAGCCCCTCCTGCTGGTCGCGGGTGTACGCCGCGAGCTCGTGGTCCTCGCCGCCCAACTCGAACCGGAGGGTCGCCACCCGGAGATACCGCTGGGGCGCGCCCGCGCTCACGTCCATCTCGACCGGGTCGGGCTCGTCGTGGGTCTCGACGGTCGCGGTCACCCGGTAGTCGGGGTCGGGCGCGAAGTACTCGAGGCCCTCGAAGCCCTCGCGCTCCTCGGGCGGGATCGGCGACTGGGGGTGGTCGCCGAAGAAGTCGTCTTTCTCCGCGCGGTGGGACTCCAGTTCCTCGCGCCACTGGTCGGCGTCGAAGTTCGGGGCGTCGCTCATGGACGACGGTAGTCGGTCGCGCCGGGTAACGGTTTGCATCGGCGCGTCGGGTCGGCCCCGATCGGACCGCGAGCCCGGCTACTCGTCGGCGTCGGTCTTCACGACGATCGCGGGCCGGGTCGTCAGCCTGAGCACGCGGTCGGTGATGCTCCCGAGGAGCGCCCGGTACTCGGCGGGCCGGCGCTTCGTCCCGAGCACGACGGCGTCCGCGTCGTTGGCGTCGCCGTACTCGATGATGGTCTCGACCGGGTCCCCGTGTTCGAGCGCGTCGACGACCTCGACGTCCGCGCGGTCGGCCTCGGCCCGGATTCGGTCGAGGGTCTCGCGCCCGCGCTCTTCGAGGCCGTGCTCCGGGCCCTCGGAGCCGTCGACGTACTCGTCGCCGCTGTACGCCGTGTACACGCTGTCGTCGACGACGTAGAGCGCGTGGAGGACGGCGTCGTGGGCGGCCGCGAGGTCGATCGCGTGGGACTCGGCGTTCTCGGACGCGACGGTGCCGTCGGTCGCGAGCAGGATCGTCTCGTACATACGAGCGATAGTTCGTCCGACCGCCAGATAAGGGCTGTCCGCGATTCTCACCTTCTGGGACGGCCCGCCGGCCGCCCCGCCGAGGGGCCCGTCGGGGTGCCATCCAAACGTTCAAACCCGACGCCGACCAACCCCGGTCCAGTGACCGCCTCCGATTCGTGGCGCGACGTCTTCGGCCACGACGAGCCGTACGACGAGCAAGTCGACGGTATCGAGACCGCCATCGAGACCGGCCGGGACGGCGGGTTCGCCGTCGTCGAGGGCGCCTGTGGCACCGGCAAGACGATGCTGGCGCTGACCGCCGGGATCGAGCTGGTCCGGGACCCCGACAGCGACTACGACCGGGTGCTCGTGTTGACCAGCGTCAAGCAACAGCTCCGGCAGTTCGAGGACGACCTCCGGACGATCAACGCGAACCTCCCCGACGGCTACGATCCCGTGACGGCGCTCACGCTCGTCGGGAAGGCCGACGTCTGCCCGTACAACCGCGAGAACGCGGGCGGGATCGACGACACAAACGTCTACGAGCGCTGTGAGTCTCTCCGGGAGGACACCCGCGCGATCACCGGCGAGGCCGGCTCGACGACCGCCCGGAACCTCGTCTCGCGCGCCCGAAGCCAGCAGACCGGGCTGGCTGACTCGGGGGTCTCGGGCGGGGGCGCGACGTACCTCGAAACCGGCGGCGAACCGACGCCGTACCCCCCGGAGATGCCCGAGTACGACGACGTGGAGTACTGTCCGTTCTACGCCCAGTTCCTCGACGATCTGCCCGACGACGGCGAGCCGGTCGAGGCCGTCCCGTTCGACTTCGACGCGATGGGGCTGATCGACCCCGAGGAGCTGGTCTCGCTGTCGGTCCAGCACGGCACCTGCCCTCACTCGATGATGGGCGCGGTGCTGGGCCACGCCGAAGTGGTCGTCGGTAACTACTACCACGCGTTCGATCCCGTCACCACTGGGGGGTTCACGGGCGCGTTACTCGACGACGCCACGTTCGTGGTCTGCGACGAGGCCCACATGCTCGAACCCCGGGTCCGGGACCTCGTGAGCGACGCGGTCGGCGACGCGACCCTGCGGGACGCCGAGTCGGAGCTCGGCCGCGTGATCCAGCCCGTACAGTTCGAGGGTCGAGAGAGCCACACCACCGCCGACGCAGACCTCGTCCGGGCCGAACTCGAGGACGCCGACGTCTCGCTCTCCGAACTGGAGCGGACCCGAGAGTTCCTCCGGGACCTCCGGGAGGAACTGGACCGGCGGGTCACCGCCCACCTCGAACGCGAGCACCGCGGCTGGAAGTCGCGGCTCGCCGACCTCCCCGACGACGAGATCCCGCTCCGGGATCCGACCGAGCCGAGCCCCGACGAGATCACCGAGTGGGCCGAGAAAGCGGGGTACCACGACGGCGTCTGGGCGCGCGCCGAGGCCGTCGGGGGCGTCGCCGCCCGCATCCTGAACGAGGCAGAAGACGACGAGAAAGAGCGCGCCGCCCCGGCCGCCGGGCGCGTGCTCGGCGAGTGGTACCGCAACGACCACGAGCGGTACTTCCGGGAGATCGAGCTCGAACGGACGTGGAACGACACCGAGCCCGAGTCGTCGTGGCGCCGGGCGTACAACGCCCGGCTCGCGATGCAAAACTGCGTGCCAAGCGACGCCATCGGCGAGCGCCTCGCGGAGTTCGGCGGCGGCGTGCTGATGAGCGCGACCCTCGAACCCCTCGACGTGTTCGAGGAAGTGACCGGGCTGAACCACCTCGAACGCGAGGACGATCGCCCGATCGTCGAGCGAACCTACGGCCTGAACTTCCCGCCGGAGAACCGCGAGAGCTTCGCGGTCGACGCCCCGAAGTTCACCTACGACAACCGCGGGGCGCCCGGCGAGGAGACCACCGCAAGACGGGCGTACGCCGACGCGCTCCGGGACGTGGCGGCCGGGACCGCGGGCAACGTCCTCGTGGGCATGCCCAACTACGCCGAGGCCGAGTGGGCCGCCGACGCGCTCCGGGCGAACCCCCGCGTCGAGAAGGCGGTCCTGCTCGACGAGAGTAGCGACGACGACACGACCGAGGACCTCAAGGCCGAGTTCTTCGGCGGCGAGCCGAAGGTGCTGGTGACGAGCCTCCGGGGGACCCTCACCGAGGGCGTCGACTACCAGGGCGATCGGCTCCGGGCCGCGGTGGTGTGTGGCGTCCCGATCATCAACACCGCGAGCCCCCGGACGAAGGCGGTCCGGACCGCGTACAACCGGGCGTTCGGCGACGGCTTCGAGTACGCGCTCACCGTCCCCGCCGCCCGGAAGGCCCGGCAGGCGCTCGGGCGGGTGATCCGCGGCCCGGAGGAGGTCGGCGTCCGCGTGCTCGTCGACTCGCGGTACGCCCGCGACTCGTGGGACAGCGTCCGCAAGTACCTCCCCGAGACCGAGCGCGAGGAGTTCCAGCCGGTGAGTCCCGACATGCTGTCGCTCGGGATCGAGCGGTTCTGGGACGGGCGGGCCTGACCGACCGCCCGGCGACCGCTACTCCTCGACCCTCCGGACCGCGGGCTCGCGGCCGTCGACCGACACGACGTGGGCGTCGTCGGGTTCGAACCCGACCGTGAGGCGCCGGGCTTCCGGGCGCTCTGGCACGCGCAGGGTCACCTCCCGGCCGTCCCAGTCGAGCGACGCCCGGAACGCCTCGCCGAGGAACTCGACCGTCTCGACGGTCGCCTCGAAGGCGTTGGTCGCGTCGCCGACCGCGAGGTGTTCGGGCCGCACGCAGAGGGTGACCGGCGCGCCGTCGGGGGCGTCGAGGCCCGCGACCCGGAACCGCGAGGCGCCGACCCGGACCGCGCCGCCGTCGACCTCGCCCGTAAAGACGTTGTTGTCGCCGAGGAACTCGGCGACGAACCGGGTCGCCGGCCGGCGGTACACCGCCTCGGGCGCGCCGACCTGCTCGACCCGGCCGCCGTTCATCACCGCCACTCGATCCGAGATCGCGAGCGCCTCCTCCTGATCGTGGGTGACGTAGACGGTCGTAATCGCGAGCTCCGACTGGATCGCCCGGACCTGCGTCCGGAGCCGCTGGCGGAGCCGGGCGTCGAGCGCGCTCATCGGCTCGTCGAGCAGGAGGACCTCGGGGCCGGGAGCGAGCGCCCGAGCCAGCGCCACGCGCTGGCGCTGGCCGCCCGACAGCTCGTCGGGCTCGCGGTCGCCGAAGCCGGCGAGGTCGACCAGTTCGAGGAGCTCGGCGACGCGCTCCTCGCGGGACCCGCCGCCGGGGACCTCCCGGAACCGCAGGCCGTAGGCGACGTTCTCGGCGACCGTCATGTGGGGGAAAAGCGCGTAGTTCTGGAAGACGACCCCCACGTCGCGGTCCTCCGGGGCGACCCCGGCCATCTCGCGGTCGCCGAACGCCACCGATCCCGCGTCGGGGGTCTCGAACCCCGCGATCGCGCGGAGGGTCGTGGTCTTGCCACACCCCGACGGGCCGACCAGCGTGAAAAACTCCCCGTCGGCGACGTCGAGGCTCACGTCCCGGAGCGCCGTCACCTCGCCGAACGACTTCGAGACCCCGCGCAGGCGGAGGTCGGTCACGCCTCCCACCTCCGGCGTCTGTCGGCGGTCGAACCCGCGTTCGACCGCCGACGAACGCCTCCCACGTCCGGAGGCCTTCGGACCTCGCGTCGCGAGCCCCTCACGCCTCCCACCTCCCGCCGAGTCGGTCGATGACCACGAAGCTCAGGCTGGTCACCGCAAGCAACACCGTCCCCATCGCGGTGGCGGGCCCGAGCGTCCGGTTGCCGATGTAGCGCTCGACGGCGACTGGCATCGTGTAGCTGGAGCTTCCGGTGGCCAAAATCACCGTCGAATCGAACTCGCCGATGGAGATGGCGAACGCGAACGCCGCGCCCGCCGCGACGCCCGAGGCCACCAGCGGCAGTTCGACGTCGATCAGCGCCCGGACTCGGCTGGCGCCGAGCGCGCGCGCCGACTCGACCATAGAGCGGTCGAGGCCGCCGAGAAGCGGCGAGACGTTCCGGACCACGAACGGGTAGGCCGCGACCGCGTGGGCCGCGACGATGGCGGTCGGGCCGGCGATCTGGAGCCGGTGGCCCCACACCTCGACGCCGAACACCAGCCCGCGGAGCATCCCGAGCCCGACGACCACGCCGCTGACCGCGAGCGGCGCCATCGCGGCGGCGTCGGCGAGCCGTTCGGCCCGGCCGCTCCGGGTCGTCAGCACCGAGACGGTCACGCCCATCGGGAGCGCGACCGCGAGCGCGGCCGCCCCGAACAGCAGGGAGTTGCGCACCGCGACCCCGGGTTTCGTCTGGAACGACGCGCCGGTGGCCTGCCGTTCGAGCAGGAACTGGTAGTACTGGAGGGTGAACCCCTGGGGCCCGGTGAGGCTCTCGGCGACCATGCTGGCGAGCGGGCCGAGGAACACGACCGCGACGACGCCCGCGTAGGCGGCTACGCCGACGCGCTCGGCGAGCGCTCCCGCCGAGGGGGTTTCGGGAACGAGTCGCTTTCGGGCCGGCGGGTTCGCGGCCCGGCTCCCGCCCGACTGGCTCGACTCGTACCGGAGGTAGGCGTAGGTCAGCGCGAGCGAGAGGACGGTCTCGACGACCGCGAGCGTCGCGGCCTCGGCGTAGTCGAGTTGCTGGACCAGCGAGTACACCCACACCTCCACCGTCGCGAGCTGGAACCCACCGAGCGCGAGCACGATGGGAAACGACATGAACGTGAAGACGAACGTGAGTAAGGCGCCGGTCAGCACCGCGGGCAACAACTGCGGGACGAGCACGTCGAGGAACGCCCGGCGCGGACTCGCCCCGAGCGACCGGGCGGTCTCGACGGTCCGGGCGTCGACGCTCTCCCACGCGGCGGTCGTCACGCGGGCCACGAGCGGCGCGTTGTAGAAGGCGTGGGCGACCACGATGGCTTCGAGGGTAAAGAGGAGGTTCACCCGCCCCAGTCCGAACCGGGCGAGCAGGTCGTTGAGCGGCCCCGCCGACCCGAAGAAGGCGACGAAGCCGATGGCGACCATGATCGAGGGCAGGACGAACGGGAGGATGGTGAGCGACCGCACCGTCCGGCGACCCGGGAACTCGTAGCGGGCGAGGACGTACGCGCCGGGGAGCCCGAGCGCGACGCTGGCGAGCGTCGAGAGGGCGGCCTGGTACGCGGTGAACCCGAACCGCCCGAGGGGCGTGTCGGCCGCGACCGCCCCGACCGAACCGAAGTCGCCGGCGAACACCGCCGCGAGCGGGCCGAAGTAGAAGGGGTCTTCGAGCACCTCACGGACGACGTCGAGGCTCCAGGCGTCGCCGATCCGGACGGCGTCGGCGAACACGGTCAGGACCGGGTAGTAAAACACCACGAGCAGGACCGCCGCAGTCGCGACGCCGAGCGCCCCCAGCGCGTGGCGCTCGGCCGTCGACGCGCGGCGTCCGAGCCAGCCCCCGACCCCGTCGCGTCGGCTCACGTCGGGTCAGTTGCTCGCGATCTGGCGCGCCCAGTCGTCGACCCACTCGTCGAGGTTGCCCGCCAGCTCCTCGTAGGTGAACGTGACCGGCTCGTCGGGGATCTTGGCGTACTCGGCGAACTCCTCGGGGAGTTCGGCCCAGTCGGTCGCGGGGAACTGGACGTTCCGGACCGCGATCTCGCCCTGTGCCTCCGCCGACAGCACGAAGTCCATGAACGCGTCGGCGAGCTCGGGCACGTCGGTGTCGGCGAACTTCGCCATCCCCTCGGGGTTGGCGTACCCCTGGTCGTCGAGGAACGAGACCTGGTGTTTCTCCAGATCCTGATCGTAGCGGTTGGCGTACACCTGATCGGTCGAGTACGAGACCACCATCGGCGCCTCGCCCTCCTCCCACGCGGTGTAGGCGTCGTCCCACGACCCGAGGATCGTGACGTCGTTGTCCACCAGCTGTTTCCAGTAGTCGAGATACTCGTCCTCGCCGCGGTTGTGGACCGTCCACAGCAAGAACGCCCGACCGGTCGCGGCCGACTGGGCGTTCTGGACGATGAGATCGCCCGCGTACTCGTCGGTCGTGAGCGCGTCGAACGTCTCGGGGTCGTCGGTCTCGGTGCCGTCGTAGACGAGGCTGATGTAGCCGGTGTCGTAGGGGATCGCGCGCTGTTGGGGGTCGAACTTCAGATCGTCGTCGACGTGGCCGTAGTTGTCGAGGGCGTCGGCGCTCGACGCGAACAGCGATCGGTCGCCGAGCTTCTCGTCGATCCGGATGAGATGGTCGACGTTCGCCCCCACGTACACGTCGGCGTCGATGTCGACGCCCTGTGTCCGACGCTGGATGTAGTAGTTCATCTCGTTGTCGGGGGTCGCCCACTCGATCGTCACGTCGGGGTGGCGCTCCTCGAACGTCTCCTTGAGCCACGGCCCGGGCGAGGAGCTGGGGGCATCGACGAACGAGCTGTAGGTCGCGACCGTCAGCGTTCCGCTCAGCCCGTCGTCGCTCTCGGTGGTGGTCTCCTCGGTCGTCTCGGTCGTCTCGGTCGTCTCCGTGGCCTCGGTCGTCGTCTCGGTGGTGGTCTCTTCGGTCGTGGTCGTCGCCTGCTCGCCGGTTCCGGTACAGCCCGCGAGGCCGATCAGCGACCCCGCCGCGCCGCTTTTGAGGAACGTGCGTCGTTTCATTACCCGGTGATTGCACACAGTGATACTTAGGTGGCGCGGTCCTCGGCTCTCGCGTCCCCCGCCGAACGTATTTGTCCCCGCGCCGTCACGTATCGGGTATGAGCGACCCCGCCGGCGTCGAGTGGCGTTACGACGCGACCCGATCGAGGCTCCTCCGGGTGCTCGCCCACGGGTTCGTGGCCGGACTCGGCGGCGCGCTGTTGCTCGCGGCGGGCACGCTCCTCTTCGCGCTCCCCGCCCTCGTCACCGCGATTTCCCTCGGCGCGTTGCTGTTCGTCGCTCTCCTCGTCCTCGTGGGCGGGCCGGTCTCGCTGGTCTACCTCTGGCCGATGCTCGCGGACCCCGACCAGCGACCGAGTCCGGGCGCGTTCGCCGGCGACGCGACCCCGTGGACGCCCCGAAGCGTGGCCGTCGCCGCCGTCGCGGGCGCGGTCGGCCTCTGGGGGCTGGCGGCCGCCGGCGTCGGCTTCGACGCGCTGTTCGCGGTCGTGGTCGCGCTCGTGTTCTCGCCGGTCGCGGTCGCGCTGTTCTCGACGGCCGGGACGGTCGACCTCGACGGCGGCCCCGCCGGCGCGGCCGACCCGCCGGACGCGACCGGCGAGGTCGACCTCGTCTGCAACGGCCGGCGGGTCCCGCTGGCGCAGGTGACCCGCGTCCGATCGGTCCGGGTCGCCGGCCCGACGATCTACTGGGCGTCGTACGCCCGCGGGACCGGCGCGTTCGTCCCGCGACTCCTGACGGTGCCCCCGGAAGCGGCCGACGCCGTCGGCGCCGCGCTCGATGCGGGCGTCGAGACGCCGGCCGAGTCGCCGACGACCGATCCCGCGGTCCGGGCGGTCGTCTCGGGCGCCGGCCTCCTGTTCGTCGGGGTCGCGGTCCTCGGGTGGCGCGCGGTCGACGACCCGGTCGTCGGCGCGTACCTCGCCGGCGTGCTCGGCCTCGTCGGCGCGCTCCTCTGTCTCGCCGGGTGGCGGGGCGTGTAGCGCCGGCGCGGGACCCAAAGGTTTTCGTGTCCGCTTTCGATGCGGCGAGTATGTCCGGGACGCGACAACGGGTACTCGGCGTGGTGCTCGTGCTGGTCGGACTCCTCGCCGCGGTGGTGCTGTTCGACGTGCTCGGGACCGTCTTCTTCGCGATCACGGTGGCGTCGGTCCTCACCCCGCTCCACCGACGGCTGGTCGAGCGCGGCGCCCACCCGTGGTGGGCGAGCGTCGCCGCGACCGCCGTGGGCTTTCTCAGCGTCCTCGCGCTGTTCGGCTCCTTTGCCTTCCTCGTCTACCGGCGCCAGGCCGACATGCTGGCGGTGCTCAGAGCGCTCCCCCGGAGCCTCACCGTCGAACTGCTCGGCGTCGCCTACACCGCCGACGCGAGCGTCGCCATCGCGTTCGTCCGGGAGAACCTCACCGGGGTCGCGCTCACCGTCGCACGGATCGCGCCGGTGCTCGCGCTCAAGGCGACGCTGTTCGCACTATTGGTGTTCGCGTTGCTCATCCACCGCGAGCGCGCCCGAAAGGCGTTGCTCGCACCGATCCCGCCGAGCTACCGCGACGTGGCCGAGGCGTTTCGCGAGCGCGCTCGCGAGACGCTGTTCGCCATCTACGTCTTACAGGCCGCGACCGCCGCCGCGACCTTCCTCGTCGCGCTCCCCGTCTTCTACCTGCTCGACTACCGGCTGTTCGTCACGCTCGCGCTCGTCTCGGGGTTCCTCCAGTTTCTCCCTATCGTCGGCCCGACCGTGCTGGTGGGACTGCTCGGACTCTACCAGTTCGGCGTCGGCGACGTGACCGCGGCGGTCTCGGTCGGCGTGCTGGGCGCGGTCCTGATCGGGTGGCTCCCCGACGCGGTCGTCCGGCCGCGACTCGCGCGCCACACCGCCGACATCCCCGGGAGCCTCTACTTCATCGGGTTCACCGGCGGGCTCCTCAGCGTCGGCCCGATCGGGTTCATCGCGGGGCCGCTGGTGGTGGCGCTCCTCGCGGAGGCGACCGACCTCCTCGCCGCCGAAGTCAACGGCGCCACCGCGACCGACTGATCACGGGACGGCGAGCGCCGCCGACTCGCGCAGGCCGACCGGCTGGGAGCGCCAGCCGTCCCCGACCGACAGCAGAAACGTCCCCTCGGCCGTCATCGCGTAGGCGCCGTCGGAACCGCGATCGAGCGCGACGATCGCCTCCTCGACCGGTAGCGACACCGTCCGCCACGCCCCCTCGGCGAACTCGAAGAGCGCCGCGTCGGTCGCGGCGTGAGCCTCGCCGAGGTCGCCGGCGCTCGCCGTCTGGTCGGCGCCGGCCGGCGAGGCGCTGACCGCGCGGAAGGCGCCCTCCAGTTCGGCCAGCCACCCGTTCCCGAGCCGGTAGAGGCCGTCGTCGGTGGCGGCCAGCGGCGTCTCGGCCGCCGACACGTCCCGGGCCTCGTTCAGTCCGACCTGCCGGAGGCCGCCGCTCGTCGCCCGGTAGACGCCGGAGGCCCCCGCGAGGAAATCGCCGTCGACGGCCCGGGCGTCGGCGACCTCGCCGAGTTCGGTCCACGAGTCGCCGCGCTCGCGGATCACCCGGCCGTCGCCGAGCGCCGCCACGAGGTCGCCGTCGGTCCCGAACCCGACCGCGACCGCCGGGCCGACGCCGAGCGCCCCGAAGCCGTCGCCTGTCGCGACCAGCACGTCCTCGTCGGTGGCGACCGCGAGTCGGCCGTCCCGCCCGGCGGCGTCCCGGGCGGTACACTGGTGTTTTAGCCCGAACTCCCCGACCAGATCGTCGGAGGTCTCGATCGCGGCCACGCCGAACTCACCGACGACGTACACCGGGACGCTCTCGTCGCTCCCGTCGTACACCCGCTTCTCGTCGATGCTGATGTCCATGTCCGATCGTGGGGCACCCGGCGGGTTAGTGGTTCGGGTTCACGGGCCGTCGAGGAACGCGGCCCCGGTCGCGATGAGCGTCCGGAGAGAACACCCGACGTCGTGGTCGAACGTGACCGCGACGCCGCTCGCGTCGCTGTAGGGGTAGTGGACGAGGACGCCGTCCTCGAACCACCGGGCGGTGGCCTCCAGATCGCCGAGTCGGTAGAGGTCGGTCAGCCGGGTGGGGTCGCCGAACGCTTCGAGCGCGAGGTCGTCGATCAGGCAGGCGATCTCGTCGTCGTCGTACGACTCGGCGACGTCGTCGCGGACGTCCAACACCGCCTGGTGGCGACCGTGGTAGTGGACGCCACATCGGAGGCTATCGCCGGCGAGCGGTCGCAGCGTCTCGAGCAGTTCGCGCGCCCGCGACGCGCAGAGGTGGGCCGCCGAATCGCTCACTGTTGGACTCACTTTGCCTCTCGTATATAACGTCGTCTACTCGGCACTCCCCGACCGGCGGGGCTGACGGCCGGCTAACACGTCCCGAGCGTCTCCGGAATGCCTTTTGCGTCCCGGTCCGCACCCACGGGCATGAAGGTATTCGGGTCCAGCGGAACTCGCGGGGTCGCCAACGAGGCGCTGACCCCGGAGTTCGTGCTGAAGGTCGCCAAGGCCGCGGGGACGGTGTGGCGGGCCGATCGCGTGGCGGTCGCTCGCGACACCCGCGCGACGGGACGGATGCTCGCCGACGCCGCCGCCAGCGGGCTCGCCAGCGTCGGCGCGGACGTCGACCGGCTCGGCGTGGTTCCGACGCCGGGCGCCCAGTCGTACGCCGGCCGCGAGTCGGTGCCGGTCGTGATGATAACCGCCTCCCACAACCCGCCCCAGTACAACGGCGTGAAGCTCGTCGGCGCGGACGGCGTCGAGCTCGCGGTCGAGGACCTAGAGCGCATCGAACAGAAGTTCCTCGCCGAGCAGTTCGACGGGGCACCGTGGAGCGAGACCGGAACGAGCCGCGAGGTCGAGGGCGTCCGGCGGGCGTACGTCGACCGGCTTCTGGCGTCGGTCGACCGCGAGACCGTCGCCGACGCCGACCTCACGGTCGCGCTCGACCCCGGCCACGGCGCGGGGTCGCTCACCAGCCCGGAGTTCTTCCGGAAGCTGGGCTGTCGGGTCGTCACCGCCAACAGCCAGCCCGACGGCCACTTCCCCGGCCGGGACCCCGAACCGGTCCCGGAGAACCTCGGCGATCTCGCCCGGCTCGTCGAGGCGACCGACGCCGACGTGGGGATCGCCCACGACGGCGACGCCGACCGCGCCATCTTCTACGACGAGACCGGCGAGTACGTCGAGGGCGACGCGACGCTGGCGGCGCTCGCGGCCGCCGAACTCGACCCCGGCGACTCGGTGGTCTCGGCGGTCAACGTCTCCCAGCGCCTCGTCGACGTGGCCGACGACTGCGAGGCGTACCTCGAACTCACCCCGATCGGCTCGACCAACCTCATCACCCGGATCGAGGAGCTCCAACAGCAGGGCAAGCCGGTCCCGGTCGCCGGCGAGGGCAACGGCGGGATCTTCTTCCCGGAGTACCTGCTGGCCCGCGACGGCGCGTACACCGCCGCGCGATTCCTCGAACTGCTCGCCGACCGCCCCGCGAGCGAGGTCGTCGCGCCCTACGACGGCTATCACAACGTCCGCATCAACATCGGCCACGACACCGACGCCGAGCGTGACGCGCTTCTCGAGGCCGCCGAGCGCGAGGCCGAGGCCGCCGACGCCGAGGTCACGACCCTCGACGGCTACCGGCTCGACTACGGCGACGCGTGGGTGCTGGCCCGCCCCAGCGGCACCGAGCCGATGGTCCGGATCTACGCCGAGGCCCGCGAGGAGTCCAGAGCACGCGACTTGGCCGAGGAGATGGCGGCGGCGTTACGCGACGCGAAGGCCGCGGCGTAGCGATCGCTCGGCGAGCGGTCGGCGGTGGCGGCTCGAAGCCCTCCCACACCGACGAGAGAGAAGACTTATTCGGACCCGCCGGCGTCTCGGAGACATGCCAGCCTCTCGGCGTACGTTCCTCGGCGCGGTCGGGACCGCCCTCGCGACCGGGGCCAGCGGCTGTACCGGCTCGGACCCTCGCCCGGTGTCGCTCTCGGTGTCGAATCTGACGGCCGAAGACCGCTCGGTGTTCGTCGAGATCCTGCCGGTCGATATCGAAGCGGACCTCTCGGAGAAGCAGTTGTTCGGTGAGTGGATCGATCTGGCCTCGAACGCGTCGGACGGGACCTCGTACGTCGACCGTCAGGACGTCTCCGACGCCCAGAAAGCGCTCGTCCGGGTCAAGCAAAGTCAGGGCTACATCAACGAGTACACCTTCGTCCCCGACTGCCCCGATTCGGACGCGGGCGAACACGTCGAAGTCTCGATCCTGTCGGCTACCGTGGCGTCGGTCTCCCAGAACTGGTGTCGGACGTAACGGCGTCGCGGCTCTCTCGTCTCCCGACGCGAACGACCTCGTCGTCGGCCCGCCGCGATCGACCGCTCGCCAATACGTTCGTCTCTTTTCATCTGACCTCAGTTTTCGTGGCTTTTATGCTTGCTAGCCGGTGATTCTGCAATATGACCTCCTCAGACCGTCAGTTCACGCGGATCTCGAGCGGGATCTCCGGGCTCGATACGCTCCTCCGCGGCGGGTTCGTCAACGGTCGGTTGTACCTCGTCATCGGGCCGCCCGGGGCCGGCAAGACCCTCCTCGGGACCCAGTTTCTCGAAGCGGGCCTCGACGCGGGCGAGACGGTCCTGTTCATCCACGGCGAGGAGTCGGCCGACGACCTCCGGGCCAACACCGCCGAACTCGGCATCGACCTCGACGACGCCGCGTTCCTCGACGTCGGGCCCGAGTCGGACTTTTTCACTCGGGCCCAGTCGTACGACGTGGTCAAGCCCCGCGACGTCGAGGACGGCCATCTGATCGCCGACATCAGAGACTCGATCGAAGCGGTCGACCCCGACCGCGTTCTGATCGACCCGATAACCCACTTCCAGTACCTCGAACCGACCGAGTACCAGTTCCGAAAGCGCATCATCTCGTTCGCGCGCTTCCTCAAAAACCGGGGGACGACCGTGCTGGCGACCAAGACGCCGACCGAGCAGATGGACACCCAGCTCAAGTCGCTCAGCGACGGCGTCATCACCCTCAACCACGGCGACGAGAAGGCCGGCCGACGGATCCGCGTGCCGAAACACCGCGGGGTCGGCCAGCGCGATGGGTCCCACGGGATGGAGATCCGCGAGGGCGGGGTCGAGGTCTTCCCCGCGCTCGTGCCCGAAACGCACAGTCGGCGGTTCGAACCGACCAAGTTTTCCTCGGGCATCGACGGGCTCGACGCCCTCCTCGACGGCGGGCTCGAACGCGGCACGGTCACGATCCTCAGCGGTCCCTCGGGGGTCGGCAAGTCGACGACGGCCGCGGAGTTCCTGTCGACGGCCGCCCAGCACGGGGACCCGGCGCTCGCGTACCTGTTCGGGGAGTCGATCGAGACGTTCACTCACCGGGCCGAGCACTTTGGCAACCCGGTCTCGGACCTCCACGAGGAGGGGTCGCTTTTGATCGAGGAGATCGACTCGCTCGCGATGTCGCCCGAGGAGTTCGCCAATCAGGTCCGCACGCAGGTCGAACGCCACGCGGCCGAACTCGTCGTCATCGACGGCATCGCCGGCTACAAGAACGCGATCAAGGGCGGGGAAGACGGCGTGGAACTGCGCCGCCGGCTCCGGGCGCTCACAAAGTACCTGATCCAGATGAACGCGTCGGTGATTCTGATCGACCAGCGCAGGGAGGTGACGGGGTTCCCCGAACCGACCAGCGAGAGCGTCAGCTATCTCGCCGACAACATCGTCTTCGAGAACTACATCGAGGTCGGCGGCGAGCTCCAGCGGATCGTCGGGGTGCTGAAAAAGCGCATCGGGGGCTTCGAGACGGTCCCGCGCCGGTTCAGGATCACCGACGACGGGCTCCAGATCGGCGAGTCGGTCTCGGGGATGCACGGGGTCGTCGAAGGCGTGCCCAAACGCGTCGGTGGTGATCCCGATCAGTCGCTCTGAGACATCCGATAGCAATGACCGAGATCCAACTGCTGTTGTCCGCCGACGGCAACCGCCGGGCGCTGGCGTCGGTCGTGGACGAACACTACGATCCGATCGTCGACGAGGAGCTCCGGGACGCGGATCTGTATCTCGTCGACGAGCCGTCGTTTCACCGCTACCGCGACGCGCTGGATCGACGCAGACGCGAGACCAGAACGGTGTTCTGTCCGGTGGTGTTGCTCCGTCGCGACCGGACGCCGGTGACCGTCGACCTCCCCGACCCGGTCGAGTCCGAGTCGCCGCTCCTCGTCAACGAGGTGCTGGACGCGCCGGTCGGGAAACAGACGCTCTTTCGAACGGTCGAGAACCTCCTCGCGAGGCAGGCCCGGAGCGAGCACATCGCGGCGGAACTCGACGCCGCGACCGCCAAACTCCGCGAGCGAAACGACCAGCTCGAAGCCCAGCGCGACGACCTCGGGCTGTTGAACCAGATGTTGCGCCACGACATCCGCAACGACCTACAGCTCGTCACCGCCTACGGCGACCTGCTCGAAGCCCACGTCGACGAGGCGGGGCGCGAACACCTCCGAACGGTCCTCGACAGCGCCGACCACGCGGTCGAGCTCACCGAGACGGCGCGGGAGATGGCCGACGTGATGCTCTCGACCGAGGAGGCCGAACCGGAGCGAATCGCGCTTCGCGGGACGCTCGACCTCGAACTCGAACGAGTCCGCTCGGAGTACCCGGACGCGACCGTCGCCGTCGAGGGGACCGTCCCGGGGGTCACCGTCGTCGCCGACGACATGCTCGACTCGGTGTTTCGAAACCTGCTCAAAAACGCCATCCAACACAACGACGGGCCGGCCCCGAACGTGACCGTCTCGGTCCGCGAGCGTGCGGGCGAGGTCGCGGTCCGAATCGCGGACGACGGCCCCGGCGTCCCCGACGAGCAGAAAGACGAGATCTTCGGGAGACGGGCGACCGGTCTGGAGAGCGACGGGACGGGCATCGGGCTCTATCTGGTCCGGACGCTGGTCGAATCGTACGGCGGCGACGTGTGGGTCGAGGACAACGACCCCGAAGGCGCGGTGTTCGTCGTGACGCTCCCGACGGTCGAGGAGGCTCGGTCTGATGGCTGAGATCCAACTGCTGGTCGACGGCTCGGGCAACCGCCGCGCCCTTACCTCGATTCTGGACGACAACCACACTCCGGTCGTCGACGAGGAGTTGCGCGAGGTCGATCTGTATCTCGTCGACGAGCCGTCGTTTCACCGATACAGCGACGCGCTAGAGCGCCGCAAAAGAGAGCTCGATCCGGTGTTCTGTCCGGTCGTCCTCGTGCGCCGGGACCAGACGCCGGTCACGGTCGACCTCCCGGACGTCGAGACCGCCGAGCGCCCGCTGGTCGTCGACGACGTCGTGACCGCCCCCGTCGAACCGGCGTCGCTGTTCCGGACCATCTCGAACCTCCTCGCGCGTCGCAACCAGACCGCCGAACTCCACGCCGACCTCCGGGCGCAAAACGACGAGCTCCGGCAGTTCAAGAACGCGGTCGAGCACGCCGGTCACGCGATCCTCATCACCGATCCCGACGGGGTCATCGAGTACGTCAACCCGGCCTTCGAGCGGATGACCGGCTACGCCGCCGCCGAGGTCATCGGCGAAAACCCCCGGATCCTCAAATCCGGCGAGCAGGACGAGTCGCTGTACCGGGAGCTGTGGCACACCATCCGGGACGGCGACATCTGGACCGGCGAACTGGTCAACGAGCGCAAATCCGGCGAGCGGTTCGTGATCAATCAGACGATCGCGCCGATCGCGGACGCCGACGGGGAGATTCAGGCGTTCGTCGGGATTCAAGACGACATCACCGCGCACAAACTGCGCGAGCAACAGCTCACGGTGTTCCACCGCATACTCAGACACAACCTCCGGAACAAAGGGACGGTCATCAACGGGTACGCCGCCGAACTCGAGGCGTCTCTCGACGACGACGCGTTCGTCGAACACCTCCGCACCATCCAGGAGAACGTCCAGTTGCTCCTCGAAACGAGCGAGAAGGCCCACCGCATCCAGCGGATCTTCGGCGACTCGCTCGACGAGGACACCGAGCGCGGGCTGATGGCGGCGCTGGAACAGATCGCCGACGAGGTCGGGGCGCTGTACCCGGACGCCGAGATCGCGATCGAGGGCGACCGCACGGAGTCGGTTCGGATCGACGCGCGGGCGATCCCCGCGTTTCGCGAACTCGTCGAGAACGCGGTCAAACACTCAGAGTCGGCGGTCCCGCGTGCGGCGATCACCGCGAGGACCGAGTCCGCCACGGCGACGGTCACCATCGCGGACAACGGTCCCGGCATCCCCGACCAGGAGCGACGCGTCATCGAGGCCGAGACCGAAAAGCCCCTCGAACACGGCTCCAGACTCGGGCTGTGGTTCGCCTACTGGGTCATCACGTACGTCGGCGGCGACATCGATCTGGAGACCACCGCCGACGGCACGACGGTGTCGGTGACCCTCCCGGTCACGCGGTAGCGCGCCTATCGGTTCGGGTGGTCGTCGAGCGCGTCCTCCAACCGCTCTCTCCGGGACCGAAGCTCGTCGAGTTCGCGCTCGACCGCGCCGCGCTCGATCTTCTCGCGTTCGGCCTCCGAGAGCTGTTCGGCCGCGATCGCCGCGGTCCGCAGACGTTCGAAGCGGTCGGCGTCCCGGACCGCCGTCTGGACCGCCCGGAGGTCTGCGACCACGCCCTCGGGCGCGAACCGGCCGACGACCGACACCAGCTCGTCGGTCCGCCACCGGAGGTCGGCCGCCGACCGGGGCGGCCAGTCGAGCCGCAGGGGCGCGGCGTCGAGGCGTTCGAGGTACGTCTCGTTGGTCGCCACCGCGCGCTTGAGCGCGGCGGGCGCCTCGACGTAGTGGTCGAGCTTCGAGTTCGAGTACCCCGAGAGCTCCAGTAGCTCCGGGACGGGCTTCTCGCCGGCCTCGCTGTCGGCGACGTACGCCCGGAGGCGCTCGGGCGGCTCGCGGAACTCGACCAGCGGGTAGTCGCGGGTGACAGCCACGAAATCGAGGACCGCACGGGCGCTCGCGTTCCGTCGGAACTCGTCGAACGCCTCGGTCACCGCGTCGTTGTACGCCTCGATGGGCTCGCGGATCTCCTCGACCGGCGCGTCGAGGTCGGCGTCGCCGAGTTCGAGCAGTCGCTCGCGGTCGGCGATCTCCTCGCCCACGCCTTCGAGCGCGTCCCGGACCGCGCGCCGGCGCTCGCGGTAGCGATCGAGCGCCTCGGCGCGGTCCTCGAGCAGTCCCGCGATCTCGGCGGCGGGTTCGAGGTCCTCGCGGGCGAGTTCGAAGTCCCGCTCGTTGAGTCGGTTCTTGTCGAAGCGGTCGCCGGCCGCGTCGAAGGCGTCGTAGGCGGGCAGGTCCTCCGAGAGCTCTTCGACGAACGAGCCGAACTCGGCTTTGAACTCCACGAACTTCTGGAAGTTCTGGCGGCCGGTCCCGGTCGCCTGCTCCTCGTAGCGCGCCAGCAGGCCGGTCGCCCGGTCGTAGGCGTCGGCCACCGACTCGACGGTCGACTCACCGTACTCCTCGATCCGGGCGTCGATCTCGCGACGCCGCTCGTCGGCGTCCGCCAGCTCGGCGACCGCCGAGGCCGGCGCGGCGTTCTCACTCATACGCGTCGTCGGGGTCGAACGCGCGGTCGGCGACCGTCTCGCCGTCGAGCGTCCGGTAGAAACACGTCTCGTAGCCGGTGTGACACGCCCCGCCCTCCGGGTCGACGAGGTACAGCAGGGCGTCGCCGTCGCAGTCGACCCGGACCTCCTCGACGTGCTGGACGTTCCCGCTGGTCGCGCCCTTCTGCCAGAGCTCCTCGCGGCTCCGCGAGTAGTAGTGGGCGAGGCCGGTCTCGCGGGTCTTCGCGACCGCCTCGTCGGTGACGTACGCGAGCATCAGCACCTCGCCCGTCTCGGCGTCCTGTGCGACCGCGGGAATCCGTCCGGACTCGCCGAAGTCGAGTTCGACCGCCCGGGCGGCGTCGGGGTCGGCCTCGGCCTCGGTCGTGGGGGCGTCGCTCATTTGGTGAGGCTTCGTCTTTCCCGGCGATATGCTTTGTGTGTCGGACACGCCGCGCCGATCGCGGAAAATAGCGACGAGCGGCCGCGCCGCCGATCGGCGCCGTCCCGCCCGAGCCCGTGCCGGCGTTAGGACTCGGGGGCGCCGACCGCGCCCGCCCGCCGGAAGTCGGCCGCCCCGACGTACTCGCCGTCCCGGACTAAGATCGCCTGCGCGTTGCCGAGCCCGACCGACTCGTCTTGGATCGCGTGGCCGAGCCCCGACAGCTCCTCGCGGACGCCTTCGGGGACGCCGTCCTCCCAGTAGAGCTCCGGGTCGTCGTCGGCGTAGATACGTGGCTCGGCGATCGCCTCGGCGAGCCCCATCCCGAACGTCGTCACGTTCTGAATTATCTGGGCGACCGTCGTGATGATGGTCGTGCCCCCGGGCGAGCCGACGGTCATGAACGGCTCGCCGTCGCGGAACACGATGGTCGGGCTCGTCGAGCTCAGCGGGCGCTTGTTCGGTCGGACCTCGTTCGGACCGCCCGGCGTGGCGTCGAAGTCGGTCAGCTCGTTGTTGAGCATGAACCCGTAGCCCGGCACCATCATCTTCGTCCCGAAGAACTGCTCGATGGTGCTCGTCCACGACACCATGTTGCCCTCGCTGTCGGCGGTCGTGAAGTGGGTCGTCTGGCCGCGATCGGCCGCCAGCGGCGTGGCTCGGTCGGGTCCGGGCCGGCCGGCGGCCGCCCCCGCTCGCGCCCCGGCGTCGCTCCGGGAGACCGCCAACAGCGCCGCCAGCATGCCGAGCACGGTCTCTGCGCTCTCGGCGTCGAGGCTCCGGGCCATCTCGGCCGGGTCGGCCACCAGCGGGCTGGTGCGGTAGGGCTCGCCGGGCTGGTAGGCCCACGGGTCGCCCGGCTCCCACGGCGGTTCGGTCGCCGACGACAGCGAGATCTCGTCGCGGCGCTCGGCGAGGTACTCCTCGTCTAACAGTCCCTGCCACGGCGCGTCGGCGAACAGCTTGTCGCCCATGTACGCCCCGCGGTCGGCGTACGCCCGGTGGAACGCCTCGGCGAGCGCGTGGTACTTCTCGGTCGATCTGGGGCCGTACTCGCCGAGGTCGAAGCTCTCGACCAGCTTCAGGACGTGGCCGACCGTCAGCCCCCCGGAGCTGGGCAGTGACATCGTCCGGATCACCACGTCCTCGTACTCGACGTACTCGGGGTGGTCCATGGTGACGTTGTACGCCGCCAGATCGTTCGTGGTCATGGTCCCGCCGGTGTCTTGCACCGTCTCGGCGATGGCTTCGGCGATCTCGCCCCGATAGAACGCCTCGACCCCCTCGTCGCGGATCAGCTCGAGCGTGTCCGCGAGGTCGGGCTGGAGCAGCGAGTCGCCCGCCTCCAGGGGCTCGCCGCCGGGCGCGAACACCGACCGGGCGGCGTCGTTGAAGTTGTCGACCTCCTCGGCGATCACCTCCGCGAGGTACGCGTCGACCGTCGCTTCCCGGAAACCGGGCGACGCGAGGTCGATGGCCGGCTGGATCAACCGCTCGAGCGGCCGGGTGCCAAAGCGCTTGAGCGCCACGTCGATTGCCCGCAGGGTCCCCGGGACGCCGACGGCCTGACCGCTCATGTGGCGCTGGTCGAACGGGATCGGCTCGCCGTCCTCGCCGAGAAACATCTCCGGGTCGGCCCCGGCCGGCGCGCGCTCGCGGTTGTCCACCGCGTAGGTCACGTCCTCGTCGGCCGAGTACACCAGCATGAACCCGCCGCCGCCGATGCCCGAGCCGTGCGGCTGGACCACGTTGAGCGCAAACTGGACCGCCACCGCCGCGTCGACCGCATTGCCGCCGTCTTCGAGTACGTTGGTGCCGACCCGGGTCGCCTCCGGGTGGACCGACGACACCATCCCCTCGGCGCTGGTCGCGGTCGCGACCTCCTCGGCCTGCATCGCGCGCGGTCGGCCGTCGACCGCGCTCGCCCGTGCGGAGGCGGGCACCGCGCTCAGCCCCAGCGCGGCCGCCGACCCCCGCAAGAAGTCGCGTCGGTTCGTTCGCCCTGTTCGTTCGCGGTCGCGCTCCTCGGAGCGCGTGTCGTGTCCCCCCATAGTTACCTCGTCCCGTGCGAACGCACGGCACGAACCGGCTACTGTTAGTCGCCGCTTAACTCTAGGGGACGGCGAGCTGACCTGTCAGTCTATTTCGGCCCGGCCGCTGGTGGCGCTCCGGATGCGGTCTCTGAGCCCCGCGGCTTCGGCGACCGGAACCGTCACCGCGAACGACACCTCCGCCTCGTAGGTCGCCTCGAACTCGGCGTCCGCGCTCTCGAGGATCCCCCGGACGGTCCCCGAGTCGTCGTAGGCGACCGTCACCCCGAACTGTTCGCGCGGCCGGCGCTCGGCGATTCCGGCGTCCGCGAGCGCCTCCTTGACTCCACGGGAGTACGCGCGGGCTAACCCGCCGACCCCGAGGTTGGTCCCGCCGTAGTAGCGGGTCACGACCGCCGCGACGTTCTCGACGCCCTCCTGCTGGAGCACGTTCAGGGCGGGCTTGCCAGCCGACCCCGAGGGCTCGCCGTCGTCGTCGCCGTACTCCCGGAGGAGGTCGCCGTCCGCCCGAACCCGGTAGGCGGGGACGTTGTGGGTCGCGTCGGCGTGCTTCTCGCGGACCTCCGCGACGAACGCCTCGGCCGCCTCGCGGTCGGCGACGGGCCGGACTCGGCCGACGAACTCCGACCCCCTGATCTCGAAGGCGGCTCGACCCGACCCCGCCGCGGTGCGGAAGGTGTCGGGCGCGCCGGCGCGCTCGTCACCCATCGCTGGACCCCTCCGAAGTCGTCGGGCCGGGGCCGGCGCCCGACTCGTCGGCGTCGCCCGATTCCGCGGCGCCGGGCTCCACGACGCCCGGGTTTGACCCCAGCGACTCGGCGGCCCGCACCTCTCGGGTGACGGTCTCGCCGTGGATCAGTTCCGGGAGGACGATCCGGGCGAGGTGGACCCCGAGCACGACCAGCATCGGGCCGAGAAAGAGCCCGTACCAGCCAAAGAGCATGGTGCCGCCGATGTACGCGAACACCATCAGCCCGCCGTGGACGTGCCGGCCGGCGATGTAGGGTCGAAGCACCGCCACCGGGAGGAGGTCCAACAGCACGAACGCCGCCGCGAAGAACGCGATCGGGAACCACAGCGCGTCCGGCCCCGGCCCGGTTGTCGCCCGGTACGCGAGCAGGAGTCCGACCGGCACGTAGACGATCTTGCCGACGACCAGCGGGACCAGCGTCGCCAGTCCGGTCAGCAACGCGAGCAGGGTCGGCACCGGCACGCCGACCCCCGACGGCGCGAGGAGGTCGAGGCCGTTGTAGACGCCCAGTCCGAGCGCGGTGACCGCGAAGACGGTCAGGACGTTGCCGACGTACACCTCGTGGAGGTCCTGATCGACCGCCGCCGCGTAGGCGTGGGCGGCCGACCCTTCGCCGCCGAACATATTCCGGAACCACGCCGCGATGCGGGCGTCCTCCCGGAGCAGGACGAACGACAACAAAAGCGACAGGAAGAAATGAGACAGCCCGGTGGCGGCGGCCGCCAGCGTCCCCAGCACGGTCGAGAGCAACTGTCCGCCCGCCGACCCGGCCGACCCCGAGCCCAGCGCGGCCCGGAGGTCCTCGAACAGCGCGGTCGGCTGGTCGGGCGACCACGGCACCAGCCGGGCGAGCGCCCCATCGGTCCCGATCAGTTGGCTCAGCTCCTGAAATCCGACGGCAACCGCGAATCCGACCAGCCCGAGCACCGGGAGCGCGACCAGCACGACCGTCAGGTCCGCGGCGACGTCCGAGGAGAGCCGGCGGCGGAGCTGGCGGTCGAGCGGGCGCATCCCGTAGTAGAGAAAGACCCCGAACACCACGGTCCCGACGAACGACCAGACGACGAACCCGAGCGCGCCGACCATCGCGAGCGTGAACGTCCACCACGCGAGGCGCTCGCGGTCCTCCGGCACCAGCGTCATGGCCGGCGGTTGGTCGGCCAGCCCTAAATAGGACGCGCCGCCCGCCCGTCCCGGGGCCCCGGCACCCGGCGCTCGACGGACTCGTCGGTCCGGCCTACTCCAGTTCGATCTTCCGCACGAACCCGAGGTTCTTGAGTTCGTTGAGCACGTCGCCCGGGATGTCGGCGTCGGTGACGAGGTAGAGCCGCGGGTCGTCGGTGAACTCCGGGTCCTCGCTTATGGTCTGGCGGATCGAGATGTCGTGGTCGGCGAGCAGTCCCGTGACGGTCCCGACGATGCCCGACTCGTCGGCGTCGGTCACCTCGACGGTGAGCACCGTCAGGTCGAGCACGGGCGCCAGATCCATCAGGCTCGGGATCGAGGAGATGTTCTGGAAGATGCGCCGGAGCTGTTCGTCCTCGAGGATGGCGTCGGTCGTCGAGTCGACGACCCGCCGGTCGACGTCGATCTCGCGGGCGATCTGGGTGTTTGGGATCTCGATGCTCCCCGAGACCACCCGCCCCTCGTCGCTGACCGAGAAGCCGCGTTCGAGCAGCAGTCGGATAACCGCCTGCTGGGAGGGACTCCCCTCGAACTTCCGCATTATCTCGTCGAACATTGATTGGCGGATGATACGCGGTGACGGCTTTAGTGGTGTTGGGTTCCGCCGGGCGCTCGCATCGCTATAGCTGGCCCTTCGTGCTCGCGACGTCGCCGCGCCGGTCGTCGATCCGGGTCGCGTCGTCGAGCGCCCGTCCGACCCCCTTGAACAGCGCCTCGATCTCGTGGTGGGCGTTCTCGCCCGTCACGCCGAGGTGGAGGGTCAGTCCGGCGTTCATCGAGAGCGACCGGAAGAAGTGGCCGGCCATGTGGCTGGTCATCCCGCCGACGCCGGCCTGCGAGAAGTCGCCGTCGAACTCGAACAGCGGCCGGCCGCTCACGTCCACGACGACCTCGGCGACCGCCTCGTCGAGGGGCACCTTCCGGTCGGCGAAGCGCACGATCCCGCGCTTGTCGCCCAGCGCCTCCTCGAACGCCGTTCCGAGCGCGATCGCAACGTCCTCGACGGTGTGGTGGTCGTCGACGTCGAGGTCCCCGTCGCACCGCACCGTGAGATCGAACAGGCCGTGCTTGGCGAAGCTATCGAGCATGTGGTCGAAGAAGCCGACGCCGGTCTCGACCGTGGCGTCGCCGTCGCCATCCACGTCGAGGATCACCTCGATGTCGGTCTCGGCGGTCTCGCGGGTCACCGCCGCGGTTCGGTCGCTCATGGTCGACAATTCGGGCCGAGACACAAGGCCGTTGCCCTCCGCGTGCGACCCGCGTCGTCGGCGAACCGCGGACGCGTGGCACCCGGAACGGGGCGCCCGCCCTAGATCGAGTTCGCCGCTTCGAGCGTGAACTCCCCCTCGTAGAGCGCTGTCCCGACGACGACGGCGGCCGCCCCGGCGTCCCGGAGCGCGGCCACGTCGTCGAGGGTCGCGACGCCGCCCGAGGCGACGACCGGGATCTCGACCGCCTCGACCACCGCCCGGACCCGGTCGGTCTGGACGCCCGCGAGTCGCCCCTCGACGTCCACGTCGGTGAACAGGATCGCGCCCGCGCCCAGATCCTCGTAGCGGGCCGCCGCCTCGGCGGGGTCGAGCCCCGTTCCCTCGGTCCACCCCGAGACGACGACCTCGCCGTCTTTCGCGTCGAGGCTGACGGTCACCGACCCGGGGTACGCCGCCGAGATCTCCGCGACGATCTCGGGGTTCTCGACCGCCGCCGTCCCGAGGATGACCCGATCGACCCCGCGGTCGAGTAGGCCGATCGCGTCGTCGGCGGTCCGGATGCCGCCCCCGAGCTGGACGGAAACGTCGACCGCCTCGCGGATGCGCTCGACCGCGTCGGCGTTCGCGCGCTCGCCGTCGAACGCGCCGTCGAGGTCGACGAGGTGGAGGGTCTCGGCGCCCCGGTCGACCCACTCGCGGGCGGCCTCGACCGGGTCGCCGTAGGTCTTCTCGGTGCCGCGCTCGCCCTGTACCAACTGGACGACCTCGCCGTCCTGCATGTCGACGGCCGGGACGACCTCGAACTCGGGGAAGGCTGTCATGGCCGGGTGTTGGTCGGACGGCGGTTAAACGCTGACTCTTCGGGCGAGCGCCGCGTCCGACCGCCCCGGCCCGCCCCGCGGGACACTTCGACGTATTTTTACGCCCAATCGCCCTTCTGTTCCGTATGGCAGACTTTCAGGTCGTCGTCGCGGACCCCGACTCCGGGACGACATTCCAGCGCGACGTGGACGGACAGGACGCCAACCGGTTCCTCGGCAAATCCATCGGCGAGGACGTCGACGGCGGCGCGGTCGGCCTCGACGGCTACAGCGTCGAGATCACCGGCGGCTCCGACGAGGCGGGTCGACCGATGCGCGGCGACGTGTCCGGTCCGGACCTGAAGGAGGTCCTCCTCGACGGCGGCACGGGCTATGCGCCCTCCCGCGACGGCGAGCGCCGGCGCGTGACCGTCCGCGGCGGCGAGGTCAGCGAGTCGGTCGTCCAGATCAACGCCAAGATCAGCGAGCGCGGCGACACCGCCGTCGAGGAACTCCTCGGCGAGGGCGACGACGAAGACGCCGAGTAACGCTCGACCGCAGGCGTTTTCTCCCGACCGACCGTACCCCGCCCCAGCGATCGCTATGGCCGACCGCATCTCCAGCGACCACTCCTCGGTCCCGACCGTCCGGGCGACGCTCGTCCGGAGCGGTGGGCTCGACCGCCCGAAAGTAGAGATTCCGAACGACGAGGCCGACCGATTTCCGGACGGCGACCTCGTGCGCGTCGTCGCCGGCGACACCGAGTACCGCGCTCGGATCGAGGCGCCGCTGACCGGCGAGGGCCGGGAGCTCCGCGGGCTGTACGACACCCCCCGGCTCGCGCGCAACCCCGGCGAGGCCGACAACCGCCTCGAATCGTGGGTCGCGGACACCGGCGTGGAGTTCGGCCAGTCGGTGCTGGTCGACGTGATCGAGCCCGGGTTCAAGTACGGCCTGCGCGAGCCGGGAAAGCGGGTGTTCTACGACGCGACCGAGTCGCCCGACGAGGGGCTCTCGGACATCGCCGAGCAGTTAGACGGGTAGGGTCGTTCCGGCGGGCCCGTCGGCCATCGGACAGATAACGCCCGACGGTGAACGTCGCGTAGAATGGCCGAGGCAGACCGCGACTCGCTGACCGAGATCAGCGACACCATCGACCGACCGGACCGGGGGACGCTACGGGCCGCGCTGTTCGCGCTCAAGCGATGGCTGTTGCTCGACGCGAACCGGTGGACGGTCGTCGGGCTGTTGACCGGCTCGGTGTTCGTGCTGACGGTGCTGGTCGGCACCTTCGGACCGGTCTCGGCCCAGCGATTTCTCGCCCGCGGCACGTCGCCGGGCTCGGTGCTGGTCGAGCTGATGAAGACCATCGTCTCGGTCGTCACCATCGTGCTCTCGATCAATCAGCTCGCGCTCTCGCCCGAGCTCGGGCCGGTCGGCGACCAGCGCGAGCGCCTGGCCGACACGATGGAGCTCAGACGCGACAGCGAGGACCTCCTCGACCGGCCGACCAGCCCGCTCGCGCCGGGTCAGTACCTCGACGACCTCGTCTCGGCGCTCAGAGAGCAAGGGGTCGAACTCGCGGCGTCGGTCGACGGCTCCCCGGAGCTCCAGTCGGAACTCGCGTCGTTCGCCCGGGAGCTCGCCGCCGAGGCCGACGGCGTGAACGACGAGCTCGCCGAGGCGACGTTCGGCGAGTTCGAGGCGGTCGCCGCGGTCATGGATCTCGACACCTCCGGGAAGATCGAGCGACTGCGCCGCGTTCGGATCGAGTACGACGACAAACTCGGCGACGACGAGCGGGCGGCGATCGAGGAGATGGTCGACACCATCGAGCTGTTCGTCACCGCGCGGGGCTTCCTGAAGACCACGTACGTCCGCACCGAGTACATCAACTTCTCGCGGGCGTTGCTCTACGTCGGGCTCCCCACGCTGTTTGTCACCTACCTCGCCACCCAGATATACGATCCCGGCGTGTTCCCCGGCGCGACGCTCGGCGTCGAGAACAGGCTGTGGTTCGTCGCCGCCGCGACCACGGTGTCTCTGATCCCGTTCGCCACGCTGGTGTCGTACGTCGGGCGGCTGGCGACCGTCTCCCAGTCGACGCTGTTCATGGGGCCGTTCGTCGCCGGGGCCGAGCGCGACGGCGATTAGTCGTCGGCCGGCTCCATCTCGTGGCCGCAGTGGGGACACTCGAGTTCGTCGTGGCGGAGCTGTTCGCTGGCCGACTGGACTTCCCGCATCACCGACGAGATGCGGTCCTCGGCCTCTAGCTCCTCCTCGACCGAGAGGTCGACGCCCTCGACTTCGAGCAGGAACTTCGCGACCTCGGTCACCTCGTACATCGTGTCGTCGAGCTCCTCGGCGGTGAAGAACCCGGACATCGCCCCGTAGAGGAAGGTGGCGCCGGCCTGCTTTACCTTCTCCTCGAAGCTCGCCCGGGCCTGATTGACCGCTTGCGGGGTGTAGGTGTCGGTCATGAACGGGACCAGTTCCGGGAGGTTCTCGCCGATCTTGGTCATCTCGACGCCGGTCTCGGTCCGGAAGTCCGCACAGAGCCGGGCGATGGCCCACTCGCGGGCGGTGATGTACGTCCGATCTCGGAGGAACTCGTTGACCCGGTCGTACTCCGCGCCGTCCATCTTCTTGAACCGCTCGTACTTGCGGACTTCGTCGGGGACGTCGCCGCCCTCGGCCGAGCCGTCGGCGACAGAGGCGTCGGCCTGCTCGTCGTCTGTCTCCGGGGCGTCGACCGCCCCGGTGTCGGCGTCCTGGTGGTCGTTCTCGGTCGGACGCGGTCGGTCGTCTGCCATGGATCTCGCTTGCGGTGGGAGGTGGAAAAGCGTATCGTCTGTGGGGATCGCCAGCCCGGACGCTCGCACAACTGTTTTCACTGATGCCCGGGTTTGGTCGAGTATGAACCTCCTGCTCGGCATCGGCGGAAGCGAGGACTCGATCCGCGCGTTAGAGAAGACGGTCGAGCGCGCGAAGACGGCCGGCGACGAACTCACGGTCGCGATCGTCGACAACCCCGAGAGCGACCGCACGCCCGAGGGCATCGAGACGCGGGTCCGAGACACTCTCGAAGACGCCGACTTCTCGGCGACGGTACGACACGTCTCGGGCGATCCCGGGAGCGAGCTCGTCGACCTCGCCGAGCGGGAGGGGTTCGACCAGATCGCGCTCGGCGGCGGCCAGCGGAGCCCGATGGGGAAGATACAACTGGGCCACATCGCGGAGTTCGTCCTGCTGAACTCCCCGGTGACGGTGACTCTGGTTCGATGAACGGATCCGAACGCGAGTACCCCGACGCGTCCGCGGGCTCGTTCCCCGAGCCGCCGCTGTCTTTCACCGACCGCGAGGACCGCGAGATCGAGGTCCGGCCCTACGAGGACGGCGACCTCGAATCGGTCGTGGCGATGTACGTCGACTTCGACTCGGCCGACCGCGCGCAGGGCATCCCGCCGGCGACCGAGTCGCGGGTCCGGGACTGGTTCGACGCGCTGCTCGACGGCCTGAACGTGGTGGCGTGGCACGGCGACCGCGCGGTCGGTCACGCCACTCTCGTGCCGGGCGACGACGCCGACCACGAACTCGCCATCTTCGTCCATCAGGACTACCAGCGCGCGGGCATCGGCTCGAAGCTCCTCCGCGGCCTGCTGGGTCACGGGGGGGCCAACGGCGTCGAGAAGGTGTGGCTCACCGTCGAGCGGTGGAACCGCGCCGCGATCGGGCTCTACGAGTCGGTCGGCTTCGAGACCTGTAGCTCCGAGAGCTTCGAGCGGGAGATGGCGCTGCGACTCTAAACGACCGTTTCTGCGGGCGGCGCACGAACGCGCCGCTTTTGCAAACCGTTGCTGAAAAACACGGCGCCACCCCCTCTTTCGCGACCTCGCGTCGCTCGCGGTGGGATTGCCGGTGCGTCGGGGAAAAGACCGAGCGTGCGAACGCGTCTTCCTCAGACCGACAGCACGGGCTGGCTCGCGTACAGCAACACGTACTCGGCGGCCTTTTCGAGCACCTCGCCGGGCTCGCCGCTCACCGGCTCGCGCGGGATCACGAGGAAGTCGGCGTCGAGGTCGTCGGCGGTGTCGAGGATCGCGCTCCCGGGGTGTTGGGTCTTGCGCGTGGTCGAGAAGCCGTACGCGTTGGAGGTCGAGAGCTCCACGCCGTACTCCTCGGCGAGGTCTCCGACCGTCTCCATGAACGCCTCGGTCTCCGAGAGCACCTCCTCCTCGGCGACGGTCCCGGTCTCGATCCCCCGGACGAACTCCTCGCCGAGGACGTACATCGCGTGGACCGAGGCGCCGTACGTCTCGGCGACCGCGGCGGCGTACTCGGCGGCCTCGACCGACTCGTCGCTTCCGTCGACCGGGACGAGGACGGTTTCGACTGCGAGCGGCGGTTCGGTCATACGACTACGTGTGTGGCCTCCCGGGAAAAATCTTCGTTCGCGCGCCGGCCGAAGGCGCGCCCCGAACCGGCGGGCCGGTCCCGGCGACTCACCGAACTTTAAGAGGCGTCCGCCGGTAGAGGCGGACATGATAGACACGGTCGTCATCGCCACCGACGGCTCCGAGAGCGTCCGACGGGCCGTCGAGGTCGCGCTCGACTTCGCCGAGCGGTTCGACGCCGCGGTCCACGCGCTGTACGTCGTCGACGAAGGGGAGGTCGGCTCCTCGCCCGAGGAACTGCGAGACGAACTGCGGACCGCGCTCGAGTCCCAGTCGGAGGCGGCGCTCGCGCAGGTTCGGGACCACGCCGACCGCGAGATCGAGACCGCGGTTCGGGAGGGCCATCCCGCGCCCGAGATCACCGAGTACGCCCGCGAGAACGACGCCGACGTCGTCGCGACCGGCACCCGCGGGCGCCACGGCGAGAACCGCTTTCTCATCGGGAGCGTCGCCGAGCGAGTCGTCCGGTCGTGTCCGGTTCCGGTGCTCACCGTCCGCCAACTCGCCGAGGAGTGACCGGCCCGGAACCGGGGATTCTTTCGTGTCGGGCGCCCAGAGGAGGGTATGAAAGACTGGGTCATCGACGACGACGCCCTGCCCATCGAGCGCAAATCGATCCTGCCGGGCGAGGGGTTTTTCGTCCCCGATTCGATCGAAGACGAAAGAGAGGACGCCGAGGCCGAGGCGGCGCTCACCGGCGCCGACGTGGCGGTCGTGGCCGACCCCGACGCCGACGGGCTCGCCTGTACCGCGCTCGTCCGAGAAGTGTACGGCGACGCGGCGCTCGTCGACGCCGGCCCCCACGACCTCGACGAGGCGCTCGAACGCGTCGCCGAGTACGCCGAACCCGACGCGCGCGTGTTCGTCTGTGACCTCTGTCCCGACGCCTACGACGACGTCGGGGCGCCCCTGGAGACGCTGGTCGAGCGATCGGGGCCGGTCCGGTGGTTCGACCACCACCAGTGGGACGACGCGGTCGCCGAGGCGGTCCGCGAGGCGGGCGTCGACCTCGTCGTCGGCGACAGCGACGAGGAGTGTACCGCCGACGTGGCGCTCCGGTCGCTCGACTACGAGTTCCCCGAGTACCTCGCCGAACTCGCGGCGGTCACCCGCGACCACGACCTCTGGCTCCGCGAGGACCCCCGGAGCGACGATCTGGCGGACTTCTCCTACTGGTCGGACCCCGAGGAGTACATCGAGGCGGTCGCCGAGCACGGAGCGGACCTCCCGCCGGAGATCGAGGAGTTCCTCGCCGAACAGCGCGTCGAGAAGGAAGCCCTCATCGAGAAGGCGGTCGAGCGCGCCGACGTCGAGGAAGTCGGGCCGTGGACGATCGGGGTGACCTACGGTCGGTGCTCCCAGAACGAGGTCGCCGAGGCGCTCCGCCAGCAGGGGACCGACGCCGCGGTCGTGGTCAAACCCTCCGGGAGCGCCTCGATCCGGGGCACCGACGCCTTCGAGCGCGCCCACGAGGTCGCAGGGCAGGTCAACGGCGGCGGCCACCCGAAGGCCGCCGGGTGCAAGCCCGACATCTACGACGACATGCTCGACTACGCCCACCACTGGACCACCCGCGGCGCGGTCGCCAAGCAGGTGATCGTCGACGCGTTCCGAAATCTGGAGTACGACGAGCCCGACTCGGACGACGAGCGAGCGGACGCCGAGGGCGCCGGGGAATGACGACGCTGGACGCCATCGACGCCCGGAAGCCGATCGTCGGCATGATCCACCTCCCGGCGCTACCGGGCGCCCCGGGGTTCGACGGCGACTTCGAGGCGGTCCGGTCGGCCGCCCTGCGGGACGCCCGTCGGCTCGCGGCCGGCGGCGTCGACGCTCTCATGGTCGAGAACTTCGGGGACGCACCGTTCTACCCCGACGACGTGCCCAAGCACGTCGTGGCGTCGATGACTCGGCTCGCGACCGAGATCCGCGAGGCCGTCGACCGCCCGCTCGGGGTGAACGTCCTGCGAAACGACGCCGAGGCGGCCCTCTCGGTCGCGACCGCGGCGGGCGCGGCGTTCGTCAGGGTCAACGTCCACGTCGGCGCGCGGGTCACCGATCAGGGCGTCGTCGAGGGGCGGGCCCACGAGACGATGCGCCTGCGCGAGCGCCTCGACGCTGACGTGGCCGTGCTCGCCGATCTGGACGTGAAACATTCAGCGCCGTTGGCGAGGCGCCACGCGCCTCGGACTGCGAGCGGGGAGCGCCCGCTCGACGCCGAAGCCGTCGCCGAGCCGATCGAGCGCGGGCTCGCGGCCGGCGTCGTCGTCAGCGGCGCGGGCACGGGCCACGCCGTCGCGGGCGAGCACCTCGCGGCGGTGGCGGCGGCCCGCGACGAGCGGGGGCTCGACGCCCCGGTGTTCGTCGGGAGCGGAACGACCGTCGAGAACGTCGCCGACCTGCTCGCGACCGCCGACGGCGCCATCGTCGGCACCGCGCTGAAGGTCGACGGCGAGACGACCGCGCCGGTCGACGAGGAGCGCGTCGCGCGGCTGGTCGCGGCCGCCGACGAGGTCCGTTAGCTCGATTCGAGGAACGCCTCGACGTCCCGGGCGGTCGGCAGGCCGCCGCGGGCGGTCTCGGCGGTGCAGTTGAGCGCCGCGGTCGCGGCCGCGAACCGGCCGGCCGCCGCGGGCGGTCGCCCGTCGAGTAGCCACGCGTGTATCAGCCCCGCGGTGAACGCGTCGCCCGCGCCCGTGGTGTCGACGGTCTCGACGTCGAACGCCGGGATCTCGCTCACCGACTCGCCGTCGAACAGGAGCGCGCCCGCCTCGCCCCGCGTGATCGCGGCCCGCGGGACCCCGCGATCGCGGAGCTCGGCTATCGCCGCTCGCGGACCGACTCCGAGATACGACCGGACGGACACCTCGTTGGCGACGAACAGGTCGCAGGCCGAACAGAGCGAGTCGATGGTCGCCCGACGAGTCGCCCGGCCGTCGAGCTCCGCGAGCGGTCCCGAGAGATCGAAGACCAGCGGCGGGAGCTCGCCAGACCCCGCGGCGTCGGCGAGCGCGGCGGTCACCCGGTCGGGCGCGTACGCGCTGGTGAAGACGAGGTCCGACCGCCTGAGGTACGCACGATCGGCGGCGTCGAGTCGGAGCTTCGGGACGCTCTGGCCGCCCGCGACGATCATGCGCTCGCCGTCGGGGTCGCGCAGAATCAGCGAGTAGGAGGTCGATTCGTCGCCCCGGACGATCCGGCTCGCGTCGACGCCGCGCTCGCGGAGGGCCGCGAGCACGCGGTCGCCGGCCTCGTCGTCGCCGACCCGCGAGACCACGCCGGTCTCGCGCCCGAGTTCGGCGAGCGCGGCCGCGACGTTCGCCGCGACGCCGCCCGTCGCGGTCGTCTCCTCGCGGACGAACGCGCCGCCGTCGGGTTCCGGGAGGTTCGAGAGCCCGTAGAGCCTGTCGAGGACCGCGCTCCCGACCGCGATCGCGTCGAAATCGCTCATTAGGAGAGAGGGGCGCCCCGCCGTGAAACGGCTTTCGGGAGCCGGCGGCTCAGACGCCCTCGAAGTCGGTCCGGACCTCGCCGTCCCGGTCGAGGTCGACGACCGCGTCGAACAACCCCATGAACTTCTCGACGTGCTCCTCGTCGTGGACCCCCTTCGAGAGGTGGAACAGCGCGACCGCGTCGTGGTCGTCGAGCAGGTCGAGCAGTTCCCGGATCAGGTCCCGCACCCGGGCCTCGTCGGCGTAGTAGGCCATCTCGGTGATCGAGTCGAGGCTGATCCGGCGCTTGCCGTCGGTCGATTCGAGGAACTCGCGGGCGATCTCGAGGATGCCCTCGAGGTCGTCGGGCGACGAGACGTAGTGGACGTTGTCGGTGCTTCGCCGGGAGTAGCCCCGCTCGATGCTCAGGGTGTCGAGGATCTCGGCGCGCTCCTCGTCGACATCGTAGTGGTCGAGTTTCTGTTTGACCTCCCGGGCGGTCGTGCGGGTCGAGATGACGAGAAAGTGATCGGTGTCGGTCTTGAGAAAGTCGGTATCGATTCGGTCGGTTTCGCCGGTACTCGGGTGCAGAAGGAGGATCCCCGTGCCACCGGGAATCGATTCGGGGGCGTTTTCGACGGCGAGTCGATAGTCCATACCGACCGATAATACGGGGCGAGGACTTAAGACTGCGGGTGCGCCGCCGGGGAGTTCGCGGTCAGAAGACGCTGTCGGCGGTGGCCGCCCCGACCACGCTGAACACCGCGCCGACGCTGATCGCCTTGAGGGTCGTGGCGACCGTCTCCATCGACGGCCCGGCGTCGTAGGTCGGTTCGAGGAAGGTGCCGGGCGCGCCGAACGACAGCGAGAGGATCGCGACCGACCCGTACGAGACCAGCATGAGCGAGACGAACCGGGTGGGGACGCCCGCGACCTCCGCCTCTCGGTCGGGATCGCGGTCGTCGTCGGCCTTGTAGAGGGCGCCGTAGCCGATCAGAAAGACGATCAGCACCGTCGACAGCGACTGGAGGACCGTCATGTCGCCGGCGAGCGACCAGACCTCCTCGGTGACGACGAACGGCCCCGCGAGCAGGAATCCGCCGACCAGTTGCTGTGCGGAGTCCGCGAGCGCGAACCGCTTTTTCGAGCCGACCATACCGCCAGCGACACACCCCATAAGTAAAAGGGACGCGCTCGGCGGCGTCTCCCGGCCAGCGCGCTCGGCCCGAATCGCCCCTGTCGGCGTCGGCCCGAATCGCCCCTGTTGGCGTCGGCCCGAATCGCCGCCGGCCGTCACTCGGCGGTGGCGGCCGCTTCGAGGTCGTAGCTCACGCCGGTCAGTTCCTCGGAGACCGACCAGAGGCGCTCGGCGCGCCGACGGTCGTACGAGCGGTCGCTCGACTGCTGGACGGTCGGCGCACCCCGCATGTCGAACAGTCCGCCGGGGCCGACGTACTCGCCGCCCTCGATCGCCGGGGCGGTCGCGGCGTACAGCATCGGGAGCG
This sequence comes from Halorussus marinus, assembly GCF_004765795.1. Classification (GTDB taxonomy): domain Archaea; phylum Halobacteriota; class Halobacteria; order Halobacteriales; family Haladaptataceae; genus Halorussus; species Halorussus marinus. The sequence goes on from NZ_SBIV01000003.1 coordinate 267,526, forward strand.
CGCCCGCCTCGGCCGGCTGGGCGAACGCCGCGTTCGCGGCCTTCATCGCCACCAACCGGAGCCGCGAGCCCGCCATCTCGGGGCCGCGGCGCTGGAGGTCCGTGTCGGCGTACCCCGGATGACACGCGACGCTCGCGACGTCCGCGCCCGCCCGGTCGAGCCGGCGCTGAAGCTCGTAGGCGAACAGCACGTTCGCGAGCTTGCTCTGGGCGTAGGCGTCCCACTCGTCGTAATCGTCCTCGCCCTGCAGGTCCGCGAAGTCGATCTCGCCGCGCTCGTGGACGCCCGAGCTCTGGGTGACGACGCGGGCCTCGCCGTCGGCCGCCCGCAGGCTGTCGAGGAGCAGTCCCGTCAGCGCGAAGTGGCCGAGGTGGTTGACGCCGAACTGAGTCTCGAAGCCGTCTGCGGTCTCGCGTCGAGGGATCGCCATCACGCCCGCGTTGTTACAGAGGACGTCGAGTCCGTCGTGGGTCGCCCCGAACTCGTCGGCGAACGACCGGACGGAGTCGAGGTCCGCGAGGTCGAGCGCCGCCACGTCGAGCGACCCCCGGAGGTCGCCGTCCCGGAGTTCGCGTCTCGCCGCCTCGCCGCGGTCGGTGCTCCGACACGCCATGACGACGTCGGCGCCCTTCCGGGCGAAGACGCGGGTCGCCTCGTAGCCGAGCCCGGTGTTCGCGCCGGTGACGACCACGGTTCGGTCGTCCAGTTCCGGAACGTCGTCCGCCGTCCACGCCGAGTCGCTCGTGGTGACCATACGTAGCGTCCCGTCGGCAGACAGTTAGGGCTACTGCCGGCCGGTCGCGTCGGACTCGACCACGTACCCTCGACAGTCGGGACAGAGGACGGGCGCCGCCTCGTCGAACGTCTCGCCACAGAGCGTACAGACGTACCCGCCGCTCGATTCGCCTCGGAACCGCACCCGCAGTCTGTCGAAGATCCCCATTCTCGTCCGACCGAGGACGGCGACCGACATAGCGGTTGGTGACCGTCGCGCGGGTAATCCCGGATTCCGCGACCGGTCCGGGCGTAACGGCTCCATAACCCCCGCGCCACCGATCGAGAGAGCCCCGACGCGACCCACGGCTTTTTGCGTTCGGCACCCGAGGCTTCGAGCGATGACCGAAGACGGAGGCGGCCCCCCGACCGACCGCGAGTCGCCGGTGGGCCAGCCGGTAGTCAGGGGCGACGAGAGCGTCACGGGCCAGCGCGCCGACCGGGCCAAGGCGTTCGACCCGGACGAGGAGGCGAGCCTCGCGGAGGCCGCCGACACCGCGCGACGCTTCGCCCAGAACACCGCGGGCGGCGAGGACAACGTCTTCATGCTCCGGGGCGCGGCCGCCTGCGCCGCGCTGGTCCGGGGCGTCGGCTCGTACAAGGGCGCCGCCGACCGCGCGGGCGGGGAGGTCACGGTCGCGTTCGTCCGGAAGTGGGCCAGAGTCCACGACCTCCCCCGGTCGATCCGGCGGTACGTCGCGATGGGCCACGTCGCACCCACCGCCGCCAAGCACATCGCGCGGGTCGACGGCGAGGATCGGTTCCTGCTCGCGTGGGCCGTGCTCGACGGCGATCTCACGGTCCGGGAGGTCCGGGCGATCGCGAGCGAGATCAACCGCGGGACGCCGGTCGCCGACGCGCTCGCGGACCGCGACGTGACCCTCGGCGAACTCACGCTGGCGCTCCCGGCCGACACCTACCGGGAGCTCCGGCGGGCGGCCGCGCTGAACGACGCGGAGCCGGCCGACGTGGTCGCGAGCGCGCTCGACGAGTACCTCTCCTGAGGCCCGCAGTCTCTACCGTAAGAACTCCCGGGCGGCCGCGACCAGCACGTCGCCGGCGGTCAGCACCTCCGCCCACTCGATGTGTTCGTCGGGGAAGTGGGCCTGCTCGACGGTGCCCGGTCCGAACATCACCGCGGGCACGCCGGCCTCGATGTAGTGGCGGGCGTCCGCGCCGTAGGTCGCGCCCCGGGGCTCGGCGTCCCCGAGCCCGCGGGCGTCCATCGCGCGCTGGACCGCCCGGACGACCGGCTCGTCGGGCGAGATCTCGGAGGGCTCGAACTGGACCGAGAACCGCTCGAACGTCGGCGGGTGTTCGACCAGCCACTCGTCGTCGGCGACGACCGACGCGAGGCGCTCCTCGAACTGGGCTTCGACCTCGCGTACCGTCTCGCCGGGCGCCACGCCCAGTCGCATCTCGGCGGTGAGCTCCGCGGGCACCGAGGAGGCCCAGCTCCCGGCGTCGACGGTGCCGACGACGACCGGCCACGGGACCGGGAAGTCCTCGTAGAGCGGGTGGGTCACCGACTCGCCGCGCTCGGCTTCGAGGTCGGCGAACGCCCGCCGGATCGCCTCGAACTTCGGGAGCACGTCGACGCCCTCCCACCGCGAGGCCGCGTGGGCCGACCGCCCGGTGAGGCAGAGCCGTTTCATCACCGACCCCTCGGAGGCCACGATGGGTCGCAGTTCGGTCGGCTCGGCGATGATCGCGGCGTCGCGCTCGAACGGATAGGGGTTCGAGTGCGCGGCCGCGGCCGCCCCGATACCGCCCTCCTCCTCGCCCACGACGCTCTCGACGACGACCCGGCCGTCGAGGTCGGTCGCCGTCTCGCCGAGATGTTTCGCGACGAACACGCAGGTCGCGAGCCCGGTCTTCATGTCCGCGGCCCCACGCGCGACGAGTCGCTCGTCGCCGTCCGAGCCGCGCCAGACCGGCTCGAAGGGGTCGCTCGACCACGACTCGCGGGCCGCCGGCACCACGTCGACGTGCCCGTTCAACACGAGCGTGGGGCCCGCCTCGGGTTCGCCGAGCTCCAGCACGCCGCCGACGCTGGGTCGGTCTTCGACCGGAATCGCGTCGGGATCGTCCGGGAACGACTGGTGGCCGGCCAGCGCCTCGGCGTCGGCGGTCCACTCGTAGGTCTCGAAGCCCAGTTCGTCGAGTCGGTCGCGGACCCACTGCTGGGCGGGCGCTTCGGCCCCGCCGGTCGTGTCGAATCGGAGGAGTCGTTCGGTGAAGGCCCGGAGTTCGGCGTCGCGTTCCTCGGCGAAGTCGCTCATGGGTGGGATAACCAAGGTAGGGGGTGTAAAGCTTCCGGGAAGAGTAAGCTTCTCTTGGTACGAACTATCGCATTGGATAGCACTGCGTGGCTAACGAAAGTAAACGTTTAACCCGTATCGCCCGCAAGCGAGTGATGTGGGCTGGTAGCTCAGTTAGGCAGAGCGTCTGGCTTTTAACCAGACGGTCAGGGGTTCAAATCCCTTCCAGCCCGCTTTTAGGACCAACGAACGCGGGTAGCGACGCGACTCGGAGAGTACTGAATCGGCGTCGGAAGCGAAGCCGAATGACCGTGGTTCAGATCCCCCTTGACTCGTCTTCTCGCCCGTCGGAAACGCTACGAGCGAATACGTTCGGCCTCTCGGTCCCTACTCCTCGCCGCCGGCCACCCACTTGTCGGCGTAGGCGGTCCCGCACTCGCAGTACGCGTAGGCGTGGATCACGTCGCCCTCGCCGTAGAGGCCGCCGACGTCCTCGTTTTGCGCCTCGGCGAACGCGAAGATGAACGTCGGGTCGGCGTCGCACTCGGGGCAGTCCCCGCCCGCGAGGTCGCGGTCGACGTCGCCGTCGGTGCCCATCGCTCGCTTGGCGAACCCCATCGCGTCCATGTCGGTCGCGGTCTTGAACACGCTCCGGCCCCGGTCGCCCTCGACGACGAGGACGGTTCCCCGTTCGACGGTCTCGCCGTGGTCGGCCAGTCCGCCGTCGCCCGAGACGAACGAGTCGGCGAGGTAGAGCGCCACGTCTTCGGGACGCTCGCCCGCCAGGAACTGCTCGCGCTTGCTCATACCCCCCGTAGCGAGGTGAGCGGGAAAAGGCTCGCGTTCTCGGGCGGCGACGGCGCTCGCGAACGCGGGGTCGGCAGGAATGGTGGACGGCGGTCGACGGTCGTCGCGGTCTCGCAGTCCGAGCAAGGCGACGAGAGCCGATAGTGGCGGGTCGACGACCGGACGCCGATGTCACAGACGAGCACTCGATCGTTCGAAGGCGGTACGACAGTCGGCGACGCGCCGACACGTCTTCGTATGCCGGGGAGCGACATAACCGGGACTCTTCGCGCAATATTCTCGACGGACAGGCTGGAAGCTGTTCGTTTGAACAACGATCGGGCGATACTCGCCACAAAGAGTGTCGGAGATACAGAAGAATAGCGAACTTCGTGTCCGAACTTCAACTTCGGACGTTCTCGCCGACGGGGTCGCCGAACGTCCCCGAGTCGTACACCACGTTCCCGCGGACCATCGTGAGTTCGGGGAACACGCCGGCCATCCCCTCGAAGGGGGTCCACCCGCACTTCGAGTGGAGGTCCTCGCCGCGGATCTCCCGGTTCTCGTCGGGGTCGACGAGAACGAGGTCGGCCATCAGGCCCTCCTCGATGCGTCCTTTCCGAGTGAGCCCCAGCACGTCGGCGGGGTTCGCCGCGGTCAGATCCCGGACGCGCTCGTAGCTCAGCCGCCCCGCTCGGGCCTGCTCTAACAGGAGCGGGAGCATCGTCTCGACGCCCGGCACGCCGCTCGGCGCGTCCCACACGCCGGCGTCTTTCTCCTCGCGGGTGTGGGGCGCGTGGTCGGTCGCCACGATGTCGACCGTCCCGTCGGCGACGCGCTCGAAGAGTGCCTCCCGGCGGTCCTCGCTCCGGAGCGGCGGGTTCATCCGGCCGAACGCCTCGAGATCGTCGTAGTCGTCTCGCGAGAGCAACAGGTGGTGGGGCGTCACCTCGCAGGTCGCGTCCCGCTCTTTGGCGGCGTCGACGCCCTCGGGCGTGCTGGTGTGGGCGATGTGGATGCGTGCGTCGGCCTCGGCGCCGATCTCGCAGGCGCGCTCGACCGCGGCGGCCTCCGCCTCGGGAGTGCGGTAGGCGCTCCACGCGTCGTAGTCGTCCGCGTCGCGCTCGGTCGCATCGGCCGAGAACAGGTCGGCGTCCTCGGCGTGGACGGTCACTACGCGGTACTCGTCGGTCGCGCGCTCGACCGCCTCGGCGAACAGCGCCTCGTCGATCCCCATCTCGCCGGTCGAATCCGCCAGAAACACCTCGCCGAGCGCGAGGAGGGGCCGATCGAACAGCGCGTCGGGGTCCCAGTCGGGGGTGACCCCGCCGTTGATGCCGTAGTCGACGTACGACTTCGCGGCGAGGTCGGCCTTCTCGTCGTAGCTCGGGCCGTCGACGGTCGGCGGGTCGGTGTTGGGCTGGTCGACGACGGTCGTCACCCCGCCCGCGGCCGCGGACTTGCTCCCGGTCTCCCACGTCTCCTTGTGGGAGAACCCGGGCTCGCGGAAGTGGACGTGGGCGTCGATCGCGCCCGGCAGGAGGAGCTTCCCGTCGGCGTCGATCACCTCGCCCGCCTCGGTGAGCGTCGAGCCGACGGCGGCGATGCGCCCCGCCGACGTGTCGATTCGGACGTCGCACTCGCGGCCGTCGGCGAGCGTCGCGTTCCGGATAGTGAGCATTCTCGGTCTTAGCATCCCGGGCGAGCGCCCTAAGCTTCCCGATTTGGGCTCCCGACAGACGGTGTCTGTGTCTCTGGCGCCCCGAAGTGCCAGCGTCGTCTGCTCGGCGCCCGACGGCCGGCCGTGCCGGCGAGCGAAGGGGCGGGTCGAACGCCCGGCTCAGGCGCTGGCGGCGTCCTCGCGCTCGCCCACGCGAACGACCTCCGTCTCCCGGTCGCCCACCAGTAACGCCTCGATCGTCCGGGCCACCTCGTCGGGATCGTCGGTGCCGCCGGCGTCGGCGACGCTCCCGACCGAGTCGGGGTCGAAGGGAACGCCGAGCGCGGCGTAGACCGGATCGAGCACGTCAGCGATCTCCTCGCGGTCCCGGACGACGACGACCCCCGAGACCAGCGCGGCGTTCTTCCGGACGCGCTGGGCGATGCCGACGAGCTTGCCCTCACACTGCAGCGAGTAGTCGCCCGCACAGAAGCTCGCCTCGGGCTCGCCGCGCCGCGCCGGGACGCCGAGCTTCCAGAGGGCGCGCTGGATCGCCCGGGTCGCCTCGTCGTAGCGTTCGTCCATCCCGACCCGCATGTCCGCCAGCGGGACCGCCGTCGCGAACGCGACCGTGTTGCCGGTGTAGGCGACCGCCCGGCCGCCGACCGACCGCTCGACCGGATCGAACTCGCAACCGCGGGCGACCCGCTTTGCGACGTCGTAGTCGTCGCTCCGCGAGTCGCGGCGACCGAACGCGATCTGGCGGTGGGGTCGCCACGCCCGGACCGCGGGGTCGCCCGACTCGGCGGTGCGTTCGAGCATCGCGGCGGTGGCGTCGCGGTCGGCGACCGGCGAGTCGGCCCGTCCGCGGAGTACGCGCATGGCGGGGGGTTGCATCCGGAGTACCTAAATCCTCCGGGCTTCGAGACACGAACGATGGTCACGCTTCCCGCGGCGACCCTCGAACTGTTCCCGCGGTTCTCGCTGTACAACTCGCCGTACGTCGCCCACGAAGAGGGGTGTGCGATCGACCTCTACCCCCAGTCGGACGACCGACCGGGCGACGACGCTCCGAGCCCGGTCGCGGGCGAGGTCGTCGCCACCCGGACGGTCTCGGCGCCGCCCAAGCCGTACGCGGTCGAGCACGACTACCTCGTGGTGATAGACACCGGCACCCACCTCGCCCGGATCCTCCACGTCGAGCCGGCGGTCGAACCGGGCGAGGCGGTGGCGGTCGGCGACTCGCTCGGCGAGATGGTGCGGTCTGGCTTTTTCGCGCCGTGGGTCGACAACCACGTCCACCTCGGCTTCCGCGAGCGCGACGCGAACCCTCACCGGGCCTCGGGGTCGCTCTCGGTCGACGCGGCGGTCGACCCGGTCGCGGTCGCGTGGGACGGGACCGGTCGGGTCGCCGAGCGCGCCGACACCTACGTGGTCCTCGACGCCCCCGACCACCCCGCGCCGGGCGAGCGGTTCGCGGGGATCGGGGGGCGCGTCGCGGCGAGCGAGGCGGACGGAGGCTCCTCGGGCGGGGACCCCGAGCCCGACGGCGTCCTCGACGGCGGCCTCCCTCACTACGACGGCGGCGGGCTCCTCGGCGACGCCTCAGGTCCCGTCTCGCTCGCGGGCCGGCCCGTGGGCGTCGCCGACGGCCGGACGGTCGCGTGGGACGACGTGACCGTGCTGGCGAACGGGACGCCGATCACGGGCGTCTCGCTGTTCTGCTCGCGCCGGGCGTCGTTCGGCGCGAAGCTGGTGTGTCCCGACGCCGACTTCGAGGTCGGCGAGCGCGTCGCGGTGACCGTGACGCGCGGTCGGTAGCCGGCGCCCGCGTCAGAACGGCCCCGACTCGGTCGTCGGCCGGGTGTACCACAGCGCCCAGAGAATCAACACCCCCTGCAGTGGGAGCCGTCCCCAGCGGACGAGCTCCGAGGGGTCGCCGCCGCCCGGCATCCCCTCGACGACGACACCGTGGGTCGCCATGTAGACGTTCGCCGGAAAGACGGCGACGAGGAGCGCGACGGTTCCCCACGCCGCGAGCCGCCGGGTCCGGGGGATCGCGAGCCCGACCCCGACGGCTATCTCCGCGAGCCCGGAGAGATAGACGAGCGCGAGCGCCGCCGGGAACACCGGCGGCACGATCTGGACGTACAACTCCGGGACGACGAAGTGTAGCACGCCCGCGAGGACGTACGCCGACGCCATCAGGTACAACAGCGGGCGCTTGAGCCGTTGGAGAAGTCGGTTCACCGTCGGCGGTTGCGCTCACAGCGGTGAAACAGTTTCGCTCTCTCGCCGGGGTCGGACACGCTACGTGGCGACCCGGACGCGCTCGAAGCCGTGGTGGGACGGCGGGGGTCTCGCTCGACGACGAATATTATTGAAAAATTTTATGTTGCGTTGCGAACGCCGAGTAACCGTACCATGTCACGGACGGTGAGCGTAGTCTCCGGACTGTACGACGCGGTACTCAGACCGGCGGCGCTCGTCGAGGCGCGCACCGTCCGACAGCGACAGGGGTCGCTGTTGACCCAACTGGGTCAGCTCCGGCGGCTGTTGGTGGTCTACGTGATCAACCTCGCGGCGTACGCCGGACCGTTGACCCTCGCGGGCTTCGGGCGCCAGAACGTTCCCGCGATGCCCGCGTGGTTCGGCGGCTCGCTCGGTGGCGTCGGCGGTCCCGAGACGTGGAAACTCCTGTTCGGGTTCGCCCAGAACTCGCTGTTCCTGCTGGCCGCGACTGGACTCACACTGCTGAGCGTCCACGTCTCGATGGTGGTCACGCTCCAGTCGAACGGCTTCCTCCGGACCGCGTACGCGGTCATCTACTCCACGAGCGCGTACCTCGCCGGTATCTTCACCGTCGTCTGGTACCTCTCGACCGCCGAGGGCGTGGCCGCCGCTCGCACCCTCGTCGTCGATTTCCAGAAGGCGTTCATCTACGCGGTCATCGACTGGTTCGGCGCGGGCCTGGGGCTCCCGGGCGGTCGTCCCGGCGCGCTCGAACTCGGGCAGTTGTCCCCGCACGGCCAGTCGGTGCTCGCGGTCCTCGTCGTCCTCGTCGCGTACTACCTCTACTCGCTGTATCTCGGCGCGCGCCTCAACCACGGGGCCGACCGCATCAAGGGCCTGCTGGTGGTCCTCGCGGTGGTCGCCTCGCCGGTCCTCTACATCTCCGCGTCGATACTCGCGTACACCACGCCGGCCATCCCGACGCTGTAACTCTTCCATTCACGAACAATGAGCGTACAATCATCCGATACGCCCGACGAAGCCGCACCGACCGACGCGGGGAGCGATGCGACGACCTCGACGTCGAACCGAACGACGGTCGAGACGCCGATACGGACTCACCCGACGCTCCGGCCCACGACGATCTGGCTCGTCTCCGTGACGGTTCTGGGCGTCGGACTGATCGCGGCGATCCGGTCGGCCCCCGGAGTCCTCGGCGGTGCGGGGGCCGCGACCGTCGCGATGCGGGCGGTGGCGCTTCTGACCGGGCTTGGGGTCCTGCGCTTCCTCGCTCGGCTCTACGTGCTCAGACAGACCGAGTACGTCGTCGACGAGGACACCATCACTCGCCAGTACGAACTGTTCTTCCGGACGTGGCAGCGCACGGTCCCTGTCTCTAAGGTCCGGAGCCACGAACTCCGCCAGAGCAGGGTCCAGAAGCTGCTGGGGTACGGTACCATCTCGATGAATCAGGGACTCGGCGCGATCGAACTGGAGAACGTCACGAGCCCCCACGCGCTGTACGACAGCGTCAGCACGCTGGTCGAGCGATGAATCGGGACGAGGCCCCCGACCACGACTCGCCCGAGTCCCGTCGTCGCGGCGTCCTCGCGGCGCTCGGCTCGCTGGCGGTGTCGGGCTGTCTCCGGCTGACCGCGACCGGCGACGCGACGACTACCGCGTCCGAGACGCAGGGCGGCACCACGAACGACCGAGTGCCGGACACCGAGATCACCGAGAACCCGGCGACCACCACCGAGACGACCTCCGACTGGGACGTCGAGTTAGCGCCTCAGTGGAGTCGCCACCTCGGCCCGGGCGAACACGTCCTCGACGGCGACACGCTGTACGTCGCCGACCGCGATCAGACCACCGACCTCGGCCTGCTCGCGCTGGACGTCGCGGACGGCTCGCGGCGCTGGACCGTCTCGTCCCCGTACCGGACGCGATCGCTCGCACTGGCCGACGACGGAACCCTCTACGCCGGCGTGGGACAACTCACCGAAACCGACGGGTCGCTGTACGCCGTCGACGCCGAATCGGGGTCGGCCGAGGTCGTCTTCGACGCCGACCAGTCGCCGACGCGGGGCTCGCCGCTGATCGGGTCCGACTTCGTGGTGTTCGGAACGACGTTCCACGAAGACGGCGAGGACAAGCTCTACGGCCTCTCTCGGGACGGCCACGATGTCCGGTGGTCGGCGAGCGTCGAGGACGGCAGCTACACCGGCGGCGTCCTCGCCGACGGAACGGCCTACGTCGGCGGATTCGACTACCGGTTCGGAGCGCTCGATCCCGCGACCGGCCAGTGGGCGTGGCGCGAGGACTGGCAACTCGCCCCCGACACCGACCCGGTTGTCAAGGACGGGTCGTTGTTGTTCGTTGACGCCGACCGTGGGCTCGAACTGCTCGACCCCGCGACCGGCGAGGAGGTGTGGCGTCACGCGGTCGAGCGGGAGACGAACGTCCTCTCGCACGTCTCGGGGCCGGTGTTCGACGGCGACGTCGCCTTCTTCACGGTCGGTCCGAACGTCCACGCGGCCGGAATCGGCGGCGACGAACTGTGGTCGGTCGAACTCCCCAATCCGGTACGGTACTCGCCCGCCGTCGTCGGGGACGTGGTCTGGGTCGCCACGCAGGACACCGACGTTCTCCACGGCCTCGACGTCGAGACCGGCGAGACGGTGTTCCGAACGCAACTCCCCGCCAACACTGAGCGGACCGCGGCCGCGGGCGACCGCCTGTTCGCGTTCCTCGACGACCGCGTGCTGGCGTTCACCGTGACTCGACCGTGAACGCCTCGACGCCCGCGTCGTGTTCGACGTAGAGGCGGTCGCCCGAGCCGGCGAGCCACTGCCCGCGCCCGTCGAGTTGCGTCTCGAACCTCGCCTGCTCGCGGGTCGGATCGACCGCGAGCAGTCGCTCGTCGACCGTGAGAATCCAGACGTGGCCCGCGTGGAACGCCGGCGGGGTCGTGACGTACGTCTCCTCGCCGCCGGTGTCGAGTACCTTCCGTCCGTTCGAGCCGTCGCGTCCGACCGCGTAGAGGCCGTCCCAGCCGCCGACGTACAGCGTCTCGTCTACCAGCGTCGGCGCCGTATGGATCTTCTCGTTCTCGAACGACCACTGTTCTAGCCCGCTGGCGACGTCGAGCGCCCGGAGACCGCCGTGTGTCGTGAGGTAGGCGACGCCGTCGACCACTAGCGGGCTCCCGGAGACCCCCCAGTCGGTCGTCATACCGACCGAGCCGTCGTCGAGCGAGTAGGTCGCGAAGTTGTTGAGATAGCCGACGAGTACCGTCCCCTCGGTCACCGAGACGCCGCCGACCGCGTCGGTGGCGAACTGGCTCGCGGTCCACCGCTCGTCGAGGCCCCGACGAGCGAGCGCGAACAGCGTCGGCCCCTCGCGCTCGGAAGTGGTGTTGGAGTAGCCCGCAAACACCGTCTCGTCGGTGACCCCGAACAGGTCGACCGTGCGTGCCACCTCGGTCTGGTTCTCGACATTACCGTCCGGACTCAGAGTGGCGACGGTCCCCGACTCCGTCGTCTCCTCGTCTTCGTCTACGCCGCCCGAGACGACGACGCCCTCGTCGGTCGCCGCGACCGAGTGAATCTGGAAGTCGGTCGCTTCGGCCCACAGTTCGTCGCCCGATTCGGGGTCGAGCGCGGTCACGCTATCGCTCCGGCCGACGTAGAGCGCGTCGTCACCGAACGTGGTGGCCGCCGGCCGTTTTCTCCACAGCCACCCCGAATCGAGCGTGAGTGATTCCGGTCCCGACTCGGTCGTCGAGGCGCCTTCCGGCGCGTCGTCGTCGGTAGTCGATCCGGCCGTCGCCGCGCCGTCGGCCGTCTCGGTCCTCGTTTCCTCGGTGGCGGTCAGCCTGAGACAGCCCCCGAGCGCCGACAGTCCGGTCACCGCGAGCAGACGCCTCCGACGCATTTTCGCGGGGGTTTCGGCCGTCAGAAATTATATCTACTGGTTCCCGAAACCCCGGGCCGAGCGGTCGGACCGCCGGAACCAGACGCGGGCGCTACGCGAAACCGATCTCGTCTCTCGTCGTCACCTCGCCGAACAGGAAGTCGGCGTGGTCGACCGCGTACTCCCTGTGGGCCTCCTCGATGTACCCTACCGCGTCCTCGACCAGCACGGGGCGGTAGTCCCGGAGCCCGGCGCTCCCGGCGGTGTGGAGCACGCAGACGTTCGCGAGCGTCCCGCAGATGACCAGATCGTCGATCCCGTGGGCGTCGAGATACCCCTCGAGGTCGGTCCGGTAGAAGGCGTCGTAGGTGTGTTTGTCGACGACGTGGTCGTCCTCGCGCACGTCGAGGTCGTCGTGGAACTCGGCGTCCCAGGTGTCTTCGAGGACGTGTTCGCCCCATCGCTCGAACTCGTCGTAGTAGTGGTTCCCGTCGAACTGCTCGGGCGGGTGGACGTCGCGGGTGTAGACGACCGACGCGCCCGCCTCGCGGGCGGTCGCGACCACCTCGGTCACGGCCGCGAGCGCCTCCTCGCTCGCGGGCGCGTGGAGACTTCCGTCGGGGTGACAGAAGCCGTTCTGCATGTCGACCACGACCACTGCGGTGGAGTCGGGTTCCAGACGCATACGCGACCCTACGAAAACGGCGGCAAAAAGCGCTTTCCCGGTGTCGGAGGCCCGAGCCTTCCCGAACTTTTTAGCGGAGTAGCCCCATGTGAGAGTTACAACTGATGCGATCAAGCTTGGCAATCGCCGTCGCGCTCATGCTCGTCCTCGCGGGGTGCTCGCAGGCGCCCGGCGGGGCGACGACCACGGCGGCGGACACGACACAGCCCGAGTCCGGGGTGGAGACGACGACCGTCGACACCGAGTCGGCGGTCGTCGCGCCCGACGACCCCGATACCGACGTGCTCGGATGGGAAGACGGACGGTGGTACAACGAGACGATAAACGTCACGCCGTCCGACGGCCTCAACGACACGGAACTCGACGCCGTCGTCTCCCGGTCGATGGCTCGCGTCGAGCGGATCCGGGGGCTCGAGTTCGACGAGCGGGTGCCCGTCGAGATACAGACTCGCGAGGAGTTCCGGGCCGAGCAACGCCGCGGCTCCGGCTCGGAGAAGCGCCGGACGTTCGACAACGCGAAGTTCGAGGCCCTGTTCATGATCAACGAGTCGACCGACTCGCTCGCGATTCAGCGGCGCAACTCGGGCTCGTCGGTCGGCGGCTACTACAGCCCGACCGACGAGGAGATCGTGGTCATCTCCGACAACGTCTCGACGCCCCAACTCGACGAGATCACCCTCTCACAAGAGCTGTTCCACGCGCTTCAGGACCAGCAGTTCGACATCTCCTCGTACAATCAGTCGACCCGCGAACTCCACAACGCCAACGACGGGCTCATCGAGGGCGACGGCAACTACGTCGACTACCTCTACGAACAGCGGTGTCGCGACGAGTGGGACGGCGACTGCCTGTTCCCGCAGTCCCCGCCCGGTGGCGGCGCCGAACTCGCCAACATCGGTCCGTACCTGCTCCGATTCCAGCCGTACAGCGACGGGCCGGCGTTCGTTCGCGGCGTCCAGCGTCGGGGCGGCTGGACGGCGGTCAACGACCTCTACGAGAACCCGCCCGCGAGCACCGAGCAGGTCATCCACCCCGACAAGTACGGCGACGACGAGCCGGCGGCCTTCGCCATCGAGGGCGCGTCCGACGACGACTGGAGTCGACTGAGGCTCGACGGGCGCCCCGACTACGCCAGCGTCGGCGAGGCCGGGCTGTTCTCGATGTTCATGTACCCCGTCTACGCCTCGGAGGGCCAGACACAGATCGTCCCGGCCCAGTCGTTCTTCAACCGAGGAGAAGACGGTGAGATCGACCAGTTCGACCCGTACGACTACAACAGCACCTACTCGGACGGCTGGGACGGCGACAAGCTCGCGGTCTACACCAGCGAGTCCGCCGCCGAGAACGAGACCGGCTACGTCTGGAAGACGGTCTGGGACTCCGAGGACGACGCCGCGGAGTTCGTCGAGGGCTACCGCCAGCTCCTCCGGGCGAACAACGCCACCGCGGTCGACGGCCGCACGAACACCTGGCGCATCGAGGGCGAGTTCGCCGACGCCTTCCACGTCGACCGGGACGGCGAGACGGTCGTCGTCACCAACGCCCCGACCGTGGCGGACCTCGGCGACGTTCGGGAGGGCGCGGCGCCCGAGCAGTGACCCGCGGCTGAGCGGCGCTCGCGACCGACGCGCCGTCTCGCCCGCAAGCGAGACCTTTTTCGCTCCGGCGGCGGTACCCCCGGACATGCACACTGTCCGGAGGCGGTGGCGATGAGCGGCCGGTTCGACGCGATCCCGGAGGCGGCCGTCCGCGACGGGACCGCCACCGACGCGTACTTCCTGCGAACCGAGGAGACGCTCGAACGGGCCGACCGCAATCCGACAGTCGTCGCCGAGATCACGCGCGATCAGTTCCCGACCGGGGAGTTCGACCTGCTCGCGGGCGTGAAAGACGCCGCGCGACTGCTCGAAGACCTCCCGGTCGACGTCGACGCGATCAGGGAGGGGCGGCTGTTCGACGGCGGACCCGTGTTGCGGATCGAGGGCGAGTACCTCGATTTCGCGCGGTACGAGACCTCTTTGCTCGGATTCCTCTCTCACCAGAGCGCCATCGCCACCGCGGCGCTGGAGGCCCGCCGAGCCGCGCCCGACGCGTCGGTCCTGAGCTTCGGCGCGCGCCACGTCCACCCCTCGCTGGCGGGCGTGGTCGAGCGCGGCGCACTGCTCGGGGGCCTCGACGGCTTCTCGCACGTCGCGGCGGGCGAACTGCTCGGCCGGGAGGCCGGCGGCACCATGCCCCACGCGCTGGTCATCGCCTTCGGCGATCAGGAGACCGCGTGGGAGGCGTTCGACGACGCGGTCGCGCCCGAGGTCCCCCGGATCGCGATCGCCGACACCTTCTCCGACGAGAAAGACGAGTCGCTCCGGGCGGCCGCGACTCTCGGGGACGCGCTCGACGGCGTCAGACTCGACACCACCGGCTCGCGGCGCGGGGACTTTCGTCACATCGTCCGGGAGGTCCGGTGGGAGCTCGACGCTCGGGGCCGCGAGGACGTCGACATCTTCGTCAGCGGCGGGCTCGGGCCGACCGAGCTCCGCGAGCTCCGCGATCTGGTCGACGGGTTCGGCGTCGGCGGCTACGTCAGCAACGCCGATCCGCTGGACTTCGCGCTCGACATCGTCGAACTGGACGGCGAGCCCGTCTCGAAGCGCGGGAAGCTCTCGGGGGTCAAGCAGGCGTTCCGGACGCCCGACGGCGGTCATCACGTCGGGCTCGCCGATCGCGCCGATCCCGAGGGCGGCGACCCGTTGCTCGAACCCCTGATCCGGGACGGCGAAATCGTCCGGGAGTTCGACCTCGACGCGGCGACCGAGCGCGCACGCGAGGACGCAGACGCAGTCGGATTCCGCGAACAGGCGTAGCGGTGGAGTCGCGGAGCGGTCGCGGTGCGGTGGAGTCGCGGAGCGGTCGCGGTGCGGTGCCGTTGCTGTCTAGTTAGTCGTTGTACCGCGAGCGAACGGAGTGAGCGAGCGGACCAAGCGAGGACCGGAGGGACGAGCGCCGTGTTTTTGATCGAGCTTTTGCAAGGGCGGCGCGTTTATGCGCCGCCCACAGCAAAAGGTCGTGTTAGACCTCTTCGATCGTGCCTTCGGGCTCGCGCTCGCGGAACACCTGACCGTCGAACAGCGTCACCATCACGTCGTCGTCCTCCCACGCCCCCTTCGGGAGATTGGCCTTTCGGCACGTTCGGTCGAGATACTCGAAGACGCTCCAGTCGTTCTCGCAGGGGAGCATCGGATACATCCACGCCTGCTTGCCCCGCCCTTCGATCGCGACGCCGTGGGTGCCGAGTTCGATGTCCTCGACGGGGTCGTCGGTCAGAGTCGTATCGGTGACGATGCAGACCGAGATCTCGAGATTGGGGAGCTCCGGTGCCTCGACCTCCGAGCCACAGGAGTTGTCGCTGGCGGCGCTGATAGCCGAGTCGACGATGAGGTGGCCGAGCTGGTCAGTTCCCTCGTAGGCGCCGTCACAGCCGCGAAGCCGGCCGCGCCCCCGGGTCGACGCGAGCCGGACGAAGACGCCGGTGCGGGCGTAGAACGCTTCGCGCATGCTACCGGGCTGTTCGCGCTGACCGTTGATGACGTAGGATTCGACGGATTCGCGAGCGAGTTCAACGGCGCGTGTGCCATCCTCGTAGGAAAGGGTGACTGCCTGGGCCTGTGCCATACAGAACACTATATGGCGGGCGATGACTTCAAGTCTTCCCTTCAATACTAAAGACGGTAATGTTCGACTACCTTTTACGTGGCAACGCTTGACACCGAGTAACGGGACGTTAGACGAGGCCTACCGGTCGTCGCACCGAACTGCTTAAACGGGGTCGGGCGCTACGTTCGAACGGCAGAGGGAGCCGAGTTCCCGCGGCGACGCCGGCGATTCGGGTCGCCGTGAGGAAAGTCCCCCCACCGTCCGGGCGGGCGACCGGGCGCAAGCCCGGAGCGGGAGACCGCTGGCTCTGGAACAGAAACGAGACCACTCCACCCGACCGATGAGGTGCGCGAACCCCGAGGCAACGAGGGGGAGCTAACCCACCGAGGGACGCGATGTCGCGCGAGCCGTATTGGCTCGGTCGGCACGCCGACGGTGGAGAATGGATGGAACGGCGAATCCTCGCCGGTGCAAGTCCGCGCCGCTTGGTAGCCCGGACGCTGGCGCGGACGCTCAGCCGAATACTCGGACGAACAGAAGGGGGCTTACTCCCCTCAGCCGACTTCGAATCGACCAGCGGCGGCGCTGGCTACCCGAACACGACGGCGAGGACGATCAGCGCCGCCGCCACCTCGACTGCCAGCAGCGTCACCGCGGCCCCGATTTTCAGTGCGGTCGTCTCCGTCCCCCGGTCGAAGGTGCTCATCCCGTTTTCGACTCGGACGCCGTCCCCCATAAGTCGGACACAAAGTTGGGAACCGTTTCCGATTCCGGCCGTTACGTAACGCAATGAACGCTCTAGAACGGTTCTACGCCCTCGGAAATCCCTAATTAAATCGGGACGAACACAGTAGCGACTCAGAATTAATATCTGAGTGCGGACGAGTTATTAACAAGTACCACTTTGATCGTCGAATATAGCAGGAGATTTAATAACGGACGGGCGACTACTTTCGGACGATGACCGACGACTCAGACGGGCGGATCACCCTCTCGGTCCCCGAGATGGACTGTGCTTCCTGTGCGGGGAAAGTCACCGCCAGCGTCGAGCGCCTCGACGGCGTCCGTGCGATCGACGCCGCGCCGACCACCGGGACGGTCACGGTGCGCTACGACGCCGGTCGGACCGACGCCGAAGCCGTTCGCGAGCGCGTGCGTGCGGCGGGGTACGCGGTCGGGTCAGACGCCGGCCGGGAGAGAACGCTCCGGCTCTCGGTCCCCGAGATGGACTGTGCCTCCTGTGCGGGGAAAGTCGGGGACGCGCTCGACCGGGCGGGGGTCGCCCACGAGACGTACCCGGCGACGGGCGAGGTCGTCGTCTCCGGCGACCCCGACCGCGAGGCCGTGGTCGACGCGATCGAGAGCGCGGGCTACGCGGTCGCGGACGCGATCGACGACGCCGCCGGCCCGCAGGTCGCCGACTCGACCGCGGTCTGGACGAGTCCGCGCGGGCTCAAGACGGCGGTCGGGGCGGTGTTACTGATCGCGGGGATGGCGCTCGAGTTTCTCCTCGAGGGCGCGAACCCGCTCCTGTTCGAGGCGGTCGGCCGGGAGTTTCACGCCTCGGCGGTCCTGTTGCTCGGGGCCGCCGGGATCGCCGGCCAGCCGATCGTCCGGGGCGGCTACTACTCCGCGCGGAACCTGAGCCTCGACATCGACCTGCTGATGGGCGTGGGCGTCCTCAGCGCGGTCGCGGTCGGCCTCTACGTAGAGGCCGCCACCTTGGCGGTCCTGTTCAGCGTGGCCGAACTCCTCGAAGCGTACTCGATGGATCGGGCTCGCGATTCGGTCCGGGAGTTGATGGACCTCTCGCCCGACACCGCCACCGTCCGACGCGGGGGTGGCGAGGAGACCGTCCCCGTCGAGGAGGTCGCGGTCGGCGAGACGGTTCTCGTCAGACCCGGCGAGAAGATCCCGGTCGACGGCGAGGTGACCGACGGGACGAGCGCGGTGAATCAGGCCCCGATCACCGGCGAGAGCGTCCCGGTCGACAAGACGCCCGGCGCCGACGTGTACGCCGGCACGGTCAACGAGGAGGGGTACCTCGAGATCGAAGCCACCGCCGAGGCCGACGAGACCACCCTCTCGCGGGTGGTCGAACTGGTCGGCGACGCCCAGCGCGAGCGCACCGACAGCGAGCAGTTCATCGAGCGGTTCGCGCGCTACTACACGCCGATCATCGTCGCCGGGGCGCTCGTGACCGCGTTCGGTCCGCCCGCGTTCGGCGAGCCGTTCCGGCCGTGGTTCGTCCGCGGGCTGACCCTGCTGGTGGTCGCCTGCCCCTGTGCGTTCGTCATCTCGACGCCGGTCTCGGTGGTGTCGGGCGTCACCAGCGCGGCGCGCAACGGCGTGCTCGTGAAGGGCGGCCCGCACCTCGAATCGATGGGCTCGGTCGAGGCGGTCGCGTTCGACAAGACGGGCACTCTCACCGAGGGGAACCTCGCGGTGACCGACGTGGTGGGACTCAACGGCGCCGACGAGGCCGACGTGCTGGCCCGTGCCCACGACCTCGAACGCCGGAGCGAACACCCCCTGTCGGAAGCGATCGTCGACGAGGCCCACCGTCGGGCGGACCCACACGACGGGGCCGACGGCGACCGGTCGGTCGAGAACTTCGAGAGCCTGACCGGCAAGGGCGTCCGCGCCGACCTCGACGGAGTGACCCACTACGCCGGCAAGCCCGCGCTGTTCGCGGAGCTCGGCTTCGATCTGGAGCACGTCCACCTCTCGACCGACGGCGGTGAGAACCGCCTCGCGTCCCGGACGTCGAAGTGCGAGGACCGCGAGGACTGCCTCGACCTGCTCGCGGACGTCGTTCCGCGATTCCAGCGCGAGGGCAAGACGGTCGTGCTCGTCGGTACCGAAGACGAACTGGAAGGCGTCGTCGCCATCGCCGACGAGGTCCGCGAGGAGGCCGCGACCGCGATCGAGCGCCTCCGAGAGCGCGGGGTGACCTGCGTCATGCTCACCGGCGACAACGAGGGGACGGCCCGCGCGGTCGCCGAGCGCGTCGGCGTCGACGAGTACCGCGCGGAACTCCTCCCCGAGGAGAAGGTCGCGGCCGTCGAGGAACTCACCGAGAGCCGGGGCGCCACCGCGATGGTCGGCGACGGCGTCAACGACGCGCCCGCGATGGCCGCCGCGACCGTCGGGGTGGCGATGGGGGCGGCCGGCACCGACGCCGCCATCGAGACCGCCGACATCGCCCTGCTCGGCGACGACCTGCTCGCGGTGCCGTACCTCTATCGCCTCTCGCGGGCCGCCACCGGCGTGATCCGCCAGAACATCTGGGCGAGTCTCGCGGTCAAGGCGGTGCTGGCCGCGGGTGCGCCGCTCGGGCTGGTGTCGGTCGCGGCCGCCATCGTGGTCGGCGACATGGGGATGAGTCTGGCGGTGACGGGCAACGCGATGCGGCTCGCGCGCGTCGAACCCGAGGAGTAGCCGCCGGTCGCGCTCGCCGGGAATTGCTTTCTCAGTCGTTCAGCGCCGGGTGGTCGGTCCGGATCTCGTCGATCAGCTCTCGTACGTCCTCGTTGGCCTCGCCGTCGGGCGCGACCGGCCGCCGGCCGTCGAACGTCTCGTGGACCTCCGCGACGCTCTCGGAGAGGGTGTCGAGCCCGTAGCCGCCTTCGAGCACGAACCCGAGCGCGGCGCCGATCTCGTCGGCGAGGTCACGCACGCGTGCGGTCAGCATCCCGTACCCGTCGGTCGAGACCCGCATCCGGGAGATCGGATCGTGGCGGTGGGCGTCGAACCCCGCGCTCACCAACACGAGTCCGGGGTCGAACTCCCGGAGAGCGGGTGCGACCACCTCGTCGACGGCGTCGCGGTACTCGGGGTCGCCGGCACCCGCCGGGAGCGGGACGTTGAGCGTCGTACCTTCGCCCGCGTCCGTTCCGGATTCGCCGACCTCGCCCGTCCCCGGATACAGTCCCTCTTCGTGGACCGAGGCGTAGAACACGTCGCCGACGTCGTAGAAGATGTCCTGGGTCCCGTTGCCGTGGTGGACGTCCCAGTCGAAGATGGCGACCCGCGAGACGCTCCGCGAGTCGATGACGTGACGGGCCGCGACCGCCGCGTTGTTGAAAAAGCAAAACCCCATCGCGTCGTCGCCGACCGCGTGGTGGCCCGGCGGCCGGCCGATCGAGAACGGCGTCTCGCGGCCGTCGACGCCGTCGAGCGCCGTCTCGGCAGACCACTGGGCGAGCCCCGCCGACCGGAGCGCGGCCTCCCACGTCGCCTCCACGGCGACGGTGTCGGGGTCCCAGTTGCCGCCGCCGGACTCGCAGAACTCCCGGAACTCCGCGACGTAGTCGGGGTCGTGGACGGCTTCCACCGCGGCGCGGGACGCGGGGTCGGCCTCGACGTACTCGACGCCGTGTTTGCGAGCCAGTAGCTCCCGTATCGCACGCAGACGGTCGGGGGTTTCGGGGTGTCGCCCGCCCGTGTCGTGGGCGAGACACGCCTCGCTGTAGCCGAACTTCATTCGAAGAGCTTGAAGTACGTCTCGATGTCCTCGGCCTTAACAGTTCGCCGGTCGGCGTGACGCGCGAGGGTCGCGGCCGCCGTGGCGACGTTGTCGGCGTAGTCTTCGAGGATGTCCGCCAGCGCGATCCGGGCGTCCATCGCGACCCGGTAGTCGTCGCCGATGTCGAGCCGCGCGATCCGGTCGACGGGCGCGACCGGGAGTTCGAGCTCGTCCTTGTCGACGACCTGCTCGACGCCGAAGTCGCCGCTCATCAGCGTCTTGCGGCCGTCGTCGTTCGCGCGCTCGGCGGCGTCGGCCGCCAGCTCGGCGCCGTGGCGCTGGATGCGTCGGGCCAGTTCCTCGGCGGCGTCGGCGCTGACTCGGAGGTCCCCCGCGTTCCGTCGAATGATAGCATCGACCGGTGCAAACGGCAGCTCGACGCTCATACCCGAATCCGGGTATCTCGCGCCCTTAGTTCTTTCCGTCGCGTCTTTCGAGGTCCCTGCCGGCGTCTCTCGGCCCACCGGCGTGCGCGGTCAGAACACGTCCTCGGCGTCGAGCCGCCCGTCCCGGAGCTCGCCGCGCGCGGTGAGCTTCTGCCCGAGGGTCACGTCGGTGTTCGCGTCGACGCTCACCGTCTCTTCGCCGTCGTCGAGGATGATCGGGTCGCCGGCCTGCACGACGGTGCCGGTGAACTCGACGACCTCGCCGCTCTCCTCGGCGGTCGCCGCCGCGTTCGAGCCGCCGTCCGCCGCCGACTCCGCCCCGTCGCCGTCCGCGAAGTCGTCGAGTCCGGGGCCGTCGCCGCCGGTCGCGCCCGCGTCGGCTGGACTCCCATCGTCACCGGGCTCGGCCTCGCTGAAGACGGTCACGGTCGACTGCCAGCCCGCCGAGCCCTCGATGTCGTCCTCCCAGCCGTCCTGAATCTCGATGTCCGCGAGCTGGACCTCGTCGCCGGGCGCGATCTCTTCGTCTGCTTTCTCGCCCCAGAGCGCGACCCGGAGGTCCCCGGTGTCGTCCTGCACGCGGATGTTACGGACCTGCCCCTCCGAGCCGTCGTCGCGGTCGAAGGTTCGCTTGGGATCGGCCGACCGGACCACGCCCGCGATGTCGACCTCGTCGCCGATCTCGAGGTCGGCGATGTCGGCGGTCTCGGGAACGTACTCGACATCTTCGTCGATCTGTTCGACGGCGCCCCGGTCGCCGACGTGGAGTTCGAGGCTCCCGTCGCGCTCGCGGACGTAGCCGTCGACGACCTCGACGGAGGTCCCGGCGTCGAGCTCCGCGGCGCGGTCGGCCCGATCGTCCCAGAGGGTGACCCGGACCCGGCCGGTCTCGTCGCCGACCTTCAGGTTCGAGACGCGACCCTCCGAGCCGTCGTCGCGATCGAAGGTCCGGATGGCGTCGGTGTCGAGCACCTTCGCCCGGAGGTTCACGTCCGAGAGCCCGAGCGAGAGGTCCTCGATCCGGTAGGTGTCCTGGACTTGAACGTCGATGTCGGCGTCGTCGTCGGCCTCGGCCTGATTCACGTTGACTTCGACGCCGTTGTACCCCTCCTTGGGTCGGCCCGCGATACGGAGCGTCTCGCCCACTTCGAGTTCGTCCTCGCCGGCGTCGGCCTGCTTGTCCCAGAACGTGATGCGGACCGACCCGGTCTCGTCGGCGACTTCGACGTTCAGCACGCGGCCGTCCTCCTGATCGCCGTCGCGCTCGAAGCTTCGAACGTCGCCGATGCCGACGACCTTCGCGACGAACTTCACCTCCTCCATGCCGGGCTCGATGTCCGCGACGCTGTCGACCTCCCCGCCCTCCTCGTCGAGCTCGTGAGCGATGAGCATCGCCGCCGTCTCCTCGTCGGCCAGCCCGCCCATCTGTGCCACCTTCTCCTCGACCGCCTCGCGGAACTCCTCCAGAGAGATATCTGCGTCGAGGTCGGCGTGAACGTCCTCTATCGCGCCCATAATCGTATTAGCGAGCAGGGCTGGCCCGCGCTTAAGCATTGTCCTTGGCGCGGACGCCGCTCCGTCTCGGTCACGTCGGGCGATTTTTCGGACGGCGGTTTCCATCGTTCGCGGGCCCGTTCGGGCCCGCCCGCGGTCGGCTCTCGGGGGGTCACGCGCCGAACTGGTCGCCCCTCTCGGTATAAATCTTAGCTCGGGTCGGCGGACGCGACGGCGCTCGTCTCGCCGAGCGCCTCGTGGGTGACCGTCACGCTCGCCGGTAGGCCGCCGTCGAAGGCGAACGACGCCTCGTAGTCGATCTCCGAGACGCAGTCGGCACACGCCTCCGCGTCGTCGCGCCGGACGCTCTCGACGGTCACGGCGAGCGAGTCGGCGTCGGGATCGTAGTCCGCGCCGGCCAGCCGCGCGACGTGACACGCGTCGGCGCCCGGAACAGTCCCGGTGACCTCGACTATCCCCTCCTCGGCGTCGAAGCCGACGGTCGCGTCGTTCGCCGCCGTTCCGCAGTCGGCGTCGGTCATCTCGAACGACTCCTCGGCCAGCGTCGGCGCGGTCCCGCCTCCACCGCTTCCCTCCTCCGGTACTCCGTATCGGTCGAGACACCCGCCGAGCGACGCGGCGGCGAGGGACGCGCCGGCCCCGGCGAGCAGTTCGCGTCGGTCCATACGGACGACCACGATCTCGACTTTCATAGTCTTGATGTTTGGAAAAATAGGTCTTTGAGTCTCCCGTGCCTACGTCTCTCACTGGACGCCCAGACCGTAACCCCTATTAGTTGAACCGGCCAACGTAGAGTTGAGTCCTGATAGGGTAGTGGACTATCCTCTTGGCTTGCGGAGCCAGGGACCGGAGTTCAAATCTCCGTCAGGACGCTCACTACGTTTTCGACCTGACGTGGTTCGCGCTCGCGACGCTCGCGTGAACCTCCGTCAGGACGTTTTCACAGAGTAAGCACGCGAGGGCTTTCTGTGAATCTCACAAATTGCGGAGTGAAAACGTCACCACGGAGATTTGAGCAGACGAGTCGCACGCCCGGAAGCACAACGGAGTGAGCATCCCGGACCGTCTCGGCCAGTTCAAATCTCCGTCAGGACGCTCACTACGTTTTCGACCTGACGTGGTTCGCGCTCGCGACGCTCGCGTGAACCCCCGTCGGGACGTTTTTCGCGCGACGCATCGACGACGAGCACAGCGACTCGTCCGAGTCCCGAAGCCACTTGCTCGCCGACGTCGTACTGCTCGCGCATGGACGACCACCTCCGGGCGGGCATCGCCGTCTACAACGCGGGGGAGCACCACGCCGCCCACGACGCGTGGGAGGACCACTGGCTCGGCCTCGACGCCGGCACCGACGACGAGCGGTTCCTCCACGGACTCATTCAGTTCACCGCCGCGGTCCACCACGCCCACGGCGCGAACTGGGTGGGCGTGCAGGGGCTCGCCGAGAGCGCGGCGGCGTACCTCGCCGACCTCCCGGCCAACTACCGCGGGGTGAACGTCGCCGCGGTCCGGCGGTGCCTCCGAGCGCTCGCCGCCGATCCGGAACACGTCGAGCGCGCCGCCCCGCCGCGCTTGCGCGCGGACGGACTGGCCCTGGTGCCCGAGGACCTGGAGTTCGACGCCGCCGCGATCGCGGCCGTGACCCTCGCCGAGGAGTACGGCTACGACGAGGCCGTCATCGAGCGCGGCGTCGACTACGCCCGCGAGGACCTCGCCGACGGGCAGGCCAATAGCTCGTTCGTCACGTTCGTGATGGACTTCGCGCGCGACGCCGCCAATCGGGGGATCGTCTTTCGGCGACTGCGCCAGCACGTCGCCGAGCGACGCCGCCGCGAGACCGACGTCGAGGGACTGTTCGAGTGACCGATCGACCCCGTCGCGCCGCCGGGTGACCGACCCGTTCGATCTGCCGACCCCGGTTAGCGCCGGAGCGTCACGTTCGTGCTACCGCAGTCCGGACAACTGGTCATCCGGCCCAGCGACGGCGACTCCACGTTCTCCCAGTCGTCGCCGTCCGACGCCGCTTCGAAGCCGCAGTTCGTGCACCGCGATACCGACTGCTGTCCGTCCGTCTGTGACATACGATCTCGTACGACAAGCACTTCAATAGGTGTTTGGGTCGCCGTCGCACGCCCCGTGGGGCCGCCGTCTCCTCGGAGCGGGCTACTCGTCGACCTCGGCGTCGGCGAACTCCGCGGAGTTGTCCTGCGGGTCGTAGCCGAGCACGTCCTTCGCGCGCTCGATCGAGTAGTACTTCCGGTCGTTGTCCGAGATGCCGTAGACGATCTCGTAATCGTAGTCGGCTTCGAGACATCGGTCGAAGAGATGTGCACAGTCTCGGTGAGAGAGCCACATCGCCTGCCCGCGCTCGTAGTCACGCGGCGGATGGTCCTTGGTGAGATTGCCGATCCGGACGCAGACGACGCTCAGGTCGTGGTGGTCGTGGTAGTAACGCCCGAGCACCTCGCCGCTGGCCTTGCTCACGCCGTAGAGGTTGCTCGGTCGGGGGAGTTCGGTCCCGTCGAGTCGGAACTCGTCGCTGGGGCGGTACATTTCCGGGGTGCGCTCGTCGGTCTCGAACGCGCCGACCGCGTGGTTCGAGGAGGCGAACGCGAACTTCTCGACGCCGGCGTCGACCGCCGCCTTCAGCACCGTCCGGGTGCCGTCGATGTTGTTCGCCAGCACGCTGTCCCACGGCGCCTCGGGGCGGGGATCGCCCGCCAGATGCACGACGGCGCCGACGCCCTCGACCGCCTCGCGGACCGCCTCCTCGTCAGTGATGTCGGCGACGACGAACTCGTGGTCGACGTCGCGGGTCGGCGGGTCCCGATCGAGCAGCCGCCAGTCGTACTTCCCAGACAGCTCCGAGAGGATGGCCTGCCCGACGCGGCCCTCCGCGCCCGTAAGCAGGACTGGGTCGTCCATTCAGGTCGAGAGACGAAGGGCCGCGATAAGTAAGGTACGATTCGGGGCGGTCAGTCTCCGGCCCCGGCTCCTCGGGAGTCACCCGAGCCGCGGGCGGACTTTCCGCCGTGCGAGCATCGTCGCGAACGCGAGCGCGACGAGGCCGACGTAGGCGTACCAGGCCGCGAGCAGTCGGTCGCCCCCGACCAACTGCTGGAGGCCGTTGTACTCGGCCGCGACGCCAAGCGCGGACAGCGCGACCGTCATCCCGCCGTACAACACGAGCGCGAGCAGTTCCGATCCGATCTCGGTGAGGATTCCGTACATTCGCTTCGAGCGATGGGCCTGACGGCTATCGTCTTTTCGCCTCGGTCGAATGTAGCAAGTCTTTTCGGCTTCCTCGCCGGACTTCGTCGCTATGGGACGATACGGCGATCTGGAGTACGAACGGTTGGCCAAACGCGGCTTCCTGCTGAGTCTGGCGCTCCTCGCGGTCGGTGCCGGCGGCGAACTGACCGCCGCGACGATGCACGCCTCGCTCCCGGCGTGGGAACAGACGCTTCTGTTCGACATGGAGGTCGTCGGCACGCTCGGTATCCTGCTGTGTCCGCTGGTGTTCGGCGTGGTGTTGCCCCTAACCGAGTAACGACCGAAGAAACCCCAACCGCGCGGCTCAGGCGAGTCGCGCGAACGCCAGATTCCCGCTGATGTTCTTGATGTAGATCTGGACCACGTCGCCCTCCTGAGTGCCGGGGACGAAGATGGTGTAGTTGCCCTTCTCGGCGACGCCGTCGCCCTTCCGGCCGGTGCCGGTGATCTTGACCTCGTAGGTGGCACCCTCCTCGACGGCGTCCCGGCTCTGGGTCTGGCTCGACGTCGAGCGCTTGGTGACCGGCCGGAACGCCCCGCAGGCGTCACATCGAAGCATCAGGTTGCGGTTCTCGCGGACGAGCCGGGTGTCGGGAAGCCCACACTCCGAGCAGAGGACGAACTCCTCGATGTAGCTCTCGATGGCGGCGTCGAAGTCCCCGCCCGAGAAGGTCCCGTTGTAGCGGGCGCGGCCCTCTTCGAGCTTCCCGTTGGTCCCGAGCTCGCGCTGGAGCGTGCTGTGGACGTGCTCGGGATCGCGGCCGAGCGCGTCGGCGATGTCGCTCAAGTTGGTGAGTCGGGTGAACGCGCCGTCCTTCTGGGCCTCGGCGTCCGGATAGCTGAACCGGTCGGTCTGGCCTTCGAAGTCCGGGGTCGCGTCCATCGCGCGGTCGAGGCTGGCTGTGTAGTCCATACGGTCGAGAGGCGGTCGAC
Source organism: Halorussus marinus (assembly GCF_004765795.1). Classification (GTDB taxonomy): domain Archaea; phylum Halobacteriota; class Halobacteria; order Halobacteriales; family Haladaptataceae; genus Halorussus; species Halorussus marinus. The sequence goes on from NZ_SBIV01000003.1 coordinate 294,125, forward strand.
ACGGATAGGTATTCCGTGTTCCGTGGGCGTCTGGGCCCCGGTCCGTCGACATCCCGGGGCTACGCTCGGTCCGCCGACGAGCCGTCTTCACCGGCGTCGGACGACTCCTCGTCGACGTCGAGCAACTGGAGCGCTTGCCGAACGTGGAAGTCCTTCGGCTCGGCGTCGTCGGCGTCGAGCGCGTCCCGGAGGTGATCGATCGCCTCGTCTCTGGCGTCGATGTCTTTCATCGCCGACCCAACGCCCCGCTGGCGTAAATACGTTGGCGCGACGGCGGACAGACCAGCTCGCGAAAGGGCAGGAACTTAGCGGTCGGGGCGCCCACTCTCGGCCATGGACCCAACCGACCGCGAGTCGGCCTGCTTCGAGGCGGGCATCAAGTTCGGCGCGCTCTACCACCAGTTCGCCGGGACGCCGGTCAGCCCCCGGAACGCGGCGAGCCTCGGGGCCGCCATCGAGGAGTCGATCGAGAACCAGCCGTTCTGCGAGGCGGTGACCGTCGAGATCCTGACCGACGAGCTCGAGGCCGAACTCGCCGACGCGCCCGCCGAGTACACCGAGCTCACGGGGCGGTTCATGGAGGTCGAGATCGTCGTCGACCGCGAGGGAGTCGGCGTCACCGCGCGGATGGAGATGGACGACGGCTACCCGCGGATGCGAGTCGACTCCGTCTCGGAGTGATCGACTACGACGGGCTGGGCGTCCGGACCGTCGAGAGGTAGGCGGTGATGTCGGTCGTGGTGACGATGCCCACGACGTTGTCCTCGTCGTCGACGACCGGGACGTGCTGGAACCCGTTGTCCACCATCAGGTCGGCGATCTCCCGGACCTCCGCGTTCGCCGTCGTAGTGGTCACGTCGGTCGTCATGTAGGTCGCGACTGTCGCGTCGCTCGCCCACCGCTGTTCGGCGGCGACGTGGACGAAGTCGGTCGCGGTGAGGATGCCTTCGAGGCGGCCGTCGTCGCTCGTGACGATGACCGAGCCGATGCCCTCGTCGAGCATCGTCTCGGCCGCGCGGTGGGCCGGCGTGTCCGGCGATACCGTCTTTACGGGCGAGGACATGAGCCGTCCGACGAAGATATCTTCCATACGGACCGGTTCTGGTCCGCGAAAGATAAGCATTGGCTTCGAGAGAGGTCACGCCGCCGGGCCGCCGTACGCCGGTCCGTCGACGCCGACGCCTCGGTCGACCCTCACCGGGTCGTCGTTTTCGGTTTCGGTCGAGACTCACCCGTCGCGTTGGTGGGTTTCACTTCCGGTTTCGGGCATGGTTTTAAACATGATGGGGCCGAAACCGAACGTATGAGCCAATCGACACTCGACGAGGACGAACTGTTCGGCGAGGCCGCGACCGAGGTCCGCGACGACGTCGAGTCGAGCCTCGCGGACGCGGCGGCCGCGCTCCCCGCGGCCGACGACGTCTGGGAACTCGACGCCGACAACACCCTCGGCGCGCTCAACGCCCTGAGTTCGTCGCTGGACGCCGGCGACGCCGAGGACCACCTCCGGGACGCCAAAAAGTGGTACACGATGGGCGAGCGCGCCGACGCCTTCGAGGACGCCGACGACCTCGAAGCCGAGATCGAGCGTCTGGAGACCGCCATCGACGACGTGGCCGACGCCAAGGCGCAGGTCGGCGAACTCACGAGCACGATCCCGGCGCTGAAGAACGCGCTCGAAGGGCTCGACGACGAGTCCGAGGCCACCGACGCCGACGACGCCGACGAGGACGCCGAACCCGCAGAAGCCTGAGCCCGAGCCTTCGGCCGTTACTTGTGGGGCGGTCGGCTCGCGTCGCGCGACTCGACCGCCTCCAGTAGCGCCGCCAGCGCCGCGCTCGCCAGTTCGAGCAGTTCGTCTCCCCGGTCGGCGTCGCCCGCGGTCGGGTCCCCGACCACGCCGTTGTCGGTGAACTCCGCCGAATCGAACGCGAGATTCGCGTAGCTGACCCACTCGCCCCAGCCGTCGGCGCCGCCCTCGCGGGCGGCCTCGATGCGGTCCTCTCGGACCAACTCGGGCGCGATCGCGCGCAACAGCGCGGTTTCGAGGGGTCCGCCGTGGCCCATCTCGTCGCTGTGATCCCCGACCGCTTCGAACCACGTAAACGGAACGGCGTAGGCGTCGTCCTCGCGAGCGATCGCGCCCGCGACCTCCCGGAGCGCGGAGACGTTGCCGCCGTGGCCGTTGACGAGCACGACCCGGTCCCAGCCGTGGTGGGCGAGGCTCGCGACCGTCTCGCGGACGTAGTTCCGGAAGGTGTCCTCGCTCACCCACAGCGTGCCGGTGAACTGGCGGTGCTCGGCCGCCACTCCGATCGGGATCGCCGGCGCGACGACCACCTCCCCGTCGTAGGCCGTCGCCCCCGCCTCCGCGACCGCCTCTGCGGTGTAGGCGTCGGTCCCGAGCGGGGCGTGGGGGCCGTGCTGTTCGGTACTGCCGACCGGGACCACCGCGAGGTCGGTCGCGGCGGCGTCGGCGTCGGTCCACGTCGCGTCCGAGAGATGCATGTCCGGACGCAGGGCGACCGCGGACTTGTAGCCCCCGATATGGGGCCACACGGCTTATTCGGACTCGCGGCGTACGCTCGCTATGAGCGAATCAGGCGACGACGACCGCGAACTTGGCATCGACTTCGGCGACGTCGAGGACGACCTCGAAGACGAAGAGTACCCCGTCTCCGCCGACGAACTGCTCGACCGGTACGGCGACCGCGAGATCGGGATGTCCGACGGCACCGAGTCGTTTCGCGAGGTGCTGGTGACCGGCGGCGACGAGGAGTTCGAATCGGCCGACGAGGTGCGACAGGCCGTCCTGAACCGGGTCGGAAGCGAGGCGGTGGGCCGGCAGGGCTACTCGGATCGGGGCGCGGGGAGCGCCCAAGACGAGGGAAGCGACGAGTCGTTCTGACCGGCGCCGGAACTCGACGACCGGGACAAGCGCTAACCCGACCCCGTCCGAACCGCCGGTATGGTTCGTGTCCTCTCAGACTCGGCGGTCGCACAGTGCCTCTCGCTGTCCGAACTGCTCCCCGTGGTCCGCGAGGCGTTCGTCAGGCAGGGCCGCGACGAAGTAGAGCGCCCCGAGCGGCCCCACTTCCCGGTCGGCGCGGGGCCCGACGGCTCCGATCCGGCCGGCACCGGGCTGGTGATGCCCGCGTACGTCCGCGGGGCCGACTACTACGCGACGAAACTGGTCGGGGTCCACGAGGGCAACGCCGAACGGGGCCTGCCGACGGTCAACGCCCAGATCGCGCTGACCGCGGCCGACACGGGTCTGCCGGCCGGCTACCTCGCGGGGACCCGCATCACCAACGCCCGGACGGGGTGTATCGGCGGGCTCGCGGCGGCCGAACTCGCGACCGGCCCGGTGACGCTCGGGCTCCTCGGGGCGGGCACGCAGGCTCGCTGGCAGGCCCGCGCCATCGACGCCGCGACCGACCTCGACGCGGTTCGGGTCTACTCGCCGAGCGACTCGAAACGCGAGTGTGCGGCCGACCTCGGCGACGAACTCGGCGTCCCCGCCGAGCCGGTCGACGCGCCCGAAGCCGCGGTCGCCGGCGCGAACGTCGTGGTGACCGCGACCACCGCCACCGACCCCGTCTTCGACGGCGGGGCGCTCGACCACGGGACGCTCGTCGTCGCGGTCGGGGCCTACGAGGCGGAGATGCGCGAACTCGACGCCGAGACCTTCGAGCGCGCGAGCCGACTGTTCGCCGACGTGCCCGCGGAGGTCGCGGAGATCGGCGACGCGCGCGAGGCGGGACTCGACGCCGAGGACTTCGCGCCGCTGTCTGCGGTGTTCGACGGCGATCGGGGCCGCGAGCGCGCGGACGAGATTCTGGTGGTCGAGAGCGTCGGGACTGCGGTGCTGGACGCGGCGGCCGCCGAACACGTCTTCGACGCGGCCGAGGCGCGAGACGCGGGCACCGAGGTGCCGCTGTAGCTCACTCCCCGTCGGCGCCGGCGGCGTCCGGCGTCGGCGACTCGGGCGGCGTTTCTTCGTCGTCTCCCTCGCCGATAACCGTCTCTTTCCACGTCCCGCGGGTGAACCACAGCGCGGCCACGATCGCGCCGACGACGTTGCCCAGCGCCATCCCGACCCAGATGCCGGTCGGCCCCCAGTCCGCGACGAACGCGAGGTAGTAGACCGTCGGCACCCGGCCGATCCAGAGCGCGAGCACGGAGAACGCCATCGCGGTCTTGGTGTTGCCGGCGCCCCGGTAGGCCCCGAGCATCACCTGCAGGACCGCCATGAACGTGAACTCGACCGACCGGATCCGGAGGTACTCCGAGCCGTACGCGACGGTCTGGGCGGCCGCGTCGGTGCCGGTCGCCATGAACACCGAGACGATGGGCTCGGGGACGAGCGCGGCGACGACCGCGACCACGAACATCACAGCCGCGCCGGCTTTCGCTGCGAGCCAGACCGCCCGCTCGGCCCGGTCGGTCTTCTTCGCGCCCAGATTCTGGCCGACCATCGTGTTGGTCGCCCGGCCCAGCCCCATCGCCGGCAGAAAGACCAGCGACGCGAGCCGGTTGCCCAGCCCGTAGGCCGAGACCACCGGCGGCGCGAACTGGACCACCATCGCGGTCAGGGTGATCATCGCCAGCGCGCTCATCGACTGTTCGAGCGTCGAGGGGACGCCGATCCGGACGATGTCCCAGATGTAGCCGACGTCGGGCAACAGGTACTCGAGGCGGACGTCGGGACCGGCCCGCGCGACGAACAGGATGTAGAACCCGAGCAGGCTGGCGACGCCCCGCGAGAAGATGGTCGCCAGCGCCGCGCCCTCGATCCCCATCGCCGGGAACGGCCCCCAGCCGAAGATGAGCGCCGGGTCCAACACGACGTTGAGCGCGACGCTCACGACCATCACCCGCATCGGCGTCCGGGTGTTGCCGTAGCCTCGCATCAGCGCCGAGAACACGAAGAAGCCGAACAGGAACGGCAGGCCGAGGAAGAACACCTCCATGTAGTCGGCCGCCAGCGGGATGATCTGGGCGGTCGTCTGGCCCTGGCTCGGGAGGACAGCCAGCATCGGCTCGGTCGCGACGTAGCCGATCGCGCTCAACAGGACCGCGAGGATCGTGACGAACATCAGGATCTGGCCGGCGACTTTGCCCGCCGACCCCTCGCTGTCGGCCCCGGTGTACTGAGCGACCAGAATCGAGCCCGCGGTGGTGAACCCGCCCGCGATCGAGATGAGCAGGAAGATGAGCGGGAACGCGAGGCTGATCGCCCCGACCGCGTCGGCCGACAGCCGCCCCAGCCAGAAGGTGTCGGCGATGTTGTAGGTCACCTGGAGGAGCTGGATGACAACGATCGGCCACGCCAACCGGAACATCGGTCGGACTAACCCGCCTTCGGTTATCGAGTCGTCCGGCGTCGCGGGTTCCATTGTGTTTCGAAACGAAAGGTCGTCGTTTGAACGTTGTGGGTCTCGGCCACAGCGACCGGCGTCGGTCGCCACGCGAACGGTACGGTCGCAGTACTCACGTCGCTAACAAATCAGTTTCCCATCCGCGGTACTTGTTCCCATTCGCCGCTTCGGGTTCCCGACCCGCGGTGAGTCCCCAGTCCGGTCGGAAACGAGGAAACGAGTCCAGACGACGCGCGCCGTCTCCGCGCGCCGGGATTGTCGACGGGCGGCCGATTAGAGTTCGACGAGAATCTTCACTTCCTCTCGGTCCGAGTCGAGGAGCGCCTCGAAGCCGTCCTCGACGACGCTCTCCAGTTCGATTCGACTGCTGATCAGCGCCTCCGGATCGAGGGCTCCGGAGTCGAACATGTCGAGGACCGCACCGAACTCCTCGTCCGACCGGGGACCGCCCTGGTAGGCGAGCGTCCCGGTGAGCGTCCGCTCGCCCATGACGAACTCGTTGGGCTGGAGTTCCACGCTGTCCTCGAAAATGCTGACGATCGTGACGTTCCCGCCCGAGGCGGTCGACGCGATCGCGTCTTGGACGGTCTGTTCGATCCCCGCGACTTCGAACGCGACGTCGACGCCGCCGTCGGTCCGCTCGGTGATGTACTCGACCGCGTCGGTCTCGATCGGCGAGAGCGCCTCGTCCGCGCCGACCTCGGCCGCGAGCTCGCGCCGCGAGTCCTGGGGTTCGACCGCGTAGATCGTCCCCGCCCCGGCCGCCCGGAGCACCTGAATCACCGTCAGGCCGATCGGGCCCGCGCCGTACACCGCGACCGAATCGCCGGCGTCGAAATCGCTCGTCCGGAGCGCGTGGAAGCCGACGCTGTACGGCTCGACGAGGGCGCCGTACTCGGTGGGGACCGAGCCCGGAAGCGCGACGGCCTTCTCCTCGGGGACGACGACCTCCTCGGAGAGTCCACCGCCCCCGCCGGACAGCCCGACGAACCCGCCCGACTCACAGAGGTGGTACTGGCCCGCCTCACACTGCCGGCACTCGTCGCAGTACACGATCGGATTCACCGCCACCTGATCGCCGACGGAGAGGTCGCTCACGTCGTCGCCGACCTCCGTCACTTCCCCCGCGAACTCGTGGCCCATCGGGATCGGGAGCGTCTCTCCGGTCACCGGATGTGGCTCGCCTTCGTCGGGGATGAAGATCGGACCGGCCGCGTACTCGTGGAGGTCCGAGCCACAGATCCCGCACGCCTCGACGGCGACGCGGACTTCGTCTGTGCCGGGCCCGTCGGGCCGTTCGATGTCTTCGACGCGTACGTCCTCTCGACCGTGGTAAACTGCTGCTCTCATTGCAGGTCCCGTTTGACGGCGTCGACGGATAATAGTTCATATCGGCGAGCAATCAACTTCCGGGGATTCCGTTACTGGGACCGGTCGGCGGTCGGTGGGCGAGACGCGTCCGTGACTCGCAGACTCGACCCCGTCGATCATCACACTTCGAGAATCGAACGGGCGGCATGGGATTTGAACCCATGACCTCTTGGTCCGGAACCAAGCGTTCTGTCCGCTGAACTAGCCGCCCTCACACCCAGATACTCGGTTCGCCGGTATAACGGTTATGAAATGCGCGAGTCGACCGGCGCCGTCCCGCTGGTCGGCAAGTCGACGCGTGATCGCGTTCGCGCCGCTGTGCGAGCGGCGATTCGTCCCGAACGACGAACCGGTCGCTGTCGATGTAGTGTTCCGGAAAAACGCGTGTCGGACCGCCGTCAGGCGGACTACCGCGTAATTAAAGACGCGTCAGGTTCGACGCGCGGGGGCCCTTGTCGGCCTGTTCGATGTCAAACTCTACCTCAGTTCCCTCTTCGAGGTCCGGGCCGCCGATGTCTTCCATGTGGAAGAACACGTCGTCGTCCGCGTCGTCCGTCGAGATGAAACCGTAGCCGCCTGTGTCGTTGAAGAAATCAACGTTGCCTTCTGCCATTGCAAATAGACAAATGCCCGTCGCACGGATAAGGCTTCGCAATCTGTTTTCTCGCTCGTCGATATATTGGTCAAACGTATTCGAAATGACTCCAAAACTGCGTAAATGAACACGGACAGTCAACTACTCGCCGCATCGTCCCGTCTTTCGTCGGCTTTTCGCGTGAATCCCTCCGCATCCACAGTTCTCGCTTTCGAGATAGGTCGACCGGTCGTCTTTCGGGGTTCGCTCCCGCAACAGCCCATCAGCTCCTCACTACCGCAGAGACAATTCGTCGGCGCCGGCTCCTCGCGTCGCTCGTCGCGTGGCGCCGTCAGAAGTGGGTCTGGGCGGGTTCGAACCGCCGACTTCGGCCTTGTAAAGGCCGCGTCATGACCAACTAGACCACAGACCCCGCACCCGAACACAACCGCTCGCCGGAAATAACGTTTACCTTCTCGCCCGGGCTTCGAAATCACTACCACGGCCGGGGCCCACGCCTCCCGCATGGACGAGATCGAGGCGCTCGCCGAGCAGGACGGGTGGCGGACCGAAGGGTTCGCCGCGCGCGTCCACTACGGCGGCGGCGACGACCGGTACAGTATCGAGTACTACGCGCCAAGCGACTGCGTCGTCTACTGGAAAGTCAAGGGCGACGGCGAGACCGCGGTCCCGGTCGGTCGCGACACCGTCCCCGACCCGCTTCGAGAGCGCATCCGTCGCGATCTGGCCGAGGCGGGCGTCGATCCGGCCGCCGAACAGCGGACGCTGTAGGGGTCGGGACCCCAACCACGTTACCTTTTCTCACACTATCGCCAGCCATAAGACCGCCGTTTCCGTACTGAACGGTCCGATGGGCACCCACTCGGAGCGCGTGTTTCGATTCGAAGGAAACATTTTCAAGAGCCGAACCATTCCGAAGTGACAATGACACTCCCTGACGAGGACGACGACCCCTTCGAGGAACAACGGGAGAACGCGGAGAATCCGATGAAGCGACTGTTCCTCGAATACGGGTCGGACAACAGACTCGCGTTCGCTACCGGGGTGGTCGCGAGCATCTTCGCTCGGGTCCTGAATCTGCTCCCGCCGCTCATTCTCGGCGTCGCCATCGACGCGCTGTTCGCCGACGGCGAGGGGGTCGCGTACGCGGTCGCGCTCTCGAATCAGATCCCGCTCGTCTCCGAGGGGTTCGCGACCCGGATCGCCCCCGCGGCCGCGTCCGATCAGTTCTGGTTCTCGGTCGCGATCATCGCGGGCGCGTTCGGGTTCGGCGCGGCGTTCCACTGGGCGCGCAACTGGGGGTGGAACTCGTTCGCCCAGAACATCCAACACTCGGTCCGGACCGACACCTACGACAAGATGCAGCGGCTCAACATGGACTTTTTCGCCGACAAGCAGACCGGCGAGATGATGTCGATCCTCTCGAACGACGTGAACCGGCTCGAGCGGTTCCTCAACGACGGGATGAACTCCGGGTTCCGGCTCGGCGTGATGGTCGTCGCCATCGCGGTCATCCTGTTCAGCATGAACTGGCAGCTCGCGCTGGTCGCGATGGTGCCGGTGCCGCTCATCGCGTTTTTCACCTACAAGTTCGTCGAGATCATCCAGCCCAAGTACGCCGAGGTCCGGTCGACGGTCGGCAAAGTCAACTCCCGGCTCGAGAACAACCTCGGCGGGATTCAGGTCATCAAGACCAGCAACACCGAGTCCTACGAGTCCGACCGCGTCGAGGAGGTCTCGGACGACTACTTCGGCGCCAACTGGGGGGCGATCATCACCCGGATCAAGTTCTTCCCGTCGCTCCAGATCCTCTCGGGGCTCGGGTTCGCGCTGACGTTCATCGTCGGCGGGCTCTGGGTGTTCAACGGGCAGGGACCGTGGCTGTTCACCGGCGAACTCAGCCGCGGCGAGTTCGTCGTGTTCATCCTGCTGACCCAGCGGTTCATCTGGCCGATGGCCCAGTTCGGCTCGATCATCAACATGTACCAGCGCGCGTACGCCTCCAGCGCTCGCATCTTCGGCCTGATGGACGAGCCGAGCCGCATCACTGAGGACCCAGACGCCGAGGAGCTGACCGTCGACGAGGGCGAGGTCGTCTACGACGACGTGACGTTCGGCTACGACGACGACGAGACGATCGTCGAGGACATCTCCTTCGAGGTCGACGGCGGCGAGACGCTCGCGCTGGTCGGTCCCACCGGCGCGGGCAAGTCGACGGTCCTCAAGCTTCTGTTGCGGATGTACGACGTCGACGAGGGAGCCATTCGGATCGACGGCACCGACCTCCGGGACGTAAGCCTGCCGAGCCTCCGGCAGGCCATCGGCTACGTCAGCCAGGACACCTTCATGTTCTACGGCACGGTCGCAGAGAACATCGCCTACGGCTCGTTCGGCGCCGACCACGAGGAGATCGTCGAGGCCGCCAAGGCCGCCGAGGCCCACGAGTTCATCACGAACCTCCCCGAGGGCTACGACACCGAGGTCGGCGAGCGCGGGGTCAAGCTCTCGGGCGGCCAGCGCCAGCGCATCTCCATCGCGCGCGCTGTCCTCAAAGACCCCGAGATACTCGTGCTCGACGAGGCGACCAGCGACGTCGACACCGAGACCGAGATGCTCATCCAGCGCAGTCTCGACGACCTCACCGAGGATCGAACCACGTTCTCGATCGCCCACCGGCTCTCGACGATCAAGGACGCCGACCAGATCGCCGTCCTCGAAGGCGGCCGGATCGTCGAGCGGGGCACCCACGACGATCTGCTCGACGAGGACGGCCTCTACGCCCACCTGTGGGGCGTTCAGGCCGGCGAGATCGACGAGCTCCCCGAGGAGTTCATCGAGCGAGCGGCCCGCCGGACCGCCCGCACCGACGCCACCGACGACTAACCTCGTCGGTAGCGGTTCCCGCTCTTGTCGCGCTTGAACTCGCGTTGGCGGTCTCGCTCGCGGTCCATCCGCCGCTCGTACTCCCGGAGTTCGCGCTCGCGTCCGCCCGCCCGATCCGACGCGTCGTCCTCGCGCGGGCCCCCGTACCGGCGCGTCTCTTTCTCCCGGTCGACGCCCGCCGATCGGGACTGCTCGTCGGCCGTCCGGGCGTCGGCGGGCTCGCGAAGCGGTTGGGTCCGTTTCGGCGGCGACGCGTCTCCTCGATCGCCGACTCCCGACTCGCCGGTCTGCCGTCGGGACGACTCGGCGTCGTCTCGTCGGGACTCCTCGCCGGACTCCGGTCGGTCGCCGCTCCGTCCGCCGCGTCGCTCCGAGTCTACTCGCTCGGAGTCGGACTCGTCGGTCGTCGACGCGTCCGGTTCGTTCGTCGCTCGCGGTCTCTCGGATCGCCGCTCCGGTTCGGGCTCCTGTCGCGGGGTGGACGCTCCGCCGGTCGCGGTCTGGTCGCGATCTCCGGGCTCGCCCGCGCCGGGGTCGCTCCGCTCGCCGGCGGAGCCGCTTTCGACGCGGGGTTCGGTCGCCGGCGCCGCGTTCGTCGGCGGTCGCGATCCGTACCGTCGCGGCGGCCGGTCGGACCGTGGTCGCTCGCGCGAGCCGTACCGGTGGCCGACCGGCGGTCGCGCCGCGGCCCGGCCCCGATCGGTCCGTCGCTCGGCGGGGTCGGTTCGGCGCCGCTCGCGACCGGCGTCCGCCTCGCGGCCGCCGTTCTGATACCGACCGATGGTGGCGTCCGCTCGTTCGCCCGACTCCTCGCCGTCGTCGTCGCGGTTGTCGGTAGCCATGATCCGAGAGAAACTGCGCGAGTCGGCGACTAAACCGAGCCGACCGTTCACATCGTTTTCGCGGGGGGCCGGGATTCAACGCGGCGTTACGCGGTTTCGGTCGGGACCTCGTCGGGCGCGCGGTCGAGGAACTCGACGCCGTAGGTCCCGAGCCACGACAGCACCGTCCGGACCGCCTCGGGATCGGCGACCCGGTAGCCGGCCTCGGTCGCCGGATCGTCGCCGACCTTGATCGCGACGCCGTCGTCGGCCAGCACCGCGAACGCCGCCTCGTCGGTGGTGTCGTCGCCGACGTATATCGGTAGCCACGCGGCGTCCTCGGGGACGAGTTCGTCGCGCAATCGAGCGAGCGCCTCGCCCTTGTCCCACTCGACCGCGGGCCGGAGTTCGAGCACCTCCTTGCCGGTCGTGAGTCGAAGGTCCTCGCGGGCGGCCGCAAGCGACTCGACCGTCTCGACGACGGCGGAGACCGCCGCGTCCTCGACCAGCCGGTAGTGGACCGTCGCGGTCACGCCCTTGTTCTCGACGATGACGCCCTCGACGTCGGTGAGCTCGGCGGCGACCTGCTCGCAGACCTCCGCGATGGCGGTCTCGGCCGCCTCGGCGGCGGGGTGGACGACGTACTCGTCGGTGTGGAGCTCGAGGCCGTGATTCCCGGCGTACGAGGCGCTCGGGATCGCCACCCGTTCGCGTACGTCGGCCAGTTCGCGGCCGCTGACGACCGCGACTTCCACGTCCGGGCGGTCGGCCAGCACCGCGACGACCTCGCGGGTCGCGTCGGGCAACGTCGCCGCCTCCGGGCGCCCCTCGATGGCCGCGAGCGTCCCGTCGAAGTCGAGAGCGACCAGCAGGCCGTCGCGGTCGACCAGCCCCTCGACCAGCGCGTAGAGGTGCTCGCTGATCGCCGGCGGGGTCTCGGGGGCGTCGGTCGCTTCGTCGGTCATCTGGTCGGTTCGGCCGGGGCCGACCGCCGGCCGCGCTCGATCGCGGCCGCGGTCTCGAAGGTCGATTCGAGCCACGCGTAGACGTCCTCGGCGTGGACCACCCGCTGGAGGTCGGCGATCCGAACGCGCCGCGCCCGCTCGCTCATCCCGAGGGCCTCCTCGATGGCGTCGGCGACGCTCTCGGGGTCGTGGGGGTGGACCAGAATCGACCCCTCTCCGAGTTGCTCGCTCGCGCCCGCGAGTTCGCTCAACACCAGCACGCCGGGGTCGGCGGTCTGGGCCGCGACGAACTCCTTCGCGACGAGGTTCATCCCGTCCCGGACCGGGGTGACGAGCGCGAGGTCGGCCTCCCGGTAGAGCGCCGCGAGCCCGGCCTCGGGGAGGTGTTCGGTCACCGCGACCACCGGCGTCCAGTCGTCGGTCCCGAACCGGTCGTTGACCCGATCGATGGCGTCGCCGACACGGCTCTGGAGGCGCTGGTAGTCGCCGATGTCGCCGCGGCTCTCGATGCTCTTCTGGAGGTACGTGAACTCCTCGCGCCACTCGGGGTGCTCGGCCCAGAACAGTTCGAGCGCGTCGAGGCGTTGCTCGATGCCTTTCGTGTAGTCGAGGCGCTCGACCCCGAGCGCGAACCGGTGGTCCCCGACGAGGCCGTGTTTCTCGCTGAACGACGCCCAGAAGTCGTCGCCGGCCTCGGTCTCCGAGAGTTCGGCCTGCCGGGCGGCGTCGATGCCAAGCGGGAACGACCGCACGAACGTCCGCCGGCCCCGGTGGGCGATGCTCCGATTGGCCCGGTCGACGCGGGCGTCGGTCGCGGCGTCGACGCAGTCGAGGAAGTTCCGGCAGTACTCGTCGGTGTGGAAGCCGATCAGGTCGTTGGCAAGCAGGCCGTCGAGCAACTGTTCGTACTGCGGGCAGGCGTGGAACACGTCCCACGACGGCCACGGGATGTGCCAGAAGTGCGCGAGAAAGGCGTCGGGCCGGGCGTCCCGGACCCGCCGGGGCGCGAGCGCGAGGTGGTAGTCCTGAAACCACACCACGGGGTCGCTGTCGGTCGCGCCGAGCACCGCGTCGGCGAACTCGTCGTTCGTCTCGCGGTAGGCCCGCCAGTACGACGGCTCGGGCGTCATCTTCGCGGTGTCGAGGTGACACAGCGGCCACAGCACCTGATTGCTGTACCCCCGGTAGTAGCCGTCGACCTGCTCGTCGGTGAGCCACACCCGCCGCAGGTCGTAGCTGGGGTCCTCGGGCGGGACGGCGACGACGCCGTCGGGGCCGACCGTCTCGCGGTCGGCGTCGCCGTCGCCCCACGCGACCCACGTTCCCTCGACGGCTTGCATCACCGGGTCGAGCGCCGCGGTCAGCCCGCCGGCCGGCCTGTCGACGACGACCTCCCCGTCCTCGCGGTGGTGACTGTACGGTTCGCGGTTCGATACGACGACGAGCTCGCGGTCCTCACAAAGCGTCGCGACGGTCTCGACTGCGGCCTCTGCTATCGCCCCTGTCGTGTCTGAACTCATGGAGTTTGATCCCTCGCGGCGGAGCGACCCGCCGTCGACGAGTGTACTGCAAACGCTTGCTCGGACGGCGGTATAACGTAGTCGTCCGTTCAAAACCGTTCCAAAACTGAAACGATCGGGCCGCGGGGTTACGGGGGGTCTAAGCGAGGGTAACCCCGGCTTATCGGGGAGAAACGAGCGCGTTCGGCGGCGTGATGACCTGCGGGCACCGTACGACGGGCGGGGAGGCCGACGGCCCGGGATCGCTCGGTCTCAGTCCCCGGAGGCCGCGACGTACAGGTCGTAGAGCTCCGACACCGCGAGCAGGACGCCGGGAACGACGATCAGGGCCACGATCCCGGGCCCCGACTGAGCGAACGAGATCACCCGACCGACGAACGGGATGTGGAACATGACTCGGCCCTCGACGTTCGAGGCCGGGACCAGCGCTCGGTCGGCCTCCTCGTTGGCGTCGCCTTTGGTCTTGAAGTGGCGCTCGCCGCCCTGTTCGGTCACCGCCACGACCCGGTGGGTCACCAGATTCACGTCCGCGAGTTCGTGGTCCGCGGGCGGCTCGTAGGTGATGACGTCGCCCTCCTCGATCGCGTCGGTCGCGACCCCGTCGACCACGACCACGTCGCCGGCGTGGATCGCCGGGGACATACTGCTCGAGAGGACGACGTGGCTCGCGTCCGCGCCCACGACCTGCGGGACGGCGACGACGACGAACGGGACGACGATCGCGAGCAAGACGACGAATCCAAGCGTTCGGAGGGCGCTTGCGGTGTTTATCGAGGCGACGCGCTGGCGTAGCGATTGTTCTCGGCTCATGTCTCGGTCTCAGTCGTAGTGGTAGTCTCGGTCGTCGTTCGGTTCGCGGTGGTCGATTGCGGGGTTTCGGTCGCGGTGATCGTTTCGTTCTCGGTCGTCGTGGTGGTGGTCGTTTCGTTCTCGGTCGTCGTGGTCTCGTTCGCGACTGTTGTGGGAGTGGTCGTTTCGTTCGGAGTGGCGTCGGTCGTCGTCGTCGCCGTCTCCGTGACGGTCGTCTCGTTCGTGACGGTAGTCGTCGGTGCAGTAGTCGTCTCGGCGGTCTCGCGAACTGTTTCGTTTCCGGACCCGTCGGGGGCCGTAGTGGGGGTGGGAGTGTCTTCTGTTTCGGCAACCGAACTCGAACCGAACGCTGTTGCGCTACTCGCGTCGTCGTCGCTGTTTGACTCCCCGTCCTGACACCCGCTCACGGTCAGCGTCGCTACCTTCTTGCCGTTCACGGTCCATGACGGCTTTTTCCCTGCCTTCTTCTCGCCGAGCCAACCGATCCCCCGTCCGGCCGTGAGTTCGTACTCGCCGGCGGGCAGAGTCGCCCTCGTCTTCACTTTGTGGTGGACCGTTCCCACCCAAATCACACGATCGTCTACCCTCTCGATTTGGACGATGACGTTTCCTTTTCCTTCGTTCTCTAGGGTCACCGTGTGACAGGACGTCGTCGCGACGACGTTCCGTCCGGGCGGGTCCGGCGTGGTCGTCGGTTCGAAATCGGCGGTGATCGAGACCGTCGACGACTCCTGATCGGAGAGCAGTCCGTAGGTGTACGCGCCGCTCGTGAACGCGCAGACGACGATCACGATGCCCGCCAGCGCCGCGGCCCGCGAGAGGTCGGTGTCGTTCCACGCCATTATGCGGTCCCCCCGGTCATGTCTCTCGGACGTGTGATAATATCACTTTTCCCGACTAAATCGGTCGGGGCTGTCGGCGCCCCCGCGTCCTGCAGTGCGCTCGCGTCGTCGACGACGGTTGCGTTGAAATCGAAGCTGACCGAATCGCTCTGGATCTCGTTGCCGACGTCGGCGTCGACGCGCCACTCGGCGACGAGATCGACCGTCTCCCGGGCGTCGAGACGGGTCCGGGCGCTCAACTGCTCGGGCGACTGGCTCCCGAGCGCGACGTACGACGAGTCGTCGCCCGCGAGATACGCGACGGTTTCGCCCGACTCGTCTTCGAGGCTGATTCGCACGTCGAGCGCGGCGGCCAGCTCGCCGCTCGACGGCGAGTCGTCGACGGCGCGCTCGGGTTCGGTCAGCCCGTTCTCGCGCTCCGCGATCGCCGTGATCGACGCACGGAGCACGCCCTCGTCGTCGCCGTCGTTGGTGATCGCCAGCCGGCCCTCCCCGGAGTACCCGGGAGCCACGCCGGCCACGTCGAGGACCGCCGGCGCCGCCTCGCCGTCGCCGAGTCGGACCGACGGCTCGCCGTCCGACCCGCCGAACGCGTAGACCGTCGGGGCCTCCTCGTTGATCACCCGGACGGCGTAGCCGTCGACGGTCGAGACGCGATCGAGTTCGGTGCCGTTCGCGTCGAACAACACGCCGGTGACGGAGACGAACCCCTCCCGGGAGACGTTCGCGCCGTCCTCGTCGACGTCGAATTCGCTCGCCCGGTCGCCCTCGGCGTAGACCAGTTCGGTCCCGCCCAGCGCCGCTTCGACGGCGAGACTCGACCCGTTCGGCTCGACCTCAACGCGCCGGGATTCGCGCCACTCCGAGTCTGGCGTCCAGGTCTGGACGACCAGCGCAACTCGGGTGACGTTCGCGCCCGCGGTCCAGTCGAGCGCGCCGGTGAGGTTCCCCGCGATGCGCTCGACCGCGCCGTCGTCGTTGCGTACCGTCGGCGGGTCCGACGCCGAGAGCGCGAGCGTCGCGTTCGGCGCGACGGGGTCGGGCGCCGTGGTCGTCTCCGGGGTGGTCGTCGTCGCCGTCTCGGGATCGAGCGCGGCCTCGTCGGCATCGCTCGCGTCGGTCGTCGCGGTCGACTCGGTCGCGGTGGTCGTCGCGGTCGGCTGAGTGGTCACGGTCGGGTCGGGCGGCGCCGGCGTGGTGGTCGGGGTCGCGGTCTGCTCGTCGGCGCCGTCGGTGAGCGTCCCGACGAACCCGAACCCGGCGCCAGCGACGACGACCCCGGTGATGAGTAACACGAGCGCCGTCTGCCGGACGCCCATCTTCGTCAGGCGAGCGAGGAGTTCACGGAGCACCGCGATCACCCGCGGTTGCGAACGTCACGGCTACTCGTTTCGAACGGCTGGAGGGCGTCTCTACTCGCGTATGAAGGAGTTGCATGCTGAAAATCGTGCTGTGAGACGAGAGAGTCGAGACTGTCGACCGACGGCGAGCGTTCGAACGGCCGGTGTCCGACATGACTCGATAGGTGGTTCGCGGTTAGTTCTCGGTCGCTGCGGCGCAACGGATCGGCGGCGATCGCCGGATTACTGGCTGTCCTCCTGGTTCAGGTGGAACTTTGCGTCGATGACGACCCGGTCGCTCTGGATTTCATTGCCCGCGTCCTCGGGGATCCGGTACTCCGATTCGATAGTCGCGTAGTCGCCAGCGTCGATCTGGACGTTCAGATCTCGCTCGCCGGTCGTCAGCGTCGACGCCTTGACCAGACCGTTCTTGTCGCCGATGAGATACGCCGGGTCGGGATTCGCCTCGACGATGCGAGACCGAATCCAGAGGTTCTCGGCGAGCTCGCCGCTCTGGGGGCCGCCGCTGGACTCGCCCTCCGGATCGTCTTCCTCCGGCGACGCCGCTTCCGGGTCGTTCACGCCGTTCTCCTCGTCGCGGATCGAGACGATCTCGAAGTCCAGCGAGCCGTCAACGGTTCCCTCGTTCTTTATGATCGCGGTCTCCTGGTCGTCGCTCATTCCCGGGGCGGCCTCCTCGACGTGGATCAGCTGAAACTCCCCGGCGTTGCCGACTTCGAGGTCGAGTGTGCCCGCGGCGAGGGTGTTGTCACCGCTCGTCTCCGTGTCCTGGAACAGCGCCATCGTGCCCGCACCAGCGGCTGCCGACGCCGCGCCGATCGTCGCGAGTCCGCCGAGCACCCGTCGACGGGTGCGGCCGGCGGTACCGTCAGTTTCGTCGGACACTTGCGGTCACCCGGTTACTGGGAGTCTTCCTGATTGAGTTCGGCGTCGATGTTGAAGGACACCGAGTCGCCCTGAACGGCGTTACCGACGTTCTTCGAGAGCTCGTACTCCACGATGACGTACTTCGTGCTACCGGACGGGAGGCTGACATTCGATTCCGCGTCGACCTTCGGCAGCCGGTTGACCTTGCCGGCGCTCACGAAGGTATCGTTGTTGCTTTTCTTCGAGTCGGAGCTGACGCGAACCGAAACGTCGAGCATGTCCGCGAGCGTCCGGAGCTGGCCGCGCTGAATCTCGACCATCTTGGTCGCGTGGCCGTCGAAGCTGCTGGTCCCCGCGATCGGGGGGTTGTTGTAGCCGAAGCCGGGGATGAACGGGATGGCGAGGTTCGAACCGGACGTCGAGGGGGTGTATGCTGCGAGGTTGGCCTGTCCGGTGATCGCGAACGGATCGGCGAGATCGCCGGCCGGAACCTTGACGACGAAGCGCTTGTTCCCGTTTTCGAGACGGACGTCGTAGCCGGAGGGAACCGACTCGTTCCGATTACGCGAGCCGGATGGGAGGGTGCTTGCGTCGTCGTAGCCTCCTTCGAAATTACCGTCGTTGTCGTGGTCTCGAACAGCCAGTTGGAAGTCTTCGATCCCGTCGTTATCGGAATCGAAGGCGAAGACAGCTGAGTCGCCGCTCGGATCGAGAGCGTACGGGAGATCCGCCGTGATGACAACCGGGTCGGAACTCATGTCGATCTCGACATTTGCGACGCCTCCGAGTTCCGACTGTAGCGAAACCTGATTTCCGTCGTTGTCACTCCCGTAGTGGATGGTGAAGTTCCGCTTGCTCGTCCGGCTCTGTTCCGGCTCGGGATTGGCGTCGTTCGGCGTCACATCAGAGACGTTGACGTCGAGCGAGCCGCCGAGGCTACCAGCGTTGTTGACTTTGATCGCAGTGCGACCGGAGTCGCCGGGCGCAATGTCCGACACCGAAAGGGTGGAACTGTTGTTTCCACCGATCGTCAGGTCCAGCGTCCCCGCCTGAACCGTATTATCGTTGCTCTCCTCGCTGTCACTGAACAGTGCCATCGTCCCCGCGCCCGTGGCTGCGGACGCAGCGCCGACAGTGAGAACGCCTCCGAGTACTTTACGCCGCGACAGGTCGAATCCGCTGTTGTCTTCGTCGGTCATAGTTGTCTCACGACGGGTGTCCCGTCGTCACTCACAGCTTATACGACAACCATCCCATATATTGGCTTGTTGACGGGAGTTCAGGGCGGGCCTGTAACCGTGCAAACAGTGTCAGAAAAACCGTCTTGGTCCGCATACAGGTCGTTCAAAGACTGTTTGATACGGCCGCCGTCTCCCGATTCGGTGCTCGGATCCGTTCCGGATCACGCTCTCGTTGAAACGTAGGATAAGCTTATGTGACGGTACGTTCAAATTATAAATATGTCAGCGGGTGCGAAATCGACACCGGCCTCCCAGCCGTCGGGGGCCGACTCGGGGGAGCCGTCGCGCGAGGAGATATTCGAGATCGTGAGCAACCAGCGTCGCCGACACGTCGTCCACTACCTGCACCAGCGGGACCGCCCCGTCGAACTCCGGGAGCTGTCGACCCATCTCTCGGCGTGGGAGAACGAGGAGGCGCCCGCGGAGGTCACCCACGACGAGCGCCGGCGGGTGTACACCGCGCTCCGCCAGACTCACCTCCCGAAGATGGACGAGGCCAACGTCGTCGAGTACGACGCCGACCGGAGCGTCATCGAGTCCAGCGACGGGATCGAGGACGTCGAACTCTACCTCGACGTGGTGCCCGACGCCGAGATCCCGCGCAGCGAGTACTACCTCGGGCTCGGGGCGGTGTGTGCGGCGCTCCTGACGGTCGCGTGGGTCGACATCGTCCCGTTCAACGCGCTCCCGGACATGGCGTGGGCGGGCCTGTGCATCGCGTCGGTGATCGTCTCGGCCGCGGTCGACACCTACTACGAGCGCAAGCGCCGGCTCGGTAGTGCCGGGTCGCCGCCCGACGTCCCGGAGATCGAGTCGGCCGACGAGACCGAATCGCGGTCATGAGCCAGCAGTTACCGCCGGATCACCCGCTCTCGCTCGCCGCCGCCCCGACGACCCAGCGGGAGTTCGTCTGGCTGTGGATCGTCGCGACGACCGGCTACGGCGTCGGCGACGTGGTCACGACGATCGCGCTCGTGAACTACCACCCCGCGGTCACCGAGGGGAACCCGCTGCTCGCGCGCACGATGGAAGCGCTCGGGCTCGGCGGGCTCGTGGCCGCGAAGCTGGTGGTGTTCGGGCTCTGTTTCGGGCTCAGCTACTACGCGATCCGGGTGTGGCGCGACCGGGTCATGTACTACTTCGCGCCCCTCGTCTTGCTGGTGTTCGGGGTGTTTTTCACCGTCTACAACGTCCGGCTGATGCTCGGCTGACGCGTCGATCGGCGACCGAGCCGAACGGACGCGAGCCCCGCCGACCGAGGGGCGATCACGTCCGCCGGGGCGTCCGTCCGCTCGGAGCCAAGCGACCCTATCCGGTCGTCGTCTCGGCGCCGACGGTCGTCTCGTCGCCGTCCGCCCCGCGAACGACGACCTCCTCGATGGTGTCTTGGTCCCACATGAAGTGGACGAACGGCTGAGTCTCGCCGCTCGGGAGCTCGAACGCGGTCGGGACCGGACTCGTCTGAGGACCCTCCGGCGTCCCCTTGATCGGCGGCATGAACAGGTGCGTGTGATGGGGCCGGCCGAGGTAGCGCTCGTCTTCGGCCAGCGGGAGCTCCTCGTCGAGCGCCAGCGCGTAGCTGTCCGCCTTCCGGACGTTCTCGGATGTCATGAAGTGCATGACTCGTCCCTCGTCGACGACCTCGCCGTTGATCCGGAGCGCCCCCAGCCCCCACAGCGCCGCGTAATTGAACATACGTGGCATTAACGGCGTGCCCGTTCCGGTGATCCCGTGGAGCCACGTTCCGGTCACCACGCCGCCTCCCGTCTCCCACGGCGGGAACGGCGGCTTGATGACGTGGTCGAGCACGGCCTCGTACTCGTTTCCGGCCGGGTCCCCAAAGCGGGCGGTCACCGCCGCGGTGTCGCGGGTGTCGCCGGGCCCGCCCGGGGTGTCCCACGGCTGGCGGTCACTGTAGGTCAGGTCGAGTTCGCCCTCGGTGGGTTCGGCCGAATCGCTGTACCCGGTCAGGACGTCGGCGATCGTGTACGCCGATTCGTCCTCGTTCGTGCGTCGCTGTTCGAGCGGGAGCCCCACCTGAAACGTCTGTTCCTCCAGGACTGCTTTCACCGGTCCCTCCGCGACATCGACCCAGTGGCGGCCGGTCATCCGGGGGTTGTCGGGCGTCCCGAAGACGTACTCGCTCAACGCTCGCCGCCCGGGGAGCACCCAGTGGGCGGTGTTGCCCGGCGCCTGCGTGACCCGGACGTCGATGCCCGGCCACCCCGTCTCCCCGTCGGCGTCCTGTTCGAACCGGATCGGCACGTCGCCGAGGCCGTCGACGCCGAGTGCGCCGACGCCCGCGAGCGCGCCCAGTTGCAGAAACTCCCGTCTGTCGTGTGTCATTCTCTCCACCGAAGGTATCCACCACTCCGCCCCGAATAAGGGCTTGGCGGTTGTGCGCCCGACCCGCGAAACCGCCCCTAGAACTCGTCCAGCCCGACGTTCTCGCCCTGATACGAGCCGTCGTAGGTGCCGTCGTGGTCGGCTTCGGCGAGCACCAACTGGGCGATGCGCGCGCCGGTCTCGATCTCGATGTCGCGGTGGACTTCGAGCAGTCCCTCGCCTTTCCCCTCGTAGCCGGCGTCCCAGACCGCGGTGTTCAGCATACAGGAGTTACGAAGGAGCGACGACCGCGGGTAGATGTAACCGACGTGACCCTCGGGGATCCGGACGGTCTCGGCGTACTGAACGACGTACCCGCCGGGCGTCAGGTAGTAGCTCTCGGGGGCGTCGTCTGCGACCTGCTCGGTTTCGAGTCGCTGTCGGGCCCCGATCTCCTTGCCCTCCCGGCCGATCCGGCCGGGTTCGCGCTGCTCGTACACCGCCGCCAGCGTGAGGTCGACGCCGTTTGGCTGGACCTGTTCGGCCGTCGTCTCCGAGACGTGTTCGGCCACGTAGGAACCGCTCTCGAACATACGCGAGTGGAATTCTCGGCGGCGTATATCGGTGCCGGAGTCCGATCGGTGTGTCAGAGGCCGACGGTTCGCGTAACAATTACCGGCCGACGTGCGGATTTACGACTGTCCGAATGAACAGAAACACGCGGGATTTATACCCGAGGAGAGTCGATATTCGTGCGTTATGGGACAAACGCTAACGGAGAAAATACTCGAAGACCACCTCGTCGACGGTGAACTCGAAACCGGCGAGGAGATCGGAATCGAGATCGACCAGGTACTGACACAGGACACCACGGGCACCCTCGTGTGGCTCCAGTTCGAGGCGCTCGGCCTCGAAGAGGTCCAGACGGAGCTGGCGGCCCAGTACTGTGACCACCAGACCTACCAGTTCGACTTCAAGAACACCGACGACCACCGGTTCCTCCGGTCGGCGGCCGGAACCTACGGCGCGCACTTCTCGCGACCGGGCAACGGCATCTGTCACAACGTCCACAAGGAGAACTTCGCCGCGCCCGGCAAGACGATGCTCGGGTCCGACTCCCACACCCCGACGCCCGGCGGCCTCGGCGAGCTCGCGATCGGCTCGGGCGGCCTCGACGTGACCGTCGCGATGGGCGGGGGCCCCTACTACATCGAGATGCCCGAGGTCGTCAACGTCCGACTCGAAGGCGAGCTCCCCGAGTGGGCGACCGCCAAGGACGTCATCCTCGAGATGCTCCGGCGCCTCAGCGTGAAGGGCGGCGTCGGCAAGATCTTCGAGTACACGGGCCCGGGCGTCGAGAGCCTCTCGGTCCCCGAGCGGACGACCATCACCAACATGGGCACCGAGCTCGGCGCCACCTCGTCGATCTTCCCGACCGACGAGAACACCAAAGACTACCTCGAACGGCTCGGCCGCGGCGAGGACTACGTCGAGGTTGGCCCCGACGAGGACGCCGAGTACGACGACGAGATCGTTCTCGACCTGAGCGACCTCGAACCGCTCATCGCCAAGCCGTCGATGCCCGACAACGTCGTGCCGGTCAGCGAGGTCGCGGGCACCGAGGTCGACCAGACCATCATCGGCTCGTGTACCAACGGCGCCTACGAGGACATCCTCCCGGCCGCCAAGATGCTGGAGGGCCGCGAGATCAACCGGACGACCGAGATGATCGTCGCGCCCGGTAGCAAGCAGGCCTCCGAGATGCTCGCCCGTCAGGGCTGGGTCGCCGAGATGATGGCGGCCGGCGTCAACTTCTCCGAGGCCACCTGCGGGGCGTGTATCGGCATCGGTCACGTCCCGGCCAGCGACTCCGTCTCGCTCCGGACGTTCAACCGCAACTTCGAGGGTCGCTCGGGCATCGAGGACGACAACGTCTACCTCTGTTCGCCGGAGGTCGCCACCGCGGCGGCCATCAAGGGCGAGATCGTCGACCCGCGGGACCTCGCCGACGAACTCGGCGACCTCGAGGACCCCGGCTTCGAGCTCCCCGACGAGTATCTCGGTAGCAACGTCGACCTCATCAGCCCCGACGAGGCGCCCGACGACGAGCTCATCAAGGGCCCGAACATCGGCGACGTCCCGCTCAAAGACGAGCTCGACGCCCACCTCGAAGGCGAGGCCCTCCTGAAGATGGAGGACAACATCACGACCGACCACATCATCCCGGCGACCTCCGACATCCTGAAGTTCCGGTCGAACATCCCGAAGCTCTCGGAGTTCACCCTCTCGCGGGTCGACGACACGTTCGCCGACCGCGCGCTGGAGGCCGACGGCGGCTTCCTCGTCGCCGGCGAGAACTACGGACAGGGTAGCTCCCGCGAGCACGCGGCGCTGTGCCCGATGTACCTCGGCGTGGAGGGCGTGCTGGCCCAGAGCTTCGCCCGGATCCACAAGGCGAACCTCTTCAACTTCGGCCTCATCCCGCTCACCATCGACGAGGAGACCTACGCGAAGATCGAGCAGGGCGACGACGTCGAGATCGTCGACGACGTGGCCGAGGCGGTCCGCTCCGGTCAGGAGGAGTTCACCGTCCGCATCAACGACGACTGGGAGGCGACGGCTCACCTCGACGCCTCCGAGCGCGAACGCGAGATTCTCGCCGACGGTGGCAAGCTCTCGCACACGAAAAAGCAGGCCGAGTCCGGCGGCGACTCGCCCGCGCCCGCGGACGACTGAGCCGATAGCCACACTGCGTTTTTTCTTTCGTCGCGCTCGGAGCGACTGGTGTCGCGAGCGCCGCCGCTCGGAGATCACAATTGGAGCGCTTCAGACCCTCGAATAGCGACGCCGGCGAAACGTTTTTATCGCTGGACGGTGAATTATTACACGAAAGAGAAAAAGAATATAAATCGGTGTCTTTTTCTATCATTTCCGCGTAGCTACTGTTCCCGCGCTCGAACCCGCCGACGCGGACGCTCAGAACCGTGACTCGAAGCGAGCGCTCGACGACGCGGCCCGACCCCGAACCGACCTGTAAACCGCGACACCGAACCCATATATGCCAGACCAACCCACACCGGACGCCGCCGACGTACCGATAGACTCCGACCCCGACGCGCTCCGCGCCCGCGAGGGCGTCGACGTCCGCGAGGAGACCAGAGTCCACGACGACCGCGACCACTGCGCGGCCGACGGCGAGGGCCGGGTCGCGGTCGGAGTCACCGACGAGGCGGGGGCCGTCCTCGCGATCGTGCTGGACGACGGCTCGCGCGCGATGCTACCGAACGGGACGGCCGAGCCCGGCGACGACTGGGCCGCCGCCGGCCGCGAGCGCGTCGAGCACCTGACCGACCTCCGGGTCGAGATCGACGGCCCCGAACGCGTGCGGCGGGTCGAACACGTCGTCGAGGGGAGCCCAGACCCCCACGCCACGAGCTACGAGGTCGTTTTCGCGGCCTCGCCCGCCGACCCCCCGGACGAGCGCCGAGTCTCGGACGGCTGTGACTGGCGCGCCGAGTGGCTCGACGAACTCCCGGACGCCGTCGAGGACGGTCCCGCCGCCGAGGACGTTCGGCTGTTCGCGGACTGAGTCGGCCCTTTTTGAAACCTATTTCATCGCTTTGCCCGTTCGCGAGTCCGTCTCCGGGGCGACGGTGAACGTTGCTGGCCCGCGAGCGACGAGCGAAGTCGTTCGAAAGGCATCGCCTTTCGTGATGACGAGAGAGATTCGCTCTCTCGGACCACGAGGAGCGAGCGGGCCAAGCGAGGACCGCCGGAAGAGCGAAGCTCTTCCGAGCCCACGTTCGCTTCGCTCACGGGGACGATGGGACGAGCGCAGGCTTTTCATCAACGTTTTGCAAGCGAGCGCCGCTCGGGGCGCGAGCACAGCAAAAGGTTGTGGGGGAGAGTTCGGGAGCTTGCACCTCCGGCCGGAGAGTGCGTTCGATTCTACCGTTCGGCCTCACTAAAAAATTACGAGTGTCCACCGGGCATGACACTCTTAAGGGTCGGGCGCAAACCACCGGACGTGACAACCGCTGGCGTGGGTGACGAAACCGACGTGCAGGTCCGCCAGGCCGTGCAGGCAGACCTGCTCGCGGTGTTGCGAATCGAGCGCAAGTCGTTCCCCCAGCCGTGGCCGTTCTCGGCGTTCGAGCGCTACCTCGGCGAACCCGGCTTTCTGGTGGCGGTCGACGACGCCCGGGACGACGAGAGCGTCGTGGGGTTCGTGGTCGCCGACCTCGTGCCGAACCACGGCCGGCCGCTCGGCCACGTCAAGGACATCGCGGTCCACCCCGACTGTCGCGGGCGGGGGCTCGGCAGGACGTTGCTCGCCCGCGCGCTCGCCGTCCTGGGCGAGCACGGCGCGCACACGGTGAAACTCGAAGTCCGGGAGAGCAACGACGTCGCCCGGTCGCTGTACGAGGAGTTCGGCTTCGAACACCTCCGGAGGTTGCCGCGGTACTACGACGACGGCGAGGACGCGCTGATTCTGGTCGTCGAGGTCGACGAGTAGCGTTCGCGAGCGTGGCGCTTTTGCGGGCCCGGAACGTACCCCGGCCCATGGGACACGCCTGCCCGGTCTGCGAGACGCCCCATCCCGACCCCGAGCACCTCGCCAACCACCTCGCGTTCACCGCGATGCTCGGCGACGAGGCCCACGAGGCGTGGCTCGACGAGCACGCTCCGGGGTGGCACGAGCAGGGCGAGGACGAACTCGCCGAACGCGTCGCCGAGTACGGCGGCGAGGTCGGCTTCCCGCAGGTCTTCGACGACACGACCCACGACCACGATCACGGCGACGAACCCCGCGCGGGCGACCTCTTCGAGGACGAACTCGAACGCGCCAACGGCCGCGGCCGCGGATCGGCGGCCGGCGGCACCGGCGCGGGCGCGCTCGACGGCGAGGCCCAACAGATCCTCCGGGAGGCCCAGGAGATGACCGAACAGTTGCTCGACGAGGGCGACGAGAGCGACGGTGGGAGCGTCGAGGACGACGGCGCGGACGAAAGCGAGTAGTTCCCCGGGTCCGAACGCCCGCGCATGGAGACTCACGGGTTTCTCGCACCCGAGACCGAAGCTGCGGCCCGCGACCGCTACGAGGCGGTCGGGCCGGCGGCCCAGACCGTCGTCAAGGAGACCGCCAAGGCGATGGCGTTCGACCGCGAGGAGTACGACGAGCGCGTGACCGGCGAGGTGATCGAGACCGCCCGCGACGCGCTGTTCGCGTCGCTGCTGGCGGTCCACACCGGCGACCGCGAGGAGTACGAGTCGTGGCTCGCCGACCGCGACCGAGAGGTGACCGAGCGGGGAAGCGAACACGTCTCGCGGGTCGCGTGGCACGACGCCCTCGGCGAGACGGTCGTCGCCGCCACCTACGAGACCGAGACCGACGCGGCGGTGGCGACCCTCCGGCGACAGGCCTACGGGAGCGTCTACCGGGAGCGACTGGCGGCTCCGGAGTAACGCTTTTTCTCCGGCGGGACGAAGTATCGAGTATGACCGAAATAGCAGTGCGGAAACTCGGCGTGCTGGGCGTGCTCGGCGTGTTGGGCGTCTGGACGGGCGAGCCTGCGCTGTTCGGTCTGTTCGCGCTGTTCGCGCTGTTCGGGTCCGACCGGACGATCGAACTCCCGACCGCCGGGAGCTAAGGCTCCGGTCCGCTCGGCGCCTCCCGCACCTCGTCGGTGCAGGCGGCGTACTCGTCGCGGGGGGCGTTGCACTGCCCGTCGCACGGGTGGTCGACCAGCGCCCTGAGCCGGTCGATCGCCTCGGGCGACAGCTCCTGTCCGAACGCGCGCGGGTCGTCGTCGAACGCCGCCGGATCGAGCCCGAGGTCGTCTTCGAGGAAGTTCTCGGCCACACACCGCCGCCAGAGGAACTCCCGTGCGGTCGCCTCGCCAGCGTCGGTGAGCGCGACCCCCTCGTACTTCTCGTAGTCGGCGAGCCCGCGCTCGTCGAGCCCGCGGAGCATCTCCGTGACGCTCGCGGCGCTCACGTCGAGCTCCGTGGCGAGCTCGCCGGTGCCCGCCCGGCGGTCCGACCGCGCGGTGAGCAGGTGGACGTGGCTCAGGTACCGCCCCACGCTCTCGGAGACGTCGCTCATCGTTTTCTGACTCGCCGCGAACGATAATAAGCCTACTCCCGACGGTGTGGGGCCGGCGCCCGACGGCCGGCGATGGTCATGCTTTACCCGGCGGGAGCCGACCGACCTCACATGGGAGACGACTGGCGCGTCATCGAGTCGGTCGCGGAGTACGAGACCGGCTGGTACACCGGCGGCTACGATCTGGTCGAACAGCCCGACGGCTCGACGAAGCAGTACTACTGGGCCGAACTGCCGCCCGCGGTGGTCGTCCTCGCGGTGACCGACGACCGCGTCGTCTTCGTCGAGCAGTACCGGCCGACGATCGCCGAGACGTGTCTGGAGTGTCCGGCCGGCATCGTCGAGGACGGCGAGTCGTACACGACCGCCGGCGCCCGGGAACTCCGCGAGGAGACCGGCTTCGACCCCGCGGGCGTCAGCCTGCTGGAGGACTTTTACTGTTCGACGGGCGTCCTCCGCCACGAGCGGGGGATCGTCTTCGCGGAGGGACTGGCGCCGGTCGAGCAGGACCTCGACGACAACGAGTTCCTCTCGGTCCGATCGATACCGGTCGCGGAGGCGCTCGACGCCGCCCGCGAGGCCCCCGCCAACGACGCCACCATCGAGGCGCTGTTGCTCGCCGAAGCCGAGGGACTCCTCTGAGCCGGGGCGGGGCCGAGGCGCGCTCGGGGCTACGTCTCGACCCGGACGCTCGGGTCGTACCCCAGCGCGTTCGCGAGCAATCTCGTCCCGAGGTGCGAGACCGAGTACTCGTTGAGCCCGAACGGGTGGAGGAAGTCCTGGGTCGCCGGCGGGAGGAGTCCGCCGACGACGTGGACAGCGCCCTCGCCCGCGCCCGCGATCGACCCCGCCGCGACCCCGGGCTCTATCTGAGTGTACTCGCCGGCGGTAGTCGCCGCGACCGTGCCCCCGGCGTCGGTGAACGCCTCGGGGTCGACCAGCGTCATCGGCGCGTCGTCGCCGATGCTGTACCCCAGCGGGACGAACTTCCCGATCTCTCTGGCGTTGGGGTCGGTCCCCGCGAGCAACGGGTGGTCGTCGTTGCGGTCCCCGAGGAAGGCGGTGAACAGCGTCTCGTCTCTGATGTCGTCGGGCCCGACCTCCGCGACGGGATCGGCGTCCATCGCGCCGAGCAGATGGACGCCCCGGTCGGTGAGCACGAGCGTCCCGCCGGCCTCGACGTACCGATCGAGTTCGGCGACGTACGTCTCGTCGTCGCGCCCGTCGGCGTGGATCGCGACGAGGTTCTCGACCGCCGGGGCGTCGCCGTCGACGAGCCCGCCGCTCGCGACTTCGTCGACGGTGACAGCTCGCGTACTCCCGCCGCCGCCGAGCGACGCCTCGAGGTCCTCGAAGAACGCGAACGGGCTCACCTCGTAGGACCGCTGGTCGAACCCGAGCACGTCGCTGGGGTTCGGGCTCTCGCTCTCAGCGCGGAGCACGCCGACCTCGACGTCGAACTCCAGGAGCTCCCCGCCGTCGTGTTCGAGGACTACCGACCACTCGCCCGCGGCCGGCGACGCGACGACTAGCTCCTCGGGCCGGTCGGCGCCCTCGGCGAGCCCCCGGCCGGCGATGCGGTCGCCCGTCGGCCCGTCGAGCCGGACGCTCACGCCCGGAAGCGCGGGCACGGTGACCGCGAGCTGGGCGGCGTCCTCGGTGGCCGCCACCGGTACTCGCTCGGTTCCGCCGCCGTCGAGGGTGACGCCCACTCGCTCGGTCTCGTAGCGGGTCTCGCCGCCGTCGCCGTACGGGAGGTCCTCCGAGCGGCGCGTGAGCGAGTCGGTCTCCACGTACGCGGTCGACGCCCCGCCGGTTTCGACGCTCGCGCTCACGTCACCCGCGGCGTGCTCGGCGACCGCCCGGATCACGGTCGCGTTCCCGACGACCCACGCGTCGACGAGGTCGGGGACGAACTCGCCGACCGAGTAGACGGTCTCGGTGGCGAACGTCTTGACGTCGCCGAGCCCGCCGTTCTCGCGCGACGCCGACAGCCAGCTTATCGTGTCCCCGCTGGTCGAGTAGCCGAGAATGTCGAACAGCGTCCCGTACTGGTAGGTGTCTTCGGGCGTCGGCGGCGACTCGCCGTCGTCGCTCACCCGGTCGTTGAACCGTTCGAACACCGACTGGAGTTCGTCGCTGGCGATCAGTTGGCCGAGCGCCGACTCCTCGAGCGCCTCGTCGACGGACCGCTGGAGCGCGTACAGGTCCGCGAGGTCCTCGAAGTCGTAGTCGCCGTTCAGGGGGAAGCCTTCGAGGAACGACTCGGAGCTGTAAAACCCGTGGAGGTCGAGGCCGTACTCCAGATTCTCGTAGTCGCGGGTCCGGAAGTACTCCGCGATGTCGAGTTCGCCCGGCACCGACTCCGCGATCTCGGGCGGGACGTCCCGGTCGACGCCCGAGCGGTCGTCGTCGAGGTCCGCCCCGTGCGGTTCGGCGGGGACGTGGCCCGGGTCGATGTACCCCGGCGTGGGGTACGATCGGTTCGGATCGGCGCCGGTCGGGAGGAGCGTCCTGTACTCGTTGGTCCGGACGACCTGCTCGGGGGTGACCTCCTCGCCGCTGTAGTAGTAGGTGTGGTTCGCCACCCACCCCGAGGGGTTCGCGATCAGGAACACGAGCGCGATGTCGTCGAGCAGGCGTTCGACCCTCGGCTCGTCGCCTTCGAGCAGGTCTTCGAGGAACCGGAACATCGCCTCGGGCCCCTGTCGCTCGCTGCTGTCCTGATTGAACACCAGCACCTTCTCCTTCTGTTCGAAGCGCTCGGCGTCGTTCACGTCGTTGGTGATCTCGGCGAGCCAGATGTCCTGGGGCTCGGTCTCCCGGGTGACGAAGTTGTACCAGCCGGCGGTCTGACCGATCGTCCGGAGAGCGAGCCGATCGGGGTGTCGGGCTTCGAGGTGCTGGATCCCCTGTACCATCTCCTCGAAGGAGATGAAGCCGACGCTGTCGTTGGCGGGCGGAAAGACCCCCTCCGAGTAGTCGCCGAGCCGCCAGAACGCGTTCGCGCCCGGCGAGAAAAGCAGGCGCTCGACGGCGTCGAGTTCGACCAACTCCTCGACCTGCTCGGGCGTCGGACGGGCGTACGCGGCGGTCGTCGGGTCCCGGGTCGTTCGCACGTCGAAGTCGAACGACTCGATCCGGTCGAGCCCGGACGCGTCGGCCACCTCGAGTAGCGTCTGTATCCGGTCGCCGGTCGGCGTGTGGTTGGCGACGAACCGGTACGTGTCGGTCATCTTCTCCGATTCGACCTGCGCGGTCGCGGCCCCCGGGAGCGCGAGCGTCCCGGCCGTCGCGGTCGTCAGTCGAAGGAACGTCCGCCTGTCGACGCGCGCGTCCGCGAACGTCCCGTCGGTCGGATCGTCGTTTCGTGTCATCTCGTTGTCCTCCCTTCGAGACACGCTGTGCGACGGTCCAAACGATAACAATTCGCATCCGTTCCCCGACACCTCTCCGGGGAACTATCACCGGCGGGCCGCGATCCGGGCCCGGATCGCCTCGACGTACGTCTCGCGGTCGTAGCCGAGTCGGGGGAGCCAGACGTTCTGGTAGGAGGGGTGGACCAGCGGGAGGACGGCGGCGTCGAAGTCCTCGGATTCGACCGGATCGAGCACCCCGTCGAGAAACGACTCCGGGGCGTCGTCGCCGAGCACCGACAGGGTCGCGTGCTTGCCGGTAGTCGCGATCACGGCGGGGTCGATCCGCTCGATCTCTGTTCGGAGGTGGGTCCGGCAGTTCGCGCGCTCGTCGGCGGTCGGCTCGCGGTTCGACCCGTCCTCGCCCTCCGGAAAACACTTCACCGCGTTCGTGACGTACAGCTCCTCGGGACCGAGGCCGGCGTCGGCGAACAGTTCCCGGACCGTCCGCCCGGAGTGACGGGAGGTGTAGGCCTTCCCGGTCCAGTTGCCGCCCCGCCACCGGTCGGCGTCCGAGTCGCCGTCTCTCGGCGAGGCGCCGCTCGAGTGATCGGTCGAGCGCGGCTCGACGCCTGCCGCCGGCGCCTCGCCGACCACCACCACCGCGGCGTCGAACGAGCCGTTGCCCCACGCGATCCGCTCGCGCGACTCGACCAGCGCCGGACACCGCGAACACCCGGGTTCGAGGACGTGCTTCGAGTCGGGGAACTGGGCCACGAGCGACGTTCGCGCTCGGCGGTTCTGAACGCTTCGCTCCGAACGTGAGCCGAGTTCACACGCCCGCCGAACCTATTTGGGGTCGCGCGACCGTCTCGAGTACGTGACTCTCGACGTTCGCGTCGCGGTCCCCGACGACGCGCCGGCGGTCCGGCGGGTCGCCCGCGCCTCGTGGCTGGCCGCGTACGACGATGTCGTCGCCGAGGAGACGATCGAGGCCGCGATCGCAGACTGGTACGACGTCGCCGACCTCCGGGCGTCGATCGGGCGGGCCGACGCCCGGATGCTGATCGCCGAGCGCGGCGACGAGGTCGTCGGCTTCGGGCAGGCGCTGGTCGCCGAGCCGACCGACGAGGCGGGAGCCGAACTCGCGCGCCTCTACGTCCACCCCGACCGCTGGAACGAGGGGATCGGGTCGACGCTCCTCGACCGACTCGAAGACTGGCTCCGCGAGCGCGGCGCCGACGGCGTGCGGCTGGCGGTGCTGGCGGACAACGACGCGGCCAACGCCTTCTACGAGAGCCGTGGCTACCGGCGCGTCGACTCGCGCGAGATGGACCTGAAGGGCGAGACCGTCGACGACTACGTCCGAGAGAAAGGCCTCTAGTCTTCGACGACCTCGATGCCGCGGTTGTTGACCGCCGCGGGGTCGAGCCCGACCTCTTCGAGAAACTGCTTGTACTCGCGCTCGCAGGCCTCGGCGTCGGCCTGCTTGTCGCTGGCGCGGTCACAGAGCGCCACCAGATCCTCGGGCACGTCGTTGGTGTAGACGATCCAGTGGTTGATGAGGTCGCTGAGCCGCCGGATCGGGCTGGTGAAGTGGCCGTAGATCTCGAAGTTCAGCGCGTGGTGGCCGCCGAACGGGTCGTTCATGTACTTCGCGCGCGGCATCACCTTCATCACCGCCCACTGGATCTTGTCGAGCTGGCGCTTCGGGGCGTCTTCGAGGGTCGCGTTGACCGCCTTTCGGGGCTCGTCCCACGCCTCGCCCGGGATCGAGACGCCGTCGAGCTCCTGGATCTCCTGGAGGGCTTCGCCCCACTCGTCGGGGCTCGGCTGAGGGTGGACCCGGTACATCGCCTCGACGCCGCGGTCCCACATCAGCTTGTGGGTCACCGCCTTGTTGGCCTTCAGCATGCACTCCTCGATGATGGTGTGGGCGCGGTCCCGCCGGGGGTTCAACACGAGGCTCCCCTCCTCCTTGCGGAGTTCGTGCATCCGGTCGGCGAGCTCCCAGACCAGCTCGCACTTCTCGGCGAGGTCGACCTCGGTGTCTTCGAGGAGGTCGTCGGCGGTCTCGGGCTCGTCGAGCAGTCGCTCGGCCTCGGTGTAGGTGAGCCGGGCGTCGCTCTCGATGACCGACTTGTAGATCTCGATGCTCTCGTAGCCGAGGTTCTCCTTGTCGAGGTGCATCTCGACGGTGTGGGCGAGTCGGTCCTCGTTGGCCACCAGCGAGCAGACCGTCTCGGCCAGCACCGGCGGGAGCATGTGGATGGTGTAGGCGGGCAGGTAGACGGTGTTGGCCCGCTCGACGGCCTCCTCCCACATGTTCGACTCGGGGTCGACGTAGTGGGTCACGTCCGCGATGTGGACCCACAGGACGTACTCGTCGTCGCGCTCCTCGACCGACAGCGCGTCGTCGAAGTCCTGGGCGTCGATCGGGTCGGTCGTCCAGGTGGTCATGTCCCGGAGGTCGCGGCGCTCGTCGACCTCGTCTCGTATCTCCTGTTGGATGTCCTCGGTTCGCTTTTCGGCCTCGGTGAGCACCGACTGGGGGAACTCGTCGCGGATCTCGAACTTCTCGAACAGCTCCTCGCGGTGGGCTTCGAGTCTGTCGGCCAGTTCCGGAGAGATCTCGACCGGGCCCTGTCCCTCGGGGGTGCCGGCCTCGGCCTGGGCGTCGCTTGTCATACCGAACGGTTACGGGGACGAGTAGTTAGGCGTGTCGGAGCGTACGCCCGTTTCGGCGAGCGCTCTCGCCCGAGCCGGGGGTCTCGGCGCCGTGCCCCTCGGGTCGGGCCGCGCTATCGCTCGTGGTCGAGCGGCCCGTATCGCTCCTCGACCGCCCGCGCGTAGCGGTCGAGAAACTCGATCTCGCTCAGCTCGCCGGCGTCGATCTCCACCAACAGCTCCTCGAGTTCGTCTCGGGGCTGGTGACAGAGGCCGGTGTGACACTCCTTGCAGAGATGTTCGAACGTCTTTCCCTTCCGGTCCCACCGGTCGCCCTCCTTGTCGTACTCGCGGGCGGCCGACCGGGTGACGGTCTCGCCGCAGGCGATGCAGTCGACCGAGTCGTTCCCCCGGCTACTCCGGGTGCCCCACATACTACCGACCACGCGCCGCCGTTACTTGCGGTTTTCGGTCAGCGATTCGACGAGATCCCGCGAGCGTAACGAGAGCTTACCGGGCGCCGACCCGGTCCGAGCGCCCTGCGACGCCGTCCCACCGCGGGGCTTATTCGGATCCGCCCACAACCTCGATCCGATGGACGCCGAAATCTCTCCCGACGAACTCGCCGACCTCCTCGACGCCGACGCGGACGTCTGCATCGTCGACATCCGGCCCGCGGCGCAGTTCGACCGCGGTCACATCCCGGACAGCGAGAACGTCCCGTTTCACGCGCTCGCCGACGAGATCGAGCGCCTCGACGGCGAGGAACGCATCGTTACCGTCTGTCCGCACGGCAAATCGAGCGTGCAGGCCGCACGGCTCATCGCCTCCTACGAGGGCGTGTCCGACGCCGCCCGAGTCGAGAGCCTCGCCGGCGGTCTCGACGCGTGGGACGGCGACCTCGAAGCCGCCGAGCCGTCCCCGACCGACGAAGGACCCGAGAGCCCGTTCTGACGGCCGAAGGCGAAAAATATCCGTAGTGGCGCCACTGCGCCCCGCTCCGCACAGCCTACCGCGCGGGGTCAGGCGACGTTGAACCCCTTATCGCGCAGGAAATCCTCGACGCGTCCGGTGTGGTTGCCCTGGAGCTCGATCTGGTCGTCCTCGACAGTCCCGCCGCAGGCGAACTTGGACTTCAGGTCCGACGAGAGGCTGTCCAAATCGACGTCCTTCGGGTCGAATCCTTCGATTATCGTTACCTCTTTTCCGTAGCGTCGCTCGTCGATGCGGATGTTGATCTGCTGGGACTCTTTGGCGACGTCCTCGCAGACACAGAGCTCTTGAGGCAGCCCGCACGTCGAGCACACTTCCGACATTACATTTTAGGGATTGATTGTCGGGGTACAAAACAGTGTCGCTACCTGCGCCTTTCGGCGGCGTCGAGCGCCGGGCTCGGGGCCTCCTCGCCGGTCGTTACCGCCCGAGCCCGCGCCGCTCGCGCACCAACTCGTCGACGAGCGCCACCGCCTGATCCGCGAGCAGTCGGTCGGACTCGCCGGCGTACCGGACCCGCTCGTAGATCTCGCCCACGCGCTCGGCCCGGCGGTCGATCCCCCGGATCGCGTCGAGGTACTCCCGCGGGGTTTCGCCCGGCCGGCGCTCGCGGAACCGATCCGCGAGGAGGTGTTCGAGCCGGGCGAACGCCCGCTCGACGTCGGTGTCGGGGTCGCGTCGGGGCTGCCAGTAGAGCCACGCCGTCCGCCTGAGGCGGGCGAGCGCGCCCGTCCGGCGGGCGGCCGCGAGCAGGCCAACGACCACCAGCCCGCCGAGCGCCGCCTCCTCGGGCGACGGCGGCCGGATCGGCACGTCGCCGGCGCCGTCCTCGGCTTCGGTGGTGGCGACTCCGATCTCCGGCGCCGAGTCGGTCCGGCCCACCTCCCGATCGGGCGCGAGCTGGGGTCGCTGGCCCGGTCCCGACTCCGCGACGGCGGTCAGGTTCTCGCTCCCGGTCCCGTCGTCGGTCGTCTCTGTTCCGGTCTCGTCCTCGGGCTGGGTCGTCGTCGGGGTCCACGTCCCGTTCTGGCTGTCGTCGGTGTCGACGTTCGAGACGTTGCGCTCGCGGGCCTGCTGGACGCGCTGGCTCTCGGTGTCCGCGCGGGGCCCGCCGGGCGTCGGGTCGAACTTCACCCAGCCGATTTCGGGGAAATACACCTCGACCCACGCGTGGGAGTCGAGCCCGCGGACGACCCACTCGTTCTCGGCGACCCGCTGGCCCGGCGTGTACCCCACCGCGAACCGGGCGGGCACGTCCTGCGAGCGGAGCATCGCGACCATCGCGGTCGCGTAGTAGGTGCAGTAGCCCCGCTCCATGTCGAAGATGAAGCTCTCGGCGACGTTGCCGTCGGGCCGATCGACGTCGAGCGAGTACGCCTTGTTGGCTTCGAGCCAGTTCTCGATCGCGACCGCGGTCGCGTACGGCGTCTCGGCGCCCGCCGCGATCTCGTCGGTGCGCTCGCGGATCCGGTCGGCGCTGCTCGCCGGGAGCTGGCGGTACCGCTCGGCGATTTCCTCGGGGTAGTCGGTCCCGGCGGTCCGAAGCTCCGACTCGCTCGGGTCCGGGACCTCGCTGAGGACCGTGTACTGTTCGCCCTCGCGGAGCGCGCCGATCGGATCGAACGACCCCTCGGAGGTGACACGCGCGTTGTCGGCCCCCGTCCGGAGCCGGACCGGCCGCCACGCCGCGGGCATCGCGCCGAGCCGATCGGCCTCTACCGTCACCGTCTGATCGAGGGTCCGACTCGGGCCGGGCGGGGCCGACTGGGCCCGGTAATCGGTCGCCTCGCCGGTCCGAATCCAGCCGTCGCCGTCGTAGCGGTCGTACGCGCCGACCCGCCAGTACCCCCGCCGTTCGGCCTCGACCGAGAACCTGACGGTCGGCGAGAGCTCGATGGAGCCGACGATGTTGGTCCGCTCGTCGTTGTTGACCACGCTCCCCTCGACGGTCTGGGGACCGGCCGAGCCGCCGGGCAGGATCGGGCTCGCGGTGCCGCCCGGGACGACGCTGATCGCCGACGACACCACCACCATCGCCACCAGCGCGATGGCGATGGCGTCGACCTGCGCGGCGGTCCCGCCCCGGCGGGCCAGCGTGCCGAACCCGAGCGCGCTCGCGGCCGCGAGCGACCCGACCAGCGTGACGAAGCTCCCGGCGTCGCCCGTCAGGACGAAAAAAGTGAGCGCGACGCCGCCGGCGGCGACCGCGAGCGCGTAGCGTCGCCGGAGCACGAGATACCACGGCCCGAACGACAGCGCCGGGGCGACCCCGAGCGCCCACGCGCCGACCTCCGTCATCCGCAGGACCGACAGCCCGGTCAGCAGGGCGACGTTGTCCGCGAGTATCTGGCCCGTCGAGGTCGCCACGAGGTACGGGCTCGGCACCGACAGGTAGTAGCCGCCAAGCCCCGCGCCGAGCAGACCCACGACCAGCGCGGCGGCGTAACTGACCGGGAGGTGGCGGGCGGCGAGCGTCGCGGCGACCAACGTCGCGACGACCAGCGCGGTCAACGCGGCGGTCCCGCCCACGATGTCGGTGACGTGGTAGAGCACGCTCAGGTACGTCGCCATCAGAACGCCCGTCGAGCCGACCGCGAGCCAGTGGTACGGGACCGCGACGTCGCCGAGTTCGAGTTCGCGACCCACCGCGGCGTCGGCGCTCACCGGTGCTCACCTCCGTCGGTGACCGCGGCCCGTCCCGATCGCTCGGAACCCGGGGACACCGCGGGCTCGGCCGGCGGGCCCGCCAGCCGCGCGAACTCGACGCTCCGGCCGGCCGCGGCGACTCGGACCGCCTCGCCCTCGAACCCCTCGACGGCGACGTCCGGGTTGCCCCGACGCGAGTCGACGACGGTGCCGGCCGAGAGCCGGGCCAGCGCCGCGTACACCGCGATCCGGTGGGCGGGGCCCGTTCCGGGCTCGATCCGGTCGCTGGGGAGGGTGAGTCCGACCGCCACGCCGGCGTCGAGCAGGTAGCCCGCGACGCTCGCGGCGGCCTCGGCCGTCTCGTCGGCCCGGCCGGGGTCGGCCTCCGCGAGGAGTTCGATCCGCCCGCGCCGGTCGTCGGCCTCGTACTCCATCACGACGAGGTCGTCGGTCCGCTTGGCGCTCGTCTTCCAGTGGACGTCCCGGAGCGAGTCGCCCCGTTCGTACTCCCGGAGCTGGTCGAACCGGTCGCGGCCGTCGATCCCGAGGGTCCTGTCGAGCGCCGCGAGCTCGTTGGCGTCGGTCAGTCGCCGCCGCCGCGGGAACACCGTCACGTCCCGGCGGATCGAGTACCGGTGGGTCGCGGTCCAGAGGCCGAACACGTCCTCGACGCGGAGCTCGACCGGCCCGACGGCGCCGACGCCGCGCTCGCGCAGTTCGAGCCCGAACGCGATCGGCTCGTCGGTGACGGTCGTCTCGACCGAGTCGCCCGCGAGGGCGAGCGGGCCCCGCGCGGTGAGCTCGACCGCTCCCGCGAGGGGCGTCTCGGTGTCGAACGCCACCGCGACCTCGGCGGCGTCGCCCGCGAAGCCGTACTCGGGCGCCTCGACTCGGAGGTCGGGCCGGGGCGTGCGCCGGAGCTGAACGTATCCGGCGGCGAGCGCGACCGCCGCGGGCGCGACGACGCCGTTCAGCGAGCGCGCGCCGAACCAGCCCGCCATCGCGACCGCGACCGCGGCGACGGCCGCGACCGCCCAGCCGCGTCTCGTCAGCATCTCAGCTCACCGGCACGTTTTCGAGCGCCTCGGCTATCAGCGCCGCACCGCTCGCGCCGCCGGTCTCGGCTCCGGTGCGGACGCGGTGGCGCAGGACGGCCTCGGCCTCGGCCTGCACGTCGTCGGGAACCACGTAGTCGCGGCCGTCCAGCACCGCCCGGGCCTGTCCGGCCCGGAGGAGCGCGATCGACCCGCGGGGGCTGACCCCGAGGTCGGCCCGCTCGCGGGTGTAGTTCGCGAGCCGGGTGACGTACTCCCGGACGGCCGCCTCGGCGGTCACCCCCGCGACGGTCTCGCGAGCGCGACGGACTTCCTCGCCGGTCGCGACCGGGTCGAGCCCCTCGATCGGGTGGCGACCGGTGACTCGCCGGAGCACCTCCGACTCGTCTTCGGGCGAGGGGTAGCCGAGCGTGAGCTGTTTCATGAACCGGTCGATCTCGGCGATGGGAAGCTCGTAGGTCCGGTCGCCGCCGACGTCGTTCTGGGTGGCGATGACGGTGAACGGCTGGTCGAGCCGATAGGTCTCGCCGTCGACGGTGACCTGGGACTCCTCCATGGCTTCGAGCAGCGCCGACTGGGTCTTCGGGGGGGCGCGGTTGATCTCGTCGGCGAGCACGACGTTGCCGAACACCGGTCCCGGCCGGAACTCGAACTCCCGGCTTCGCTCGTCGAAGACGTTCACGCCGGTCACGTCGGTCGGCATCAGATCGGGGGTGAACTGGACCCGCTTGAACTCGCAGTCGATCGAGCGTGCGAGCGACCGCGCCAGCATCGTCTTGCCGACGCCCGGCACGTCGTCTAACAGGAGATGGCCCCGGGCGAGAATAGCTGTCACGATGTGTTCGGTCACGTCGTGGTGGCCGACGATGACCTCCTCGACGTTCTCGACGATGCGTCCGGCGAGCGACGCGGCCTCGTCGACCGGCAACGGGGTCGGCGAGTCGTCGCCTCGTCGGGATGGGGGTGTCGGATTCGGGTTGGCGTCCGTCATGGGTTTGTGGGCGCGGGAAGGGGAGACGGGAACCGCATCGGTCGCCCCGGCGTGGGCCTGACACCCACACCTTACTTCCCCAGCTTTGAAACCTTTGTCCCGAGAGGCGGGCTTCGCCGGTTCGAGACGGCCCGAGGGCTCCGATTTCGCCCGCGTTACCACTCCTTGCAGTCGCCACACACCAGCGCGCCGTCGTCGCGCCACCGGCGCTCGACCGACTCGCCACAGTCGGCACACTCGCCGCCCCGGGGCGACCAGGCGTAGGTCGACCGCGCGGGCTCGACGCTCGGGGCGTCCGCGGCGGCGCTCGACTCGCCGTCGCTCGCGTCCGATCCCGCGTCGTCTTCGCCCGACGCGGCGAAGGCGTCGAGCGATGCGTCTTCGGTCACGTCCCGGGCTACGCCCGCCGGCGTGGTAAGCGTAGCGAAGCCGTCGGGCGCGCTCGCGGCGAGTCGCCGCGAGAGGCGGTCGCGTCGTGTCGTCCAGTCGGCCGACCCGTCTCGCGCGAACGGAGCAAACAAGTACCCCCGCCACACACGTTCGCACATGGTCAACCTCGTGCAGAACGTCCTGGACATGATCAGCCTGTTCACCGACGTGGCGCTCAACACGCCGGTCACGGCGCTGTTGCTGTTGGTCGGGTTCGTGTTCGTCGCCGGGTCGTCGCTGATGCTGGCGTACCTCGTCGCGGGCGCGGTCGTCGACCTCCTCACTCCCGAGTCGCTCGGTCGCAGGCCGCCCCAGCAAGGCTGATCGCGTCCGCCGGATCGGGACCGAGCGGCGACCCCGCGACGAAGCTGTCGGCGTAGGTCAACACCTCGGCGATCCTGTCTGCGACCCCGTCGACGGTCCCGGCGATGCAGAAGGCGTCGATCATCGCGGGGGTCACCGCCTCGAACGCCGCCGAGAACTCGCCTGCCGCCACTTTCTCGCCGATCGCCTCCGCGCGCTCGGCGTCGATGTCGTGACGCTCCAACACCGGCGGGGCCGCCCCGCCGACGATGAACGCGACCGGCGGCCGGGCGGCCTCGCGGGCGTCGTCGTCGTCTTCGGCGACGCTCACGCTGGCGTAGGCCGCGAAGTCGAACGCGCCGCGGTCGTCGGGCCGGTCGTCGAGGCCGGCCGCGACCTGCTCGTCGGCCCACGCGAAGTCCTTCGGGTGGGCGGCGTTGACCAGCACGCCGTCGGCGTGCTTGGCCGCCATCCGGATCATGTGTGGCCCCTGTGCGCCGACGTAGGCGGGGACGCGCCCGACGGCGTCTGGATAGTTCAGCGCGGCGTCGGTCGCCTCAAAGGTCCCGTCGTGGTCGACGCACTCGCCGGCCCAGAGCTTCTGGGAGACCTTCATCGCTTCGAGCACGCGCCGGAGCGGCCGCTCGCGGTCGTAGCCGAGGTTCCGGAGGGTCGAGCGGTCGCCCGCGCCGAGTCCACAGACCGCCCGGCCGTCGCTGGCCTCGTCGAGGGTGGCGATCCGCGAGGCGAGGGTCACCGGGTGGGTCTCGTAGGGGTTGGCGACGCCCGGGCCCACCCGGACCTCGTCGGTGGCGGCCGCGATCCGGTCGAGCACGACGAACGGATCGCGGTTGTTGTAGTGACAGCTCGCGAACACGGTGTCGAACCCCTCGCGCTCGGCGGTCCGGCCGAGTTCGGCGAGCTCCGAGATCGGGTGCTCGGGCGTGATCTCAATGCCCCGCAAACTCCCACCCCCTGAGCGCCTGGCGCACGAAGTCCCCGTCGACGTCGCGGTAGAGGTTCTCGCTCCCGCCGTGGTCGCCGAACTCCCAGTCGCGGACCACCGCGACCGGGAGGCCGTCGTCGCCCTCGCCGGTGACGAGGTTCGCGGCCGAGGCGAGTTCGTCGACGACCGACTCGACCGTGACCGCGAGTTCGTGGCCGTCGCGGTCGGTCTCCCCGCGCCAGTCCCGGGAGGCCGGCACGCCGTCCCACCCGATCGCGACCCCGCGCTGGCCGTGGCGGAACGGCCGCCCGCAGGTGTCGGTCACCACGACGCCGGGGTCGGCCCGGAGGGCCTCCCGGATGCGGGCGGCGCTCTCGCTTGGGCGCTCGGGCAACAACAGCAGGTCGGCGTCGCCGCCGACGTTCGACCGGTCGATCCCGGCGTTGACCCCGATGTGGCCGAACTTCGTGGCGGTGAGCAGAAACGGCGCCTCCATCAGGAGCTCGGTGCTCTCTTCGAGGACGGCCTGTGCGAACCGGGGGTCTTTCTCGTCGCCGGAGATCGACGCGAGTCGGTCGGCGATCTCCCGGGCTCTGGGGCCGGCCGGAAAGTCCTCGAGGTCGGCGAGCCGCCCCTCCGCCTTCGAGACCACCGTGCTCGCCACTACCAGTACGTCGTCGTCCCGGAGGTCGGTCCGCTCCTTGACGAGGGCCGCGAGGTCGTCGCCCGGCCGGACCTCGGGCAGGCCCGGCACTGCGAACACGTCCATGACCGGACGTTGGGCCGTCGGCGA
Organism: Halorussus marinus; assembly: GCF_004765795.1. GTDB lineage: Archaea > Halobacteriota > Halobacteria > Halobacteriales > Haladaptataceae > Halorussus > Halorussus marinus. Next base: position 335,392 of record NZ_SBIV01000003.1, read on the forward strand.
TAAAAACCCGCCCGAAACGGGCAAGGCCTACCCCTCCCACGCCCTCGACCGGATTCGAGCCGTCCGCGACGCCGACGGCCGGGGCTCGTCGCGGACACCCAACGGTTCAAACCTCTCGGGGCCGAACGCCCGCGCATGGACGAGACCAGCGTCGTCACCTGCTTTCTCCGGAATCGCGGGGAAGTCCTCCTGCTCAAGCGCTCGGCCGAGGTCGGCTCGTACGCGGGATTGTGGGGCGGCGTCGCGGGCCACGTCGGGGGCGAGTCCGACGATAGCGCGGACGCCGCGGCCCGCGAGGAGATCGCCGAGGAGACCGGGCTCCTCGACGCCTGCGAGCTCGCGCGGAGGGGCGTCACCTTCGAGTTCACCGACGAGGACCTCGACACCCGGTGGGTCGTCCACCCGTACCTCTTCGACTGCGAGCGCCGCGACGTCGACCCCAACTGGGAGACGGCCGAGACCGAGTGGGCCCACCCCACCGAGATCCTGCGGCGCGAGACGGTCCCACAGCTCTGGACGTCGTACTCGCGGGTCGCTCCGACCGTCGATGCGGTCGCCGAGGACGCCGAACGCGGCTCGGCGATCCTCTCGGTCCGCGCGCTCGAAGTCCTGCGCGACCGTGCGGGGTCGTTCGCCGCGCGCGACTCGACGGACCTCGAAGCCGGCGGCTGGCCCGCGCTGGTCGCCATCGCCGAGCGACTGTGCGAGGCCCGACCGAGCATGGCGGCGGTCCCGAACCGCGTCGACCGCGCGATGGCGGCCGCGGCCGACGACCGGACGCCGGCGGCGCTCGAGGCGGCGGCCCGCGAGGGGATCGCCCGGGCGTTTCGGGTCGACGAGGACGCCGCCGCCCGCGCCGCCGAGGAGATTCGGGACGGGACGGCGCTCACCATCTCTCGGTCGGGCACCGTCCGGGCGGCGCTCCCCGCGGCCGACCGCGTGTTCGTCGCCGAGTCGCGTCCCGCCCGCGAGGGGGTCGGCGTCGCGGAGGCGCTGGCCGGCGACGCCGAGGTCACCCTCCACACCGACGCCGCGGTCGCGTACGTGCTGGCGACCGAGTCGGTCGACGCCCTCGTGGTCGGAGCGGACGCGGTGTTGCCCGACGGGACGGTCGTCAACAAGACCGGCACGCGCCCGGCGGCGCTCGCGGCCGACCGGGAGGACGTTCCGGTGTACGCGGTCGCCTCGACCGACAAGGTCCGCACCGACGACGCCGTCCGGCTCGAGGACGGCGATCCGACCGCGGTCTACGACGGCGCCGCCGACGTCTCGGCGCTGAATCCGACGTTCGACGCGACGCCAGCCGACCTCGTCTCGGCGATTCTCACCGAGCGGGGCGCGCTGGCGCCCGCCGAGGTGTCGGCCGTCGCCGAGGAGCTCCGGGCGCTGTCGGCGTGGCGCGAGTGAGTTCGCGGGCGACGTCGACCGGGTCGCTCACCCGCTCCAGCCGCCGCCGACGTCGCCGCCGACGCGGTCGCGCCACGCGTCGAAGCGGTCCTCGCACTCGGGCGCCTCCGCGACGTGTGCGAGGAAGCCGGCGCCGGGCGACGCGAGCGCGTCGCCACAGAACGGACAGCGGTTCGGGTCGTCCCAGGTTTCGCTCGTTGCCATAGCCGACACGGGGGCGACCAGACGTATGAATCCTTTCGACAAACACTATATTGAAATTCATGTGATTATATCACCCTAATATGCTTCGTCGAGATTATCGCATTCCGGATAACTCATCAGCTATGCTCCACAGTCTCCGAAAACGTCGAGAAATGATCGTTACAGTCGTCTCTATACGTCCTTATATTCTACAGCCAGAATTATAACAACCTTCTTATCCGCCGGCGCGCTGGACTCGCCTAATGGCAACGACCCCTCCGACCACCGCCGAAACGTACCGCTGTCCCGAATGTCGCGGCGTCCTCTCGTTCGACGCCGGCTCGTGGGGCTGTACCGACTGTAGCTACGTCCCGCCCCACAGCGCGGACTGACCGACTGCTCTTTTCGACTCAATCGTCGCCGTTCGCGGCCGCCGGCCCCGCCCCGGGCGCGGCGGTGTCGCCGTACAGCGTCCGGGCCGCGAGCGCGCCGGCGACCCCGACGAGGCCGACGCACGCCAGATACTCGACCGTGAACCCGAACGCGGTCGCGAACGGGAGCGCCACCAGCGGGCCCAGCGTCGACCCGAGGTCGCCGAACACGTTGTAGACGCCCCCGAGCTTGCCGACGTCGTCGTCGGGGCTGATGTCGCCGAGATACGCGAGCAACGGCGGGTTCGTCCCGCCGACGCCGATCCCGATGAGCGCGACCCCGATCAGCGTCGATTCGAGCGTCTGGACCAGCGCGAGCACCGCGAACCCGGCGGCGAAGACGGCGAGCGCGGGGAGGCTGAGCGCCGCCCGGTTCGAGAGCCGGTCGGAGTAGCGCCCGACCACGAGCGTGGTCAGGCTCGATCCCAGCACGCTGACCGCCATCACGAGCCCGCTCGCGCCGACGCCCGACAGCGATCCGATGCCGATGCCGTACTCCTCGGCGTACAGCACGACGGTCGACAGCAACACCCCCGCGAACAGGAACCGGACGACGAAGTTGATCGCCCCGACGGTGAAGATGCGGCTGTCTGCGCCCACCAGCGCCGGGAGGTCTCGGAGACTGCTCGTGGCCGACACGTCGGCGTTGACGTCCGGGAGCACGAGCGCCGCGACGACCGCGGCGAACATGGCCGCGACGCCCGCGGTCAGGAACGCCTCGGTGTAGCCGAACGCGTCGGTGACCAGTCCCCCGACGACGAGCCCCGCCGGGAAGCCGAGGCTCTGGCCGCCCCGCATGTAGCCGACCCACTTGCCGCGGTTCTCGGGGGTCGTGATGTGGGTGATGGTGCTGAACGCCCCGACGAAGACGAACGCCGACCCGAGCCCCCACGTCGCCCGCGAGACGAGGAAGATGGTGGCGCTGTCGAGCGGGATCGGGCCGGGATTGAGCCCGAGCACGTAGCCGAACGGGACCAGCCCCTGGACGAAGAAGCCGAGGATCATCGGGCGTCTGGTCCCCATCCTGTCGAGAATCTGGCCCGCGGGGGTGTTGAACAGCAGTCGCGTGAACCGGTTGATCGAGAGGATGACGCCCACGAGGAACGGCGAGATGCCGATGATCGGACCGAGCGACGGGATTGTCGGGAACGCGACCCCGCCGCCGAGCCCGCCGAGGAACACGCCCGCGATGAGGCTCCCGACGACGTACGGGACGCTCGGGTCTTCGGCGCCGAACAGCCGGCTCATTCGGCCTCCCGGAGCCACGGAATCCAGTCGTGGACGACGAAGTCCCGCACGTCCTCGGCCACGTCGGCGTCCAGCGTGACCTGGTGGAGCCGCGCGCCGTTGATGGTCGCCAACAGCCACGTCGCGGTCCGGTCGGGGTCCACCGATCGGAACGTCCCGCGCTCGACGCCGTCCTCGATCACCGTCCGTACGGTGTCGGCGACGAAGCGGTAGTTGGTGGTGAGCTGTTCGCGGAAGGCGTCGTTGCGCGAGGCCTGAGCCCGAATCTCCAGCAGTGCGGTGTGAAACTCCCAGTGGTCGGTCCCAGACCGGCCTTGGTGGGCGCCGAGCAACAGCGCGTCGACCAGCGCCACGAGGCGCTCCTCGGGGTCGTCGCCGGTCTCGGCCTCGACGGCGTCGAGGAACCGATCGAGCAGGAAGTCGAGGAACGCGACCAGCAGGTCCTCTTTGGTGTCGTAGTGGTAGTGCAACACGGCTTTGGTCTTGTCGAACTCGTCGGCGATGTCCTGCATCGTGAGGTCGGCGTACCCGTGCTCGCAGACCGCATCGTAGGTGGCCTCCATGATCGCGGTCCGGGTGTCGGGGGGCGCTCGGTCGTCGTCGCTCATACTGACTAGTTAGTTAACCCATCGTAGAAAGGTGTTCGCGTTCGCGCTCGCGGTCTGCGCGGTCGCTCCGCCGTCCGGTCGCCGGCCCACCGGTCCCGGCGCTCGCGTGCGCGGCGATCGGCCGTCTCTTCGGAGGGGCGCCGAGTCGCAAACGCGGTGAAAACGAGGCGGTCGGTACGCGAGCGGACGAACGCGGCCGTTCGAGGCGACGGCCGCGCTCGTCCGTCGGCCGACTCGTGGCGGGTTCACCTCGGTGGCGCTTCCGAACCGGGCCGCGCGATGACGGTCGCGGCCTGGACCACCGAGCGGCGGATGGTTCCGTCGGTTGCCGTGAGTCCGGTTCGATCAGACGGGACGCCGGACGGGTTCCGAACCGTGTGTCGGGTCACCTCCGTACCCAATCCGTTCGGCGCGCCCCTACAAAACCGTTTCTTCAAACACGGTAGTACACTCGGTGTTTGCTAGCAGTGTATGAACAATACAAGGAGAGACGAGCCTGATCGTCCAGCAATCGCTCGAAAGGCATCCGTATCGTAGTCCGAGGGGTCGCGCCGGGGCGTCGGGAGTCGGACGGGGACGTCAGGCGCCGTCGGGGCCGCCGCGCGGGACGGCGGCTCGCACTGCGTGAGCCTTTTCACGTCGAGCGTTCTACTCGCTGTCGGCGGCAGTGACGAGGGTTACCCCCACCGAGCCCCTTGTGACGAGGCCTTTTCATCCGAGCCGCCTTCCGTGACCCGAAGCTTGAATCCCCGGTGGGGTCGATGAGTCGGTATGCACATCGAGCGACTCGGCGTCCACGACTCCGTCAGCGCGGTCTTCCCGCCCGAGCGACTCCGCGAGGAACTCTCCGGGGCGGTCGCCGACGTCCGGATCGTCGCCGACGCCGACGGGATCGCGGACTGCGACGCGGTCGTCACGTTCGCCCACACCGACGCTTTCCTCGACGCCGATCTCGAGTGGGTCCACTCGATTCAGGCCGGCGTCGATCGGTTCCCGTTCGACGCCTTCGAGGCGGCGGGCGTCGCGCTGACCAACAGCACGGGGATCCACGACGCCAGCGTCGGGGAGTTCGCCGTCGGGCTCATGTTGTCGTTCGCGCGCCGGCTCCACGCCTACGTCCGCGCCCAGCGCGATCAGGAGTGGGCCCACCCCGCGTGGGACGAGCCGTTCACGCTCGCCGGCGAGCACCTCTGTGTGGTCGGGCTCGGCACCCTCGGGCGGGGGATCGCCGAGCGCGCCGACGCCCTCGGCATGCGGGTCACGGGGGTCCGGCGGTCGGGCGAGCCGACGCCCCACACCGAGGCCGTCTCCGCGCCCGAGGACCTCCGGGAGGCGATCGCCGACGCGACGTTCGTCGCGCTCGCGGTGCCCCTGACAGACGAGACCGAGGGACTGATCGGCCGCGAGGAGCTGGCGGCGATGCGCGAGGACGCCTACCTCCTCAACGTCGCCCGTGGACCGGTCGTCGTCGAGGACGAACTGATCGACGCGCTCCGGGACGGCGAGATCGCGGGCGCGGGCCTCGACGTGTTCGAGACCGAGCCCCTGCCCGAGGAGTCGCCGCTCTGGGACTTCGAGGAGGTCGTCGTCACGCCCCACCGGGCGGCCGCCACGCGGGACTACTACCGGGACATCGCCGATCTGGTTGGCGAGAATCTCGAACGGGCCGCGGCCGGCCGGGAGCTGACGAACCGCGTCGTCTGACCGCCAGCGCCGACGCCCTCACTCCTCGGGGTCGCGGGTCGCGAGCAGTCCGGTCGCCATCAGCCGCCGCGTGATGATCACCAGCCCGTTCTTGAACCCCCGACCGAAGATGGCCTTCTCCTCGCGGCTCTCCTCCTCGAACGAGCTCAGCAGGATCGTGCTCTGGTCGACCAGCAACATCCGACCGATCGCCACTCCGCTCTCGGCGTCGGCGTGGAGCCACTCCAGCTCCGAACGGAAGATTTCGGCGTCGGGGACGCGCTCGGCCAGTTCCTCCCGCAGTGATTCGGTCACCGTCCCGATGAGGACGTCGACGCCGCGGGCGGCGGCGTCGGCCAGCGCCTCGACCGTCTCGTCGGTCGCGAGCGACTCCTCGCTGGCGATGAACACGACCTCGTTTTCGGCGTCTTCGAGCAACTGGAGGGTCCGGCTCGTGATCCCGCCGGTCCCCGACAGCGACCACACCTCGTGGGGTCACCGACTCGTCGCTGATCTCGGCCGGCTCGATCGTCTCCAACGCGTCTTGGAGTTCGTCGACGCGGGACTGGTACTGGCGACGGAGCGTCTGGGCGGCCTCCTCGAGGCTCACGGCCCGGTACTGGCGCGGGTTCGTGTGCTGTATCTCGACGAGTCCCTGCGCTTCTAGGACCCGTATCGCGTCGTAGACTCGGGTCCGGGGCACGTCGGTGATGTCGCTGATCTCTTTTGCCGTCGCCTTCTCCATCCGCGTCAGGGCGACGAAACACTTCGCTTCGTACTCTTTGAGGCCGAGTTGCTGGAGCAGTCCAGCGGCCTCCGCTTGTCTATCGGTTTCAGCCATAGTGTCCCAACCACCGGGGCTGTCCCGGAGATAGCGGATGTATACTCCCGTGACGTTTAGTCTTGTTCTTCTTTCGGGTTTTCGGCGGCTGGAACGGAGCGGACGGCCGATATCGGTCGCCCGACTCGTGTGACGGGCGTCGGAACTCGCCGAGAATAGATTAACTCAGTTAATCACACAAACTACATAGGTTCGCGGGCTGAATCGGTAATCAGCGCGCGGGTAGCAGTGTCCCAACCACCGCGTACCGCGCGCTACCTGCCACTCCGTGGCAGGTTTCTGCGGAGCGGCCTGAGCCCTGCCTGCGACGTCCGAGCGACCGCTACCACCGAGCGACGGCCTACGGGCGCGCCGGTCCGGTGGCGAGGACCCGTACGCCACATCTGTGTGAGTAATCGAGTAACAGTGCGAACGACGGTGTAGAGCGTGTTACGACGTCGATACAGGACTCGAGAGTCGACGAAGCACGTTTGTGTACGAACGCGGAGTAAAACCACCTATTTGGGTCAGGGACTCCTCCGCGGACGAACGAGCAGTGATTCACCGCTCGGAGGGCGCACATGAGTAACGGCTCCGACCGCACAGAACGCGAACTGAAAGCGCTTGCCAGCCGGGAGCGGCGCGCGGTGCTCGAACACTTCGTCGCGACCGAGACGGCGGTCGCGGACATCGAAGTACTGTGCTGTAAGGTCGCCAGTGCGCGGGCCGACGGCGGCGGGGAGTCGCCGTCGACCGATCCTGCCAGAGTCGAACTCCACCACGTCCACCTGCCGACGCTGGCCGACTGCGATCTGGTCGAGTACGACTCCCGGTCGGGAACGGTGCGATACAAGGCCGACGAGTCGGTCGAGGAACTGCTGGCGGCGCTGGCGACGTTCGAGGCCGAACGGTGACACGATCGCGGGATAGAGCCGGCCGTCCGGGTCGGGCGAGCGACCGGCGCGCTCAGGAGAAGAACTTCAGCAGGTCGTCGCGCTTGTGCTCGTGGAGCTGGGTCTTCACGGCCTCGTTCAGCGCGTCGACGTTTCCGCGCTTCGCCGAGATGGGCGCGATCGTGTCCCGCCACTGCTTCCACGGCGGGTGGAGCCCGAGCCGGTCACAGAGCTCGTTCAGCCGCTCGTCGTCGTCGTCGACCTTGTCCATCTTGTTGACCGCGACGACGACCGGGATCCCGACGTCCCGGAGGAAGTAGAACATCTCGACGTCGTAAGGCACCTCCTCGCCGCCCGAGTGGCGGTCGATGATGTCGACGGCGCTCTTGGCGTCGACCACGAGCACCCCGACCAGAATCTCGTCGGCGTTGTCCTCGACGTACCGGACGATGTCGGTCTTGATCTCCTCGCGGCGCTCCTCGGAGACCCCCGACATGAACCCGAACCCCGGGAGGTCGGTGAGCACGAAGTCCTCGCTGGCCCAGTCGTAGTGGTTCGGCGAGCGGGTCACCCCCGGCTTGCCGCCCGTGTCGAAGCTGTGACCGGTCAGCTCGCGCATCAGTGTCGACTTGCCGACGTTCGACCGCCCGACGAAGACCACCTCGGCTCCCCGGTCCGGTCGGCTCTCGAACATACCTTCGCTTCGGGTCGGCGAGGTTTAACGGGCGCGGTTCCCGCGGAAGGCGTCCCCGATCGGACGGTCCTCGCGGACGCTGAGCCGGCGCCCGCGAACGGACGTTCCGGCCGCGAACGGTCGGCCGAGCCCCGTTCGATCGCTTTCCGGGCTTATTTATCGACGCCGTGCCACCTGTGGGTATGCGGCTCGTACAGGTCTCGATCCCCGCCGGCAAGCGCGATACGGTCATCGAGGTCCTCGACGACGAAGGCGTCGACTACATGCTGACCGACGAGACCAGCGGCCGGGAGTACACCGACATCGCGTACTTCCCCCTGCCGACCAAGGCGGTCCAGCCGATCCTCGACGAGCTCCGGGACGCGGGACTCGGCGACGACGCCCACGCGGTCATCATCGACGCCGAGACCGACACGTCTCGTCGTTACGAGCAGCTCGAAGCGAAGTTCGACGAGCAGAACGACGAGACCGAACGCATCGCCCGCGAGGAGATGCGGACGACGGCCCACGAGATGTCCCCGGAGTTCACCACGTTCGTCGCGATGACGATCATCAGCGCGGTGGTCGCGGCCGCCGGCCTCCTGCTCGATTCGCCGGCGGTCGTGGTGGGGTCGATGGTGATCGCGCCGCTCATCGGCCCGGCGATGGAGACCAGCGTCGGAACCGTGCTGGGCGACCGCGAGCTGTTCCGGGGCGGGCTGAAGCTCCAGATCATCGGCGGCGTCCTCACCATCGCGAGCGCGACCGCCTTCGCGCTCGCGGTCAAGGTGGGGTTTCTGGTCCCGCCGGGAACCGACGTCACCGCCATCTCCCAGATCAGCGGTCGGCTCACCCCCGATTTCCTCTCGCTGGTGGTCGCGCTCGGGGCGGGCGCCGCGGGCGCGCTCAGCATCGCGTCGGGCGTCTCGGTCGCGCTTGTCGGGGTCATGATCGCCGCGGCGCTGGTGCCGCCGGCCGCCGCGGTCGGCATCTCGCTCGCGTGGGGTCACCCGATGGCCGCGATCAGCTCGGCGGTCCTCGTGCTCGTGAACATCCTCTCGATCAACCTCTCGGGGCTGGTCGTGCTCTGGTACATGGGCTACCGGCCGAAAAACTGGTTCGAGCTCGACGAGACCCGGTCGGCGCTTGCCAAGCGCGCCGGGGTCCTCCTCGCGGCCATCCTCGTGCTCTCGGTGTTCCTCGGGGGCGTGACCTACACCACCGTCCAGTCGGCCGGGTTCCAGCAGGACGCCCGCGAAGACGTCGCGGCGGTCCTCAACGACACCGAGGGCGCCCAGTTGCTCGACGTCGCGTTCGAGACCGCCGGGACGCCCCCGTTCACCAGCCACCAGCGCGTGGTGGTCACGGTCGGCCGGCCCGCGGACGCCGCGTATCCGGGACTCGCCGACCGGCTCAGCCGGCGGATCAACGAGAGCGCACGAACCCCCGTCGAGGTGCAGGTCCGCTACGTCGAGACCGACACCGCCGGCGCGTAGCGCCCGGCGGTCCGACACGAGCCTATTTGGGCGGCGGTGTCGTACCCGTTGGAGATGTTCAGGGGAGCACTCACGGCGGTGGGGGTCGCCGCGCTCGTGGCGGTCGCCGGGTTCGCCGGCGCCGTCGGCCCCGCCGCGACGAACGCACAGCAAGCAGACGGCCCGACCATCGACGTCGCGGCTTCGGGGCAGGCGCAGGCCGACCCCGATCGGGCCATCCTGCGGGTCGCGGTCGTCGCGACCGGCGACGACGCGAACGCGGTCCGCGAGCGCCTCGGGGCCAACGCCTCGCGGCTCCGGGCCGCGCTGGCGGAGAACGGCGTTCCGGACGATCGCGTTCGGACGGTCGCGTACACCGTCGACCGGCGATACGACCGCGAGACGACGACCGACCGGCCGCGGGGCTTCGAGGGGGTCCACGCCTTCGAGGTGACGCTCGCGAACGTCTCGCGGGCCGGCGAGATCGTCGACGTCGCGGTCGCGAACGGCGCCGACCGGGTCGATAGCGTCGAACTCACGCTCTCTCCCGACCGGCGTCGGGCGGTCCGGGCCGACGCGCTACGGGACGCGATGGCCAACGCCCGGAGCGACGCCGAGGTGCTCGCCGAGAGCGCGGGTCTCTCGATCGCGGGCGTCCACACCGTCTCGACCGGCGACGCGAGCGTTCAGCCGTTCCGGACGGAGGCCTTCGACGCCGACGCGGGCGGCGAGGCCGCGACCGACATCGACGCCGGGCCGGTGACCGTCTCCGCGCAGGTGGCGGTGACTTACAACGGGACCGACGCGTGATCGCCGAAACATCTTCCAAAATTGACTTTACCGGCCGGTGATCACCTCGGGGTATGGTCGGTCCCCCATCCGCGACGTCCGATCTCCGCCCGTGGCATCGCCTCCTCGAGCACTACACGCCCGACGGGAGGCTCGGTCGCCTCCTGCTGGCGGCGCTCGCGGGAGGGGTCGGCGCCACGTCGCTGTTGCTGGCGATCTGGTCCGCGGCGGCGTCGGTCGTTCTCTGGCCGCTCGTCGCGCTCGCGGCGACTGCGGCCGGACTCGGCGGCGTGGCGCTCGCGCTGATCGTCCTCTGGCCGGTCTACCTCTCGCTGATCGGCAACGTCGAGTCGGCGAGCGCGTACGCCGAGACGGGCGGGGCGGCGCCGTCGACCGCCGCCGGACCGTCCGACCCCGACGACGCGGTCGCGCTGTTGAAGCGCCGGTACGCGGCCGGCGAGATCTCGGAGACTGAGTTCGAGAGCCGCCTCGACGACCTGCTCGGGGTCGACGCCGCGCTCGCGGCCTCCCGGTCGGCCGAGCGCCGCGACGCCGAACGTCCCGACCGCGACGCCGAGCGCAACTGAACGGTCGCGTCGAACGCTCGCGCCGGCCTGAACGCTTTTGCGGCGCTACGGCGTTGATTCCCTGTGCGCCTGATACACGTCCTGGTCTCGGACGAGCAGCGCGACCCGGTGTTGAGCGCGCTCGACGACAGGAACGTCACCTACGTCGTCCTCGACGCCGAGGACGGCGGGGAGGGCGACCTGCTCGTCGAGTTCCCGCTTCCGAACGACGGCACGGGCGACGTGATGGACGCCCTCGGGGAGGCCGGTCTCGACGAGACGGCCTACACCGTGGTCGGCACGGCCGAGACCGCGACCACCGCGACCATGTCGGCGCTGGAGGACCGGTACTCCGGGGACTTCGACCCGCTCACCCGGCAGGCGCTCCGGTCGAAGGCGAAGGACATGTCCCACGACCTCCGGTCGTTCGTCTGGATGATCCTCCTGAGCGCGATCATCGCCACCGCCGGGCTGTTGGTCAACTCCCCGGCGGTCGTGGTGGGGTCGATGGTGATCGCGCCGATGGTCGGGCCCGTGCTCACCGCGAGCGTCGGGACGGTCACGGGCGACCGGGAGATGCTCGCCGACAGCGTCCGGCTTCAGGTGATCGGGCTCGTGGTCGCGGTGGTCACCGCGACCGCGTTCAGCTACGTTCTCAGGACGTTCAGTTTCGTGCCGATGCTGGAGATCAGCGCAATCGGCCAGATCAGCTCCCGGGTCGCGCCCAGTCTCCTCACGGTCGCGGTCGGCCTCGCCTCGGGGAGCGCCGCGGCGTTCGGGCTCACCACCAAGGGACCGACCTCGCTCATCGGCGTGATGATCGCGGCGGCGCTCATCCCCGCGGCGGGGACCGCCGGCATCGCGGTCGTCTGGGGGTATCCGACGATCGCGGTCGGGTCGCTGTTGTTGCTCGCGGTCTCGCTGGTCGCGATCAACGTCTCGTCGCTCGCCACGCTCTGGTATCTGGGCTATCGCCCCCGGCGGTCGGACTCCGGGCTGTTGACGTTCGAGAACGGCCGCCGGATCGCGACGTTCGCGGTCGGGGCGGTCGCGATCGCGCTCGTCGTCGGCGCCGCCGTGGTCGGGACCTACCAGCAGGTCGGCTACGAGCGTGCGATCAATCAGGAGATCGAGTCGGTGCTCGACGATCCCGAGTACGCCAACCTCACGCTGGTCCAGACCAGCATCGAGTACGGGTTCGTCGGCGAGCTGTTCGGCCCCGAGACCGTCACCGTCACGATCAGTCGGACCGCCGACGGGGAGTTCCCCGACCTCGCCGACCGCCTCCAGCGCCGGATCGCCGACCGGACGGGCCAGCGGCCCGCGCTCCGGGTCACCTTCGTGGACTACGAGGTCGCCGAGGCGCCGCCGGGGTGACCGGCGGCGCTCACTCCTCGAACGGGAGTTCGGGCTCGTAGCCGACCGCCTCGACCGCGGCGTCGAGCGTCTCCTCGACGTTGTCGCCGGTTTCGACGCTCATGTAGGCGTCGGCCTCCACGTCCGTCGAGAGGTCGGACTTGTTGCAGACGGTGAGCACGGGGACGTCGCCGAACTGTTCGGCCAGCGCGTCCCGGAGTTCGAGCTGGGCGTCGAGGGGGTAGCCGCAGTAGCCGCTTGCGTCCACCACGAACAGGACGGCGTCGGCGAGGTGTTCGAGCGCCGAGACCGCCTGATTCTCGATGTCGTTGCGCTCGTCGGCCGGCCGGTCGAGCAGGCCCGGCGTGTCGACGATCTGGTACCGGATGCGATCGCGGTCGAAGTGGCCGACGTGGACGCCCTTGGTCGTGAACGGGTACTCCGCGATCTCGTTGCGGGCGTTGGTGACGTCGTTGACGAACGAGGACTTGCCCACGTTGGGGTAGCCCGCGACCACGACGGTCGGCTCGTCGGGGTCGATCTCGGGGAGGTCCCGGAGGGCGTTGCGCGCCTCGCCCACCCGTTCGAGGTCCGCCTCGACCTCCTCGACGACCGACGCGAGCCGGGCGAACCCCTGCTTGCGGAGCTTGCGGTCGGTTTCGAGGTCGCCGGTGAGCCGGCCCTGATACTCCCGGCCGATCTCTTTGGTCTTGTGGCTTGCCCACTGGACCTCCGAGAGGCTCTGGCGGAGTTCGTTCACGTCGACGATCGCGTCGGCGAGTTCGTAGTAGAACGGATCGACCTCGCGGAAATCGGGCCACTCGGTCGCGACGTTGCCCAGATTGTCGCTCAGGACGTTCGACGCCGTCTGGAGCATCGACTGCTGGGCCTGAGTGCCGCTCTTGGCCCGTCCCGCACGCGCCGCCCGCGAGAACGCCTGGTCGATGAGTTCCTCCGACGTGGGCGTCGTCGGAAGGGATTCGAAAATCATGGACGTACGTAGCTCTCGCGGGCTTAAAAGGGCGTTCATACCGACGGCCGGCGCGCGATCACCCATCCCTAAGTACCACCAACTACTACCACAAGCTAATGAGTGACACCTCGACTCAGTTCACCCGACGACCGGCCCCGGTCTCGAAGCCAGCCGTCCTCACCGTCGCGGGGAGCGACTCGGGCGGCGGCGCCGGGATTCAGGCGGACCTGAAGACGATCGAGGCCCACGGCGGGTTCGGCGCGAGCGCGGTCACGGCGGTCACGGCCCAGCACACCCGCGGCGTCGAGTCGACCCACGTCCTGCCCGCCCGAGAGGTCGGGGCCCAGTTCGACGCGGTCGCCGCGGACCTCGACGTGCGGGCCGCCAAGACCGGCATGCTCGCCACGGCCGAGAACGTCCGGACGGTGGCCGACCGGGCGGCGACCGCCGACTTCCCGGTCGTCGTCGACCCCGTGATGGTGGCGGCCTCGGGCGACCGCCTGCTCGATCCCGACGCCGAGGACGCCTACGAGGGTCTCCTCGCCGAGGCCGCGCTGGTGACGCCCAACGCCGAGGAGGCCCGAGTCCTCACCGGCATCGCGGTCGAGGACGCCGACTCCGCCGCCGCGGCGGGCGAGGCGCTCGTCGAGATGGGTGCGGACGCGGCGCTCCTCACGGGCGGGCACGTCTCGGGCGAGACGGTTCGGGACACGCTGGTCACGCCCGACCGGACCCGCACCGTCGACCACCCGCGGGTCGAGACCGACGCGACCCACGGCTCGGGGTGTGCGCTCTCGGCCGCGATCGCCGCCCGACTCGCGCTCGGCGACGACCTCCCCGCCGCGGTCGAGGCCGGCGTCGAGTTCGTCGCGCGTGCGGTCCGTTACAACCTCGACGTCGGCGAGGGGCCGGGTGCGGTCCACCACGCGGTCGGACTCCGGAACCGCGCCGCCCGCGAACCCGCCGCGGAGGCCGTCAGCGAGGTCGTCGGGCGACTCGTCGAGGCGGACGTCTCGGCGGTCGTCCCCGAAGTGGGGACGAACGTCGTCGGCGCGACCCCCTACGCCGAATCGGTCGGCGAGACCGCGGCCGTCGAGGGCCGGATCACCCGGACGCTCTCGGGCGTTCGGCCCACCCGCGGGGTTCGGTTCGGCGCGTCGAGCCACGTCGCGCGATTCCTGCTGGCCGCCCGGGAGTTCGACCCCGAACTCCGATTTGCCGCCAACTGCCGGTTCGACGCCGACGTGGAGGCCGCGCTCGACGACCTCGGCTGGCCGGTCGCCGAGTACGACCGCGACGCCGAGCCCGACGCCGTGAAAGAACCGGAGGGGTCGACGATGCAGTGGGGCGCGCGTCGGGCCTTCGAGGCGGCCGCGGGCACGCCGGTCGCGGTCGTGGACCGCGGCGAGGTCGGCAAGGAGGCGATGACGAAACTGGTCGCGTCCGATCCCGCGACGCTGGCCGACCGCGTCGTGGGGCTCGCCGAGGCGGTCGCGGGCGAGTAGCCGTCCGCGATCACTCGCCGGCGTCGGCCGCGTTCGCCACGATCTGTCCGGCGTGGACGAAGTCGCGGTCGCGCTCGACCGGGTCGCTCTCGGGGGTGCGGGTCGCGACGTCGGCGAACCGGACCGGCAGTCCCATCCCGACGAAGAAGTTCGGGCGGTCCTGAACGTGGAAGTGGAGGTGGGGCTCGGTCGTGTTCCCCGAGTTGCCACACCGGCCGATCCGGTCGCCGCGCTCGACCCGGTCGCCGGCCGAGACCGCCACGCTCCCCCGTTTCAGGTGGGCCAGAACGCTGTACTCGCCGTCGGCGTGACGGATCGTCACGTAGTTGCCCCGGATGTCGCGCTGGCGCGGGTCGAGCCAGCCGTCGGTGCGGTGGTAGTCGCGGTGGCCGTCGCTGGCCGCGACCACCTCGCCGTCGGCGGGCGCGACGATCGGCTCGCCGAAACAGTAGTGGGCCTCGGGGCCCGACCGGTCGCCCGCGTGGGTGCGCCCCGACTCGTCGGTGATCACCAAGTCGTGGGCGTACCGCTGGGTCAAGATGCCCCACGAGTGGGAGTAGCGCCGGTCGGGACTGCCGTTGACCACCGTCCACTCGCCCTCGAACGGGAGCCGGTAGTCGACCGGGCTGTCGTGGCTGTCGGGATCGGGTAACCGACCGCGGTACCGCACGAGGATGGGGACGTGGCCCGCCAGTTGCAACAGGCTGGTCACAAACACCGCCGGCTGGAACTGGAGCAGGAACATCCCGAGATACGCCCGGACGGTCGCGGCCCGGCCGCCGGTGTCGATCCAGTCGGTCGGCGCCGGCTGGTCGTCGTCGCCGGTCGTGGCCGAAGCGACGCCTTTGACGTACGGCCACAGCCCGAACAGGAAAAACAGCATGAAGTCTTCGAGGTGTTCGAAGCGCTCGAACGCGATCGCGGGCAGTCCGATGAACCCCAGCACCGAGAGCACCGTCGGATCGGGGATTCGGCCCAACAGCCGGTCGAGTCGCTCTCGTTTGGGCTTGCGCTCGGACGCGGCGGGGTGACGCGACTCCGTCATCGTCTACTCCGATCGCCGGGATCGGGCTTCAGTGTTTGGCGAACCGTTCTTCTATTGGATTTCTGTCACTCTCGCTCGACGGACTCGACGTCGGTCGCGGTCACCCGCCCGCGGTCGTCGAGGGTAGCGCGGAGCGTCTCGTCGCCGACTCCGACCGACATCCGGAGCGTCTCGTCGCCGTCGACCCGTTCGACTGGCGCATCGGCCCGCGCGAACTCCAGTTCCCACCAGTAGCCGTCGCGTATTGACCTGCCGTGGCGGCGGTAGAGCGCCTCGACCTCGGGGTGGCCGACCAGACAGCACCCCGCCGGCACGTCGAGGGTGCTCCCGCACGCTTCACACCGGGCGCGAAAGCGATACGGCTGGCCCGCGCCGTCGGTCGGTTCGAGGCGGGTCTCGACGCTCGCGTAGCAGTCCGGGCAGGTGCCCGCCCGGATGGTCTCGACCGTCTGGTAGAGGTCGAGGGTCGCGGTCCGAACCAGCTCCCGGAGGGTGGCGCCGCTGGCGGCGTTCGGCGGCAGGCTCCAGACGAACAGCCGGTGGTCGTTCGCACACCGGACCGAGAGCACCCCGTCGTCGTAGCGCCCGACCGCCCCCGCCCCGCAGAGCTCGCAGTCGCTGTCGAGGTCGGTCGGCCCGAGGGTCGCTCGCTCGGTGTACGTGCCGGCGACGATGGCGGTCGCCACCTCGCTACCGGCGTACGTCAGCCGATAGCTTCCGTCGTCGGTCTGCTCGACGAACGGCCCGCGGAGCTTTTCGAGGTGGTACCGAAATCGACCGGAGTCCCTGACGCCGACCCGCTTTCGGAGCTCCGAGAACGCCAGCCCCGGCTCGTCGGGGTCGCTCCGGCGGTCGTCGGCGAGCGTTTCGAGCACCGCCACCCGGATCGGGTCGCCGAGCGCGGCGAACGCGGTCGCGGGCTCGATGGCCTCCTCGTCGGCGCTCATCGTGAATCGGTGCGTGGTACACCGGCCATCCGGAGAACCGTTACGGTCGACGAAGCGCCACGTCGCCGACCCCAGCACCCTTCGGGCGCCGGCCCGAAGGTCGAGTATGGCAGACTCGACCGACGACGAACTCGCCGAACTCGCGGCGGACCTCCACGCCGCCCTCGAAGCGACGGCCGAACTCCCGGTCGAGGCGTCGGCGAGCCGGTGGCTCGGCGAGGCCGAAGCGGTCGCCGGCGACGCCGCGCGCGCCGCCCGCGAGGCCGACGCGGCGTCCGGAGCGGATCCGGACGGCCCCGAGGCGGTCGTCGAAGCGCGCGTCGAACAGGTCCGGATGCTCCTCTCGAACGTCGACGCGACCGGGAGCGAGGCGGCCGACCAGCGGGTCGGGACCGCCCGGGAGCTGGCCGCGGAAATCGACTCGCGGCTCTAGGCCGCCATCTCCCGGCAGGTCCGGGCACACTCCTCCAGAACGTCCGCGCAGGTCTGGCAGTGATCGTGGTCGTGCTGGCGACACTCCTCGGCGCACTCCTCGCAGGCGTCCGCGCAGGTCTCGGCGAGGTCCTCGCTGTACTCGGAGTTGCGCGCCATGAACCGGGCGTGCATGCTGGCGACGTCCGCCACGTCCCGGCACAGCCGGATACACCGGGACATGTCCATCTCCTCGTCGAGACACTCGTCGGCGCACCACTCGCAGGCCTGGGTCGCCTCGAAGCAGTTGTCGATACACTCGTCCATCTCGTCGCTCACGTCGAGTTCTGACAGTGCCATCGCGGTCTCAGGCTCACGGCAATGACCGTCTTAGGGTCTGTGGCTAGCGGATCGGACGCTGTGGGGCCGTTAGCCCCACGCAGTCGAAAGACGCCCGGCGCTCGCTTTTGGTTCCGAGATCGAACGGCCGATTCGCCGAACGATCGAAGGCACAAACCCGAAAAAGGGGGACCGCCAAGGAACGGACATGGCGAACGAGATCACCGTCGAAGGGATGAGCTGTGGCGGCTGTGAGGAGACCGTCGAGGACGCGCTCTCGGACCTGCCGGGCGTGCGCGCCGCCGAGGCCGACAACGAGACCGACACCGTCGTCGTGGAGGGCGACGCCAGCGACTCGGACCTCGCGGCCGCAGTCGAGGACGCCGGCTACGAGCCAAAGCTCTGAGCCGCCCCGGCGCGTCCGCTATCGGTCACCGACACGCCGCGTGCGATCCGCGCCGAGGCGTCGACACGAGGTGGGGCGTCGGCGTCCCGTCGATGACTCGCTGTCGTATCAACACATCAATACTTATATTCGTGGGAGCCGGTCGTTCAATCACATGACCGACAACCCGAACGACTGCGGCGTCGGCATTCGCGGCGTCGCGATGGGGATCGACTCGGTGGTCTGGTTCGGACTCCTGTTCGCGGCGATCTATCCGATCGCCGCGCTCACCGGCGACATCGAGACCACCGCGACAGGGACCGACGCCGATCTCACGGGGACTCCCGCCACCGCGGCCTTCCTGCTGTGGCTCGGGCTCGGCGTCGGCTACCACACGCTGTTCGAGTGGCGCTCGGGCAAGACCCTCGGCAAGTACCTCGTCGGCATCCGGGCGGTCGAGGACGACGGCTCGCCCCTGACGCTCCGGTCGGCGGCGGTGCGCAACGTCTCGCGGCTCGTCGACGTGTTGCCGCTCTTCTACGTCGTCGGGATCGTCGCGGCGCTCCTCTCGGACCGCTACAAGCGGGTGGGCGACCGACTCGCCGACACGGTGGTGGTCCGGACGTGACGGGAGTCGGTTCGCGGCGTGCCGAGACACCAACTGATAACTACGCCGGTGCTAAACTGCCGGTATGACCAGTGAACTGGCCGCGAGGTGGTCCGCGTGAGCGACGAGAAACGGGGCGGAGACTACGTCTACGAGGCGCTTTTGGACGCCGGCGTCGATCTGCTGGTCGGCATCCCGGGGACCCAGACGCTCCCGCTCGACCGGACGGTCGTCGAGCGCGACGAGATGGAGTACCTGATGGCCCGCCACGAGACCGCCGTCCCCCACATCGCGTGGGGGTACTACGAGTCGGGCGGCGGCGTCGCCGCCACGCTCACGGTCCCGGGGCCGGGCGACACGAACGCGATGCACGGCCTGAAGAACGCCTCGGAGGACTGCGTGCCGATCCTCCACGTCTCGGCCGACGTCAACCCCGAGGACCGCGGGAAGGGCCCGATCCACGAGATCGAGGCCGACACCTTCGACAACGCGGTGAAAGCGAACGTCGCCGTCGAGTCGGCGCTCGAACTCCCCGCGAAGCTGGCCGGCGGCATCGAGACCGCGCTCGAACCCCCGACCGGTCCCGTCCGGCTCGGGGTGCCGAGCCGCATCCTCGACGAGACGGTCGACGCGCCGGCCGCGACGGTCTCGCCCGAGCGGACGACGTGGGACGCCGGCGACGACGCCGCGGCCGCCGCCGACCTGCTCGCCGACGCCGACCGACCCGTGGTGTATCTCGGCGGCGGCGCCCGCCGGTCGCCGGGCGCCACCGAGGCGGTCCGCGGGCTGGTCGAGGACCTCGACGCCCCCGTGGTCGCCTCCTACAAGGGGAAGGGCGTCTTCCCGGAGGACGACGACCGCTTCCTCGGCGTGACCGGCTCGCACCTGCCCGCGGGCGCCGAGCGCGTCCTCGATCGCGCGGACGTCGTGCTCGCGCTCGGGACCGACTTCGACGGCGTGACGACCGCCCACTGGTCGCTCCCGATGGGCGAGCAACTGATTCACGTCACCCTCGACACGTCGGCGGTCGGCGCCTCCTACGAGCCTGAGGTGGCCGTCCTCTCGGACGTCGCCGACGCGGTCGACTCGATCCGCGAGGGCCTCGACGGCGCGGGCGCCGGCGGCTGGGACGGCGGCGCTGTCGGGTCCGCGGTCCGTTCGGAGTACCGCGAGACCCTCGACGCCGCGGGGCTGTTCGAGGACGGCGCGCCGCTCAACACGCCCGGCGTGATCGACGCCGTCCGCGAGTCGACGCCCCGCGAGGCGCCGGTCGCGGTCGACGTCGGCGGCTTCCGGCTGTGGGCGATGCAGGCGTTCACGGCCTACGACCCCGAGCGGTACGTCGCCGCGGGCTCGTGGGCCGGGATGGGCGTCGGCCTGCCGGCCGCCATCGGCGCGGCGTTCGCCAACCCCGACGAGCCGGTGGTCTGTCTCACCGGCGACGGCGGGCTGATGATGTGTATCCACGAGCTCCACACCGCCGCCGAGTACGACCTCGACGTGACGGTCGTGGTCTCGAACAACGCCGACTACGGCGTCATCAGCAAGTCGCCGAAGATCGAACAGTACACCGAGGGCCACCAGTTCACCTGGGGGTCGCCCGACTTCGCGACCGTCGCCGAGGGGTTCGGCTGTCGGGGCACCCGCGCGGAGTCGCTCGGCGAACTCCGCGAGGCCGTCGACGACGCGGTCGGCCGCGACGGGCCGGACCTGATCGACGTGCCGATCGAGACCGACGAGCAGTCCGCGGCCGAGGCGGCCGACTACGAGTCGACGATCGACCTGCCGTAAGCCGCGGCTCCGACCGCCGACCCGCGTTCGGTCGCCGGCCGGTCGCGCGGCCCGACCGAACCCGCACGGTTTTAGTCGGCCTCGGCCCTGTGACCGAGTATGATTTCGAGCGCTCTCGTCAGTCCAGCGGGAGGTGGGTCCCGTGTCCGACCCTGACCCAGACACCATCGTCGGCGAGTTCTTCGCGCTGAAACGCGAGACCGACGCCGACTTCCTCGTGATGCAGGTCGGGGACTTCTACGAGTTCTTCGGCGAGGACGCCGAGACCGTCGCCGACCTCCTCGACCTCAAGGTGTCTCAGAAGTCCGCCCACGGCTCGGACTACCCGATGGCGGGCGTCCCGGTCGACAAGCTCACGCCCCACCTCAAGGCGCTGGTCGAGCGTGGCTACCGGGTGGCGGTCGCCGACCAGCGCGAGACCGCCGACGGCCACGAGCGGGCGATCACGCGTGTCGTGACCCCGGGCACGCTCCTCGAAACCTCCGACGCCGACGCCCAGTATCTCGTCGCGGTCGTCCGGACCGACGCCGGCTACGGGCTGGCGTTCGCGGACGTGACGACCGGACGATTCCTCGTGACCGCGGTCGGGGACGGGGACGCCGACGACGCGGCCGACCGCGTGTTCGCCGAACTCTACCGGTTCGATCCCGTCGAGATCCTCCCCGGGCCGTCGGTCCGCAACGACGACGCCTTCCTCGATCGGGTCCGCGAGCGCACCGACGCGACCGTCTCGGTCCACCGGGCCGAGGCGTTCGCGCCCGGCCGGGCGACCCACTTGACGACCGAACAGTTCGGGCCGGAGGCCCTCGACAGCCTCGGCCTCGACGGCGGGCGCGACGACACCCCCGAGGTGCAGGCGGCGGGCGCGTTGCTCTCGTACGTCGAGGAGACCGGCACCGGCGTCGCGTCGTCGATGACCCGGCTCCGGCGCTACCGGGGCGACGACCACGTCGAACTCGATGCGACCACCCAGCGCAACCTCGAACTCACCGAGACCATGTCCGGAAGTACCGGCGGTACTTCGACACAGGGCGGCCGCGAGGGGTCGCTGTTCGCGACCATCGACCACACCGTCACGAGCCCGGGCAAGCGCCTGCTCGCGGAGTGGCTCAAGCGCCCCCGACAGGACCGCTCGACCCTCCGGACGCGCGCCGATGGCGTGGCGGCGTTCGCCGACGCCGCGCTGGCGCGCGAGGGCGTCCGAGAGTCGCTCGGCGACGCCTACGACCTCGAACGCCTCGCGAGCAAGGCCGCCTCGGGGAGCGCCGACGCCCGCGACCTCCTGCGGGTCCGCGAGACCCTCGCGCTCGTCCCGACGGTCGCCGACGCGATCGAGTCCGACCCCACACTCTCGGCGTCGCCGCTGGCCGACATCGCCGCCCGCCCCGACCGGGAGGCGGCCGCCGACCTGCGCGAGCGACTCGACGCGCTGGTCGACGACCCGCCGGCCACGATCACCGAGGGCGGGCTGTTCCGGCGAGGCCACGACGACGACCTCGACGACCTCATCGACCGCCACGAGGCGGTCGAGGAGTGGCTCGACACGCTGGCCGACCGCGAGAAGCGCGAGACCGGCATCACCCACCTCCGGGTCGACCGCAACAAGACCGACGGCTACTACATCCAGGTGGGCAACTCCGAGACCGACGCGGTGCCCGACCGCTACGACCGGCTCAAGAGCCTGAAGAACTCCGAGCGCTACACCACCGACGCGCTCGACGAGCGCGAGCGCGAGATCCTCCGGCTCGAAGAGCGCCGCGGCGACCTGGAGTACGAGCTGTTCGAGACGCTCCGGGAGGCGGTCGCGGCCCGCGCGGACCTGCTCCAGTCGGTCGGGCGCGCGCTCGCCGAACTCGACGCGCTGGCGTCGCTTTCGGTCCACGCCGTCGAGAACGACTGGGTCCGCCCCGAGCTCTGCGAGTCGGGCGGGATCGACGTCGAGGCCGGGCGCCACCCCGTCGTCGAGCGCACCACCGAGTTCGTCCCCAACGACGCGCACCTCGGCGGCGACCGGCGGTTTCTCGTGGTGACCGGCCCGAACATGTCGGGGAAGTCGACGTACATGCGGCAGGTCGCGCTCGTCGTGCTCCTCGCTCAGATCGGGAGCTTCGTGCCGGCCGCCGCGGCCGAGATCGAACCGGTCGACGGCATCTACACTCGGGTCGGCGCGCTCGACGAACTCGCGCAGGGCCGGTCGACGTTCATGGTCGAGATGCAAGAGCTGTCGAACATCCTCCACTCGGCCACCGAGGACTCGCTGGTGATCTTAGACGAGGTGGGCCGGGGCACCGCGACCTACGACGGCATCTCGATCGCGTGGGCCGCGACCGAGTACCTCCACAACGAGGTGCGCGCCAAGACCCTCTTTGCGACCCACTACCACGAGCTCACGACGCTCGCCGATCAGCTCGATCGGGTCCAGAACGTCCACGTCGCGGTCGACGGCGAGCCGCCCTCGTCCGACGGGGCGGCGTCGGGCTCGGCCGACGAGGGCGACGGCGACGTGACCTTCCTCCGGACCGTCGAGGACGGCCCGACTGACCGGTCGTACGGGATCCACGTCGCCGGACTCGCGGGTGTGCCCGACCCCGTGGTCGAGCGCTCGCGGGACGTGCTCGAGAAGCTCCGGGCCGAGGAGGCCATCGAGACCAAAGGCGGGGGGGCAGACGCCACCAAGCAGGTCGTCTTCGACGTCGGGTCGGGGCAGTTACAGACCCGCGACGACGGGGACGATGCGCCCGCGACCGGGGCCTCGGACGAGGACCCGGCCGGCGACCGGCTCGACGAGGAGACGCGGGCGGTCCTCGACGAGCTGTCGGGCGTGGACCTGACCGGGACCTCGCCGGTCGAGCTCATGAACCGGGTCCAGGCGTGGAAGGAGCGACTCGACGAGTGAGCGCGGCTCGCGGGCGACACTCGACGGGCGCGACCGAGCCGCGACGCCGCCGCCCGGCGCCTCGCTCACTCGCCGGACTCGCCGACCGCGTCGAGGTCGTACGCGCCGGGGTACTCGGGGGGTTTCTCGCCGGCCTTGCCGCTCCACTCCGCGACGTCGAGTCGGTAGACGGCGGTCCGGTCGATCGACGCCTCGGTCATCTCCTCGTAGTCCTCTCCGGGAGTCAGGTGGGGCGCGAACTTCGCCATGAACCGTTCGAGGACCGCCCGCTTTGCCGCCGGGTCCGAGACCAGTCCGACGGTGCCGTACGCGACGACGCTGGTGTACTCGACCGTGAAGTTGACCGGCTCGTCGGCCGGGATGAATCGCCCCATCTCGCTGGTCGTAAAGCAGGCCGCCACGTCCTCGCCGTCCGCGACGATGCCGTGGGCGCGGCCGTCCCGCGCCCCGTGGAAGAAGATCGCGCCCGCCGTCTCGTCGTAGACGAACAGCTGGGTCACGAGGTGCGGTTCGCCGTCGTCGACCAGTCCGAGGACGCCGGATCGCTGGTCGTCGAGAAAGGCGGCGATCTCCTCGTCGTCGTCGACGGCCTTCCCCTGATACCGAATCGCGTCCGAGACGTTCTCTGGCGTGCGCTCGTCCATGCCACCGAGTAGCGCGACCGGATATCTAAACGTTCTGGTGGATTCGGCCCGTCGGGGCTACTCCGGGAAGATCCGCTGGGGGAGGTACGCCGAAACGACCCAGTTTGGCTTGTCGACGACCTCGTTGATCTTGAGGTCGACGATCGCCGAGCACAGCAGGTACGCCTCCGCGCCGGTCAGCCCGCGGTTCTCGCGGAGGTGATCGATCATGGCGCGGACCGCCTCCTTGGTCGCGTCCATCAGGTCGTCGCTGATGCCGGTCGTACCGTACGCCGGCTCGCCGGCGCCGTGGGCCGAGTAGGGACCGGTCGTCTCGAAGGTCGGCCGATCGACCGACCGGTCGGACGCGAGCCGGAGTCGGGCGGTCACCGTCATCGGCGCCTCGATGCCCGTGACACAGACCTCGCCGTCGCCCTGCGCGCCGTGGCAGTCGCCGACGCTGAACAGCGCGCCCGCGACCTCGACCGGCAGGTAGAGCGTCGAACCCGCGGTCAGGTGCTTCACGTCGAGGTTCCCGCCGACCCGGCGGGGCGGCGTGGTGCTGTGCGAGCCGTCCTCGCCGGGCGCGACCCCGAGGTTCCCCGGGAAGGGGTCGAGGGGAACCTCGATCCCGTTCGCGAAGCGGCCCACGTCGCCGTCGAGGTCCCAGACGTGGAGGCCGGCGTCCGGGAACTCCTCGGAGAGTAGTCCCCACTCCTCCGCGCCGGGGTAGAAGTACGAGTAGCCGATCCCCTCGTGTTCGAGGTCGAGCAGGTCGACCGCGAGCGTGTCGTCCGGCCGTGCGCCCTTGACCGCGACCGGGCCGGTCAGCGGGTGGCCGCCCCCGACGTCGACCATCTCGACCACGTCCGCGACGGTCGAGTCCTCGTCGAGGTAGCCGTCGGTGGCGTCCCGACAGTCGAACTCCACGACCGCCCCCGGTTCGACCGTCCGCACGGGGTCGTGGTCGTTGTCCCACGTCTGATGGACGTTGTCGTCGCTGGCGTCGATTCGGTAGTCCGGCGTGGCTGACATGGCGATGCACGTCACTCCGTGGCACAGCGGCTTAAACGTGGAGAACGCGGAACCGTGGATTGATAGTCGCCACCTCCGTGGTTGGGCGCATGACGGACGGTACCGACGGCTCGCGTCGGCGCGACGCGGCCGATCCGCGACACGGGAGGGCGAGGCCGTGAGCGACCGCATCGCGAAGCTCGACGACGCGACGATCCGGAAGATCGCGGCCGGCGAAGTGGTCGAGCGCCCCGCCTCGGTGGTGAAAGAGCTGGTCGAGAACAGCCTCGACGCCGACGCCGACCGCATCGACGTGACCGTCGAGGCCGGCGGCACCGACCGGGTCGTCGTCAGCGACGACGGCGTCGGGATGAGCGAGACCGACCTCCGGACCGCGGTCGAAGAACACACCACGAGCAAGATCAGCGACGCCGAGGACCTCGACTCGGGCGTGACGACGCTGGGGTTCCGCGGCGAGGCGCTCCACACCATCGGGGCGGTCGCCAGAGTGACCATCACCTCCAAGCCCCGGGGTGGCGACCGCGCGACCGAGCTCCGACTGGAGGACGGCGAGGTCGAGTCGGTCGGTCCCGCGGGTCGGCCCGAGGGCACCACCGTCGAGGTCGCGGACCTCTTCTACAACACGCCCGCCCGCCGGAAGTACCTCAAGACCGAGACCACGGAGTTCTCCCACGTCAACACGGTCGTGACCCGCTACGCGCTTGCGAACCCCGACGTGGCCGTCTCGCTGACCCACGACGACCGCGAGGTGTTCGCCACCTCGGGCCGCGGGGACCTCCAGTCGGCGCTCCTGTCGGTGTACGGCCGGGAGGTCGCCACGTCGATGATTCGGGTCGAGGGCGAGGCGGCCGGCGACGGCGTGTCGGTCTCGGGCTACGTCAGCGACCCCGAGACCACCCGGAGCACCCGCGAGTACCTCTCGACCTACGTCAACGGCCGGTACGTGAGTTCGGCGACCGTCCGGGACGCCGTGCTCTCGGCGTACGGCGGCCAGCTCTCGGCCGAACGGTACCCCTTCGCGGTCCTGTTCGTCGAGGTCCCGCCGGGCGAGGTCGACGTCAACGTCCACCCCCGCAAAATGGAGTGTCGCTGGGAGCACGAGCAGGCGGTCCGGGACGCGGTCGAGGCCGCGGTCGAATCGGCGCTACTCGACGCCGGCCTCGTCCGGTCGTCGGCGCCCCGCGGGGCGAGCGCCCCCGAGGAGGCGAGCGTCGATCCCGAACCGGACGCCGGCGAGCAGGCCGAACTGACCGAGCGGGGGGCCGCCGCCGACCGCGAGCAGTCGACGCTCGACGGGTCCGACCGGTCGGACGGATCGGCCCGCGGGACCGCCGACGGGCCGGCCCAAGCGGCCCGCGGGACCGCCGAAGCGACGGCCGACACCGCCGAGGAGACCGCGACGGCCGCCACCGAGGAGCGTTCGCGCGCGTCCGCGGAGTCGCCCGTTGAGTCCGGGACAGGGTCGTCCGCGAATGACCCCGCAGGCCGGCCCGCGGCCTCCCAATCGAGTGTGGAGGGGGCCGAATCGGGCGCGAGCGGTTCGGTGGACGGTCCCGGCTCGTCGGCGGACGCTTCGACCGCGCCGACTCGCGGCACCGGGGGCGACGCCGCCCGCCGCGACCGCCCGGACGACGCCGACGGGTCGTCCGACGACGCCGTCGGTTCGACCACCGCCGAACCGGACGCGACCGGCGACCGGAAGTTCGCCGGCCCGACCGACGCGGCGACACTCGACGGCGCGTCGCCCGACGATCCCGAGTTCGAGACCCTGCCGCGGATGCGGGTGCTCGGCCAACTCCACGACACTTACGTCGTCGCCGAGACGTCCGACGGGCTGGTGCTCGTCGATCAGCACGCCGCCGACGAGCGCATCAACTACGAGCGGCTCGTCGCCGAGTTCGAGGACGACGCGACCACCCAGATGCTGGCCGAACCGGTCGAGCTCGAACTCACCGCGGGCGAGGCCGCGGTGTTCGACGACCACCGCGAGGCGCTCGAACGGCTTGGGTTCCGGGCCGAGCGCGCGGACGGCGAGCGCACCGTCCGCGTCCGGACCGCGCCGACCGTCCTCGACGCCACGCTGGAGCCCGCGCTCCTCCGGGACGCGCTGGGGGAGTTCGTCTCGACCGACGCCGCCGACCGCGGCGACACCGTCGAGGCGGTCGCCGACGACCTGCTGGCGGATCTGGCGTGTTACCCGTCGATCACCGGAAACACGTCGCTCCGCGAGGGATCTGTCGTCGAACTGCTCTCGGCGCTCGACGACTGCGAGAACCCTTACGCCTGCCCGCACGGCCGCCCCGTGCTCATCGAGTTTTCGGAGGCGGAGATCGAAGACCGGTTCGAGCGCGACTACCCCGGCCACGCGGGCCGGCGCGCGGAGTAGTCCGGCGCCGCTACGCGCTCTCGGACGCCGCCGCGATGGCCTGATCGAGGTCCGCGACGATGTCCTCGACGTCTTCGATGCCCACCGACAGCCGGACGAGGTCGGGCGTGGTGCCGCTCGCGAGCTGTTCTTCCTCGGTGAGCTGTTGGTGGGTTGTGCTCGCGGGGTGGATGATCAGGGTCTTGGCGTCGCCGACGTTCGCGAGCAGGCTCGCGAGTTCGGTCTCCTCGGTGACCGCGCGACCGGCCTCGTAGCCGCCCTCCAGCCCGAAGGTGATCATGCCGCCGTAGCCGCCCTCCAGGTACTCGCTGGCGTTGTCGTGGGTCTCGTGGCTCTCCAGCCCGGGGTAGTTGACCCACGCCACGTCGTCGTGGTCTTCGAGGTACTCCGCGACCGCCAGTGCGTTCTCGGAGTGGCGCTCGACTCTGAGCGGTAGGCTCTCCATCTTCTGGAGGGTGACCCACGCGTCGAACGGCGACTGCTGATTGCCGAGGTCGCGCAGACCGCGGGCGCGGGCGGTGTAGGCGAACGCGGCGTCGCCGAACCGCTCGCGGAAGTTCACGCCGTGGTAGGCCGGGTTCTCCTCGGCGATCTCGGGGTAGTCGGCCTCTTCCCACGGGAAGTTCCCGCCGTCGACGAGCGCCCCGCCGACCGTCGAGCCGCTACCGTGGATCCACTTGGTGGTCGAGTGCCAGACGATGTCGGCGCCGTGTTCGATCGGGTTGCAGAGGTACGGCGTCGCGAACGTGTTGTCGACCACCAGCGGCACGTCGTGGTCGTGGGCGATGTCGGCGACCCGCTTGATGTCGGGCGTGACCAGCGCGGGGTTGCCGACGGTTTCGAGGTGGACGTACGCGGTGTCCTCGTCGATGGCCTCGTCGTAGGCGTCGTAGTCGAGGGTGTCGACGAACTTCGCCTCGATCCCCCGCCGGGGCGCGGTGTGGGTGAAGTAGGTGTAGGTGCCGCCGTACAGCGACGAGGCGGTGACGACGTTGTCGCCCTGCTCGGCGAGCACGAAGGTGGCGAGGTTGAGCGCGCCCATTCCGCTCGCGGTCGCCAGCCCCGCGACCCCGCCTTCGAGGGTGGCGAGTCGCTCCTCTAAGGTCGCGTTCGTGGGGTTCATGATGCGGCTGTAGATGTTGCCCGGCTCTTCGAGCGCGAACAGCGACGCGGCGTGCTCGGCGTCGTCGAAGACGTACGAGGTGGTCTGGTAGATCGGCGGCGCGCGCGCGCCGGTCGCCGAGTCGGGCTCTTGGCCGGCGTGGACGCTCTCGGTGTGGAAACTGCGGTCGTCGGAGTCGGTCATGACGGTCGGAGACACGCACGCCGACCGCTTATGTCGGCGGGTGTCAGCAAGTACTGCGGTTCGGACGCGGTATCGGCAATTGTCACCGCCGATCGGCTCGGACGACGGGACCCCGATCGCGACGCCGGCGACCGAGTCCGTTATGGCCCGCGGCCACGACGCCCGACACATGACCGATCTCGTGACGTTCGGAGAGACGATGCTTCGACTCTCGCCCCCGCGGGGCGAGCGCCTCGAAACCGCGACCGACCTCGAATTCCGGGCCGCCGGCGCCGAGAGCAACGTCGCGGTCGCGGCGAGCCGGCTCGATGCGGACGCCGTCTGGACCTCGAAGCTCCCCGACTCGCCGCTCGGCCGGCGCGTGGTCGCGGGCCTGCGGCGCCACGGCGTCGAAACCGACGTCGTCTGGAGCGACGAGGGCCGACAGGGGACCTACTACCTCGAACACGCCGGCACGCCCCGCGGGACGAACGTCGTCTACGACCGCGAGGGCGCGGCGGTCACCACCGCCGAGTTCGCGGAGTTGCCGGTTTCGCGGGTCGAAGACGCCGAGTACGTCTACACCAGCGGCATCACGCCCGCCCTCTCGGAGACGCTCGAAGCGACCACGGCCGAGTTGCTCGCGGCCGCGAGCGACGCCGGCGCGACCACCGCGTTCGACGTGAACTACCGGGGGAAGCTCTGGTCGCCGGCGGCGGCCCGCGAGAGCCTCGAAGCGCTGTTCCCCGACGTCGACGTGCTCGTGACCGCCGAGCGCGACGCCCGGGAGGTGCTCGCCAGGACTGGCGACGCCGGAGCGATCGCGGCCGGGCTCGCCGAGGAGTTCGGCTTCGAGACGGTCGTCGTCACCCGCGGGGAGGACGGCGCGCTCGCCCGCCACGACGGCGCGGTCCACGAGCAGGCCGCCTTCGAGACCGACACCCTCGACCCCATCGGGACCGGCGACGCCTTCGTCGGGGCGTTCCTCGCCCGCCGGCTCGCGGGCGACGGCGTGGCGACCGCCATGGAGTACGGCGCGGCGACCGCCGCGCTCAAGCGCACCATCCCCGGCGACGTGGCGGTCGTCACGCGCGAGGAGGTCGAGCGCGTGCTCGCGGAGGGAGGCGAGGAGATCAAGCGGTAGCTCCTCGCGGTGATCCGGAACGCGGTCCCGCGGTTCGGGCCGGCCGCAGACCCGCGTCCGCCCGGAGGCCAGAAAGCGTATAAGGTGACGATCGCTCACGCCCGATCGGAATGACACGACTCGCGATCGCCCTGCTGGTTCTCGTCGCCGCGGCGACCGCCGCGCCGATCGCGGCCGGCCAATCGTCGACCCGAACGTACGCCGGCACGCACGTCTCGTTCGACACCGCCGACGGCGCGGTGGTCGACTACGCGGTCGACGGCGAACCGATGCTCGACGCCGTGCGCGTCGAGTCACGGCGCGACGTCGAGGACGGCGCGCTCGTCGACGCCGGCGCGTCGCTGTCGGCGGTGACCCGGATCGACGGGGCGGCGCTCGACCTCGAAGCCGACGCCGGGACCGGGGCTCGTCTCGCGGTCGGGAACGGCGCGACGGTGACCGCCCACGACGGCGGCCACGGCGTCCTCCTCGTCGAGTCGGGCGACCGGTCCGACTACGTGGTCGCGGACCTCCCGGCGGGCGCGACCGCCTCGGCCGAGAGCGACTCGCGGGTCGCGGTCACCACCGCCGACGGCACGAACGCCACCGTCCTCGTCGTCGGCGAGGGCACCCTCACGGTCAACGACGACGGCGGCGTGACCGCCCGCCTCGGCGAGGACGGCCGGCTCGCGTTCCGATCGTACCCGGCCGGCACGGACGCCGGCGACGACCGACAGGAGCGACTCATCGCCGACGGGCGGGCCGCCGCCGAGACCTACGTCGCGTCGGCCGGCGCCGACCCCGCGATCGGGGCCGTGACCTACGATCGGAACACCACCGTCGAGGCCGCCGACGCGACCGACAGCGCGGTGACCGTCACGGTGACTCGGACGACCGACGGGGGGACGGTGTTGCTCACCGGCCTTCCCGGACGGGCGCCGGACGCGACCGACGACCTGACCGTGACGGTGGACGGCGAGGCCGCCGCCGAGGCCGCCGCGTACACCCAACTGGAGAGCGCGCTCGGGAGCGAGCAGTCCCGGTACATGGTCGAGAGCGGCGCCGAGGCGTCGGCCGGCGCCGACGTGGTGGTCGCGGTCAATCGCTTCTCGGCGCGGACGGTCACGGTGGTGTCGGACGACGCGGCCGACGGCGTCGCGACGGCCGAGACGACGGCCGGAGCCGACGCCGCGAACGGGGAGCCGTCGACCGGGACCGCCACCGACGGCACGGACGCCGACGCCACCGCGCCCGGCGGCGACGGCGGCGTCTCCGGGTTCACCGCGACGATCGCGGCCGTCGCGCTCGCGGGGGCCGCGCTCGTCGCCCGGCGCCGATAGCTCGGGGTCGGCGCCGGTCCGACCCGCCGGTCGGAGCGCCGCGGGCCGAACGACTAAATCCGCGGGCCGACGTTGTTCGATACATGACTACTCGCGTCGTCGTCGTCGGCGCCTACGGGAGCGCCGGGGTCGCGGTCGCACAGGAACTGGTCGAGGCGGACGATCTGGAGCTCACGCTCGTCGACGACGGCGAGCCCGGCGGCGGGCTCTGCATCCTCCGGGGATGCATGCCCTCGAAGGAGGTGCTGTCGGCGGCCGAACACCGGTTTCAGGCGCGCCACGACCACCGGACCGAGGGGGTCCCGACGGTCGACCTCGACGCGGTCGTCGAGACCAAAGACGAACACATCGGCAACTTCGCGGCCCACCGGCGGGCCGCGGTCCACGCGCTCGCCGAGCGCGACGGCGTCGAGTTCCTCGACGAGACCGCCGCGTTCGTCGACGACCACACGGTGGCGGTCGGCGACCGGGAGATCGAGGCCGACTACGTGGTGATCGCGACGGGCTCTACGCTCAACGTGCCCGACCTGCCCGGCCTCGACGACGTCGAGTACGCGACCAGCGCCGACGTGCTCGACGCGACCTCGTTTCCCGACTCGGGGGTCGTGATGGGCTTCGGTTACGTCGGACTCGAACTCGCGCCGTACCTCTCGGAGGCCGCCGAGATGGACCTCACCGTGATCGAACACGACGACGCGCCCCTCGACGAGGCCGACGATCGCTTCGGGGCGGAACTGCTCGACATCTACCGCGACGCGTTCGGAATCGAGGTGCTGACCAACGCCACCGAGCGATCGGTCGAGCCGACCGACGACGGCGGGGTGCGACTCCGCGTCGAACGCGAGACCGACGCCGGGACCGAGGCCGAGGCGGTCGAGGCCGACCGGCTGTTCCTGTTCACCGGTCGTCGTCCCGCGCTCGACGGCCTCGGCCTCGAACAGACCGCGCTCGACCCCGGCGCGGGGTGGGTCGACGCGACCATGCAGGCCCGCGACGACGACCGGGTGTTCGTGGTCGGGGACGCCAACGGCCGCGAGCCCATCCTCCACGTCGCCAAAGAGCAGGGGTTCCGCGCCGCCGAGAACATCCTCGCCCACCGCGAGGGTCGGGAACCGGAGCCGTACCGCAACGTCCACCACCACGTCGTGTTCTCGGGCGCGGGCGTCTACCCGTTCGCCCGCGTCGGCGTCTCGGAGGCGGCCGCCGCGGCCGGGGAGTGTGACTACGTGGCGGTCACCCGCGAGGCAAGCGACGACGGCGTGTTCAAGACCAAGGCGGTCCCGGAGGGGTTCGCGAAGCTCGTGGTCGACGCCGACGACGGCACCGTCTTGGGGTATCAGGGGCTCCACTACCACGCCGACGCGATGGCCAAGACGATGCAGATTCTCGTCGAAAACGAGGTCGACGTCCGGGAGGTCCCCGACCGGGCCTACCATCCCACGACCCCGGAGATACTCGACGGCCTGTTCCGGGACGCGACCCAGCGGCTGGACTAATCGACGTACTCCTCGGGGTTCTCCGCGAACGCTTCGCGGTGGGCCTCGCTACAGAACGCGTAGCTCTCCCCGTCGTACTCGGCGGTCGCGGGCGCGTAGCTCTCCTCGCGGTAGTCGGTCTCCTCTGGCGCGGTCACGTCGACGTCCATGCCGCAGACCGGACACGTTGGCATCGTCGCGCGTACGACCGTGGCCGGCGAGTAGTTTGTGGCCCGGCGGGTCGGAGACGCGTCCGCGATCTCGCCGGGGGAGCCCCAATGTATACCCGTTCGCCCGACGAAGGTCTCGCCATGGCGCTCGTCGAAATCAACCTCAGCAAGCCCGCGCTCGTCGAAGAGATCCCGGAGCCAGCCACCGAAACCGCCCGCGACCGAGCCGGCTCGTCCGACGGGTCGGGCTCGGCCCCGGCCGATCGATCCGAGGACGGCGGGTCCTCGGGCGGGAAGCTCAAGCTCGTCGGCCTGCTCGCGGCGGTCGCCGCGGTCGGGGCCGCGGTCGTCAAACTCAAAGGTCGGGGCACCGACGCCGATCGGTCTGCAGAGTACGACCACGGCTCCGAGCCCGAGATCGGCGGCGACGAATCGGGCGGTCGGATGCGCAAGCTCGCGGGCGTCGTCGGTCTCGTGGCCGCGGTCGCGAGCACCCTCCTCATCGCGCGCAAGCGTCGGAACTGACCCGTTTCTGGCGGCGCTCGGCACAAAAACTTAAATGTGATGTGCGAGTTAGCCGAAACTACCCGATCACTATGTCGACGAATCCCGGAGCCTACGACCTGCGCGACCTGCGGTGCCTCGCGGACCCGAACCGGGAGACGCCCGACGCGTTCGCCGACGCCGACCTCCCCGCCTCGCCCGACGAGGTGCTCAGACACACCCAGCGCGACGAACTGGTCCGGCTCCAGAGCCAGTTCTCGGCGGTCGGAGCGCTCCCGGACAAGCCATATCTCGCGGGGCTCCCCGACCGGTACGGCGCGGAGGTCGTCGTCTTCGAGTGGCTCGATTTCCTCATCAACAAGGCCGGCTTCGAGAACACCGGCAACGCGCTCGACTACTACGAGGAGGTCGGCTGGATCACCGACGAGACCCGAGGCGAACTCCGGGAGTACATGCGCGGGTTCTCGGAGGTCCAGAGCTTCGATCCCGACCGGCCCGGCCCGGCGGACCTCGACGTCGACGACCACGTCATGAGTCTGGTGTACATCGCGCGCCTCTCGTCGGTGCGCTGAGCGCCCGCGCGACGCGACCGCCTCGCGCGCCGACTCGTCCGGCCGGACCGCCCGGTCGGCGGCAGAAGAGCAAAGTACCATGACACCGTATACCACGGTATGGGCGTGTGGGGCTGGATCGTCCTGTACGTGCTGGTGTTCTCGTTGCTCCAGTTGTTCGTCTACCGCTACCTCCGGCGCGACGGCGACGCGAACGCCGACCACGCGCTGTTCCGCGCGACGCCGCCAAACGCCGAGTCGGCCGGCGTCGACGAGCCCGCGGAGTTCGACGACCTCCCCCGGAACGACGACCCCTCGGTCGTGGTCTGTCCGGGCTGTGGCGCCGAAAACGAGGCGGGCTACACCTACTGCTGGAACTGCGTGAACCCGATCACCGCGCGGTGACCCGGCGAAGCGCGGACTTTTGGTCTCCGAGCCCGGACCGGCGGGTATGCCCCGCGCCGTCGCCATCAACGTCGGAGCCAACACGAACGCGCCCGGGAGACGCGGGCCCATCTACCCCGACGGCTCGTTCGAGTTCGTCCCGATCCCCGAGTCCGAACCCGTCCGCGAGTCGGCTTCGGTGCCGACCTACGCCGATCTGGATCTCGACGCCGACGTCCCCGAAGGTGCCCTCGACGAGCCGGTCCACCTCGACCCGGAGTTCGCCGAGTACCCCGAGTGTGAGGCCTACACCTACGGCGACCCCCACGGCGTGAAGGCCCGGCCGCTGTCGGAGCTGTCGGCCGGCGACTACGTCTTCTTCTACGCCACTCTGACCGCACGGGGCGACCCCGACCGCGGGTGGATCGCGCCCGACTGGGGGGCGTACCTCGTCGGGCAGTTCCGGCTGGCTCGGGACCCCGTTTCGGGCGAGGCGTACGCCGACCTGCCGGCCGACGACCGGGCGGCGTTCGCGACCAACGCCCACTGCAAGCGCGCCGAGTTCGACGCCGCGGTGTTGCTGGCCGGCGAACAGGCGGCGTCGGGCCTCTACGAGACGGCGGTCCCGCTGAGCTCGGCGCGAGCCGGCGCCGAGGCGAATCGGATCGTGACCGAACTGTCGAGCGACTCCGGGAAGGGGCCGTGGTGGCGCCGCCCGATGCGGTTCGGACCCGCCGAGACCGCCGACGTGCTGGCGCTGATCGAGGACGGCTACGAGCCTCCGGCGTGACCCGACGGGTGGCCGCCGGGATGACCACGTCAAGACGGTCGCTCACTGTGTCTCCCGTCCTTCGACTTTCGGTGGCGATTTCACTGGAAATCCGGAAACCGACTGGAGAAAGACTGTGGAGTGGGCCGGCCGGGAATCGAACCCGATGCCAGACCTCACTTCGTTCGGTCTGGCATCGGGTTCGATCTCTGGCCTGCTCGTTCGCTCGCACGCTCGCTCACTGCGCCGGCCGGGAATTGAACCCGGGCTATGAGCTTGGGAAGCTCATGTCCTACCACCAATCGGCCTGCGCCGATTGTACTGTTTTCGGCGTCTTCTTGCTGTTTTCTACGTTCCGTACTTAGATTGAATGAGGTGTACTCCTATAAATCCCCGGTCTATTAGCTACTGGCTTATTCAAATTCAATGAGGGACCTACTAACTCAGGCAGGAAGGGGAAATCAAAAAGTATGCTCGATAAACAATGGTTTTTCGTATATCACTAATCTAAACGATAATTCAATTGAGATGGCGGCGACTCCGTTAGTCCTTAGACGAGGATTCCAATTATGCCAAGAACAACTACAAGGATGAACCAAAAAATGGCTAAGCCGGCTGCAATTAGATAGCCCTTTTCAAGTGGACCGTCTGCTTTCCGCCATCTTCTTACAGCAATATTATCGCTTCTATCGGTGTTCTGGTTACTCTGTACTTTTCCAGTATCAGATGGCCCTTGTGACTTTGCCTCGACTTCCACATTCGGTTCTTCCTTTATTTCATATCCTTCACTGACACAACGTGATTTGAACCGTTCTATTGCTACTTCAACATTATCTGTATGAACGGGGAGGACCAGTGTAGTGGTTTCTCCAGTTTCTAAATCAACCACCTCACTGCTGGCTCGCAAAACGGTATCACTTTTTCTACCGGATGCACTGTCACTAAATCCTGTATTGTAACCCATTACACCTCCGATGAGAACAAGTAGGATTCCAAATCCAATGGTTGGTGCTTTTGTAGGATTCGAGGTAGTGACTTTCGTGGTTGATTCTATCCCTGAACAGTGTCCATCACCCGGAATATCTCGTTCACCCGATACACATCCTTCTACAGTGCTTGTCTGAGTTGAAGGCATAGCAATCCCGGCAAGAACGACTAACAATCCAATAAGGACGACGACTGATGTGCCTTTCATATCTTATCATTTCCGAAGATAGTACATATACTATATATTACTTTCCTACTGATGGTAGTTGGATGCCAGAGTCCGGCAGAGGGAGTTTGACGCTATGCCTGAAAACAGGCTGGAAGGGGGACGCAGAGTAGTCCTGAGCAAGGTTCACTGATACGAACTGGAAGGAAGTGAGACCAGTTGTTCCGCCTTTAATTTGATGCAGAACTGCTGTGGCCTCTCGCTTTCCTACCTAAGTTGAGAACTGGGGCTTGATTTACAGTTATAGAGAACGGGCTACCAGTGTCCTTGGCTCAGGCGGGAAGGCATCCCATCAAGGATAATTGGACATTTGTAAAGTTTTGTGGGTCTGTGGTACTCTCTGCCCCCTTTCGTACCCTTCTAACTCAGAGCTTCATATGGAGTATAACAGGGCCAAGAGCTATTTTGTAGGACTCTGACCTACCACGTCTTCAATAACACTCCTTCCAGCCTGTCCCAATGTACTCCGTACCAGTAGTAAACCTGTATCAGTAGTATCCCTAAGAACTACTGTTAACACTCCTTCCAGCCTGTTACAGTAGTCCCCTGTTATATTAGTAACTGTATTAGTAGTATCAGTGCCCTTGTACCAGTGCCCCTTTCCAGAAGGATTTTGCGCTCACTTGGAAATTTGAGCGAAAGTCCTCCCCCACAAATCCATTTTAAGGCCTCTGACGGGCCGTCAAATCCATTTATTTTCTCTCCAAGTGTCTTCCGTCTTCTTCGAGAAAAGAATCGGTTAGAACGGCACTCAGGGCCGTATGGATAATACAAGTTTGATATAGAAATAATTCTCATAGGAATAGGGTTGGTATCTGATGAGGACAAAGGAATTTTACAAATGTCCAATTCTGGTCCTCGTGGGGTTGGAACATCAGAGCCATCCCCCGGGGTGTGATATAAACGTAACCCGGCGAGATGAGATAACGAAATTTGGCTATAGAAGGGGGCGAAGTGCCTCCGCCTTCCCGCCTGACTACGAGCTACTACTGTCTAAGCTCCTTCTGAGTTCAATAAGTAATCTGGATAAAGGTCAGAAGCGAGATTGATGAGATTGTATTCAAGGGATTCAAGGTTCGTCTTAAAGTCATAGAAGGGGCCAGTATCGTCAACACACCATGCCTTAGTCCAGAAATAGACTGGTTCGCGTAATCGCCTCGTTCCAGACACAAAGAGTTCGTCAGCCCACTTCTGGTACTTTCCTTTTGGTCCTTTGTCTCGACTAACGCTATCGTCCTTGTGATGGCTCAGCACTGCGGCACTGAGTTCACCAATATGATATGCATATCCGTCACCCCAACGAGCAAGCTTCGTATTGTTAGTGCGGATATTTTCGAGATTAGCACTCAAGGTCTGCCCGTCTCGGCCATATTTCCCTGCTTTTCCGAGGTAGCGAGGCACAATACATTCTCCATCAAGAGTGTACATTAGATAGATAAGTCCCTCATATGTATCGTCAGTATCTTTCCAGTCTTGTACGACTTTCCATCCTTCCGTTCGCAGTAACTCTTCCATTTGGCGACTTCGGCGAAGAATAAGGCGGTTATCTCGCCCATACCGTTTTGTCTTTACTTCTCTTTCTTCTTTGGTCTCGAAAAGAGGGACTGGTTGTTCATTCTCTACATTTTCTGCTAACCATTGGTCCCAGACTTCACGCTTTGTCGGCATTGATAGTCAACAGTACCCTGAAAGAAAAGTTAGTCATATGTACTTTACCTTTCCCCCTTTTAGCCTGAATGAGAACTACTACAGTTGGGATAAAGGATTCGTCTTCGATTTTCCTCATCCCACACATATAATTAAACAATAATTATAACAATTGAAGAAGTACATGGCTGTATAATCGAATTTCATTAAACCTATGTTAGAGCTTTGCAACAGTGATTCTTATGAGAATCCTTTCCAAAGGCAGTGAATTGCCTTTTGTTCACGAATCAGTGGGTTGGGATGAGCATGAAAATTTCAAAGATTACGATGTTATTTTTATCAATTTAAAAACCCTAGAACAACATTCGGGGAATTACGACCATCCCTACAACGAATCAGAAAATTCCCCAGTTGTCTTTGAAGGCTCCAATATTACGGAATTCGTTAAAACAGGGGGATATATGGTTGTATACTTGCCTAATTCGCTAAAAGTAGAAATGGGAGGAACAACCACTAAGCAAAATCAGAATGGAGTGAGTCCAACTACCTTGTCTCCTCGCAGAAAACAGGGTACAGAGGATGTTGAACCTTATAGTGAGTATGAACTGTTAGACTGGCTTCCGCTCTCATTAAGGATAAATACGAATGAATCAGGGGATTCCATAGGAGAGGTTGAGTCAGAGTGGGAGTGGTATTTTGGAAACCGGTTTAGCTGGGAGAAAACTGGTTTCAAATCTGATAGTAATAGCTACTCAATAAAATCAATTGCTGAGAATTCCTACTCAAAAAATATAGCTGGTAAAGCTTTGTACGATTATGGCTCATCAGAAGGCTATATCTCTCTAATACCCCCGGATGATGGGATTGCATATTCTGAATTCGTGAAAAATACTCTTCAAAAGGTATTTGATATAGATTTAAATATAGAAGGTCGTGCCCCACCGTCGTGGTTATCAGATTATACTGTTCCCAATGAAGAGTGCATAGAAGAAGAGATTGAAGAAAAGAAAGAGCAAATAAATGAGTTACAAGAAGAATTAGAATCCATAACTAGATTCAAGGATTTATTGTATGAGATAGGTGACCCACTCGAAGAAATCACGAGAGAGGCCTTGCGAAAAGTTGGATTCAAAGTTGAGGATGAAATTCCGGGAAAACGAGATGGTATTCTTCAAACTTCTAATACTAGTTTCGCTCTTGAAATAACGGGGACAACGGGAGGTGTAAAACTAAGCAAGTGTAGACAGTTGGATGAGTGGGTAGAAAATGTGACTGCCGAATCCCCAGAAAAAGATGTGTCAGGTTTACTAATAGTGAACCCGGAAATGGATATCCCACCAGAAGAGCGCGATATCAGCATAGAGCCAAACGTAGAGAGTTACATGAAGCAAAGAGGGGATTACAAGATACTCACAACTATTGACCTGTATGGGCTTGTGAAGGATAGCATAGATGGTAATCTCGATAGAGAGGATATCAGGGGGATTTTCTGTCAAGAGGATACATTGATTTCAACCCCTG
Source organism: Halorussus marinus (assembly GCF_004765795.1). Classification (GTDB taxonomy): domain Archaea; phylum Halobacteriota; class Halobacteria; order Halobacteriales; family Haladaptataceae; genus Halorussus; species Halorussus marinus. The sequence continues at coordinate 374,449 of NZ_SBIV01000003.1, forward strand.
AGAAAACAGACGACTAACATTTTGAGATAGCTAAAAAAGGAAGATGTTGTTACACTATTTTTAGACTATTAGAAATGTTTATCCCATCCTATCAAGTGCATTTCGTCGGTCTTCAACTGGGGTCTGGTCGTACCTCATTGTCGTTTCGGGACTCTTATGACGTAATTGAGCTTGGGCTGCAGACAAATCCTGTTCCTTGGTCATATATGTGCCAACAGAGTGTCTAATTGCGTACCAGCTCATTTTTCGGTTTTCAGTAGGAATATCTGCGATTTCACAGAGTCTCTGTAGTACGTAGATGAGTGACTGAGAGGTGTAGGAATTACCCTCTCTCGTTAACCAGAGAGCGTCTGTCTCCGCATATTCCTCATACATAGAGCGTTCCTCCAACCACTGCTCCAACGCCGTAGCAGTGCGCTCAGTAATTCCTACAATCCAGTTATCTCTGTTCTTCGAAGACTCCTCCTTCGGGATACGGAGTACAGAATTCTCAACATCAACCCACTGTACCGTAGCTCGTCCAACCTCTATCGGTCGTAAGCCAGCATCAAGACTCGTCCACACCAAACTGGGGACCTTCCAGCCATTGGCACGGTTCCAATCAGACGGTGTTACCTCCGACTTTGGTTTCTCAAATCGCTGCGCCAAGTGCGCCTTCCAACTATCCCGTTCCTTTGGGGTAAGGCTATTGTACGCAGGGACAGAACCGTACTCAAGTGCCGCTTCTCGTATCTTCCTGCGTTCTTCAAGCGTCAGGTAGTCCCGCGCTTGCGTAGCTGACTGAGAGAAGGTATGTTCGGGTTCCCATTCAGCATCTTCTCCGAGTTCGTGCCTTTGCCACTTGAACAGCCTCTTCAGACACTTTTGGAAGCTTGCCTTGTGGCTGTTGCTGTAGTCCTCTTCGGAGTAAATCAGGTGTTGGATGTACTCGTCTGCATCCTCCGGCGTAACACTCGTCGTATACCCTTCCTGCCTGTCCCAATGCCATCTGAAGAACTTGTCCGTCTTCTGGGCCACCTGCCTAACAGTTGCCGGAGCGTAGCCCTCAGCCTTGTCCGGGTTCTTTCCGAAGTGCAAAAGCCACCTTACGAGGTTAGTTTTGTACTCCTCGTAGTCCACAAACTGCCGGTCATTAAGGACTTCCCGCGTAGGTGCATTTACCACAGTTATTCCCTCTACCTTCGGAGCTTCCTCACTCATGGCTACGCCCTCCGTCGATTCTCCCAACTATTGTTTGTAATGAGCCTGACCACTTCCAAAACCGCGGTACTGCGTAGGGGTACGAAATTGAACCCACTACATTAGCTCTGGTTCCCATGTTTCGTTCACTTCCTACGGAACCAGAAAACTGCAAGACGTAACGCCGAAGGCGATGCGCCGACCGGGAATTGAACCCGGGCTATGAGCTTGGGAAGCTCATGTCCTACCACTAGACCACCGGCGCTCACTCGACACTTTCCGCCTACCGCCACTTCAACGTAGCGCTTCCGGACCGACCGTACGTTCGTCCAGAAATATCGCCTCGTCCGCGGCTTTTAGTCGTCGCCGCCCCTATCGGCGCCCATGATCGACCTGCGATTCTCCGAATCGGAGCTCCAAGCCCGCCGCGATCACATCGTCCAGTTCGTCCGCGACACCGTCGACGCGGCCGGCACCGACCGGGCCGTCCTCGGGCTGTCGGGCGGCATCGACAGCACGCTCACCGCCCACCTCGCGGTCGAGGCGCTCGGCGCCGAGAACCTCCACGGGCTGGTCATGCCCGGGGCGGTCAGCCGCGACGACAACATGAGCGACGCCGAGTGGGTCGCCCGGGAGCTCGACGTCGCCTACGACGTGTTCGAGATCAACCCCATCGTCGACGAGTTCCTCGACACCTACCCCGAGGCCGAGGGCGATCAGGTCGCGGTCGGCAACGCCCGGGCCCGGACCCGCGCGGTGCTCAACTACCTCGTCGCCAACCACGAGGACGCGGTCGTGCTCGGCACCGGCAACCGGAGCGAGGCGCTGGTGGGCTACTTCACCAAGTACGGCGACGGCGCGGTCGACTGCCACCCGATCGGCAACCTCTACAAACAGCAGGTCCGCCAGCTCGCGAGCCACGTCGGCGTGCCCGACGAGCTCGTCGAGAAGCCCGCGACCGCCGGCCTCTGGGCGGGCCAGACCGACGAGGCCGAACTCGGCCTCGACTACGAGACCCTCGACGCCATCCTCGCGCTCCACGTCGACGGGCCGCTGTCGGAGGCGGCGCTCGTCCGCGAGATCGAGGGCGTGACCGAAGCGCAGGTCCGGACGGTCCGGGAGAAGTACGAGCGAAGCGCCCACAAGCGCCGGGTGCCGCCGTCGCCCGAGCCGCTCGACTGACCCCGGCGCTCGTCCCGTCGGTCGATCACTCGCCGCTCTCGGCCACGATGCGGATCGAATCGCCTTCTTCGAGGACGTAGCTCTCCGGGTCGACCGGCTCGCCGTCGACCTCGACGGCGACCGTCGCGTCCTCGCCGTCGCGGTAGGTGGTCCCGTCGTAGGTCACGCTCTCGTCGGTCACCTCGATGCCGAGCGACGCCATCGCCCACCCCAGCGTGACCTCCCGGGCGTGGCCGTGCCACCGCTGGCCGTTGCCGTTCTCGAAGTGGAAGGCGTCGGCCCGGAGCTGGAACCGGTCGCGGCTGAAGTCGAGGCGCTCGCCGCCGATCTCGACCTGTATCTGGCCGTGGTAGTGGGCGCTCCCGATTCCGGTCGGCGTCGTCTCCGCGCTCGCCGCGTCCGCGCCGCCGGGAGCGCCCCCGCTCGCGCCCGAGAAAAACAGCAGGTACGCAAGCAGTCCGGCGATTACGACCGCCCCGATTGCGCCGGCGTAGGCCGCGACGCTGGGGCCCTCGTCGGAGTCGAGCCCGGCGACCCGGCGGACTTCGATCGCGCTGAGGTCGTCGCCGTGTTCGCTTTCGAGGTGTCTGAGATACGTCTCCTCGTCGTCGAACCCCTTCCCGCAGTGGTCACACTCCTCGACGCTCATGCCCCAACGCTAGGCGTCCGGGCGTTTTAGTCTTCGTCTTACGGACAGTTCGGGGGCGGAGAGCTCGACTCGTCTTCCGGCAGTCGGTCGCCGCGCCCGCCGACCGTCACCCCTCGGTTCCGGCGTCGGCGCGTCTGGCGGCGAGTCGGCCGAACGCCGCGGCCTCACGACGCCGCTGGTCGCTCGCGGGAGCGTCGTCGCGCACGCGCTCTTTGACGACGCCGACCGCCTCGGCGTCGTGGGCGGCCACCTCGTCGGCGACCGCGCGGGGTTCGTCGGTCACTCGCGAGACGAGCCCCATCCGGAGCGCCGCCTCGGCGTCGACGGTCCGCCCGGAGAGCGCGAGATCGAGCGCCTCGCCCTCCCCGACGATCCGCGGCAGGCGGACGGTTCCGCCCCACGCGCCGAACAGCCCGAGTGCGACGCCGGGCTCGGCGAACGTCGCCGCCGGGGTCGCGACCCGGATGTCGGCCGCGAGCGCGAGTTCGACCCCGCCGCCCCGGGCCGGGCCGTCGACGCCGGCGACGACGACGGCGTCGGCCGCCTCGATCGCGTCGGCGACGCGCTGGCCTCGTTGGGCGAACGCCTCGGCGGCCTCCCGATCGAGTCCCTCGACGACGTCGAGGTCCGCGCCGGCGCAGAACGCCGACCCGGCTCCCCGGAGGTACACCACCGGTCGGTCGGCCCCGGTCACGGCGGCTTCGAGCGCGTCGAGCCCCTCTCTGGTGAGCGCGTTCCGGCGCTCGGGGCGGTCGACGGTGACGGTTCTGACCCGGTCTCCGTCCTCGATTCGGATCACGTTCGTCCCTCGGAGTCGGTTTCCAAAGGTCTTTGGCGGTGCCGTCGCTAGGATCGCCTAATGGATGCGGCCGTCAGGGCACGAAAGGCGGGACGACGAGCGGTACGGGACGTCACGCCCGGTCCCCTCCGCGAACGAATTCACTCGCTGCTGGACGACTCGGCGATGGTGCCGGGCGTGCTCACCCTCGCGTCTGCACGCGCCGTCGAGGCCGCCGACGCCGGCGCCAGCGGCGTCGAGGACCGGGCCGCCGGCGTCCAGCTCATCTACGAGGGGCTCGGGCTCACGCGAGCGCTCGCCGACGAGTCGCCGTGGGACCGCGAGCCGCCCTACACCGACAGCAACATCGACATCATCGCGGCCGACGTGATGGTCGCTCGGGGCTTCTCGTTGCTCGCGCACACCGAAGCCGCCGACAAGGCGGTCGAGACGGTCGAATCGTTCGGCCGCGACCAGACCGAGGGCCAACAGGGCCGCGAGTCGCCGCCCCACGCCCTGGAGGCCGACGTGTTCGAACTCGCGGTGCTCGCGGGGACGACCACGTTCGGCGTCGACCCCTCCGACTCGCTGCGGTCGTACGCCGGGGAACTGGCGGCCGCCGTCGGCGAGGACGGTCCGCAACCGCCCGAGACCCTCCCCGAGGAGGTCGCCAAGGCGATGGCCGACGTGCCGACCCCCCGGAAGTTCGACGGGGCCGACGAGGCCCACCCGTCGGCGACCGATCCCTAGTGCGAATCGAAACGCCTAAAGAGGGTTCCGGGCTTATCGTAGAATGCGTTCGAGCGCCTGGGTAGCTTAGAGGTAAAGCGCGTCCTTGGTAAGGACGAGAGCCCGGGTTCAAATCCCGGCCTAGGCTTCTCCCGTTCTGGCGACGACCTCGTAGGCGCCCGTTGCTCTGGCTCTCAAACGATCCACGACACTAGCCGTGCTGAACGCAGGGCACATTTCAGTCCCTGCACCGTGCGGAAAACGCATTTAGTAGAACTCTGGCAAGATCGATCTGACCCGTCCCGAGACGCCGTCTATTCGACCAGACCGGTCGCCGCCCGTATTCACGGTGCTCTGGCGCTCACACGCCCGTTCTGCACAGCGAACTTCCGAGAGATCCGGATTATCGGCCCCGTCGAAACCCGATCGTAGGAACATGTGTATCGTGACCTCGAGTAGGATCTGAGGATGGCGAACACCGCCGGTGTACGCCACCACTGTTCGGAACCGCCGTACTCCTCGTGAGCGGGGTCGTTCTCGTCCACGGCGCGGTCCGGTACGGGCGAGACTACGGACCGAACACCGGTTTCGTCCGACTCGAATTGCTCGTCGGTCTCGTCACCTGCGCGTTCGGTCTCTTGCCGGGGACCTCCTCGACGCGAGACGGGCCGGCTAGGTAGGGGCCCGACGAAGCCTGAGTATTACGATCTCGTCGAATCGGCATAACACAACGTAGTTATCGAAGACTCGTCAACCCGGGCCCCGTGAACGTTCCTTTCGGGATTTCTGGACGGAGAACCGTCCTCAAATACTACCTCTACAAGTCGACCAAAGCGGTCGAGTTTTACCGGCCGATCATGTACCTCTTTTTCCTGGCGCAGGGACTCAGCTTCACCCAGATCGCGATCCTGGAGGCGCTGTACAACGTGACGACGCTGGTCGGTGAGATTCCGACCGGCTACGTCGGTGACCGAATCGGCCGCCGGAACAGCCTGCTCGTCGGCACCGTACTGATCGCCGTCACGTTGCTGGGTATCGGCCTCTCCGAGTCGTTCCTCGCGCTGGCGGTCCTCTACGTCTGCTGGTCGATGGGGTACAATTTCCGGTCGGGAAGCGAGGACGCGTGGCTCTACGACACCCTCACCGACGACCTCTCGGAGAGCGAGTTCGCCCACGTTCGCGGGCGAGGCGAGTCTGCGTCCCTCGCCGTCGGCGCTGTCGCGGCGATCACTGGCGGGTACCTCGGAAGCATCGACCTCTCGTATCCGTGGTTCGTGGCCGCCGCCGTTACCGGACTCGGTGCCGTCGTTGTTCTCACCCTCGGCGAACCCGAGAGCTACAGGGAAACCGACGCCGACGACCTGAGCCTCCGCAGGACCGTTGGAATCGTCAGAGACGCCCTCTCGAGCCGGAATCTCCGATCGTTCATCCTCTACTACTACGTCCTCTACGCGGCGGTCACGTACCTCGTGTTCGTCTTCGTTCAGCCGATCTTCGAGACGGTCGTCGTGAGCGTCGGCGTGTCAGAATCGCAGGTAGAGTCGCTTTTGGGGTGGTTTTACGCGGGGTACAGTCTCGTCGGAGCGGTGATCAGTTACTACACCGGCGCGATTAAGGAGACGATCGGCGTCCGGTCGTGGTTCCTGATACTGCCGTTCGTCGTCGGAACGGCCCTCGTCGGGATGTACTTCGTTCCGATCCTCGCACTCCCGACGTTCCTGGTCGCCCGTGGGCTCTCGGACGTGACGCGATCGTTCGCCGGCCAATACGTCAACGATCGTATCGAGACGCTCGGACGGGCGACCGTCCTCAGCTCGATGGCGATGGTCAGTGGCTTGGCGGTCGTTCCGTTCCAACTCGGGAGCGGTGTGATCTCCGATCGTGTGTCGCCGCTGTTCGCCTTGGCGGTCGCCGGAGGCGTCCTCGTCGTGGGGTCTGGCGCGATCCTCGTCTGGGAAATCCCGGTGTCTGAGTGAACGCTACGCTCTCTGGCCCGACGGCTCCGGAGTCTCGGTGGACGGTGAGCGTCCACTCGGAGCGTCCGATTTCGCCGAACGTTCACCACGAGTCGTCGCGATGCCGACTCTGCGCGCTGTCTTCGGTGTGTCGTTTCTCTCGGTCGCCGAGGTGGTCTCGAGCGCGACGAACGCGCATCCCGACCCGGCCCGATGGGCGTCCCGCGCGACCGAACACGCTCGCGCCCCGCCCGAGCGCCGCCGGTCGTGCTCGGCCTTCAAACGGCCCGTTCCGCGTAGCTATCACGCCAGCCCGCCGAGAAACCACCGTCTTTTTGCCGATCTGCGCGCTACGGATCGACGTATGGCGGTGTCGACGATCTTCGTCGTCGGCGTGATCGCGGCCGTCTTCGTCGGGGTGAACGTCGGCGGCTCTTCGACGGGCGTGGCGTTCGGACCGGCGACCGGGAGCGGGGTGCTGTCGATGCGCCGGGCCTCCGGGCTGATGGCCGTGTTCGTGGTGCTCGGCGGGTTTACGATCGGAACGAATGTCGTCGATACGCTCGGGACCGACTTCGTCCCCGCCCAGTACTTCACGCTCGGCGCGTCGATCGGTATCCTCCTGTTCATTGGCCTCGGTATCCTGCTCGGGAACGTGCTCAAGGTGTCGACCAGCACCAGCCAGACCGCGGTCGCGGCGGTCGTCGGGATGGGCGCGGCTCTCGGGGTGCTCGACTGGCGGACCGTCGGGGTCGTCGGCATGTGGTGGCTCCTCTCGACGATCCTCGCGTTCTGGCTCTGTGCGTTCGTCGGGCGGTACTTCTACGACGCGGTCGTGGACGCCCTCGACCTCGAATCCGGCGACTCCGGCCGCCTCGCCGAATTCGCGGTGATCGCTATCGGGTGTTACATGGCGTTTTCGGCGGGCGCGTCCAACGTCGCCAACGCGGTCGCGCCGCTGGTCGGCTCGGGCGAGCTCGGCATGACGACCGGTGTCGCGATCGGCGGGGTGGCGATCGGCGTCGGCGCCTTCGCGCTCGGCCCCCGGACCATGGAGACGGTCGGCGAGGACATCACCGACCTCTCGCTGGAGGCGTCGCTGATCGCCGAACTCATCGCGGCGTCGATCCTCACCGGGCTGAGCTGGGCCGGCATCCCGGCGAGCCTCGCGGTCGTGCTCACCGCCTGCGTCATCGGGCTCGGCTGGGGCCGGGCGAGCCGCCGGGTCCCGATCCACGCGATGGTCGACCCCGACGGGCCGACCGACGAGGCGCGCTCGACGTGGGCCGCCGATCAGCTCGACCTCTTCGATCCCGCGACCACCAAGCGGATCGTGACGACGTGGATCGCCACCCCGACGGCCGCGGGGCTGATCGCGTTCGTCACCTTCGAGCTCGCAGAGCAGTTCCGGCTCCTCTCGTGAGCGATCGACCGGAGGGGCGGCCGCGGCGTCGGCCGGTCGCGGGGGTCTCGGTCCGGTACGAGTCAGGCTTTTGGCCGACAGCTTCGAACTATCGGACGACCATGTCACTGGAGGCACTCAGCGGTCGCTTTCAGGGGCGACAGACCCAGTTTCACATCGAACTGCTGTACGGACTGCTCTTCGTCGTCGGCTTCGGCTATCTCGTGTTTCGCGTCGACCCGCGCGTGGCGGCGTTCGAGGGCGGGCTCGTTGTCGGCTATCTGTTGCGGATCTGGGAGAAGATGTCCATCTACGAGCGGATCCTCGAAGAGCGGATCTCCCAGGAGGCCGAGCGGCAGGTCGAGTCCGAAGTCGAGGATCAGGTGGCCGACGAAGTCACCACGCAGGTCGAATCGGAAGTGGCGACCCGAGTCGAAGATCGGGTCGACGAGGAGGTCGCGACCGAACTCGAAGCGCAGGTCGACGAGGAGGTCACCACGCAGGTCGAATCGGAAGTGGCGACGCAGGTCGAAGACCGGGTCGACGAGCGAGTCGAACGCGAGGTCGAGGAAGCGATCGAGGCCGAGATCGGGGATCTCGACGAGCAGATCGACGAGCGCGTGACCGAACAGCTCGACGACGACGAGGAGTCTCGTCCGGACGACTCGTCGGCCTGATGTCAGGACGACGATGCCGATGGTGGTCGAGCGCCGCCGGTCGCCGCCCCTCGGATTACCGTCGCTTCTCGCTCTCGGTTTCGTCGCCGTTCGTCGCTCGGCGCTCGCGGTAGTCCGGTAGCGCGTCGTCCTGCATCACGGCGGTCCGCCCGCCATCGACCAGTAGCGACTCGCCCGTGAGGAAGGCGGCGTCGTCGCTCGCGAGGAACGCGACCGCGCCCGCCACGTCGGCGGGCCGGCCGAGCCGACCGACCGGGTGGATCGATTCGAGGTGCTCGCGGTACGAAGCGTCCATCTGCTCGGTCGTCCGGTCGACCGCGACCCACCCGGGGTTGACGGTGTTGACCCGGACCGCCGGCCCGAAGTCGAGCGCCATCGCCCGGGTCATCCCGTTGATCCCGGCCTTCACGGCGTTGTACGGGAACATCTCTGGCATCGTCAGAAACGCGTGGTTCGACGAGACGTTGACGATGGCGCCCTCGTCCATCTGTTCGCGGGCGCGCTTCGCACACAGCCAGTAGGCCCGGAAGTCGGTTTCGAGCACCAGCTCCCAGTCGTCGATCGACGCCTCGGCCGCCCCGGTGTCGGTCTCGACGCCGGCGTTGTTCACGAGCACGTCGAGGCCGCCGTACTCCGCGGCGGTCGCCTCGACCAGCGCCGCGATGTCGTCGGGGTCGCGCATGTCCGCCCGGACGAACGTCGCCTCGCCGCCCGCCGCCTCGACGTCGGCGACGGTGGCCGCACCGTCGTCCTCGCTCCGGCCGGTGACGACCACGTTCGCGCCCTCGCGGGCGAACCGCTCGGCGACGCCCGCGCCGATGCCGCGGGTCGAGCCGGTGACGAGGACCGTCTCGCCCTCGAAGCGCCGGGGGCGGTCGGTGTCGGACACGGTCACCACTCCGCGATCCCGCCGTCCTCGTGGCGCCAGACGGGGTTGTGCCAGTCGACGTCGCCCGCGACCGCCCGGACGTGGTCCTCGTCGATCTCGACGCCGAGGCCCGGCCCGTCGGGCAGGTCGACGTAGCCGTCCTCGTAGTCGAACACCGACGGGTCCGAGAGGTACTCGAGTACGTCGCTGGTCTCGTTGTAGTGGATGTCGAGGCTCTGCTCTTGGATCAGGGCGTTGGGCGCGGTGGCGTCGACTTGGACGCAGGACGCCAGCGCGATCGGGCCGAGCGGACAGTGGGGCGCAAGCGCCACGTCGTAGGCCTCGGCCATGTCGGCGATCTTCTTGACCTCGGTGATGCCGCCGGCGTGGCTCAGATCCGGCTGGACCACGTCGACGCTCCCGTTCTCGAACACCTGTTTGAAGTCCCACCGCGAGAACAGCCGCTCGCCGGTCGCGATCGGCGTCGTGGTGTGGGCGGCGATCTCGGGGAGCGCGTCGTTGTGTTCGGGGAGCACCGGCTCCTCGATGAACATCGGCCGGTGGGGTTCGAGCGCGGCCGCGAGCCGCTTTGCCATCGACTTGGCGACCCGGCCGTGGAAGTCGACGCCGACGTCGACCTCGTCGCCGACCGCCTCCCGGACCGCCCGCAGGCGATCGACCGCGGCGTCGACCGCGGCCGGCGAGTCGATCCGACGCATCTCGGGGGTCGCGTTCATCTTGAGCGCGCTGAACCCCGCCTCGACCTTCTCCCGGGCGGCCTCGGCGACGTTCTCGGGGCGGTCGCCGCCGACCCACTGATACACCCGGACTCGGTCGCGCGCCTTGCCGCCCAAAAGCTCGTAGACGGGCGCGCCGAACCGCTTGCCCTTGATGTCCCAGAGGGCCTGATCGACGCCAGCGATCGCCGACATCAGGACGGGGCCGCCCCGGTAGAACCCCCCGCGGTACATCGTCTGCCAGTGGTCCTCGATCCGGCCGGCCGGCTCCCCGAGGAGGTAGGTGTCGAGCAGTTCCTCGACGGCGGTCCGGACCGTGCGGGCCCGCCCTTCGACGACGGGTTCGCCCCAGCCGACCGTCCCGTCGCTCGTCTCCAGTCGGACGAACAGCCACCGCGGCGGGACCTCGTACAGTTCGTAGTCGACGATCCGGTCGGTCACGCCCGACCACCACGGGGACGGGACGGCGCGGGGACGCGACGCGGCGTCGGTTCTCGGAGTGTCATCGTCAGATACCGGGGAGCGACGCGGCGGCGGCTGATAAGGTTTGGCGTTCGGCTCACCGACCGAGAGCGGTCGGCGAGTCGGGACGAGAGACGCTGATTCTCCACACGTCACCGAGGCCGGATCGGCGACGTCGGACGACGTGGCGAGTGTGGGGCGCTCACTGATCGGGTTCGGGGTCGAAGACGTCTGGCTTTTCCTCGCCTTCGGCCGCGATCACGGCCATACACCCCTTCCGGGCGACCCGGGTCAGCGAGTGGTCGACCAGCTTGACGCCGCCGGGGACCGGGAAGTCCATAGTCGCGACGGTCGCGGTGCCCGGCCGGACGGGCGTCGTCTCGATGTACTTCTGGGTCCGGGAGGTGAGCGATCCCTTCGGGTACAGCTCTTTCCACACGTTGCCGATGGGGTGGAAGCTACTGGTGAGGTTGGGGCCGCCGGTCACGAAGTACACCCGGGCGGTGTCGCCGGTCTCGACGGTCATCGGCCCGCGGCCGTCCGGGGTCAGCGCGTACTTCTCGCCGTTCATCAGGACGTAGCTGGGCTCCTCGCGGCGCATCGCCTCGGTGTCGAAGGCGTGGTGGCCGCTCTCGCCCGCGCGCTTGTCGGTGTAGAGCTCGTGCTGGCCGACGTAGAACTCGTGGTCGACCGCCGGCAGGCCGTCCTCGGGCTCGACCAGGATGATGCCGAACATCCCCGCCGAGATGTGGGTGTCCATGTTCGGCACCGCGCAGTGGTAGATGAACGCCCCGGGGTAGGTCGCCTTGAACCGCAGGCGAGCGCTCTCGCCCGGCGGGACGGTGGTGGCGTCGGCGCCCCCGCCCGGCCCGTAGCAGGCGTGGAAGTCCACGTTGTGGGGCATCGTGTTCTCCTCGGGGTTCTCGAAGGTGAGGTCGACGGTGTCGCCCCGCCGGACCCGGATCATCGGCCCCGGAATCTGGCCGTCGTACGTCATGTAGTCGAACGTGACCCCGTCTTCGATCTCGGCGGTCACCTCCTCGGCCCGGAGGGTCCTCGAAACCGTCTTTGGCTCGCTTCGGTCGATGGGGTCGGGGATGTCGGTCGGGTCGGCCGCCACTCGGTCGGTCGTCGTCTTCGTCGTAGTCTGTTGTTGCATGGTCGTGTCCGTCGCGCTCGGAGCGGTTTCGCTAGCACACCCGGCGAGCGACGCCGCGCCGCCGAGGCCGATACCCTGCAGGACCGTCCGCCGATTGGTTCGAGGCATTGGGAGTCACCTTACACTTGCAGATAGCGACCGACCCACCTTCAACCGGGTCGGCGATTCTCGGTCGGACGGAACGCCGACGAACACGTTCACCGGGTTCTCAGAGTTTGAGAACCGTCGGTCAGTCTCGACGCCGCCGGGCGAGACCGAAAGAAGTGTGGCCGGTCAGTCGTCGTCGAGCACGCCGCCGGCCGCGGCCGGCGTGTCGGCGGGCGCCTCGCTCGCCGATTCGCGGCGGACCCGAATCTTCTTGACCACGTCGTAGCCGAAGAGGGCGGTTCCGAGGATCACGAGCACGTCGCCGGGCATCCGGGCCCAGAACAGCAACTGAACGAGCTCGCCCTCGTAGAACGCCAGACTCCGGGCGGCGTCGTAGCTCTGCGTGAACGCCACTTCGAGCTGGAGAAATCCGACCGGGAGCAGGCTGATCCCGACCATCAGCGCGAGCCCGGCGTTCCACGTCCAGAACGCCCACCGGAGGGTGCGCTCGCGCCACTTGGCCTCGGGCACCGCGATCCGGAGCATGTAGACGACCATCCCCAGCGCGAGCAGGCCGAACGCGCCGAACATCGCGGCGTGGGCGTGGGCGACCGTGAGGTAGGTGCCGTGCTCGAAGTAGTTGATGAACGGGAGGTTGATGAAGAACCCGAGCACCCCCGCCCCGACGAAGTTCCAGATCCCGCTGGCGACGATGAACATGAACGGGAGCGTGTAGGGGAACGACTCGCCGCTGGCCGCCATCGCGCGGTACTGGCCCATCGCCTCGTAGAGGATGAACACCAGCGGGATGAGTTCGAGCGTCGAGAACGCGCTCCCGATCGGGATCCACATGTCGGGCTGGCCGACCCACCAGTAGTGGTGTGAGACGCCGATGACGCCGGTCCCCATCACGAGCAGGGCTTGAACCATCACCGCCTTCTCGGCCGAGCGCCGATCGAGCAGGTTCATGCTGGTGAGGGTGACCCCGACCAGCGCGACGATGAAGAACTCGAAGGCGCCCTCGACCCACATGTGGACGACCCACCACCGCCAGAACTCCGTGACGACGATGTTGGTCTGGGGCGTGTAGAGGAACCCCGCACAGAACAGCAGGGCGATCGACCCGCCCGCGTACAGGATCATGTGCGCGAGGCCGTACCGGGGCTCGCGGTCGAGCAGGGGCTTGAGCCCGCGGGCGGTCAGGACCGCCCACGCGAGGAAGCCGACGAGGATGCCGGCCTGCCAGAGCCGCCCGATCTCGAGGTATTCGAGCCCCTCGTTGCCGAGGATCCACCAGAGCGCGCCGTCGAAGTACCCCTTCGAGCCGAGCCAGACCCCGGCGAGGCCCCCGACCACGACCACGACGAGCGCGCCAAGCAGGCCGTTGACGTATCGGCCCTGATTCTTCGGCTCGCGGCCGGTCAGCAGCGGCGGGAGGAACAGCCCCGCCCCGAGCCACAGCGTGGCGATCCAGAGGATCCCGAGGTCGATGTGCCACGTCTTGGCGATGGCGAACGGGAGCATCGAGAGGAAGTCGATGCCGAGCAGTTCGCCGAGCCCGAAGAACGCGTCGCGCTCGATGTAGTAGTGGGCAAGCAGTCCGCCCAGCAGGACCTGCGCGAGAAACAGCCCCGCCCCGACCACGACGAACCGGAGCGCGGCGGCCTGTCCGGGGAAGAGGTTCACCTCGCTCGGCCGGGGCACCGTCACGCCCTCGGTGTCGGGCTCGGGGAGCTCGATCGACTTGTAGAGCCAGACGCCAAAGCCCGCCCCGGCGACCAGCAACACCATCGCGACGACGCTCCAGGTCATCGCCGCGCCGGTGGCGTCGTTCCCGGCCGCGGGCTCGTAGGGCCACTCGTTGGTGTACGAGTGGTCGCCGGCCGGCCGATCGGTGTGGGAGAACCACGCGGTCCAGAGCGCGAAGTCCGCGAACTCCCGGGCCTCCTCCTCGCTCTCGATCATCCCCTCGGGGACGCCCCGCTCGGCGCTCCCCTCGTGGTAGCGCTCGACGTACGTCCCGCGGACCTGCTCGTGGGCGTACGCCTCGGCGGCCGAGTACTCGATCCGGTCGCCCGGCTCGCCGTCGCCGAGATCGCCCTCGACCGCCACGTCGACGGTCGCCCGCTGGTCCTCGGCGAGCGCGTCGTACGAGGCGTCGTACTGCTCGCGGGCGTAGTAGTCTCGCATGTGCGCTACTTTCAGGTCGAGCGCGTCGGCGGTGTAGTCGGCGCCGTAGTACGCGCCGTTACCGAGGATCGACCCGTGGTTCATCATGCCGTTCGACTGGAAGGTCGTCTTGCCCGCCTGGACCTGCTCGGCGGTGACCACCGTCTCGCCGTCGGGACCGACGACTTCCTGGGGGATCGGCGGGGCCTCCTGATAGGAGTACCACGCGCCCACGCCCATCACCGCCAGGTTCAGGACGAACACGACTGCCAGAATCTTGGCGAGCGTGCTGCGTTTGACTCTCATACAGTTCGGGGTTGCCGTTCGGGGACCTTTTACCCGGAACGCGATTCCCGGCGGTTCGAAACCCGGCCGAACGCGTTCGGGCGCGTCGGGACACCGATGACCGGCGCCGCGACTCCGGGCGGTCGTCGCGGGACGGCGGCCGGGCTGGTCGTCTCACATGCCGCGCGAAAAGTGAGGAGTGTACGTCTGCGCGCCCCGGTCGCGACCGCCGCTCTGGGGGTCAGTCGTCGTCGGCTCGCCGGGCCAGTACCAACAGCGCGGTGCTGTCTTGCTCGGCCTTCGGCGAGACCTCCTCTCGGCCGTCGAACCGGAGGAGATCGCCGGGTTCGAGCACGTTCGACTCGCCGTCGACTCGCACGTCGAGGCGTCCCGACACCGCGTGGACGACGATCTCCCGGTCGGGGTGGCGGTGGGCGGGCACCTCCTCGCCCGCCGCCAGCGACAGCCCCACCGTCTTGGGCTCGCTGGCGGGGAACGCGACTTCGCGGGGCGTCTCGGTCAGGTCGTCGAGGCTGGCGGTCTCGACCATCACTGCTTGGGGAACTTCGCCACGAATTTCTCGTCGTCCTCGCGATCGACCTCGTAGCCGTCGGCATCGAACGCCTCGACCTCCGCCCGCATCTCGTAGAACAGGGGCTTGGGCTCGTGGTCGTTGACGATCTCCAGCGTCTCGCCGGCGTCCATGTCCTCGAACGTCTGGTGGATCATCGGGTGGCGCTCCGGCGGCGGAATCTCGCGGACATCTAGGGTTGGCATGCGATCGAACGTTTGCCCACGTCGCTATTCGGGGTTCTCCCGAAGATGTTCGCCTCTACTCCCCGGTCGGATCGAACTCGCCGGCCGCCAGCCCGCGCCGGACCGGCTCGTGTTCGGCGTCGGTCGGCGGCGGCGCGGTCACCAGCGTCGCCTCCAGGCGCCCGTCGGCGTCGGCGCGCACGCCCCTGTCTTCGCCGGCCGGGACGACCACCACCTCGCCCGGCCCGACCGCGTGCTCGTCGTCGCCGTCTCGGATCACGCCGGCCCCGCGCCGAACCGTGATCGCCACGTCGCTGTCGGGCGCGTGAACCGGGATGAACTGGCCCGGCTCGAAGTAGCCGAGCACGACCTTCATCCGGTCGCTCCGGAACACCGATCGGGCCGAGAACTGTTCGTCGTTGTACTCGCGCTCGGCGTCGAAATCTGTCGCGACCATGTCCGGACGTGGGGCAGACGCGTCCGTCACCGGTTTCCCGAACAAGTTCGGCCAGTCCGGCGCACAGCCGGCCGATCACCGCAGTCCGTCGTCGGGATCGCGCTCGGCGGCCTCAGCCGCGAGCACCTCGATCCGGAGCGCCTCGGGGCCGTGGCGCAGGACCACGCCGACGAGGTTGGCCGCGAAGAGCCCGAACCCGAGCGTCGCCGCGACCCCGCCCGCGAGCCCGGCGACTCCGATGCCGGTCGCGTCGCCGGCCACGAGGAGTCCGAGCCCGCCGAACGCGAGCCAGAAGTCGACCGCCGCGAGCCGGTCGTCGTAGAGGTCGTCGATCATCGGGACCGACTCCAGTCCCACCCGGTCGCTGTACCGCCGGAGCCAGACGACGAACGGCACGACGTGGTAAAGCGTCCCGAGCAGGACGAACCCCACGACGCCGGCCAGCAGGAAGTGACCGACGCCCGGCGGGCCGAAGACGACCGCCGGATCGGTCGGGGCCGCGAGCCACGCGGGCGCGGTCGCGAGCGCCCACGCCGGGAGCGCGAGCGCGGCGACGCCGTACCGCGACAGCATCGGCGTGCGCTCGACGCGGGTCCGCGAGAGGGTGCGTGCGAGCACCGCCGAGAACGCGAGCACCCCGACCAGCACCAACACCGCGCCCGCGAGCCCGACCGCCGCCGCGTCGGTCCCGCGGCCGACCGCGAGCGCGAGGACCCCGACCGGGTAGGTCCACTCCTCGACCCGCCGGAGTCGCTGGTCGACGGCGTCGAGGTCCGTCTGGGTGAACATCGTCGCGAGCTGGTAGAGCGCGCCGATCACGGTGGTCAGGATCACGCCGAACGCCGCCAGCGTGGCGTGGGCCGCGACGATCCGCGTCCGGACCAGCCCGGCGGCTCCCAGCGTCGGCCGGACGAAGTCGACCGCGAGCGCGAGCCCGAGCGCGGTCACGACGACCGCGTAGCCGAGCGTCTGAGCGAAGTGGCGCTCGGTCACGTCGAGCGACCGGACCGGCGGGAGGCTCCGGGCGACGTTGTAGGCGAACACCCAGAAGCCGACGAGCATCGCCCCGCCCGCGACCGGGAGCCACGCGAGCGCGCCGGCGACCAGCGCCGCCCCGAACCCCGCGAGTCCGGTCGCGACCAGCCCGAGCTGGGCGAGCGCGAGCCGCCGGGAGTGGAGGTCGACCCCCGACCACACCGGGACGAACTGGGTCATCGCGCCCATGATGGTGACACAGACCCACCCGATCAAAAGCAAGTGGACGTGGGCGAGCCCCGACAGCCCCCAGTGGGCGCCGGCCGCGCCGGCGACCCCGAGCGCGCTCCCCGCCAGCAGGAAGCCGACCCCGACCACGAAGTGGCCGAGGGGAACGACGAGCGGCGGGCCGCGCTCGGCGTCGATCCCGCCGGGAATCGCGGTCATCGCGGGGTTATCTCCACGCGCCACTCGTCGGGCGCGAGCCGTTCGGTGTCGTGGTCGAACCCCCGCTCGTCGAGCACCGCGTAGAGGGGTTCGGGCTCGAAGCTGTTCACCACCACCAGCGTCTCGTCGTCGCCGAGGTCGGCGAGCGCCTCGGTGATCGCCCCGAACGGCTCGCCGCCGAGTTCGCGGGCGTCGAGGGTCCGCGTCATGTGTGTATGTCGGCGGGCCGTTTCGGTAGCGGTTCCCCCGAAGATGTTCGACTCCCCCGGCCGACGACAGATTCGAGACGCGGTCTCAGGCCCGCGTGCGCCGCGGAGGCTCTGGCGTCGCGCGAACGTAGAGCGCGACGTTGAGCGCCACGCCGCCGAGGAACAGGCCCCAGTTGACCCACGGGTTGTTGTACCACACGAGGTCGATGCCGAGCGTCTGGGCGTACACCGGCCAGAACGGTTCGATCCCCTCCGAGATGTCCGGCGCCGAGAGGATGTCGGCGAAGACGTGGGCGACGCCCGCCACGAACACCATCACGACGCCGAGCGAGAGCGCGTCGTCGGCCGCCGCGTCCGAGAACCACGTCGACCCGCCGAGGACCTTTTTCAACACGTACCCGACGATCGGACCGACGACCGCCGCCATGATCCCGACCGCCAGCACCGTGTGGAAGATCCCGTGGTGTTTGACCGTCCCGATCGTGTTCGCGAGCACGAGGTCGACGTCGGGTAGCATGCCGAACCAGAACCCGACGCCGACGAACGTCGCCGCGGTCTTGCGCGCGTCGATCACTAACCACGCGGGCGCGAGCCAGATGAGCGCCATACCGAGGTGTCCGAGTACGTCGACCATGAGACGAACCTCGACGCGTCTCCGTAAGTCGCTGGTGGCGGATCTCCTCGCGACGGCGGTCCTGCCGGGAGCCGACCGCCGCCCGATCAGAACGGCGTCGCGGGATCGCCCTCGTCGTCGGTCCCGTCCCGGGGGTCGTCGTCGTGGAGCGACCCGTCCTCGCGGTAGCGGCGTTCGAGGCTCCGGAGCTTCTCGTTGATCCGGGCGCTGTCGTGGTGGAGCGGCGCGACCGCGACCGAGACGCGGTCGTACTCGTGGCGGTCGGCGAGGCCGTTCCACGCGCGAAACGACCCCACGGTGAGGCTGTCGCTCTGGGGACAGAACTCCGTGGTCGGGGTGAACTCCGCGAGCAACGTGGCCGGGTCGTCGGGCGCCTCGGCGTATCGGAACCCCGCGTCGGGGTGGCGGGTGTCGAGGTTCAGGCGCGCGAGGTTGTACCCGAACGTCGCGTCGTACACCCCCCGATCCTCGAATATCTCGCGGGTGAGCCGGTGGAACCCGACGTGGTCGTCGCCGGTAAGCACGTCGGCGCCGTCGAGGAACGGCCCCGGCTCGGGGATTGTCTCGGGGACGAACTCGTCGTACTCGTCGAAGGTCGCGTCGTCGGCGTCCGCCGACGCGAACGGGCGCGGAAATCCGACCATACCCTATCGTTGGGTCGGCGCCGGGGTAGCCGTGGCCCCGAACGTGTTCGTCCGGCGCGCTCGCGAACGTGTTCGTGCGATTTTCACGGGCTGGGAATCGGAGCCAGCGGTATTTATAGCCCATTCCAAAGTGCGAACACAGGTGACGACTCCGATGGAACGAGACACATTCGACCGGCGGACCGTACTGAAGATGACTGCGGCGGGCGCGACCGCGACCGCCCTCGCGGGCTGTTCGAGCGATAGCGGTTCGGGCGGCGGCGGTGGCGACGAGACCGAGAGCGACGGATCCGGCGACGAGTCGGGCGACGGCGGCTCGGACTCCTACGAGTTCGACGGCTGGTTCGACGACACGAGCAACTTCGACGGCGTCGTCGACGAGACCGGTTCCGACGAGGTCACCGTCGAAGTCGGCGTCGACGCCAACGGCGGCGCGTTCGGGTTCGGGCCCGCCGCGGTCGCGGTGTCGCCGGGGACCACCGTCGTCTGGGAGTGGACCGGGAAGGGAAGCTTCCACAACGTGGTCGCCGAGAACGGCGACTTCGAGAGCGAACAGACCGACGAGGAAGGGTTCACCTTCGAGCACACCTTCGAGAGCGCCGGCACGTACAAGTACATCTGCTCGCCCCACGAGACGATGGGAATGGTGGGCGCAATCGTCGTGGAGTAATCGCGGATGTCCGAGTCAGCCAGCCGGTCGGGCGGTCCGCCGTCGCGAGTCGACACCGCGAGTCGGCCGTTCGTCCTCATCTGGGAGCTGACGCAGGCCTGCGATCTGACGTGCGAGCACTGCCGGGCCGACGCCCAGACCGACCGCCACCCCGACGAGCTCTCGACCGCCGAGGGCAAGGCGCTGCTCGACGACGTCCGGGAGTTCGGCGAGGACCAACTGGTGGTGTTCTCCGGGGGCGACCCCCTGAAGCGCGACGACGCCGTCGAACTCGTGGAGTACGGCACCGACGTCGGGCTCACGGTCACGATGACCCCGAGCGGGACCGCCTCGCTGTCGGCCGACGCCGTCTCGGACCTCGCGGACGCGGGCCTGCGCCGGATGGCGGTCAGCGTCGACGGCGCGACCGCCGAGAGCCACGACGCGTTCCGCGGCGAGGAGGGCAGTTACGAGGAGACGATGGAGGCCGCGCTGGCCGCCCGCGAGGCGGGACTGCCCCTGCAGATCAACACCACCGTCTGTCGCCAGACGATCTCGGATCTGCCGGACATCGCCGACCTCGTGGCGGACCTCGGCGCGGTGCTCTGGAGCGTCTTCTTCCTCGTGCCCGTCGGTCGCGGGGCGGCCCTCGATGCCGTCTCGCCCGAGCGGGCCGAGCGCGTGATGGAGTGGCTGGTCGAGGAAGGCGAGGAGTGGCCGTTCGGCGTCAAGACCACCGAGGCGCCCCACTACCGGCGGGTGTCGGTCCAGCAGACCGACGCCCCGCCACGCCGCCAGATGGGGATCACCGCGGGCGACGGCTTCGCGTTCGTGAGCCACCGCGGCGAAGTGTTCCCCTCGGGATTCTTGCCCGAGTCGGCCGGCAACGTCCGCGAGCGGTCGGTCACCGACATCTATCGGAACGCCGACCTCTTCGCGTCGCTCCGGGACAAAGACGGGCTGAAGGGCAAGTGCGGGGCCTGCCAGTTCCGGAACGTCTGTGGCGGGAGTCGCTCGCGGGCCTACGCCGCCACCGGCGATCCGCTGGAGAGCGACCCGCTGTGTGCGTTCGTCCCGGACGGCTACGACGGACCGCTCCCGTGGGAGGGCGAGTGAGATGGCGACGAACGGCCGAACGCGTTCGGGACAGGCGATTCGGGCGACCGAAGCCAACCCCTCGACCGTGACCGACGCCGTCGAGCGCGATCCGACCGCCGAGTCCGACGCGGCCGACCGCGAGGCGTCGGACCCCGAGGCGGTCGCCGACCGGCTCAGAGAGCGCGGCGACAGCGTCCGGGAGCGCGAACTCGCCGCCGCGCTCGACCGGCTCGAAGCGGCCGGCGAGCTGTCGGCGGCCCAGCGGGACGCGGTCGACCGACTCTCCGCCCGGCTCGCCGACGCACTGGTCGAACAGTGGGCGTCGACCGTCGCGGCCGAGCGCGTCGACCCGTCGGTCGCGCGCGACCTGCTCGAACCATGAGGGTCGGGGTCGTCGGCGGCGGCGTCACCGGACTCGCGGCCCACCACTTCCTCCGCGAGCAGGGGGTCGACAGCGTCCTCTTCGAGGCCGACGACGAGCCCGGCGGCGTGATCCGGAGCCGGCGGGTCGACGGCCGGGTGCTCGATCTCGGCCCCCAGCGCACCAGACTCACCCCGAGCATCGCCGCGCTGGTCGAGTCGCTCGGGCTCGGCGACGAACTCCGGGAGGCCGACGACCTCCCGCTGTACGTCTACCGCGACGGTCGGCTCCGACTGGTTCCCCAGACGCCCCGGGAGGCGGTCGCGACCGACCTGCTGTCGTGGCGCGGGAAGCTCCGGGCGCTGTTCGAACCGCTCACCACCGCGGCGCGACCCGACGAGAGCGTCGAGGCGTACCTGACCCGGAAGTTCGGCTCGGAGGTCGCACGCTACTACTTCGGGCCGCTGTACGGCGGCCTCTACGGCACCCACCCCGACGAGATGCCGATGCGCCACTCGCTGTCGCGGGCGCTCGACTCGGCCGGCATCGAGGGAAGCGTCCTGACCTCGGTCGCCAAGAAGGTGCTCGAAGGCCGGGAGGCGCCGCCGATCGCGTCGTTCGACGGCGGGCTCCAGCGGCTCCCCGAGGCGCTGTACGCCGACAACGACGACACGGCGCACCTGAACACGCCCGTCGAGGCGATCGGGCGCGCCGGCGAGCGGTTCGTCCTCGAAACGCCGGACGGCGACGAGCGTTTCGACGAACTGGTCGTCACGACGCCCGCGGGCGTGACCGCCGGCCTCGTGGCGGAGTTCGCGCCCGAGGCGGCCGACGCCCTCCGGGAGTTCACCTACAATCCGCAGGCGGTCGTCCACCTCGCCGCGGACGCCGACCTGACCGGCGCCGGCTATCAGGTCCAGTACGACGAGGACCTCCGGACGCTCGGGACGACGTGGAACGACAGCCTGCTCGACCGCGAGGGGGTGTACACCTGCTATCTCGGCGGCGGGTACGACCCCGAGGTGGTCGAGTGGGACGACGATCGGCTCGGCTCCGTGGCGGCTCGGGAGTTCGAGGCGGTGACGGGCCACGGGGCCCGCGTCCTGTCGGTCCACCGGTGGGAGCTGGGCATGCCGGCCTACGACCGGAGCTGGGCGGCGTTAGACCGGCTCTCGACGCCGGTCGGCCTCCACCTCTGTACCAACTACACCGCTCGGGCCGGGATTCCGGGCCGGATCCGGGAGGCAAAGAAGATCGCCGACCGGCTGGCCGACTGCGCCGAGTCGACGGCTACCCCTCCGCGTACTGCTTGATTATCTTCTCCTCGACGCGGTGGAGCGTCTCGCTCGCGGTCGACTTCGCCACGCCGGCCCGGTCGGCCAGCTCCGTCAGCGAGCACTCCCGCGGGGTGTCGTAGTAGCCGGCCTCGACCGCCGCGTCGAGCAGTTCGTGCTGGCGGTCGGTCAGCAGGCTCTCGGAGTCGACCATCTCGCGGATGTACTCGACGTCGAAGCGCATCCCGAACGACTCCAGTTGGGTCGTGAACGCCGAGAGCCGGTCGCGCGAGGCGGTGAGCTCGACGGTCGCCTCGCCGTCCCGGATGGTGAACGGGAGTTCGAGCGGCATCGCCGACTCTCGGACGGTCAACAGCAAAAGCGGCGCGGTGGTCTCGAACTCGACCAGCGCGGTCCCCTCCGACACCTGGTGGAGGTCGAGGCTCACGATCTCGTCGTGGCGCTCGATGTCACCGACCACCGTGGGCAGGTCTGGCCCCGCCAGTTCGAGGAGCCCGACACCGGTGTCGTCGGCGGGGAACGCGGCCAGCACGCGGAAGTCTGTCTCGGGGTGGGCGGTCGATACCTCGTGGATCCAGACGCCGTCGGGGAGCGTGATGTGGAGCTTGGCGGTCGGCATCGTACGTACCGTTCTCGGCCGACCGACCCGTAAGTGTTTCCGAACATGTTCGGCAACGTCGCCGAACGTGTTCGGGGAAAGCGTGGTGGGGCGCGCCCGCGAACGTCGAAACATGGCCTCGAAACCCACCGACACGGCGGCGCGAGCAGTCGACCGGGCCGGCGTTCCGACCGACCGGCCGCGTCGCACGCTCGACGTGCGCGCGGCCGGCCCGCCCAAGCCCCTCTCGGAGACGCTGGAGACGCTGGCCGACCTCGAAGAGGAGGCGGTGTTGATCCAGCGCAACGATCGGGCGCCCCAGCACCTCTATCCGAAGCTGACCGACAGGGGGTACGAGTACGAGACGATCGAGGGCGACGAGGAGGTGGTGACCGCCATCTGGCGGCCCGACGCGTAGCGACTACTCGTCGATGTTGACGGTGAGCACCGGCACCGACGACAGCGTAACGACCTTCTGAGAGACGCTCCCGAGCATGTCGCGGGTCGGATCCGCGCCGTGGGTGCCCATCACCACGAGGTCGGCGTCGTTGTCGTCGGCGGCCGCGAGGATCTCGTCGGCGGGGTTGCCCTCTCGGACCGCGGTCGTGACGTCGACGCCGTCGGCTTCGAGCGCCGCCGCGGCCTCGCCGGTCGCGCGCTCGCCCTCGTTGCGGAGCTCTTCGCTGACCTCCGGCACGCGGTCTTCCGAGAGGGTGAGAAACGCGCGGTCGTCGACGACGTAGAGGACGTGGACTCGGGCGTCTCGCCGGGCGGCGATGTCGCTTGCGTGTTCGACGACGTTCTCCGTTGCTTCGCTCCCGTCGGTCGGGAGCAACACGGTGTCGTACATGTCTCTACTCGACAGTTGACGAGCGCCACGTAAATAAGACACCGTAATTCCCGCCGGGCGAAAACCCCCGTCTGACCGGAGTCTCGCCCGACGTTGCCATCGTTCCGATCGCGAAACGACGCTCGAAACGGTCGCAACGATCTGCAACAATCTCCCATTGCTTAGTCGCGGAGTTGACTAGGCCTAGTCGAATTTGGCCCTCTCAAAGACTATGTCCGACACAACCGTGCTGGTCGTCGACGACGACCGACCGCTGGCAGACGGCTTCACCGCTCACCTCTCGTCGCACTTCGAGGTACGAACCGCATACACCGGCGAGGCGGCGCTCGAGCGCCTCGACGAAGCGGTCGACGTGGTGCTTTTAGACCGGGGGTTGCCCGACACTCGCGGCGACGCGGTGCTCGAAGCGATCCGGGCGAGCGACGTCGACTGTCGAATCGCGATGGTCTCGGGCGAACAGCCGTCTGCGGACCTCGACTGCGACGCCTACCTCACCAAACCCCTCTCGGGGGTCGACGCGCTGTCGGCCACCGTGACCGAACTGGTCGACGGCTCGGACACCTCGCGGTGAGTCGGTCGGACCGGGCCGAATCTACACGAATCCTTTTGTTGCTGGTCGGAGTAGCCCTTTGCATGCGATTTGTTATCGTGGGTGCCGGCCGCGTCGGTCTGCGGACCGCTCGCATCCTCCAGGAGGAAGGCCACGAGGTCACCGTGATCGAGAACGACGCCGAGAAGGCCGACCGTGCGCGCTCGGAGGGCTTTTTCGTCGTGGAGGGCGACGGCGCCGGCGAGGAGATGTTCGAACAGGCCGACCCCGAAAGCGCCGACGCGGTCGGGGCGCTGACCGGCGACCTCAACGTCAACTTCGCGGCGTGCATGCTCGGCAAACACTACGGCTGTCGCACCGTGATGCGGATCGACGAGGACTACCGGGGCGACATCTACCACAAGTTCGCAGACGACGTCGACGAGGTGGTCTACCCCGAGCGACTCGGCGCGGCCGGCGCGAAGACAGCCCTGCTCGGGGGCAACTTCAGCGTCATCGCCGACCTGACCGCGGCGCTCCAGTTGACGACGCTCACCGTCCCCGACGAGTCGCCGATCGTGGGCCGGCGGGTCACCTCGATCGACCTCCCCGAGGACGTCCGGATCTACGCCCACGGCCGCGCCCACGAGCGGATGACGATCCCGCTCCCCCAGACCACCGTCGAAGGCGGCGACAAACTGGCGGTGATCGCCGAGCGCGAGGCGGTGCCCGAGGCCCGTCGACTGCTACAGGGCGACGGCGCCGCGGCTTCCGAGTCGTGAAAAACGTGGAGGAAATGGGCAGTGCGGGGTCGTGGCGGGCGATCGAGACGAGAACTTTCGTGGGAGGGTTGGTGACACAGTGGCGAGAGGCCAGCTCGCCGCCAGCGCCTCCGGCACCGTCGAGGTCGCCCGACCGGGAGACTGCTGCACGCTTGCGCCCGAACCGCCGGGCGCGTCTCCTGCTATGGCGAGTTCGGACTTTGTTATGTGGACGCTGTCGCCGGCGTAGGCGGCGTCTGTCGCTCGACTCGCCGGTCTCAGCGCTCGCGTAGCCCTCGCGTAACTCGGTATTACGTGAGTCTAACGCGGAGTAGCGGACGCGAAAGGTGTGGGGAGAGGGTGTGGGGAGTGTGGTGTGCCGGGCGCGCGGGTGGGAGGATGGGGAGAGAGGCCGTCAGTGCGCGCCCGGTGGGGCGTGTGTCCGGCTCTGACTTAAAAGTGCGTCAGACGCACCGGACCGGCGGCGCGACCGGCACCGAACGCTTTTCAGTCGTCGGCGAGACTCCGCGTCCGTGGACGCGAACGTACTCGTCACCGGCGCGATCGGAGTCCTGCTGGTCGCGGCCGGCGCGGGCGTCGCTCGCGGTCGGCTCGACCTCCTGGCGAACTACCAGCCCGGCGCGGTCGACGACGAGCGTCGAGTCGCGCGGATCGCCGGCGGGACGATCGTCGGCTACGGGGTCGCGACCGGACTGCTCGCGGTCCGGCTCCGGGCCGGCGGGAGCGCCGACGCCTGGTGGCTCGGGTGGACGCTGGTGACGCTCGCCGTCGCGTTCGGCGTCGCGGCGGTCGCGTCGGGGCGAGCCTGACCGCCGGGCGCTCACTTTCAAGTCCGTCCCCGTCGTCGACCGGGTATGCGAGGCACTGGCGTCCCGCTCGTCACGCCCTTCGACGGGGACGGCGAGCTCGACACCGAACGGCTCCGGGAACTGGTCGGGTGGATCGAGGACCGCGGCGTCGACTTTCTGGTCCCGTGTGGCTCGAACAGCGAGGCGGAACTGATGGGCCTCGAGGAGCGCGCCCGCGTCACCGAGATCGTCGCCGAGGCGGCCGACGGCCCGGTGCTGGCGGGGACCGGCCACCCCGGCCTCCGGGAGACGCTCCGCCAGACCGAACTGGCGGCCGACGCGGGCGCGGACGCCGCGCTGGTCGTCACGCCGTTCTACTACGACCACGACGACGACGACCTCGAAGCCTACTACCGGGAGGTGGCCGACGAGAGCCCGATCCCGATCTACCTCTACAGCGTCCCGGTGTTCACCGGCGTCGCGCTGGCGCCCGAGGTGGTGGGTCGGCTGGCGAGCCACGACAACGTCGCCGGGATGAAAGATTCGAGCGGCGACCTCGGGGGCTTTCAGCGCACGCTCGCGCTCACCGCCGACGAGTCGTTCGACCTGCTGGAGGGGAGCGGCAACGTCTACGCGCACGCGCTGGCGTCGGGCGCCGACGGCGGCGTGCTCGGGCTCGCGAACATCGCGCCCGAACGCGCCACCGAGATCTACCGGCTCCACGTCGGCGGCGACGACGCGGCCGCCCGCCAGCTCAACGCCCGACTCTTAGAGCTCAACCGCACGGCCGCCATCGAGCACGGCGTCCCGGGGACGAAGGCGGCGATGCGCGAGCGGGGCGCGCCCGTGGGGTACGTCCGGCGGCCCCACACCGAACTCGGCGCGGCCGCCGAGGCCGAGATAGCCGAACTCGTCGGGGACGTGACGCCCTGACCGGCCGATCCGATCGCGTGGGCCGCCCGCAGGGGAGCGCGGACGGCGAGGCCAACCATTAAGTCGGCGCTGTGATAACTGAAAGCGAATGGCCGGCGAAAATGTCACCGAACCGTCGCCGCCGGGGGACTCGCTGGAGGGGTGGCTCGACGCGCAGGCCGAGCAGTTGGGCGTGAGCCGCGAGGAACTGCTCGCCCGGCTCGGCACCGGGCCCGGAGGCGACACGGAGGAGCTCGGGGCGCTACGGCGCGAGCTCCTCGCGCGGTTGGTCGCAGACCACGAGGCGCTCGCGGCCGACCTCGACGACGTCCGGGCCGACGTCGAGGACGCCCGGTCGTCGTTCGACGAGAAGATCGACGACGTCCGCGACCGGGTGGTGCAGGTCAAGCGCGAGGCCGACGAGAAGGCCCCGACCGACCACGACCACCCCGACCTCGCGCCCGCGGCGGTCGCCGACAGGGCCGACGAGCTGGCGGCCGAACTCGACGACCTCGCCGCGACGGTCGCGGAGTTAGACGAGACGGTCGAGACCGGCTTCGAGAACTACGAGGACGTCCTCGAATACCTCACCGAGGCGACCGACGACCTCGAAGCGAAGCTGACGACGCTCGCGGAGGTGACCGTCGATATCCGCGATCGGACCGAGACGCTGGCGGCCCGCCACGCCGCCCGCGCGGCGGCCGACGAGCTCGCGACCCTCGCGAACCGGCGGGGCGTCCGGAGCGCCGACTGTGGCCACTGCGACCAGACCGTCCACGTCGGACTGCTCGCGTCGCCGACCTGCCCCCACTGTGCGAGCACCTTCAGCGACGTCGAGCCGAAACAGGGGTTGTTCGGCTCGCCGACCCTCGTCGTCGGCGAACCGCCGGCGCTCGAAGGCGAGCGAGCCGACTGGGCCGTCGACGAGGTCGCGGCCGACGCGACCGACCACGAGGCGGCGCTCGACGACATTCTCGACGATTCGGAGGCCGGCGAATGAGCGACCGCGACGCCGACGAGGACCGCCCGGAGGCGGCCGAGCGCGCCCCCGACGAGGCCGAAATCGCCGACCGATCCGCCGAGCCCCTCGGCGATCTCGCGGCCGACGTTCGGTCCCGGTCGGGCGACTCGCCCTCCCGGACCGGGCCGCTCGCCGACGTGGCGTCGGAGGTCGACGAGCGGCGGCGAAGCCGCGAGACCGACGCCGAGGGCCCGTTCGAGTCGGTCGACGTGGGCCAGATCGACGGCGAGGCTCTCTGGGAGCGACTGGCCGACGACGACGACGGCGACTTCGAGGTGGCCGCGTCGACGGCCGTCGCCGACGCCGAGTGGCTCGACGGCCGGGACGTCCGGACCGTCGAGAAGTCGACGTGTCACGGCTGTCCGTACTTCGCGGACCCGCCGACGGTCGCCTGCACCAACGAGGGCACCGACATCCTCGAGATGCCCGACGTCGACCACTTCCGAGTCGCCGACTGTCCGATGGTCGTCGACGACGACGAGGTCGGCAGTATCGCGACCGACGCCGAGTGACCCCGTCGCTACGCTCGACGGTCACCCCTGCGTGCTGACGCCCGGCCCCGTCTTGATTCGGAGCCCCGGCACCTCGTTGGTCTCGACGCCGACGTACCCCTCCGGGCACTCGACGCGCCCGCCGACGATGAACGGCGTGCCGAGTTCGGCCGGCGACGCCTGTTCGTCGACGACGATCCGGAGTTCGACCATCTTCTCGGCCCGGACTTCCTTGCTGTCGGTCAGGAGCTCGCCGAACCCCTCGTTTTGCCACTCGATCACCAGCCCTTCCCAGAGGCCAAGCTCCTCGGGCGGCCAGTTCGAGAACGCACACTCGGCGACCGGCGGCATGTCCGGATCCGGCTCCATCCGGTCGGTGAGCAGGACGATCCGGCTGACGTAGTCGTCCGAGAGCGTCGCCGGCTCGTCGAAGGCCATCCGCCGGGTCAGTCTGGACCGCGTCGGTTCGTCCTGTGCGCCCGCCGAGCCCGCCAGCCCCGCGATTCCGAGCAACGTCACCGCGCCCCGCCCCAGGAACTCCCGTCGGTCGATGTCGGGTATCACGTCCCGGGTCACCACCGCCCCGTCCGTAAGCGTTGTCGCCACCCCTCGGAAATCGGACTATCCCGTATTCTTCATCCCGGCCGCGATCCCCTCGACCGTCAGCCGGAGAGTCCGCTCGGCCTCGGGAGAGCGGTCGTCCTCGCCGAGCAGTCGGACGTCTCGTCGGACGCTCTGGCGTGGAAGTCCACGCCACTACGCTCGCCAGGCTCGAACGTCCCTGCGCCGTCGCGGACGACGCCCGTCCCGGTTCGCCGCCCCGCGGCTGTCAACAGGGCTTAGTGGGTGTCGTCCCACGGGTCGACTATGAGCGAGACCACACTCGTGTACGACGACGACTGCGGGTTCTGTACGTGGTGGGCGGACTTCTTCGAGCGCCGCTCGTCGTTCCGAATCGTCGGCTTCTCGGAACTGACCGACGGGGAGCGTTCGCGCCTGCCCGACGACTACGAGTCGTGTTCGCACCTGCTGGCAGACGGCGCGGTGTACTCCTGTGGCGAGTCGCTCGAACAGGCGGTGGTCCGGTCGGAGGTCGGCGCGTCGGCTCGCCCGCTCGTCGAGTTCCTCCGGAACTTCGAGGACTACGAACGCGCCCGCGAGAACGTCTACCGATGGGTCGCCGACCACCGCTCGGAACTGGGCGCCGTGGTCTCGAAGACGCCCCCGGCGCGCGAGGGGTCCGGCGGCGACCCTTAGCTGTAATCGCGCCAGCGGTGGCCACACTCCTGGCACTTGAAAAACCGCGTCGGCGGTTCGTCGGCCGAGCCGGTCTGCTTGATGGTGTACCACGCCTTCTCGTGGCCACACTCGTCGCAGATCACGTCGTCGGCGGTCGGCTTCCCCTCGAAGTTGGCGTCCTCGGAGGTCTCGATCACGTCCGAGTCGCCCTGCTCTTCGGTGGTGACGAACTCGGCGGCCTTCTCCTCGTCTTTCGCGACGGTGTGCTGGCAGTCGTCGTCGGTACACACCATCTTCGACCCCATCGACTTCATCATGGAGCCACATTCGTCGCAAAATTGCATGTCCGCAGGTAGTCGACGGCTCCCCATAAGCACCACGTTCGGGCGACTCCGATCGGCGTCGCCGGCGTTCAGGACGGCAACGGACACAGGCTCGCGGTCAGCACCGCGACCCGGTCGGTCTCGTTGCGCGCGCCGTGGACCGCACCCCGCTCGTGGAGCACGACGCCGGGCGCGTCGATCGACTCCTCGTCGTCGCCCCGGACGACCGTCACCGTCCCTTCGAGGACGTGGAAGACGTTCGTCGCGTCGGGGTGGTCGTGGGGCGTCAGTTCCGCGCCCGGTCCGAGCGCGAACGCCTTCACCAGTACGTCGTCGGTCACGACCACTTCGGCGTCGACGACCTCGCCCGCGTCGGGGTCGAGGTCCGGGTAGCTGTCGAGTCCCATATCGGGCGAGACGGCCGGCCGGCTCTTAAAGGTCGGTCCGAGCGGGAGGACGGGCGGCGGGCCGCGGCGAGCGCCGGGAGCGGGCGGCGCGGCGCCGCGGGCCCGACTGCGGTGCGTGCCTCTGTGAACGGCCGGGTCGCTCAGGGGTGGTGGGTCGGTCGCCGGCGGTGGCGACCGATGGCGGTGGACGTCGGGCCGGTGGGCGGTCCGGCCCGACCGGGATCGCTCGTCGTCGCGCCGGGAAGTGCGGTCGGACGCGGCCGAGAGCGGTGCGACGGCGGGTCGTGTGCGCCGCGACCGCAGTCGTCCGTTGGGGGCGTCGTCACTTCAACGGGGCCGACCGTCCACACAGTTCACGGGAGTAAACGGTTCTGAACGGTTCGGAACTACTCCCGGTCGCCGACGAACCCCGTCGAGAACGCGATCCACGCCAGCGCGCTCACGAACAGGATCGGCGGGAGGATGGCGAACCCCCACAGCGGGTCGACGCCCCACAGGAGCAACAACAGCACGTCCGCGAGCCCGAGCGCGAGAAACGGGAGGACCGCGAGCGCGGCCCGGGTGCGGTCGCGAGACCCCGACGGGAAGCGATTCTCCATGCGGTGACGTGGGCGCTCCACCGACAAAAAGCGTCCGTTCGGGGAGCAGGACTTTCACCGACCACCCCGTAGCCTGCGACATGGCAACGACGACCGAACTTCGGAGCCCCGACGCGGCGGGGGTCTGGTGGCTGGATCTGGGAAGCGTCAACGCCTACCTCGTCGAGGACGGCGACGATCTGGTGCTCGTGGACGCCGGGACGCCCCGCGACGCCGGTCCGCTCGCGCGCGCGATCCGGGACACCGGCCACGCAGTCGGGGAGATCGACCGCATTCTCGTCACCCACTACGACTTCGATCACGTCGGCGCGCTCGGGAAGTTGGGCCTCGACGTGCCGGTGTATCTCGGGCGCGAGGACGCCGCGGTGCTGGCCGGCCGGGACCGCCCCGACTGGCACAATCACAAGGGCCTGCTCCAGCGAGTCGTCCAGCCGTTCGTCGCCGCGCCGGGCGTCCCGATCCGGCCGGTGGCCGACGGCGACCAGATCGGGGGGTTCGAGGCCTACCACACGCCGGGCCACTCGCCGGGCCACGTCGTCTACGTCGGCGACCGGGTGGCGTTTCTCGGCGATCTCGTCCGCGAGCGGGGCGGCGACCTCGAACCGTCGCCGTGGCTGATTAGCTACGACACCGTCGCGGTCCGCCGGAGCGTTCGCGCGCTCGCCGACCGCGTCCCTGACTTCGACGTGGCCGCGATGGGCCACGGCACGCCGATCCTCGCGGGCGGGAGCGACCGACTCCGAGAGCTGGCCGCGCGGCTGTAGTCGGCGCCGAAAAACGCGCCGCCGGTCAGTCCGCCAGCTCCTCGGCCACGGCGTCGACCGAGAGCAGTCGCGGATCGACGATCAGGTCGGCCTGCCCGCGGGCGAAGTCGGGCAGGTCGTCCTCGGCGTAGACGACGATCCGGACGCCGTCGTTGAGGTCCCTCGCGACCGGAATCGCGGTCGCGCCGCTCGCTTGGGTCAACACCAGCGCGTCGGCGTCGGTGACGCCCGCCGATTCGAGGGCGGGCCGGGTGGCGACGTCTTCGATTCGAGTCACGTCGGCGCCCTCGGCGTCGAGGGCCTCGCCAAGTCCGTCGTCGTCGGGACCGACCACGATCGCCTTCATCACTCGTACTCGATGGTCGCGGGCGGTTTGTGGGTCACGTCGTAGACGACCCGCGCGACGTTCTCGTTCTCGCCGGTGATCCGGCTCTGGACCCGCTGGAGGGTCTCCCAGTCGAGTTCCTGTGCGCGGGCGGTCATCCCGTCGCGGCTCTCGACCGACCGGACCGCGACGACCCAGCCGTGGACCCGGTTGTCGCCCTTGACGCCGGTGGCCTTGCCGAGCACCGCGGCGAACGCCTGCCACGGGTCGTACTCCGCGAGCTCCTCCTCGACGACGTGGGTCGCCTCGCGGGCGACCTCGACCTTCTCGCGGGTGACCTCGCCGACGATCCGGACCGCGAGCCCGGGGCCGGGGAACGGCATCCGCTCGGCGACGACCGACTCGAGGTCGAGCGCGCGGGCGACCTCCCGGACCTCGTCCTTGTAGAGGTCCCGGACCGGCTCGACGATGCCGTCGAAGTCGACGACGTCGGGGAGCCCGCCGACGTTGTGGTGGGACTTGATGTTGCCCTCGCTCTCGATCCGGTCGGGGTAGATCGTCCCCTGCACGAGCATGCTGGCGTCGGTCTCGCGGGCGACCGTCTCGAACTCCCGGATGAACTGCTCGCCGATGACTTTGCGCTTCTCCTCGGGATCGGTGACGCCCGCGAGCGCGTCGAGGAACCGGTCTTGGGCCTCGACGATCTCCAAGCTCTCCATGAACGAGAACGTCTCGCGGATCTGGTCGGTCTCGCCTTTCCGCATCAGGCCCGTGTCGACGTACACCGGCGTGAGCTGATCGCCGATCGCCTCGTAGGCGAGCGCCGCCGCGACCGAGGAGTCGACCCCGCCCGACAGCGCGATGATGGCGTTCTCGTCGCCGACCTGTTCGCGAACCTCTGGGACCGCCTCGTCGATGAACTCGTCTGTGTCTACCATTATGCTTCGACCTCCAGTCGCTCGTCAGTCGATTCGACGACCGCGTCGAGCAGCCCGACGAACGGCGGGCTCGCCCGGGTCGGCCGCGATCGGAACTCGGGGTGGAACTGCGTTCCGAGGAAGTACGGGTGATCGTCTAGCTCCAGGATCTCCATCCGGTTGCCCGACTCGCCCGAGAACACGAGGTCGGTGTCGGCGAAGTCCTCGAAGTACTCGGGGTTGACCTCGTAGCGGTGGCGGTGGCGCTCGGTACAGGCCTCGGCGCCGTACACGTCCGCGGCCAGCGTCCCGGGCGCGATCTCGGTCTCGTGGGCGCCCAGCCGCATCGTCCCGCCGAGGTCCTCGAGGTCGTACTGCTCGGGTAGCAGGTCGATGACCGGGTGGGGCGTCTCGGCGTCGATCTCCGCCGAGTGGGCGCCCTCCAGCCCGAGGACGTTACGGGCGTACTCGACGACCGCGAGCTGGAACCCCAGACACAGCCCGAGGAACGGCACGTCGTGTTCGCGGGCGTACCGGATGGCATCGATCTTGCCCGCGGTGCCCCGCGAGCCGAAGCCGCCGGGCACGACGACGCCGTCGGCCTCCCGGAGTCGCGCCTCGTCGTCGTCGGCCATCTTTTCGCTGTCGACCCACAGCACGTTCACGTCGACGCCCCGTTCGAGGCCGGCGTGCTTCAGCGCCTCGTTGACCGAGAGGTAGGCGTCCTCGAGGTCGTACTTGCCCACCAGCGCGATGTCGACCTCGCCGCCGGTCTCCTGGGTCACCAGATCGCGCCACTGAGTGTCGCGCTCCTCGGCGGGGACGGCCTCGTCGGCGAGGCCGAACCGCTCCATCACGTACTCGTCGAGGCCCTCCTCCTCGACCATCAGCGGGACGTGGTAGATGTCCTCGACGTCGGGGTTCGAGAAGACGGCGTCGGTCGGCACGTCGCAGAAAAGCGCGATCTTCTCTTTGGTCGAGGGGTCGAGTTCGTCCTCACAGCGCCCGACCAGAATGTCGGGCTGGAGGCCGATCGAGCGCAGTTCTTTCACCGAGTGCTGGGTCGGTTTGGTCTTTTGCTCGCCGTTTTTCGAGTACGGGACGAGCGTGACGTGGGTCAAAAGGAAGTCCTCCTCGTCTTCCTCGTGGGCGAACTGCCGGAGGGCTTCGAGGAACGGCATCCCCTCGATGTCGCCGACGGTGCCCCCGACCTCGACGATGCAGACGTCGTGGCCTTCGGCGGCTTCCCGGATCCGGCGCTTGATGTCGTCGGTGACGTGGGGGATGATCTGGACGGTCTTGCCGAGGTAGTCGCCCGCCCGTTCTTTCTCGATGACGTGCTGGTAGGTCTTGCCCGTGGTGACGTTGTGGTCGAACGTCATGTCGATGTCGAGGAACCGCTCGTAGTTCCCCAGATCGAGGTCGACCTCGCCGCCGTCCTTGAGGACGTACACCTCACCGTGCTGGTAGGGGTTCATCGTCCCCGCGTCGACGTTGAGATAGGGGTCGATCTTGACCGCGGTCACGTCGAACCCGGCGTTGGCGAGGAGTCGGCCCGTCGAGGCCGCCGTGATGCCCTTGCCCAGTCCGGACATGACGCCCCCGGTCACGAAGATGAACTTGTTCCCGAGAGAAGGGTCGTAGTCTGTTTCGGGTTCGGTCGGCATACCGAGTGTCGGCGGGCGTCGTTCAAAACGATTTCGGAGCGCGAGCGCACGCCGTGAGCGTCTCCCACGGGCCTCGCCCACCGCGTCGGCGAACGCGGCTTTCCGGGGGCGTCGTCACCGCGTCGCCAGTCGTTCGACCAGAAACCCGCCGGCCGTCTCGGCGACCGTCTCGCGCTGGCCGACGAAGAAGTGGTCGGCGCTCAACTCTACGACCTCGAACCCCAGTTCGCGCGCGCGCTCGACCACCGGCGCCCAGTCGGCGGTGTCGTCGCGGGCGCCGTAAATCACCTGTACAGGCGCGTCGACGTCGTCGAGCGCCGCGGCGGCGTCGAGGTCGGCGGCGAGCCCCGATGCGGGCGCGAGCAGCGAGACGGCGTCGGGTCGGGCCTCGACGGTCGCGGCCGCCAGCGCCGCCACCGCGCCGCCGAAGCTGAAGCCGAACAGCCCGACCCGGTCGTACCGCTCTCGGGCCCACCGGTAGGCGTTGCGCGCGTCCTCGCGCTCGCCGTACCCCTCGTCCCAATCGCCGTAATCGAACCGCAGGCAGGCGATCCCACGGTCGACGAGGTGCTCGCTGACGGCCGTCAGTCGGTCGTCGCCGCGGTGGCCGCGGTGCTGGGGGTGGGGCGGACACGCGACCGTTACGGCGGCTTCGTCGTCGGATTCGGGCCGGTCCAGCGTCGCGCGCACGTCCCGGGCGCCGGGGAGCGGGAGGTCTTCGGAGTGCACGAGAGCCTGTTGGGGAGGTGAGGATTTTAAGGGTAAGGTCACGAAATGGTGGTGTATGGGAGTACTCTCACGCATGTCGTACGTCGTCCGGTCGAAGGTGAACGCGTTGCTCAACCGGGCGGAGGACCCGTCGGAGACGCTCGATTACTCCTACGAGCAGATGCGCGACGAGCTGCAGGACGTGAAACAGGGGATCGCGGACCTCACGACCCAGAAAAAGCGCCTCGAAATGCAGAAGCGAAAGCTCGAGGAGAACGTCGAGAAGCACAACGATCAGGCCCGCCAGGCCGTCGAGGCCGACCGCGAGGACCTCGCGCGCCAGGCCCTAGAGAAGAAGAAGACGAAGATGAACCAGATCGAGGAACTGGAAGACCAGATCGCCGATCTCCAGAACACTCAGGACAACCTCGTCGACAAGAAAAACCAGCTCCAGAACCGCATCGAGGAGTTCAAGACCAAAAAGGAGAGCATGAAGGCCCGTTACGAGGCCGCGGAGGCCCAGACCCGCGTCTCGGAGGCGATGACCGGTGCGGGCGAGGAGATGGAAGACGTTGGCCGGGCCATCGAGCGCGCCGAGGGCCGCACCGAGGAGATGGAGGCCCGCGCGCAGGCGATGGACGAGCTTCAGGAGTCGGGGACCTTCGAGGACGCCCTCTCGGACAAGGACAGCCTCGACCGCGAACTCGAAGACGTTCGGACTTCCGGCGAGGTCGACGCCGAACTCGAGACCCTGAAGGCCGAGATGGGCAAGGGGTCGGTCGACACCGGGGACGCCGACGCGGAGCCGGAAGTCGACGCCGAGCCGGAAGTCGAGGCCGAGACCGAATCGGTCGCCGACGAGGACATCGAGGCCGAACTCGAAGAGATTCGCGACGACGAGGAGAACTAGATCGGAGCGGTCACGCCCGGCCGTGGGCGGCGAGTTCGACCGCGAGGTCGGGATCGGGAGCGGCCGTGATCCGGACGGTATCGCCGTCGCGCTCGACGACGTAGTGGACGGCGGGCGCGTCGTCGCCGGTCGGCACCACGAGGGTCTCGTTCTCGCCCGGCGTCGCTCCGCGATCGTCGAGTAGCTCTCGCCACGCCGCCTCGAACTCGGCGGCCTCGTCGGGCGACTCCCAGACGCTCACCCAGTGGGTCGCGGTCGTGGCCGCCTCGGCGTAGTAGTACATCCGGTCGTTCGCCAGTCCGTCGGCGGCCGCGGCGGCCGCGCCGAACGACCGGCCGTTGATCCTGAGCGCGTGTCGGAGCGCGAGCTCGCCGACCGTGTCGGTGTGGTACCGCGTCAGCGCCTCGAACTCCTGTGAGCTCGCCGGAGCCTCGGGGAGGGTCGCTCGCGGGACGGCCCCGTCGGGGTCGAGCAGTTCCGCGGTCGAGTTCGGCGGCGACCGGATCGCGGCCGACCGCTCGTCGGGCGCGGCGCCGATCGCTCGGTAGTACTCGTAGCCGTAGTAGTAGGGCGTGCCGCCGAGGCTGTTCGGCCATGCCGCCCGCGCCAGCGTCCGGTTGTAGTCGGCCGGCGAGTAGTCGCCGCCGTAGCGGGCGACGTACTCCTCGGTCGTCCACGTCGCGTCGCCCTCCACCAGCGACGTGGTGACGAGTCTGGCGTCGGTCGTCCACCGCGGGAACGTCGACCGGAACCCCTCCCGCGAGGGCGCCAACAGGTCCCGCTGGAACTGGAGCGCGTGGACGAACTCGTGGGCCAACACGACCTCCTGTGAGACGCCGTACGCCGCGAGGTCGGTCGCGTTCATGAGATAGATGTGGACGCCGTCGCCGCGCTCGACGGCGTAGCCCAGCGGCATCCGGCGCTCGGTGGTCGCGTTCGAGTACAACTGGAGCGCGCGAGCACCGGCGGGTCGGATCTCGCCGAACTGATCGCGGACGTCGATCTCCGGGCCGGCGTCGTCGTCGTACTCGTGGAGCGTGATCGGCTCGGTCGCCGACAGCTCTCGGCGCGCTTCGACTCGCGTCAGCACCGCGGCTGGGTCGTAGTCCGGGTCGAACCCACCTTCGAGGACCACCGTCTCGTTCGGCTCGGTCGCGGTACCGTCTTGTGATATCTCCGCCAATTCGGCGGCTTGCTGTTCCCCCACTGCCGGCGGCGGGCCGCCCGCGGCCGGGGTCACGCCCGCGACCGCGAGCGCGACCGCCACCGCGAGGACGACTCGCACGTCCCCTGCCATGGGGACACACACGCGACGGAGCGCCAAAAGAACCCCGGCGACCCACCGCCGTCGCTAGTAGTCCCGGCCCCACCGAACCGCGTTGTAGTTGTCGTCGAGTTCGGTATCGAGCGAGCTCTCGAAGGCGGCGACCAGCGACTCGGCGCTCCCGCGGTCGATGGCGGCCAGCTCGTCGGCCTTCGAGACGGCGCCCGGCGGACCGCGCCGGAGCGCGATCTCCCCGAGGATCTGGCGCTCGATCCGCTCGCGGGTCTCGGCGTCGGCGGTGAACGCGTAGGGGGCCTCGATCTTGAAGATCAGGTCCCGGCGGGGATCGTAGACCACGCAGAAGGTGACTCGGTACTGATCGGGGTCGAGGGACCGATCGAGGAGGCCCCGATCCGGGTCGCCGAAAAACGCGTCCATCCCCGCCCTCGAGACGAACCAGTTGGTCAGCGTCAGTTCGTCGGTGAGCCGCTCGAACTCGCCGCCGACGCGCTCGCGGCGTTCGAGCAACTGCGCGAACAGCCCCGCGTCGTGGGCCCACGGCACCGGGCCGAACTCGGTCCGGCGCTTCAGCGTCCGGACGATCGACTTCGAGGAGACGTTCTTGACGAAGCCCGCGAGCGGAACCTCCCGATCGACGAACGTCTCGACCAGTTCGACGTAGTTGTCGAGGATCCGACCGACGTGGGGCGACTCCTCGAACAGGTCGGTGAGCACCGAGCTCCGGTAGTACCACCGGAGGACGCCCTTGGGGTAGAGGGGCCCGTCGAGCAACAGGAACTCCGCGACCCGATCGGCGTGGTCGATCGCGTGGGTGCTCTCGGCCAGATAGAGCGCGAGGGCGTGAACCACGTCCTCCTCGTACTGGTTTCGGGGCAAATTCGTGTGGACGATCCGGCGCCGGCTCCCGTCGTCGTAGGGCTCCCACTCGGTCTCGAAGTCGGTGGAGGTGTCGTTGGAGTGGACGGCCTTCACCACCGTCCGGCGGTCGTGGAGGTCGAGGTCCGACGGCGTCGCGCTCATCGCGGCGTGAGCCACGTCGACCACCAGCCCGTTCTTGAACACCTTCGGGTTGAGCGTCCCGGCGTCCAGACCGTGGGTCGTCCCGAACGGCTCGGCTTCGAGCGCGACCTCCTCGGCGTTCACCCGCCGGCGCCGGAGCTCGGTGAGGGGCTCTATGATCGGGCCGTCGTCGCCGTACAGCGGGTCGAGGTACTCCCGCCAGACGGTCTCGGCCGACTCCCGGTGGTCAGCGTCCTCGGCGTCGTAGTCGATGCGGTCGGCCAACCCCGCGATGCCGTCGAAGTGCACCGGGTCGAGGGTCATGCGAGTCACGTCCCGGCCGAGCGCGAAAAAGGGTGGGGTTCGGTCGGCGCGTCCGGAGGCTCACTCCTCGTCGGTCGGCACCACGGTCTTGCCCGTCTCCTCGGGGACCACTCGGCGGTCGGCGCCGACCCACTCTCGATCGAGCTCCCGGCCGTCGAACAGCCGGTCGAGGAACACCGCGAGTCCCGCGACCTCCGAGTGGGGTTGGTTGGTCACGCCGACGTTCCAGTCGGCGGCCTCGTACACGTCGAACGACACCTTCTGGGAGCCGACGACCGTCAGGATCGGTTCGCCGACCCCGCCGTCGCCCCCGCGGTGGGCGCGCCGAATCGCGCCTTCGACGTCCTGTACGCGCTCGCCGTACATCGTGAGGTGGACGACTTTCCCGTCCCACTCGCGGAGGACCCGCCGGGGGCTCTCGGTGAGTTCGACCGCGAACGGGCCGCCGAACCGGTCGGTGATGTCCGCGATCGTATCGACGGACTTGCTCGCGTCGCCCGCCAGAACGGCGCGGTCGGCGCCGAGCGCGCGGGCGGTCAGCCCGACGTGGGTCGTCATCCGCTCGTCGCGGCCCGGCCGGTGACCCAGCCGGAGGACCGCGACCTCGGGTTCGCCTTGCATGGGCGCCCATCGGGGGCCGGCGGGTTAGGGGATTTCGGAACGCGGCGCGCGACCGGAAAGCACTTTGGCGCAACCGGTCCAAGTTCGGTCATGCAACTCTCCGACAGGCGGGTCGTGATTACCGGCGGGGCCGGGCTCGTCGGCTCGCACCTCGCCGCCGCGCTCGCGCCGGACAACGACGTGCTGGTCGCCGACGACCTCTCGAAGGGCGACGCCGATCGGGTGCCCGACGGCGCCGAACTCGTCGTGGCCGATATGACAGACTCCGACGACGTCGCCGAGGTAATCACCGACGACGTCGACATGGTCTTTCACTTCGCGGCCTACACCGACACCAACTACGACGACGACCGCCGGCTGTTCGAGGAGAACGGCGCGATGACCTACAACGTCCTCGAACGCATGGACGAGGTCGGCGTCGACAGGATCGCGTTCACGTCCTCCTCGACCGTCTACGGCGAGGCCCCGATGCCGACGCCCGAGGACTACGCCCCGCTCGAACCCATCAGCATCTACGGGTCGAGCAAGCTCGCCGACGAGGGGCTGGTCTCGACGTACGCTCACTCGTACGGGATGCAGGCGTGGGTCTACCGGTTCGCCAACATCGTCGGACCCCACCAGCGGGGCAACGTCGTCCCCGACTTCATCGAGAAGCTCCTCGACGACCCCGAGCGCCTGACGATCCTCGGCGACGGCCGCCAGGAGAAGTCCTACCTCCACGTCGAGGAGTGTGTCGACGCGATGTGCCACGTCGTCGAGCACGCCGACGAGCCTCTCAACATCTACAACCTCGGCACCCGGACCACCACCTCGGTCAACGCCATCGCCGACATCGTCGCCGACGAGATGGGGCTGGACCCCGACTACGAGTACACCGGCGGCGACCGCGGGTGGACCGGCGACGTGCCGAAGATGCGGCTCTCGATCGAGAAGCTCTCGGCGCTCGGGTGGACGCCGTCGACGTCGAGCGACGAGTCGGTCCGTCGGGCGGCCCGCCAGTTGCTCGCGGAGCTCCGCGAGCAATCCTAGGCGACAGAGAACTCGGCGCGGGCCTCGGCGTCGGTCCCGGTCGCGTTCAGTTGGGCGACCACCGCGTACGCGCCCGGGTCGGGGTCCTCCCACGCGTCCGAGAACTCTCGGCGCTCGCCGGCGGCGAGCGTCTCGGTGCGTAGCGCCTGCGTGAACAGTCGGCCGTCGCTCGCCCGCCAGCGCTCCTCGCCGTCCTCGAACACCGCGAAGTCGGCCGAGAGGCCGCTTCGGAACGTCAGTTCGACGGGCTCGCCCGCGTTCTCGACCTCGTAGTCGAACGCCACGCGGCCGTCTGCGACCGACGCGGTCACGGTGCTCCGTAGGGCCATAGTTCGGCGTGGTGACCCCGGCGTGAAAACGCTTCCGTGCCGGCCCGCGGTCGGGTCGGCTGGCCCGCACCGAACGGCACGCCTTTTACTCGCCGAGCGCGTAGCCGGATTCGTGCAGATCGTGGGCTACGAGACCGAGCGCGAGGATCGCCGGCCGGCGTTGCTCGTCGCCGAAGACGGGCGCGTCCGGCGCGAGCCCCTACGACCCGGCGAGGACCTCGCCTACGCGCTGGGCGAGCGTCGGTGTGCGGGCGCGCTCGACGGCGCCGACCACTACCCGTGCGACCGCGACGGGGCGCCGTACTGCGAGGCCCACACCTCGACGTGGGTCTGTGCCCGGTGTACCGGCACCTGTCTCAAAGACGAGATGGACTGCCACGAGGACCACGCCGTCTACCTCGCGGCGTTCGCGCCCGCGACGTTCAAGGTCGGCGTGACCCGCGAGTGGCGGCTCCGGACCCGGCTCCGCGAACAGGGGGCGGATCGGGCCGCCCACCTCCGGACGGTCTCGAACGGCCGGATCGCCCGCGAGATCGAGGCCCGGATCGCCGAGACCTACACCGATCGGGTGCGCGTCCCCGACAAGGTCGCCGGGCTCCACCGCGCGGTCGACGACCGGGCGTGGTCGGCGACGCTCGCGGAGTTCGACCACGAGGCGACGTTCGCGTTCGACTACGGCTTCGACCTCGACTCGGGCGCCGTCCCGGAGACGCTGGCGACCGGCACCGTGGTGGGCGTGCAGGGTCGAGTGCTCGTGTTGGCGCGGGGCGACACGACCTACGCGGTCGACATGCGCGAACTGGTCGGCCACGCGGTCCGGCCGGAGGCCGACGATCGGGACCGCCAGTCGAGTCTGGAGGCGTTCTGAGCGGCCGCCCGGCCTCGCGCAAGCTTTAATCCGCCCCGCGAGCGAACTCGTAGCGATGGTCGAAGACGCCGAGCCCGGCGATGTCGACACCGACGCCGACCCCGTCGAAGTGGGCGTCGAACTCCTCTCGAAGCTCGAACACCCCGAGCTCACGGTCGCGGAGGCGGTCGACCGGATCGAGACGGTGACGACCCATCCAGCGACCACGCGCGAGATTCTGGACGCCGCCGAGAAGCGCGGCGTCATCGAGCGCGAGGACGGCGTCGTGCGGCCGAGCGGCGGCGGCTACCTCAGCTTCCAGAGCGAAATCGTCACCAAGGAGGGGGAGTTCTCGTGTCGGCGCTGTGGCGCGAGCATCTCGACGGGCTACTTCATGAAGCTCGACGCCGCCGAACACGGCGCGTTCGGTCCCGAGTGCATCCGGAAGGTCACCGGCCGCGACTGAGCTCCTCGATGAGGGTTTCGAGGGTCCGTTGCTGTTCGGCCAGCAGTTCGTTCTGGCGCTCGACGGCCTCGGTGAGCGCCTCCAACTGCGCCGCGGTGTCGTCGGCTTCGAGCTCGGAGCTGGCGGGCTCGAACCCCGAGTCGGCGAACCCGTCGGCCGACTCACCGTTCGGGGCGTCGTCCCCGTCCCCGTCGGCGGCCGCGGCCGCATTGTCGGTCCCGGTCTGCGCGCCGTCGGTCCCGGTCGCGGCCGGTTCGTCGGCCGCCGGTGGCTCGTTGCTCGTGATCGGCTCGCCGGCCGCCACCGAGTCGGCGGCGCCCGACGCCTCGGGCCCGTCCGACGCGCCGCCCGACTGCTCGGCGGGCGCGGGCTCGGCGACCGCCTCCCCGCCGTCGCCCGGTCGCTCGTCGGTGGTCACGCCCGCGTCGTCCTCGATGATCGCACCGTCGTCGTCGAGCTCCGGCGGGTTCGCCTCGATCGGGTCGACGCCGCCGGCGAGCGGATCGGCCGGTTCGTCGTCGGTCTCGGGGCTCGCCTCGGCGTCGGCGCCCGCCGCCGGGTCGGCGCGGTCCTCGGGGTCTGCGTGCTCGCGAGCGAACTCCTCGTACGAGCTCGCGCCGTGGTACTCCAGCAGCGCGCGCTCGATGCGTTCGCGCACTTCGCGGGTCTGGTCGCTCGGCGTCTTGATCCGCTGGGGCCGGCCCTCGCTCTCGACGATGATCTGGGAGGAGACGTTGCCCTCCTCGACGTCGAGCGCGGTCACGTCGCCGAAGTGATACTCCTCGTAGTCCTCGTCCCAGACGGCCGCGCCGACGTGCTTGACGACGCGCTCGCTGGTGATCACGAGCGTGAGCTCGCTGAACTGGTAGGTCTGGGTGACGGTCTCGTCGGCGCCCGTCACGCCCGCGGCGTTCAACACGCCCGCGAGTACCGGATGGAGCGCCTCGTAGAGTCGGCTGGTCGGCACCTTGAACCGCTGTTCGCCCTCGATGCCGAAGTCGAGGGTGATGGCCGACTTGCGCCGCCCCTCCGAGATCTCGATGCGCTCTGCGTCGTGGGGGTACTCTTCGACCGACTCGTCGCTGAGCAGCCCGTCGGCTCGATAGACGAGCGTTCGAGTCCGCGTCACGTAGAGTCCGTCCTCGCCGCCGAGCGGCACCTGGGCCGCGATCTGTTCGCCGTCGAGCTTCGACTGCACGATACCGGGAACGCTCATGCTCAGGTATGATTAGCCTCCCGGCTTAAATCCGCCGGGTGGCACGTCGGGTCGAACGCGCGCGCGAAATCACCGTGCCTCGCGGTGACGAATCCGGTCCAGATGAGAAGTTTAAAGAGTTCCTCTCGCCTACCTCGAACCGAGCCCGGGTGGCTTAGCTGGACATAGCGCCGCACTCATAGGGTTCTGAGATTCGGTGCTCAGGCCTTGGAAGCCTCCCCATGTCCGCCGAGGACTGCCGAGCCTCGAACCTGGGACATGCGGAGATCGAGGGTTCGGAGCCCTCCCCGGGCATAATTTCGTTCCTGTAGATGCCCAAAATAATCAGACAGCGAGGAGCACCCATCGTCAACCCCATTCCGCGATAGCTACCTCTGCTGAGACAGCGGAAGCCAGGGGGTGCCCCGCGTGAGCGAGCGCTGTCCCGTCTGCGGAACCCCCATCAAGTCCGGCGACTATCGCTGCGACGGGGAAATCAACGGCGCACGCTGCGGCAAGGATCTCACGACACTCGACGCGAGCGCTAGCCGGACCGAGGAGGGATGGGCGTGAGCGACGTCCCGAATCTCGACTGGGCGGCGCTCATCTGGGAGACCCAGGGCTTCCTCGGCCTCGACACAGACGAACCTGTCCCGAAAGCAGAACTTAAAGAGACAGCTCTCGCGAACGGTTGGACCGAACGCGAGTTTAACGAAGCATTACGTTCGACCGACGACGTCGAAGCGGTCGGAGACAGCCTCGCCTCGAACCCCGACCTGCAGCTCGTCGCCG
Organism: Halorussus marinus; assembly: GCF_004765795.1. GTDB lineage: Archaea > Halobacteriota > Halobacteria > Halobacteriales > Haladaptataceae > Halorussus > Halorussus marinus. The sequence continues at coordinate 418,009 of NZ_SBIV01000003.1, forward strand.
GCGACGACGAGACTGTCGACGAGCCGACCGCCGAGGAGGCCGCCGACGCGGCCGTGGGGGCCGACCGCTTGCGCGATCACGGCCACAACCGCGCGGGCGACCACGGAACGTGGGCCGACGCGGAGTTCGCGAGCCCCGAGTCGAACGTCTGGCCGGCCGAGCTGCTCGACCGCGAGCAGTGGATGGGCCACGTCGACAAGAAGCCGTTCGCGCCGTGGGGCGACCGAAATGCGCCCGCCGAGTGTAGCGAGGACGGCCACGACACCGCCGCGACCTGTGACTGTGACGCTCGCTGGAAGTGGGGCTACACCGACCACTACGTCGACGGTGAAACGGTCGCGATGGCCGAGGTCGACAACCGCCTCGACGGTCGGGCGTTCCTCCAGCAGCCCGACGACCCCTACGTCTACATCGACGGCGACGACGTCCGCGACGAGAACGGTGAAGTACACCCCGCGTTCGAGGCCATCCTCGAACACCTCGGGCTGACCTACGCCGACGTCTCGACGAGCGGCGCCGGCGCGCACGCCATCTACCGTGGGGAGCTCCCCGACGGCGTGAAACAGGCGTCGTGGCAGATCGACGATGAGCCGTGGGGCGACAACGACGAACTCCCCTCCATCGAAGTGTATCCCGGCAAGCGCGTCTGCGTGATGACCGGCGAACACATCCCGGGGACGCCGACCGAAGTCCGCGAGTGGAACGACGACGTCCTCGACGCGCTCCTGGAGGCGAACGACGAGGTCGCCTCATCGCAGCGCGGAGATGTCTCGACTGCTCGCGACGACTACGACCTCGACGACTACGAGCCCGCAGCGACATCGTCCGAGGAGACGACCGACGACATCCGAGACATCTTCGCGGCGATCGACCGCCTCGACGCCCGTCGGGTGGCCGAGCGCACAATCGTTCATGCTTGGAACGACACGGCGTCGACGAGCGACGGCAAGCGCGCGTTCGTCCCGACATGGGGGAAGAACAGCAACGGGACGGCAAACGTCGTCGACGACCAGATCTGGCAGGACACCGGCGACCGCGGCGGCTACGGTGGGCCCGTGGTGATGGCGCTCATCGACGCCGGCGAGATGCGGCCCGAGAACGCCTCACCCCGACAGGCTAGCGGCGAGCTCTGGTGGCGAGGTATCGAAAACCTCCGGGATCTCGGATTCGACATCCCAGAACTCGAGCGCTCGACCGCGAACACCAGCGGAGATACAAGCGACGATCGCCCGGCGCTCCTCGACGATGCCTTCGAGAGCGAGGACGACGTCGAGAGCCAGCCGGTGAGCTCGCTCCCGGTCGGCCAGCTCGAACACCTCTCCCACGAGGAACGCAAGCGCGCAGCGAAGAAGCGCGGACTCGACTGGCCGTCGACACGCGAAGCTCGTGACCAGTTGTTCGCGACCATCACTCAAGTCATGCGGAACGAGGACACCGCGGTCGTCGACGCGCCCACGTCGCTCGGGAAGAGCCACACCGTCGCGACGACCGCCTGGAACAGCAACCCCTCGCTCAACGGCGTCGCCGGTGGCGCGCCCGTCATCCACCTGCAGGCGACTCGCGACGCTCGCGACGAGGCCATCGAGGCCGCCCAAGGCGAGGACGACATCGACCACTTCGTCCTCCGGGCCCGCCACGAGGCCTGCACGGTCGCGGCCGGTGATTACGATCCGCCCGAGGACGACGAAGACATCGACTACACCCCGATCACGATGGACGGAATGGCTGCCTCCGAGTGGATCAAGATGATGTGCGAGGGCCGCGGCCTGCCCTTCTCGCACGTCCACCGCCGCCTCGAAGACCACAACGACCAGGGCGCCGACCTCCCGTGCTGCTCGGGCCAGACCACCTACGACGAAGACGAGGGCGACTTCGACGAAACGCCCTCGGAGTGTCCCGCGATCCGGCAGTGGGAGACGTTCCGTAACAAACGCGAGGAGGGTCTCGACGTCGTCTTCGCGACCCACAACTTCGCCCACGTTCCCGGCCTCCGGATGGGCACGAACATCGTCATCGACGAAGAGCCCGACTTCGTCCAAGACATGGACAAACAGCGCGTCGAGGAGGCGGTCACCGCCTACCTGCAGGCGATCGACGCGCCCGTCACGAACTGGGAGTCGTTCATCACCCTCGCCCGCCACGACGGCTACCAGGGCGACGCGGCCAACGAGCGCGACGCCCTCCAGGACGCCCTCGACCAGGAGCCGCCCGCCGAGCACTACTTCGAGGATCCGCGGGCCCACACGATGGCGCCGGCGCTCGCGAGAGCGATCTTCCACGCCGAAGACCGCGGGAATGGCCGCCGCGTCGGCAAAACCAGCTACGAGCCCCCGCGGCTCGACGCCCAAGTCAGCGACGAAGACGGCTGGAACCGCGAATGGGTCTCGGTCGTCCTCAGCGAGGACAACGAGCTCTGGACCGTCCGATGCGCGCCCGACTTCAGCCAGGCCCGGTCGGTCGTCGGGCTCGACGCCCACCCGGCGCGGCCGAAGTGGGCGGTCGACGTCCACCCGAACATCCACGTCAAGGAGGTGCTCGACCCCGAGGCCCGCCAGCTGTGGCGGCGGTTCGAGCGCGGTCTTCGTGTTGTCCAAGTCGGCACGGCGACCCGGCCGCTCGCGAGCGGCGAGTACTTCAACGAGGATCAGGTCCGCGCGCTCGTCGAACACCTCCAGGACGAGTACGGCCACCAGTTCCGGACCGCCATCACCACGAACGCCGTTGAGTCCCGTGTCCGCCAGCTGATGAAGGACGCCGGCTGCGTCGACCCCGAGACCATGCACTACGGCGAGGAGAAGAGCCGGAACGACTTCGCCCACGAGCGCGCCGGGCTCGTCAACGGCTGCATCGACCCGGGCGACCACTTCGTCCTCGATCTCCTCGCCGAGCTCGATCTCGACGCCGAACCCGAGACCACTAGGGACGACGACGGCACCGAACACCGCGCCCACGGCCGTGGGTTCGTCGGCGAGGACGCCGAGGTCGCCAAAGAGATCCTGGCGTCAGTCCGGGAGAACCATACCGCGCAGGCCGCCGGCCGGTACGCTCGAGATCCGAGCGACCCCGACAGCCACGCCACCGTCTTCGTCCGGACCGACGCCATGCCCGCCGGGTTCGCCGACGTCCAAGTCTCGGGCGTCGAATGGGTCTACACCGACACCCAGCGCGAGATCGTGGAGTCTCTCCGGGACGCGACCGGCACGGTCACCGCGGCGGATGTCGCTGACGAGGTCGGCTGCTCGAAAGAACACGTCCGGACGACGTTCACTCGCCTCGAGGAGCGCGACCTCCTGCAGGCGTTCGAGGGTGCAGGTCCGAACGGTGCGACACTCTACGCGGACGACGGTTGTCCGAACTCGGGGATGGTCGACGTCCAGCCCTCGACTACCAACAGCAACGTATGGGAGTCCTATACGGCATCGTTGGCGATTCGCGACCCCGTCACGTCCGAGCGAGGCCCAGCTGACGAGTCGGCCACGTCGACGACGGCTCGAACGGAGGTGTGGGACTGGCAATCGGCCAGTGACCCGCCCAGTTAGCGGCACGAATCCCGGACTGCTCGCCCCGAAGAGTAGCTGCAGGACTGTCCGACTACATCCATGACCTCGCTCAATATCGACTCCGACCGGGTTCGAGATCTCCCACCGAGCGCGAAGCTTGTCTACTTCATCCTGCAGGAGAACGCACCCCTCACCCAAGCGGAGTTGATCGAGCGAACTGCCCTCCCCGGTCGGACAGTCCGAGACGCCTTAGAGCGTCTCGATGACGTTGGCGTGCTCGACGAGCGCCCCTACGTCGACGATGCTCGGAAGAACCTCTACGAGCTCGCGCCAGGGTCCGAAAGAACCGGGGATAATTCCGGAACAGAATGGCACTAATACCTTCTTGCCCTTTCTTTCTGACAACAGGACCGCCCGTCGCTCGGATGCTCGCGACTGCAGTTGTCGCGAGCGATGAAGGGGGACGAACCACAGCGACAGCTTTCCTCTTGAGACGATGAAAGGCGCACACAAATTCAGCCCCAACAGCGGCGCACCACTCAGTCGCGACCGGCGGTATCCTGGAACGATCCCGCTGCGCGAAGCCCTCGACGGAAGCGGCGAACTCTCGAACGGCAAACTCGTCTCCGACACCGCGACCGCACTCGCCCGCTACTTCAAGCGGATGCATCAGCGACGCCACACCCACGAGGACGCCGAGCTCTACCAGGCGGCCGCGCTCGCGATCAAGCGACTCCGCGAGCACGACCCCTGGGACTGTTGGCTCTGGTATGCGCTCGCTGAGCGCCTCCACCGTCGCGACGACGTCGACGCCGATGTCGCGTGGATGCTCGACCACGTCGAAGCCCGGTGTCCGCGCTGCGGGAGCCGACTCCAGTACGAACCGTCGGTCTCGGGCTACGCGAACGCGAAGTGCGCCTCGTCGTGTGGCGCCGGCCACACTGACCGCACCGTCGAGATCGTCGAGCGCGTCCTCGACCTCTACGCGGACACGTTCGACGAGATCGACCGGATCACGCTCTTCTAATGCTCGAAACAGTCCCCGACGGCCACACGCTCGCTCCCCACCACTACACGTGGGGCGCGCTGCTCGCGTTCTGGGCCGCGACCTACGCCTGGGACGCGATGACCGACCGCGAGCCAGTGGTCGTCACGCTCGGCCTCGCCGTCGGCCTGTTCTCGTTCGTCTCGATCTGGCGATTCTACTCGGTCGCCGGCTCGATCGGATCGCTGCTCGGGATCGTCATCACGACGGCCGGCCTGCTGCGCTTCCGCCAGTACGCCACCCGGGTCGCGTTCGCAGCGGCCGTGATCGGCGTGCTCGCGATGGTCGACGACTGGACGTCGCACACGCTCGAAATCTGGACGCCGCTCGACTGGCTGTTCGAGGCCTACATCCTCGGCCTCATCACCTAACCATGACACAACACACTGACGTTCCACGACTGATCCGCACAGTACTCGCCGGCATCATCATCCTCGGCCTCTTCGCATCCTGGCTCGGGATGGAGTGGACCGGCCGCGAACCCGACTCGCTCATCCTGCTTGGCGCCGTCGCGATCGCGCTCGGCGCCGCCTACTACCTCTGGGACGACGCGATGGGCGAGGGCGTCGCCGCAGTCGGCGACCTCCAGGGCAACGACAGCGACGACGGTGGGGAGTCCGGAGGGTGATGCATGCCATGGCCGCAGAACCGACCCCATGCGATCGGCCGTGGTACTGCTCGGACAGGCTCGTCGACGACTGGAAGACCGTCCACCAGACGGGCGGTGATCTGAAGATGCTCAAGGGCCTGAAGATCATCCGGTCGATCGTCGTCAACATCGGCATCTCCGCCATCTCCATCCTCGGCCTGCGATACGGCGGCGACCCAACCGTCATCGTCCCGCTCGCGATCGCTGTCCTCGGCGCCTACAACGGTGTCGAGATCGCCGACTACCAAGCACTCGCCCAAGCGATCGTCGAGGTCAGTCAGGAGACCACCGCCGAGGAGGACTGATGGCGTGGACGTGTTCGAGCGGCGTCGCCGACGACTGCTCGGAAGGAGACCTTTTCGACCCGCCCCACCGGCAGGGCGACGCCGCGATCTGCGCGGCGTGCGCTCACGAACTCGGACTTTTGAGTGATTCCCATGACTGAGGACCTGACCAGCATCGACGGCGTCGGATCCGCCATCGCCGACGAGCTCCGCGACGCCGGCTACACCACCGCTGACGACGTCCGCGAAGCCACCGTCGACGAACTCGCCGACGTCCACCTGCTCGGGGAGGCCTCGGCCACCGCCATCCTCGAAGACGAGGACGACGTCCATGGCGGCCGGCCGTCGAAGTTCGAGCAGGTCAAAGACGATCTGCTGGAGGCGGCCGAGAGCTTCCTCAACCTCAAACAGGTCGCCAACAAAGGCGGTGTCTCACGGTCGACGCTCTACAAATACCTTGACGAGCACGAGGAGTTTTCGGACAGCTTTAAGCGCGCACGTGCGCGAGCCGCCGACCAGCTCGTCCAGCGAGCGCTCGACCCCGAAGACGACATCGACACCACGTTCGCTCGATTTCTGCTCGAGCGGAGCTTCAAGTTCATCAAGACCGAGCGTCAAGAGGTCGATCTCAACGCCGATCATAGCTTCGACGCTAGCGAGGGCGTGACTGCCGAGTTCGTCAGTTACGAGGAGGCCGGCAATGGCAACAAGTAGCACACAGTCGGCGGGTCGCGAGCCGCTGCTCCCACGGCCACGGTTCACCACCCACGAGAAGCAGGTTGACGTCCTCACCTCGGACGCCCGGTACCGCGTCCTCAAGTGGGGGCGGCGCGCCGGGAAGAACATCTGCGCGGTGATGGATCTGGTCGAACTCGGCCGCGCGCCCTGGCTCTCCGACTGGGGGACTGACGACCCCGCGAACGCAGTATTTTGGTGGGTCGGCCCGAGCTACGACCAGGCGAAGAAGTACGGGTTCGAGCCGTTGAAGAGCGCGCTCCCCAACAGCTGGATCGACGGTCAGCCTACGGAGTCTGAACCCTACGAGATCGACCTCGTCAATGGCATCACCTATGAGTTCCGGACGTTTGACCACCCGAAGACGCTGCAGGGGGCTGGCGTCGACCACGTCGTCATCGACGAGGCCGACTACATGCCGGACAACCTCTGGTATCAGGACCTCGACCCGATGCTCCTCGACTCTGGGGGCTCGGCGATGTTCATCTCGAAGCCGGTTCGCCCGCGCTCGTATTTCCAGAAGTATTTCGACCTCGGGCAGTCCGCTGACTACCCCGAGTACTTTTCCAGCCATGCGACGTCCGCCGACAACCCCTACCTCGCTGAAGATCCCGAAGACAAGCGAGGGACGATCCCCGAGCACGACTTCCAACGCGAGTACCTCGCCCAGCTCCCCGACGACGGCGGCGAGGTATTCAAGAAACTCGGCGACCGGCTGTTCACCGCCACCTACCCGCTCAAGGGCGACATCGTCGAAGGAACCGGCGAGGCCAGACGTCCGGCAGAGAACTGCCGGCCGCCGTTCGCCGTCGGCGTCGACTTCGCCCGCCACCAGGACTACCGAGTGACGACCGTCCTCGACGCGACCGGCGAGATCGCGTACTTCTCACGCGACCAGAACGAGGGCTGGGACACCATCCAGGAGGACATCGAAGACGTCCACGCTGAGTACCCCGGCATCGTTCTTCCCGACGCCTCTCGCGACAACAAGATCGTCGCCGACCTCGCACAGGAAGGTGTCACACTTGACCCGGTCGGGATGTCGCCGAAGACGAAGAAGAGCCTGATCGACGACCTCGCGACCCGGATCGAGAACGAGGAGCTGACCGCCCCGAGCGTTCCCGAGCTCGACCAGCTCCGACTGGAGCTTCGCCAGCTGGAGCGCGACGTCACCGAGACTGGCTACACCCGCTACCACGCGCCCGAGACAGGGCATGACGACTGCGTCGACTCACTGGCGCTGGCCGCCTCGGCGCTCGACCGGATTACCGCGGCCGCACGCCGGCACGAGAAGCGTGACAGCGAAGATGACGACTCGACGGGAGTGAGCTACCTCTAAATCATGACAGACGACACCCCAGACGACTCGGAGACGACGGTATCGCTCTCAGTGTCGACGCCCGGCAACAAGCGAGCGATGGAAAAAGCCGAGGAGACGACCCAGCTCGACGAACGCCGCATCGCCACCGACGTCGGCCGCGGCATCGTCCCGCCGTACAACCCCGAGACACTTGCTGCCTTCCAGGAGCTCAACGAAACCCATCAGGCGTGCCTCCGGAAGAAGGCGCGCTACGAGGTTGGCTACGGCTTCGACATCGTCCCCCATCCCAGCGCCGACGAACCCGACCCAGACGGTGAGGCCTACCAGACAGTCCACGACTTCTGGCATGGCTCGGACTCGCGCTGGCAGATCGGGCCCGAAGGCACCGCCGCTTCCACACCCGAGGAGGTACTCGAACTCTCCCGGCTCGACTATCACGGGATCGGCTGGGCCGCCCTCGAAGTCCTCGTCGAGGGCGACGGCACACCGATCGGGCTCGCACACGTCCCCGCGACGACCGTCCGCGTCCGCAAGACTACAACCACAGTCGAGAACGCCGACGGTGAGGAGCAGGAGGAGATCTTGAGCGGGCATGGCTACGTCCAGATCCGACAGGGCCGCCGCCGGTACTTCGGCGAGGCCGGCGACCGGTACGGTGACGACCCGACGTTCGTCGACAAGGAGACCGGCGATGTCGCCAGCAGCGTCGACGCCCTCGAGAACGAACCGGCGAACGAGCTGATCTTCATCCCGAATCCGAGCCCGATCAGCCTCTACTACGGGATCCCCGACTGGGTCGCCGCGATGCGGACGATGGCCGCCGACGAGGCCGCCCAAGAATGGAACCACGACATCTTCGACAACCTCGGCATCCCCCACTACGCCATCAAAGTCACCGGCGGGAAGCTCACCGAGGAGTCGAAAGACCAACTCCGAGAACTCCAGCAGAACCTGAAAGGCGAGCCGTACCGGACGGCGATCCTCGAGGTTGACGAGTTCGAGCAACAGACCCCGCTGGAAGCCGAGGATGGGAGCGACGTCGAGATCGAGTTCGAGCCGTTGGGGGCGACGGACTCGAACGACATGGAGTTCCAGCAGTTCCGCGAGCGCAACGAGCACGAGATCGCGAAGGTCCACGAGGTCCCGCCGATCCTCATCAACGTCACGTCGACGTCGAACCGGTCGAACTCGGAGGCGCAGGTCCGGGAGTTCGCGGAGGACGTGATCGCGCCCGAGCAGGCGAAGTTCGAAGCCCGACTGTACCGCATCCTCCACCAGACCGCGCTTGGCGTCGACGAGTGGACGGTCGACTTCGAGCTCCGGGGCGCCGATCGGCCCGCCGAGGAGGCGCGGACTGCCCGGACGAAGATCCAGGCGGTCCGTGGCGCGGTGCCGGTCAACCGGGCGTTGGAGATGATCGGCGAGGATCCGCTCCCCGACGATCATCCGGTCGATGGGGAGACGCTGGTCGCGAACGTCGGCAGCGAGTTCGACGACTCCACCGAGATGGGCGTGCAGTCGATGGGTCGGCCGGAGGCTGCGCCGCCGACAGAGAACAAGGTCGGCGAGCGCTCGGGGGTCACCGTCGAGCTCGACGACCCGCTCACGCCCGACGAGGCACGGGTCGACATGATGCAGTTCGAAAGCTCGAATCTCGTCGCCGGCCTCTACGACCGGCAGACGCGCGACCTCTACATCCGCTTCCACGGCGACCCGGTCGACCGGATCTACGTCTACCTCGACGTCCCCGAAGACACGTGGGCCGGCCTGAAGGACGCCGCCTCGCACGGCTCCTATCACCACGAGCACATCAAGTGGGACTTCGTCTACGAGGAGCTGACCGACACCAGCGGGTGGCCGCAGATTGGGGCCGCAGCGCCGACCGACGACTAGCCCGTGGACGCCGATGACCCAGGGGAGGTCCCGGCTCTCCTGTGCGAGGCACGACCGGGACGCACGGATTCCATCGATGACATCGAACAGTGACAAAGAGCGCGGCGAAAAGCGCGGCGTCCTCTCCTCCGGTCGTGCCAAAGACCTTGAGGACGCCGACGACGCCGCCAACGACGACGAGGACTGACAGATGACCAGGCAGCGAAACGAACAGCACTACGAGAAACGCGTCGACTACGTCGCCAAAGACGAGGACGCCCAGACCGCGACGGGCGTCGTCATGGTGCCGTGGACGGTCGACCACCATGGCGACTGGGAGCGCCCCGAGACGATCGAGGCGTTTGCCGCCCAGTTCGAGGCGTTCATGGACGTCGAGGAGGCCGACGGCGGCATCATGCACGCCGTCTGGCCCTCCGACTGGATGACGCTCGAACGGAACGAGGTGCTCGACGAGGCCGAGGAGATCGGCGGCAAGACCGTCGACGCCGGCGCGTGGGTCCAGACGTGGGCCTACCACGACGACGAGCTCTGGAGCCTCGTCGCGGACGGCATCCTCGACGGCCACTCCATCGGCGCGATCAACGTCGACTGGACGTACACCACTGACGACCCCGAGGAGCTCCCCGACGAGGTCTCCGTCCCAGACGCAGTCGATGTCGAGGAGTACTGGGAGCTCACTGACGGCATCATGCAAGAAGTCAGCGCGGTCGACATCCCCGCGGTGCCTGACGCCCAGATCCTCTCGACGTCGAAAGCGCGGGCAGCGACCGCGGAGAAGCGGCTCGCCGACCACCTCGGCAACCGCGACGCCTTCATCGAGGAGGCGCTGGAGCGCGGCCACAGCGAGCAAGACGCCGAACGGCTGTGGGACGTGCTCGACCGCGGGATCAACGTCGAGGGCGCTGGCGAGCCCGGCGCCAAGAGCAAGCTGACGAGCGCCGCGACGGCGTTCCTCAACGCACTCACCGGATCCGATGACGGCGACACAGGTGCGACGACGTCCGAGGCCTCGGGTGCTGGATCGACTGCCAAAGACGCCCCCGGCGGCGACACGCCGGCCGACGACGATGGCGGCACAGAAGCCGCCGACGATTCTGACATGAGCAACGACGACGAGCCCCCGGAGTGGGCACAGGAACTCAAGGAACAGGTCGACGAACAGAGCAAGCGACTCGACGACGCCCTCGAGGCCGCCAGCGATGGCGGCGACGGCGAGAAGGACGCGTTCGCTGACGCTCCCGAGTGGGCGAAGGCGCTGAAGGAGGACGTCGACAAGCAGGCCGAGCGCATCGACGCGATCTCGAAGCAGACCGGTGCGACCGAGAGCCAGCAGCTCGGCGGTGCCGAGAAGGGCGGCGACGGAGACGGTGTCGACCGTCGGGCGGCGTTCTTCACGCCGGAGAGCAAGATGAGCGAGCTCGCAGGCAGCCAGGGAGGCCGATAGAACATGAGCATCCAGCAGAACTACGGCGGTATGACCGGCGTGCGGAAGGGCAACGAGGAAGCGCTGAAGGACATCGCTCCCGCGGATCTCTCGGGCGGCGTGATGCCGCGGGACCTCTTCAACGAGTGGTACCAGCGGATCCAGGACACCAGCCAGCTGATGGGCATGGTCCGGACCGAGGTCCTGCCGCGGCCGAAGATGGAGATCGCCCGGATCGGCGTCGGCGAACGCATGCGGCGCGGCGCCGGCACCGAGGAAGGCACCAGCAACGGCAGTGCGGAGGTGAACACGGACGGCATCAAGATGGACGCCGAGAAGGGCGTGCTCGACTGGGACCTCCCCCAGGAGACTGTCGAGGACACGATCGGGCAGGTCGACGAGATCGTGCTCGACAAGATGAGCAACCAGTGGGCGGTCGACACCCAGGACCTCGGCATCAACGGCGACGAAGACGACGCGTCGGGTGGTGACAGTCAGGCGTTCCTCAGTCAGAACGACGGCTGGCTGAAGATCCTCAACGAGCGCACCGACACGAACACCTACGACCACGCCGGCGGCGCGATCGACACGTCGCTGTTCCACGAGGCGCGGGCAGCGCTGCCGAACAAGTTCAAGCGGTCGGCGGCGGTGAACGAGCCCGTCTACATGATGAACCTCTCCCAGATCGAGGAGTGGGAGTTCGACCTCACCCAGCGTGAGGACCCGCTCGGCGCTGCCGTCATCTTCAGCGACGACGATCTGACGCCGTTCAACTACGACGTCTACGGGTTCGCCGGCTGGCCCCAGGGTACGGCGCTGTTCACCTACCCGGAGAACCTCATCTACGGCGTCTGGCGGCAGACCGAGGTCGAGGTGCTCGATCAGACGGACAAGACCGCGGAGAACGACCTGTTCGCGCGCTACTTCATGCGGACCCGCGACGACTTCCAGGTCGAGGACGAGGAGGGCGCGGTCCTCATCAACAACGTCGCGACCGCCTGAGGTGGCTCGCCATGACACGAGTCACGTACACGGCTGACGGCGGCCACTACCGGGTCGGCGGCGTCGGCTTCGACCCCGGCGACACCAAGGACGTCGACGGCGAGCTCGCCGACTACCTCCGCGACCACGAGGACTTCGACGTGGTCGAGGACGCCGCTGACGAAGTGGGCGAGACATCCGACCTCGGCGACGGTGCGGTAGAGGTCGAACCGCCGTTCGATCCATCCGACCAGACCGTCGACGAACTCAGCGAACGCGTCGAGGACATCGACGATGTCGACCTCCTCGATGCACTCTACCACGCCGAGGACACGGGGAAGTCTCGGACAACGGCACTCGAGACCATCAGTTCGCGCTACTACGACGAGCTGGAGGGCTGACCCATGCCCACTGAAGAGGCGACGATCGACATCGAAACCGCTGGCAACGCCGTCAGCCTCCGGCTGCTCGGCGCCAACATCGTCGACATCCACATCCGCGGCGACGCTGCGGCGGACTACGAGGTCGACGTCCGGCAGAACGGCGGCGACTGGATCCAGGGTGTCCGGTCGGGCTACTCTGGGAGCGCGGACTACGACGACGTCGTCGAGACCGGCGCCGAGGAGATCCGCGTCCGCTGTTCGAGTGGAACCGGCACGGCTGGAGACATGGCGACGATCACGCTGCTGGCGAGCTGACCGCGGTGATCTCTTATGCCTAAAGGCTACTGCACGCTCGAGGACCTCCGCCGCGCGCTCCAGGAGGCAGAGCTCCCCGGCGACATCAGTCAGGACCAGCAGCTCGCCGTCGACGCGATCGCCGCCCAGACCGAGCCACTGGAGAAGAGTCTGAAGCGCCACTGGTACGCGCCGACCGGCGCCACCATCCTCGACGAGGCCTCGGCGATCGACATCCCGACCGCGTCGAAGACCAGAGACGACGAGGAAGACATCCCGACCAGTGGTGCGTTCATCGTCGACGAGAGCGGGCCGTCGCCGAAGACCTCGCAGGGATCGTACACGGCGATCGAGCTCGCACGCCGCGACGCCGAGTCCGTCTCCGAGCTGCTCGTCCGCACTGCGGATGGGAGCTTCGAGGACTGGACCGTCGAGTACGAGGGCGGGTCGTGGCCAGACGCGGTCGGCGACGACTACTACCTCCGCGTGAACAACGGCGGCTGGAGCCGGCTCTACCTCGACACGGACAACCTCCTCGAGGACGGCGAGGACGACGAGTACGTCCTGAAGTCGTTCGCGAACGCGGTGTACGTGTCCTACTCGTACGGCCACGAAGGGATCCCGCGGAACGTTCGCCGGGCGGTTGCGTTCCGTGCTGCGAGTGACTTCGTCGATGAGGCCGCGGTCCAGATCCCGGAGAACGCTCGGGTTCGGTCGGTCGAGTCGCTGGCTGAGGAGTTCGAGCGGAAGGCCGACGAGCTCCTGGAGGTCTACCAGTAATGGCCTACAACGTTGTTTTCGGCTTGTCTTCGTCGTACACAACGATGTTCTGCACTTTCCAAGGAGGGAAGAAGTTTCGCCGTTCTTCCTCGTCGTTGGGGTCTCGACATTCCACCCAGCCGTTCTCAAGTAGCCGGATTTCCGAGAACTTCATCGTAGTGAATCCTTTCTCGGACTCTTCGAGTTCAAGCTCGACACTCACGCCGTGGTCTGCCTTCCGGATTACTCGGGGCATGTCTTCGGACATCACTGGAGAGGTGTCAGCCACCCCGGATAAATGTAGGGGCCTCAATACATGAATCTCGACAGCAGCTTCGAGGACGATCTCCGCGAGGCCGTCCTGGACGAGGCCGAACACGAACTCATAGGGCAATCGGACAACCTCGTCCATCAATTCGTCCAGGACGTCCACGACCAGCTACGAGCGTACGGCAGCCAGTACGACTACAACGTCGAGCCGATCATCGAGAGCCTCGGCGAACCCCAAGTCGACCGCTCCGAGAACTCGCTCTCGATCCGAGTCGGCTGGGAGCACGAGGCCTCGGTCTACTTCGAGTTCGGGACCAGCGACCACACCGTTGAGGGCGATCCCCTGCTCGTCTTCGAGTTCGACCCCGCCGAGTACCCCTACCTGGCCGAGATGTTCCCCGACGGAACCGCGTTCCTGCCACAGACCCATCCCAGCGGGCTGCCTGAGTCGCGGGCGGTTCGGGATGCACTCAACGAGCTCCGGAGGGAGATGCAGCGATGAGTAGTCCGGAAGTTGACTGGGTGCTCGCCCAGCTGGGCAGTGTCGTCGGCTCGCTGACCGTCCCGCTGCGCCGCGTCGATCGCGACGAGAGCACCATCCTCGACGGCGACATCCGGTCGCGGACCGAGGACCTCCAGCAAGCGAACTACGTCGGCGCCACGCTCGCGGACGTCGCGACCGAGCCGCGGGGCGCCGAGTACAACCTCTCCCGCGAGGCCGTGGTCGGCGTCCGCATCGAGGGCCTCAACCACAGCGAATGGGGCCACGTCGATCCGGACGGCAGCGAGGGCATCGTCTGGCAGAACGGTGACACCGGCCTCGTCGATCGGATCCGGAGCACCCTGCTCGCCGAGCGCACCTGGCCGGACGCCGGCGGGACCGACGTCTCGTACACGCATCTGGAGGTGGCGAACCAAGCGCCGCAGTCGGAGCTGTATGCGGACTACTACCGCTACGATTTCGACGTCGTCTTTGACGGCTACGAGGACTTATCATGACCAGTACAGACCGCAGTATTCCACCTGACGATGGAGGTACCGACCGATGACCGGCGCGGGCAGTGGCGAACTCATCTTCGGCCACGAGGACTCGTTCCTCGGCTCGCTCGTCGACAGCAACAGCGACGGCACGCCCGACCTCTTCGACTTTGGCCGGAACGCCGAGCTCACCGAACTTTCGCTGGACAACCAACTCCAGCGGCTCCGCGAAGCCGGCGAGGTCGAGGCGGCCGAGAGCATCAAGCAGAACTTCGAGGGCGCCGTCGGCGTCACCGCCGTCGTGTCTAGCGACACGTTCAACGAGGTTGAGAAGCTCGTGTTCAACGACGGCGGCACCGGCTTCACGCCCGGGCTCGCCGCGTCCGGCCGCGTGTTCACCAACGTCCAGTACCCGACAGGGACTGCCGAGCGCGAACTGCTCGGCGTCATCCCGATCGACTTCAGCATCGACTACGAACAGGGCGGGATGGTCTCGTACAGCCTGACGATGGCGTACGCCGACGAGCAGCCCGGATCGTCAGTCGACCTGACCACGGCGACCCGAGTCAACGACGGGACGTCGGCGCCATTCCACGGGTTCACCCTCACTATCGACGGAACGAGCATCGAGGACCTCCAGTCGTGCTCGCTGTCGATCAGCGAGATCGCGCGCTTCCAGCGCGGCACGGATCCGACGCCGCTCCGAGCCGTGATCGCGAACCCGTCGACGACGCTCGACGCGACCGCGACGTTCACGTCACCGTCGCGGCTGGAGCTAGCTCGCGGCGCGGCGAATGGCCCGCCGCCCGACCAGCTGGACAGCGTCACCGGCACGGTCGAAATCGCCGTCGAGGGCTCCACGGTCTCGACGTACGATCTCCCGAAGCTGAAGCCGGATTCGTACAACTGGGATAGCGTGATCACGCCGGACGACACGACAGACAGCACGACGTTCCACGTCAACGGCGGGGTGACGGTCGCATGACGTTCAACGAGACGCACTTCGACTTCGACGACGAGGTTGACCGCCTCGAGGATCGGATTCAGGAGCTCACCGAGGCGCTCGCGGACATCGACGACGACAGCCCGCAGGCCCAGCAGTTGGCTTCCCAGAAGCAGGAACTCGCCGCCCAGAAGAAGGGCGTGCTGTGGGCGCGTGGCTTCCCCGAAGACGACGACCGCGAGGGCGCGTTCGAGAGCGACGACTTCCCGATGTGGGACGAGGACGTCGACGGCGTCACGCTCGGCGCGGTCCGGGCGAACGTCTACGGCAACATCCAGAACGACCTGGAGAGCGACCCGAACGCCGGCGGCGGTACGTCGGCCACGCTACTCGTCGCCGAAGGGACGGTCGAGGCACCATATATTGACGACAGCATGACCGACGCACAGCACGCAGGCGTCGTCGGCCAGCTGCATCCGTTCTACCGGAAGTGGGCGGAGGCCCGCATCAGCGAACTCCTGGATCCCGAGGTGGGAAACGGGAGGTACTCCGCGACCTCGCCCGCGGAGTAGCGACCCGGGAGGACGTCTCGCGGCGCGAGGTGTACCGGTACGCGAAGTCGGCGTACATCGATCGTGGCGGTAGCCCCCGGGTCTTCGATGAGATGACGTGGGCGGAGATCGAGGACTGGATCGCGATCCACGACATCATGGACGCTCGGCAGTCGTTCGGCGGGGTCCCCGATGAGTAGCTGGCCCTAAATTTAAGCGGGCAGAGACAAACAGCCAAGCAATGAGCCTCAGCAGGACCCTCCCCGCAGTTGCTCTTGTCTTGATACTGCTCGTTGCAGGGTGTGCCGGGACGGGGACATCAGCGCCGGAAACGACAGAAACCGAAACCGTGGCTGAATTGCCGCTCCGGACGTGGAGCGTGACTCAGGACACAACTGATAACGGTAGCACCATCGAAATATCGGGGATGGTCCTTAACACGGGCGAGGAGTCCGTCAGTGGGACGATGGAGGTCGCCCTGCTGAACGAATCGTCACCCGTGGCAACGCGGACGCTCGAGCTGGAAGACGTTTCACCGGAGGAGCAAGTCGAATTCTCGGTTGAATTCGACATCAACGCGACCGAAGTCGACGGCCGTCGCATCTCCTTCAGCAGATAACCGCTATTCATATGACCGAATTCAGTACAGCAGCACTCCTTGAGGCAGAGGTATCGTCAGCCAGCCTTCGAGCGGCCCGTGACGACATCGAGTCCGAGCTCGAGAACGCTCTGACTGTCGACGTGAACGCCTCGGCCCAGCTCGCAAACGACGGGGGTGGCGAGCGGGCTTCGCGGGAGCGGGCGATGTCCCGTCAACTGCTCGACTCTCAGACTGAATCTCTCTCGGAGATCCAGGAGGATCTAGAGGAGCCGCCAGTACTCGACGAGTGGGAGATCGAGCACGACCTCAGCCGGACTCGGAACGATTTGCTCCGGAACATGAATGATTCTATCGAGAAAGGCAACCTCTCCAGCCGGGGCGGAGGCGGTGGTAGCCTGCTGGGGTCGATCGGCGGCGTTCTATCGGTATCCTCACTTCTCGGATCCGTCAGTATCGGAGTTGGGTCGCTGATCGCTTCTCGGGCGAGTCTCGAAGCATCGGATCTGATCAAGGATGCAGTGTCAATCGGTGAGGGCGCAGTCATCGAAGAAGGAGCGGACATCAGTGCCGCCGCGTTGGTTGCAAGCGGAGCGACGATCGCCGCGTCTGCGCTTATCGAAAACCCGCTCGGACTACAGGTGAGCGATCTCATCGAGGACGCTGTTGAACTCGTGCCAAGCGACCTCATCAGCGAGAAAGCCGACCCTCGCGGTGGGTCCGGCCCCACCAGCGATGGATCGGGGGCGATCGACCCGAGCACGATCGCCGGCGGAGCAGCCCTCGGCGCCGGCGGTGGGATCGCCGCCTGGCTCGCCAGACAGGGCGGCGCCAGCTCCCTGATCGGCGGCGCCGGCGCGGGCGGAGCCGCCGGCGTCGGCATGCCCATCCTCACTCCCGAGATGCTCCCCGAAGGGAGTGCGCTGCGGACGAACCCGCGGACGGGCGAGTCGGCGCCGCCGTCGATCCTCACCGAGCAGGGCCGCAAGGAGCGACTCGGCCCGATCGTCGACTTCATCACCGGCATCGCCGGCGGCGGCAGCGACGGCAAGGGCTCGACGTCCGGGTCGCAGGGATCGACGTCGTCGAACCAGGCCCGGGACCGCAAGCGGGCCCGTCAAGAGATTACGTACTCGCCGACGTTCAAGCTGGACACGACCGAGCTGGAGCGACGGCAGCGCCAGGAGCTCCGGAAGCTCGAGCGCCGCATCCAAGAGCTGGAGAACGGCCTTACAGGCGGCAGCGGCGGCCTTCCCGGCCGATAGCTGGCCGTTCTAGCCACCCCGTGATTCCGTTTTCAGTACTAATCATCCATGAGTAGCTACGACAAAGCCAAGCTGACACTCCCGCCGTGCGACCCCGCAAACTCGGGGAACGACGTCACTGGAACGTTCGTGTTCGAGGGCAACCTCACCATCGAAATGGGTACGCGCACCGGGTTCATCTTCGACGGTGCCGGAAGCTCCATCAACAGCATCCTCTCCAGCTGGTACGAGGACGCCACCGGCGAGGAACTCTCGGGGAACGGTAAACGACAGGGACTCTACCTCGATCTCGGCGGCGGCATCCACTTCGCGGAGATCTCGTTCCAGGGTGTCGAGGGCTGGACGGGCAGCGACAGCCAGTGGGGTGACACCGGTGACCCATCCCAGGTAACTCCAACGGATGCCACAGCAGCGAACGCGATCACCCAGCTGCAGGTCCTCGACCGCTACCTCCAGGTCTGCACGATTGACAGCGCCTCGACCGCCACGCTCGAGGTCGGCGAGTACAGCACGAACGGCCTCTACGATCCCCTGCAGGTGGTCGTCGAGAGCCCGCGGTTCACCTTCGACGCCGAAGAGCAGTCGAGCGTCTTCGACGGCAGCCTCACGTTCCTCGAGGCGGCGAGTCTCACGGAAGCGATTGACGGTCGCAACCAGCGGGAATAACGATTCATGACGACACGATACCTCGGCCCGATCGAGATCCCGGCGGACAGCCTCACGAACAGCCAAGGCCAGCGCCGCCAGCGCCTCGCTAAACAGGGCCTGCTCGGAGACATCAACGGCTCCGTCGAGAGCATCTCCAGCGAGCCCAACGAGTTCACGGTCACCGGCCAGTACCGGGGTCGGTTCGCGGAGAAGCTCGCGACCGAACTGGAGGAGCTGTTCGACGCGGGCCCCGAGATCGGGCCGGTGCCGTTCTACGGCGTCGACGAGACACCACAGGACGGCTACTACTCGCTGGAGAACATCGATTCGAATCGCGTGGATCCGCGGACGCCGGCTGCGCAGGCGTTTGATGGCCGGCTCACCTTCGAGGGAACGCGTGAGAACAGCCGCCGTGCGGTTTCGACATCGGTCGCGCAAGTCGAGAACGACTTCGGCAACGACCAGACCGCGCTCGTCGGCCTCCCCGAGTCGGCCACGGATGTCTGGTGGTTCGACGTGGAGAGCAAGCAGACTGAGCAGGTCTCTGTCGTCGAGACGCGCGCTGGCGAACACGGCCAAGTGGATGTCGTCGACGCGCTCGCAAGCTCGTTCGAGAACCCTCATCTGATCTATGATGCCGCGTTGGACGCCGAGTGGCGGACAGATATTCAGGTGTGGGATACACGCGGTCATGCGGACAAGACCGACTCAAACGGGTATGTCCAGTGGGGACGAGTGTTCGCGCCCAGCCACACCTTCGCGGAGGATGTGATCGTGTCGAATCGGATCGTCCGGCTGCGGCTCGGCGAGAGCCTCACAGTCGAGGAGTACGACGATAGTGCGGGCGCGTGGACGGAGGTTGCGCTCGGTAGCTCAGACTGGATGCTCGACGGCTGGGGAGTCACTCGGATCGGGCCGGCCCGAGTCGTCGTCCGGGTTCGGTTCGCGGACGCGATCGCGCCCGCGATCGTCGGTCAAGCGATTGTCGGCGAATCAACAGTCGGCACCACCTCAACCAACAACTATCAGGACTTCGAACTTGATGCAGTGTTGCATCGCGGCTGGCGACGCCCCCACTGGGTCGTCCCTGAGAACGAGACACCGCCGACGCCGTCGGGGCTCCAAGACTTGCTCGCCCCGGTCGCGTCTGGGAGCGACTACACCGCAGCCGAAACGCAGGGGGTCGTCAGCCGCGAGGAGGTGTGGCGCTAATGGCGACGACGATCGACGACTTCGACGACGGCAACCTCGACGAATACACTGGCGACACCGACGCGTTCACCATCGTGTCCAGCCCCACTCACGCGGGGTCGAACGCGCTCGAAGTCACCGGAGGCGGCGGCTACAGTATCTTCTCCACGAGCGGTCTGCCAGCGTATCCTGCTGCGGGAGACGCGTTCTCATTTCGACTGCGAGTCCAGGACTCAGACACTGGCACGTCGGGGATGTACTTCGGCGTCCAGGACACGAGCCGCTGGTATCGGGTGCGGTGGAACGCGGGTGAGCTCCAACTGCAGCGAGACGGCGAGCAGATCGCCGTGCAGTCTGGATCAGTGCCGACCGGCGAGTGGCTCCGGGTGTTAGTCAGTTGGAGTGCTGACGGCACGATCACGGCCGCCATCGCTGACGCGTCCGGCACCAGGCACGCCGCGGTCTCGGCGACCGACTCGACCTACACTGACGGCGGGATCGGGTGGAGCCATTTCAACGGCGCGAGCTCGGAGACCGTCCGTTTTGACAGCGCGCAGATCGAGCCGGCGCCCGCAGCGCCGTCCAACATCTCGGCGAGCAACCCGACCCAGACGTCGGTTGACATCGAGTTCAGCGACAACGCGGCGACGGAGACCGGCTTCCGGCTGCTGCGAGCGCGCGAGTATGACTCTGACTGGGGGCCCTATCAGGTAGCCGTGGAACTCGACGCGGCCCCTGGCACGGGCACGGTCGCGGTCACGGACGACACCGTCTCGCCGGGGAACACGTACAAGTACAAGGCTGCGGCGTACAACGCGTCCGGGGCGTCCGAGAGCGGGGAGAGTGGCGTGGTGTCGACACCGAGTTCAGGGCGGCCGCGGACGCGGACGACGGCGTCGGGCTGGACTGTCGAGGTCGACCATCCAAGCGGGCGGACACTCCGCCCCAGGCTGCTCGACGATCCCGAAGCAAACCCTCGGGTGAACGATCTGCCTCGGATCCGAGTGCCGGTCCCGAAAGACGAGACGTGGGCTTGTGAGGCGTTCGAGGAGGCCGACATGCGGGTGTGGGAGGACGGCCACAAACAGCCGATCGGGACACTCGTCGACGTCGAACAGCAGCCCGACCGCACGATCCTGGTCGGCGAGGGCGGCCGCGAGCTCAAACAGCCGGTTGAGGCCGAGTACGACATCGAAGACATCCACACCGCAGTCGAATCCCTCATCGAAAGCGAGACAAGCTATCAGGCGGACGTCGACCCGCCCGCTCAGACCGTCCGCCAGGACGTGCTGCAGAAGTCGATCGACACAGAGACGGACTGGTTGAACGACCTGAACACCGCGATCGCGAGCGACGAGCCGTGGCAGGTGACGAGTGATGGCCGGCTCCAGCGCAAGCAGACGAGCTGGACGCTCGAGGGCGAGACGTTCAGCGGTACCTCGGGGACTGACAGTTTCGAGAACTATTCGCAGGGCGAAGCGCTGTCGCTCGCGGACCTCATCACGTACGGCCCCTGGTCGTTCACCACCAACCACGACATCCCGGCCGGCGACTGGCGGATCGCACTCCGCTACCGTGTTGAGGGCGACACGGACTTC